>NVXA01000016.1 GCA_002746395.1 Paracoccaceae bacterium
CTGATCATTGCGCCCATGTCTGGCCACTACGCCACACTTCTGCGCGGAACGGTCGAAGCAATGCTGCCCGAACATGACATTTACATCACCGACTGGATTGATGGCCGCGATATTCCGCTGTCCGATGGCAAGTTCGATCTGGATGACTACGCCGATTATCTCGTTGATTTCTGCCGCATCCTTGGCGAAGGGGGCGACCGCCCTGCCGTTATGGCCGTTTGCCAACCGGGCGTTCCAATGCTCGTAGCCGCCACACTGATGGCTAAAAACAAAGAAAAATTCCGCCCGTCGTCGATCACGCTTATGGGGTCGCCGATTGATGCGACACAGAACCCGCAAGTACCCAACAAGCTGGCGATGGACAAACCGCTGTCGTGGTTCCAGAAAAACGTCATCGTAACCGTTCCTTGGCCAAATACCGGCTTTATGCGCCGCGTTTACCCCGGCTTCCTGCAACTGTCCGGCTTCATGTCCATGAACATGGACAAGCACGTTGATTCTCACAAAACCCAGTTCAAACATCTAATCGAGGGCGACGGCGACAGCACCACCGCCCACCGCGCCTTTTACGACGAATACATGGCCGTGATGGACCTGACCGAGGAATTCTACATCCAGACCATCGACCGCGTTTTCCAACAGCATCTTTTGGCGCAAGGCGAATACTATTACCGTGACACCCTGATCGACCCGTCCATCATCAAAGACATTGCACTGCTAACGATCGAGGGCGAAAAAGACGACATTACAGGCGAAGGCCAAACCAAGGCCGCGCACACCCTGACCCCAAACATTCCCGACAATAAACGCGAACATTACCTTCAAGAGGGCGTCGGGCATTACGGCATCTTCAACGGTTCGCGTTGGCGCAGCATGATTCAGCCTAAAATCGCGGCATTCATCAAAACCCACCGTGCCAAAACCAAAGGTTGAGCGGCCCTATCTTCATAGGCTCCCCACCAATCGAGGTGCGCATAAAGCGCAACCCTCGCGCCAAACGCTTCACCCTTCGCCTGTCGCGCACAGACGGTAAAGCCACGCTAACCCTGCCCACCCGCGCCTCAATGCGCGAGGCCGAAGGGTTCGCGGAAAGGCAAGAAGGCTGGCTTCGCGCACAAATCTCCAAACTTCCCGAAACTGCCGTTCTACTAGACGGTGGCCGTCTTCCATTTCGCGGCGCCACCCTCGAAATCGCCAGCACCACAGGCCGGTCAATCCGTGTGGAAGGCGACAAAATCCTCGTCGGCGGCAAACACTCCGGCGCACGCCTGCAAGCCTTTGTTAAGACCGAGGCCCGCAACGCCCTTTACCCCGCCGTTGAAAAATACGCCGCCCAACTTGGCCGCCCCTTCAACCGCATCACGCTGCGCGACACGCGCTCTCGTTGGGGGTCGTGTTCCGCTGAAGGCAACCTGATGTTTTCGTGGCGCCTTGTCATGGCGCCGCCCGTAGTGCTTGATTATGTCGCCGCACACGAAGTCGCGCATCTGGCCGAAATGAATCATTCTGCCGCCTTTTGGGATGTCGTCGAAACCCTGATGCCGGATTACCAAAATCACCGTAACTGGCTGCGCGAACATGGTGCAAAATTGCATGCAGTGAAATTTACCACTTGACCCAACCCATTTTGTGATCACAAGATGGCTGCATGACACCAGAACCCAGCATTCCAGCCCACGAACACGTCTACCGCACCCTTCGCGCCCGCATTATGTATGGCGAAATGGAACCGGCGACCGCCCTGACCCTGCGCGGTATCGGTGCGGAATTCAACGTCTCTATGACACCAGCACGCGAAGCGGTCCGTCGTCTGGTCGCTGAAGGCGCGCTAAACCTGTCAGGTTCTGGTCGCGTCTCGACGCCCGAACTATCCAATGACCGCATCGAAGAACTCGCCTGCATTCGCGCCATGCTGGAACCCGAACTAGGCGCACGCGCCTTACCCCGCGTCCACCCCGCCTTAATCGAGCGTTTACAAAACATTAACGCCACAATCGCCGAAAAAATCGTCAAAGCAGACGCCATCGGATATGTCCGTGCCAACCTCGAATTTCACCGCACGTTATATCTTCGCGCCCAATCCCCCGCCATGCTGGCCCTACTGGAAACCGTCTGGCTGCAATCCGGCCCGACCATGCGATCCTTATATTCCCGACTGCCACGAACCCTCGCCAGCGAAAAACATCGCACCATCATCGCCGCACTGCGCGCCAGCGACGAACCCGCCTTGCGCCTGTCGATCCAGTCCGATGTAACCAGCGGYCTTAGGATGYTGTTAACYTAAATTAACGAAAAACCGAGGTGTTAATAATGAGTATACTTGCWACAGCAGCCGTAATCGGTGGCRCRGGCATCGGSRTCGGCGCATGGAAACGGCACGACATCAARCGTTTACTCGCTGTTAACGCATTGTTTTCCGAAAAGAACATCGTCACCAATTTCAGCGATATGGAAGCGATATTTTTCAGCACTAACCTTGGCGTRCCAAACGCRCCYRCYTCYGAAYTRSCMCAYGAACCYAAARCYATGCCCGATGGMTTRARYGGCTGGATYAMMGACCGCTCCGTMACCGCMCTTGTSGTTCTCAAGGACGGTAAAATCGCRCACGAAGACTATTTCAAAGACACCACCCCCGAGGATTTGCGGATTTCATGGTCTGTCGCCAAAAGTTTCCTTTCCGCCTTGATGGGSATCGYCGTGGCCGATGGCRACATCGCGTCCATCGACGACCCCGTAACCAAATACGCCAAARACCTYRSCGGTTCYGCCTATGARGGSGCCACCATCCGCAACGTCCTGAACATGGCCAGYGGTGTAACCTTCAACGAAGATTACCTGTCCTTCAAATCCGACATCAACAAAATGGGTCGCGTTCTGGCGCTCGGTGGTTCCATGGACAAATTCGCGGCAGGCCTGAAAAARCGCGACCGCGAGGCAGGCATCGGCTGGCAATACGTCTCTATCGACACGCACGTCATCGGCATGATCATTCGCGGAGCAACGGGGCGCGAAATCCCYGAACTCATGGCCGAAAAACTGCTRRCYCCGCTGGGACTGGAGGCTGACCCCGTCTATCTAACCGACGGYAAAGGCGTGGCCTTCGTGYTGGGYGGKYTRAACCTGCGAACCCGCGACTACGCCCGTTTTGGCCARATGTTCGCRCAAGGCGGAATGTATARCGGCCAACAAGTCGTTCCCGCCGACTGGGTCGCACAATCCACCGCCATCAGTGCGCCAACAGAAGCTGGCGAAACCCAATACGGTTTCCAATGGTGGYTASCKGCMGACGCCAAACCSGGKGAATACTTCGCKCGCGGRATTTATGGCCAATACATCTATATCGACACRGAYARCAACGTSGTGRTCGCYKCYAACKCSGCTGATCGTGAATTCGAGGAAGACGGCTCSTTCGAGCAAAAYCTCGCRATGTTCCGCGCGATWTCYACYGAACTTCGTTAACKTTTCARAAACMTTTCAACCGCATCAGCATCAGGAATCGCCGCCGCCGCACCCGGTTTCGTAACTTGGATRGCCGAGGCCGCAGACGCRAATGTTAACGCATCCTTRKCCYCRCGCCCCAGATCAAGCGCGGCTAGGAAGTASCCCAAAAACGTATCRCCAGCACCGGTWGTGTCWACCGGATCAACTTTGAAAGCATCGACMGAAATCTCSGTGTCACCAGAYYGCAAAGTCGCRCCATCRGCCCCGCGTGTRATCAAAACTTGCGCTACCGGCAGATCAGCCGCCGAAACGCCCAAAGCCGCCGACAACTGCGCCGCCTCGATATCGTTAACGGCAAGTAARTCCGTRAAYGGCAGCATCGCCGCCGCTGCATCTGCATCAAAGGGGGCCGCCGCATATGCCACSCGCAKRCYCTTGRCTTTGGCCGCCTTYGCCGCATAAACGCCRAGGTTAGTCTCGTTTTGCAACAACAACCAATCGCCCGCAGACGCATYGKTTAACGCCTCGTTAATCATCACCTTGCTCARGGCTCGGTTCGCGCCGGTAAACAAAACAATAACGTTTTCCGCGGCATCATCGACGTTAATAATCGCGTGGCCCGTTGGCATATCAATCACCGACAGAAACCGCGTATCAACCCCCGCATTCGCCATTTGATCCGCCAGCCAACCACCATCAGCGCCAATCGCGCCTATATGAAACACCTGCCCACCAGCCCGCGCCACCGCGATAGACTGGTTCGCGCCTTTACCGCCAAGACCACTGTGAAACGAGGTTGCGGCCAAGGTTTCCCCCGCCTCAGGCAGATGCGGTACGCGATAAACATGGTCAATATTCACCGACCCAAGGTTGTAAACCGCCATATCAGCCGACCTTACACGCAGCCATAATCGCCATATTCAAAATGTCGTTAACCGTTGAGGTCGTTGAGCAAATCTTAACCTGTTTATCAATCCCCGTCAGGATCGGCCCAATCACGGTCGCTCCGCCCATTTCCTGCATCAACTTCACCGAAATTGACGCGGAATGGCGTGCCGGAACAACCAGAATATTCGCCGGACCAGTTAACCGACAGAACGGGTAGTGCTTCATCACGTCGGGGTTCAGKGCCACATCAACAGTCATCTCGCCATCATATTCGAAATCCACGTTGCGCTTGTCTAGAACATCGATCGCCATGGTCATYTTTTCAGCCCGTTCMGAWMRCGGATACCCRAACGTCGAAAAACTGRCCAGCGCCACGCGMGGYTCCAACCCCAGATCCCGCGCCAAGGCGGCAGCGCGTTCGGTAATATCGGCCAAATCTTCGGCYTCGGGCCATTCATGCACCAGCGTGTCGGCAATCAGGACCATMCGGCCACCYGCCAGAACGGCGGTAATACCCACCGCRCCGCCTTCGGTAGAAGCGTCAAAAACGTGGTTAATCTGGCTAAGAACCTGYGCYGATTTACGTGTYGCRCCSGTMACCATGCCATCAACATGGTCATGCGCCAGCATCARGGATGCAAACACATGCCGATCCCGCGAGGCCARCACATGGCAATCCCGCTTGTCAAAGCCCTTACGTTGCAAGCGTTTRTAAAGGTAATCTTTGTATTCCGCCAAATGCGTGGTCGTGGCCGCGTTAACCACTTCGATCTCGTCAATCGCTTCGGGCATGCCTGCCGCCTCAAGAAAGCCTGCAACCTCTTCGGGGCGCCCAACCACCACGGGTTGGCCCAGCCCTGCACGCCGATAGGCAACCGCCGCGCGCACCACGCGGGCATCATCCCCTTCGGCAAAAACAATCCGTGCATGTTCACGTTTGGCCCGAACATTCAGCGATTGCAAAATTGACGCCGTCGGATCAAGCCGCGCTTTCARGCTAAGCTCRTACGCCTCCATATCRATGATCGGGCGGCGCGCTACGCCCGTGTCCATCCCCGCCTTCGCAACCGCTGGCGGGATGATGTAAATCAGGCGCGGRTCRAACGGTGTCGGAATAATATAATCCCGCCCGAAGGACAGTTTTTTGCCRTASGCCAGTGCGACTTCATCCGGCACATCCTCGCGAGCCAGCGCGGCCAASGCCTCCGCRCATGCGATTTTCATTTCATCGTTGATGGCSCGGGCATGGATATCCAGCGCGCCGCGAAACARGTAYGGAAACCCCAGAACATTGTTAACCTGATTGGGRTAATCGGAMCGCCCCGTCGCCACAATCGCGTCCTCACGAACCGCATGGGCGTCTTCGGGRGTKATTTCAGGATCAGGGTTSGCCATWGCGAAAATCACSGGATCGGCRGCCATRSWTTTSACCATCTCWGCCGTMACMGCACCYTTSACNNAGACANNCCGATAAACACRTCGGCRTTGTCCATCGCCTCGTCCAAWGTTCGRGATTCCGTGTTGGCSGCATGMGCCGATTTCCACTGGTTCATGCCCTCGGTCCGGCCCTGATAAATCACGCCTTTRGTGTCACAAACCAGACAATTRTCGTGCTTGGCMCCCATRGATTTCATCARCTCCACACARGCAATSCCCGCYGCGCCYGCRCCGTTAACCACRATSCGGCAATCCTCGATYTTCTTRCCCGAMAGATGCAGCGCATTWATCARCCCCGCCGCACAAATCACCGCCGTGCCGTGCTGGTCGTCGTGAAAGACGGGGATGTCCATCTCTTCCTTCAAACGCTGTTCGATGATGAAACATTCCGGCGCTTTGATGTCTTCAAGGTTAATGCCGCCGAAAGTCGGCCCCATCAGGCGCACCGCGTTAATGATTTCCTCGGGGTCTTGGGTATCCAGCTCGATGTCCATGGCGTTAACGTCTGCGAAACGTTTGAACAGAACGGCCTTGCCTTCCATCACGGGTTTGGAGGCCAGCGCCCCCAAGTTCCCCATCCCCAAAATGGCCGAGCCATTGGAAATAACCGCCACCAGATTGCCCTTGGTGGTGTAATCATACGCCAACGCCGGATCATCCGCGATGGCTTGAACAGGCGCGGCAACGCCGGGCGAATAGGCCAGCGACAAATCCCGCTGCGTGGTCATCG
Source organism: Paracoccaceae bacterium (assembly GCA_002746395.1). Lineage (GTDB taxonomy): Bacteria > Pseudomonadota > Alphaproteobacteria > Rhodobacterales > Rhodobacteraceae > NORP23. The sequence goes on from NVXA01000016.1 coordinate 6,497, forward strand.
CAGTCGAGGCGTTAATCTCGATTTTCCCCGGCGTCGGTTCAAGGTGATAGGCTAGGGCTTCTTCATCGGTAACTTTGGTACTGTTGGACATATTTCTGCTTTCAGGCTTAAAACTGGTTAAGCAAACCTTACGCAGACTTCAGRGCGACTACAACTACCCGCCGCCAATAAGTATCCCGACAGCCAACACCAAACCACCGCCCAAAACGACCTGAAAAATCGCTTTGCTGAACGAGGTTTCCATGTAACGGTTTTGAATCCAAGCAATCGCCCACAGTTCGACAAAAACAACGAAGAAAGCGATAAATGTCGCTGTCCAGAAATCGGCAATCAGATACGGCAGCGCGTGGCCCAAACCACCCAACGTCGTCATAACGCCGGATGCAAGCCCGCGTTTCCACGGCGCACCGCGCCCAGAAATCACGCCGTCATCATGCGCGGCTTCGGTAAAGCCCATCGAAATACCTGCCCCGATAGAGGCGGCCAAACCCACCAACAACGTCGTCTTCGGGTCTTGCGTTGCAAACGCGGTGGCAAATATCGGCGCAAGCGTGGAAACCGAGCCATCCATAAGCCCCGCCAACCCCGGTTGCACCCACGTCAACACAAACTGGCGGTGCGCGGTGGCTTTTTCAGCATCCCCTGCGTCAGATTCCAGATCAACCGACATACGCGCCGCGGATTGTTCATGTTGCCCTTCGGCCTCTGCCAGATCGCCCAACAATTTGCGTGTCGCCGGATCAGAAGATCGCCCCGCGGCGGTCAGGTAAAAATTCTGCGCGTCACGCTCCATCTTTTGAGCTTCTTCGCGGATGCGTTCAAGACCAAGGTTTTGCACCAGCCAAACGGGGCTGCGGTTGTAATATCCCGCAACGTGTTCGCGCCGTATCAACGGGATCACATCCCCGAAACGGGTCTTGAACGCGTCAATCAGCATYTTGCGATGTTCGTTTTCTTCCAACGCCATTTCGTCAAAAACGGCTGCTGTTGCTGGATATTCTTCGCGCAATTCATGCGCGTAAGTCTGGTAAATCCGCGCGTCGTCTTCTTCAGACGAGATCGCCAGCGCAAGGACTTCGGCCTCCGACAGGTCTTTGAAATTACGGCGGTTCGTGAAAGATTGTAGCATGTGTCACCTCTTTGGAATGATTCTAAAGTAATACGTTACTCACCTCTTCGCAAGTGGTTCCACAATGCGATCTGGCGTGTTAGAAAATCCGAACCACCAACGCTTAAAGGCTGCATCGCACATGGCTGCAAAAGACAATACGATTACGCCCATGATGGCGCAGTATCTAGAGATCAAAGCCCGGTATCCCGACGCGCTGCTGTTCTATCGCATGGGTGATTTCTACGAGATGTTTTTCGATGATGCCGTGGCCGCCGCCGCCGCGCTGGACATCGCATTAACTAAACGTGGCAAGCACGAGGGCAAGGATATCGCCATGTGCGGTGTTCCCCATCATGCCGCTGAAGGGTATTTGTTAACCCTTATTCGCAAGGGGTTTCGTGTCGCGGTAACCGAACAAATGGAAAGCCCGGCGGAGGCCAAAAAGCGTGGCTATAAGGCCATCGTCAAACGTGATGTCACGCGATTGGTTACCCCCGGAACCTTAACCGAAGATTCGCTACTGGATGCCCGCGCGCATAACTACCTCGCGGCTATTGCGGATGTGCGCGGCGAAATGGCGATAAGCTGGGTGGATGTGTCCACCGGCGATTTCCACGTCGCGCCCATAACGCGCGTAACGCTTGGGCCAACGCTGGCCCGCCTTGCGCCGCGTGAAGTCCTAGTGGCGGAATCCGGCGCCGAAACTTTGCGCGAAACGGTGGAGGAATCCGGCGCAGCTTTAACCCCGTTGTCTGCCGCCAGCTTTGATTCCACCGCTGCCGAAGGCCGTCTGACAGGCCTGTTCAAAATCAAATCTCTCGACGCATTYGGTAATTTCGAGCGTGCGGAAATCGCCGCGATRGGGGCAATTGTYGAYTACCTCGACATCACCCARCGCGGRAAACTGCCAYTGYTGCGCCCACCSTTYAARGAAWSCCAAGGCGGAACSGTKCAGATCGACGCCGCMACSCGCCGMAAYYTRGARCTAACYCGCAACCTTTCCGGCGAACGYGGCGGWTCSYTRCTGGCAACGATYGAYCGGACGGTAACMGGTGGCGGRGCGCGGTTGTTRACCAACCGTCTAACCAGCCCCTCCACCGAYCTKRCCACAATAAACGCGCGCCACGACRCSGTCGCWCACTTCGTYGAAAACCGTGCTTTGGCCGAYGAYACCCGCGAAACAYTRCGCCAAGCACCCGACATGGAACGCGCCCTTTCACGCCTCGCATTAGATCGCRGTGGCCCCCGCGACATCGCCGCCCTACGCAGCGGCCTTGCACAAGCGGGGGCGTTATCGGCATCGCTCGCTGGCGCGTTACCCGATGTGCTGCAAAACGCGGCGAACGATATGACGGGGCATGAAACGCTGGTGGAGCTGTTGGAAGTTGCCATGATCGCCGAACCCCCATTGCTGGCCCGCGACGGTGGTTTCGTGGCCGCAGGGTTCAACGCAGACCTCGATGAGGCCCGCAAACTTCGCGACGAAGGGCGCAGTGTGATCGCCGCAATGCAAGCCGAGTATGCGGCGCTGACAGGCATCACCTCGATCAAAATCAAGCACAACAACGTGCTGGGGTATTTTGTTGAGACCCCCGCCAGCCATGCCGAAAAGATGCTGGCCGAACCCCTGTCGGAAACCTTCATCCACCGTCAGACTACGGCGAACCAAGTGCGGTTCACCACGGTTCCCTTGTCCGAAATGGAAACCAAAATCCTGAACGCGGGCGGGCGGGCGTTAGAGATTGAAAAATCCATTTTCACCGACCTTCGCGCCACAATCATGAACCAAGCCGCCCAAATCGCGCAGGCGGCCAAAGCCTTGGCTGAAACTGATCTTGCCGCCGCCCTCGCCGATATCGCTGTCGGGGAAAACTGGGTGCGCCCGCAAATGGATGCCTCGCGGGCGTTCGCCATAGAAGGGGGCCGCCACCCCGTGGTTGAACAAGCCCTGCGCCGCACGGGCGCATCTTTTGTGGCCAATGATTGCGACCTGACCGCAGGTGATGATAACAGCCGCCCCGTTTGGTTGCTGACTGGCCCGAATATGGCCGGTAAATCGACGTTCCTTCGCCAAAACGCCCTGATCGCGTTGCTTGCACAAATGGGCGCATATGTTCCGGCCACATCCGCCCATATTGGCGTGATCGACCAGCTATTTTCCCGCGTTGGGGCCGCAGATGACCTTGCCCGTGGGCGATCGACGTTCATGGTTGAAATGGTCGAAACCGCCGCTATTCTTAATCAAGCAGGGGATCGCGCGTTGGTAATCCTCGATGAAATCGGGCGCGGCACGGCAACTTATGACGGCCTGTCTATCGCATGGGCGACGCTGGAACACCTGCACGACGTTAACCATTGTCGAACCCTGTTCGCCACACATTACCACGAGCTTTCCGCGCTGACCGCCAAGCTTTCCGGCCTGAAAAACGCCACCGTAGCCGTGCGCGAATGGGAAGGTGACGTGATATTCCTCCACGAAGTGCGCGAGGGGGCAGCGGACCGATCTTACGGCGTGCAGGTCGCCAAGCTCGCCGGTCTGCCAGTCGCCGTGGTTGAACGCGCCCGAACCGTGCTGGACGCGCTGGAGCAAAAAGACCGTGACGGGAGCGGCAAAGCCGAAACCCTGATCGACGACCTACCCCTGTTCAGCGCCCCCGCCGCGCCCATCGCGCAGCCACAAAAACCGTCCGAGATTGAAGGCCGTTTACGCGACATCCACCCCGATGAACTAACCGCCCGCGAGGCCCTTTCGCTAATTTACCAGTTACGCGAAATGCTGGACAAATAATGGCAACCGCCCCGCAAATCGAGGTCAGCGTAGTTGGCAGCATCGCCACAATCCCCGCACCCGATTGGGATGCCTGCACCGATGGGCAAGACCCGTTCACAACGCACAGGTTTCTGCTGGCACTCGAAGAAAGCAGGTCCGTCGGCGATGGCACAGGATGGGCACCGCGCCATTTAGTTGCGCGCCTAAACGGTGAAATCATCGGAATACTGCCGCTTTACGCCAAAGGCCATTCCCAAGGCGAATACGTTTTTGATCAYGCATGGGCSGGCGCATATGAACGCGCTGGCGGGCGRTATTACCCRAAACTGCAATGCGCCGTGCCRTTCACCCCCGCAACGGGCCGSCGCTTGCTGGTTAARCCCGAACAYGCRGAMCWSGCCAGYGGYGCATTGATCACCTCMGCCATTCARATWGCCGARGAAAACCACGTTTCTTCCTTCCACATGACGTTTTGCACKGAAGAAGAATAYGCCCTYGGCCCRAARTTCGGCTTGATGCAGCGCACGGGCCAACARTTTCACTGGGAAAACGACGAATACGCRGATTTYGACGCATTCCTYGCCAAACTYTCCAGCCGAAARCGYAARATGATCCGCAAGGAACGCCGCCTTGCGCAGGCGTTTGGCGGTGAAATCYTCCAGCTTACYGGCGATCAAATCCAGCCTGAACACTGGGATGCCTTCTGGCAGTTTTACCAAGACACCGGCGCGCGCAAATGGGGCACCCCGTACCTGACCCGTGAATTCTTCGACATCGCCCAACAGACCCTTCGCGACGATATTCTGCTGGTTTTGGCCAAACGCGACGGCCAGTACATCGCAGGGGCGCTGAATTTCATTGGCGGCAACACCCTGTTTGGCCGCTACTGGGGTTGCGCCGAAGACCACCCCTATTTGCATTTCGAACTATGCTATTATCAGGCCATCGACTATGCCATCGCCCAAGGTTTGGCGCGGGTAGAGGCAGGTGCACAAGGGGAACACAAGCTCGCACGTGGCTATATGCCCAGCCCGGTTTATTCCCTACACTGGATCGGAGACGAAGGTTTTGAGCGCGCCGTTAACCAGTTTTTAACTGATGAACGCGCCGCCGTCGACGAAGACATAGAATTTCTGGCCGCCATTGGCCCATTCAAAAAATCAGAGGGTTAACAATGCTTTCACCACCATTRACAAATGATGAACGGGCCGARTTTCTACCCGAACTTCAAGCCGCCGGATGGGTGTTGCAAKCCGACCGCGATGCCCTGACCAAAACCTTTGAATTCAAGAATTTCATCGCGGCGTTCGKCTGGATGTCCCAAATCGCCATCTGGTCCGAAAAAATGAACCACCATCCGGAATGGTTTAACGTTTACCGCACCGTTGAAGTCCTGCTAACCAGTCACGACGTAGACGGATTATCAATGCGCGACGTTAAAATGGCGCGGAAAATGGACCAATTGGCGGGGTAGTTATGGCTGGAATTATCGTAATCGGCGCGGGTCAGGCAGGGTCATCCTTGGTGGTCAAACTGCGCGCCCTCGGCTGTGCGGGCGACATCACCTTGATCGGCGGGGAATCCGTGCCACCCTATCAACGCCCACCGCTTTCCAAGAAATACATGCTGGGCGAGATGGACGTGGAACGCCTGTTTCTGCGCCCCGAGGCTTTCTACGGCGACCAAAACATCACCCTACGATTGGGCACGCAGGTCACCAAAATTGACCGCAGCGCCAAAACCGTCACCCTCGATACAGACGAGGTGCTGGATTACGACCAACTGGCCCTGACCACAGGTTCCGACCCCATTAACCTACCGCCAGCAATCGGTGGTGATCTGGATGGGGTATATACCGTTCGCACGCTTGCCGACGCCGATGCCATGGCCCCCGATTTCGTCAAAGGCAAACGCGCGTTGATCGTCGGGGGGGGCTATATCGGACTAGAGGCCGCCGCCGTCGCCGCGACCCACGGCGTTAACGTGGTGCTTGTTGAGATGGCAGACCGCATCTTGCAAAGGGTGGCCGCGCCCGAAACCTCTGCCTATTTTCGCACGCTTCACACTATGCGCGGCGTTGATGTTCGCGAAAGTGTCGGCCTTGCATCGCTGAACGGCACAGATGGGCGCGTGACCTCGGCCACCCTAACTGACGGTTCAGAACTGGCGATTGATTTCGCTGTTGTTGGCGTGGGCATCAAACCCTCGCTTGGATTGGCGCAGGCCGCAGGCTTAGACCTTGAAAACGGCATCAAAGTAGATGCCCAAGGCCGCACCTCGGACCCTGCAATTTTCGCCGCCGGAGATTGCACCAGCTTTCCACATAACGGTGGGCGTATCCGCCTCGAAAGCGTGCCAAACGCCATTGAACAAGCCGAAGCCACCGCCGCCGCAATGCTGGGCAGCGATGCAGAATACCACGCAAAACCGTGGTTCTGGTCCGACCAATACGATGTGAAGTTGCAAATCGCTGGCCTAAACACTGGCTATAACCGCGTTGTCAGCCGTACAACCGATGGCGCGACATCGTTCTGGTATTACAAAGGCGATCAACTTCTGGCCGTTGACGCAATGAACGACCCCCGCGCCTATATGGTCGGCAAACGCCTGATCGAGGCGGGGAAATCACCGGACCCAGCAGCCGTTCAAGACCCAGCCACCGACCTAAAGGCGTTGTTAAAGTAATGCGGATCATCGGCGGTAAATTCAAAAGCACAGCGCTGGCCAACGTGGGCAAAGGCGACGAGGGCGCGCACCTGCGCCCCACCACCGACCGCGTCCGCGAAAGCCTGTTTAACGTACTAACCCACGGAAATTATCCCGAAATCGAGGGCGCAAACGTGCTGGACCTGTTCGCAGGCACCGGCGCGCTGGGGTTAGAGGCCCTAAGCCGTGGAGCCGCCTCCGTGCAATTCGTTGACGACGGCGTTAAGGCCAATGCGCTGCTCAAGCAGAACATCCAAAACCTGAATGTGCGCGACCAAACCAAAATCTATCGCCGCAACGCCACTAAACTGGGCGAGAATCGCAGCGAACCGTTCAACCTGATCTTCCTCGACCCGCCTTACGGCAAAACCCTCGGCGAAAAAGCCCTCGCCGCCTGCATTGCAGGCAACTGGATTGCAAACGGCGCGTTAATAGTCTGGGAAGAAAACCGCAGCATCGCCCCGCCAAAAGGCCTCACAACCTTAGATACCCGGAAATATGGCGACACCACGATCACGATCCTGACTTACACTGCCTGATTTCTCTTTTTCCTAAATACTCAAATTCAAGTCTTAAACTTCGGCAATTTCGCCCATAATGGCGCGATCACCTTGGAAACCAGCGGAATAATCGCCGCCCCCAAAGCCACGCCGAAAATGCCGTCCATCAATGCCGTAACGAACCATTCCACAAAACCAGCACCCCAAGGGGCGAGGTTCCCCAAGGCGCCCGACCAGCCTTTAATAAGGTGGCCCAGCCAGTCAAAGCCCAGCACCTCCAACCCGTGAATGATGATGGAGCCGCCAACCCACAGCATCGCCGCCGTTCCAATAATCGTCAGCCAGTTCATGAATGTTGGCATAAATTTGACAATGCCGCGCCCTGTTGCACGGGTCGCCCTAAATCGCCCACGCCGCGCCATAAGCAACCCCAGATCATCCGCCTTAACAATCAACGCCACCCCACCGTAAACCAAAATCGTTATCCCGATGCCAACAGTGGCAAGAACCGTTCCCTCCATCCAGATGTTGCTTTCAGGAATGGCCGCTAGTGACACCGTCATGATTTCGGCGGACAAAATGAAATCGGTCTTGATTGCCCCGGCAATCTTTGCCTCTTCCAGATGCGCCGGATCGGAATAGGCCGTTTCTGCCTCATCCTCGCCCTCGTGGTGCAGGTATTTTTGCAATACCTTTTCGGCCCCCTCATAGCACAAATACCCACCACCCAGCATTAACAACGGCGTAACGGCCCACGGCGCAAACGCGGAAAGGCCCAGCCCCGCTGGCAGCAAAATCAACAGCTTGTTGCGGATCGAACCTTTAGCAATACGCCAGACAATCGGCAGCTCACGGTCTGGTTTGAAACCGTGGGTGTACTGCGGTGTCACCGCTGCATCATCAATCACCAGCACCGCCGCTTTGCTGCCTGCCTTGGTGGCCTGCGCCGCGATATCATCCAGCGATGCCGCTGCAACCTTGGCAATCGCCGCTACATCGTCCAAAAGGGCTAAAAGTCCACTCAACGGAATACTCCTGTTCAAATCTTTGCGCCTAGGGTATTTTCCTTACGGCCTACACACAAGAGTTTAGCGACATCATGACCGTAAATTACCAAGACCTTAATGCCCGCATCGCATCCTTGTGCGAAGGCGAGACCGACGAAATCGCCCTGATGGCCACAATTTCCGGCGAATTATTCCACAGTGACGATCGTTTCGACTGGGTCGGGTTTTACCGCGTGACCGCCCCTGAAATGTTGAAAGTCGGCCCCTATCAAGGTGGCCATGGTTGCCTGACCATCCCGTTTTCCCGTGGTGTATGTGGCGCTGCCGCCCGCCTGCGCGAAACGCAAATCGTGGCTGACGTTAACGCATTCGCGGGCCACATCGCTTGTGCCTCCTCCACCCAATCGGAAATCGTGCTGCCGGTTATTAACGCGAGTGGCGACCTGATCGCCGTGTTGGACATAGACAGCAATCAGCCGAACGCGTTTACGGATGAGGATGCCAAACACCTTCAAGCAATACTGGCTGACGCCTTTAGCTAATCTCCAAAGGCCTGACTTACGCTGTCACAAATTATTCACTTGAACATCTGCGACATCTTATGCCATTTTTGGTCATGCATACTCCAATAAAATCTTGGGCCGAAGTTGCCCCCCGCCTAATCGACGTCGCCTCTGGCTGCGCCCCTGCTGATATGGTTATTCGCCAAGGGCAATGGGTTAACGTCCATTCCCGCGAGGTGATCCCGAACACCGACATTGCCATTGCCGATGGGCGTTTCGCCTATTGCGGGCCGGATGCCAGCGCCATGATTGGACCAGATACCCAAGTGGTAGAGGCGAACGGTCGCTTTATCCTGCCGGGCCTTTGCGATGGTCACATGCATATCGAAAGCGGTATGCTAACCCCCACCCAATTCGCCCGCGCCGTGATGCCTCACGGCACAACATCCATGTTCACCGACCCCCACGAAATCGCCAACGTCATGGGGCTGGAAGGCGTGCGCCTTATGCATGACGAGGCTTTGCAGCAACGCATAAACGTCTTCGTGCAAATGCCRTCYTGCGCGCCATCGGCSCCCGGATTGGAAAACACYGGCCATGAATTAACCCCCGACGATGTGATCGAGGCGATGAGCTGGCCTAACATCATCGGTCTGGGCGAGATGATGAACTTCCCCGGTGTCATAAACAAMGACCCCAAAATGCTGGCSATTATCGCYGCCACYCARCGYGCSGGYAAAACSGTYGGCGGGCATTAYGCCAGCCCCGAYCTTAACGGTTTTCGYGCYTAYGCCGCSGGTGGTCCGGCGGATGACCAYGARGGAACKTGCGAGGCTGACGCRATCATGCGSGTGCGCCAAGGYATGCGYTCSATGATGCGRTACGGKTCTGCRTGGTTYGACGTRGAACCGCAAATCACCGCGATCACCGAAAAAGGGCTGGAYCCRCGAAACTTCATTCTTTGCACRGATGATTGYCATTCYGGYACGCTGGTGAACGARGGWCACATGAACCGCGCCGTGCGCCACGCCATTGATTGCGGTCTMGACCCGTTGATYGCCATTCAGATGGCYACMATYAACACSGCCACRCATTTCGGCCTTGAACGGGAGCTTGGCTCCATCACACCGGGCCGTCGCGCCGATGTGATCCTGTCGTCYGAYCTGAAAACCCTGCCAATCGAAACCGTGATTGCCCGTGGCCAAATCGTTGCCGAAAACGGCGAGTTGCTGGGCGAAGACGCCCCGTTTGATTGGCCGGAACACGCAAAAGCCTCGGTCCATATGGGGGCGGATAAGACCGCCACTGATTTTGACATTGAGGCCCCCGAAGGTGCAAACCAAGTTCGCGCACGCGTGATCGGTGTCGTGGAAAACCAAGCCCCTACCAAAGCGTTAACCGCCACGCTAAGCGTCGAAAACGGTCTTGTGGTTAGTGACGAAGACCAAGACGTCTGCCAAGTCGCCCTTGTCGAACGGCATCGCGCCACGGGGGGTGTTGTGAATGCCTTCGTGTCCGGCTTTAACTACAAAGGCGACTGCGCCGTTGCATCGACCGTTGCGCACGACAGCCATCACATGATCGTCGTGGGAACCTCCAAGGCAGATATGGCACTGGCGGCCAACCGTCTAAGCGAGGTTGGAGGCGGCGTGACAATCTGGAAAGATGGCAAGGAAATTGCCTTGGTCAAACTTTCCATCGGTGGCCTGATGTCGGATGCGCCAGCAACCGAAGTTGCCGTTACCGCCGAACGGATGGTTGCCGCCATGGCCGAAATCGGATGTACCCTGAACAACGCCTATATCCAGCACACTTTTCTGGCCTTAGTCGTCATCCCCGAATTACGCATATCAGACGTTGGCCTGATCGACGTTAACCTATTCGAAGAAACACAGCTATTTTTGAAAGATCAATAATGAACGAAAAACATGATAAACTAAGCCGTGTCTCGCCGATATGTGAAGGCCCGCAGGATTTTACCGATGCCAAGCTGGCCGTAAAAGCCGTGCAAAAGCTGTATGATCAGGCGACCGATTTCCTGAAGGACAACTTCGCCCGTGTGATGAACGGTGAACCCGTAGAAGGCCATTACACCGCCTATTATCCGCAGATTTCCATCCATACACGCAGCTTTGCCAAGATCGACACGCGCCTTTCTTTTGGTCACGTCGCGGAACCCGGCAAGTACTGCACCACCCTTACGCGCCCCTACCTGTTCGAAAGCTATCTGGAACAACAGATCGGCCTTTTGATCCAAAATCACGGCGTACCTATCCGGGTTGAGACCTCGACAACCCCAATTCCGCTGCATTTCGCGATGGATGAAGGGGCGCATATTGAAGGCTCCATCGAAGATCGCTTGCAACGCCCGTTGCGCGATGTTTTCGATGTGCCAGACCTTGAAACCACCAATGATTTGATCGCCAACGGCACGGATAAACCCGCCGCCGATGGCACGCGCGCATTGGCCCCGTTCACCGCACAGCGGGTGGATTATTCGCTGGCGCGCCTTTCGCATTACACCGCCACCAGCCCCGCGCATTTCCAGAACCACGTGCTGTTCACCAACTACCAGTTCTATATGGACGAGTTTCTGGACTTCGCCAAAGCCGCATTACAAGACCCGAATTCCGATTACGAAACGCTGGTCGAACCCGGTAATGTTATTACCACAAAAGATGGCACCACGGGCGAGCCRTTGGGCAAGCTSCCCCAAATGCCGACMTACCACCTGACCAGTGCKGATGGTTCCGGCATCACGATGGTKAAYATCGGYGTCGGGCCKTCCAACGCCAAAACCATCACCGATCACGTCGCCGTTCTKCGSCCRCACGCGTGGYTGATGCTKGGGCATTGTGCRGGSYTGCGYAATTCGCAAAACCTTGGCGATTACGTTCTGGCCCACGCCTATGTCCGCGAAGATCACGTWCTGGACGATGATTTRCCCGTCTGGGTWCCCATMCCCGCGCTRGCCGAAATCCAGATCGCGCTGGARAAYGCGGTGGAAWCYGTCACSGGYTTYACSGGATACGARCTGAAAACCATCATGCGGACCGGCACKGTCGCCACCATCGACAACCGCAACTGGGARCTKCGTGACCAATCCGGYCCKGTGCAACGCCTTTCMCAATCCCGCGCCATCGCGCTGGACATGGAAAGCGCSACCATCGCSGCCAACGGTTTTCGCTTTCGCGTACCATACGGAACSYTGCTGTGCGTATCYGACAAACCCYTRCACGGCGAACTGAAAYTGCCCGGAATGGCGACCGCGTTTTACAAACGCCAAGTCTCGCARCAYCTGCAAATCGGGATCAAAGCGATGCAATCCTTGAAAGAGATGCCGCTGGAACGTTTACATTCGCGYAAATTRCGRAGTTTTGACGAAACGGCGTTCYTGTGACGYYGCGTCATTACCGTTTGGTAAATAAAAACCAGCRAAATTYCGCAAAACCCATAAAAAAAGGGCMAATRYGCAATTCTTTGATTGAGTTTRYSGCRTAAAACCGCTTTAGTCCTGTSCGTGGGCCAAAGCGGTTCGAAAAAGAAACAACCAATAACAGGGATAGAAAWATTATGACGCAAAAACCTATGACAAARACTCAGCTCGTTGCAGCACTTGCCGAAGCAACTGGAACTGACAAAGCGACAGCAAACAACACACTTCAAGCGATCACTGACATCGTAACTGCCGAAGTTGTTGGCGGTGGCGCTGTTACGCTTCCCGGCCTTGGTAAATTCGTTTGCCGTGACCGTCCTGACCGCATGGTTCGCAACCCTGCGACTGGCGAACAGATGCACAAAGACGCTGACCGCGTTGCCAAGGTGACTATCGCCAAAGCACTGAAAGACGCTGTTAACGCTTAATTGCGCCAACACACGATTACTTAAGGGTCGTCATCGGACGGCCCTTTTTTATTGAGGCATACGATGGATTTTCGCGCGCTAATCATGGGCCTGTCGTTTGCACTGATGTGGAGCAGTGCATTCACCTCTGCACGGATCGCCGTTGCCTATGCCTCCCCGCTTGCGATGTTGTCGTTACGCTTCCTGATTTCCGGCCTGATCGCGGTGATTATTGCCCGCGCCCTTGGCCAAACCGCCCACCTGACCCGCAAACAATGGATTGCCGTAGTCCTGTTCGGCATCTGCCAGAACGCTATATATCTGGGGGCCAACTTCATGGCCATGCAATGGATCGAGGCCAGCCTCGCCGCCATCATCGCCTCCCTTTTGCCGCTAACCGTCGCCGCCGCCAGTTGGGCTTTCCTTGGGGAACGCCTGTCCAAAATCAGCGTTGTTGGCCTTATCGCAGGCACCATTGGCGTCTTCATCATCATGGGCGCGCGCCTATCCGGCGGGGCTGACCTTTTCGGCATTGCCCTTTGCTTTATCGGAGTTGCCGCCCTGACACTCGCCACGCTTCTGGTACGCGGAATCAGTAGTTCGGGCAACGTGTTGATGATCGTGGGCTTGCAGATGCTGGTCGGCAGTGCGGTTCTACTGCCCTCATCACTGTTGCTGGAAACCTTCCGCCTTGATCTGACGTGGCAACTCGTCGCCGCCTTCAGCTATACCACGCTGATCCCCGGCCTTGCAGCGACGCTAATCTGGTTTCTGCTGGTTGGTCGCGTCGGCCCGACACGCGCGGCGAGCTTTCACTTCCTCAACCCTTTCCTCGGCGTCGCCATCGCAGCACTGGTTATATCCGAGGCCCTAACCCTTCGTGACATGTTCGGCGTCGTCATCATCATGGGCGGCGTGTTTGCAGTGCAAATGGGTCAAAGCAAGCAAAAACCTAAAGCTGGATAACGCCCGAACCTTCACTACCATTGCCGGTTAAGATATGTGCGAAGCCGCTGGGCAATGCCGAAATATCCACAATCCCCTGTTTGCGTGCATGCGCCAGAATACTATCACCCTCAGGGATTTTCTTCAAAAACAACCGTGCCGCTTTTGGCCCGAACGCGCCCGACAAACCGATCGTCATATGCAAGCCCGGCTTGATCGTGGTGTCGTAATGATGCCGCGTCGCAAACGCATGAAACGTCAGATCATTTAGCGCCGAACCCACATCGGACATGATCAGAAAACCGTTCTGCTTAAAAAACACACCGTTAAACGTATTTCTAACCGCCCCGTTTAGCTGCGCAATAAATAGAACCGAGGAACGGCGTTTATACCGGCACACACCATCCTTCTTCGTAATCATGACCAGGGATTTAATCACCTTGCCTGGCCTGCGAAACAACAGCTTGTACTGCCAGTAAAACCCAGCTTCCAAATCCTCTTCTGTCACTGGTTCAACCGCCGCAGTATCCAGCAATTTCATCATTGCGTTCACGATCGAGGATGTTGTCGCCGAACTGGTTTGCCGCCCTTTAATCGGGCGGTCAGAATGCAACTCTCCGGGATCAACGCCGAAGTAATCAGCGATTTTCTGGTTGATCGCCTGCCTCGGCAAGCTTTCGCCACTGATGTAGCGCGCAAATTGCTGGCGGTTAATATCCAGATCTCTGGCAACGGCAGAAACCGAGGGCTTGGTATTGCAAAGTTCAGTCAGGCGATCGGCAAAATATGTACCTTTGGCACGCCGTGGCTTACTGGGAGTCATAATGGTTTCCCGTCGGAGTTACACAATATTTATACAGTATACGTATTCGCGATATTACGCTATTTTGTACGCTATTCAAGCAATTTATTTAGCGTTCACGCACTTGTTATTGCGCTATTTTGCACAGCTGTCGAAATCCCTTTTACCGAAATCGAGAATTCCTCTGCCCTACAAATTGGTCTATATAAATTACCAATACTGGGTTGATTCGATACCTATATACAGAAATTACCGCCAGCGAGCTAACTGTCGTCTGAAAAGGGCAGCCAAGTCCGTGAATTTCGGCAACCGGAATGTACCCTCCGGTTGCCGAATAATTTTTCCAGACTAAAAGTCCAAATTCTCCACGCTCAGCGCATTGGCTTGAATGAATTCACGTCGTGGCTCTACCACGTCACCCATCAGTTTGGTGAAAATCTCGTCGGCTTCGTCCACATGTTCGATCTTCACCTGAAGCAGCGTACGGGCCTCTGGATCCAGCGTGGTCTCCCACAACTGCCCCGGATTCATCTCGCCCAAGCCTTTGTAGCGTTGCAATGACAGGCCTTTTTCGCCTTCTTTGAACACCACATCCAGCAGGTCGGACGGGGCGTTAATCACGTTCTCCCGATCCTTGCGAACCAGCGCGGCAGGGCTGGCGTACACCTCTTGCAAGCTGGCAGTCATGCCCGCCAATTTGCGCGCCTCCGCACTGCGAAGGGCATTACCGTCAAGCACTTGCGCTTCTTCAACGCCGCGCAACACGCGCGACAGACGAAGACCGCCGTTTTCTGTGACACTGCCCGACCAACCTTTTTCGTATTCCGTTGCAATCAGATCAAGCCGCGTGGCAACGCTGTTCGCCGTGCCTTGCGGGTCACTGTCCAGAACGCCCGGAACCAACGCACCGGAAATCGCCACTTGTTCCAGAATGTCACGGGAATAATTCGTCGGAAACGCGTTCAGGATCGTGCGGCACACACGGGCTTCTTCAACCACCCGCTTCAAATCCGCCCCTGCAATCGTGGAGCCGTCACCAAGGCGCAAAATGGCATCGCTAAGGCCCTGATCAATCAAATAATCCTCCAGCGCCAGCTGGTCCTTCAGGTAAACCTCGGACTTGCCGCGCGCCACTTTGTAAAGTGGCGGCTGGGCGATATACAGGTACCCACCCTCGATCAGCTCCGGCATTTGACGGAAAAAGAACGTCAGCAGCAGTGTACGAATATGCGCCCCGTCAACGTCCGCATCGGTCATAATCACAACCTTGTGGTAGCGCAGCTTGTCGATGTTGAATTCTTCGCGCCCAATCCCCGTGCCAAGCGCGGTGATCAGCGTGCCGATTTCTTGTGATCCAAGCATCCGGTCAAACCGCGCCCGTTCCACGTTCAAAATCTTACCCTTCAGCGGCAGCACCGCCTGATTATACCGCGAGCGCCCCTGCTTGGCCGACCCACCGGCCGAGTCCCCTTCCACAAGGAAGATTTCGGATTTCGACGGGTCTTTTTCCTGACAATCCGCCAGTTTYCCSGGCAGRCTGGCAATATCCATCGCCGATTTRCGSCGYGTTAATTCGCGCGCCTTACGGGCAGCTTCGCGGGCCACGGCGGCCTCCACAATCTTGCCKACGATCACACGSGCTTCTGCCGGATGTTCTTCGAACCACTCCGCCAGTTTTTCGTTCATCAGGCTTTCAACRGCTGGTCGAACCTCGGAGGAAACCAGTTTGTCTTTGGTCTGGCTGGAAAACTTCGGRTCAGGCACTTTGACCGACAGCACCGCTGTCAGGCCTTCGCGCGCATCRTCACCGGAAAAGTTAAYCTTTTCCTTTTTCGCAATCCCGCTGCTGGCCGCATAGTTGTTAATCGTCCGCGTCAACGCCCCACGGAAACCCGCCAAATGCGCGCCGCCGTCACGTTGCGGAATGTTGTTGGTGAAGGGGCGAACGTTTTCGTGGTAACTGTCGTTCCACCACATCGCCACTTCGACCACAATGTCGTTGCTTTCGCCGATGATATAAATCGGCACCTCGATCAACGGTGTTTTGGATCGGTCCAGATACTTCACAAATTCCTGCACACCACCGTCATAGATCATCTCGACCTCAAGGGGTTCGGCAGGGCGCTCATCACGCAGTGTAATCCGCACGCCGGAGTTCAGGAACGCAAGCTCGCGCAAACGATGCTCCAACGTCTCAAACTTATATGCACGGTCCGAGAACGTATCGAGCGACGCTAAAAACCGCACCTCGGTTCCCGTGCGATCCGTTTCGCCCAGCGTTTCGAGGTGTTTGACCGTATCGCCATGTTCAAACCGCGCGATGTGCTCGTGCCCATCACGCCAGATCCGCAGTTCCAGATAATCCGAAAGCGCGTTCACCACGGAAACACCAACCCCGTGCAGACCGCCCGAAACCTTATAGGAATTGCTGTCAAATTTACCGCCGGCGTGCAGTTGGGTCATGATAACCTCGGCTGCTGAAACGCCTTCTTCCTCGTGGATGCCCACCGGAATGCCGCGCCCGTTATCGCTAACCGAAACGCTATCATCGGCGTGGATTGTCACCGTCACAGTATCCGCATGACCGGCCAAAGCCTCGTCAATGCCGTTATCCACGACTTCATACACCATATGGTGTAGGCCGGACCCGTCATCGGTGTCGCCGATATACATACCGGGACGCTTTCTCACGGCTTCTAAGCCTCTGAGAACCTTGATGGAATCGGCGCCATACTCTTCTGGTGCTTTATCGTTATCGGCCATTGGTGTATTCCCCTATTTAGTATGCGGGATAATAGCCGAAACCTGCGGGAATGTCACGCTTTTGCAGGAATATTATAGTGGTTTTCCACAGTCCCGCATGGGTGGGATTTCGACCCCGTCAAGGTCCAGCGCTGGGTCGTTGTGACCCCTTCTGGAAACAGCGGAATGCCCGCGCCAAGCAGGATCGGTAGCGTGAATATTCGCGCCTCACGGATCAGCCCACGAGCCAAGCATTGCGCTATCACATGCCCACCATCAACATAGGCGTTTGGCAGCATTTCGGCGGCCACGGCGATACTTTCGGACGTCCGAACCTGTTCCGGCATCCCGCGTGGCAACAGACGGTGTGTCATGATAATGGCGGGCAGGTTTTCGGGGTAGGGCCACCCATGCTGGCCAAAAAACGCATCCAGCGTGTTGCGCCCCATGATCAGCCCGTCAACGCCGGTGATAAATTCGTCAAAGCCGAAATCATTGTCCTGAAACGGCTCCATATGCCCCATGGACCCATCCGGTCCCGCGATATACCCATCAATCGTTTGCGCGATATAAATCTTCATGACGCCTCTGGCAGTGTTAAGGACCCATCGTCGTTCAGCGACCAGAACGGGTTATACGCAACCTCCCAAACGTGGCCGTCRGGGTCGGCGTARTASCCYGARTACCCACCCCARAACACYTTTTCRGGMGCYTTCARTTYYGYGGCYCCACATTTCARCGCYTYGGCRAAAGCCRCGTCMACYTCRGCCTCTGTGGTAAAATTTTGCGCCAARGTCGCGGCTCCGAAGCCCAGCGTAGCCCCTTCGCGYCCCTGATCTTTCGCCAGCGCATCCAACCCAAACAGRCCCARYGCCATGCCGTTGATTTGGAAAAAGGCGATACTATCRCTTTGTGGTTCGCGCTCCACCCAKCCCARYKYCTTATARAAYGCMCGTGAMGYSGYYAAATCCYTAACGCCCAGTGTAATCAGTGTAACCCGTTGTGGTGTCATGGCTTTTCCTCCAAACTCGAAATGCCGCCCTGYTCCGTAACCTCGATGAAGTTAGCACGCCCCCCCAAAGCGTCAAACAATTCCGGCCCCGTGCCMGTCATCCACGCCTGCGCGCCTAGCGCACAGATTTCATCATACAGTGCGGCGCGACGGTCCGCATCCAGATGGGCGGCGACCTCGTCCAGCAGCAAAATCGGTGGTGCGCCAAAATCCTGCGCCAAGGCCCGCGCATTTGCCAGTATCAGCGACACCAGCAAGGCTTTCTGCTCGCCAGTTGAACACAGTTTAGCCTCCACGCCCTTTGCCGCATAAATCGCATGCAGGTCCGCGCGGTGTGGTCCTGTCAACGTGCGCCCCGCCGCCATATCGCGCGGGCGACCAGCGGAAAATGCCTCAAGCAGTGTCACCGCGGTTTGTTCGGGCGGCAACTCATCTGCTGAAATCAGCGACAGGCTCGCCGTTGGAAACGCCGTTTCCGCACCATCCTGCGCCGCTTGCAATCGCGCCAGAACCTCCGCACGGTTGGCTGAAATCACCCCGCCAGCCTCGGCCATCTGACCCTCCAGCGCGCTGTACCACGATGCATCGCGCACGTTATCCTTCAACAAGCGGTTCCGCTCTCGCATGGCTTTTTCGTACCGCAATGTCGCATCGGCGTGGGCAGGGATGAAGCTCATCACCATGCGGTCCAGAAAGCGGCGGCGTTCGCCCGCGCCTTCCAGCCACAAACGGTCCATCACCGGCACCAGCCAGACAATCCGCGCCACACGCCCCAACGCCAGTTGCGGGGCGGCTTTGCCATCAATCAACACCTGCCGCGCCCCGTCACCCTCGACCCACGTGGCCAGTTCGTGAACTTCCGACAGGCTTTCCAGTGTTGCGGTGATCTTCCAGCCCAACCGCTCCGGCGCACGCGCCATTTCATCGACCGGGGCGCGGCGCAGCCCCCGCCCCGGCGACAGCATCGAAATCGCCTCGAGTATGTTGGTTTTTCCGGCCCCGTTTGGCCCGTAGATAGCAACAGGCCGCCCGTCCGTTTCCAGACGTGCGGCCTTATGTGATCGAAAATGCGAGAGTTTCAGCTCGCGAATTGCAAGCGTCATACGCGCATCGGCATCACGACGTAGACCGCGCTGTCATCATTGCCTTCGCGCATCAACGTCGGGTCGCCGGACGAATTGAACATGAACACCGCATTTTCACGGTCCACTTGTTGSGCRATTTCCAGCAGGTATTTGGCGTTAAACCCGATTTCCAAAGGYTCRTCMGCRTAWGCCACAGCCAATTCTTCATCCGCYGCACCGGAATCGGGYGCGTTCACCGAAAGCACYAAGCGATCCTCGTCCAGCGTCAGYTTCACGGCGCGRGAGCGTTCGGACGAAACCGTCGAAACACGGTCCACAGCCTTGGCAAAYTCCGCCGCATCAACTTCCAAACGCTTGGTGTTRCCCTGCGGAATAACCCGCGTGTAATCRGGGAAKGASCCRTCAATAACCTTCGACGTCAACGTCACTTCGGGCGTTGCAAACCGGATTTTGGTTTCRGACACAGAMACCGCRATCACCGCGTCGTCATCGCCCAGCAATTTACCCACTTCATTAACCGTTTTGCGCGGCACAATCACACCGGGGATGTCGGCRGCRCCRTCCGGCAGRCTCGCATCAATCCGCGCMARKCGGTGACCATCGGTGGCCACACAGCGCAGCACTTTGCCGCCTTCGCTGTCAGCTGCATGCATGTAAATACCGTTCAGRTAATAGCGCGTTTCYTCRGTSGARATCGCGAATTTCGCCTTATCAAACAACCGCCGCAGAACCGAGGCCTTAACCCCGAAATTGCAGTCATATTCCGCCGAAGCCATCACCGGAAAATCTTCGCGGGGTAGGGTCGCCAAGCTGAAATGCGAACGCCCCGCGCGAATTTCCAAACGCCCTGCCTCCGCATTGTCCAGCAGTTCCACCATGGACCCGTCGGGCAGTTTGCGTACGATTTCATGCAACGTATGCGCCCCAACCGTCGTCGCGCCTGCGCGTTCAACCACAGCCGTTGCCTTGTCGATGATTTCGATGTCCAGATCGGTCGCACGAAGGGAAACCTGATCACCTTCAGCCTCGATCAGCACATTTGCCAGAATAGGAATGGTATTTCGACGCTCCACCACGGACTGGGCGCGGCTCATCGCTTTCATAAGAGTGCTGCGTTCAATACTGACTTTCATGATACCCTCGTGCGTATAATTCCTTGGACGATGACCCTAGCGGATGGGGCAGGAAGTGCAAGCGTTTATGCCTCCAACATGCGCCTAAGCAGTTCAACATCCTCGGCGATTTGGCTGTCGGTCATTTTCAGTTCTTCGACCTTTTTCACCGCGTGAATTACCGTCGTGTGATCGCGCCCGCCGAAGCGTCGCCCGATGTCCGGTAGAGACTTCGATGTCAGCATTTTGGACAGGAACATCGCCACTTGGCGGGGCCTGGCAACCGAACGTGCGCGGCGTGGGCTAAGAAGGTCCGACATGCGCAGATTATAGTGATCCGCGACCTGTCGCATGATTTCCTCGACCGTGACTTTACGCTCAGAAGCGCGCAAAATATCCGCAAGACATTCCTGCGTCATATCAAGGTTAATCTCGCGCCCGACGAGGGATGCAAAAGCAAACAAACGGGTCAGTGCGCCCTCAAGAACCCGCACGTTAGACGATATCCGGTGCGCGAGGAATTCCAGCACGCCCGCGTCCATCTGAACCTCCGGCATGGTCTTTAGCTGCGTCTCCGCTTTGGATTGCAGGATGCCCAAGCGCAGTTCGTAATCGGTTGGGTGCAGATCCACGACCAAGCCCCATTGCAGGCGCGAACGGATGCGTTCCTCCAGGCCCTCGATTTCGCCGGGGGCACGGTCTGCGGAAATCACAATTTGCTTGCCTTGGTCAACCAACGCATTGAAAGTGTGGAAAAATTCATCTTGTGTGGAGTTCTTGCCCGCAATGAATTGCACATCGTCAACCATCAGCACATCAACGGAACGGAACTGTTCCTTGAAGCTGTGCATATCCTTGAAACGAAGTGCCTGAACGAAGCGGTACATGAATTGTTCCGCCGATAAATACAGCACCCGYGATTCAGGACGTAGCGCCTTGGTTTCCCATGCAATTGCGTGCATCAGRTGGGTTTTACCAAGACCAACACCGCCGTACAAAAACAACGGATTGAACGTAACCTCACCGCCCTCGGCCACACGGCGCGCGGCGGCGTGGGCCAGCTCGTTTGGCTTGCCAACCACGAAGCTTTCGAACGTACAACGAGTATCGAGCGGGCTTCCCGGCAGGTCCACAACAGGGGCAACTTTGGCCGCGACYCGTTCAACTTCAGGCGCTGTTTTGGGCGCCGAAACTGTGCGGAAATCGAGGCGGTCCACCTTCAAACCTTCGGCTTGAAGCATGCCCAAAATCGACTCGCCATAATTGCGCGAAACCCAGTTGCCGATAAAGCTTGTTGGCACGGAAAACTGCGCCACACGGCCACCAGCTTCCAGCAACTTCAACGGGTCAATCCAGTTCGTAAACGCATCTTTGCCCAATGACGAMARAAGCTCCGARCGRATTCKACCCCAACATTCCTGTTCCATACTATCCCATTCACTTTTTGCGACTCTAAGTGGCCGCAGTTATTMTTTTTAMGGCTGRCACCACGGAAGCCCGCGCACTTTCCAGCCGTTAATTGTTCCACGATGYTTATATTCGTCATGATCGCCCTCGAAWCCCTCAAGGACRTTGAYGCATTTAATATTCCGSYYRCTGCCYGCAATTTTRGACARCACACRTTTCGCCGCGTTYYSYGAACGRNCGCCCSRANCGACACAAAAARTAGATYGCCGAGGGGTCTTCATCGCCAAGTTGCGMCAGAAGYTCTTCTGCGAAATGCTCGTTGCGGGTCATTTCRGGAAATTCCATCCACTCGACCTTCAARACCTCTTTGCCCAGTGCATCCAGCACCGGAAGGCCGATGTAATCCCATTCCGCAATGGTGCGAACGTCCACCAAAACGGCGGTYGGGTCTGATTTAAGGGCTTCCCAGGTTTCCTGTGGCGTCGCTTCCAAAACTGTAGAATTCACGGCGTTAGACACAGAAAACATCTCCTATAAGCGCGAAAAAGCATCGCGCCTGTCAAAATAAATTTATTGTTAAGAACCGAGCAGATTCCATGGCACCAAGTCTTTCCAACCGCTCATAATATCAAAAAGTCAAAGGTAAACCGGTGCGGAAATAGGCACTATCCGCGCAAGAATTTGACAATTTTGACGACGCTTAGGCAGCGAGCAGTAGGAATCGCACAGCGTAGGATGAAACTAGCGAACTCAAGAGATTCGCTCAATAGGGTTAAGCGATGAATCTGCAAAAACTGTGGATAAAGTTTTAGCTGTGACCCAAAAGCAAAACGCGCCCCGATTGGGACGCGCTTAAAATTTCATAAAGGTCAGTCGCTTACGCGGACATTGCCTTAACACGTGCAGAAAGGCGCGAAACTTTGCGGCTTGCTGTTTTCTTGTGCCAGATACCTTTGGTCACGCCACGCATGATTTCAGGTTGTGCCGCTTTCAAAGCGTCGGCTGCAACAGCCTGATCGCCACCAGTGATTGCTTCTTCTACTTTACGCAGGAAGCCACGGATACGCGTGCGACGAGATTTGTTTACTGCTGTGCGACGCTCGATCTGGCGGGCACGTTTTTTAGCTTGGGGCGAATTTGCCATGTGTATAATTCCGGTTCGTTCGAGATTCGAATGATGAAGCGTCCATCTACCCGTGCAAAAGCCCCGAGTCAACGCCCCTAGCGGTTATTTATCGCGGAACTGCGGTTCCCGCTTTTCCATGAAGGCGCTCATGCCCTCGGATTGATCGTCGGTCGCGAACAGTGCGTTGAAAGAACGGCGTTCAAAAAGCAGCCCTTCGCGTAGCGTAGTTTCATAGGCGCGGTTCACGGCTTCCTTGACCACCATAGTTGTAACCATGGATTTTTCGGCAATTTTGGCCGCTGTAGCCTTGGCATCAGTTAACAAATCCTTAGCAGGAACAACGCGGCTGACCAGCCCCGAACGCTCTGCCTCGGCGGCGTCCATCATGCGGCCTGTCAGGTGCATTTCCATGGATTTGGACTTGCCGACAAAACGGGTCAGGCGCTGCGTGCCGCCAATGCCTGCAACAACACCAAGGTTGATTTCCGGCTGGCCGAATTTGGCAGTGTCGGAACAAATAATAAAGTCGCACATCATCGCCAGCTCGCATCCGCCGCCCAGCGCATAGCCGGAAACAGCTGCAATGATGGGTTTGCGCACACTCAAAATCGTATCGACTTCGGGGGTGAACAGGTCTTCGGTGAACACATCGACGAAGGATTTAGTGGACATTTCTTTAATGTCTGCCCCCGCCGCGAAAGCTTTTTCGCATCCGGTGATGATAATGCAACGCACGGTGTGGTCTGCCTGCATGCCTTTCAGGGCGTCAGCCAATTCGCTTAACAACTGCGCGTTCAACGCGTTCAGCGCCTTGGGGCGGTTAAGAGTAACAAGGCCAATGTGGTCCTCGATCTCGGTCAGAATGCATTCATAAGCCATTGTGCGGCTCCTTGGGTCAGGTTGTCCGAAGGTTCCGTGTGTAACATGGCCGACAGGGGGATCAAGCCTACTTTTGGCACTTGGGGCAATAGAAGGTGGAACGCCCCGATTGCACAATCCGCGCGATGGTCGCTGTGCAACCCTCTGTTTTACAAGGCTGACCTTCGCGCCCATAGACAGCAAAACTGTGCTGGAAGTACCCCAGTTCACCATCTGCTTGCCGATAATCTTTCAAGCTGGAGCCGCCGGATTCGATCGCCTCAGTCAAAACATCGCGAATCGTCGGAACCAAAAGGTTCATCTTTTTGGATTTTATATCGCCTGCGTGTTGCGTTGGGGGGATTCCGGCCCTCCAAAGCGCCTCGCATACATAAATGTTGCCAAGGCCAACGACGATCTTCTGGTCCAGCAACGCGGATTTGATCGGCATCTTGCGGCCCTTTAGTCGGCCGGACAGGTATTTGGCATCAAACGCGTTGCCCAACGGCTCCGGCCCCATGCCTTTGAACATGCGGTGGTCATCTACTGCATCCGTCGCGCATAAATCCATCATTCCAAAACGGCGCGGATCATTAAAGGTGATCCGCTTGCCGTTTTCCATGTCCAGCACAACATGGTCGTGCTTGATCAGCGCGTCCCCGTCGGAAATCAACATCCGGCCTGACATGCCCAGATGGATTATCAGGCTTTCACCCCCGTCCATATCCGCCAAAATATACTTCGCACGGCGGCGCAAGCGTTCCACCCGCTGCCCTTCCAGCCGCGCGGCCATATCGTCAGGAAAAGGCCAGCGCAGACCTTCGCGGTGGATGCCGGCATGGGCAATCCGCTGTCCTGTCATCACAGGTTCCAGCCCACGACGAACGGTTTCAACTTCGGGAAGTTCGGGCATTCAGAAACACTCCTCCGGGAAAATGTCGGTGTTCCATTCGCTGGCAGGTATTACACGGGCGGGCAGGATAATATCGCGCGGTGTTTCCTCCCCGCGCAAGGTTAGCCCGCGCCCTGACAAAAGGTTAATGTCACACTCGCCGTTATCATTTGGGTCCAACGAATCGTAATAGCTATGGTTGAACCGCGCCACCACGAAAGCCCCGTTCCGGTAGGTGATTGTCAAAGTCTGAAACCACCGTGTACGGCCCATGCCGTGGTTGGTGGATTTGACCAGCAGGTCACCGTCGCTGTTTATCTCAAGGCTGGGCTGCTGGCCCCACATGCTGCCAGACCAAGCAATTTCAGGCGTACTGCTGTGTTCAAAAAACCCGCGATCCTCGCCTGTATAGATATAAAGCTCGGCGACACCCTCTATAGGGTTATCAACCAGAATGGCGCGGTCTTTCTGGCCGTCATTGTTCCAATCCGCGGTGATTGCGGACAAAACGTTTTCAGGGAGGACCGTGCGGGGTTCGGCAACAGACAGGGTTGGCAAAATCAAAAGTATTAACAAAAAGCGCAATGAAAAATCCTTTCTTGTAGGTTGAGGTAGTCTTGCCTAGGATTTGCACCATGACAACAGCCCTTATCACCCACCCCGATTGCCTGAACCACATAACGCCCGAAGGCCACCCCGAACGCGTGGCGCGGCTTGAAGCGATCGCGGTTGCCCTGAAAGATTTCGACCTGCTGCGCCTTGAAGCCCCGATGGGCGAAGATACGCATATACTGCGCGCACACCCGCAAGCGCATATTGACCGGATCGCATCAGCTGGCGTTGGGGCATTGGATGCCGATACGCATATGTCCGAAGGCTCGCTTACCGCCGCCTATCGCGGGGTCGGAGCGGTTGTTAAGGCTGTTGATATGGTGATGGGCGGCGAGGTAGCCAATGCCTTTTGCGCCATGCGACCGCCGGGGCATCACGCGGAACGCGAGAARCCKATGGGRTTTTGCCTGTTCGGGAAYGTGGYAATTGCSGCCAAACATGCGCTTGAGGTTTACGGCCTATCGCGCGTKGCGATTATGGATTTCGATGTGCATCACGGCAATGGAACGCAAGATYTGGTGTGGGARGATGCACGGATYCTGTTCGCCTCCACYCAYCAAATGCCRCTTTATCCGGGGTCGGGGGCGGYYRGTGAAACAGGCGCGCACGGWAATGTACTGAACTGCCCGCTGGACCCYGAAACYGACGGGGCGGCGTTTCGCGCTGTKATGAAAAATCAGGTGTTRCCYGCGATAGATGCTTTTGCGCCGGARCTGATTCTGATTTCKGCKGGTTTTGAYGCSCACAARAACGATCCGTTGGCGAATTTGAACTGGGTGGAGGATGATTTTGCGTGGGCGACACATCAATTATGCGATCTCGCCGATAAACACTGCGACGGCAGGGTGGTATCCACCCTTGAAGGGGGATATGATCTGGATGGATTGGCAGCGTCCTGCGCCGCCCATGTTAATGCCCTGATGGAGCGTGGAAAATGAGCGATAAACCTGTAAGCGACATGAGCTTTGAAGAAGCGATGGGAACTTTGGAAACGGTGGTTGGGAAGTTGGAAAGCGGCTCGGTTCCATTAGAGGAATCCATCGCCCTTTATCAACGCGGCGCAGAACTTAAAGCCCATTGCGAGGCCAAGTTGAAATCCGCCGAAGAAAAAGTCGCCAAGATCACCACCGATGGAAACGGTAACGCCACCGGAACGGAACCTGTCGAGGTTTCCTGATGTCTGTATCGACGTTTAACACCGCACTGGAACTGGCCGCAAATCGGGTGGAGGGGTTTCTGGATGCAACCCTGCCAGCCTCCGACAATACGATTGCTGAAGGAATGCGCTATACCGTTCTAAACGGCGGCAAACGCCTGCGGGCCTTTCTGGTGATGGAAAGCGCGGCGCTGCACGGGATTTCAGCCGATACCGCCGACCCCGTCGCCGCCACGATTGAATGCCTGCACGCCTATTCGCTGGTTCACGACGACCTGCCTTGCATGGACGACGATGATTTGCGACGCGGCAAACCAACCGTGCATATCAAATGGGATGAGGCCACGGCCGTTCTGGTTGGCGATGCCCTACAAACGCAAGCGTTCCAGTATTTGACGGGCGTAACGGCTGACCCATCCGCAGTTTTGCGGCTTGTTTCGTCTTTGGCCACTGCATCAGGTGTTGCGGGCATGGTCGGCGGGCAAGCGATGGATATCGCGGCGGAAACCGCAGCGGCCCCTTTGACCCTGAAAGAAATCACCGCATTGCAAGCATTGAAAACAGGCGCATTGATCCGGTGGTCCGCCGAAGCGGGGGCCGTGCTGGCAGGCGCCGATACCACTCCGTTGCGCACCTATGCGGAGGCATTGGGATTAGCGTTTCAGATACAGGATGACATACTGGATGTTGAGGGCGACGCCGAAGCCGCCGGAAAACGCCTGCGCAAAGACGAGGCCGCCGGAAAAGCTACGTTTGTTTCGCTTCTAGGGCTAAAGGGTGCCAAAATCCGCGCCCGTGAATTGGTTGACGAAGCAAGCGCTGCACTAGCCCCCTACGGGGAAAGCGCGGAAAACTTGCGTCAGGCCGCCCGATACACCATAACGCGCGCAAATTAAGGGAATCAAAACCGTGACAACCCAGCGCCCCGACACACCCATCCTCGACCGCGTGAAAACGCCTGCCGACATGAAAACCCTGACGGATTTCGAGCTGCGCAAGCTGGCGGATGAGGTACGGGCGGAGACGATCTCGATTGTGTCTGAAACGGGCGGGCATCTGGGCGCGGGCCTTGGCGTGGTGGAACTGACCGTGGCTTTGCACGCCGTGTTCGATGCCCCCAAAGATCGCCTGATTTGGGATGTTAGCCACCAAACTTATCCGCATAAAATCCTGACGGGCCGTCGTGACCGTATGCGAACCTTGCGCAAAGGCGACGGGCTATCCGGTTTCACCAAACGGAGTGAAAGCGAATACGACCCGTTCGGAGCTGGCCACAGCTCCACCTCAATCTCAACCGCGCTGGGCTTTGCCGTTGCGCGCGATCTTGGCGGCGCGCCGGACCACGGGCTGGGCGATGCGATTGCGATTATCGGCGACGGGGCGATGTCTGGCGGTATGGCATTCGAGGCCTTGAACAACGCCGGTCACCTTGGCAAACGCCTGATCGTGATTTTGAACGACAACGAAATGTCGATTGCGCCCCCCGTTGGCGCGCTTTCAACTTATCTGTCACGCCTCTACGCCGAGGATGGTTTTCAGGAAYTGAAAGCCGCCGCCAAGGGCGCGGTTTCGCTRTTGCCCTCGCCTTTGCAAGAAGGGGCGCGCCGCGCCAAGGAAATGGTGAAATCCATGACCGTCGGCGGCACGCTGTTCGAAGAATTGGGGTTTTCCTATGTCGGGCCGATTGACGGCCACGATATGGAACAGCTTTTGTCCGTCCTTCGCACCGTCAAAGACCGCGCCGACGGACCGATCCTGATCCATGCTATCACGAAAAAGGGCAAGGGTTATACGCACGCCGAACATAGCGCCGATCGCGGTCATGCACGCGCGCAGTTCGATGTGATTACGGGTAAGCAGAAGAAATCTGCCTCCAACGCACCAAGCTACACCAAGGTTTTCGCTGAAAGTCTGATCAAGCAAGCCGAAGCCGACACCAAAATCGTCGCCATCACCGCCGCGATGCCGGATGGCACTGGGTTAGACATGTTCGCCGAACGCTTCCCTGCGCGCTGCTTTGATGTGGGCATTGCCGAACAACACGGCGTGACCTTCGCCGCTGGCCTCGCCGCCGCTGGCATGAAACCGTTCGTGGCGATGTATTCCACCTTCCTGCAACGCGGTTATGATCAAATCGTGCATGACGTTGCCGTCCAACGCCTGCCAGTGCGCTTCGCGATTGACCGCGCCGGATTGGTGGGGGCGGATGGCCCGACACATGCAGGCAGTTTCGACATCGCGTTTCTGGCCAATCTGCCGGATTTCGTAGTAATGGCCGCCGCTGACGAGGCCGAACTGGTCCATATGGTTGCCACCGCCGCCGCCATAAACGACCGCCCTAGCGCGTTCCGTTTCCCGCGCGGCGAAGGCGTGGGGGTTGAGCTGCCAGAGGTTGGCATCCCGCTGGAAATCGGCAAAGGCCGGATTGTGACGGCGGGCGAGCGCGTCGCGATCCTGTCATTCGGCGCACGCTTGTCAGAGGTTCAAAAAGCCGCCGAGGCATTGAAAGCCAAAGGCATCACCCCGACAATCGCCGACGCCCGTTTCGCCAAACCACTGGACCGCGACATGATCCTTGATYTAGCCGCCAAYCACGARGCGCTGATCACAATCGAGGAAGGCGCCGTGGGTGGTTTCGGCAGTCATGTGGCACAATTGCTGGCGGATGAGGGGGTGTTCGATAACGGCCTAAAATTCCGCTCGATGGTGTTCCCAGACACGTTCATCGATCACAACTCGCCCGCAAAAATGTACGAGGCGGCAGGCATGAACGCACCGGAAATCGAAACGAAAGTGCTTGAGGTTCTTGGTGTGGCGTCGATTGGGGTTAAGCGGGCGTAGGGTGCGCGGAGACCGCACACCCTACAACTCCTCGACTAATGCCAACCGCTTGCCTGCTATGGTTTTTCCTAGGGTGAAGGCTATCGCCCAATTCAAGGCCAAAAACCCTCCAACAAGTCCAGCAATTCCGCCAGATATAGAGGTAACTTGAACAATAGACTCCGTTGAGCTGCCTGACGCCGCCATAGCGAATCCGATAATAAACCCAGCGATACCTCCAAGCACAGCTCCTGCAATTATGCCTATCAACGCTGACTTCCAATAGATTGCCCAGCTAATGCGCATGCTCTTTTTCATCAAGGACCACATATTTTTTCCTATTTGGTTGCTCCAACGAAACACACCATAATAGTGTAGGAGCACTCACACAACTTAAAAGGGCTTTACATACCGCGATTTCCGCTCAAGTTTGAAGCCGCACTTCATGTCGGTTTAGGCTTCAAGGCACAAAAAATAAGACGTCCGAGTCCCCTCGCGCCTAAATCACCAATAATCTCGGGAGGTTCCGCTGAAGAACCGTGTCTGACCAAATCGGGGAGATTGGCCATAAGTAAGCGAGGATATCGCGCCGTTTGCCCGACACCGAACAATGGTGTCGCCTTGTGCCACCAAGACGATCCAAGTCGAGCGGATAGCCTATGGTTAAATCTGCAATGCCCGACGCGATATTCCCCGTTTGAACGTTTTAAGTCCTGTCCAGCAAAACCGCTTATACGCAAACTTGGTTAACAAACCCTGAAAATCCCGCAG
>NVXA01000017.1 GCA_002746395.1 Paracoccaceae bacterium
GACGGGTTGGTCGGTGAAATCGCGAACGGAGTGGCGTTTGCGCATGTGGGCAAGGAAATCAGCCGCGGCTTTTTGCATTTCCTCGGGTGGCATATCGATGTGGTCGGGCAGGGCGATCGGATCGAACTTCAGGTCTTGTTTCGCGAACATTGTCACCTCCACTAATGCGTTTGTGGAAGTTTAGGATTTGAGAGCTGGAAACACCAGACATGTTCGCAATTGCCGCGCCGAAGAGTGCTGTTAAGCGAAAGCGTCCGGTTTAACTTCGCGGGCCATGTGGTCTAGTACGGCGTTCACGAATTTGGATTCTTTGCCATCGGGGAAGAAGGCTTTGGCGACGTCTACGAACTCGGTTATTGCGACTTTGGGGGGGGTGGTTTGGGTCAGCAGCTCGGAACCCGCCGCGCGGAATAGGGCGCGGATTGTCGGGTCGATGCGGTCGATGGGCCATTTGGCGACCAGTGCGCGGTCGGTCATCTGGTCGATCTTGGCTTGGTTGGTTACGGCTTCGCCAATTAGGGCGCGGAACAGTTTCAGATCGCCTTCGGCATAGGTGTCTTCGCCGATTGTGGCGCCGAAACGGTAGGTTTCGAATTCGGTTTGGATGTCCTCCAAGGCTTCACCCAACGCCTCCATCTGGAATAGGGCTTGGACGGCGTAAAGCCGCGCCGCTGATCGCATCTGGCGTTTTTCTGCTTGCGTTGGTTTAGGCGTCTTTGACATCAGGTAGTCCCTTGATCCCCGTAGGCTTCACCAGCCATCAGGATGTGTTCGGAAGTCGGTGCAATACGCCCCGAGCCTGTCTTTGTAAAGCGTCGCTTTATCGCAATCAGGTGCATGGCCGCATCCGCCGCACCGCCGCCTTTGTTTTGTCCTGTGTGATCGGCGCGAACGATGGCTTGATCGCGGTTTTCGACCGTCAGGATGCCGTTGCCGATGCAGATGCCCTCTAACCCCATCAGGGTTAGCGCGCGGGATGAATCGTTGCACACGGTGTCGTAATGCGTTGTTTCCCCGCGAATGACGCAACCAAGGGCGACGAAGCCGTCGTAGGCGCCGCTGGCCAGTTTGATGGCTGTGGGGATTTCGAGGGCGCCGGGGACCTCAAGGGTGTCGCAAGTTGCGCCAGCAGCGGTAATCGTGGTCGTCGCGCCTGCCAGCAGGTTTTGCGCGACGTCTTGGTAGTAGGGCGACACCACGATTAGTACGCGTGTTGGCGTGTCGAATTTCGGGGATGGCAGGATGTGGTGGGATTCGGTGCTGGCCATGATTTATGCGCCCTTGTGGATGGGTTGCGTGCCGACGATGGTGACGTCGTAGGCGTCCAGACCGATGACTTTGGGCATGGGGCTGTCGGTTAGCAATATGATATCGGTCAGGCCGAGGCTGGAAAGGATCTGCGCGCCGATGCCGGTTTGGCGCAGGGTTTCGGGCGCGGCAGTTTCGTCGAGGTCAAGTTTCTGGCTGGGGTTGCGGAACAGCACGACAACGCCGCGGCCCGCATCGGCGATGATCTGCATGGCTTTGGGCAGTTTGTTTGCAGATGTTGCGCCTAGGCCAAGCACGTCTTCTAGTGGGTCAAGTGCGTGGGTGCGGACTAGCACCGGTTCGGGGCTGGAAATGTCGCCTTTGGTTAAGGCGATGTGTTCAGTGCCGGATGTCTCGTCCGTGAAAACACGAAGGTGCCATTCGCCGCCAAACGCTGATGTTACGGTTTTTTGAGCGGTTTCGCGCACCAGATTGTCGTGGCGGTGGCGATAGGCGATCAGGTCGGAAATCGTGCCGATCTTCAGGCCGTGTTTTTGGGCAAATGTGATCAAGTCCGGCAAGCGCGCCATGGAGCCGTCGTCGTTCATGATCTCGCAGATCACGCCGGAGGGGTTTAGCCCTGCGAGGCGGGAAATATCCGTTGCGGCCTCGGTATGGCCAGCGCGCACCAGCACCCCGCCGGGGCGGGCTTTTAGCGGGAATACGTGGCCCGGCGTGGCGATGTCGCGGGTCTGGACCTGCGGGTTTATGGCCACGGAAACGGTGTGGGCGCGGTCGTGGGCGGAGATGCCGGTAGTTACGCCCTCGGCGGCCTCGATCGAGACAGTGAACGGCGTTTCGTGGCGCGATGAATTGCTGGAAGCCATCATCGGTACGCCCAAGCGTTCGATCTGTTCGCCGGTCAGGGTTAGGCAAATCAGGCCACGGCCATGAGTGGCCATGAAGTTGATCGCATCTGGCGTGGCCATTTGGGCGGGGATCACCAGATCGCCCTCGTTTTCGCGGTCTTCGTGGTCAACGAGGATGAACATGCGGCCGTTGCGGGCGTCCTCTATTATGTCCTCGATGGTGGAAATGGCGGTTGTGTAGTCAGTCATGATTAGCCCTGCATTTCGGCCAGTCGCGCCACATAGCGTGCCAGCGTGTCAATTTCCAAATTCACCCTATCACCAACGGCAGCGTCGCCCCAAGTGGTGTGGTTCTTTGTGTGAGGTATGAAGTTGATGTCAAAATCACAACCCGTAACGCCATTAACTGTCAGGGATGCACCGTTTAACGTCACAGAACCCTTCTGGGCGATGAATTTCGCGAGATCTTTTGGTGCGGTCAAGGTAACGCGAGTGCTGTCGCCGTCGTCCTGCATTTGCGTGATAGTGGCGAGGCCGTCGACGTGGCCCGATACGATATGCCCGCCAAGTTCGTCGCCTAGTTTCAGGGCGCGTTCAAGGTTTACGCGTTTTCCGGCCTTCCAACTGTCGAGATTGGTTTTGGATACGGTTTCGGCGGAAATATCGACGTCGTACCAATCATCGCCTTTGGCAACCACTGTCAGGCAAACGCCGTCACTGGCGATGGATGCGCCGAGGTCTATGCCGCTCATGTCGTAAGAACACGAAATCCGTGCGCGCAAGTCGCCGCGATCTTCGGTTTTCTGGATGGTGCCGATGTCTGTAACAATGCCGGTAAACATGCGCCGTTCTCCTTATGCTTCAGGGTTTGTGGTAGCGCGCCGCGCCCGAAGGGGCAAGGCATTTGTAATTGCGAAAACGCGACGTTTCCCGTAACAAGGCGCGATTAATTAGCGCAATGGAAACTGCCATTTTGACCCCGCAAAGAAATTTTTTGTTCCTGCAAGGCCCGCACGGCCCGTTTTTTCGCCAACTTGGTGCGAAAATTGCGGCGACGGGGGCGTCTGTGTCTCGGATAGGGTTTAATCGCGGGGATGCAGTTTTCTGGATGCGAAATTCGGGGTTCAAACCGTTTGACGGCAAGCCCGAGGAATGGCCAGCGTTTTTGGAAGATTACCTGACGYGCGAAGGCATTACCGACATCGTTTTATACGGTGACAGTCGCCCGATTCATAAATCGGCGCGCGCGATTGTAAAGGCGCGCGGAATTACGGCGCATTGCTTCGAGGAAGGGTACTTGCGGCCCTATTGGGCGACGTATGAACGTGGCGGAACCAATGGGCACTCAAGGCTGATGGACTTGAGTATGGACGATATTCGCCGCGCGGTTGATGCTCATCCAGCGGAGCTGCCGGAGGTTCCCGTGCAATGGGGGGCCGCGTGGCACCATGCGTTTTACGGGTTTCTTTATCATTTGTTTTTGTCGGTCCCGACGCGCCGGTTCAGGAATTACCGACCGCACCGTGAAGTCTCGGTTCTGACCGAGCTGCGGTATTACATTAACAAACTGGGCGGCATGCCGTTGCATGGGCTTCAGCGGCGTATTCGCACGCGGCGACTGTTGCGCAGCGGGGCGATTTATCATTTGGTGTTGCTGCAACTTAGCCATGATGCCTCTTTGCGGAACCATTCCGATTTCAATTCGGTAGAGGAATTTATCGAGCAGGTTATTGCTGAATTCGCTGCTGGTGCGCCTTCGCATCACAAGCTGATTTTCAAGGCGCATCCGTTTGAAGATGGCCGCGAGCCGTTACCCTCCATCGTGCGTAAAGTTGCAGCGCAGGCGGGGATTTTGGCGCGGGTTTTGTATATTCCGGGCGGGAAACTGGGGCCGCTGCTGGATAGTGCCAACAGTACGGTTACGGTGAATTCGACCGCCGCACAGCAAGCGTTGTGGCGGAATTTGCCGGTTTACGCGCTGGGCCGCTCGGTTTTTTCCAAGCCCGAGCTGGTTTCGGGCCAGACGTTGGCTGCGTTTTTCGCAGCACCCGATGCGCCCGATGCAGACGCGTATAAATACTACCGGAAATTCTTGTCGGAAACCTCGCAAATCGGTGGGGGATATTATACACAACGTGGCCGCGCAGAGCTATTGCGGCGGTTGGTTGATCTGATGATATCGAAAGACGACCCTTATGCTACCAAACTGGAATCAGACCATCCGAATGGCGCAGATTTGAAGCTGGTTGAAGGGGCGGGCGGCCCAGCTACATAAGGTTTGCTTCCTTAGGTGGGTGTTGGTATTTTCGCCGTTCTTTAGTTCGACTGGATGATTCTTATGACCAACAAGATTTCGCGCGCTTTCCGGCTCGTTCTTCTGTCTAGCGCAGTTTTGGTGCTGGCGGCTTGCAGCCTGCCATCATCCGGCCCAAGCGTGAGAGATATTCAAGATAGCAGCGTTGAAAATGGTGGCGATATGTTCATCGTAGACGTTAACCAATCGGTCGTAAGTGCCAGTACGCGGCAACAAACGTCGGGGTTTAGCCAATCTTTTCGTAATGTGGGCGTTGTCTCTGTCGATCGAATTCACCCCGGTGATACGCTGACGATCACCATCTGGGAGAACGTCGAAAACGGGCTGTTTTCCACAGTTGGCAAGAAGGTGACGACGTTGCCTGCGATGCAGGTTGACCAGCTTGGAAATATTTTTATTCCTTATGCGGGGCCCATTAAGGCCAGCGGTTATACGCCTGATGACTTGCGTCTGAAAATTACAGACCTACTGGATGGGCAAACACCTGACCCGCAAATCGAGGTTCGCCGCGAGGCTGGCGACGGGGCTACCGTCAGCATTCTTGGCGGTGTTGGTGGGCAAGGAGTGTATCCGATTGATGCGTCCAGCCGCCGTTTAACGGGTATGCTGGCGCGCGCAGGTGGCATTACACTTGACCCCCGTGTGGTGAAAATCACAGTTCGGCGCGGGGCAGAAGTTGGCGAAATTTGGTTCCAGAATTTGTTGGATAATCCGGGCAATGACATCCCGCTGCGCGCGGGTGACAAGATCGTTTTGGAAGCGGACGATCGGTATTTTATCTCTATGGGGTCCACGGGTCAGGAGCGCATAAGTTTTGAAACTCATAATCCGACGGTGTTAGAGGCATTGGCCTCGGTAGGAGGGCTTCGTGCCACCGAGTCGAATGCCAAAGGAATTTTCGTGTTTCGTGAAGAATCCGCTGCGATTGCCAATCGGGTGCTGGGGCGTAACGATCTGGTCGGACCGCAGCAGTTTGCGTATCTGGTCGATTTGACCTCGCAGTCCAGCATGCTGGTAGCTGGTAAATTCCAGATACAGGATGAAGACACGATCTATGTTACCGAGGCCCCGTATGTGAAATGGCGCACGCTGTTGTTCACGGTGATCGGTGGGCTAAACGCGACCGTGGCGCTTGATACGGCGCTAACCGGCACTGCGGCTATCTTTGAATAAGCCTGCGCGGAAACGCATTGCGGTGTTTTCGGCTGGACTGGTTTTCTCGCTACCGTTGCGGCGTGTAATTCGCGCATCTGGGTATTCTATTTCAACGGGATGGTTGGGCGTTCATGGCCGAGATATCGGCGTTTGGGGGCGCATCGCGATGTCGAGGCGCGTGCTGTCGCGTTGGCCTTTGGCGAGGGTCGTAACGCTTGAAGATGCGTTTTTGCGCTCGGTTTTGCCGGGGTTAGGTTCGCCACCCACAGGCTTGAACATCGACGATACCGGGGTGCATTTCGAGGGCGGGAAACCCTCTCGGTTGGAAGAAATACTGCAAACGACGGAGTTTGACGCAGGCCTGTTGACGCGGGCTGTGCAAGGAAGGGCATTTCTGCGCCATTACGGATTGTCGAAATACAACGCTGTGCCGCGCGGGGCGGGGCTTGCGGCGGGATATGTTCTGGTGATTGACCAGGTTGCTGGCGATGCGTCGGTTTCTGGCGGTTTGGCTAGTGCTGGTAGTTTTGCGGAAATGCTGGCGGCAGCACGGGCGGAAAATCCGGGCGCGCGGATTATTATTCGCACACATCCGGCGGTGCAAAATGGCGAAAAACGCGGACATTTTTCAGCGGCTGACGAGGATGAAAACACTACACTTTCAAGCATTCCGATGAACCCGTGGGATTTGCTGGAAGGGGCTGCAAAAGTCTATTGTGTATCCTCGCAACTGGGATTCGAGGCAATACTGGCGGGGCATCGGCCCGTAGTTTTCGGCGTTCCGTTTTACGCGGGCTGGGGCCTTAGCGAGGATCGCCAAAATGCGCCGCGCCGGACCA
This sequence comes from Paracoccaceae bacterium, assembly GCA_002746395.1. Classification (GTDB taxonomy): domain Bacteria; phylum Pseudomonadota; class Alphaproteobacteria; order Rhodobacterales; family Rhodobacteraceae; genus NORP23. The sequence continues at coordinate 6,426 of NVXA01000017.1, forward strand.
GAAAGTTAACGGTTGATGAATTGTTTGCAGGCGCGATGCTGGTGTATCCGTTTTGGTACAACCACGCGCGGCGATGTGCCTGTGAATTCGAGGAAGCCGCGCAGCAATTGTTGGCACAAGCACGTCATCATTGGGATGGTACGCGGCCAACGCAGGCGCTGGGAATGCGGTTGTGGAAACGCTGGAATGTGGCGCGGTTTTTGCGCGGGGCGAGTTTTGCAACAACAGATGCGAAGGCCGTGACCAAGGCTCGCGAAACCAACGGGCAGGTTGTTGTCTGGGCGAGCGGCGAGAGCGAAGCTCTGGCGGATCAATGCAATGCAGCTGGTGTACCTTTGCTGCGGATGGAGGACGGATTTTTGCGTTCTTCGGGCTTGGGCGCGGCGCTGACACCGGCCGCATCCTTGGTACTGGATGATCAAGGGGTTTATTATGACCCTTCCAAGCCCAGCCAACTTGAAACGCTGATTTTGAAATCCGGTGGTTTACCGCCTTGCACTATAGATCGTGCCATTGCATTGCGTGCGCAAATTCTTGCGAGCGGGGTTTCCAAGTACAATTTGCAGGGGGCGGGCATTCCGAAGTTTCCGCCTGAGCGCAAGGTTATTCTGGTGCCGGGGCAAGTGGAGGATGATGCCTCCATCCGGTTAGGGGCTGGCGATGTGCGAACCAATTTGGTGTTGCTGGAAGCCGCACGGACGGCTAACCCGCACGCGTATATTGTCTATAAACCGCATCCTGATGTTCTGGCAGGGCTTCGGGATGGTTCGGTCGATGCGCAAGCTGCGTTGGCGGTTTGTGATCAGATAATCGAAGACGTAAATGTGCCTGATCTTATCGAGGCGAGTGATGAGATATGGACCATGACCTCGCTTTTGGGATTCGAGGCTTTGTTGCGCGGCAAGCCGGTGACCTGCCTTGGCTTGCCGTTTTATGCGGGGTGGGGGCTGACGCAAGATCTTGGCCCAACGTGCAAGCGGCGCGGCGTGAAAGTGACGTTGGACCAGTTGGTTCATGCGACGTTAATTGATTATCCGCGCTATCACGACCCCGTTTCAAACCTGCCTTGCACCCCCGAATTGACTGTGGATCGTTTGGCAAAGGGGCAAACCGGCAAACCTGCGAGCCTGCGGATTTTGGCAAAACTTCAGGGACTATTCGCGGGATACGCGTCTATCTGGCGGTAGGTTTCCATGTAGTCATGATGTCGCCGCCGATGGGGCGGGTCTCCAGCAGATCAAACCTTGGGGCGTCTTGCAGCGCGTCGATTTGAAGGGGGCCAAAGACGCCGCCGCCCTCGGACCCTATGGCTAAACCTGCGGTGAATGTTATCAGCGTATCTACCAGTTCCGCCGATATCATGGAGGCGGCCAACCGTCCGCCGCCCTCGCAAAGTACCCGTGTTAAGCCGCGTTTTCCAAGCTGGATTGCCATGTCTGCAAGGTCCAGCTCGCCGGTCTCGCTGTGGGTGACTTCGATCAGGGTTGCGCCGATCTCTTCCCAGATTTTCAGACGCTCTTTGTCCAATCCGGCGTGGTGACAAATCCATAGCGGGGTGCCCTTGGCTGTTTGCGCCAACCGCGAGGTTAACGATAAAGACAGACCACCATCGAGGATGATGCGAACGGGGTTTTCACCCGCCATCCCCATATCGCGCACGTCCAGTAACGGGTCGTCTGCGCGGGCGGTTCCGGCCCCGATTAGAACGGCGTCATGGCGCGCGCGCATCAGGTGGACTTGGCGGCGTGCGTCATTGCCAGTGATCCAGCGGCTTTCGCCTGATGCGGTGGCGATGCGCCCGTCGATGGAGCTGGCCATTTTCAGTGTGAACATGGGCCGCCCGATGGTGCGGTTTAACAGGAAACCTTGGTTAAGGTCGGCGGCGGCATCGACCAGTACGTCTTCGGTAACTTTGATGCCCGCGTCGTGCAGGATTTTGTAGCCTTGCCCCGCAACACGGCTGTCGGGGTCGTCAAGCGCGCTGACCACGCGGGTTATGCCGGCCTTGACCAACGCGTTCGCGCAAGGCGGCGTTTTGCCGTGATGGGCGCAGGGTTCCAGTGTTACATAAGCGGTTGCGCCTGTTGCGTCTCCCGCTTGTGCCAGCGCTTCGGTTTCGGCGTGTGGGCGGCCACCAGATTGTGTCCAGCCGCGGCCAAGTACTTTGCCGTCCTTGACTATCACGCAACCCACGGCGGGGTTTGGCCAGACACGCCCAAGCCCCCGCTGGGCGAGGCTTAATGCCAGCCGCATCCACCGTTCGTCTTGTGCGCGATTTGGCATTTAATCCTCGTCGACGGGGGGGCGAAGTTCTTGGACGAAATCCTCGAAATCATCGGCTTCTTGAAAATTCTTGTAAACACTGGCGAAGCGCACATAGGCCACGGTGTCGATCCGCGCGAGGGTTTCCATGACGATCTGGCCGATTTTATCGGACGGAATGTCGGGTTCCCCAAGGCTTTCAAGGCGACGTACGATGCCGGAGATCATCTGGTCAATGCGGTCGGCCTCTACCGGGCGTTTTTGCATGGAGATGCGGATGGAACGGTCCAGTTTATCGCGGTCAAAATCCTCGCGCCGTCCGTTTTTCTTGACCACGGTCAGGTCGCGCAACTGCACGCGCTCATACGTTGTGAAACGCCCCGCACAAGCCGGACAAGCCCTGCGCCGCCGTATGGCCGCGTGGTCTTCGGCCGGACGGGAGTCCTTGACCTGAGTGTCGATATTTCCGCAAAAAGGGCACCGCATATGAAACCTCGTTTAGTAACTGCCTGCATGTTCGCGGGTAGTATAGGGAGGGATCAATGTTTTGGGTAGGGGGTATTGTGATGCGCTACATAGAGGGGGCTCGCGTAGGGTGTGCGGTCCCCGCGCACCCTACGCGCCTTCCTCCAATTCACGCCGCAACTCATTAAGAGTTGTACCATCAAACAGCCAATACTCTGGCCCTGAAACGGCCTTCCAGTTGTAACCTAAACTGTGAACGACGTCTAACGCAGCTTGCGATAAACTCATTTGATTTCCGTTGTACTCTACTGTTTTTGAGTTGATTACTAAGCACGTTATTTGGTCGTCTTTGGCATGGGTTAGCGTTGAACCTGACGGAATATTAACCAAATCGAAGTTGAATCGACTCCTGCGTGCTCTGGCTTTATTTAATGCGGCCTCATCATCCTTAGTTTCAACAATGTCGTCTCTTGGAGTTACTTCCTCGATCACCGCGAGCTTTAATGCTGAAGCGACTCGTTCAGGGCTGATTTCAAAAAACTCACGGTTTTTCCGAACTCGGTTATCCGCAAACGCATCATGCAATAGTTTTTCGGCAGCGTCGCAGTCCGCAACGATGGCCGCGAAGAAACATTCAAACGGTAATGGAAGACCAGTTGTATCCAAATTTTTTATTCGCCCAATCAGGTTGGACTTGGTTTTGCCAATTTTGACATATCCAGGCATCGCTTCGTTTGTGAGAATGTAAATGATGTCTGACATAGTTTTACTTCACCTACTGATCCAAGAACGACCTTAACTTCCGGCTCCGGCTCGGATGCTTCAGCTTCCGCAACGCTTTCGCTTCGATCTGACGAATACGCTCTCGCGTCACACTAAACTGTTGGCCAACCTCTTCAAGCGTATGGTCCGTGTTAACCCCGATACCAAACCGCATCCGCAACACACGTTCTTCGCGTGGCGTCAGGCTTGCCAGCACTCGTGTCGTGGTTTCCTTCAGGTTGCCCTGAATGGCGCTGTCCAGCGGTAGAACGGCGTTCTTGTCCTCGATGAAATCGCCGAGTTGCGAGTCTTCTTCATCGCCAATCGGGGTCTCCAAGGAAATCGGTTCCTTGGCGATTTTCATCACTTTGCGAACCTTCTCAAGCGGCATTTGCAGCTTGGCGGCAAGTTCTTCGGGTGTCGGCTCGCGACCAATTTCGTGCAGCATCTGGCGTCCTGTGCGGACCAGCTTGTTGATCGTTTCGATCATGTGGACCGGAATACGGATCGTGCGGGCTTGGTCGGCAATGGAACGGGTGATCGCTTGGCGGATCCACCATGTCGCGTAGGTGCTGAATTTATAGCCGCGGCGGTATTCGAATTTATCCACGGCTTTCATCAAGCCGATGTTGCCTTCCTGAATGAGATCGAGGAATTGCAAACCACGGTTAGTGTATTTTTTGGCGATGGAAATCACGAGGCGCAAGTTGGCTTCGACCATTTCTTTCTTGGCGGAGCGTGCTTCTTTCTCGCCCTTTTGAACTTGCTGCACAACGCGGCGGAATTCGGAGATGTCTACGCCGATGTATTGGCCAACTTCGGCCATCTCGGCGCGAACGCCTTCAACCTGTTCTTTCATCTCGCCGGTCAGGCGATCCCAACCGCGGGTGCCGATGGAGGAGACGCGCTCCATCCAGTCGGGGTCAAGTTCCGCGCCTTTGTATTCGTCGATGAATTCGCGACGGTTCACACGGGCTTTGTCGGACAGTTTTACCATGGCGCTATCAAGGCTCATGATTTTGCGGTTGATGCCGTAAAGCTGGTCGACCAGTGCCTCGATCCGGTTGTTGTGGAGGTGCATGGAGTTCACCAGCGTCACAATTTCGGTGCGCAGGCGCTGGTATTCGCGTTCTTGCACAAGGGTAAAGGTTTCGTCGGTGTTCAGCGCGGCGGCCATGCGGCCGTCCTGCATCTCGGCGAGGCGTTCATAATCCGAGGCGATCTGGTCAAGTGTTTCCAGAACGATAGGTTTCAGCACGGCCTCCATCGCGGCGAGCGACAGGTTTGCGACTTCGTCTTCGTCTTCGTCATCATCATCGTCTTGGGGGACGGGATTGCCGTCCGCGTCCAGAACCTGTTCTTTTTCTTTCTTCTCGACGGCGGGTATTTCCGTTTTGGCGGTTTCGCCGACTTCTTCTTCCTCGTCTTCTTCCATCTGCTGGCCGAAGGTTGCATCAAGGTCGATCACGTCGCGCAGCATGATCTCTTCTTCCAGCAATTCCTCGCGCCAGATTGTGATCGCATGGAACGTCAGTGGGCTTTCGCACAGGCCGGCGATCATGGTGGAACGACCCGCCTCGATCCTTTTGGCAATGGCGATTTCGCCTTCGCGTGACAGCAGTTCAACCGTGCCCATTTCGCGCAGGTACATCCGCACAGGATCATCGGTGCGATCAAGCGTTTCGGTGGTGGCAGCAGCAGCGACAAGTTCACGCGATGTGGTCGCGCCGATTTCTTCTACGTCGGTGTCGGTGGTTTCTTCTTCGGCTTCTTCGCCTTCGATAATGTTGATGCCCATATCGGACAGCATCGCCATAATATCTTCGATCTGATCGGACGAAACCTGATCGGCTGGCATGAACTGGTTCAGCTCATCATAGGTGATGTAGCCGCGTGCTTTGGCCGATGCGATCATTTTCTTGACCGCGGTCTGGCTCATATCAAGCATAGGACCTGCGTTATCCTGTTGATCTTCACCAGTTTTCTGCTCGTTGTCTTTCGCGGCCATGGGCTACTCCGTAGGTCGTTCAGCCGCGAATCACCCGGCTAAAAATTGGGTTGTAGGGAATTTCTACTTCGAATCACTGATTCGCAAGGGCTACTAGTGCTTTTTCTTTTCCCAAATCTTCTGATCTATCAGTTTTTGCAGACTTTTAGAGAGCCCGCTTTCGTCATTTACTCCCGCCGAATCACCACCAAGTGATTCGTGGGATATCTTGTTTTGTGTCTCGCGGGCCTGTTGCAAACGCCATGTCAGGCCCTCGTCAGCCACGCCGGTTATCTCTTCTTCGGCGTCTTTAATTTCCTCGACGATGCCTAAAATCGCGGCGTGTTTTGCCAGTTCTTCATCTATCGCTTGTGTGGCCAGTTCAATGTCTGCGCCGGACCGCAAGTAGGGGTTGGCGCGCACTTGGCCGATAGACAGAAGTTTCGCTAATGGCTCAAAGCCGAGGGTCGCCTGTATGCGGCCAATCAGATATTCGCGTTGTTCTGCCTCTGGCTGATGTGGGGTCTCTGCCAGCGAGGACAAGAGGGCGTCGCGGATTTGTTGCAAATCGGGCGCTAGAAAATGGGCGCGCTCCAGACGGGTTTCAAATTTTTCGGCCAAGTGCGGATGGTTGATGCAGCCCAGAAGTATGGCGCATTCGCGCACGCGGGCGTCTGTTTCGGGGCCTGCGTTTGACTGGGCTAACATGGACGATTTTGCGCTTGGCGTCGGGCCGCTTGGGGCGCGATTACCCCACGGTTTGCCGGATTGGCGGGGGCTGTTACCTTGCCAAGGCTTGGTATCTTTGCGCGCAGGGGCAAACAGGGTTTGGCGGCGTTCATTAATCGCCGCGCCGTAATGGCCGCGCAGGTTCGGGTCTTTGATCAGCTGGATTGTTTTTCGCAGGCTGGCATCCAAGGCAGTACGCCGTTCGGGGCTGTCGAATATCTTTCCCTCGGTTTCGCGTTGCCACAATAAATCGACCATCGGTTGGGCGTTATCCAACAGCTTTTGCATGGCCTCCGCCCCTTGGGCGCGGATCAAATCGTCTGGGTCGAGACCTTCTGGCAGGATGCAGAAGCGCAGCGATTTTCCGGCTTCCAGCAGCGGCAGCGCGAGGTCGATCAAGCGGCGCGCGGCTTGAATACCGGCATTATCCCCGTCCAGCGCAATCACCGGCTCTGGGCATATGCGCCAGATCATCGCCAGCTGGTTTTCGGTTATCGCGGTCCCAAGCGGGGCCACGGAATGGTTGAAACCTGCCTGTGCCAGCGCGATCACATCCATGTAGCCTTCGGCCACGATTAGCGCGTTCGCTTTACCCGATGCTTCGCGGGCTGGGCCGTGGTTGTAAAGACTACGGCCCTTGTCAAACAGGGGCGTCTCGTTTGAATTCAGATACTTGGCACGGGCGTTCGGGTCCATCGCACGACCCCCAAAGGCGATRCARCGRCCRCGSGCATCGCGTATGGGGAACATGATGCGGCCACGGAAGCGGTCGTAGGGTTTGCCGCCGTCGTCTGGCTTGATGCACAGGCCCGCCTCGATGATTTGTTCRGCGGGGATGTTTTTGGCGGTTAAGGCCTCGAACAAGGCGGTGCGAGCATCGGAGGCRAAACCGATCTCGAARCGTTCCAGCGTGGATTCGGGTAGGCCGCGTTTTTCAAGRTAKGCGCGGGCYTCKGCGGCTTTGGCGGAGTGSAGTTGYAGGCGGTAGAATTTCACCGCTTGTTCCATCACATCGGCCAACGTCTTGCGAGTRTCAGCGCGTTGTTGTTCCTGCGGGCTGGATTTTGGCATCGGCATACCAACCTCCCGCGCCAGTATTTCGACGGCTTCCATAAAGCTGACATTTTCGGTTTCTTGCACAAAACCAATCGCGCTACCTTTGGCGTGGCAGCCAAAACAGTAATAGAATCCCTTGCGGTCATCGACATGGAAACTGGCAGTCTTTTCCTGATGAAACGGGCAGGGTGCCCACATATCGCCCTTGCCGGGGTTGGATTTCTTGTTATCCCACATGACTTTACGCCCGACCACTTGGGCTATGGACGTGCGTTCATGCAAATCATCAAGGAATCCGTCTGGGAGTCTCATGGTGCTATGTTTACTATCTGTCTAGGGGTCCCGTCGAGGTTCAGGATGTGGATACGTTCAACCCCGCTTTCGTCTGTGGTGACCACGCCGATCCAGCTAGTGCCTTGGGTGATGGCTTGGGCCGTTTCGCCCGCTGGCAGGCTGATTTCGGCGGGTAAAGTCAGACGAGCCGTAACTGGCCCCATGAACTTGATGACAAACAGCGCAACAATGGTTAGGAGACCCAATATCATTGTCGCGGTCAGCACCGTCACCAATCGGCGCAAGAAGCGCAGGTTGGCGGGTTCTGGTATTTCGTTGTTCATAGGAGTTGGTTCGCTCATGGCAGACCCTTTTGAAAATCCGTTGCGGCTGGAGCTGGGGCTGACCCCCGCTAAGCGCCTTGATAAAGCGTTGGCGGCAGTTGTGCCAGAGGGCGTTACGCTTTCGCGCTCCCGTTTGCAAAATTTAATTCTGGAAGGGGCGGTGCGGCTGGAAGGCGGCACGGTTGTCCGCGAGCCAAAGTCCAAGGTATCCGGCGGGCAGGTCTGGCTGGTGGAAATTCCAGAGGCTACAGATATCGAAGCGATGCCAGAGGATATTCCGCTGGATGTGATGTTCGAGGATGAACACCTGATCGTGGTTAACAAACCATCGGGGATGGTTGTGCATCCGGCACCGGGGTCGGAAACCGGCACGCTGGTTAACGCTTTGTTACATCATTGCGGCGATAGTCTTTCGGGGATTGGCGGCGCGAAACGTCCGGGTATTGTGCATCGGATTGATAAGGACACATCGGGCCTGTTGGTCGTGGCAAAAACGGATGAGGCGCATCAAGGCTTGGCCGCGATGTTTGCCGCGCATGATATGGATAGGCACTATATGGCACTGGTCTGGGGCGCACCTTCGGGGGCGGATCCGCGCTTGGCTGGCGTTAAAGGCGTGACGTTTGAAGCGGGCGGCGTGATCCGCATTTCGGGCAATATTGCGCGGCACAAACACGACCGCAAACGTATGACGGTTGTGGTGGATGCAGGGCGGCACGCCATAACACGAACGCGCGTGGTGGAAGCGTTCGGGCCTCTGGAAAAACCTGTGGCATCGCTAACCGATTGCTGGCTAGAGACAGGGCGCACGCATCAAATACGCGTGCATATGACATACGCTGGCCACGCGCTGGTTGGCGATCCGGTTTATGGTTCGCGCCGTGCAATTCCGAAGGCAGCGATATCTGGTGAGGCCGCCGACGCGTTACGCGGATTTAGACGCCAAGCCCTGCACGCGGCGACCTTGGGTTTTGTACATCCGGTAACGGGCGAGAAGCTGGAATTCAAAGCACCATTGCCGGATGATTTCGAAAGTATCATGAAAGAATTGAGAAAAGGTTAACTCTTGAAAAAATCAATGTTAACCCTACATACATACCCAACGTGCGTTAAACAGCACTGGAGGAGGAAACATGAGCAATTACACTAAATTACCGGCACCGTCGCCTGAGCAGGGGCTCTCGAATTATATGCGGGAAATCCGTAAGTTTCCGATGTTGGAGCCGGAGCAGGAATACATGTTGGCGAAGGCCTGGGTGGACCATGAGGATAGCGATGCGGCACACCAGTTGGTGACCTCGCATCTTCGTTTGGCGGCTAAAATCGCGATGGGTTATCGCGGGTATGGATTGCCGACTGCCGAGGTGGTTTCGGAGGCAAACGTGGGCCTTATGCAGGCCGTGAAACGCTTCGATCCGGAGAAGGGTTTCCGCCTTGCGACCTATGCTATGTGGTGGATTCGCGCCAGCATTCAGGAATATGTTTTGCGGTCTTGGTCGTTGGTCAAGATGGGCACGACGTCTGCGCAAAAGAAGCTGTTTTTCAACCTGCGCAAGGCGAAAAACAAGATCGGTGCGTTGGAGGAAGGCGACTTACGCCCTGAAAACGTTAAGATAATCGCGTCGCAACTGAACGTGACGGAAAAAGAAGTGATCTCCATGAACCGCCGCATGGGTGGCGGGGATGCGAGCCTGAACGCACAGGTCAAAACGGACGGCGAGGGCGCTGCGGAGTGGCAGGACTGGCTAGAAGATGAAGACGCGGATCAGGCGGCGGATTACGCTGAAAAGGACGAGCTGGAACAGCGCCGTGAACTGTTGGTTGCGGCCATGGCGGAGCTGAATGAACGCGAGCAACATATCCTGACGGAGCGCCGTTTATCGGAGGAACCGAAGACGCTGGAACAGCTGAGCAAGGTCTATGACGTCAGCCGCGAACGCATCCGGCAAATCGAGGTGCGGGCGTTCGAAAAGTTGCAAAAAAAGATGCGCGAACTGGCGGCGGAAAAGGGTATGGTTCAGTCCATTAACTAATTCGTTTTCGGGCAGAAACCCGCGTACACAATGCGTACACAACCCGTACACAACACGTATGCACAATTTTGGCATACGAAAAATTAACCTTTGAAGCGCATAATGGCCTTTTGAATTTTCAGGAGGCCATTTTTTGATTCTAGAAGATATTGACCGCAGACCAACCAAAGCCGAGCGCGTGGCGGAGGCCGAGTTGGAGGAGAGCCTGCGCCGCGTGCGCATGCACCGCATCGAAACCGATGTGATCACCCAAAAGCTTTATATCGACCAATTCCCAAGGGGCTGGCACTCAATGGAGGATAAATACCCTGATCGCCCGAAACGCACCCGCATCACGGCCCGATTTGACGAGGATGTGGTGAAGTTCTTTAAACGCAGCGGCGCGGGCTATCAGGCGAAAATGAACGAGGTGTTGCGGATGTACATGTTCGCACGCGTGGCGAAATATGTGGAGGCGAGTGGAGATCGGGATCGGCATAATGAATTGTTTTGATTTACGGCGGTGGATGGTGCGCGGGAACCGCACACCCTACGGCTCAACAACCCCTAACGTATGAAAATGGCGAAAGGTAGGGTGTGCGGTCCCCGCGCACCATTCGAAGGTTGGCCGAGGGTGGCGAGGCAGAAGAGTTGAGGATGGCGACGGTTTGGTGCGTAGAGACCCACGCACCCTACGTTTATTGTGTGCGTGTCCTAAATTCTGGTAACAATTCAACTCCGAAGTTTTCCAGCATTTTTTCTGAGTACTGTGTCTCTTTACGTAGACTTTGTAACCAGTCGATTTCAGTTGAGTTATAGACTGCAGAAAAAAGAAACTTCTGCGCAGCCATCGTACACACAAAGAGACGGTCCAAATCACCATGTATTGGCTCCGAGAAGTGATGTCCTTTAATTTCTTTTCTGGATTTTTGCAGCTTGTGGCCCCAGCTTTTGTTTCGAAGATTTCTTTGAGCGTCAAATTTAACAGAATTGGTTATGCGAACGCTTAGTCGAACAAGCTTTGAGAGATGTTGATTCTCCTCTCCGATTTTCAATACTCCATCTACGTAGCACCATGTGTTTGAGAAATTTTCGACGTCGGAAAGCAATGTTACGGCAGATGGGTAACTATAGGTCATTTTTGGAGAACCTTCAGGAATTTCCCACAAGCTTAAAAGTTGTAGACCCAACGTATTCGAAATAGTTTCTCGTAGATTGGTAAGCGCTCGGAGGCCTTCATCATTTTGAAGTTCGGTAACTGCTTCGTTTCGGACTAACAAACCATAGTTTGCGTAAAGTTGGGATACTTTTTGAAAGTGATGTGTCACCGTAGCGATATAGGCAAACAGTCGAGAAAACTCCTCAATTGGAATATTTCCCGACATTTCCCCCTACCTCGTAAACTTCTTATACTTCACCCGTTTCGGATTAACCGCATCCGGACCCAAGCGCCTAATCTTATCGGCTTCGTAATCCTCGAAGTTGCCCTCGAACCACTCGACGTGGCTGTCCCCTTCGAATGCCAGCATGTGGGTACATAGGCGGTCGAGGAAGAAGCGGTCGTGCGAGATGATTACGGCGCAGCCGGCGAAATCGGTTAGGGCGTCTTCCAATGCGCGGAGGGTTTCGACGTCGAGGTCGTTGGTTGGCTCGTCGAGAAGCAGGACATTGCCGCCGGAACGCAGCAGTTTGGCGAGGTGGACGCGGTTGCGTTCGCCGCCCGACAGCATGCCGATTTTCTTCTGCTGGTCGCCGCCTTTGAAATTGAACGCGGAAACATACGCGCGGGAGTTCATTTCCGCGTCGCCCAGTTTGATGATGTCTAGTCCATCGGAGACCTCGTCCCAGACGGTTTTGCCGTCGGAAAGCGCGTCGCGGGATTGGTCAACGTAGGACATTTGCACCGTGTCGCCGAAGGTAACGGTGCCGGCGTCGGGTTGTTCCTGGCCCGTTAACATCTTGAAAAGGGTCGATTTACCCGCGCCGTTGGGGCCGATTACGCCGACGATGCCGCCCGGTGGTAGGCTGAAGGACAGGTCGTCAACCAGAAGGTTGTCACCGAAGGCTTTGGAGATGTTTTCAACCTCGATCACCTTGGAGCCGAGGCGGGGACCGTTGGGGATGATGATCTGGGCGCGGCCCATTTTTTCGCGCTCGGATTCGTTGGCTTTCTCGTTGTAGGAATTGATACGGGCCTTGGATTTCGCTTGGCGGGCCTTGGGCGATTGGCGCATCCATTCGAGTTCGCGTTCCAGCGTTTTTTGCTTGGATTTGTCTTCGCGGGCTTCCTGCTCTAAGCGCTTGGCTTTTTGTTCCAGCCATGCGGAATAGTTGCCTTCATAGGGGATTCCGCGGCCACGGTCGAGTTCCAGAATCCAGCTTGTGATGTCATCTAGGAAATAACGGTCGTGGGTGACGCACAGGATTGTGCCTTTGTATTCAATGAGATGGCGTTGCAGCCAGCCAATGGTTTCGGCGTCTAGGTGGTTGGTTGGCTCGTCGAGCAACAACATGTCCGGCGCTTCTAGCAGCAGTTTGCACAGGGCGACGCGGCGGAGTTCACCGCCGGAAAGGGTGGCGATTTCGGCGTTGTCGGGGGGGCAGCCCAATGCCTCCATCGCGACCTCGATCTGGCTGTCGAGATCCCAGAGGTTTTCGGCGTCGATGGCGTCTTGAAGGTTGGTCATTTCCTCCATCAACTCGTCGGTGTAATTGTCGGCGACTTCCATCGCGACTTCGTTAAAACGGTCGAGTTTGGCCTTTTTGTCGGCGACACCGAGCATGACGTTATCGCGCACGCTTAGGGTTTCATCGAGCTTGGGTTCTTGGGGCAGGTAGCCGATGCGGGCACCCTTGGCGGACCACGCCTCGCCGGTGAAATCCTTATCCATGCCGGCCATGATTTTCATCAAGGTTGATTTACCGGAGCCGTTGTTGCCGACCACACCGATTTTCACACCGGGGAGGAAGGAGAGGTGGATGTCCTCGAACAATTTCTTGCCGCCGGGGTAGGTCTTGGAGACCCCTTCCATATGGTAAACGTATTGATAAGAAGCCATGGTGCCACCCTTTGTATGAAAGTCGTTTGGGGCGTTTTATCCAAACGCGCGCGGCGGGGCAATGCATAAGCGTTGACAGTCGCGAAATGTGGAGGGAAAAGGGTGGGATGTTAGGATTTCCGAAAGCAGTTAATGGTATGCGGGTTGGCCTGCTGGGGGGATCATTTGATCCGCCGCATGCGGGGCATGTGCATATTACGCGACAAGCTTTGCGGCGGTTCGGGCTGGATCGGGTTTGGTGGCTGGTTAGTCCGGGGAACCCGTTGAAGGCGGACGGGCCTGCGCCGATTGCGCAGCGGATGGCGGCGTGCCGCGAAATTATGCAGCATCCGAAGGTCGAGGTGACGGATATCGAGGTGCAGTTAGGGACGCGGTTCACGGCGGACACGATCGAGGCTTTGCAAGGAATTTACCCCAAGGTGAATTTTGTCTGGCTGATGGGGGCCGATAATCTGGCGAGCGTTCACAAATGGGAGCGTTGGGAATGGATTTTCGAGAATGTGCCGGTCGGCGTTACCTCGCGGCCTGACGAGCATCTTAAGGCGGCGGGGTCCAAGGCGGCGATAAAGTATCGCGGCGCGCGGTTGCCTGCGTTGAATGCGAGGCGTTTACCATTTCAACAACCGCCTGCGTGGTGTTTGTTGGATGGGCCTGTTGTTGATATTTCATCAACCGAGATTCGTGCCAATGGGGAATGGATAAAATAGTGGTTTGTGATGGATCGTAGACATTTTCTGGCGTCGGTTGCGGCGTTGCCAAGTTTGGCGTGGGCATCCCCGCCGACAACCGCCGCGCGGCCGGTTTTGCGCAACGGGGCGTATTTGCAGCGCATGGCATTGTCTTCCGCACGCCTATTGGACCCGGCGCTGTCGAGCATCACAGGGTATGTGTTGTTGGATGCGAGCACGGGCGAGGTGGTTGATGCGTATCAGCCGGATTTGGCGTTGCCGCCGGCCTCGGTCAGTAAGGCGATTACGGCGGTTTATGCGCGGCAGGTTTTGGGGGCGGATTACCGGTTTGTAACGCGGTTATTTGCAACGGGGCCGGTGGTGAATGGTGTTGTGCAGGGCGATTTGTATCTGGTTGGCGGTGGCGATCCGGCATTGGATACGGATGAGTTGGCAGAACTGGCGCAAGCGGCGGTGGCTGCGGGGATTCGTGGCGTTAAGGGACGGTTTTTTGTGGATGGGTCGGCCTTGCCGAAAATTGGTGAAATTGACCGGACGCAACCCGATTATCTGGGCTATAATCCGTCAATCAACGGGCTGAATTTGAATTTCAATCGGGTGTATTTTGAGTGGAAACAAGCCTCTGACGGGTATGATTTGTCATTGGATGCGCGCGGAATTAGGAACAAACCGCTGGTTCAACGGATTGGTATTCGCACGGAGGATCGGCGTGCGCCGGTGTTTGAATACGCCGTGGTGAATGGACGTGGCCGTTGGTCTGTGGCGCAATCGGCGTTGGGCGATGGTGGTGGGCGCTGGTTGCCCGTGCGCCATCCTGCCGATTATGCGGGCGAGGTTTTTCAGACGCTGGCGGCTGGTGCGGGGCTGCGATTGCCTGCACATAAGCGTGGGGTCGTGCCTGCCACGGCGGGCGAAATTGCACGGTTCGAGAGCAACCAGTTGAACGAAGTTTTGCGTTGGATGTTGAAGTATTCCAATAACTTAACGGCTGAGTGTATTGGACTTACGGCCTCGCAAAAACTGGGTGGGACGTCATTGTCGCTGGCTAGTTCCGCCGGCGTAATGGAGCGTTGGGTGCGTGCCAATTTGGGGGTTTCCGGTGTGAAGCTCAAGAACCATTCTGGCTTGACGGACCAGTCGCGTATGAGCGCGGCGCAAATGGCGGGCGTATTGGCGCATCCGCGGAGCCAAACCGAGTTGCGCGGGCTTTTGAAGGCGTTCAAGCTGCTGGATAGCCGTGGAAATTTGCTGGATATGGGTGCTGCAAGTGTGAGTGCGAAGACCGGAACCCTGAATTTCACGCGCGGGCTGGCGGGGTATCTGGAAAAGGGCGGGCGCAAGTACAGCTTTGCGATTTTTTCAGCGGATCTGGCGGCGCGCGGCAACATCCCTTTGGCCGAGCGTGAACGCCCGCGCGGGGCAAAAGCATGGGCCAGAAAAGCCAAACGGCAGGAACACGCGTTGCTGCGCCACTGGCTTGAAGTGATTTCCTAGGGGTTGGCGGCGATTGCACCGCCGGCGAAACGCTCGATCTTGCGGGTGACTTCCAAGTCTAACAGGGCGGACATGACGTCTTGGGCGGGGCGCAAGGTTTGGCGCACGAGGATGTCTTCTTGCACGGGCGCGGACCCGATTAACGACATTAACGTTTTGGTAAGGGTTTTGTCGGGGCGCTTTGTTTTGAGGCGAGTGACGGGGATTTCTGGCGGGGCCTGCGGTGGTGTGGCGAGGGCCTCGATTATATCGGCGGCACAGCGAATGAGCGTGGCACCGTCGCGGATCAACATGT
This sequence comes from Paracoccaceae bacterium, assembly GCA_002746395.1. GTDB lineage: Bacteria > Pseudomonadota > Alphaproteobacteria > Rhodobacterales > Rhodobacteraceae > NORP23. Next base: position 21,853 of record NVXA01000017.1, read on the forward strand.
TGCATCCGGCGGCGCGTCCGTCCATCGGGTTGCCCGGCACGGCCATGACCTCGCGCCCCTGATCGAGGGCGTTTTTAGCGGTGATCAGGCTGCCGGATTTGCTTGCGCCTTCCACCACCAAAACGGCTTGGGCAAGGCCGGATATGATGCGRTTKCGGCGTGGGAAATGACGKGCTTGTGGYTGYAAGCCGATTGGCATTTCSGAGACGCGCAANMCMKTTTTCNARGATGTCTTGSGCYARRACGCTGTTTTCTTTKGGRTAAATSGTRTCTACGCCMCCKGCCARYACGGCGATKGTGCCGCCGTTTAGGGCGGCTTTATGGGCTTCGCCGTCAATGCCGCGSGCAAGGCCGGAKACGATYACRTAGCCTTCKGATGAYARRTCTTGTGAYAGTTTGGCGGCCATTCTKCGRCCAAGGGAGGATGARTTTCGCGCGCCAACGAACGCCACGCTGTTRCGAAAGGYRATTGWTGGATCGCCGAGCGCCCATAGGATTGGCGGCGGGTCTTGAATTGTCGCCAATCTGGGCGGGTAGTTTGCGGCCCCTAGGAACAACAGTTCGGCGCCAATTTCGAGGCCAGCGGCGTATTCAATTTCAGCGGCCTCGCGTGTCATTGGCTGGTAGTTGGCAACGCCGGATTTGGCTGCGATACTTGGTAAAACGTCCAACGCGGCGGCGACGTTTCCATGTTCGCGAACGAGCCTGATAAAAGTGACGGGACCGACGCGGCGTGAACGATAAAGGCGTAACCAGTCGAGTTTATCTGTATGGTTAACGGGTAGTGCCGAAAGCGGGATCTTGGCAGAGCGGAGGGGAATCGCGGACATGGGGTTACCTTTCTGATTCCCTCTAAGGTGTCGGAATATGGTTAAGCGATGGTTAACCACGTTTCGAGGGCTGGTATGTTCGGGTTTTGTGCGTAAGTTAGGGGAAACCGAAGCAGGAGCGATCATGACCAAGCCCAAGATATTACTGACCCGTAAGTGGCCCGAAAGCGTGGAAAAAGCGGCCGCTGAGCTGTTTGATGTGACCTATAACCCCGAGGACCGCCCGATGAACCGGGCGGAGATGCGGGTAGCGCTGGAAAGTTATGACGCGGTGTTGGCTACGGTGACGGATGACGTGAAAACGGGGGCGTTTACGAATTTGAAACCTATGGCGCGGATACTCGCGAATTACGGAGTTGGTTTTAGTCATATTGACGTTGAAGGAGCGCGCGCGGCAGGGATAACGGTTACGAATACACCCGATGTTTTAAACGATTGCACGGCTGATCTGGCCATGACGTTGCTGATGATGGCGGCGCGTCGTGCCGGGGAAGGTGAGCGCGAGGTTCGGGCTGGAAATTGGACGGGATGGCGGCCCACACATATGATTGGCACCAGCGTTACAGGCAAAACGCTGGGGATTATCGGTTTTGGGCGCATCGGGCAGGCGATGGCGCGGCGTGCGCATTTTGGATTCGGGATGAAGATATTGGCGCAGAGCCGATCGCCTGTTGACCCTGCGATTTTGGCGCAAACAGGGGCTGTTCAGGTCGATACCGTTGAAGATTTACTGCCGCAGTGCGATTTCATTTCGCTGCATTGCCCGGGTGGTGATGTGAACAGGCACCTTATCAACGCGGATCGTTTGGCTATGATGAAGCCAACTGCGATTCTAGTGAACACGGCGCGGGGCGAAGTTGTAGACGAGGCGGCCTTGGCCGAGGCGTTGAAAACTGGTGTGATCGCCGGTGCCGGGTTGGATGTTTTCGAGGCGGAGCCAACGGTGCATCCGGGGTTTTTGGAATGCGAGAATGCAGTGTTATTGCCGCATATGGGGTCTTCAACGCACGAAACTCGGGTTGAGATGGGGATGCGAGCGCTTAAAAATATCCAGCAGTTCTTTGATGGAAACGTGCCAGATGATCGGGTGAATTGAGTTATTCCAGGCAAATGTTTTGCAAGGTGCGCCAATCCTGATCCCTTAGCAGCGGCTGATCGGGCGGGGTATAATTGCCAATGTCACCGATTTCGAATCCGGTGGATATGGAGCGTGCGGCTTGTGCCAAACGTTCCTCGGATAGCTTTCCCGAGGTGATATAATCGAACAATTCGCGCGGAGAGCTGGCGTCAAATAACTGCATCATGGTGGCTTCGCTTTGCGCGCTCAATGCGATGGAGAATTCAGCTAATTCATCGGGTGATTGCATGGATTGCAATGCAGCATTACCGATCACGACTACGCCTCCGGGGAATGCGCGGGCTGGTCGCTGATTTCTGACAAATACCAACGAGGTGCCACCATCCGGAAACGCGCGGGATTGAAATAATTCGCGAGCAGCATCGGCTTTGAGGCCCCTACACATGTCTGCATCAAGGGTTGCAACCATGTCTGTTCCCAGTTTTCGCGCGCTTTCCGGGCCTGTCATGCGAACGGCTTGGTCGCGTAGCAAGGAGGGCGCGGCGTAGAAAATTGCGGTGATGCCTGTAATGAGGAAGGCCATAAAAACCCAACGTAACCAAGGTGTTCGGCTTTTTATGGTGATGGCTGCACGGGAAACCTGTGCGATTGCCTCGACCATCTCGGCATCGTTGATCTCCAAGGTTTCAAAGCCTTCGGTGTCTGGAGTGTATACCGCCTTGGCACCATCCAGAGTTAAGCGGGACGTTGCCGCCATGGCCCAATGGCACAGGGGGTTCTCGTTCATATCCGACAGCACCAATGTGGTGTTTTCGAAGGACACAACCACCTCGCGCGGGGGCAGGTCAGGGCTTTCGCTCCATTGGCCGAGCGCCTCTAGGCGGGTGTATTTGTCAATCGCTGTCATTCATAAATGCCTCAAAACCTTTGCCACTCATACGGGGAATTACGCGCACTTGGCAATGCTACTGCGGAAGTTTGTAGCCTTGTTGGTTAAGTAATTTGCGAAGCTCCAGTTTTGAAATTTTTCCGGTGGCGGTGTGTGGTAATTCGGCCATGAAAACCACGTCATCGGGGATCTGCCATTTGGCGAAATGCTGGGCTACGAGGGCGAGAATTTCTTGTGGATCGGGGTTTTTGTCAGGCATTGCTACGATGACAAGGATTGGGCGTTCGTCCCATTTTGGATGGGGGATGCCTATTGCAGCGGCTTCAGCCACGTCGGGGTGGGCGACTGCGGCATTTTCCAACGAGATTGAGGAAACCCACTCTCCGCCTGATTTTATCACGTCTTTTGATCGGTCGGTGATGCGAACATAGCCGTTTTCGTCGATGGTGGCGACATCGCCTGTGTCGAACCAACCGTCTTTATCTACGGCGTCAACGTCCTGTTTTAGGTATCGCTGTACCACGGCGGCCCCTTTAGCCCAAAGTTTTCCGGGGGTTTTGTCATCCCACGGTAACTCGATGCCGGCATCGTCCGTAATTCTGAGATCAACGGTGAAGGGTGGGTGACCGGTTGTGCCTTGCGCATCTAGGCGACCGGCGCCGTCGAGTGCTGTAATTTCGGGTTTGAATGTGCAAACGGTGCCGAGCGGCGACATTTCGGTCATGCCCCATGCATGCAAAACTTGTACGCCGTAGTCGTTTTGGAATGTTTCGATCACGGCGCGGGGGCAAGATGCGCCACCAATGATCACGCGCTCTAACGTGGGGAGGCTCAGGTTGTTGTTTTGTAGGTGTTGCAACATYAACATCCAGATTGTCGGAACTGCCGCCGTGAAGGTGACGCCATATTTYAGCATTTCGTATAGCCCCTCGGACGTCATGTCGCGGCCCGGCATGACCATGCTGCAACCGACCATCGGGGCGGTGTATCCGATGGACCATCCGTTGGCGTGAAACAGAGGAACCACGGGCATTACTGTGTCGTTTGAGGATAGCCCTAGCATATCGGGGGCGGAACTGGCCAAAGCATGTAAAGTGTTCGATCTATGGGTGTAAACTACGCCTTTTGGGTCGCCAGTTGTTCCAGAAGTATAACAAATTCCGCAGGGCGAGGTCTCGTCTACGGCGACCCAATCGAAGTTTCCATCCTGTTTCTCTAGCAATTCTTCGTAGCAGAGCAGGTTGGGAATTGTGCTTTCAGGCATGTGATCGCGATCGGTCATTACGATGACTTTTTCGACGGTTTCCAATCTGTCCCAGATGTTTTCAATGATCGGGACAAGGTCAAAGTCGATCAGTAGGAACCTGTCCTCTGCGTGGTTGATGATGTAGACGAGTTGGTCCGCGAATAGGCGTGGGTTTAGCGTGTGGTTCACGGCACCTGCACCGGGGATGCCGTACCAAACCTCAAAGTGTCGGGCTGTGTTCCATGCCATTACTCCGATCACATCACCAGTTTGTATGCCCATTGATACAAGCACCTGTGACAGTTTTTTGGATTGGATGTGAATATTGGACCAGTTGGTTTGCGTGATAGGGCCTTCAACTGACCGGCTGATGATTTTGCGGTTCGGGTGATACTTCGCCGCATGATCAAGGATTTTACCCACTATAAGGGGGAATTCCTGCATAACTATGGTCATTTACATGGCTCCTGCGGTGGTTTTGGAAGTTTCGCAGAAGACTAACATTGCTTTTGAATTTGGGAAAGGTGTTCCCCCACCTGCGCGGGGGAACATGTTTCTTAGTTGTTGCTAGAATTGCCCATATTCATGTTCATCCCCATGTTTCCCTGACGTTCATTATCAATAGGAACTTCAATGGTGATTTCACCAGCATGTTCAAAAACAAGCGTCAAAGAAATCGTTTCGCCTTGAATGAACGGTTGCGTTAACCCCATTAGCATGACGTGCAAGCCGCCGCGTTGGAGGACTGTTGTCTCACCTGCCAATAGCTCAAATCCACCTTCGACTTCGCGCATTTTTGCAACACCGTCTTCCATAATGTGCGTGTGAAGCTCTGGTGTGGTCGCGACATTTGTTTGAGCAGAAATCAGCCGATCATTTTCAGTGCCATTGTTGATTATGTGCATGAATGCTGCGCCGGATTTAGCGATAGGGCTGGCTGCACGTGCGTACTGTTGTTCGATTACTATATCAGCAGCTTGCGCTGATCCTAGAGAAATTAGCGTGGAAACAGCAATCATTGCGAGAGTTTTAAGAGTCATTTTGACCTCCGATTGTTTGTAGATAATATATGGTTTAACATTAAACTACTGATGGAGGCGCCCTTGCTTGTGCGGTTGCAGTGAACTGTTCGCGCCACGATATTTCGACAATCGGCAACACATTGCGTGTTTGGTTTGCCGAAAAGGGTGCAAAATACCTCGGTGCGATATGTGCATCGAGCGCGATAAAGCAGCAATTTTCACATTCGTGTTCGGCAGGAACTGGCTTACCATTCGCGCCGATAATGATTTCATGTGCGCCATTGGGTGAACAGATCGTGATTGATAGGCCGCCGGCCATACGCCCTTGACTGAAGGCAGCACCGGAAGTGCTGCTGAACAGGCCAATCGTAATCAGAAAGGCAATTATCAGGCGTTGAAATCTCATACGTGTAACATATGCATTATTTGAAAAAGAGGCACGTGGCGAAACGAAGCGGCCCCGTCAGATTCCTCTGACAGGGCCGGTATTCGTTACGATAAAGCAGCTATTAGGCAGGTGCCTGTGCTTTTTCGATGTCTTTTTTAACTTTCAAAGCCGTAGCGGAAAGATCAGTGTCTTTCGCTTTAGCCATGAATGCGTCCAGACCACCACGGTGATCGACAGTACGCAAAGTCGAAGCAGCAATGCGGAATTTGAACGAGCGGCCCAATACTTCGGAAGCGAGGGTAACGTCATTCAGATTCGGCAAGAAACGCCGACGAGTTCTATTTTTAGCGTGGCTGACGTTGTTGCCAGTCATAACGCCTTTGCCAGATAGTTCACAAACACGAGACATGTTGATGTCCTTTTATATGGGGCGCCACCCGTTCGGGGCACCGGAATTCGAAGCGCTTCTTTATGCCGGACAGGCGCGGGGGTCAAGGGATTCGGCGTGGTTATTTTGCAAACCGGACCAGAACTTGCGTTAGGGCGATATTTACCCGCAAACCTACGATAATTAAACCCCTCACGGCGAAATTAAGCGCATCACGTAATGTTGCCCTTTGATAGGACGCGTTCTTGCCATATGTTCGGGGTTTGTAAAGGATTCAACTGGTAAAAAAAGATGTTTAAGACCATATATATAGTTATATACACGGCAATTTTAGCCGCGCTAATCCCCACGATATCTGTGGGCCAGAGCTTTGATTATCGTTTCGATGTCCGCTTGGGCATGGCCAAAATCGGCGAGATGCAAGTTGCGGCGAACAACGATGGCAAAAGCTATTCGGTGGCGACCGCGCTTTATACGACCGGCCTAGTCGGGGCGCTTTATGATGTGCGCTACGAGCAAAGGGCGATTGGGCGGATTGGTGTGGGTGGTGCGCTTATACCCGTGAAGCATACCGCAATGAATGACGAAAAGGGCGCGATCTCCAGACTTGAGATTTTGTTCAGCGGCAATCGGGTGTCTCGTGTGACTTTTGATCCGGCCAAAGCCGTTCCTGCCGAGGTGACGACCTATCGTGATACGGTTGATCCGATGTCGCTGATGTACTTTCTGCTGCGCCCCGTTAGCCCAGAAAAGGTGTGTTCCGGTGGTATTAACATGTTTGACGGGCGCAATCGAAGTGCGGTGAAATTCACCGATATCAAGCGGTATACTGACGGGCGGGTTGAGTGCAATATCGCGTATTCAGGCGATGGCGGTAAGGGTGGTATTGCGTTGTCATCATTGGTATTTCATCCTGATAGCAATGGCTTAATGCGGATTAGAAAATTTGAGGCGCATACCAGCCTTGGCACTTTGACGATCAAGGCACGGTGATCCATCGCGAGGGTCAGATATGACGGCACTGCCAATCGACGCGGTTCTACCAGAACTATTAGCGGCCATGCGCGGGCAGGGCATGGCGGTTTTGCAGGCCCCTCCAGGGGCGGGTAAAACGACGCGGGTACCATTATTTCTTCTGGAAAACGGGCTTTGTGACGGACGCATTGTGATGCTTGAGCCGCGCCGTGTGGCCGCGCGCGCAGCGGCGGAACGGTTGGCGCAACAGCTGGGTGAAAAGGTTGGCGAAACCGTCGGCTATCGCATCAAGGGTGAAAGCCGGGTGGGCGAAAATACACGAATCGAAGTGGTAACCGAGGGGATTTTGACGCGGATACTGCAACGCGATCCCGAATTACCCGGCATTGATTGCGTGATTTTTGACGAGTTTCATGAACGGTCTTTAAACGCGGATTTGGGGTTGGCGCTGTGCTTGGAAGTGCGATCGGTTTTGCGTAAGGATTTGAATTTACTCGTAATGTCGGCGACATTGGATGCAGGGCCAGTGGCGGGTTTGATGGGTAATGCCCCTATGGTGACCTCGACGGGGCGCAGTTTTCCTGTGGCGACACGCTGGCTTGGTCGGCCTTGGGCGCAACTCAATCGGCGCGGGCCACGATTTGAGGATATAGCGGCGGATCTGGTGACTCAAGCGGTTGATGAGACGAACGGTGGTGTGTTGGTTTTTTTGCCGGGCGCGGGGGAAATCCGACGGGTTGAGGCTAAATTGAACCTCCCAGCGGATTGCCAAGTGATGCCGCTGTTTGGTGGCTTGCCGTTTGCACAACAACGTGCGGTTCTGGCACCGCTTAAGGCAGGGCGTAAAATTGTTCTGGCAACGGCAATCGCGGAAACCTCGTTAACCATTCCGGATATTCGCACGGTGGTTGATTGCGGGCGTGCGCGGCGTGCGCGGTTTGATGCGGGCTCGGGTATGTCACGGTTAGTGACAGAACGGGTGACGAAGGCAGAGGCGGAACAACGTCGCGGGCGCGCGGGGCGCGTATCTGCGGGCACGTGTTACCGGATGTGGACCAAGGGCGAGGAGGGCGGATTGGCGCTTTTTCCGCCAGCGGAGATCGAGTCGACGGACCTTGCCGGATTGGTTTTAGAGCTGGCAGTTTGGGGCGCGGATACGCCTACGAACATGGCGTTTTTGACCCAACCACCTGAACGTGCGTTTGCTGAGGCGCAGGCATTATTAGGCGCGTTGGGAGCGCTGAAGGCTGGGCGGATAACGGCGCACGGCAAGGTTTTGGCAAGATTACCGATGCATCCACGGCTTGGGCATATGCTGGTAATCGGGTCTGCGCACGGGTCGCGAAGGTTAGCGGCGACATTGGCAGCTCTGATTGCGGAGCGTGATCCGGTTTCTGGGCGCGCGGCTGATATTTCGTTGCGGTTAGAAGCAGTTACTGATCCGTCGAAGTTCGAGAGGGAGCGACCATTTCGGACGGATCGAGGCGCGGTCTCCGCAGTTAAGGCGGAAGTTAAACGGTTGGAGAAATTGGTGCCTGAAAACGCTGGTGCGGGGCTGTCAGCGGGTGCGTTGCTGTCATTGGCATACCCCGACCGGATCGCTTTGCGCCGTGCGGGTGACGAGGCGCGGTTCCTTTTGTCGGGCGGAAAGGGTGCGATTGCCGATGCAGGGGATGCATTGGCAAATGCACGAATGTTGGTGGCAGTGGACCTTGATGGGGACCTACGCGAGGCGCGATTGCGGCTGGGCGCTGTGGTTTCGGAGGCGGAAATACGCGAGCTGCACGATGTGCATGAGGTTAACGTCTGCGAGTGGTCGCGCCGAGACAGGGCTGTCGTTGCGCGCCAGCGTGTCATGCTCGAGGCTTTGGTGTTGGAGGATCGGCACTGGAAGGGGGCGCCTGATGAGGCTATCGCGGGTGCGATGGTTGAGGGGGTGCGGGAATTGGGCCTTGGGGCGCTGGATTGGGGTAAAGCTGCGCGGTTGTTGCGGGCGCGTGTTGAATGGCTTCGTGCGCGCGGTGCGGATATGCCGGACATGTCTGATGACGGGTTAATCGATGGGCTTGAGGGGTGGTTGCAGCCCTATCTTGGTGGGGTGCGGCGGGCTGAAGGGTTGAAGAAGGTTGATGTTTTATCGGCGTTGAAATCACTGCTGGATTGGGATGCGATGCAGATGTTGGATCGGCTGGCCCCTGCGGCTATTTCCGCACCAACGGGAACGCGTTTGGCGGTAGATTACGAGGGGGAACTGCCCTCGGTTTCCGTGCGGTTGCAAGAAATGTTTGGACTAAATCAACATCCGGTGGTCGGGCCGGATAGATTACCTGTACTAATCGAACTTTTATCGCCAGCACAGCGACCTGTGCAAACTACGGCTGATTTGCCGGGGTTTTGGGCGAATTCTTATAGTGATGTGCGAAAGGATATGCGCGGGCGCTATCCAAAACATCCGTGGCCGGAGGACCCGACGGTGGCAGAGCCGACCCGTCGGGTTAAACCTCGCAAGTAGTTACTCGGCTTTCGTCATCCGTTTGATGATGTTGGTTTTCAGCACGTGCTGTTGGTAGACCGCGCCAATAAAATGTAGCGCGATGGAGGCTATGAAGACGAACTTGAAGGTCGTGTGGACCGTATCCGCAATTGCCTGCCCGCCAAACCATGCACCGATACCGGACAACGGCATGATGAAAATCGCGGCGTAGAGGATGATATGGGTGAATTTAGCGACCACTTTTAGTGCGGCACTTTCCGTGGCAGGCGCATCAGGCGCGCCGCGGGTTAGGCGCAGGAATACACGCCAGATGGCGAGGATCAGGATCAGAATGCCCAGCAGGACGTGCCCGCGGACAAGAATCGGGAGGCTCTCGACGGTTTGGCCTTTGTTGATCAGCTCGTACACCTCGACGATGGCGTCGTTGCCGACAAATTGAAAAACGAGGAGTGCTGCGATGGCCCAATGAAGGACGATCTGCGTGCGGTTATATCCGGTGACTGTGTTTGACATGATTGGTGTCCCTTAAGGTTCTATATGGCAGGGATATAGGAGGGATATGGGATTGAGGCAAGTGGTGAGTGGGGAATAACTTGTAGGTTGTTCAGAGAGACTCTCTAGCTTGGTATCCAAATGGTGTGCCCCTCACCAAAATGCCGATTTTTATCGGCGACCAACTGAGAAGAGTAATACATACGCATGAAGTATTTCAAATTTCCCCAACTTTTTCGAGAGTTCGTTAACCTTTCAGAAAGCTCAATGTCAGCATAAGTATTATCCGTTACCTGATTATATCTATGTGACAAAGTAATGTGCCTTGGCGGGGTTCCATCGTTGCTTTTTTTAGCTTCAGCTAGAAAAGCAGATGCGTGCAATAGTTGCTTGTGAGATTCTGCGACAACGTTTTGTGACAACTCTCGAAAGCTAAAATGACAATTTGAAAGGTCTGAAACGTATTTGCGAAGCAGGTATTTTACATCTAGTTGCTCTTGTTCAATTTTCTCAAGATCATCCATTGTTGCTGAGCGCATTGCCTTTCGTTCCTTGAGCAATGCTTTGCGACTGAAATAGGGATTGAGGGTAAATCTCAATCTTGATGGTCCATTTGGCGCAGTCGATTCATCAGCCCATTCGTTCTTGTTTGATTCAGTTACACCTGCGAGTGGAAGCTTTCTGTGTTGGGCATAATTTCGCAATGTTTCCATTAGTCGATATTCGAAGCTGCTATCAAATGCATTTCGAAATTCTATTTCAACTGCTTGTTTGGTTTCATTAGAAAGCGTGGTTTCATTTAATAAATGCTTTCTCTGATCATGGTATGCACGACATGCCGTAAGTATTGTCAAAATCTTTAAATTAATCGTATTGTGGCGCTGATCCCAAGCATCGCGATTTTTCATGTCGTATGCAAGGCTGTCTAGCGAAGAGTTTAGTAAGTATCTCTCGAAGTCAATTAACCCCTCAGCAATCAGAGGTGGTCGCAAGATTTCGGACCAGTAGTTAAGATGGATCGACTTATGAGAAAGACGATTCAAAATGACAAAACGAAAGAACCATTCGCCCGATTT
>NVXA01000007.1 GCA_002746395.1 Paracoccaceae bacterium
GGTTAACAAACCCTGAAAATCCCGCAGATTTCTTTCTTTGCATAAATACTCAACCGAGCGAAGCGAGGCACGGCCCAACCGAACAGGGCGGGAGTACCCTTAATGCATCTGCCCGCCGACGTCGTAGCGACCATCAGTAAGCGGCCCGAACATCTCCGCCACTTCGGGATGCTCGACAGGGTCACCGCTGTCATCACGCAACAGGTTTTGTTCCGAAACATAGGCCACATAATACGACATGTCGTTTTCGGCCAGCAGGTGGTAAAATGGCTGGTCTTTCACAGGGCGAATATCTTCGGGGATCGACTCCCACCACTCGTCCGTGTTGTCAAAAGTCGCATCTATATCGAAGACCACACCGCGGAACGGGTGAACGCGGTGCTTGACCACCTGCCCTAACGAAAATTTAGCCGACTTTTTCAACATATCATTAACCTTCAAATTTCGAACTGCCCTCTTATAGACCGGTTGACTTCCTGTCCACAGCGGATGAAATGCTGCGAACACTATAAAGGTAGTCACATGGGCCTAATTCTTCAAGTTCTCCAAACTGTCGCCCCCGTATTTATCCTCGCCGCCATCGGCGTGATTTGGGTGAAAATGGGATGGGAATACCGTGTGGAGTTCGTCACCCGCCTGACAATGACCCTTTCGGTGCCAGCCCTGATTTTCGTATCCTTGATGAAAACTGAAATCGACCCCGAGATACTGCGCAACACCGCTTTCGCCGCCTTACTGACCTATGTCATCATCGCCCTGCTCGCTCTCGTGATGATTAAACTGGCGCGGTTGGATGTACGAACCTTTCTGCCACCTATCACCTTTGGAAACACCGGAAACCTCGGCTTGCCGCTGGCGCTTTTCGCCTTTGGGCCGATCGGGTTTGACTACGCCGTCGTCGTTTTCGCTGTCATGGCCTTCTTGTCTTTCACGGTTGGAGTTTGGGTGGTTTCCGGCGGCTCCCCCAAAGCGGCCTTGAAGGAGCCTATCGTATGGGCCACCATCCTTGGCGGCCTGTTTTTGGTGCAAGGATGGACGCTACCCGTCTGGACCGTTAACACCCTTGATCTGATAGGCCAAATCGCCATTCCGGTGATGCTGATTACACTTGGCGTTGCCTTGGCACGGTTGAAATCCGGCACCTTCGGGCGAGCCATCTGGCTATCCATCGCAAAATATGTTGTCTGTATCGCGGTGCCTGTGGCCATCGGGATAATCGTAGCACTACCGCCGATTGCGTTCGGAGTACTTATCGTTCAGGTCTCGACTCCGGTGGCGGTTACATCCTATATGCTCGCTGAAAAATACAATGCAGACGCGGATCAGGTCGCAGGCCTTGTCGTCGTTTCGACCTTGATGTCGATTATCGTGATTCCCGTGCTGCTGGCGTTTCTTATATAGGTTAACGAAATGACAAGACGCTCCGAACTGCTGATGCCTGCGGGCAATCTACGCAAGTTGAAAATGGCTGTGTTGTACGGCGCGGACGCCGTTTATCTAGGCACGCCGGATATGAGCCTGCGGACAAAATCGCAATTCTCGCTTGAAGACGTGATCGAGGGGGTGGAGTTTTGCCACGCCCACGGCAAACGAGCCTATCTGACATTGAACCTGTTTTCACACAATAAAGACGTGCCAAAACTGGAAGAATACATCGACACAATTCGCCGCGTGAAACCCGATGGATTGATTATCGCCGACCCCGGAATTTTCCAGTTTGTTAAGGAACGCGCGCCGGAACTACCGTTGCACATCTCCACCCAAGCGAATGTGTCATCTTGGCTTTCGGTTAAATTCTGGCAAGCCCAAGGTGCGGAACTAGTGGTGCTGGCCCGCGAGGTTTCGTTCAACGAGTTGACCGAAATTCGCGAAAAATGCCCTGATGTGCAACTGGAAGCCTTCGTGCATGGCGCGATGTGCATGACCTATTCGGGCCGCTGCCTGCTGTCTAATTTCATGGCCGAACGTGGCGCCAACCAAGGCAATTGCGCCAATTCATGCCGCTGGAATTACAATGTTCGCATGCGCCTGAAGGACGGCACGATTGAGCAACTGGACATTAACGAAAACAACAAAGACATGTTCGAGTTTCTGCTGGAAGAAGGCTGCCGCCCCGGCGAGCTGATGCCGATCGAGGAAGACGGGCGGGGTTCTTACATCCTGAACTCCCGTGATCTGTGCATCATGCCAAAGCTGGATGAATATCTGCGAATTGGCGTCGATAGCCTGAAGGTCGAGGGACGTGGCAAATCGGAATATTACGTCGCGGTCGTGGCGCGGGCCTATCGCATGGCGATTGATGATTATTACGACGATCCTGAAAACTGGGACGCGCGCAAATACATGCGCGAGCTGGAATCTGTCGGCAATCGGGGCTACACACTGGCCTTTCACGACGGGCGGCTTTCCAATTACGCGCATGATTACGAACACACCGCGTCGATGGCGCAGTGGGAATATGCCGGTGTGGTTAAAGAAGTTACCGACGACGCGTTTCTGGTCGATGTTAAGAACAAGCTGGAAGCCGGAGAGGTGCTAGATTTCGTCTCGCCAATAAGTCGCGAAACCATGTTGTTGCGCCTTTACGATTTCGAAAATGCCGCCAATGACAAGCGTATGAGCATCGTTCATGGCGGCGCGCAAACCACCATCCGCATCCCTTTCGCCCTGTTCGATCACGAAAACATTGATACGCTAAAGGCCCGCTTCCCCGCCTTCACCGTGCTTCGCAAAGAAAAGGCGCTGAACGAGGAACAATGGAACCGTGTCAAGTTTGACAAGCTGGTGCAAAATCTGGAAGTGGCCGACAAACGCGATGACGCGAACTATGCCAAACGCCGTGATGCGTTGGCTACCTCCATCGGCGAAGATCCCAATGAACGCCGCTTCAAAACCAATCGCGTCGGCACCGAAGGGTGCTGCGGAAAGGGCTGCAACGGCTGCATGATATTCTGGCAAGATGACACTTACGCACGCGCCCGCGAAATCCTGTTAAAGCGCAAACAAGGCGAGCAACTTACCGCCCAAGAAGCCAAAGAGCTGAAGATCACATAGGATTTCCTTGCTTTTATGCGCGAAATACGATTCTGTTGTCCGCAACAAGGATAAAAACATCCGAGCAGTAAAAATTGAGGCATACAGATGCGCATTTTCGCACTCCTTTTCGTGGCCGTGCTAGGCTCCTGTGTGGGTCGTTCCGACCCGCCGGTTGATCAAACCAATGCGTGTTCCGTATTGGAACAAAAACGTGGCTGGTATCAGGATCTCGCCCGTAGCGAGGCCACTTGGGGTGTGCCAATATCCGTGCAAATGGCAACAATCTGGAAAGAATCCAATTACACGCGCCGTGCTAAAACCTCGAAGAAATACATCTTGTGGATCATCCCGAACGGCCGAAGATCTACCGCTTACGGGTATGGCCAGGTTCTTGATGGCACATGGGACTGGTATCGTGATGAAACAGGAAACCGGCGCGCAAACCGTGACGACTTCGGCGATGTAACCGATTTTATCGGCTGGTACATGGACCGCTCGAACAGTCGCTTAGGTATCGCCAAAAATGACGCATACAATCAATACCTTGCTTATCACGATGGTCAGACAGGTTTCGCGCGCGGAAGTTACAAAAGCAAACCGTGGCTGATTCGTGTTGCGAACGAAGTACAAGCCATGGCCAACCGCTACGAAGCACAACTGCGCAGCTGTACCTAAGGGCATAAACATTCCACATATTAAATTCGGTATTTGACACCGTTCTGGATTCGCACTTATATAATCCCCGAATTGGAAACAGTGGGGGCCTGTTGTGGATCGTCTTAGTCAAATGGAAGCATTCGTTTCCGTGGTCGAGCAAGGCGGATTTACGAGCGCCGCCAGCAAGTTGGGTATCTCGAAATCCGCGATATCCAAACATGTTTCCGGATTGGAAACCCGCCTAGGAGTACGTTTACTAAACCGCACGACACGCCGCGTGTCGCCAACAGAACTTGGCCTGTCCTACTATGATCGCGCTATCACAATCCTCGCTGATGCCCGTGCCGCAGACGAAATGATCACCGCAATGCAGGACACGCCAAAAGGCGCGTTACGAATTTCCGCACCTGTCGATTTAGGCAACAACCAGCTATCCCGTGCCGTCAGTGCGTTTTTGCAAAAATACCCCGATGTGTCCGTCAACATGACGTTGAACGACTCCTTCGTCGAAATAATCGCCGAGGGATTTGACATGGCGGTTCGTATTGGCCCTCTGGTTGATAGCAGCTTGCGAGCGCGAAAACTCTCGGAAACCTCCACAAAGTTTATTGCCTCGCAGCTGTATCTCGACACGCACGGTACACCGCAAACCATCGACGATTTGGCCAAGCATCATTTGTTGCACTATTCCAATCTATCCACCGGAAACACCTGGAATATAATCGCACCAAGTGGCGAGGAACGCCAAATTCGTGCGGTTGGGCGGCTAACGGTAAATAACGGTGGTGCTTTGCTTCGTGCAGCGGAATCCGGTCTCGGGATCGCCCGCATGCCATGTTTTATTATCGAAGACGCCATCGAAAAAGGGCGCGTTGTTCCAATTCTCGAAAGCCTGCCAGAACAGCGGATAAGCATTCATGCGATCTATCCGGCGGGCAAATACATCCAACCCACACTTCGTGCCTTTGTTGATTTTCTAGTCGGATACTTCCGCGAACACGATGACATCTGCGACATCTAATCCGTTCGGTCCTCGCTGAACATATAAATTGCCGCGCCGATCAACAGTAGCACCGCAAAGAACAAAAACAGGCTTTGATATGGGGCGGCGGCACTACCTGCGTTTGCGCTCGATGCCACGTACATGCGGCCAGTGATCCATTGCAGCAATCCGACACCACCGATACTGAACAGGTTTAACAGGGTCACACCACGCCCAAGTAAATGCGGCGGTATAAAGCTGCGGCCATGCGCCATCATCAGCGGGAAAGACAGGCCGAAAAGCCCGATGCCGAAAAGCAGAATTGCCACCGTCATAACCGAACTGTCACCGAACGCCCACAAGCCCAGCAGGCAAAGTGCGCCCAGCAAGTTGCCCGCAATAATCACCCACTTGCGCGTGCCAAATATGCGATCCATCGGGCCGTATGCGAAACTGCCAACCATCATTGCAACTGCCATCCAGAATGTAATCACACCAATCCCGCTCGCATCCATGCCAAATACATCGCTTAGATACGGCCCGGCCCACAACCCGCGAATTCCGGCCGCGGGGGCGTAATTAACCATAAGTAGCGGGAAAATCAGCCACAAAGCAGGCATCTTCAAGATGTCGAGCAAGCTGCCCTTGGGCGTATCTTTATGCGCCTCCACCCTCGGCATATCCTTCACGAAAAGCGCCAAACCTGCGGCCACCACAAGGCTGACCCCCACCATTATCCAAAGGCTTTCACGCCAACCCAGCGTTTCAACGGCCAAAGCCAACGGCACAGACCCAGCCAGATTCCCCGCCGTTCCAACACCCAAAACAACGCCTGCCAAAGTCGCAAACATCGCGGGGCGGTAAAGACGGGCAAAGATATAATAGCTCGCCATCAGCACGGGCGCACACCCTACGCCCAGCAACCCCATTGCGATTTGCACCTCGGTCGGGGTTTGCGCCATGGCAAACAGCGCCGATCCACCACCCCCGCCAATCGCCAGCAAAACTGCCGCCGTCCAGCGTGGCCCGATATGATCCAGCGCCCAGCCGATAGGGATTTGCATCGCRGCAAACACSCCGAACCACAGRCCMGAAGCCARCGAYAAATCYGCCGCYGTTGCCCCYAGATCACGGCCCAGAACTGGYGACAAAACCGCCARAAASGCGCGGTAAAACTGGCTRAGRACATAAGCCAATGTCAGGAAGATAAATCCGATACGCATTTGGGAAACCCTATTTCTTGGTTAGTTTTAAWAGGTTCGCCAAGACRAACSCCAYRCTCGACATGACAACAATWGACGGGCCTGCGGGGGCATCCGTGACCCAGCTAAACCCCAATCCGGCCATCACTGCCGCAATCCCGATTGCGSCCGCAAATCCGACCATCTGTTCTGGTGAGCGYGCCAAAGGCCGCGCCGCTGCTGCCGGTAAAATCAACATTGCGGTGATTAACAACACCCCGACCAATTTCATTGCCAAAGCGACGAAAAGGGCCAAGCTCAACGTGAAAATCAATCGGTCCCACATCAGGGATCCACCCTCGGCCACCAACAACTCGGGGCTTAGCGTTCCGTTCAACAGGTTGCGCCAGCGCCACGCCATAACGGCCAGAATACCTGCGGAACCCAGCGATATCATCACGATATCGCCCCATGAAACCGACAGAATATCACCCAGCAACACTTCCATCAGATTAAGCCGCACACCCGGTATCAACGACGCAACTACCAAGCCGATCGCCAGCGCCGAATGCGCAAAAACGCCCAGCACGGTATCCACCGCATAATCGCCACGCCGCATCATATAGGTCACCACCAGTGCCATCGCACCGGCCAGCATCGCCACGCCCAGCATCATCGGCAAGCCAAGCGCCAGACCAAGTGCAACGCCTAACAAACCTGCATGCCCTGTCGCATCACCAAAATACGCCATACGCCGCCAAACGACCAACGACCCCAACGGGGCCGCCGCTAACGCAATCACCACACCGGCGATCAGCGCGCGCAAAAGGAAATCATCAATCATGTGAATGCCCCTCGTGCGAGTGGTCGTGCCGGTGTTCATAAAGCGCCAATTCAGCGCGCGCCCCGAACAATTCCTTATAGCTCGGGTCTGCGGATACATGTGCCGGCGCACCGGAGCAACAGACATGACCGTTCAGGCAAACCACCTGATCCGATTGTGCCATCACCACGTGCAGATCATGGCTAACCATCAATACAGCCGCGCCGGTTTCTTTGCGCACTTCGGCCAACAGACGATAAAACCGCGCCTCTGCCGGTTGGTCCAACCCTTGTGTCGGTTCATCCAATATCAGTAAATCCGGTTTACGCAGCAGGGCACGCGCCAACAATACCCGTTGGAATTCACCACCTGAAAGGTCCGTCAACTGCACATCGCGCAGCGCGGCCACATCGGTTTTTCCCAGCACCTCCGCCCGCGCGCCTTTTGGCAAACGCCCTGCCAGTGACAGGAACCGCGCGACCGTGATCGGCATAGTTTTTTCAAGCTGGATTTTCTGCGGTGTATACCCAATCCGCAGCCCCGCACGTTTATCAATCCGCCCCGCACTAATCGGCACAGCGCCGATAATCGCTTTCAACAACGTCGATTTTCCCGCCCCGTTCGGGCCAATCACGGTGACAATCTCGCCAGCTTCAATTCGCAGATCAACATCGTGCAACAACCGCTTGTTGCCCACGCGCACCTCGACCCCTGAAGCTGTGACTAACGCCATTACGCGCCTCTCGTTTTACCGTGCCTGACCGTGATATTCAGGATTGGGCTGCATCGCAATAGCCGAGGACATGCGATTTGACATATTAAAAAAGCTCGCGATCGCCGCGATGTCCCAGATATCCGCATCGCTAAACCCGACATCACGCAAAGCCTGACGGTCGCTTTCCTCAATACGGTGACTGGCTTCGCTCATCAGTACGGCGAAATCCAGCATCCCGCGTTGGCGTGCATCCAGCTTGGCGGCGCGGTAGTTCATCACCAATGCCTCCCCCAGTTCGGGCAGGCCAGACAATTCGCGCACCGCAGCGCCGTGCGCCGTCAGACAATAGAAACACCGATTAACCGAGGAAACCACCACGGCAATCATCTCACGCTCCAACTTGGACAAGCCTGAATCGCCCAGCATCAGGTCGTTATACATCCCCGAAAAAGCGTTCAGTTTGTCGACATTGAAAGCGTAAGAAACCAGCACATTCGGCACCATTCCCAGCTTTTCCTCGCATATACGAAAAAATTTCGCGGTGCCTTCGGGTAGCGGGTCAACGGCAGGCAGGTTCAGCGCGGTTGGTAATTCGGTCATAAGGCTTCCTTTTTGCGGTAATGATATTGGCCAACTTTGACCATCCCCAACTTTTCGTAAAGCCCACACGCAGCGTCATTTTCGGTTAAGACGACCAAGCTGAAGGTCTGCGCCCCATTACGCAACGCCCAAGCCCCCATCGCGCCCATCATTTGCAAGGCCAATCCTTTGCGCCGAAACTCCGGCAAGATTTCAAGCGCGTGCATCATGGCAATATCCTTGTCACACCCAACATAGACAACCCCTGCGGGTTGGTCGTCGGTGCGCCCAAGGAAACACGCTTTGGGGCCAGTTGCGCGCCGCATCACATCCAGCCGTCCAGCCCCAATTCCGCCCGTTTCCCAAATCTCTGCCATTACGGCCATCGGTTCGGGAGCATCAATCACCGTCAACCCTTTAGGGTCATGTTCAGCAAGGTTGGCTGAAGGCCCCGCAAATAACGTCACCGGGTCTTTGATGAAATACCCCCGATCATCCAGCGCCGCGTCCAGCGCCTGATCGTTGTCGCGGATCATGAACAAATGCGGCTGCCCCATACCCTCCATCGCGGTTTCTGCGGCCTCTATATCCGCCTCGCTAAACTCGTCTTGCCAAAGCGAGGTGGATGACACCCGCTGCCCGCCACCACCGCCACGCCGCAGCGTAAATGGCCCAAGCTTAACCGTCGCAACAGGCGGCCACGACGTATCGTTAACGCCGTACAAACGATGCGCAGCTGGCGGAGTCCAAGTCATATCACACAACGCTCCAATAACGGGGTGTTTGTGACGATACGTTCAAACCCCAGCGGCGTAAAATCTAGGCTTCGGTATTCACCATGGCAAACCCATTCCGCCAAGGCCCGCCCAACCGCAGGTGCTTGCTGCAACCCATGGCCGGAAAACCCGTTGGCAAACAGAAAGTTCGGGATGTCAGGATGTGGTCCAATAACAGCGTTTTGGTCCAGCATATTATAGGCGTAATGGCCGCTCCAAAACCGGATCGGCTTAATCGCCTCGAAGTTTTCTGACCGCGCGGCGAGGACTGGCCAGATGATTTCCTCGAACTCCGCGTGGCGCGGTTCGAAATCGTCAAAGTCCACTACGGGATCATCGACAGGTGAACAGGCTGTCAAAAAATGCTTACCTTCGGGGCGGCACCAAACGCCTGACGGATCAATCATCAGGGGCAAATCGCCCGTTGGTGGATCCATACAATCAAACAGGAAATTCGTGCGTTTGCGCGCCTCCACCGGAATATTTATCCCCGCCATCGCCGCAATAACTGCCGCGCGCGGTCCTGCCGCGTTAACAAAAACGCCACATTCTACCGCGCACCCCGAGGCCAGCTTAACGTGTGAAACCTTGCCCCCCGCCAGATCAAGCCCGACAACCTCGTCCGAAATATAGTCGCCCGTCCGCAACCCTTGCATCAGGCCAACCCCGTCAAACCAACCCTCGCCGGATTGCCCGTGTGCGCCCAGCAAAATATCATCCAGCCGCAAGTGCGGGAACTTTTCTGCCAATGCCGTGCGCTCCATCAAGGCTACATCCGCACCCTCGCCGATCTGCACCGCATGGTTTTCGCGCAACACCTGTGCCCCGTCTGGCGTGTTGGCCAGATACAAATACCCGTTTTCGCGCAAGTTCAAATCCACTCCCCAGCGATCGTTCGCACCCTTTATAAACGCGGCGCCGAACTGGCTGATCTGCACATTCAACGGGCTGGAAAACTGCTGTCGTATTCCGCTGGCCGACAAAGCGGTTGAGGATTGCGCGAAACTACCGTCCCGCTCAACCACCAAAACCGAGCCGTCAAATCCCAGTTCCTTTAGGAAATACGCGGCCGCGCTGCCCATAACCGCGCCGCCACATATAACAACATCAGCTTTCATCGGCCGGTTCATCCGCAGGGTGCGGGTGGTTCGTAAACCATCCGCCAACCACGCGGGCAACGCGCGCGTTCGGGTCTTGCCTATCCGTCGTGGCGAGGATGTTTTCAACGTACCCGTCAGCAGTATCTTTGGGCCGATACCCGATATGCGTCGCCTTCGAATTTGAAACCGCCCGCTGCGCGTTGTCCGACGTGCCGTAAATCACCGAAAATGCTACCCGTGGTGTTGTCATCGCGGCCTCCGTCAGTCGGACACAATCATCAAAGCTCAACCAGCTCCACAGCATGCGGCGATCCGCTGGTTCAGGGAAGCACGAACAAATCCGCAAGTTAACCGATTCAATCCCCCACTTGTCCCAATACAGCGACCCGAGGTCCTCGATAAAGCACTTGGTCATGCCGTAAAACGTGTCGGGGCGATGCCGATTTTCCGTATCCGGCACGCTGTCCACTTCCGCAAACCCAACCGCATGGATTGAGCTGGCATAAACCACCCGTTTCGCCCCATAGAGCCGCGCCCCTTCATACATATGATAGGCCGCAGGGATCGTATCCGTCATGATTTCATCAAAACTTTGTTCGCGCGGAACACCTGCGAAATGGATGATAATATCCACGTCCTTGGTGATTTCCAACGCTGCCTCGCGGTCAGACAGGTCCATGACGATCAGCTCTTCGCCTTCCAGCGCCTCGCCCATGTCCACACGGTCCACCAGCCGCATATGCGTGGTTAGATGTTTCAAGCCATGGCGCAGATATGTGCCAAGGCTGCCCGCCGCGCCCGTGATTAATATCCGGTTAAATTCAGCCATTTTCGGCCTCCTGTTTAGCAAGTCCGAGCGCCCGCAAATCCGATAACGTCGCCCGAGGGGTAAGAGATTCCGCGCTAACAACCAGCTCCAGTACCGCACCGGTTTTGGAGTGTTTAGCGCGCATGAAAGCATCTGCRAATTGTTCGGTTTTCGTCACCCGCTCCGCATGGAAATCATACGATTTCGCCAGCGCCACAAAGTCGGGGTTTTTGATGTCGGTAAAACTCACGCGTTCAGGATAGGTGCGTTCCTGATGCATACGGATCGTACCGTAAGTGCCGTTATTCACAATCAACACAATCGGGGCAATTCCGTGCTGCATGGCCGCGCCCAGTTCCTGACAGTTCATCTGAAAATCCCCGTCCCCCGCGATACAAACAACCATCCGCTCAGGGTGTTCCGCCTTCGCCGCAATCGCCGCTGGCAAGCCATAGCCCATCGCACCGGACTGGGGCCCTAACAGCCGCGCTTTATCCCCATAAAGGAAGAATTTGTTGTGCCAAATCGCGAAATTTCCCGCGCCGTTGGTCAAGATCACATCCTCTGGCAACTCATCTTGAAAAAAGCGGATTACCGCGCCCATATCAACGCCGCCCGGTTGTTCGGGTATCTCGATAGACGCCAAAAACGCCGCCCGCGCCGCCTGCGAATTATCCGCCCAAGGCGCTGCGATAACCGTGTCACTTAAGGCCGCGAATAATTCGTTCGGGCCAGCATGCACGGGTAAATCAGCCGTATAAATCTTGTTCAATTCATCGTCGGAAATATGGCTGTGGATCAACGTGGCCTTCATGTTTGGCACGTCAAACAATTCGTACCCGTCGGTCGTATTTTCCCCGAACCGGATGTTCACCGCAAAGATCACATCCGCCTCGTTCAAGGCTTTCAGCATGGCTGGCGATTTGCCCAGCCCCGCATCGCCGATATAACTTGGCGAATTATTATCAAGAATATCCTGAAACCGGAATGCACAGGCGACAGGCAGATGGTTCGCTTCAACGAACCGTCGAAACGCCGCGCGGCCCGCATCATTCCAACCGCCGCCCCCGACAATTAGCAACGGTCGCTCGGCCCCTGCCAAAATACCTCGAATTTCTGCAACCACCGAGGCACTAACAGCGGCCTCCGGCACCTTAACCCTAGGCCCAGCAATCGCACTGGTGAAATCAGTCAGCACATCCTCCGGCAAAGCAATAACTACCGGACCGGGCCTGCCGGAAAGCGCCGTTGCAAAGGCCCGCGCCATGATTTCCGGTATGCGGTCAACGTCGTCAATTTCGGCCACCCATTTCGCGACCGTGCCGAAATACGCCTTGTAGTCAATTTCCTGAAACGCCTCGCGGCCCTTCATATCAGTGCCAACCTGACCCACAAAAAGGATCATCGGCGTGGACCCCTGCATCGCCGTATGCACCCCGATAGACGCATTTGTCGCCCCCGGACCACGCGTCACAAAACATATCCCCGGTTGCCCCGTAAGCTGCCCATGGGCCGCCGCCATATAGGCCGCACCACCCTCGTTCCGGTTCCCGATCAACTCAATTTTCGGCACATCGTGCAACGCGTCCAGCACTGCCAGATAGCTTTCGCCCGGCACACCGAACGCCCGTGTCACGCCTTGCGCTTGCAAGCACTCGACCAATAAACGGCCACCGGTTTTTAGATTATTTTTCATCTGTACGCCTCGAAACAAACAGGTTCTTTAACGTTACTCGATCATAGAATTACGGGTTGCGAAACCCCTGAAACGAAAAAGGGCCGCGACGACGTCACGACCCTTTTAGAAAATCTGCGAAAACTATCAGATAGATTCGTCAATCCAGCTTTTCAGGCTAGCCTTAGGGGCCGCACCGATTTTGTTCGATACAACTTTGCCGCCGCTAAACATGAACAACGCAGGAATACCGCGAACGCCCATCTGGCTTGGCGAAGCCGGGTTTTCATCAACATTAACCTTGGCAATCTTGATTTTGCCCTCATACTCCACGGACAACTCTTCCAGAGCCGGCCCGATTTGCTTACATGGGCCACACCATTCCGCCCAGAAATCTACGATTACGGGGATGTCGGAATTCACGACTTCGGCTTCGAATGTCGCGTCTGTAACTTTAACGGTTGCCATCTGGCTTCTCCTGATCAAACATTTGGGTTTCTGCATGTAAACTAGGTACGCATGTGTCAGGCGTCAAGAAGGGCTGGCCCGCAACAGTGCCTCAGTCGTGATTTTTTCCGGCAATTCCATCATTTTCGCGCGATACGTCCAGATAATCGCGACTTTCACCGTCCGGTCGGGGTAAATCTGCGTCAACGCCGCGCGATATGCCCCCATTTGCCGCAAGATTGCTTCGGGGGTTTCGCCCGCAGTATTTGGAATTTGTCGATTGGATTTGAAATCAATCGCCAAAACCTCGGTGTCCGAAATCACCAACCTGTCGATCCGCCCCAATATTCGCGCGCCGTTCAAATCAGCGAGTTCCGCTGTAACCGGCACCTCCACCAACACATCTTGCGCGAAAACCTTCGCTAATTCCGGCGCATCCAGCACGGCTTGAACCTCGTTAAACACGGCCTGCCAGTCATCCGCATCCAACAACCGCTTGGCCGCATCCGCGCGATCTTCCTGCGGAATATCCGGCAAAACCTCTAACAAAAGGTGAATTTGATTGCCGCGTTTCATCGCCGCTTGCTCATCCTCCCCCTCGCCCGCCAAGGCATGCGCGCCACCCAGTTGCGATGGCGACAGCATCTTGGCCGCACGTTCCGGCAGTGGCGCAGTCACCAGCATATATTCCGGCAAGGCAACGCTTCCGGCAGCGCCCTTCGCTTGCGGTTCGGCACTTTCACTACTCCAGCAATGCTCCAGAACCAACGACTCACCCGTTAACCCGTCAGGGGGCGAACTCGCCGCCGCACCACATGCCTGCATCGCCGCCTCAACCCGCTGATACCAACTTTCGCCATCCTTGCTCAAACTGCCCGCCCCGCAAACAATCAACCATTGCTCCGCGCGGGTCAGAGCCACATACAGCAATCTCCGTGTCTCCTCACGAACCAGTTGTTTGCGCGATTCCTCCACCGTCGCGATGGCTTTGGGTGAGGTTCCCGCGCGCCAAACCGGCAAATCATTGACCGAAACAACCTGCGGCGCATGCGCCCCCTCAGCTCGTTTCGTCGTATGTGGCAAGATCACAATCGGCGCTTCCAACCCCTTGGCGCCGTGCACCGTCATCACCCGAACACGATCGCTCGCCGCATCCATCTGCCGCTTAACCACAACATCATCCGAGCTGATCCACCCCAAGAACCCCGTCAACAACGGCGCTTCAACGCTTTCATAATGCAGCGATTGGGTTAACAACTCGTCAATGCCATCCTCGGCCTCATGCCCAAGCCGTGCAACCAGCCTTCGCCGCCCATCATGCGCCGTTAACACCTGCTCCAGCAGATCATAGGGCCGCAAGAAATCCGCCTGCCCTTGCAGTTTATCGAGCATCCCGACAACTTCCGGCCAATCCTCCCGATGCGTCCAAAGCGATTGCCACAACGTGCCCTTTCGCCCCTGCGCCAGCTTGTATAAATCCCGCTCAGACAGCCCAAACAAGGGCGAGCGCAACGCCGCCGCCAGCGATAAATCATCCTCCGGCGTCGCCAGAAATTGCAACAGGGCTAACAAATCCTTAACGGCCATTTCCTCGACAATTTTTAAGCGATCCGCCCCGGCCACATTGACGCCATGCGCCTTCAGACCCTTGATGATCGCGTGAAACAGCGGTCCACGGCTTTGCACCAAAATCAAGAAATCGCCCGCAGAAACCGCCTGCCCAGTCCCCGGCAATTCATGCCGCGTTTCAATCAATTCCGCCACGCGCGCGGCCACGGCCTCTGCCAAAACCAGTCGCGGATCATCGGGTGTTCGCGAATCCACCGGCATGTACCACGGGTTTTCCTCGGGCTTTTCGGGCTTTTCGACAAACGGCCAAAGCTCCACCTTTCCGGGCAATTCCGACTTCACCGCGCGGTGCAAAATTTCGCCTTGCAGCCCCTCGCGTGCATCGCCTGTAAATACTTTGTCCACCACCGCCAAAACCGGCGCGGCAGACCGAAAAGAATACAACAACTCCGTCTGGTGCAACGTCTGTGCAACCTGCGAAAGCCGATCTGCGAACAAGGCCCGCATCTCTGCAAAAGCTTTCGGATCGGCCCCCTGAAACGAATAAATCGACTGTTTTTCATCCCCTACAACAAACACGGTTCGCGGCGTTTCGCGTTCCTCAACGCCTGCGTGAAACTCCTCCGCCAAGATCCGCACGATGTCCCATTGTGCAGGCGAGGTGTCTTGCGCTTCATCCACCAAAATATGGTCGATCCCACCGTCCAAACGGTACAAAACCCAAGCCGCCATGTTGGATCGCCCCAACAACGCCCGCGTCTTTTCAATCAAATCCTCGAAATCGAGCTTGCCCAGCAGCGCTTTTCGCCGATCATACCGCCCCAGAAATTCGCTAGCGAAATCATGCAACGCTCGCGCCCGTTCAAACGCCACCCGCGCCAATCGCTGATCCCGTGCGATCACCATCCGATCTTTCAGAACGTCCAACATATCAGGTACCCAAGGATTAGCGTCCTTAACCATGTTCGTCGGAAAACTTCCCTTCCGTGGCTCCCCACTGGCAATCAAAAACACCGTCTCATAAAGGTCCAGCGCGGCACTCGCATCCACCTTCATACCCTGATAAATCTTGACCGAGTGCTTCTGGTCCGTCGCCGTCCCAGCCGCCATCGCCTTCGCCAGCCGATCAATATCACCGTCGCTCAACCCCTGCATTACGGCCGTCAGAATGTTCTGATCTGTCACGCCGTTCTCGTGCCCCAACGCCGCCGCAACCGCTACTTCATCAAACCCTTCAAACGAAGCGCGCAGCTTCAAAATCCCGTCCAGCAACACCTCTGTGTCGTCCCCGCTCAGGTGCCACGCAATACCGTCAAAAACCGCGCCATTCTCTATCGCAATCTCTTCCAGAATCTCGGCCCGCAGTTGTTTGGCCTGCCGCTCCTCCATCTCCACAAATTGCGGCGAAACACCCGCCTCCAGCGGAAACCGCCGCAATATCCCTGCGCAAAACGAGTGGATCGTCTGGATTTTCAACCCCCCCGGCGTTTCCAGCGCGCGCGCAAACAAAGTCCGCGCCAACCGCAATTGATCCGCATCCAGATCAACCTCGCCCAACGTTTCAAGCTCCGCGCGCAACTCCGCATCCGGCTTCATCACCCATGCACCCAAACTGCCAAACAGCCGATTTTGCATTTCAGCGGCGGCCGCCTTGGTATAGGTCAAACACAAGATTTTTTGCGGTGGACAACCGGCCAGCAACAACCGCGCCACGCGATTGGTTAGCACCCGCGTTTTACCAGACCCCGCGTTCGCCGAAACCCATGTCGAGTTCACCGGAATCGCCGCCTGAACCTGCGCCGCCGAGGCTTTTTCGATCGCGTTCATTCCATCGCCTCCGCTTCAAATTCGTCGCCATCCTGCCATTCGCCAAACCGCGCGAGGTGGTCATAATCGCTGGCATATTTCAAACTTCCGGGGCGTAATCGCGCGGCATACCCCAGTTTTTCCGAGCCAAACGCCTGTATCAACGTGCCTAAGTGCGCCCAAATCTCATCAATCTCGCCATCGCTGAAATCCAGCGACAATTCCTTGCCACCAGCCCCCAAGCCAATCAATTCCAGATGCGAAATCTTCCCCTTGGCGATGCCCTCAAACCCACCGACCTGCGCGATTGCCCCTTCAAGGGGCAGTTGCACCGCGAATTTCTTCACCTCTTTTTTCGATGGCAAACCACCGGATTTATAGTCGTAAATCGCGAAACTCCCATTCGCCAACATATCAATCCGGTCCGCCTTGGCAGTTAGCGTAAAGCCACCCAACGCCCGTTTTCCCGAAACTTCCTGCGCCAGTAACCCCGCGCGTTCGCGCCGCACCCGCTCGCCTGCAACGAACCAGCCAGCAATCTTGCGAAGCCGCGCCAACCACAACCGGCGCACACTTGGCCACGGCACGAGGTCCTCCAGAACTTCGCGAGCAACATCGACAAAAACTGCCTCCGCATCATCCGGCAGCCCGTCTTTTGTGCGTGCAGTGAACACCTCCAACACCTTGTGCAATGCCGTTCCGCGCTCCCGCGCGTCCGCCTCTTTCCCCGGTGGGTCGAGTGCGCGCAGTTTCAAAATTTTCTCCGCATAAATCGTGTATGGGTCGCGTATCAACGTCTCGATCCGGGTCACCGATAGGCGATCAGGCCGCACCGAAACCGGCGGGCTTGGTGCGGGTCGAGCCGCAGGTGCGACTTCGTGTTCCGGCAGGTTCATCGCCTCCGACAGTGCCAACAGCACCCCGCCACGCGCCCGCATATCGTCCAGCGCAATCTCACCAACAGGCCCCAACCCGTTTAACAGATTCAACAACCGTATCACCCAACGCGAAGCCACCGTCGGCGCATCCCCGTCACGGATCGCGCGAGACAAAACCACCTCGTGCGCTGCAATCGCCTGCTGAAAGTCATGTGCTGACAATCCAATCTGGCGTTCCGGCAACGGCAACCCGATCTGGCGGCGCATATCCCTGCTCATCCACGGGTCCGGCTTGGCAGCAGAGGGCCAAATCCCCTCATTCAACCCGCCCAGAACAACCAGATCCGCCGACTGCACTCGCGCCTCAAGCGTACCCAAAATCGCAATGTTCGGGTGGGGCAGATAGGCTTTTTCGTGCACGTCTTTCTCATTTAGAACAGACTGAAACAGCGCCCGATATTGCACCACAGGAATGACACCGCCAAAGGCGGCTTCCTCCTCCAGCGCAGCAAATACTTTCAATGCCGTCTCGCCGGCTTCTTTTTCCCACAGCGGCCCCAGATCATCCAAGCCACGGGATAATCGTTCCGCCGCATCGCGGTGCAGAGTAATCCAATCCGTCAGTGGCATTTCCGGCGCCGCATCCAGCAGCGGCAACAACGCGGCATGAATGGCCTCAACCCAATCCGTCGCATCGGCCTTTTCAGCCCAACCTGCCAACTCAGCCCAATCAATAAACGGCGCGCCACCGCGCAATTTTTCCAACTCCAGCTTGCGCGTCATTTGCAAATGATTTGAGCGCCCCTCAACCCCGCCACAAAGCGGATGTTTCAGGATCGCCAACAAGCCTTCCGGCGTTAACGGCGCACCGACCAGTGCCACCAATCGGCGTAAAAACACCCCCGGCGGAGTCAACGGCAATGGCCGCCCCGCAGAATCATCCGGTGAAATATCCCACCGCGCCAAAACTGACGCCACGCGTCGCGCCAAAACCCGATCCGGCGTGACCAAAGCCGCCTTTTGCCCATCGTCAGCCGCGCGGCGCAACCGAATGGCAATCGCCTCGGCCTCCGCCCGTTGGCTTGGGGCCTCAATCAGGGTCATGCCCTCGCAAGCAGCTGGCAAACCGGCCACCAAATGCGGCCCATCCTGCAACCACTGATCCGTCACAGGGGCTGGCCGTAAAGCCAAGGAAACCAGCTTGTTTCGGGTCGCTTGCGCTGATGCGACCTCCGCCCACAGCGGCGGTTCAAGTGGGAAATCCAACGTCGTGGCCAAAGCCCCGAAACCATATTGTGGATGGTCAGCCGCCATCGCCTCCCATGCGTTCCGCGGCGTGTCATAATCGAAACCCGGCAGCACAACCGCGCCCTCCGGCAACGCTGCAACCGCTTTCATAAACACCGCCGTGGCCCCGCGCGACCCTGTCGAACCTGCCACAATAACCGGATGCTTTGGCGGTGAAACTTTCCACAACGCCGCGTACCCTTCGGCCACCGCACGCTGGCGTTCCTCTGCGTCAGGTGCATCATCTGGCCGGTGGTCATTCCAATACTCGTTCAGGATTTCAAGAAACTTTTTCGAACGCTCCCAATGTTCCGATTGCCCGCCAACTTCGATGTCGGCCAACGCATCCATCGCCAACCCTTCACCCTGAAAGCTGTCGAGCAATGCCCCCAAACTATCCGCCAAATCAAACACGGCAGACTGCGGGGCAACATCGGGTTGTTGTTCGATAAACGCCGCCACCAGCCGCGCGATTATCAACTTGCGCCGCAGCGCTGGAATAGGAGCCGCCAACGGAACGCTGACATCCTGCGCCAAATCCGTCACCACCCGAATATCCGGCAACAGGCGCGCGCCACTGCTGGCCAAAATCGCCTCGATCCCGCGCGCGGAACGGCGGGTGTTCACATAAATCACAACCTTCGCCAATGCCTCAGGCGGTTGCCCCTCCAGCCGTTTCAGCAACCCGTCAACAAACGCCTGCGAGAAATCCACGCCCAGTGGAAGGGCGAACACACGAGGGGATTTCTGCGCCTCAAACATCGCTCAACCAATCCCAATTATCACCGACAGCACGAATTTCCAGCACCCGCACATCCGATTCTAAATCGGGCATAGAAAACGTCAAATCCAGATACCGATCAGGTCGCGCAGCCCCCAACCTATCCGGCCATTCCACCAACGTGATCGCTGTTTCAAACGCGTCATCCAGCCCCAGTTCCGTCAGCTCGTCAACATGCGTTAAGCGGTACAAATCCGTATGCCACACCTCCCCAACGGAGGTTTCATAAACCTGCACCAGCGTGAAAGTCGGTGACGGCACATCCTCAACCAGACCATCCCGCGCCATCATCGTCTGAATGATGGCACGCGCAAAATGCGTTTTCCCCGCCCCGACAGGGCCAGACAAAAGCAAGCAATCGCCACCCTTAAGATGCGCGGAAAACGCAACCGCCAACGCGGCGGAATCCTCGGCAGTTTCCAAAGTTTTCGTGTAATTCAAAGCATTGCCCAATCGAAATGTTTCGCAATCGATTCTGGACGCTGGCGTTTATAAAAACAAGCCCTGCCTTAACCCTCGTTTTGCAACGCCAGAATGGTCTTGGGAATGCTGAACAATGCACTATCCAGCGAGATGTTCGTCGTTAACTCGCCAAGCTTAACCACAGATTCCAGACCGGCCCCGTCAACGATAATCCATTCGACCAGTGCCATCGGCTTGCGATCAAAAATCATCTTGATGGTCCCGATTCCCGGTTCGTCAGGGTCAAACAACGTCAGATGCATCTGCGTATCCCCCGCTTCCAGCAATTGCACAAACTTCGAACGCCGGATGTCAATGTCAGGCCGCGTCAACAACGACAACGGCGTGCTGGATTGCGGATACCGCTGCGGGCCACGGTTGGACTTCTTGTCAAAAATCGCCAAAGCTTGCCCGTCTGCCACCAGCAACGCTGGCGAGGGCGCATCATATTCAAACCGCATTTTTCCCGGCTTTTGCAGGTAAAACGTCCCCGTCGCCGTGGACCCATCCGCACTTTCTTGCGTAAAGGGGGCCGTCGCGGAAATCAGCGAGTTCAGATAAGTGTTCAACTCATCGACAACGTCATTCTGGGCGTTGGCAGAACCGCCAAACGAAGCCAGAGAGGCGGCACCAAAGGCCGCGATAAAAAAGCGTCTGTTCATGGACTTAATATAGAACCCGACCGCGCAATATTAAACCCGCCAATGCCGCAATAAGCGGATATTGGCGACTATTGGATTTCCGGCACCAGAATTTCTCGCTTGCCGACATGGTTCGCCTGACTAACAACGCCGTTCTCTTCCATCTCTTCAACGATCTTGGCAGCCTTGTTATAGCCAATCGACAATTTGCGCTGGATATAGGAGGTCGAACACTTCCGGTCCCGCGCCACAATCTGCACCGCTTGATCATAAAGCGCATCCTCGCCGCCAGTGTTTCCACCAAGACCCAGCAGCGCGTCAACGGTGGCACTCGCCTCGCCCTCCGGCCCTTCAACGACGCCGGAAACATACGTCGGCTCGCCTTGTGCCTTAAGGAAGTTCACGATTTCCTCGACCTCTTCGTCCGACACAAACGGCCCATGCACGCGCGTTACTTTACCSCCMGCRGCCATRTAMAGCATATCGCCCATGCCCAGCAGTTGTTCCGCGCCCATCTCGCCCAGAATRGTCCGGCTGTCGATTTTCGAGGTTACCTGAAACGAAATCCGCGTCGGRAAATTCGCCTTGATCGTACCCGTAATCACATCRACSGAGGGYCGCTGCGTCGCCATAATAAGRTGAATACCCGARGCYCGCGCCATCTGCGCCAGCCGCATAATGCAYGCCTCGATYTCCTTACCRGCAACCATCATCARGTCGGCCATCTCGTCGACAATGATCACGATAAAAGGCATGGTTTCAGGCGTAAATTCTTCGGTCTCAAACACCGGTTCGCCCGTCGCATCRTCAAACCCTGTCTGGATTGTGCGCTTGAAACCCTCGCCCTTGGCCAGCGCATCGTTCACGCGGCCATTATAACCGTCAATGTTGCGAACCCCCATCTTCGACATCTTGCGATAGCGATCCTCCATCTCTGCCACGGCCCATTTCAAAGCCACAACCGCCTTCTTGGGGTCCGTCACAACGGGCGACAACAGGTGCGGAATGCCGTCATAAACCGACAGCTCCAACATCTTGGGGTCAACCATAATCATGCGGCATTCTTTGGGGCTAAGCGTGTACAGCAGCGACAGGATCATCGTGTTGATCCCCACCGATTTGCCCGAACCCGTCGTTCCCGCAATCAACAAATGCGGCATCTTGGCGAGGTTGGCCACCACAGGTTCCCCGCCAATATCCTTACCAAGCGCAAGCGGCAGTTGGAACTTGCTGTCGCCAAACGCACTCGCCGCGATAATCTCGCGAAACAGAACCATCTCGCGGTGGTCATTAGGCAATTCAATCCCGATAACCGAGCGCCCCGGTATCGTCGAAATCCGTGCCGACAACGCCGACATTGATCGCGCAATATCATCCGCCAAACCGACCACACGGCTAGCCTTCATGCCCGCCTCGGGTTCCAGTTCATACATCGTAACCACAGGGCCGGGGCGCACTTTGATAATGTTGCCCTTAACGCCGTAATCTTCCAGCACGTTTTCCAGCATCCGCGCGTTTTCGTTCAGCGCATCATCACTTAACGTGTGACGCACGATTTCCATCGGATTCGCCAAGATCGAGATCGGTGGCGTTTCATAACCATCCTCTTTCGGCTCCAACGCCAAACTCGGCTGTTCTTCTTTACGCGCCCGCACAGATTTCGCCGCGCGCTTCGGCGTCGGGTGCTGCACGCGTGGCACAGGTTTGTTCAGGATCATCGGGCCGTCATCAACGACCTCGTCGTCGCTATCCGTTGCACGCCGCGCAATCATCGGTGGTTCTTCGACGCCGCGCTGCACACCGCCAAGCGCAGGCCCGCCCGCATCTTTACCTTTGCGCGCTCGCACCGCCGCAGATATCCGCGCGCTCAACCTATCCTCCGCAGGGGCCAGCCCATCGTCAATACCCGAGGAAACCCGCACTTCGCCAACTTCGCGTCGCTCCGCCGCATCCGCCACGCGTGCGCGCCGCTTTTCACGGGCATTCTTCGCCGCATCCAGCCCTTTGACGCCAAGCAGCGCCAAAATTGCATACAACGCCGCCGAAAGTTTAACTGTTACCCAGCGCAACCCGAAATAAGCAGATACAAACCCGCGCCACATACCGCGCCCGCAGGTTTTGCACTCAATCCAGTTCATGCCCAACGCATACCCGCCGATCAAAAGCGTTAGAACCAGCAACACCAACGTCACAATCAGCAGATTGAACCCAAGTGCGCCGCTTGGCATAAGCACAAAAAATGCTTTTATGGCCGTATCACCAAACAGCCCACCTAATCCGTAAATTCCATCCGGGCCATATTCATACGCCCACCCAGCAGGCGGCACTTGCGTTGCAAAAAACGCCGCCGCAACCGCGATCATCGGAGGCACAGCAATCGCTCGCCACAACGCACGTTCCTGCCCGCTATGCAGCACCAACCGCACGCCCCAAACTACCAGTGCCAACGGAATACCAAACGCCGCCCAGCCCATCGCTTTGTGCATGGGGTCCGCGATATATGATCCAGCAAGGCCCAGCATATTTGCGGGCGCTACATCCGTTGCCACAGAAAAACTGCGGTCTGCGGGTGAATACGTTACCAGCAGCGCAGCAAAAGCCACGCCGATCAGCACCAGCAAAAACCCCAACGCTTCCGAACCGCGCTTGCGCAACTGCGTCTCGGCCTTGGCTTTCACCGTCCGTTTCGTTTTTCTCGTCTTACGTTTAGCTGTCGTTGCCATACTTGAAATTAATTCCCTAAATCCATCTGGTCACCCAGCGTATCACGGATCGCATAAAGCCCCCGTTCAATTTCCAACTCATCCGCCACCAAAGCCACGCGAAAATACGCGGCACCCGGATTGCCGCCACCCAAACGCGGATCGTTTGGTCGTGACAGATATTCACCGGGTAAAACTCTTACGCCAGCCTCTTTCCACAATTTCAAAGCGGCCGCTTCCCCGTCGCCAGCCTTCAACCAAAGAAAGAATCCGGCCCGCGGCGAGGTGTATCCCCCCAAGTTTCCCAGAATTCGGTCCGAAATGTCAAATTTTCGTTGGTACATCTGGCGGTTTTTCACCACATGTGCCTCATCTGCCCACACCGCCGCACTGACCATCTGGATCGGCAACGGCACAGGCGCGCCCGTATAATTCCTTAACTGCTTCATCGCCGCAATAGAATTAGCACCCCCCGCAGCAAAGCCACTGCGAAAACCCGGCAGGTTGGACCGCTTGGATAACGAATGGAAAACCACCACCCGTTCTGGGTCCGCATCCATATCCTGCGCGGCGGTTAACGCCCCCGTTGGCGGTGCATCACGGTAAATCTCGGAATAACACTCGTCCGCAAACACACGAAAATCATACGTCTCGCCCAGCGCGATCAACTCCTGCCAATACGCCTTGCTCGCCACCGCCCCTTGCGGGTTAGACGGCGAACACATGTAAACAATCGCCGTGCGTTCCAACAAGTCCTTGGGTACAGACGCGAAATCCGGCAAGAACCCGTTGTCTTCGGGCGCTGGCACAAACACAGGTTCCGCCCCCGCTTGGATCGCCGCCACCATATAGCATTGGTAAAACGGGTTCGGCAGCAAAACCACCGGCCTCTGCCCGTTCTTTTCCTCAGGACAAAGCGCGAGGGCGGCATTAAACAACCCCTCCCGCGTGCCGTTCAAATTCACGATATTCCGGTCAGGGTCCACAGGTTTCAAATCGAACCGTTTCTCCAGCCACGTCGCAATCGCCCCGCGCAATTCCGGCGCACCGTCATTGGGCGGATACTTGTTGAACCCATCCGCATGAAGCAGCAGCAGTTCCGGCACAAAGTCAGGAAACTTGTGCTTAGGCTCGCCGATCGACATATGCAAAACCTCGCCGCCCGCCGGATGGGGGTCCAGCAACGCACGCAAACGTGGAAAAGCATATTCCGGCAGGTTTGAAAACCGTGTGGGATACTGCATATCTGCCTCATAACGGGGTCTAAATGCCCCTTGTTGTGTTGAGTTTACACCCTCAACTACCTTAGGTCCACTACCCTTTCACCACGCCTTCCATCGCCGCGCCCAAACGCAACAGCTTCGCCTCGGCGAATGGGTCACATAGGGCCGTGATGCCACACATCGACGTGTCTGCTGGCAAGGTCAGCCCACACAACCCCATCAGATTACCGATGCGCGTATTTCGCAACGCCATCAGGTTTTCCGAAATGAAATATTCATGATCCGACAACAACCGCGCAATAACCGGTGGCAATATGGGCGCAGACGGTACCAGCACCGCATCAAACCCTGCCGTTGCCTTCAAATACACATCCCGCAACTGCCGCAATTCCTGCCAGCTTTCGATGAACTGCACCGCGGAATACGCCCCCCCTGCCCTGAAACGCTCCCGCACAGGCGGGAACATCGCGTCAGGGTTGGCCTCAATCTCACGATGCCACTGTGCATAAGCCTCGGATGTGAACACACACGCTGCCAGATCCATCGCACGCGCCACCGCCGGAATTTCACCCCGAACCACCTCGGCCCCGGCCGCCTCCAGCCGTGAAACCGCGCCTTCAAACGCCGCCAACGGTTCGGCCCGACACCCCGGCAAAGCCACCGTTTCCAGCACCATAAACCGCGTGCCCTTCAATGACGCCCCCGATAAATCCGGCGCGCCCTCCCCCATCATCACCGCCAAYAATTCCGCMGCATCCTCGACAGAYCGACAAAGCGGMCCRACCGTRTCAAARCTTTCACAAAGCGGCACAACGCCCTCGCAAGACAACAACCCAAGCGTAGYTTTCAACCCAACCAGATCGTTCCAAACCGCCGGCAACCGCACCGACCCSCCSGTRTCMGACCCAATYCCCGCCGCCGCCAAMCCAAACGCCACAGACGTSGCYGCRCCRGACGAAGACCCCCCCGCCACCAGCGCCGGATYATTCGAATTSGGCGGCGTYTCCGTCATATCATTCARCCCTAACCCTGAAAAYGCCAGCTCCGTCATGTGCGTCTTGCCAAGGCAAACCAGCCCCGCCCGCGTWGCRTTCGCCAACACTTCGGCATCCGCCTCCGGYACACGGCCCTTCAACAACGCAGACCCYGCCTCCGTCACGACACCTGCCGTGTCAAACAAATCCTTCCAGCTAATCGGCACGCCGTCCAGCAATCCGCGCCGCGTACCAGCCTTGGCACGCGCGGATGCCGCCGCTGCCTCCGCCCGCGCCCGCGCTTCCGTCAACCGCGCGTAAATCCGGCCTGTGTATTCATGCGCGTTAATCGCCGCCAAATACGCCTCGCACAAATCGATAGGGTCAATTTCCCCCGCACCAATCCCGCGCCCCAGATCACTCGCGCTCATTTTCAGCCAATCGCCCATGTTTTCCTCCAAATTCGTTTGACCGCACGCTAATCCGATATGGACAATCCCGCAATCAAGATCATATTGAGGGGTATGAAAACAGATACCGATGTCCTCATTGTCGGTGGAGGCTTAAACGGCCCCGCGCTGGCCCTCGCCCTCGCTTCCGGCGGGATCCGCAGCATTATTGTCGATGCGATGCCGAAATCCGTGCGCGACAACCCCGATTTTGACGGGCGATCTTATGCGCTTTCACTCACCTCAGTGAACATGCTCAAAGCCCTCGGCATCTGGTCCGAAATCGCACAAAACACCCAACCCATGCTGGATATCATCGTCACCGACGGCAAAGCCGGCGAGGGCGCATCCCCCCTTCACCTCCATTTCGACCACCGCGAGATCGAGGAAGGCCCGATGGGTCACATGATAGAGGACCGTTTCCTGCGCCACGCCCTGCTAACCGCGCTGGAATCCGAGCCACTAATAACCCACATCGCCCCCCAAATGGTCACAGGCCAAACCGTTAGCGATGGCCACGCCAGCGTCACCCTATCTGATTCCCGCACCCTAACCGCCCGCCTGATCGTCGGTTGCGATGGTCGCAAAAGCCAAACCGCCATGCGCGCTGGCATCCCGCGCACCCGCAAACCCTATAACCAAACCGGCCTCGTTTGCGCCATCAGCCACGAGTTGCCCCACAACGGCGTAGCCCACCAGTTTTTCATGCCAAACGGCCCGCTGGCAATCCTGCCGCTACCCGGCAACCGTTCCTCCATCGTCTGGACCGAAACGACCGAACGCGCAAAAACCATTACTGCCATGTCAGACGCGGAGTACCTCGAAGAACTCCGCCCCCGCTTCGGCGATTTCCTTGGCGAAATAACCCTGACCGGCGCCCGTTTCGCCTATCCGCTGGATTTAACGCTGGCCCAATCCTTCACCGCTGACCGCGTGGCCTTGGCAGGCGACGCCGCCCACGGCGTGCATTATATCGCCGGCCAAGGCCTGAACCTCGGCCTGCGCGACGTCGCCGCCCTCGCCGAAACCCTGATCAAAGCCGCGCGCCGTGGCGAAGACATCGGCTCAAGCATCGTGCTAGACACCTACGCAGGGTGGCGGCGCGTCGATACCACAACGCTGGTCGCCTCCACCGACACAATCAACAGGGTGTTTTCCAACGACAACCCCCTGTTGCGATTAGGCCGCGACCTAGGCATGGCCACCATAAACGCCATCCCCTCAGCGCGCCGCAAACTGATCCGCGAAGCCGCAGGCTTGAACGGCGACTTGCCAAGGCTGATGCAGGGGCGTGCGATTTAAACGTCACACTGCTTGAAATTATACTGAATTACAATTACGTTAATTGTGTTGCCGCGGGACGCTATCAATGCGCCGCGCCGACGTTTTCAACACATCTATGTTAATGCGCCGCCCGTAATACGGCGTCCCATTAACGTGAAATTAGTCAGGAGGACTAAATGAACAGCACGATTTCCCGCGCCGAAGCCTTTGCCCGAAAACGACACGAGGGGCAAACCCGTAAAGGTGCCGCGCAAGAACCCTACATAAACCACGTCGAAGACGTTGCTCGCCTTACACGCAAGTTTGGTGGAAACGACGATGAAGTCTGCGCCGCTTGGCTGCACGATACTGTCGAAGATTGCCCGCCAACATCAGTAGAGGAAATCGCCCGCGCGTTTTCACCAGAAATTGCCAGTATTGTGCAAGAGTTGACGGATAATAAATCCCTTCCAAAAGCAGAGAGGAAACGACAACAGGTTGTAAATGCTCCGCACAAATCCAAATCTGCGGCGTTGGTAAAACTGGCAGATAAAAGCAGCAATCTATTTTCTCTTGCGCATTCCCCGTCCCCGAATTGGGACTATGACCGGCGCATGGAATATTTGCGCTGGGCCAAAGAGGTCGTATTTGCCCTACCGTCTCACCCAACAATAGGGTTGGATCACTTCAACAACGCCTGCACCACAGCAGAGGCATGCATCAAGGAAGAATTCTCGAAATAGCACCAATACACTGATTGTTTTCAATTAGCGGGGTATATTTTCGCAGGCGAAATCGGCTTGAATGCCACAATGGAATATGCTTCCCTTGCGTCAACAATCTGACGCATCGTGCGCATTATTCCAAGGACCACCCCATGACCGCCACCGATCTAAAATCCCGCCTCAACGACCCGACCTTGCTGCGTACCCAAGCCTTTATCAACGGCGAATGGGTTGATGCCGACAGCGGCGAAACCTTTGACGTCACCAACCCCGCACGCGGCGACGTGATCTGCACCGTCCCCAACATGACCGCAACCGAAACTGCCCGCGCCATCGACGCCGCCTATGCCACGCAAAAAGCATGGGCCAAACGCACAGGCAAAGACCGCGGCGCGATCCTGCGCAAATGGTACGACCTGATGATCGCCAACGCCGACGATCTAGGCATGATCCTGACCGCCGAAATGGGCAAACCTTTCCCTGAGGCCAAAGGCGAAATCATGTACGGCGCCTCGTTCATCGAATGGTTCTCCGAGGAAGCCAAACGCATCTACGGCGAGACAATCCCCGGTCATCAGGAAGACAAACGCATCATGGTGCTGAAACAACCCATCGGCGTGGTCACCTCTATCACACCGTGGAATTTCCCCAACGCCATGATCGCCCGCAAGGTCGCCCCTGCGCTGGCCGTCGGCTGTACCTTCGTGTCCAAACCYGCCGAAGACACCCCGCTTTCCGCCCTCGCCATGGCCGTTCTGGCCGAGCGCGCAGGCGTMCCCGCAGGCGTGTTTTCYGTWGTCACCACCAACCGCAGTTCCGACATCGGCAAGGAGTTYACCTCAAACCCGAAAGTCCGCAAACTAACCTTCACCGGCTCCACCCAAGTGGGTCGTATCCTKTTGCGCCAAGGGGCCGATCAGGTSATGAAAATGTCSATGGAACTYGGCGGYAACGCYCCGTTCATCGTSTTTGACGACGCYGATCTGGAYGACGCKGTTGAAGGCGCGATGATCTCCAAATAYCGCAACAACGGCCAAACCTGCGTCTGCGCCAACCGRATTTACGTCCAAGAAGGCGTMTACGATRAATTCGCCCAAAAACTGGCCGCYGCCGTGGCCAAAATGAACGTCGGYGACGGGTTTGACGAAGGCATCACAACCGGCCCGCTMATYACCCAAGCCGCCGTTGAAAAAGTCGARGCACACATCGCCGACGCCACCGCCAAAGGCGCCAAAGTCATGACCGGCGGCAACCGYCACGAACTGGGCGGCACGTTCTTTGAACCCACCATCCTAACCGGCGTCACCCGCGAAATGCAGGTCGCCAATGACGAAACCTTCGGCCCTGTCGCACCGCTGTTCGCTTTTAAGGACGAAGACGATGTGATCCAGCAAGCCAACGACACAATCTTCGGCCTTGCCGCCTATTTTTACGCCAACAACCTGTCCCGCGTCTGGCGCGTAGCAGAGGAGCTCGAATACGGCATCGTCGGCGTCAACACCGGTATTATTTCAACCGAGGTCGCCCCCTTCGGCGGCATCAAACAATCGGGACAAGGCCGCGAAGGATCACACCACGGCGTCGAGGATTACCTTGAAATGAAATACGTCTGTATGTCCGTATGACGCCAGTTCTGACCATCACCCTTAACCCCGCACTTGATATTTTCGGGTCGATCAACGAGATCGAGATCGGCCCGAAACTGCGCTGCGAAGGTGGCCAGATCGACGCGGGCGGCGGCGGCGTAAATGTGTCTCGCGCCATCAAAATCCTTGGYGGYGACAGCGAAGCGTTTGTCGCCACGGCGGGGGTTCTGGGYGATGTTCTCGTCAARCAAATCCGCAAACACGACATCGAACCGATCCGCTATGAAACCGATGGCCACACCCGCCAAAGCCTTAGCATTTTCGAAGAATTATCGGGCAAACAACTGCGTCTAATCCTACCGGGGCCAATCTGGACACAAGCCCAAATCGACGGGCTTCTGGAATGCGTCCTGCTTCACACAAAAGACAGTGCAATCGTCGTTGCCAGCGGCAGCTTGCCCCCCGGTGTGCCGGAAAATTTCTATATCAACCTTAATACCGCCTTGCGCCAGAAAAACGCCCGCATGGTTCTGGACACATCGAATGACGTGCTTATGACCTCCGTCAAGTCCGTCCAACGCCCCTACTATGTGCTGCGAATGGACCGCCTAGAGGCCGAATTCCTCGCCGGACACAGCTTTCCAACCCCGATTGAAATGGCCGCCTTTGCCCAGAAAATGGTCAATGATAACGTCGCCGAGATTGTAATACTGGCGCGCGGCGCAGAAGGTTCGGTTTTTGCCTCCGCAACCGAACGCTTCCATGTCCAGCCCCCCAAAACGCCGGTTCGAAGCGTCGTCGGGGCCGGTGACAGTTTCGTCGGCGCACTAACCATGACGTTGGCGAACGGTGGCTCCTTGAAAGAGGCCGCAATCCTCGCCACGGCCACCGCGTCCTCTGCCGTACAAACAAGCGCATCAGGTTTATGCGTTCGCGAGGTTGTCGATCAGATCATGACCGAATGCGTAACCGCAGCGTTATAACCCCGAAATCCTCAAAAGGTTAACGCCGCCGTGCGCAAAATCGTACATACGTGTTGTGTACGCATTGTGTACGGGTTGTGTACACGAAATTTCGCCCGAAAACGCAAAGGTTAACGCTTGGCATCCTTGCCCAATGCGTCGGGTTCAAACTCGTAATGCGCGCCGCAAAACTGGCAATCCGCCGTCACTTTGCCCGCGTCATTCGTCATATGCCCGATATCCTTGGCTGAATAAATCGACATGGCTTGCTCCACCTTTTCAGGCCCGCAGGTACAGCCGAATTTCACTGGTTGCGCATCGAAAATTCGTGGTGATTCCTCGTGAAACAGGCGCACCAAAAGCGTATCTGGTGACACATGCGGGCCAACCAATTCGGTCACCTCAACCGTATCAAGCAAGATCGAAACACGGTTCCAGTTTTCCGCAGCAGCATCATCAATCAAATCTTGAGCCGCCAGCAAACCATCATCTCCGCTTGGCGCATCTTTCGCATATGGCGATGCCTTTGGCATATGTTGAATCATCACCGCGCCACCACGCCAACCCGCTTCTTGACCCGGCATGGACGCTTCGCCAACAGCAATCGAAAACTTCGTAGRTAGTTGTTCTGAYTGSGCAAAATACGTTTCCGCACAAGCCGCAAGCGACCCGCCCGCCAGCGGCGTGATCCCCTGATAGGGYTGCATACCAGCCCCYTGATCAATAAGAACCGCAAACATTCCTTTGCCCATATTTTCGAACGGTGTGCCATCRGAYGCCGCAAGCCGTTCYGCATCAAAACTGGCATAGGCMCGAATTTTTGCAGGCTCGCCATCCTTAGAAGCCGCATAATAATCCGTCGCAATAAGCCGGATCGGCCCATCCCCACGGATCTGCAAMGACAACTTCCARCGCARCCCGATCGTCTGGCCAATCATCGCMGTCARCAACACCGCCTCRGCCACCAAGGCTGCAACAKCAGTGGGGTACTTATGYTGCCCCAAAATCTCCCCCARMGCGCCATCAAGCCGCGCCACGCGCCCCCGCACATCGGCATTRTCCAACTGAAACGGCAAAACCGTGTCATCCCAGATGATCTGATTGGTGGTGTTCATGGCATTCGTCCTTTTGTCGGTACTGCGACGCTAACTAGGCCCTCCGGCCCCCAAGTGCAAATGCGGCGTGCAATTTAATTTGAAATGTGATCTATCAACCCGCATGAGAAGATACGGCAAGCCCCCTGTTCACGGCATTTCCTACACCAACCGCCCCGGTGCCTATGGCATTATCCGGCGCGGGCGCGACCTGCTTATCACCCACCAAAGCGCGCCTTTTAAYGAATTCCAGCTGCCGGGCGGTGGCATTGATCCGGGCGAAAACGCCATCACTGCACTGCACCGCGAAGCGTTTGAAGAAACCGGCTGGACCATCGCCATTGAACGTAAACTTGGCGCGTTCCTGTATTACACCTATATGCCGGAATACGATTTATACGCCCGAAAGGTCTGTCACATCTTTGAATGCCGCGCCATTATCCAGAAGTCCGACCCGTTGGAGCCCGGTCACACCGCCTTGTGGATGCCACCGGAAACCGCCGCCACCCAGATTTACAACCCCGGAGATCGCGCCTTCGTTCAAACCCTATGCCTTTGACATATCTTTCTTGAAGTTGGCCCAAGTCAGATCATAGCGATGCTCGGCCATTTTGAAAAACTTATAAAAGAACCAAATAATCAGCGCGCAATAAAGCGCCCCGAATATCGTATCACTAAGAAAATGTCGCCCCGTTATGATCCGCAACGCAATGCCGAACACCGACATGGGTAACACCACATAAAGGCTGATCGCGCGCCACAACGCCGTCATATTTGCCCAAAGAACAATCGCCAGTACGATAATGGCCGTAGCAATCGCGCTGCCTTCCCCTGATACAAAGGAACAGTTCGTGTCACATTGGTTCGTGATCACCATCGGCGGTGTGAAAATTTTGTCACCCCCGAAATATTCCACATCCGCCGGTCTGGCCCGCCCCCAATAGGTTTTGAGGATACCGTTCACAAATCCAATTGGGCCAATCAGGATACTGGCCACCATGAATCCCCAAAGGTTCAAGGAAACCGCGCGACGTTTCCCAATGGCCAAACTACGGATTAGCAGCCCGATTGTCACCAACGCGACCAAGGTTAAACCATACATAAACAGTTTGCGAATGACCCCGAATACCGGATTGCCCACATGGGAAAACCCGTTCGCCTCGTCAAAAAACAAAGCCGAAAACCACAGGTCAATTTCTGGGAACACCAAAAACAACAGCGAAAACACGCCGATTGCGCCGATCAACAACCACCCGGTCGTTTGCCATGATATTGTTGAAAACAAACGTATATTCCTCGTATTCCGTTAAAATTTGTGCCGCAGTAATAGCAGCCCTCAACCCTGTCTGAAACTAAAATCTGGCCTACCCACAGAGAATATCGTGATATATGCTGGATTGGTGAACCAAAATCAGGACGCCCAACATGTTTATGAAATCTGCCGCCGTTTCCCTCCTTGGCCTTCTGGCCGCCTGCGCCAGCCTAACCGAGGATGCATGCCGAACCGGCAACTGGGAATCCATCGGATATAACGACGGGGTACGGGGCCGCTCGGCAAGCTATGTAAACGAACATCGCGACGCGTGCGGCGAATACGGCATCGCGCCCAACACCGCCGTGTGGTTACGAGGCCGTCTTGAAGGTTTGAAACAATATTGCACACCAGACAACGCCTATACTGTAGGGCGGCGCGGCAGTGAACTGAACAATGTTTGCCCAACAACGCAGCTAACCGAACTGCGGCTGTCGAATTTCTACGGCCTGCGGTATTACGAGATCAACAGCGAAATCGACACGCTTGAAAATGATGTGCGAAAAATCGAAATGAACCTTGCCACCAACTTCATCGGCGAACTAACACCCGAACAAATCCAGTTGCAGAACTTCTATCTAACCCAAATCATTAGTCTGGAAAGAAGCATCCGCACACTGGAATTTGAAGCCAGAAAATACGCCGCGTTACCTTAATACCGCGCCAAAAATGACGGTGTTGGCCATGCATCGGCAGGCAGGCCCATGCGGATTTGTTCGGCTTGCACAGCATTGCGCGTCCGCGCCCCCAAAATACCGTCAATCTTGCCAACGTCATATCCGCGCGCGGCCAAAGCCGTTTGCAACTGCTTCATCTGCGCGTCATTCAACCCCTTATCCGGCGTGCCCGCATCGTACCGCTGCGCCCCGCCTAGCCGCGTGGCCAGATAGGCTGCCGTGGTCGAATAAATGAACGACTGGTTCCATTCCAGATAGACATCGAAATTGCGAAACGCCAAGAACTTCGGCCCGTTACGCCCTTGTGGTGCCAGCAACGAAGCCTCGGCACGACCCGTCGGCATATTGCCATTTCGCG
This sequence comes from Paracoccaceae bacterium, assembly GCA_002746395.1. Classification (GTDB taxonomy): domain Bacteria; phylum Pseudomonadota; class Alphaproteobacteria; order Rhodobacterales; family Rhodobacteraceae; genus NORP23. The sequence goes on from NVXA01000007.1 coordinate 33,529, forward strand.
CACGCAGGCCCATTGCCTCCCACTCCGAAACCGTCAATTTTGTGTGTAGGCCAGACTTGCCCCACTGCGTATTGCCTGTCGCACTCACCTCGATCAGCCAAGGTTCACCCGCAGCCCATCCCAGCGCGTTGATCAAGTTCGCCGCCGTTAAAATCGCATCCGGTGAACTGGTTTTCAGGCGCACATGCCCGTCGCCGTCGCCGTCAACACCCTTGGTCAGGATATCTTCTGGCAACATCTGCACCTGCCCGATTTCCCCCGCCCAAGCACCCGTAGTGGTCGCCGGATCAAGATCACCGTTTTCGACCATCTCTATGGCGGCCAAAAGCTGCGGGCGGAACAAGTGCGGGCGGCGGCAATCCTGCGCCAGCGTCGCCAACGCATTCACCGTATTAAAATCACCTTGCACCGCACCGTAATCGGTTTCCAGCGCCCAAAAAGCAGTTATAACCTCGGCAGGCACACCAAATTCGCGGCGCGCGCGGTCAAACACCGACACATAGCGATCCATATTCTTCGCCCCGTTGGTCATCCGGTAACTGCTGATGGAGCGTTGCGAAAATTCCAGAAACGTCTGTTTGAAAACCCCTTGTGCGCGGTCCCGCGACAAAACTTTCGGGTCCAGTTGCGCCGAATTCAGCACCGCATCCGTCGCCCACGCTGAATAACCAGCGGCCAATGCCTCGGACCGCACACCGTTTAGAAAACTGGAAAAAGAGCCGCCACACGGCACGGATTGTGCCAACACCGGACTTGCCAAAACCGACAGCAGGAAAACAGATTTACCAAATGGAAATTTCATAATAATGCCTCAATAAATTTAATTTACCCGACCGTAATCCGCCAGGTTTTACCAATCAAGCCGTAACCTACAGGCTGGCCCGCGCGCGGCGTAGAATTATCACTTGTTCCAGCGTGATCCGTTTGTGCGCCGGGTCGTTGATAATCAGGTCGATCCACGCACTAGCCGCACGTTTTTGTTCATAGTCTGTGTAAAAAATATCAAACTCGGCAAAGCTTTCGCCCGCACCAATATTGATCATCCGCACGATCTGTTCGGTGTTGGGGCCATGGCACAGGTTCAGGCGCGCGTAAGCCTCGAACGGCTCGCTCGCTTGTGTGCGCAAGACAAAGCGCACCAAATCCTGACGTCCCAAACCCTGCACGCCGTCCTGTGGAATTTCAAACGCCAGCGAGAAGAAGTCGCTGCTGAAATCTGCGAAGTTAAAAACCAGCCCCGCGCCGTAATCATCGGTTTGTTCGATAGAAAACTGCGCGCCGTCGCCACCGTGATGCAACGTCACATGCGGGCCAAGCACGGTTCCCGTCAGGATATTTCCAGACGCGCCGCCCTGCGTAATGCCGCTTTGCAAGCTCGGCGTGAAGCCCCACTGCGTTTTGGGCGGAACATGAAACCCCTCCGGTACATCAATCAACGGCGCAGCAGGCGCGACCTTGGGTTTACCAAAAAGCTTCACGAGGCCGCCGTGTTCGCATCGACAATCGCTTGCATGAAATCCCGAATGATCCGCAAGCTACGTTTTTCTTCAGGGTCGGCATCGGAATATCCGGTCACGGATAATGCCACCAACCGCCCGTTCACTTCGGTAAATGCGCGCCAATACCGGTTCGAGACACCAGCATCATCGCGAAACGCCCGATCCTCGACCAGCAGATACAAGGCCGTGTCGGTTTGTTTGGTTTCCAGAATGCTGACAGCCCCGTTCACTTGGCTTTTACCAAGCGAAAACACCCCGACCGGTGTTGCCAAAAACTGCCCCAACGCGCCAAGCGCGGGCTTCATCCCGTTTTCACTGCCCGCCAATCCCGTAGGCGAAATGCTGGCCGTCAAAATGGCGGAAATAGGCACCCGCGACGCCACACCCGTATCGGCAACCACCCGACAGTCGCTTAGAAACATGAACGCCCCGTTCGCGCTTTCGGCAATGGTGGCGCGGTTAATGCAAAACCCGCGGGGCGCGGCGATCACAACCGGCACATCCCCGGCACTCACCCGCACCGCTTTGGGAATAGACGTTGGCCCCGTCGCGGTATTTTGCTCCACGCTCGTACAGGCAACCACGATTGAAAGGACGACCAAAGCCGCCCCTTTTGTCAGGATCTTAAAGGTCCGCATAGATGTGCTTTTCCATCTTGGCACCCGGGTGCGTCACCGCCCCCTTGTGAGTGGAACCAACCTGCTGCGCATACTTCCAAAGCGCACCACTTGCATAAATCGTGTCGCGCGGGCCTTTCCATTCGGCCTTGCGCTTGGCCATTTCCTCGTCCGAAACGTCAACCGAAATCTCGCCTTTGTGGGCGTCCAACGTGATCATATCGCCGTCTTTAACCAATGCAATCGGCCCACAATGTGCCGCCTCTGGTCCAACGTGGCCTACGCAGAAACCGCGTGTCGCGCCAGAAAAACGACCGTCTGTAATCAATGCAACCTTCTTGCCCATTCCTTGGCCCGAAAGCGCCGCTGTCGTCGCCAACATCTCGCGCATGCCGGGGCCACCCGATGGGCCTTCATTGCGGATAACCAGAACTTCGCCCTCTTTATACGTGCGGTTTTGCACCGCCTCGAACGCGTCTTCTTCGCATTCAAAAACGTGCGCCGGGCCGGTAAACACGGTTTCTTCGTCGCTCATACCAGCGATTTTCACAATCGCCCCGTCTGGTGCAAGATTGCCCTTCAGGCCAACAACGCCACCTGTTTTAGAGATCGGCGTTTCAACGGGATAAATCACCTTGCCGTCGGCCTCGCCCGTTACGCGGTCAACTTCTTCGCCAATGGTACGGCCTGAAACGGTCATACATTCCTCGTGCAACAATCCCGCTTTACCCAGCTCGCGCATGACAATCGGAATGCCGCCAACCTCGAACAAATCCTTGGCCACATACTGCCCACCCGGTTTCAGATCGACAAAATACGGTGTGTCGCGGAAGATGTCACAGACATCCTCAAGATCAAAATCAATCCCCGCCTCATGCGCCATCGCAGGTAAATGCAGCCCTGCGTTGGTAGAGCCACCCGTACACGCCACGATCCGCGCCGCGTTTTCCAACGCTTTGCGCGTTACAATATCACGCGGGCGAATGTTCAGGCGCAGCAGATTCATCACCGCCTCGCCAGACGCCTCGCCAAAAGCATCGCGGCTTTCATAAGGGGCCGGTGCGCCAGCGGATTGGAACAACGCCAAGCCAATCGCCTCGGACACCGACGCCATTGTGTTGGCCGTAAACTGGCCGCCACATGCGCCAGCGGATGGACAAGCAACCGTTTCCAAACGCATCAAATCCTCAGTCGACATATTGCCAGCCTGATGCTGACCCACGGCCTCGAACACGTCCTGAACCGTTACGTCACGGCCTTCAAAACGCCCCGGCAAAATCGATCCGCCGTATAAAAACACCGACGGCACATTCAATCGCAGCATCGCCATCATCATACCCGGCAAAGATTTATCACAACCGGCCAACCCAACGAGCGCATCGTAACAATGCCCCCGCATGGTCAATTCAACCGTATCGGTAATCGCCTCGCGGCTGACCAGACTGGAGCGCATACCCTCGTGGCCCATCGCGATACCATCGGTCACCGTAATCGTGGTGAATTCCCGCGGCGTGCCTTTGGCAACTTTAACACCGGATTTAACCGACTGCGCCTGACGGTTCAGCGCGATATTACACGGTGCGGCCTCGTTCCAGCAGGTCGCGACGCCAACCAGCGGCTGATGTATTTCGGTTTCCGAAAGCCCCATCGCGTAAAGGTAAGACCGATGCGGCGCGCGCTCCGGCCCTTCGGTTACATGACGGCTGGGAAGGTTGGATTTGTCGATAGGTCCGGAATTCATTTTAGGGCAACTCCTGTTGGATTTATTTCGTTAAATCCAGCAATAGGGAATGGCGTCCAGAATCTCAAGTATTGCTAAGAATTTTTTCCAGGGTTACCCTTCCGATTTCAACCGGAGTCTCCATGTTCCCCCACCTCTCCCCCGCCTTTCAAGCCTATATCGCCCCCGCACAGGCGCGATCCCAGATATGGCGCACGGTACTGGGATTGGTGCTGATATTTGCGCTGTTCCTGCTGGCGACCGTGCTGTTAGGCCTCGGAACCACATTCTTGGGCGAATATATCAAACCGGGCTTAGGCGTGCGCTTGATGAACGAAGTCGAAACTGGCCGCACCATTTTCTCAACCTTTGCGATGCTGGCCGTGATCTCCACAATGATACCGGCCTTGTGGCTGGTTCTAAAGTTCCTGCATAAACGCCCCTTGCACACCGTGCTTGGCCCAAGTGGCACAATCAACTGGCGGCTGTGGCGCGGTGGGGCCGCGATTATTCTGATCCTCGCCGCGATAGATGCCACAACCACGGCGCTTTCAACGGACCTGACCCAGCAAATGCCGTTGCTAAAATGGTTAACGTGGCTCGTCCCTGCGTTGATCCTGCTGTTTTTGCAAACCACCGCCGAAGAAATGGTCTTTCGCGGGTATTTGCAACAACAACTCGCCGCCCGCTTCAAAAGCCGTTGGATCTGGTGGGTGCTGCCCTCCGTTATGTTCGGCCTTGCCCACTATAACCCTGCCCTGTTTGGCAATAACACTTGGCTGATCGTCGCCGTCACCACACTGATGGGGTTGATCCTTGCCGATATAACGGCGCGATTCGGCTCCCTTTCCCCTGCAATGGGGCTGCATTTCACCAATAATATGGTGGTAATGTTGTTTATGAATTCATCGGGCCAACTCAGCGGTATGAGCTTTTATCTCTACGAAATTGACATGCGAAGCCCTGAAATGAAATCCGCCTTATTGGTCTCGCTGGCCGGAATGTTGTTTGGCTACGGAATTTTCATGCTAATCATGCGTCGACGGCGGCTCTGACGTTGCAATCCCGTTAACAGCAGATTAATTAGGGTATTAGCGCAGCAAAAGGGGCCAACCAGCACATGAACTGGATTTCAAACTACGTCCGTCCAAAGATTAACTCAATTTTTTCCCGTCGCGAGACGCCGGATAACCTGTGGACCAAATGCCCCGAATGCGGAACCATGCTGTTCCACCGCGAACTGACGGAGGCCTTGAACACCTGCCCGTCGTGCAAGCACCACATGCATATCACGCCCCGCGCACGGTTTGAAACCATGTACGACGGCGGCCTGTTCGCCGAGGTTGAAGTCCCAGAGCCACCCGCCGACCCGCTACATTTCAAAGACCAGAAAAAATACCCTGACCGCATTCGTGACGCGCGTAAAAAGACCAGCGAACACGACGCCATGCTGGTGGTCGAAGGCGATATGGGCCGCATGAAAGTCGTCTGCGCCGGTCAGAATTTCTCGTTCATGGGCGGTTCCATGGGGATGCACGTTGGCAACGCGATCATCGCCGCTGCCGAACGTGCTGTTCAAATTAACGCCCCGCTCGTGCTGTTTTCCGCCGCTGGTGGCGCGCGTATGCAAGAAGGCATCATGGCCCTGATGCAAATGCCCCGTTCCACCGTTGCGGTGCAAATGTTGAAAGAAGCGGGCCTGCCCTACATCGTAGTTCTAACCCACCCGACAACCGGCGGCGTTACGGCCTCCTACGCCATGCTCGGCGATGTGCATATTGCCGAACCCAACGCCCTAATTGGCTTCGCTGGCGCGCGGGTTATCGAACAAACCATCCGCGAAAAGCTGCCCGAAGAATTCCAGCGCGCCGAATACCTGCTGGACCACGGCATCCTTGACCGCGTGGTGCATCGCAAAGACATGCGTAACGAATTGATAACCATCATTCGGATGCTGATGAAGAAAACCCCGCAGGTCCACGGCGACCTCCCCGCACCGGAAGAAAAAGCCGCAAAATGAACAACAGCGACATTATTCTGGAGCGGATGATGTCGCTCCACCCTAAAATCATCGACCTGACACTGGACCGTATGGTTCGGCTTCTTGACGCGCTCGGAAACCCCGAAAAGCACCTGCCACCCGTGATCCACCTCGCAGGCACCAACGGCAAAGGTTCCACCCAAGCCATGATCCGCGCAGGGTTGGAGGCCGACGGCGACCGCGTCCACGCCTACACCTCGCCCCACCTCGCCCGCTTTCACGAACGCATCCGGCTGGCTGGCGAGTTGATATCCGAAGACGCCTTAACCGAAATTCTGGACGAATGCGTCGCGGCCAATGACGGCATCACCATCACCTATTTCGAAATCACTACCTGCGCCGCCCTGCTGGCATTCTCGCGCACAGACGCCGAATACACCCTGCTGGAAACCGGCCTTGGCGGACGGCTAGATGCCACCAACGTGGTCGAGGTTCCCCGCCTCTGCGTAATCACCCCGATCAGCATCGACCACACGCAGTACCTTGGTGAAACCATCGAAGAAATCGCCGCCGAAAAAGCCGGCATCCTGAAACGTGGCGTCTATTGCGTCGTCGGCCCACAGGAAGACGCCGCATTGGAAGTGATCGAGGCCAAAGCCGCCGAAGTCGGTGCCGCCCTTCTGGTTCACGGCCAACAATGGCAAGTCTGGGAAGAAAACGGGCGGCTTGTTTATCAAGACGAAAACGGCCTGCTAGACCTGCCCCTACCCAACCTGATCGGCGCGCACCAAGTCCAAAACGCCGGCGCCGCCATCGCCACCTTGCGCGCCTTGGGCAAAAACGAGGCCGCCTGCGAGGCCGCAATMACAACYGCCRAYTGGCCCGCCCGCCTRCAACGCYTGCGCCAAGGYCCACTGGTCCAAGCGGCGGGTCAAGCGGAACTCTGGCTTGACGGCGGCCACAATCCCGCCGCAGGTCAAGCGCTGGTCGAGGCTTTGCAAAGGTTGCCCAAACGCCCCACATATTTGATATGCGGCATGCTGAACACCAAAGATATCACCGGATATCTGGCCCCCTTGGCCGAAATTTCCGAAGGCTTGTTTGGTGTCTCTATCGAGGGCGAAACCGCCACACTGAAAGCCTCTGAAACCGCCGCCGCCGCACGATCCGTTGGCCTTAAAGCCGAAGAATCTCGCTCCGTCGCCGATGCCATCGCCACGATCACAGCCAAAGACCCGACCGCCCGCATCCTGATATGTGGTTCCCTATACTTGGCCGGTCGTGTGCTGCGCGAAAACGGCTAAAGCCGCCGCGTTCCGGTAATCTCGCCCTCGGCCCGCGCCGCAACCTTCGCCAGCGGCTCGGACACAACCGCCATGTGATGCACATTCGCATGCAGCAAGTTTTCACCGTCCTGCATAATCCCCACATGCCCATCCCAAAACACCAGATCACCGCGCCGCAATGGCGCGGCGCAAACTGACCCCAGCTCCGCCGCCTGCATATCCGCATCCCTCGGCGCATCGACCCCAACGGCCTGCAACGCAAGCTGCACCAACCCCGAACAATCCAGCCCGAAATAGCTGCGGCCACCCCAAAGATACGGCGATCCGACGAACTTTTCCGCCACACTCACGAAATCCCCCACGACAGGCGCCAAATTCTGCATCGGCGTGTAATACCCGCCTGCCAATTGCGCATACCCGTTTTCTTCGCCCTCAACCACAACACGGCAGCCCAGCGAATAAGACCCCAACAATTGCGACTTGAAATCCGGCTCGCTGAAAACCAGCGCGGACAAAGCCGTAACCGTTTCGATACGCCCCTCCAACGGTTCAACCAGTCCGGCTGACGGCACATATCCGACATACCCGTCACGTTCCGATTGCCCCCATGCCAGCCCCATATCGGCGATCTCGTCGTAGACCGTGAACCCCTCGCCGTACAAAAGCTGCGTTGCCAAATTGGTGTCGGGGTCCGCGTTTCGCACCAGATTAGTCATCGAAGCCCCAACCGTCATCGGCCTGCCCTCAACGAATTTTTCAACGTCCACCTGCCCRCGCAAATGTTCCGCCGCCAGATCATGGCGCACCGCAATTCGTCGCGTATCCATCAGCTTACYCGCTTTTCAATAACCGCCAACAACGCCCGCGCCGACTGRCACGCSCCYCCCTTRGAKCGYGCMGGYTTMSCCRCYGGCGTCCAGCCATATATGTCAAAATGCGCGAACCCYGCRGTKYTYTCMACGAACCGYCGCAAGAACARYGCCGCATTRATCGACCCMGCCATGCCCCCCGCAGGCGCRTTATCCAGATCGGCRATKCCCGGCTCWAKRTTAYCCTCRTAAGGGTCCCAGAACGGCATGCGCCACAACGGGTCCGCSGMTKTATCMGCSGCCRCRYTAATATCSGCCGCCAAACCYTCGTTRTCCGTRTARAACGGCGGYAARTCCGGCCCTAACGCAACCCGTGCCGCCCCCGTCAATGTCGCAAGACACAACAACAAATCAGGCGTCTCCTCGTCTGCCACAGCCAGTGCATCCGCCAGCACCAACCGCCCCTCGGCATCGGTATTATTCACCTCAATCGTCAAACCTTTACGGCTGTTCAAAATATCCTGTGGCCGGAACGCACCCGCGGAAATCGAGTTTTCCACCGCAGGCACCAGCACCCGCAACCGTACCGGCAGCTTCAACGCCATAACCATATGCGCCAGCGCCATCACATTGGCACTGCCACCCATATCCTTTTTCATCAGCCCCATCGAAGCCCCGGGTTTGATGTTCAGCCCACCCGTATCAAAGCAAACCCCCTTGCCCACCAACGTCACCGTCGGCGCATCATCTGCCCCCCAACGCATATCAAGCAATCGCGGCATCTGATCCGACGCACGGCCAACCGCATGTATAAGTGGCAGGTTTTCCGCCAACAAAGCCTCGCCCTTGATGACCGAAATCTCCGCCCCATGCTGTTCGCCCAACGCGCGGAACGCCGCTTCCAACGCATCCGGCCCCATGTCCGATGCAGGCGTGTTGATCAAATCGCGCGCCAAGGCATCGCCTTCAGCCATAACTTCAACCCGCTGCGCATCAATTCCATCCGGCGCATTCAAAATCGCCTTAACCGCCCCCGCATCCCGATACCGCGAGAACCGATAGTTTGACATCAACCAGCCCAGCGCCTCGTTTTCCATATCCTCGTCAGGAATACCGGACGCGATCCGGTAAACCCCCTCCGGCAACTTCTGCGCCGCCGCTGCCAGATGGAACCGCCCACGCGCGCGCGCCGCCTCCGTTCCCCAGCCAACAAGCACCGCGCCAATCGCGCCACCATCGGGCAACAAAGCAACTTCGCCCAAGCCACCGGAAAATCCGGTRGCCYTCARCCAGTTCCGCTGCGCCGCCGTGATATCCGCCGGATAATCCTCGCCCTTGCCAACAGCATGAACAGGAATCGCAGATTTTGCATCACTAGAAAAACGGTTAGCCATCGGGGTATCTCCAATCAAGAAAGTTACCCGTAAACTATCCGCCCATGCCAGAACCGCAAGACCCGCTTACGCCTCCAACTCGAAAACCGAAAACAAAGACGCCTCCGCAACGCGGTTCAACCGCCCGATCACCGCCGATAACCCCTCCATATTGCCCTCGCGCGTACACGTCATAACGTCCGACGCCACCTTTGCCACATCCACCAGCCCTATTTGGCTGGCGACCCCGCAAATGTTCAGCGCATGGCGATACGTCATCGTCAAATCTCCCTCTCGCAGCGCGCGTTCCAGCCTTCCCAACCGGTCCGCCAGATTAAACGCCGCCGCCTCCGCGATCTCCTCATATTGCGCCTCTCCGACTGCCGTTTTCAGGTTACGGATTACCTCGTAGTCCACACCTACAGCCACGGCTTGTCCCGCGCAAATTTGGTATATTTGTCCCATTCCTTCTTTCCCCTCTACTCTCGCAAAATCTAAACTAGCGGCAAAGTCTGAAAAAAGGGTTATCAAACATCCAGTCCTTGAAAATTCCCGAAAAACCCCGCAAAAGGAGGGGGAAGAAGGAGCCGCGAATGAAAAATGCAAAACCCCTGCCGTCCTACCTTGCCAAGCGCTACGCCGGTTGGCGTGCGACGCAGTTTCAGGAAAACAAAGCATGGTATGCGCGTTTAGCTGACGAGGGCCAACGCCCCCGCGCCATGATCATCTCGTGTTGCGACAGCCGCGTTCACGTCACCGCGATCTTCGGGGCCGAATCCGGTGAATTCTTCATCCATCGCAACATCGCCAACCTCGTGCCACCCTATTCCCCAGACGCGGAGCCGCACGGCACCTCGGCCGCGATTGAGTACGCGGTGAAACACCTGCACGTCGCCAATCTGCTGGTCGTTGGCCATTCGGATTGCGGCGGGGTGGCCGGTTGCCTCGATATGTGCTGCGGCAATGCGCCGGAACTGGAAGAGGGCAACAGCTTCGTTGGCCGCTGGATGGACATCCTGCGCCCGGGGTACGAGCGCATCAAGGACATGGAAGGCACCCATGCGGAGCGCCAAACCGCCTTGGAAAAAGAAGGCGTCCTCGTCGCGCTGGAAAACCTGATGACCTTCCCGTTCATCCAAGACGCCGTCGCAAACGACACCCTCGCGCTACACGGCCTATGGAACAACATCCGCGACGGCAGCGTCGAATACTACAACGCCGACGCCGAGGCGTTTCATCGGGTGTAGGAATAGCCAATTTAGGATCCTATAATTCGATAGGTAGTTGCGATTGGAACCGCCAAGAACAATTCATTGTTTTCCTGCCGTCTATCGTTTGATCAAACACATCTTTACTGCATAATGAAATTAACACGCCACAGTCAGCGCCACCTTTTGGCATTGGTATTTCAATCATCTGGCCCGTTTCGTCTTTCCAAAGCGCAATGGACCGATTTTCTTCGTATTTTTTTGTAGAGTTCAAGCGATCGACTAAGCCAAACGAAGTTAACGTCAAAACCGAGCATCCAGGATCATCAGCAAGGCTTGAAGCATATCGGGCGGACCAGCGATTTTTCAATTGCGGCCCATCCATTAGTAACGCAAATAACAAATTTGGTCCAATCGACCGAATTATCTCATGGCAGGGGTCGTTTCTGGCCAAGTCCTCACATATCATCGAAACAAATGTCGAAGATTGACGAAACTGATGAAAATACAATTCTCGCTTGGCGATGTGATGATCTTCCCACCATGCGCTTGTTGTTGGGTTTAACGAACTCGCCAAAGCGTATTCAGAAACTTGTATTTGATCAAGCTTCCATCGATGGTGCTTTCTACGGCTTGTAATTGCAAAGCCGTAGTTTTGATCGTCGGTGTTCTTGGGTTTAGCTAGTTGGCGCCTTACAGCTGTAACTACAAAATTCGCGCCCCCCTCTTCTGGTTTGCAGTTTGTTGAGCTCCCCGCAACAATAAACTCGACGCCATAATCCTTAGAAACCAGCCTGTCGCATAATTTCTCAAAAATATTATAATTTAGAGAGAACTCGGGGAAGATTATCCCGTTTATCGTCTCAACCTCTTTACTGGCTTCTTTCAGAAGGTCCATTACGAAGTCGACAAGTTTTTCTTCCTTATCTTCGAGCCAACCTTGGTTAATCTGAAAGCTGGCCCAGTTTGGCATATTCTGCACGGATTTGCCCGTTATAGAACTTTTCTGGTGTTTCTCATGAAAGTTTCGCCCGAATATCTTGTAAGGTAGTGGTACAAGCAAAATATCGAGTGCGCTATGGTTATCTGGTTTTGGTTCTTCTCTGGATTGCGTCCAATGACACCGAACCATCCCCCTTGGTGGAAGCAATGCTAGGTTTGCGGTCAGGTTTCTTAGTGTGCATCCAACCTGAGCGATACGACTTTTCGGCAAAACACAAACAACGTCCATATCTACCAGTGTGGTCACCGAGGCGGGTTTCCTTAGACTTTGATCTCTAAATGATTCAGCCTCCTTTTTCTGCCCTTCGTTATTGTCAAAAAAAGTCGCTATAAACATGTTAAACCTGCTGGCCCCCTCTCCATTGCTTGCTGAAACATGCCGCCCCAACCCTTTCGAGGCGCTGTCAGCAATAATTAGTAGCTTCATGGCCACCGGCCACCACTGGGGTGTATTGCTTCCTTCCATTCGAACATCGTGATTACCCATTTTAAGGAGATCAGCCCAAAGCCTGTCTATTGTTCCGGTCGGATTCTTTGCATCCGAATTCCAGTCGTTTGCAGTTTTCTCCAATTCCTCCTTATCTTTCACCGATAACACAAATGTACCATTTTGCTCTTGATCATGAGGGTTTGGAACATAGTATCCCATGGCCCCACTTATTTGGCATAAATGACCAACAACAGCGAACAAGTTTGGCGGAAAATCTGGAGCAAGGTCCCATGCACCTGCTGGGCTATCCATCACCGTATTGTAAATTTTCAAACTTTTCGGATCAATTGTACCTATCGGCAAAACTGATTTTATTTCGGTCAATACCGTGCGTTTGGGAAAAGCGGATTCGTTCACAGTAGAGCCTTACAATTTAACAGGCTAGTTACAGCCATTGACTTTGTTATATGATGACTTATTTACTCATAGTTGAATAGTTATAGTAATTTTAACCAATTAAATGTAAACACTATTGTAATCCCAATTAGCCAATATAATTGAAGTGTTGCTTATTTTGGTTAAATGAGTCAATATGCCCGAGTCTCAAAATCAGAGGCAAGGCAGTTCTAGTCTTAAGGTTCAATGAAAATGTCAAATAGATATAGTCCTGAAATGATCCAGGATATCTGGAAGGATTCCGACGAAGCATTAGACCGTGTATCAACTGATATGGCCGAGGCCCTTATCGCACGCATGCGTTCTGTAAATAACGGTGCTGTTATTAATTTGGGCGATAACCGTCTTAATGAATTACGCACCGAACTAGTCGAAAACTACCGAAACCAGTTTGCGACCGCCGGCTCGTAACCTAACCCTTCTTCAAAACCCGTCGCCCTAACAGCTCCGCAATCTGCACCGCGTTCAGCGCCGCACCTTTGCGCAGGTTGTCCGAGACACACCACAGGTTAATCCCGTTCTCGACCGTCACGTCTTGCCGGATACGGCTGATGAACGTCGCATATTCGCCCACGCTCTCGATCGGGGTCACATAGCCGCCGTCCTCGCGTTTATCGACAACCAGTATCCCCGGCGCCTCGCGCAAGATATCCCGCGCTTCATCTTCATCAAGGAAATCCTCGAATTCAATGTTGATCGCCTCACTGTGCCCAACGAAAACCGGAACCCGCACACAGGTCGCCGTGACCTTGATCTTCGGGTCCATAATCTTCTTGGTTTCAGCAACCATTTTCCATTCTTCTTTAGTGTCGCCGCTGTCCATAAACACATCAATATGCGGGATCACGTTGAAGGCAATCTGCTTGGGGAACACGCTGGGAACACGCTCCTGCCCCGGCACATACATGCCCTTGGTCTGCATCCACAGCTCGTCCATCGCGTCCTTGCCACCGCCGGAAACCGATTGATACGTGGACACAACCACCCGTTTGATCGTCGCACGGTCATGTAATGGCTTCAACGCCACAACCATCTGCGCGGTCGAACAATTCGGGTTGGCGATGATGTTTTTCTTGTCGTACCCCATGATCGCATCGGGGTTCACTTCCGGCACAATCAGCGGCACCTGCGGGTCGTACCGATAAAGCGAACTGTTATCAATCACCACACAACCAGCCTTCGCAGCCTTTGGCGCATACTTCTTCGTCGCCTCGGACCCAACGGCAAACAGCGCCATATCCCAACCCGTAAAATCAAACGTGTCCAGATCGCCCGTCTTCATCGTCTTCTCGCCGAACGCAACTTCTGTACCCATTGAGCGACGGCTGGCAAGCACGGCCAACTCCTCGATCGGGAACTTGCGTTCCTCCAAGATGTTCAACATTTCACGGCCCACATTGCCAGTGGCGCCCACGACGACGATTCTGTAACCCAAGGTTTTTCTCCTGAAATTGGGGGTTCAACACCGCGCTCATAGCGATTTCCACGCGAATGTGAAAGGGCAACTGCGATGTTCCCGCTATACTACCACAACATTTAGGAGAATCGCAGATGAAATCAACCGCCCTCGCCGCCCTTTTCGCCGCGCTTCCCCTGATTGCCGCCGCCGATATCCCCACCGTTACCGCCGTCGATGCAATCGCCAATGGCGGCACATGGCGCTTCGACGTCTCGATCCTGCACGCCGACACCGGCTGGGAACACTACGCCGATGGCTGGGGCGTCTACACCATAGACGGGATCGAGCTGGGCTACCGTACCCTCGTCCACCCCCACGTGAACGAACAACCCTTCACCCGCAGCCTGTCGGGCGTCACCATCCCCGCAGGCACAACCGAAATATCCATCATCCCGCACGACCTTGTCCACGGTGACGGCCCGAAATTCACCGTCACCCTGCCCACGCCCTAATCACGAACCCCTTGCGGTAATGTGATCTGCCTTTCGCCCCGCACTGTGCTAAACGGGAATCGCTTAAAGAACCTCGGAGCCATACGTGAAACTACTGATCGCCGCCCTGATTGCCCTGACAATCCCCCTCCCCGCACTTTCGGCGGAGGTCGAGATTCGCATGGTTCAAGCCATGCAATCCGACGGCCTGTGGAAATTCAAAGTCACCGTATACCACCCCGATACAGGCGAAGACCACATGTATAACAGTCTGGCCATCTTCAGCCCTGACGAAACCCGCATCGGCTACGCCGAAATCTCCACCCCCAGCGTCGGGGCCGAGAACGTCACCACCCAAGTCCTAAACGTCGATATCCCCGAGGATTTCGACTACATCATAATCCGCGGCAAATGCAATGATTACGGCTGGGCACAAGACGGGGTAATGATTGCGTTGCGGTGAGGGAGCGTTGCCTTCATCAGTCGAAAACTGTACCTACAATATTGTTAAGTTAGTAGGAGTTTCGCAATGAGGGACAACTTTACACAGGCAGACGTGAAGGAATTGGCTCGTCAAAGTGGCTACAAATGCTCCAATCCATCTTGCCGAAGGCCTACCGTCGGTTCTGACGGCGGCGAGGGTAGCACGAGTATTGGAGTGGCAGCGCACATCTGTGCAGCAGCGGCGGGTGGGCCAAGATTTCATGAAGAAATGACAACCGAAGAAAGATCATCTATCAAGAATGGTATTTGGCTTTGCCAGACTTGTAGTCGTTTGGTTGACGCAGATATTCCAAGCCATTCCATTGATACTTTGCATGAATGGAAAAAACTATCTGAAATTCGGGCATACCTAGCTTTACGAAATTTAGAAGTCGCACGGCCACGCAATTTCAACGAACTTGAGAAAAAAATGCCGGAACTGATTGCTGAAATGCGAAAGGATTTAAGCAATAATCCTTTCACACGTGAATTTATCATTATGTCAAAAAGGCACACCTATAACGGCTCCGGAAAGACGATTTTTTCCTACTTTTTTGAAGATCACGAACATCTTCAAGGAAAAATGACAATATGCGGGAACTACGGTGCTATCGTTGAAATCACTTTCAATAATGTAGAAAGATATGAGTTCACTGAAGGCTTTGCGGAGTACCTTGAAGGTTCCAGCTAAATGATAAAATTATTCTGTGCATTGGGCGAAGTTAATGGTGTGCGTTTATCCACTTAGATTCAAAGCGGTCATTGAACACACCAACAGCACCCAAAAGGTTAACAATCCCGACTAATTTAGTGTACTCACGCGTTGTGTACGCATTGTGTACGCGTTGTGCATAGCCCGTTTTGCTCAAAATCGGCAAAGGTTAACGGGCTACGCAATAATCTTTCGCCTAAAGGCTGGCATCCAATGCCGCCAGAATCGCGTCGCCCATCTCGGTCGTTGAAATAGGCGATCCACCTTCCGGTCCCAGCAAATCCGCCGTCCGCGCGCCGTCTGCCAGCACCTTCTCCACGGCCTTCTCAAGACGGTCCGCCTCCGCGCCATCATTGAACGAATACCGCAGCGCCATTGCAAAGCTAAGGATGCACGCAATCGGGTTGGCTTTGCCTTGCCCTGTGATGTCAGGCGCGGACCCATGCACCGGTTCATACATTGCTTTGGGGCGGCCATTTTCCATCGGCAAACCAAGGCTGGCCGATGGCAGCATTCCCAGCGAACCCGTTAACATTGCTGCACAATCCGAAAGAATATCGCCGAACAAATTGTCCGTCACGATCACATCAAACTGCTTTGGCCAACGCACCAGTTGCATCGCGCCGTTGTCTGCATACATGTGCGAAAGCTCCACATCTGGGTATTCGTTTTCATGCACCCAAGTCACTTCTTCGCGCCACAAAATCCCGCTCTCCATGACGTTGGCTTTTTCCATGGAACAAACTTTATTGCCCCGTTTACGCGCCAATTCAAACGCCGAACGCGCCACCCGCCGGATCTCGCTAGTCGTATACCGCTGCGTATTAATCCCCTCGCGCTCGCCATTGGGAAGGTCGAAAATCCCGCGCGGCTCGCCGAAATAGGAACCCGAGGTCAGCTCCCGAACGATCATAATATCCAACCCAGCAACGATATCCTGCTTCAAAGACGAGAAATCCGCCAACGCATCAAAACACTGCGCCGGACGCAAATTGGAAAACAAATCCATTTCCTTGCGAAGGCGCAACAAGCCGCGTTCGGGCTTCACGCTGAAGTCCAGATCATCATACGCCGGACCACCAACCGCGCCCAGCAGAACCGCGTCCACCTCCTGCGCTTTGGCCATCGTCTCATCCGTCAAAGGCGTGCCATGCGCGTCATACGCCGCACCGCCGACCAGATCCTCGGACACGTCAAATTCCATGTCCCGCTTGTCACCGTACCATGTGATAATCCGCTTAACTTCGCCCATAACTTCGGGGCCGATGCCGTCGCCTGCAAGTATAAGAAGGGATGGAGTGTTCATGTGCGTGTCCTTAGGTCAATTTCGTTATAAATCGCCTACCGCGTTGCCCGCGCAGGGTCAAGCATCCACCACGTCGCAAAGGGCATCCGACAGCAGGTCGAACACACGGCGAATGCGTGGATTCGTGCGCAAAGCTTCGGGCGCGGTTAACCAAAATGGCAACGCTGATATCGGCACATCTGGCAAAACCTGCACCATATCCGCATCCATCTGGCCCATGCGCAATTGGGTGAAACCTATACCACACCCAGCCCGCGCCAATTCCCAATGCACGGCCTGCTGGTCGCTGCGCGTTTTGAAAAAGTGCCGGTCAACATGCAAACCCAATGGCTTCATCCCCTCGATAATCGCAGTGTTTTCAACGTACCCGACGAAATCATGCTCGGATATATCTTCAATCCCGGTAGGCATTCCAAAACGCGCGATATACGCACGGGACGCAAACATCCCCATGCGCATGTCCCCGATGTGTTTGGAAATGATATCCAGTTGATCGGGGCGGTACATGCGAACCGCGATATCTGCTTCACGAAACAGCAGATTCTTCGATGCATTGGAAGGATGAATTTCAAGTTCGATCTGCGGTTCTACCCGTCTGATTTTAGCGATTATAGGCGGCAGCAAGTAATGCGCCACCATCTCGCTGGCCGTGATGCGCACCACCCCGCTAAGCCGGTCATCCTGCCCCTCGGCCACCAGAGACAACCGCGCGGCGGCGGCTTGCATATCTTTCGCGGGGACCAGCAGTTTTTTGCCCGTCGGTGTCAGGGTTAAGCCACGGGGTTGGCGGTGAAATAGTTCAACGCCCAACACATTCTCAGCGGCTTTGATCTGTCGCCCAAGCGTCGGTTGGCTAAGCTTCAAAGCACGCGCCGCCGCTGAAAGCGACCCCCCCTCCGCCACAGCGAGGAAGGCGCGTATATATGCCCAATCGAGGTTCTCTATCATATTCATTTATGAATAGCATACCTACATATTTAGGCAAGATACATTCATTTACGCATACGCCATGTTGGCTGCAGAAAAGGAGAGCCTATGACAGATAAAGTATTAATCCTCGGCGCAAACGGCCGATTTGGGCGCGGGGCATATAAGGCGTTTAGTGGTGCAGGCTGGGATGTAACCGCCCTCGTTCGCCCCGGCAAAACCCACCGTGGTAAGGTGATCGAGGCGGATGCCAGCGATTCGGACGCCCTAGGTAAAGCCGCGAAAGGTTTTGACGTCATCGTCAACGCCCTTAACCCGCCCTATCACAAATGGGCCGAACTTTTGCCCGTTCTGACCGCATCAGTTATCGCTGCGGCCCGCACCAGCGGCGCGACAATTCTAATACCCGGTAACGTCTATAATTTCAGCACCAATCCGCCCGCCCTACTATCCGCCGAAACCCCGCAAACCGCCACCAATGGCAAAGGCGCGTTGCGTGTTGAAATGGAGCGCAGCTTTCGAGATGCGCCAAACATTCGCACAATCATTCTGCGCGGTGGCGACTTCATAGAAGCCGAGAAAACCGGCAACTGGTTTGACAGCCAAATCACCAATAAAATCGACAAAAGCGTCATCACCTACCCCGGCCCGACAGATCAAACCCACGCATGGGCGTATCTGCCAGACATGACCCGCGCCGCCGTTCAACTTTGCGAAATTCGCGAGACACTGCCCCGTTTTGCCGACATTCCATTCGAAGGCTTTGCCTTGACCGGTGACGAATTGATCACCGCCGTCGAGGATGCGACAGACAAAAAGCTGAAGGTCAAAAAGGTGCCTTGGGGCATTATGTCGGTGATTGGGGTTTTCTCACCGCTTATCCGCGAGGTTGTCGCCATGCGCTACCTTTGGAACAAACCGCACAGGTTGGACGGCACAGCGCTTGAAGCCCTGTTGCCAGACTTCAAGCCGACACCGTTGCGGGCCGCCTTGCGACAAGCCTTGCATTCCTAACCCCGTCTGCCATACGCATATCCAAAGGGAGTTTTGCGTATGGCTAACCAAACCGACGGTCACCGGATTTATGCAATTGGCGACATCCATGGATGCCTTGACGAGCTTACGCGCGTTCAAAAAAACATCCGCCAAGATTTGAAAAACCGCCCGCATCCGAACCCCGTCACTATATATTTAGGTGATTTTATTGACCGTGGCCCTGACAGCCGCGGCGTTATCGACAACCTGATTGCGCAGGATGCGGCCCCGAACCACACGCACATGCTGTTTGGCAACCATGACGAGATGTTGTTGACATACCTGAAAGATGCGACGATCCCGATCCGACCTAACGGCCCAAAGATTAACAAAATTCACTGGCTGCACGAGCTTGGCGGCGGCGCCGAAACCTTGCGTTCATATGGGGTTAACGGGGCCAGTTTCGAAAACCCTTCGGCCAAGCAAGGGGAATTCATCGCGGCCCTGCCCGATACGCATTTACAGTTTTTTACGAACCTTGAACTTTACATTCGCCTCGGCAGTTATCTGTTTGTGCATGCGGGTATTAACCCCGATGTCGCGCTGAAAGACCAGACACAGGATGATCTGATATGGATGCGCGAACCGTTCCTCTCCTCGGACAAAGATCACGGATTTACCGTCGTTCACGGCCACACCCCTGTGCATGCGGTTGAAAACCACGGCAACCGGATCGCCATTGATACAGGCGCGGTGTTTGGCCGGTATTTATCCTGTCTGGTGCTTGAAGATACCGATCAATCGCTGCTTACGGATGACGGTCTGAAGCCCTGCCCACCACGCTAATCTATCTCCACATCGACCCATACCATCCGGTGGTTTGACGCACCTGAACGCCCTTCGGCAATCATATCCCCGTCAGGCTCATCTGGTGCGGGCCAGAAAACACCACTGCCTTCCAGCGTCAAACTGGCGGATGGCAATGCATAATCTACACGCATGTTGCCAATGTCTGCATCCCATTCCACCGTGTCCTGTGCCGGGTTGCCCGCATGCGTCGCATTCGCGCCGCCATATCGAACCGAGGCCACCACCGCCCCGCTCGAGGCTTGCATCGGGTCATTCACCAGCGGGTGGGTTACCAAAGTATGAATGCTGCGCTTGCTACCCTCTCCGTCATTGGGGTCATTGTTCAAATCACCCAACAGCACAAAATCCTTTCCGCTAAACGCCGCCTGCCGCCCGACGTCATCTATGAACGCGGCACCATCCAGATAGGACACCCAAAACCCGATCTCTGCGTCGTTGCGCAAACCGTTCAAATTCTCGACTCCATCAAAAACTGGCGGCGTGGGGTGCGTGGCCAAAATATTAATCCGCTGTCCGTTTGGTAAAACCACCGGCACATCCCAGTGCGATTTTGACGATAAACGGAACACTGTGGTCGATTTTTCCGGCAAAAACGGGCTACCATCAGTATTCATCGGCAAAACTGCATCCGGTATATTCCTCCATTTCAGCGATGAAAAACTGCGCGCCGCCTGCAAGTCGATTGGAAACCGAGACAACAATGCCATCCCTTCACTGCCCGGAAACCGCCCGAATCCAAATGCATCAGCCCATTCATCCGGCGCCCCATCACCGTCAAGATCCAACCTTGACGGCACGCCCTCATTTCCGATCGGAGCATAGAAGTACGGATAGCTTATTGCATTCTCGCCACCATCCAATTCATTTCGAAAGGCGTCCAATGCCAGATTGGTGAAATCTGCATCAAACTCGTTCAACAGCAAAATGTCTGGCCGGACACGCCGTATAATCGCAGCCACCGCCAACACCTGTTCATCTTTGCCAGACATAATAGCCTTTAACAGCACACCCGGCCCCCGACGCCCTAACGAAACATTAAACGTCGCGACACGAACCGTTTCAGCGATACTGAGAGTTGTGGAAGAAATAAGGAAAAGCAGAACCGTGAAAATTCGGGCCGCACTTACCCTTGAACGCGGCTCAATATCCGTGCAATTTTCAGCATGGCCGAAGCGCGTGCAATCAGGCTGGTTGCAATGAATACCCATAACGTCGTCGCCCATACCATTACTTGGTTATTCTCGAATATATCGACCGTAAACCAATCAATTCCATATGTAGGGATTAATGGTAAAGCATAGATTAACGCGATTCCAAGTATGATATTGAAATACGCGTCACGCCGCAAACGTCTGGGAATTGACCCACCGTCATAGGGCTGAAATGTCGGTAAGTTTGCCCAGAGGTTAAAGTTTTCGCGATCACGCGGCCACCCGAACACCCGAACACCCATAAAATCAAGGCAAATGCCAACGTCATACCAACGCCAACAACAAAACTGGTTGTGATGCTGTAAACCAGCAAAATTGCGGTTGTGTCGGAAAAACGGGAATCCAGCAGTATGCGGTCAATCGCCATCGATACCGGACTGTACTCGAAATCGAGCATCTGTGCTGCTTGCTGCGCCCAATTCACCAGCACGGAGTCAGCCAACCCTAATTCCACCGCGCGACAGACCAGCGTGATGGTTACGACCTGCATCGCAATAGTGAACGCCCTGAAGCGATTATAGGGTGGCGCATACCGAAAATCGACAAAGCCCGGTGTGGATGACCCGTATTCAAAGAACGCAAACATCCCGATGATTGCGCCAATGATCAGCGCAAACTCAACGGCCCCCTGCGAAGCAGAAGGCAGCAACAACGATGGGATCGCGGCAACAACCACGACCCAAAGTGCTCTAAATATTGCCCCCAAAAGGCGCATATACGCCCGCCCCGATCCTGTTATGGCCCCGCTTGCGCGCGGCTTGGCTTCAAACCCAGGGCGTTGCCGCCCCGTACTGCTTTTCGAACGCGCCAATTGCATCTGATTTTTGCATGGTCAAGCCGATATCATCCAGCCCGTTCAGCAAACAATGCTTCTTGAACGCGTCCACCGTGAACTCAATCTTACCACCGTCAGGACCTGTAATAACCTGATTTTCTAAATCAACCGTTACCACTGCATTGGCCCCACGGCCTGCGTCATCCATTAATTTGTCGACATCTTCCTGCGGTAGAATTATTGGCAGGATCCCGTTTTTGAAACAATTGCTAAAAAAGATATCGGCGAAACTTGTGGATATTACTACACGAATTCCAAAATCGAGCAAGGCCCAAGGTGCATGTTCACGCGAAGAACCACAGCCAAAGTTATCTCCTGCCACGATAATCTCGGCATTTCGGTAGGCAGGCTGGTTCAAAACGAAGTCAGAAATTTCACTTCCGTCTTCGTTATAGCGCATCTCGTCGAACAGGTTTTTACCTAATCCAGAGCGCTTGATCGTCTTAAGGAACAGCTTCGGGATGATCATATCCGTATCGATGTTGATCAGCGGCATAGGCGCTGCAACGCCGGTTACTTTGTTGAATTTATCCATTTCCGAATTCCTTACAAATCACGAACGTCGGTCAGATGACCGGTCAAGGCTGCCGCTGCGGCCATTGCTGGCGACACAAGATGTGTGCGCCCACCGCGGCCTTGACGGCCCTCGAAGTTACGGTTGGTGGTTGCGGCGCACCGCTCCCCTGCTTCCAGTTTGTCAGGATTCATCGCCAGACACATGGAACAACCGGCCAAGCGCCACTCAAAGCCCGCGTCGATCAGGATTTGGGCGATGCCCTCTTCTTCGGCCTGCGCGCGCACAAGGCCGGAACCGGGAACCACAATCGCCCGCATCCCTTCCTTGATTTTTTTGCCCTTAACGATGTCAGCCACAGCGCGGAAATCTTCGATCCGGCCGTTGGTGCAAGACCCGACGAAAACCGTATCAATCTGAATATCCGTCAGCTTCATGCCGGACGTCAGGCCCATATATTCAAGCGAGCGTTTGACCGCATCCACTTTGCCACCCTCGAAATCTTCAGGGCTAGGCACAACGCCTGTGATCGGCAGAACATCCTCCGGCGAGGTTCCCCACGTTACCGCAGGCGCAATGTCTTCGCCTTTGATGGTCAGGACCTTGTCGAAATGCGCGTCCTCATCAGTGAACAGGCTTTTCCAGTTCTCCATCGCCAATTCCCACATCCCGCCTTTGGGGGCGTGTGGGCGGCCTTTAACGTATTCGAAAGTCTTTTCATCAGGCGCGATCAGGCCCGCACGCGCGCCGCCTTCAATCGCCATGTTACAGACGGTCATGCGACCTTCCATAGACAAATCACGGATCGCTTCGCCGCAATATTCGATCACATAGCCAGTACCGCCAGCCGTGCCAGTCAGGCCGATCACGGTCATAGTGATGTCTTTAGCTGTCACACCTGCAGGCAGTTTGCCGGTGATTTCAACCTTCATATTCTTCGATTTAGCTTGAATCAGCGTTTGCGTCGCCAAGACATGTTCAACCTCGGACGTACCAATCCCGTGCGCCAGCGAGCCGAAGGCCCCGTGCGTCGCCGTGTGACTGTCGCCACAAACGATGGTCATGCCCGGCAATGTCCAGCCTTGTTCAGGGCCGATGATATGCACAACACCTTGGCGAACATCGTCCACCGGATAGTAATGCACACCAAAATCCTTGGCGTTCTTATCAAGCGCTTCAAGCTGAATGCGGCTTTCTTCGTTCTTCACAATCCCGTCCACACGGTCCAGCGTCGTTGGCACGTTGTGGTCCGGCACAGCGATGGTTTTATCCGGTGCATGCACCTTGCGGCCAGCGGCGCGCAGGCCCTCGAACGCTTGAGGGCTGGTTACCTCGTGAACTAGATGGCGATCGATATATAGAAGGGAAGTGCCGTCAGCGTCTTCACTGATCAGATGGGCATCCCAGATTTTGTCGTATAGAGTTTTGGCGGTCATTGGTTTTCTCCCGCGTAAGTGTTGAGTGTTTTTCGGTGACAGGGCGCGCGCACTTCAGGCGTCAGCAGCCAACCTCAACGCCTCGGCGTGGAACCGCCATGGCAGGCGTGTGTGGTCATCCATGTCAAAAACTTTGGTCATGGGCCCCGTTTACGCAGGAATGAACGGTTTCGCAAGCTGCAACAGGTCCCAAGAGTTGCCGAATGGGTCTTTGAACACGGCAACCTTCCCGTAAGGCTCGATTCTCGGGTCTTCCTGAAATGCAACACCTTTGGCCAAAAGCTCCGAATGAGTTTGGTCAAAATCATCCGTATGCAAGAAAAAGCCAACCCTTCCTCCGGTTTGGTTTCCAATAGCGCTTTGCTGCATATCATTGCTAGCTCGCGCCAATAAAAGCTTGGTTTCCTTGGCACCCCAAGGAGCAATGGTAACCCAACGCTTGTCGCCCATGTCGATGTCTTCAATTAGTTGAAACCCAAGTAGGCCAACATAAAAGGCCAAAGCCTCTTCATAATCCGGAACGACTAACGAAAACGCTGCGAAATGCCCTTTCATAGAAGCAACCCTACAATATTGAGCACTGACGTTCCATGTTCTCTCACCTCGATCGTTTTCATCCCGCCCTCCTTAAAGGTCGTACAAATCGGTAAACTTTTTGTTCAGGTATGCCATCAATGGTTTTTCCGTGGGCACATGGCCCACTGCGTTGGCGATAGTCTGATCCGGCGACGAAAGGTGTGCTTTTTGGTGGATGTTTTCACCCAGCCACGCCAACGCATTAGATGTGTCACCTTTGGCAAAATCATCGTCCAGTGTCGGCATGACATCCTGCATTTTTGCAAACAGTTCCCCTGCATAGATGTTACCCAGAGAGTATGTGGGGAAATATCCAAACAACCCAACGGGCCAATGCACATCTTGCAAAACGCCCCGCGCGGCATCAGGTACATCGACGCCAAAGTCGCGTTTGAAAGTGTCGTTCCACGCCGCTTCCAGATCGGCGACTTGCAAATCGTCGTGGATTAAAGCGCGTTCAAGCTCGAACCGCATCAGAATGTGGAGGTTGTAGTGCAGCTCATCCGCCTCTGTCCGAATGAAGCTGGCACCAACACGGTTAACCGCACGATACAGCGCCTCTCCATCCTTCAGGCCGAAATCACCCATCTCGTCATGCATAACGCCAAACATCCACTCACAGAACGCACGGCTGCGGCCAATCTGGTTTTCCAGCATACGTGACTGGCTTTCATGCACCCCCATGGAGGCGTATTTACCCGCTGGCTGCATCGCCAATTCCATCGGCATACCCTGTTCGTATTTTGAATGGCCGACTTCGTGGATCGTCGAATAGAAACAGTTAAACACGTTTTTGGGGTCAACCCGCGTGGTGATCCGTGAATCGTTGTTGTTGCCAGAACTGAACGGATGCACTGCCAAGTCAATCCGGCCAGCATCCCAGTCGTATTCAAACGCGCTCGCCAAACGATTGGCGACGGCCATTTGCACATCACCGCCAAATTCACCTTGAACGGTTGGCACATCCATACCTTTATCCGCAATCGCACCGCGAAGTTCGGTCAAGCCGGGGCGCAAGCGGCCCAGTAATTCGGCCAACGGGCCAGATTTTGCCCCCGGCTCGTAATCATTCAGCAACGCATCATAAAGGTCGCCACCATCCGCCAGACACGCAGCTTCCTGCCGACGCAAATCGAGAACTTTTTCCAAGGTCGGCGCGAATGCCGCAAAATTGTTTGCCGCGCGCGCATCTGCCCAAACCTGTTGGGAGGCCGAGGTTACCCGCGCGATCTCGCCGGCCAAATCAGCTGGAATTTTCGTTGCCCGCGCATAGGATTTCTTTGCCTCCGCAACGTTGACTTTTCCCACAGCATCCAGCGTGCTTTCATCAATGGAATCGAACCACTCTGGCAGGCGAATATCCATATTGCGGGCGTGAATGACGGTCTCTAACGCCGCGTTTTGCTCGGACCGCTGGGCGTTGCCTTTACGCGGCATCATCACCTCTTGATCCCACATAATAAGCCCTCCGATTTGCTCCAATGCAGAGGTGGTTTTCAGGTGGTCAAGCAAAGTGTCATAGGCAGAGTTAGTCATATTCGTTTCCGTTAGAATAATGGTTGTTGAAAATTGTCATGGTAGAGTTGGCAAACTTTAAGTCTCAAGAGGAAAATCGTCGCCCTCTTCTACTTTTGGTGCCATTCCCATTTCTGCAATTGTACGCCGTAAAATCTTGCAGAATCGAATTGTAGCCGGTGTCGGTTTACGGTTGTCATTCCARATCARATACACATTCCGCCGRTACACRTTGCCTTCRGGKAYRCGAAAYACCARATCCGARGGCAGTGAAATRCCRCCAAGCTCMGGCATCGGYGATACGTARTCTCCGCCRCGAACRAATGACTGGATRGATARCGCACTCGCAACACGCAAYCGSSWGTTGGYRACGGCTTTYCTRACCGCWGGTTCCTGRATTTTGTTACACAARAAATGCGAKATYATTKGGGTTTTAGCCACATCGGACCARTACARGGTTTCTTTKCGGCCAAGCTCGCTGTCGCGYGCGCACAGCARGCCGATCCGGTCGGTCARRATAAGGCTGTGCTTCACATTGGAGCYACCCCAAAGGACYAATTCGYTTACGATMCCGATATCYACCGTTTCRCTGCGAATGYCAGCRATTAYRCCYTCRTTTGTYAARTCMTCRATATCRACGAGTATGTTGGGGTTYTCTTCGTGYARTTTCYCCACRACACTTGGCAWYAARTTSGCGGCKGCCGCCGGRATMRCWGCTGYACGAACYTGACCTTCACCGGATTCTGCRAAATGCATTATCGAAGTTATGGTGTCTTCAAAGTGGGCCAGCTCTCGTTTGGCTTCATCTAATGCATACGCACCAAGTTCGGTTAGCTGGTTTTTTCTGTCCGTCTGGAAAAGCGGGGCGCCCAATTCAGCTTCAAATTGCTTCAGCATCATCGAAATTGCCGCGGGCGAACGCTGTAATTGCTTCGCAGCAACCGCAAGATTTCCGGCCTCTGCCACTCCGACGAAATACCGTAGCATTTCTGTTTTAATAGCCATTATAAAACCCCGTTAATGTATATTGCATACATCACCTTAAGTTTTTCTGAAAGTATTTTCATATTTGTAAATTCCAACAAAAAACCGTTCAGAGGGTGAATCCGGTCTCGCATTGCTGTAGATGACGTTCAACGCCAACTCAGAACGGGAAATCCGATGACCGCATCCCTCGAAACCCTCACACAAGCCCTGCTTGACGCCGCCCGCGCGGCTGGTGCCGAAGCCGCTGATTCCATTGCCGTTTCCGGCGATAGTCAATCCATTGAAGTCTTGAACGGGGCGTTAGAACATGCGGAGCGTTCCGAGGGTATCGACCTTGGACTTCGCGTGTTGATCGGCCATCGCCAAGCTAGTGTTTCGTCTTCGGACTTGCGGCCCGAAACAATTCAAGCAATGGCAGAACGTGCGGTTGCGATGGCCAAGGAGGCGCCAAAAGACCCGCATTGCGGTCTCGCAGACCCATCGCAGTTGGCGAAGGCATGGAATGTCGATTCGCTGGAGTTGGCCGATCCGTCAGCCGCCCCTACCCCCGCCGAATTACAGACCGACGCACTGGAAGCCGAGCTTGCCGCGCTCGCCGTTAAAGGTGTTGATCAAGTTCAAGGCGCAGGCGCTGGGTACAGCCGCTCCGCCATTCATCTGGCCGCAACCAACGGGTTTAGCGGCGGATACGAGCGCACCTCGCGGTCCACATCTTGCGTTGCGATCACGGGCGAGGGCTTGAACATGGAACGCGATTATAACGGCGAGGGCCGCATATTTGGTGCAGACCTGCCCCCAGCCACCGAAATTGGCCGCATCGCTGGTGAACGCGCTATCGCCCGCGCTAACCCCAAGAAACCACCGACGGGGGCTTTCCCTGTGTTGTTTGACGAACGCATTTCTTCGGGCCTGATCGGGCATCTGGTGGCGGCCATCAATGGTGGATCAATCGCACGGGGATCGAGCTGGTTGAAAGACGCAATGGGTGAACTGGTTCTACCCGAAGGTCTATCGCTGATCGAGGATCCACACCGCCCACGCGTTTCGGGCTCCAAACCGTTCGATGCTGAAGGGTTGCCGACCACGCAGCGCGCGGTTATCGAAAACGGTGTTTTGCAAAGCTGGACCCTTGATCTGGCCACGGCTCGTAAGCTTGGCTTAGAGAGCACCGGAAACGCCGCGCGTGGCACGTCAGCCCCGCCAAGCCCTGCCGCTGGTAACCTTTCTTTAACCCAAGGCAGCAATACGCGCGATGATCTGATCACTATGATGGGCACGGGAATGATCGTTACCTCGCTAATCGGTAGTTCGATCAATGCCAACACCGGCGATTATTCGCGGGGTGCATCCGGTTTTTGGGTCGAAAACGGCGTTATCACCGGCCCCGTTAACGAATGTACAATTGCGGGTAACCTTCGTGAAATGCTGGGGTCGATCATTCCGGCAAACGATGGCCGCGCGCATCTTTCCCGCGTTGTCCCGAGCCTCCTGCTTGAGGGATTAACCATTGCCGGCGCGTGACCTAAAACTGCTAACCGATGCCGCCCATGCAGCTGGCGACATTGCCCGAAAATACTTTCAGGCAGACCCCGAAACATGGGATAAGGGCGACGGTCAAGGCCCCGTAACCGAGGCCGACCTCGCCGTTGATCGTATGTTGCACGGKGARTTGTTAAAGGCGCGGTCAGATTACGGTTGGYTGTCCGAGGAAACCGAAGATACCACCGCGCGCCTCATACGCCCGCGCGTCTTTATCATTGAYCCSATYGACGGRACCCGCGCSTTYATCGCWGGCGAAAAAACCTTCGCRCACTCRYTGGCYATCGCGGARGGYGGCGAGGTTATYRCCGCTGTTGTCCACCTGCCGATGAAAGGCCTGACATAYAGCGCGATCAAAGGCGGTGGCGCGTTCCTGAACGGTAAACCTATYAATGCCAGCAGCACTGCCGACATCGCCTCGGCCCGCATGCTGATCACGCGGCCGACGTTAAARCCCGCACTYTGGCCCGGYGGYGTGCCRGACYTRTCACCCAACTTTCGCCCCTCRYTRGCSTATCGRATGTGCCTTGCGGCRGAYGGRTCRTTTGACGGCATGATAACCCTGCGCGACACWTGGGAATGGGACGTCGCCGCYGGTGACYTGATTGCCCGCGARGCAGGTGCRACSGTTACCACSCGCRARGACAKSCCCGCACGCTACAACAACCCCAARCCRCTTTTGGCAGGCATGATYGCCGCCCCMAAACTTCTRCACCCRCAATTTATCAGGCGYCTATAGCCCRCACCGATTGACCTCTGTTGRCCAATGCCTAATGTGCGCAYAAACCCNGAACCAAAGGATATACACATGACAAATCGCCTACACCTCGTTTTCGGCGGAGAATTGATTGACCCRCAAGGCCACGAATTCCGTGAYCCWGAAAACATCGAAACRGTYGGYATYTATCCAAGCTACGCCAARGCSTACGACGCATGGAARGCYGCCGCACACGCAACCGTGGACAAYGCCCACATGCGCTATTTCATCGCCCATTTGCAYCGCCTTCGGGAYGAAAAAACCGAAACCAGCCTAACCGAAGAAATGGGCTAACCACCTGATGGGTCGTTCAGTTTCCCTCGCTGCATACATGTTGTTCTCGCGTTTTGGCGAGGGCTGGTTTGCCCGAAAACTGGACACCAATCCGGAACGGCGCGGCATCGCCTCAATCCCGCGACCGGATGGGCCGCTGATCTGGATTAACGCCACCAGCGTCAGTGGTGCTGATGCCATTTTGGCCCTGTGTCGGCGTTTGCTTGACCAAAATCCAACCTTGAACTGTTTGATTACCACGAAAACGAATGCTGCGGCCCAAGCGTTGCAAGGGCAGATGCCCGCGCGGATGATACATCAGTGCATCCCTGTCGATGCCAACAGCTATGTCACTGCATTTCTTGATCACTGGAAACCTGACCTGTCCATTTGGACGGAGGCCGAGTTTCAACCCGCATTCGTTGTGCAAACCGAACGCCGCAACATCCCGACTATCTACATAGATGCCTCAATGTCCGCGAAATCCTTCAACCGATACCGGCTGTTCAGCGGCATGACAGCGTCACTTTTACAGCGTTTCGATCATATTCTGACCCGTGACGCGTCAAGTAAAAAACATCTGCAGAACCTCGGGGCGCCTACGCGAAAAACCGAAAGTACCGGTCCTTTGAGCGGCAGCACCCCCCCGTTGCCACATGATGAAACGCAGCGCAAAGCCATGGCCCGCGCAATCGGAGGCCGCCCTGTCTGGCTGGCAGCACATACCCATGAGGGCGAGGAAGACGCCATCATGGCCGCCCATAAAATGGCCCGTCGCTCCTATCCCGAACTGTTGCTGATCCTTGCTCCGCGTCGGTCAGAGCGTGGCGATACCATCGCAGATATGCTTCGCGAGCAAGACTGCATCGTAGCGCAACGTTCCAAATCTCAGCAAATTGATCGAAGGACCGATGTTTACATCGCCGACACGCCAAACGAAATGGGGTTGTGGTATCGCCTCGCGCCAGTGTCGTTTATTGGCGGGTCCCTGATCGCAAAAGGTGGCCACAATCCACTTCCGGCCGCCGCCCTTGGGTCTGCAATTCTGCATGGCCCGCAGGTTTCCGATTTCGCATCAGCTTATGACACACTACTTGCGGCTGATGCCTGCATACCCGTGGCCGATGGGCCGGACCTTGCCAAGAAACTGGAAGCCACGCTTTCCCCTGAACGTGCGGCCCAACTGGCCACCGCCGCATGGGGGGCTTTTGGCGAAGGTGACCCTGAAAGTGACCGCGTTTTCGAACTGCTGCAATCCTACTTCCCGAAGGAGGCAGCCTAATGCGCCCYCCCTTATTCTGGAATCGCCCTCGTGGTCTAACATCCCGTTTATTNGGCCCSSTNGGAATGGRTATGGGYSRYATYCACCCRACGTCGATTGAAAAATGGGCCTTGGGAACGGCTGAGCSTCCCCGTGATTTGCGTTGGYAACATAAACGTCGGCGGCACRGGCAAAACACCAACTGTCATTGCGTTACTTGAAATCCTCGGCGAACTTGGCATCAACGCGCATGTGGTGTCGCGCGGATAYGGTGGCACAGAGTTGGGGCCSCTGTTGGTCGATGAACGCAAACATTCCGCGCACGAGGTGGGTGACGAACCSATCYTGATTTCAGCTTTCGGCCCKTGCTGGGTGGCCAAAGACCGYACGGCWGGSRCCAAAGCTGCSMTCAAAGCGGGTGCGCAAATCATCCTGTTGGACGACGGCTTTCAGAACCCGTCTTTACACAAAGACCTAAGCGTCGTTGTCGTAGACGCTGAAATCGGCTTCGGTAATGGCCGTGTTATGCCCGCAGGCCCGTTGCGCGAACCTTTAGCAGATGGCCTTGCCCGCGCTGATGTCGTGATTTCTATTGGCACCGCGGCAGCCCAGAAACGCCTTCCCGCTCAAATTCCCAATCCTGTTTGGCTGGGCGAATTACGCGCACTTGAAACAGGCATGGATTGGTCCGGCACACGTTTCATCGCTTTTGCTGGCATCGGTCGCCCCGGCAAGTTTTTCGCCACGTTGGAGGCCCTTGGTGCCAATGTTGAGGCTACCCATGCTTTCCCCGATCACGCCCCCTATACAGACGCCATTTTACAACGGTTGAAAGCAGAGGCGAAAGCGAAGTCTGCGCAACTGGTAACCACGGAAAAAGACATGGCCCGCCTGCCTGCCGCGTTTCGCCGCGACGTCCTCGCGCTGCCGGTTCGGCTGGCATTCAACGACCCTGAAACTGTAAGGTCAGCCCTGAAAGATTTGACCTCAAGGCCTACCAAATAGGCTGTTAATCAAATCGCCCAACAATGTGTTACTGACATCATTAACCAGATTATCAATCTCGTTAACCATCCGTGGCGGCTCTGTCGTTGGGTCAATCATAGGCAACGGTCGAACAGGTAAGCTTTCATGTACCCGCTGCATCGTTTCGCGCCAAATCTCGGCTGGTAGCCCGCCGCCGGTCACGCCGGTTAGTTTGGTGTTGTCGTCGTACCCCATCCAGACACCGGCCACATAATCACCGGTAAATCCGATAAACCACGCATCCCGCGCGCCTTGCGTTGTGCCGGTTTTGCCTGCCACAGGCCGGTCAGGTAGTGCCGCGCGAGCGCCGCTGCCAATCTCAACAACCTGTGACATCATATAAACCAGATATCCCGCCGCGCGTTCATCAAGSACGCGGAAACCTTCTACGCGATCAAGGCTCATCAACACCTGTTCGTCGCCGCGAATACGCAGATCAATCCAGCCGTATGGCAACGATTGGCGCCCACCGTTTAGAATGCCCGCATACGCGCCGGTCATTTCCAGCAACGTCACGTTCGAAGCCCCAAGCGCCAAAGCCGGACCTTCGGCCAAGGGTGACATCACCCCGAAATCTCGTGCAATAGCGCGTACTTTTTCGCGGCCAACCTGTTCAGTCAGGCGCACGGCAACCGTATTCAACGAGTTTGCCATGGCATCCACCATCCGCACTTCACCGTAAAACTGTTTCGTATAATTCTGCGGGCTCCATGGCCCTGACCCCGGAATATTAATCGTTAATGGTGCATCCAGCACCATGTCAAACGGATGCATTCCTGATTCCAGTGCCGCACCGTAAACAAACGGCTTGAACGAGGACCCCGGCTGTCGTGACGCTTGCGTGGCGCGGTTGAACAATCCCGCCCCGTCAATCTTGCGCCCGCCAACCATCGCCCGCACCGCACCATCCGCAGACATCACAACAATTGCCGCTTGCGCTCCGGATCCTTCACGCAATCGGTTATCGAACACATAAGTCAGCGCCTCTTCCGCCGCCTTCTGGATATTGCGGTCAAACGTAGTTAGGATTTCCACATCCTCGCCCGTATCCCGTGTCAAAAACGCCGGAGCTTCGGCCATGATCCAGTCGGCGAAGTATCCACCCGCCCGTTCCTGCGCCGCCTGAGAAAGAGTTGCTGGCGTCGCCAGTGCAATATCCGCCTCAACCCGTGTCAAGTACCCTTGCGCCTGCATCAACCCAATTACAATCGTCGACCTATCCTGCGCGCGTTTCAAGTTTCGCGTTGGGGCAAATCGCGATGGTGCGGTCAACAATCCTGCCAGCATAGCGCTTTCCGCTATATTCACCTCACGTGCTGACTTGCCAAAATACCGTTGCGATGCAGCCTCAAAGCCCTGCGCACCCGCACCCAGATATGCACGGTTCAGGTAGATCGACAGGATATCGTCTTTCTCGTACTTCAGTTCCATCGCCAGCGAATAAGGAACCTCGCGAATTTTCCGCATAATCGTCTGCTGCCGGCATTCAGCCTCCGGCAAATCCTCGCCCAAGCATAAAAGCTTGGCGACCTGCTGCGTCAGTGTTGAACCGCCGTTGCCAGACAATGGCCCACGGCCTTCACGCAAGTTAATCCGTATCGCGCCAGCAATCCCACGCGGGCTGATCCCGAAATGCGAATAAAACCGTTTATCTTCGGTCGCCACGACTGCGTTCTTCAGGTGTGGCGAAATGGTACCCGTCCGAAGCGAGCCATCAAACTGTTCGCCCCGCCATGCGAAAATCTCGCGATCACGATCCAGCAACACAACCGAGCCACCGGCCCGCCCATCCAGTTGTTCTTCCATGGGTGGCAGGGTCACATAATAGTACCCGACCCACGCCGCCATCCCCAGCGTGCCAATCACAGCTGTGCGAATACCGACCCACCAAGTCACCTTGAACAGCGTGCGGAACGTCCAACCGAATGTCCGCGCAAAAAAACCCTTCTTCGGCTTCTTACGCCGAGACGGTTTCGCAGACGCTTTGCCAGATTTTGGTCTGGTCGCCCGAAGGGTCTTCGTTGGTTTCTTGGCCATTTGTCGGGCCGCCTGCTCGTTTTTGTCGTTATCCCCTGCCTAATCGGTTTTTGAGCCGATGTAGAGGGTGATTCCTCGTCTTAGGCAAATCTTTGCCGTTAGATAGATTTATATATGCCTATATTTTAATCACATCAATTATATTGTGCATAATTTAGGCACAATATATGCAAAATCACGAATATACCGGCCTCGAAACCTTCAATACCCCCCTATATGGGCTGAAAGTGACATCAACCCCGATCCAATAAACAAGGAGGCACCATGAAACTTATCATCGCCATAATCAAACCCTTCAAATTAGAGGAGGTCCGCGAGGCCCTGACGTCCGTTGGCGTACAAGGCCTTACGGTATCCGAAGTCAAAGGCTATGGCCGCCAGTCCGGCCACACCGAAATCTATCGCGGCGCGGAATACGTCGTGAACTTCGTGCCCAAAGTTAAATTGGAAATAGGCGTTGCAGACGGTCAAGTTGCCAATGTTATCGAAATTCTTGCCGAAACAGCCAAGACCGGCAAAATCGGCGACGGCAAAATCTTCGTTCTGGATATCGAACAAACGCTGCGTATCCGCACAGGCGAAACCGGCGAAGAAGCCCTTTAATCCCCCACTGGAGAGAAACTATGAAAACATTATCTAAAATTGTGGGGATTACGGCGGCAACCGCCCTGATCGCCTCGCCTGCTTTCGCACAGGAAGCAGCGCAGAACACACAGTTCATCCTCAACTCGTTATTATTCTTGGTAGGCGGCTTTCTGGTTTTCTGGATGGCGGCAGGTTTTACCATGCTGGAAGCCGGACTCGTACGCTCAAAGAACGTTGCCATGCAGTTAACCAAAAATATGGCGCTGTTTTCACTGGCCGGCATCGTTTATTACCTTTTGGGCTATAACCTGATGTACCCACTGGGCGGCTGGTCGATTGGCACAGACGAAACYGGSGGMTACATMGGCGCGTTCGGYGTTGCRGTWCTRGAAGCMGTTGGCGTTGGCGCAGATGGYGTTGACGAYCTATCYTACGCCTCRACRGGTTCGGAYTTCTTCTTCCAGTTGATGTTTGCRGCYGCRACMGCWTCSATYGTTTCGGGKGCTTTGGCTGAACGCATYAAACTTTGGCCCTTCCTTGTCTTCACAATCGTGCTGACGGGTCTGATTTACCCAATTCAGGCAAGCTGGAAATGGGGCGGCGGCTTCCTTGACAGCCARCTTGGGTTCCTCGATTTYGCTGGYTCRACKGTTGTGCATTCGGTTGGYGGCTGGGCWGCTTTGGCTGGCGCGTTGATCCTTGGGCCRCGCATTGGYCGYTACACWAAAGAYGGTCGCGTTGTGCCTTTCCCGGGYTCCAACYTGCCGCTTGCCACGCTYGGWACRTTCATYCTKTGGATGGGSTGGTTCGGCTTTAACGGTGGCTCGCARCTTGCCATGGGTACACTTGGCGACGTTGCCGACATCAGCCGGATTTTCGCAAACACCAACACTGCCGCAATGGGTGGYTCRCTTGCCGCRCTRGTTYTGACRCAGGTGCTTTACAARAAACCTGACCTRACCATGATCCTGAACGGCGCACTTGCCGGTCTGGTTGCGATCACGGCMGAACCGCTMACSCCAACTTTGGGYCAAGCWACCCTGATYGGYGCKGTCGGTGGTGTTATCGTRGTCTTCGCGGTGCCGTTCCTKGAYAAGYTGAAAATYGACGAYGCCGTGGGCGCTATCCCCGTACACTTGTTCGCCGGTATCTGGGGCACAATCGCAGTATTGTTCACCAACTCGGACGCAACAATCGTCGGCCAGTTCGCCTCGATCGCAATCGTCGGTGCGTTCGTCTTCGTGGTGTCCTTCATCGTCTGGACAATCCTGAAAATGACCGTTGGTATTCGGGTATCCGAAGAAGCCGAGATCACGGGCCTCGACATGGCGGAACTGGGCATGGAAGCCTACCCCGAGTTCGGCCGCCACTAAGTATTCCCGCCAAAGCGTTCGCGCCTTGGACACCTTACCCGGGCGGAAACGTCCGGGTTTTTTTATGCGGCTTTGAAGTTGGGAACAAAACGCCATCTCGGTCTTTGCGCAAATGTATCCGTTGGACCACCCGTATTACTGGTTCGCAAGTATTTCCAAAAATGCATCGCTAAATCGTTCAGCTTTTGCCTCGCCAATAATTCGTTCAAGCGCCTCGGGTGTATTCGGCCTTTGCCCCGCCACCTTTGCCAACAGCGACGTGCTGCATGACATCGGTTTTTCCGTCCCATGCGGCCCGTTCGCCAATTCCAACTGCACAGCCTTCAACTGATCGAATATATCACCCGCCGGTTTGCCTGCGAGTTTGCGACGTGTCGGATGCATATCTTCGCCCGCGCCGTTAAGTACAGCAAGGAAAGTTTTCCCGTATTTCTCTAGCTTCTTTGCGCCAACCCCGTTCAAGCGGCTAAAATCGTCTAGCGTCACTGGTTTATGTGTCGCCATCTCGATTAGGGTTTTATCGGGGAAAATAACGTATGCAGGCGCGCGCAAAGCCTCCGCCAATTCCCGACGCTTCATCTTCAAGGCGGACAATATCGGTTCATCCTCTTCCGCCACCAAGGCAACAGGCGCACGTCGCGACGGTGCAGCACCCGCCTTACGGATCGTGTCCATTCGTAAATCAATGCTCGCCTCCCCGCGCAAAATTGGCCGCGCGGTTTGGGTCATCACCAACCCGCCCATGCGCTCCACATCCGGGCGAATCAGATCGTGCCCCATCATCTGCCTGAAAACCGTTTGCCACTGCTTGCGGTTATATTCCTTGCCCACGCCAAACGTCGGAAGTGCGTCGTGATTTCTTGCCTTCACCTTATCC
This sequence comes from Paracoccaceae bacterium, assembly GCA_002746395.1. GTDB lineage: Bacteria > Pseudomonadota > Alphaproteobacteria > Rhodobacterales > Rhodobacteraceae > NORP23. The sequence continues at coordinate 69,875 of NVXA01000007.1, forward strand.
GTCATATTCCCCAACAGAACATCCGTCAGGTGGCCCACACCAAAATACTCCCCCGTTCGCAATATCGCAGACAGCGCCTTGCGAACCGCGTCCGTACCATTGAAAACCTCGGGCGGTGTGGTGCATAGATCACAGTTCCCACAGGTCTCCATATCCTCACCGAAATATCCTAACAAAGTCTTACGGCGGCATTCCAAGGCCTCGGCCAAACCAAGCAATGCATTCAGGCGTGCATGATCTGCGCCTTTACGATCGCTCGGTGCCAAGCCTTCGTCAATCTGCGCGCGTCTTAGGCGGATGTCATCGGCCCCATACAGCGTCAACGTATCCGCAGGCGCACCATCGCGCCCTGCACGGCCAATTTCTTGATAATATGACTCGATGGATTTGGGCAAATCCGCATGCACAACGAACCGGATATCCGGCTTGTCGATCCCCATACCAAACGCCACGGTCGCACACACAATCAGCCCATCCTCGCGCTGAAAACGGTTCTCCGCTATACGGCGATCCTCAGATTCCATGCCTGCGTGGTAGTGCAACGCCGAATGCCCCTCGGACCGCAGCGCCTGCGCCAGCACTTCGGTTTTGTTGCGGCTGGAGCAATAAACAATGCCAGACTGCCCTTTTCGCGCCGCCACAAATTCCGTCAACTGCTTGCGAGGTTGGTCTTTCGGCTGGAATGCCAAGGAAATATTGGGCCTATCAAACCCTTCCAAAAACGTGCGCGGGCTTTCACCACCAAACAACCGCTTGCCAATTTCGAACCGCGTCTCCGCATCCGCCGTGGCCGTAAATGCCGCTATCTGCACATTGTTCAACTGCTTGCGCAACGCCCCGATTTTCAAGTAATCCGGCCTGAAATCATGCCCCCATTGCGATACGCAATGTGCCTCATCCACCGCCAGAAGTGTTACATTTATCCGCCGCAGAAGTTGCACGGCCCCACCATTGGCCAGACGCTCCGGTGCCATATACAGYAGTTTCAATCGCCCCTCGTCGAGGGCCTGAAACACTTCTTCGGTTTCYTCCTCGGTGTTGCCAGACGTCAGYGACCCCGCCTCGACMCCRGCCTCGCGCAGSGCRCGMACCTGATCKCGCATCARCGCAATCAGCGGCGAAATCACCACCGTCACCCCGTCACGGCACAACGCYGGCAGCTGGAAGCACAGCGATTTRCCRCCACCKGTSGGCATAATYGCCARCACATCTTCGCCAGCGTTCACAGCATYAACAATYGCCTCCTGCCCGGGGCGGAARCTGTCAAAGCCAAATACGGTRCGGAGGAGTTCGGAMGGTTCGTTCATATCCTACATCTACCGCCCCCGATTCTTCGAGGCCAGTAGAATATCGCCCAAAATGATTAACAATAAATTATTCCGCTTGGTTACGACTTGGTAACACATCGCCCTTACACCTAAGTCGAATCGATTTAGGAGACCTCGGATGATCCCTGCAAGAATTGTGGGCATTCTATTATTCCTGCTTCCCCCMATGGCATATGCYCAAGGGGCAGCGGAGCAATGCAATGCGGCGGCCATWACTRCCGCAAACAATGCSGCCATGCCCCCYGAYGTATTGCTGGCCTTAACCTTGGTTGAAACGGGYCGAAACCGCAACGGCGCGTTCCTGCCATGGCCGTGGACCGTCAACATGGAAGGCAARGGGTAYTGGTTCGACACGCGCRYCGAGGCWGTTGATTTCGTAACGCAAAGCTATGCCGATGGTGCSCGCAGTTTCGATATCGGGTGTTTCCAGATCAACCACCGCTGGCATGGCGAAGCGTTTACTTCATTTGACCAAATGTTCGACCCGTTGGCCAACGCCGCCTACGCCGCCAAATTTATGACGTCCTTATACAATGAAGGCGGGTCTTGGTCATGGGCCGCAGGTGCTTACCACTCGCGCACGACCACGTTGTCCGCCAAGTATCGCACGCGGTTTGATAGGATTTTTGCAAACTTGGCGGATACCCTCGTGGCCCCTGCGCTCCCCATTATTGTCGCGTCAAACGACACCGTTCAGCCACCGCGTTTGTCAACATGGGCACCCTTCCAACCTGTTGATATGACCCCCGTTCCCGTCAGAAATGGCAGCTTGGCAGGCGGCTTGATCTCCCAAACTGGGTCGCCGCTGTTAGGCTCACCAAAAGGCGCGTTGTTCTGATGCCAAGCACCTTCAACGTCTCCATGCTATTTCAGCCAACCATCCTGCTGGCACTGGCCCTTATGGCCATCATCGTTATGATGATCCTGCCCATGCCCGCGTGGATTTTAGACCTTGGGCTTGCAGCCAGTTTCGCCCTTGCGATCCTAATTTTCACTATCACGATTTTCATTGACCGTCCGCTGGACTTCTCGTCTTTCCCGACCATCCTGCTCGCCAGTTTGATGTTGCGATTGTCACTAAATGTGTCATCCACAAAACTTATAATTGGCGAAGGCCACACCGGCCCCAAAGCTGCAGGCGAGGTCATTCACGGCTTCGCGATGTTCATCATGGGGGGGTCGGTTTTCATGGGGTTGGTCGTGTTTAGCGTCCTTCTAATCGTCAACTTTATCGTTATTACCAAAGGCGCCGGCCGCATGGCCGAAGTTGGCGCAAGGTTCGCGCTTGATGGAATGCCCGGTAAGCAGCTCGCCATTGACAGTGATATGGCCGCCGGCGCGATCACCCACGAAGAAGCAAAAGAACGCCGCCGGATCGAACAAGAAGAAACCACGTTTTTCGGCTCTCTCGATGGGGCATCAAAATTCGTGAAAGGTGATGCGATTGCAGGCCTTCTAATCACCATGCTGAACCTTATTATGGGGTTAGCCATCGGGTTAATCATGCACGATATGCCCATGGCGCAGGCGTTTGAATCTTATGCAATTTTGACCATAGGAGATGGATTGGTCAGCCAAATTCCATCCGTAATCATCTCCATTGCGTCGGCCTTGCTGCTATCCAAAGGCGGAGCACATGGATCGACCGACAAAGCCCTAATGTCGCAGCTCGGCGGCCATCCAGCCGCGCTCGCAACCGTTGCTGGGTTACTAGCCTTATTCGCCTTGATTCCAGGGCTTCCCTTCGTCCCCTTCATGTTCGGTGCCGCCATCCTTGGTGGCGCTGCGTGGCTGTCGTATCGGAAAAAACAGGTAGCGTTAGCCAAGGCCGCGCAAGCAGAACTGGTTCCCGCCACAACCACGCCACAGAAATCATTGGGCGACATGCTAGACCTCGATGAAATCCATATCGAGTTTGCCTCGGATATTGTCCCGACAGTCATGGACCCTGCCACGGGCCTTGATACCCGTATAGTGAACATGCGGAACCATATTGCATCCACCTACGGCCTGATTATCCCCGAAATTCGGTTGACAGATTCCCCTATGCTGGCCAATGGCGAATACGCGATCCGCATTCAAGGGGTGGAGGTTGCAAAATCCGCGATCGAAACCGATAAAGTGCTGGTTTTGCTGAACGACCCCTCCATGCCGCCRCCYGAYGGTCGYGACGTTAAGGAACCYGTTTAYGGCGCGCCRGCAAGRTGGATCGARCCATCCCAACAAGAAGARGCCTCGYTGYTGGGYYTATCCGTMGTYACSCCMACGGAGGTYGTMGCGACRCAYCTTCTGGAAGTCCTGAARCAAAAYTTYKCCCGCCTGTTTTCGCGCCGMACMTTGCGAAAAYTRYTRGACGAATTCGTMACSGTKTCYGACCCCGCACGRGCCGAAGCMAATCGKCGWGTTCTRGAYGAATTGGTGCCGGATAAAGTCCCCATCGACATYCTGCACGCCGTTTTACGCCTRCTGCTKGAGGARCGCGTTTCRATCCGCAACCTCCCCYTAATTCTRGAATCTATYGCCGAGGTGCARGGCCACCTGAAAGGTGTCGAAAGTATCACCGAACACGTCCGCCACCGCCTCGGATTTCAAATCGTGGCCGAACTGCAAGAAGAAGACGGCGCCCTGCCCCTGATCCAGCTTTCCCCCGACTGGGAGGAATTGTTCCAAAAGCACCAGCTAGACGGGGAAAGTGGCGCGATTGATGTGGCCCTACCGCCTGATGATTTTAACCGCTTGGCATCTTCGGTCGCCGAGAAGATTGGCAAAGCAAGTGAAAACGGGCGCTACCCTGCCGTCGTTACTTCCACCCGTCGCCGGCGGTTTTTGCAAACAGTCCTGATGTCGAAAGGCATCCGCAACCCAGTATTTTCGTTCGAAGAAATTGGTACCAACTCCAAACCCGCCCTTGTTGGTGTTGCCTAAACCGTGGAGGCCCTCGCGCAAATCCTAAACTATGGCGAACCCGCCTTGGTCAGCGCCTTCATCGTATTAATGCGCGTGGGTTCCGTCACGGCCCTACTGCCCGGATTTGGCGAGCAAAGCATCCCGATGCGCATCCGCCTGCTGATCGCTCTTGCATTCACGGCCATCGTCTGGCCCGTAGTTTCGCCCGGTATTAGCACGAGTCTGCAAGACATACCGTTCTTAATGCTTACCGAATCCACCATAGGTATCATGATCGGCATCTCAATTCGCTTGATCGTCATGGCCCTGCAACTGGCCGGATCCATCGCCGCACAAAGCACATCCATTGCGCAAGTTGCAGGTTCTGGCGCAACGCCAGACCCAATGCCGGCGATTGGTAATATCCTCGTTATGGCTGGCCTAGCGCTGGTGTTGGTGTCTGGCCTGCACGTCAAAGCAGCGCTAGCCCTGATCAATTCATATGAAGTAATGCCACCCGGTTTTTTCCCCACCGGACGCGACGTAGCCGAATGGGGCACCGCACATGTTGCATCCGCGTTTGACTTGGCACTGACACTGTCGGCCCCTTTTATCGTGGCATCCTTCGCCTATAATATCGGGCTTGGCGCAATTAACCGCGCGATGCCATCGCTGATGGTCGCCTTCATCGGCGCACCCGCAATTACCGCTGGGGCAATCCTGTTGCTTTTGCTCTCTTCGCCAATACTGCTAGAATTCTGGAACGGCCATATGGATCTGGTTCTGGCGAACCCATTAGGTATGCCGAATGGCCGATAACGACGAAAGTGGCGAAAAGAGCCACGACCCAACTCCTAAAAAGCTGGCGGACGCCCGAAAAAAGGGAGACATTGCCAAATCCAACGACCTGTCCGTCGCGATGATTTACTTAAGCTTCCTGCTTGCAATTCTGGTTTTTGGCGGCACCGCCATCAGTGCTGCGGCCAATAATTTAACTATATTTCTATCTTCACCCGACCTGCTGGTAGGAAAAATCCTTGGCCCCGGTGGGCTGCGCGTATCGGGCTCTATCGTGCTTTCGGTCATTGCCGCCCTCGCACCGCTTTTCGCCTTACCTTTCGCTGCGGCCCTCCTTTCGTTAATCGGCCAACAAGCGATCATAGTCGCACCCAGTAAATTGGCCCCCAAGCTTAACCGGATATCTCCTCTTGCCGGAGCAAAAAACAAATTTGGAGCATCGGGTTTAGTCGAGTTCACAAAAACTTTCATAAAAATGCTGGCGGTATCGCTGGTGGTTGTTTTCTACCTTCGCAAAGAATTTGATATAATCATCGGCCTCGCCCGCTCCTCTCCGACTGCGATGGTCGGTCTGTTGATGGAGGTATTGGTCGATCTTCTAATCGTAATTTGCGCACTTTCCGTCCTCGTCGGAATCGGCGACCTATTGTGGCAGAAATACGACCATCAAAAAAAGTTACGCATGTCATTCCAAGACCTAAAAGACGAAGGCAAAGAAGCCGAGGGTGACCCGCATACCAAAGCCCAACGCCGCCAGCGCGGCCGTGATATCGCCACCAATCGAATGTTATTGGACGTACCCAAAGCCGATGTGATTGTTGTTAACCCAACCCATTACGCCGTCGCCCTAAAATGGACTAAAAAGAAGGGTTCGGCCCCAGTTTGCGTTGCCAAAGGCGAAGATGAAATCGCAGCCCGCATCCGTGAAATCGCAGCTGAGTCAGGTGTGCCCATCCACAGCGACCCGCCAACCGCCCGCGCCATCCATGCAACAGTCGAGGTCGGACACGAAATTCCGCCTGAACAATATCGCGCCATCGCAGCCGCCCTGAGGTTCGCCGAAATTATGCGCAAGAAAGCCAAAGAAAGAGGGATAACTTGACCCCGACCGAAGTTCGAAAACTCATATCGCTTGCGGAACATGGCAAGACCCGTGACATGGCCATCTATGCCCAATATTGCGGTAAACTTGATGCGTTGCAGGCGCAAATAGACTGCGTGCATACGGACAAACGAAAACATGATCTATCACGCGGCGGTGATCTAAACACGTTCGCCAGATGGCAACGTTGGGCCGGCGCCGAAATTGCCAAGCTGCAATCCCAACACTATGACGCCAAAGCTGAAAAAGAAGCGGCACGGCTGGTTGCTCTAAGGTCGGTCGCCAAAGTGCAGGCATTGGAAATCCTGCTCAAAAGAGCCTTGAAAGAAGAGGTCATGACCAAACGAAGACGCGCCGAGCAGAATGGTCAGCCACCCGACGCGTAAGTTTTATTCCGCCAAAATGCGCTCAAATTCTTCAACGAACCCTGAATAGGCCATGTTAGACATGGTTTTCCCATTAATCACAAACGTCGGCGTGGAGTTAATCCCATCCGCATCCGCATTTTCTGTGGAAACCTTGACCATCGCCTGCGCGGTCTCGTTGTCTTGCATGCAAACTTCCATATCTGTCTGATCAAGCCCTGCCAAACGCCCGATTGCATAAAGGTTGTCAACAACACCAACCGCGCTATCCGCCGCAGTCCACTCGCTTTGTTTTTCGTAGATCATCGAGGCTATGCCGAAGTAGCGGTCCTGCCCACCGCAGCGTGCAACCATATCAGCCCACAGACCGAGGCGGTCAAAATAGATGCCGCGATAAATCATRCGAACTTTGCCCGTATCRATGTAGTTTTCCTTRATAAGCGGYAACACATCAATTTCRAARTTTTTRCAATGYGGACAGGTGAAAGAGGCGTACTCGATCATARTAATCGGTGCATCTTCGGACCCGATTGCCATCTCTTCAAGCACTATGGCCTCGTCACTTTGGGCAAATGCGGGYATTGCGCTGTAAGCTGCKGTTGCCCCCATCATGGAAAGGGCTGCGCGGCGCGTTAGGCTTAGTCGTTCAGTCATCATKTTTCCTTTTGAAWYCATTTTCATTTATATAATACGTTCTTACCCAAGTTTTCCAGTGCKGCCCGTAATTTATCATCSGTGACCGGGGCAAGYGATGTSGTCARTTCTGCTTGYTKTKCARYMGAYAARRCCTTTGGYGYAKCSGCYTTATGRCTAAAWGTCGCRGGYTGYTCCGCAAACCCKRCTTCSCCKGTYTGGGTGATCCGGATGCGCGAAATCGCGCTATACCCATAACAGGCGTTAACCTTTTCTTTAAGTTCCGGCAGCATCATCTGTAATTCAGGCGCACGTGCGCCGTCTGTCAAAATAGTTAACGTCGCCCCTAACCCCTCACGGGCATAGGATACCTTAACTGGTTGTGCGATTGCGGCCACGGTTTGGCCAACTATCTCGGCCCAATGGGTTAAAAGGCGGGTTTCAGCGAAGCCTCGGCGCTCGCCCACACGGCGGATCCGTTTGCTGACCAACCCACCAGTCTGCAAAAATCCGCGGGAGCGGCGTTTCGCAGGGTCAAAGCCCTTGCCTTTTGCTGGTTTTTCGTCAGATTTATGTGCCATGCGACTCTCGAAACTTCATTCACACTATTGTAACGCTGATGCCAGTAAGGTCCATCCTTCTTTGGAGGTCGGCACAATTGCGCCTGCGAACAAATGATTAACGAAACATTGCTAAATTGGTACGACGCCAACGCCCGCCCAATGCCGTGGCGCATTCCGCCTGCTGACAGCAAAAACGGGGTGCGGCCCGACCCGTATCACATCTGGTTATCCGAGGTCATGTTGCAGCAGACCACTGTCGCCGCCGTTATCCGATATTTCCTTGCGTTCCAGCGCCGTTGGCCCGATGTGCATGCGTTGGCTAATGCGGATGATGCCGATGTCATGGGCGAATGGGCCGGCCTTGGTTATTACGCCCGTGCGCGAAACCTGCTGAAATGCGCCCGAATAATTTCATCAGATTACGGTGGCATTTTCCCTGATACCGAAGCGGAATTGTTGCGTCTGCCCGGTGTTGGCCCCTACACTGCCGCCGCGATTGCAGCCATCGCGTTTGATAGGCAAGCCACGGTTCTGGATGCCAATGTGGAGCGCGTAGTTGTGCGCCTTTATGCGATTACCGCCCCCCTCCCAGATAGTAAAAAGTCATTGCAGGGGCTAGCCGGCCAGTTGACTCCAGCCAAACGCGCTGGCGATTATGCGCAAGCAGTGATGGACCTTGGGGCAACGATATGTTCACAAAAACCGACATGCGAAATTTGTCCGGTTGCCGCAAATTGCATGGCCCGCGAACAAGGAATCGCCACTGAGTTGCCGATAAAACGCGCCAAACTTCCAAAACCAACGCGCTATGGCATTGCCTATATAGCGCAGCGAAACGATGGCGCAATATTGCTGGAAACTCGCCCCGAAAAGGGATTGCTTGGCGGAATGCTCGCACTACCAACAACAGAATGGATTGAGGCAGCTGCAATTGAGGCCCCGCCCCTCGATGCCAAATGGTCCACACTAGGCGCACCCGTTAAACATACGTTCACACATTTTCACTTGCTGTTAACGGTTAAGACAGCACACGTTGATATGGCCGCCGCCCCAACGCGCGGGCAATTCGAAATTCCGACCGCCGCCACCCCCGGAAAACTGCCGACCGTTATGTTAAAGGCGTATTCCGCAGGCATATCCGCAATCGGGGTTGAATAATGGGCCGTGATTGTGTTGAGGTGCGCTATGTCAAATAATACCCAGCCAATCCGTACCGCCGCACCATTCGCAGTATCTTTGATACTTGCTATGACAGTCATCATTGCCGCCACTTTTGGCGGCTGGACGATCATGCTGATACCTTTCTATGGCTTATTCCTTAGCTCTATATTTGACAGAATTCTGTCGGACAACACCGCTAACATGGATCCTGAAACCGACAGTAATCTGCTGTACTGGCACCGGATACTGACCATGATCTGGTTTCCGCTCCAGCTGTTTTTCATTATTTTTGCCCTGATCGCCGCAACACGGTTTGACCATATGTCGACCAGCCAAAGTGTGCTTTTGTTCGCCGCAATCGGTATCGCAACAGGCCAAATCGGCATTGTATACGCCCACGAATTGATCCACCAAAAAGACAAACTAGAACGCAATCTCGGCGATGCATTGCTGGCGATGGTCCTTTACGGGCATTTTCGCACCAAGCATATCCTGATCCATCACCGCCACGTCGGAACCCCTGCCGACCCTGTGACCGCACGGTATAACGAGGGGTTCCACCGCTTCTTCTTTCGCCTTATCCCCGAAGGCTTGATTGCCTCGTGGAAGGTTGAAACGGCGCGGCTGGCGACTCGAAACCTGCCCGTCTATGACAAATCCAACCCTTTCTGGCGTTATACACTTTGGCCGCTAGGGTTCTTGGCCATGGCCGCCCTGATCGGTGGCTGGTTCGGTGTCGGGCTTTACCTGATGCAAGCGCTAATCGCCGTAACATTTTTGGAACTCACCAACTATGTCGAGCATTACGGGCTGGTCCGCAAACACCTTGGCGAGGGAAAATACGAACACGTTCGCCCGCATCATTCATGGAATTCATCGCGCCGTTTCACCAACTATTTATTAATAAACCTGCAACGCCATTCGGACCATCACTATAAACCCGAACGCCGTTTTCCACTGTTACAAACATATGCCGAAACCGAGGCCCCGCAATTGCCATATGGCTATCCGATCATGGCGGCGATAGCGTTGGTTCCACCGCTTTGGCGGCGCGTAATGAACCCGCGTGTTCGCAAATGGCGGGCAATGTATTACCCCGAAATTACTGACTGGACGGCCTATACCAAGGCGACAAACCCGATACGTTAACGGTCGGCGGGGGCAATGGTTTTCCCGTACGCGCCGTAACTGTGGCTTTCAACGTCTGCGCCGGGTTTATTTAAGGAATGCGCCTCGGAATTCCCTTCGTAATCATAGTTAACACCCGCGCCCTCAATAATTCGGTTCATCATGTTGAACAGCGCGCAAACCTGAATCGCCTCGTACAACGCCTCTTCAGACCAGCCAGCATCAAACACCGCCTGCGCGTCAGCCGTAACGATTTTGCTAGGTAGGAAGTTCATTTTCTTAACGTACCGCAGGATCGGTTTCAGCTTATCCAGCCCCTCAACGCTATCCAAATCGGTCACCATTGCGTCGATCATCGCCTCGTCTATTCCGAACGCCTCGGCATAGATTTTGTGCGCGCCATAGCAAAAGGTGCAAGCGTTCAAGCTGGAGGTGTACGTCGCGATCAACTCGCGTTCAGCTTTCGTTAACTCGCCCTCGCTGCGCAAGATCGCATCGTGGTATTCCATCAACGGCGGTATGCCACGCGGGAACTTTTTGAACAGGTCGGAAAGGTGGCTGGTTTCGGGCAGGCTTGGCAAGAATGGCATGGGAAAACTCCGGTAAGTTTCCCGCAACTATACCTATCCGCGATCCCTTAACAACCTACCCTGTTGGCGCTTCCAATCCTGCTTCTTGTCGCTGGCGCGTTTGTCCTGTTTCTGCTTACCTTTGGCGATGCCCAGTAAAAGTTTCGCACGGCCTTTGTCGTTAAAGTATATTTTCAACGGTACGAGGGTCATACCCTGACGCCCGACTTCCGCCCACAATTTCGACAGTTCTTTCTTGCTAACCAACAGCTTGCGCCTGCGTCGTTCTTCATGCTGAAATGTTTTGGCCTGATCGTATTTGGGGATGTGGCTGTTAACCAACCACAGCTCGCCGTTCTCGATACCGGCATAGCTTTCGGCGATATTAACGCCACCCTGCCGCATGGATTTCACTTCGGAGCCTTCCAGCATGATCCCGCATTCCAGCGTATCCTCAACGGCATAATTATACCGCGCCTTCCGGTTCTCGGCGACGGTCTTGTTGTTCGGGTCAGCTTTCTTGCGCGGTGCCATGGCCTAATTAACCAACCCCGCGTGGCGCATCGCATCCTCGATCTGGGCTTTGGTTTCGGGCAGCAATCCTGTCAAAGGCGAGCGCACCTCGTCCGACGATTTCCCCAAAACGGCCAGACCATGCTTGGCACCCGCAACACCCGGTTCAACGAAAATTGCGGTATGAAGCGGCATTAACTTATCTTGCAACGCCAGCGCTTTGGTAAAATCGCCCGCCAAGGTTGCCTCTTGAAATTCGGCACACAACGCCGGAGCCACATTCGCCGTCACCGAAATGCAACCATGCCCACCTTGCGCGTTATACCCAAGCGCGGAGGCATCCTCGCCCGAAAGCTGGATGAAATCATTGCCGCACGTAATCCGCTGATCTGACACCCGTACGATATCGCCCGTTGCATCTTTCACGCCGACAATGCGCGGCAGCTTGGCCAACTCGCCCATTGTTTCGGGTGTCATATCCACGACTGAACGGCCGGGGATATTGTAGATGATAATCGGAATATCGCTGGCGTCATGCACAGCTGTGAAGTGCGCGATCAGGCCGCGCTGCGTTGGCTTGTTGTAATATGGCGTTACCACCAACGCGCCATCCGCGCCAACCTTCTGCGCGAACTGCACAAACCGGATTGCCTCAACTGTGTTGTTAGAACCAGCACCCGCAATCACCGGAACACGCCCTGCCGCCGTTTGCACCACCACCTCGATCACGCGCTCATGTTCATCATGCGTTAGCGTTGGCGATTCACCGGTTGTTCCAACCGGAACCAGCCCGTGGCTTCCCTCCGCGATATGCCATTCAACGAGCGCCTTCAGCGCGGCTTCGTCCACCTTATCGTTCTTAAACGGGGTGATAAGCGCTGGCATAGAACCTTTGAACATGGGGGCCTCCGAGGGTTTGATATGTCTAATCGAAGCACTAACGGCGAATTGATGCCACCGCAAGCAAACGATACGAGACATATAGGCACTATTTGTGTATACGAACAAAAAAACCAAAAAAATATAAAAAACATTGAGGCATTATGAAGTTTTCAAAATTACGCACCGGTTTGCCCGTGGCGCTGGCAATTCTTGTCGGCAGCATTAGTGCGGCTGTGGCGCAAACCCCCTCGCAAAATGGTGCCGCATTGGCGACGGCCTTGTCCGCGGCCGAGGCTGGCAACTGGGACAATGCAATAGCCCTTGCGCGGCAAAACCAAGACCCGATTGCTGTGGAAATCATTGAGTGGACCCGCCTGCGCGCAGGTGAAGGAACCTTTAACGAATATGAAGCATTCCTTAATGCGAACGCCGACTGGCCCGGGCTGCCATTGTTGCAAAAGGTTTCGGAAGAATTCATTCCCGAAGGCCTAAACGCGCAACGTATCGTTAACTATTTCGCAACCCGAAACCCGAAAACTGGCTGGGGAGCTTTGCGTCTGGCCCAGGCCTATCAAACCTTGGGCAAGCCCGCAGAGGCAGGGGCCGAGGTTATCTACGCATGGCGAGAATATTCTCTTAGCGAAGAAGAACAAAACTCCCTTTGGAAGGCATATTCCAACACCTTAAAACCCTACAATGCCGAACGTTTGGATATGCTGCTGTGGGAACGCAAGATAACCGAAGCGCGGCGCATGCTACCGCTCGTGTCACCATCAAAGCGCGCGCTGGCTGAAGTTCGCATCGCCCTGCAACAAGATAAGAACGGTGTGGATTCGATGATTTTCGCCCTTCCAAAATCCGAATCCAGTGACGCAGGGTTGGCTTATGACCGTTTCCGTTGGCGCATAAGCAAGGAGTATTGGGATAGCGCACACGATATGTTGGTTGAACGTTCGGGTTCTAACAACAGCTTGGGGCGCCCTGAATTCTGGACCAGCAAGCGGCGCACCTATGCACGCCGCGCCATGCGTGCAGGCGATAATCGCGCGGCCTATTATCTGGCCAGCCAGCACTTTCTGACACCTGGTCAATCCGGCTATTCCGATCTGGAATTTCTGTCAGGCTTCTTGGCTTTACGAAAGCTTAACGACCCCGCTCGGGCTGTTCAGCATTTCCGCAATCTGCGGGCGGCCACCGTGTCACCTATCAGCGTTGGCCGCGCTGGATATTGGTTGGGGCGCAGCTACGAGGCCATGGGGGATCTCGCGAACGCCAAAACATCTTATGCTTTGGCAGCCACCTATCAGACAAGTTTTTATGGGCAACTGGCGGCGGAGCGTGCCGGATTACCACCCGATCAAAGCATCGCGGGGACGGAACTTCCAACGGATTGGACACGCCAAGCTTTCTTACGCAGTGACACCGTTCGAGTAGGATTCCTGTTCCATTTCGCTGGCGAGGAGTGGCTGGCAAGCTGGTTCTTCACCGAAGCCTCCAAAGGCCTAACCGTGCGGGAACGCGCCGCATTAGGGCAATTGGCTCTGGATTTGGATCATCCCTACGCCGCTTTGAAAATCGGCAAAGCAGCGGCAACTGGTGGCACTGTAATTCCGCGCGCATATTACCCCGTCACAGAGTTGGCCAATTTTAGCAGCCCTGTTCCCACTGAACTGGCATTGGCCATCGCTCGTCAAGAAAGTGAATTCAACCCCGCCGCCCAAAGCCCTGTCGGGGCATTGGGACTAATGCAGGTGATGCCCAACACAGCCAAAACCGTTGCCAAGGATTTAGGCATTGCCTATTCCAGCAAAAGCCTAGGCGGCGACTGGGAATACAACGCCCGCATCGGCACAGCATATCTGGCAGATATGCTGGAACGTTATAATGGCTCAGCCCTGCTGGCCGCCGCAGCCTACAACGCCGGCCCAAGCCGCGCCGACCGCTGGATCAGGGATTACGGTGACCCACGGACCGCCAACGTCGATGCCATCGACTGGATCGAGACGATCCCCTTTCGCGAAACCCGCAACTATGTGATGCGCGTTAACGAAGCGTTATTCATCTACCGCGCCCGCCTTTCCGGTGTCGCCCCCCCGTTTGTGTTGGAGCGTGAGCTAAACGGACGTTAGGTAAAACCAAAAGGAACTTTTTCTTTCCGTCCGTCGTCTGTAAACTGCTGTTTATGACACATTCCGATACGCCCAAAGGGCCACTTCACGGGGTCCGCGTTCTTGACCTGACCCGCATTCTCGCAGGCCCGACCAGCACACAGCTTCTGGGGGATTACGGCGCTGATATCGTCAAGGTGGAGCGCCCGGGAAAGGGCGACGACACTCGCGCATGGGGCCCGCCTTATGTGCGCGATGCTGACGGTGTCGAGACCACGGAAAGTGCGTACTATATGGCCGCGAACCGCAATAAACGATCCATCGCGCTAGATATGTCCACACCTGAGGGGGCTGAAACCATTCGCCAACTCGCTACCAAATGCGATATTCTGGTGGAGAACTTCAAAACTGGCGGATTGAAGAAATACGGGCTGGATTATGCCAGCCTGAAGGCGATTAACCCGTCGTTAATCTATTGCTCCATCACGGGTTTCGGCCAAACTGGCCCGAACGCGGGCTTGGCGGGTTATGATTTGATGGCGCAAGGCTATGGCGGGATCATGAGCCTGACGGGCGAGCCTGACGGCCAGCCGATGAAAGTTGGCGTTGGCATTGCTGACGTCATGTGTGGAATGTACGCCACCACCGCGATTCTGGCAGCCCTGCGCCACCGCGATCAAACTAATGAGGGGCAGCACATCGACGTGGCCTTGGTCGACACCCAAGTCGCATGGCTGATTAACGAGGGGGTGAACTACCTGACCTCTGGCGAGGTTCCGGTGCGCCGTGGCAACCAGCACCCCAATATCGTGCCTTACCAGATATTCGAGGTCAGCGACGGGCATCTGATTATCGCCGTCGGCAACGATACTCAATTCGCCAAGTTCTGCGCTGCCATCGGGCATCCGGCACTGGCCGATGATCCGCGCTACAGCGTTAACATCGACCGCATCGCCAATCGTGAAGTTCTGCTCGAAACTCTGATCCCGATCATCAAGAAAATCGACAAAGACACCCTTCTGTCAGCCATGAACAAAGCAGGTGTCACCTGCGGGCCGATCCATGACATCGCCGAAGTGTTCGCCAGCGATCAAGTCGCCGCGCGTGACATGAAAATCACAATCCCGCATCCCCTGTCAGGGTCTGGCACGGTTGATCTTATCGGAAATCCGGTTAAGTTTTCCCAAACACCCGTGACATATCGAAAAGCGCCCCCTGTGTGCGGCGCGGATACGGATGAAATTCTGAACGACTGGTTAAAGGAARATTAATGGCWRAYMTCCCCGACACAATGCGCGCGCTTATCCAGTTGGAAGACGGSTATAGCGGCAAATCCGAAGGGCCGGCAATCTCTGACGCGGCTTTGTATCTGGAAGAAGCRCAAATCCCCGTGCCGACMCCTGCCAARGGTCARGTGTTGATCAAACTACGTGTGGCATCGGTCAATCCATCCGATTTACACTTTATTAAGGGGGAGTACGGYCARCCRCGYCGCAAAGGCGTACCCGCAGGTTTTGAAGGCTGCGGAGATGTCGTGGCTGCCGGTGAAGGSGCTGAGGGRTTGATCGGTAAACGCGTCGCRTTTGCSGTRTCGCTTGGCGGTTCAGGRGCGTGGGCGGAATATGCCTTAACRGATGCCATCGCCTGTATTCCGCTWMGGCCTGATGTCTCGGATATCAATGGTTCTGCACAAATCGTTAACCCGCTGACMGCGATGGCGATGGTGGATATTGCCGCGAAAGATGGTGATGCCTTCGTGATTTCCGCCGCGACCAGCCAGTTGGGCAAGCTGATGATCAGCCTTGCCAAAGATATGGACCTGAAGGTCATCGCACTGGTGCGCCGCAAAGATGCTGTTGAACCTCTAAAAGCCCTCGGCGCGGCGGAGGTGTTGGTGACAACCACCCCCGATTTCGCTGACCAATTCGCCGTGATTAGCCGCGCCCTAAAACCGCGTGTGTTTCTGGATGCTGTGTCCGACCAAATATGCGAAACGGTTTTCACCCTGATGCCCAACAACACCCGCTGGGTCAGTTACGGCAAACTTGGCACCGATACCCCGCGCCTGACCCAAATGGGTCAACTGATTTTCATGGGCAAACGGATCGAGGGGTTCTGGCTAACCAACTGGATGCGCACGACCCCGCCCGCCGATCAAGCCCGTGTGGTCGGYGAAGTYCAAGCCCGCTTCGCCGATGGYCGCTGGAACACCGACGTTGCGGCCACGTTGACCTTGGCGGAGGTGATCGAAGGGTTGGCTGACGCCACAAAAATCACTGATGGTAAAGTTGTCATCACGCCTTAGAGGGAACCATGCCTTTCAAACCTGYAATCCTGTGTTTWGYCCTTTTCGCSCCYKCCATMGYRCAAGCCGRKTTYCGGCAGTTKCCGATAGTTTACGAAGTRGTCGGGGTYGCTGAAAACGAYGTGCTAAACGTMCGYGCCGAACCAAAYGCAAACGCCTATGACCTTGGTGATCTGTCGCCCGGGCAACAAGCCGAAGTTACCGCGTTTGATGAAACCRGAAASTGGGCAAGGGTGTTRTGGCACGGCGAAGACGGCTGGGTCGCAACACGGTTCTTGCAAGAAGTAATGCAATACGGCGACGATTTCAGCRGTATGCCCGTAAACCTGTCCTGTTCAGGAACCGAGCCGTTCTGGTATGCMGAAATCRCMCCYGMYRACACATTCAGCTTCRCCGAAATGGGTKATGARACCATAGCAMTGCCGATWKWAWCTTCGRCGATGTCYCGAAACAGYYTGCGYGCCAACTACGCGTTCGAAACRCCMCGTTTYACRGGKTTTGTCCGCCGCGCSGAATGCAGCGAYGGCATGTCAGATGCAACWTAYGGCTGGGCKCTCGAYYTKCTSGAARYAGGCGAAGAAACYCTGTGGTCGGGYTGCTGYTCMRCCATTYTRCCGGTCGTYGACGGGSGKTARWGCCCRACKTCNAATTCACYAYCYWWCCSANTCATAAACACATCRTAMCGYGTCGATTTYCCRRYRATCTGRTGCGAAGGGGCGCGGATRYCYTSCATCGGGTYGGCCTTTTGTGGCCACTTCAAAACGACCCGTTTACCGGCACATTCTAACGCCACACGCATCAAATCAACTGAATCCTCATCCGTCCCGACGATTTGTCGTATCAGGCGCATTTCCTTTTTCACCAAGGCAGAATTCTTGCGTGGCGGGTGCATCGGGTCAACCAATATAGCATCTGCTGACAACCCCGGCAGCAACGCCTTGGCATCGCCATGCAGCAAGGTCATCCGTGTAATAACTTCGGCTACCTCGCCACCAGCCACGCGAGCGCGCTCCATCCCCTCGGCCAACAACCGGTGCATTTCATCCGAGCGTTCAATCATCGTCACCTCTGACCCAAGTGACGCCAGCAAAAACGCATCGCGCCCAAGCCCTGCGGTGGCGTCAATCACGCTTGGTGAGTTACCGGATTTCATGCCAATCGCCTTGGGCAACGCCTGCCCGCGCCCACCACCAAACCGGAACCGATGCGCCACTGCACCGCCAACAAAATCAACCACCAGAGTGTCCGAATTACTCGCCATCTATTCTTTCAACGCGGCGCGAACTTCGCGCTCCAGCACTTCCAGAAATTTCGAACGATCCGCCTTGCTAAACGGTCGCCCACCGCCTTGGCGAAACGGGTCCGCCTCGCGCAAATCCGCCATCAAATCGCGCATCGCAAGCTGGTTGCCGATATTCGCCGACGTAAAAGTATCGCCGTTATGGCGAACCGCCCGACCACCGGCCTCAAGGCATTTCGCCGCCAACGGGATGTCGCCTGTGATGCAAATATCGCCCTTGCCGATCCGGTCCGCGATCCACATATCGGCTACGTCCGGCCCATCGGGTACGACCACCGTTTCCACCAAAGGATGCGGATTGGGCCGCAAGCCACCGTTAGAAACCACATAGACTTTAACTTTATGCCGATCTGCCACGCGCAAGGTTTCATCCTTAACAGGGCATGCATCAGCGTCGATATATATCGCGGTCATAGGTTGTGCAGCACATCGGCGTGATGGGCGATGTGGTCCTCCATAAATGTAGAAATGAAGAAGTAAGAATGATCGTACCCCTCCAAAACTCGTAAGCTCGCCGATTGTTTTCGCGCGGTGATCGCGGCAGCCATCGCATCAGGTCTTAACAAATCGTAAAACTCGTCCGCGCCACCCTGATCAATCATCACATGCCCCGGGTAGCCCTTCTCAGCCATCAACAAACTGGCGTCATGCTTGCCCCAGACGTTTTCGTCCTCGCCCAGATACGCCGTCAACTGCTTACGCCCCCAGTCACTGGCGGTCGGGTTGCTTATCGGCGCAAATGCCGAGACGGATTTATACTGATCCGGCAGCGAAACTGCCATCGTCAGCGCGCCGTGGCCGCCCATAGAATGCCCCATGATCCCCTGCGCCTCCTCGTTCAGATCAAAGTTTCGGAAGATTAGTTTTGGCAATTCCTCGGTGATATACGTCCACATCTGGAAATTCGGTACCCACGGTTCGCGCACAGCATCGACATAAAACCCCGCGCCCTGCCCCAGATCATAGGCCGCATCATCCGCAACCCCGTCCCCGCGCGGCGAGGTGTCAGGGAAGATCACCGCAATCCCATGTTCCGCCGCCCAAGCCTGCGCCCCCGCCTTAACCATCGCATTCTCATGCGTGCAGGTTAGGCCGGACAGATACCAAACCACCGGCACGATCCCGTCAACGGCCTGCGGAGGCATGTAAACCGCGAATGTCATCTCACAATTGCAAGCGTCGGAGTGATGAGCGTAAACGCCTTGCGTTCCACCAAAACTGGCATTTTCGGATATGGTTTTCATTTTATGGCCTTCTTATTGTTACTCGGTTTTCGGCGAACACGTGCTGGCTTCGCATCACGATCAACCTCGAACTGTCCCGTCGCTTCGAACAATTCCCCTAGTTTCTCGTAACCATAAGTCCGCTGATCAAAGTCAGATTTGATTGTTACAAGTTTTGACCTCACCTCCGGCAATACAAACCACTCCCCGTCAGAATCAAGCCCCCTCATCGCCTGCAGAATTAACGGTACCGATTTTGACAGCGGCGCTTTCTTTAATGCAGCAGGTTGCTTTGCTGAACCTGCCGAGGCCGGCTCTTCGGCCTCCAGCAGATTTTCGACGAAAATAAACCGCCTGCACGCCATTCTGAAGGCTTCAGGCGTTTTTCTTTGACCAATACCGTAAACAGGCAGCCCCTGTTCGCGAATCCGGCTTGCCAAGCGGGTAAAGTCACTATCCGAAGAAACCAAACAAAACGCATCCACTCGACCGGAATGCAGCAAATCCATACCATCAATTACCAGCGCAATATCCGATGAATTCTTCCCTACTGTATTAGCAATCTGTAAATGTGGTATCAAAGCCAGAGTCGCAAACTTTTCAGTCCAACTCTTCAACTGCGGGTTGGTGAAATCTCCATAAATCCGACGCACTGTCGCTTCGCCAAACGAAGCAATCTCGTCGAAAATCGCCTCAGCCCACTTTGGCGAAATATTGTCGGCATCAATCAACACCGCAATCCGCTTCTCTTTTTCAAAAATACTCAAAACACCACGACAGCCCGAATGGACTTCCCTTCATGCATCAGATCGAAGCCTTTATTGATATCCTCAATCCCCATCGTGTGCGTAATCATCGGGTCGATCTCGATTTTGCCGTCCATGTACCAGTCCACAATCTTAGGAACATCTGTGCGGCCAGAAGCCCCGCCAAACGCTGTACCGCGCCAGGAACGGCCTGTTACCAACTGAAACGGGCGGGTCGAAATCTCCTGTCCTGCGCCGGCCACGCCGATGATGATGCTCTCGCCCCAACCTTTGTGCGCGGCCTCCAATGCGGTTCGCATGACATTCACGTTGCCCGTGGCATCAAAGGTATAATCGGCACCGCCGCCGGTTAAGGCCACCAGATGCGCGACAAGATCGCCCTCGACCTGCGTGGGGTTCACGAAATCGGTCATGCCGAAATCTTCGGCGATCGATTTTTTGCTGTCGTTAATGTCCACGCCAACAATCTGGTCAGCCCCCGCCAGACGCAGCCCTTGGATCACATTCAAACCGATGCCGCCAAGCCCGAAGACAATCGCCGTGCTGCCTATTTCAACCTTGGCAGTATTGATCACCGCGCCAATGCCCGTGGTCACACCGCAACCGATATAGCAAACCTTGTCGAACGGCGCGTCATCACGAATTTTCGCTAATGCGATTTCCGGCACGACCGTGTGGTTTGCAAAGGTCGAACACCCCATGTAATGATAAATCGGCTCCCCATCCAGCGTGCTAAACCGCGTCGTGCCATCGGGAAGCAACCCTGCCCCTTGCGTCTCGCGGATCGACTGGCAGAGGTTGGTTTTGGGATTYAGGCAATATTCGCACTCACGGCATTCAGGTGTGTAAAGCGGGATAACATGGTCGCCGACTTTCAGGCTGGTGACACCTTCGCCAACCTCGATAACAACGCCCGCGCCTTCGTGCCCCAGGATCACTGGGAAAAGACCTTCGGGATCATCGCCAGAACGTGTAAATTCGTCTGTGTGACAAAGGCCCGTGGCTTTAATCTCCACCAGAACCTCGCCCGCTTTGGGGCCTTCAAGGTTAACGTCGATTACTTGAAGGGGTTCGCCTGCTGCAAAAGCGACTGCTGCGCGTGTGATCATAATATTCTCCGGTTCAAACTAATTTGTCTGGAAARTGCAGGAATTCAMCCCGTCTCGCAAGAGTTTACTGATCGTCAACTTTCCCGCGTAACGCCTTAACCTGCCCGCGCTGYTTCTTCCCYTCMAGCCKGCGCCGTTTRGAGGCCATCGTTGGCCGYGTCTTCACGCGRTACTTSGGGCGRAAYAAYGCCTGYTGGATCAAGGCTTTCAGCTTYTCCTCSGCYTCGGCRCGRTTWCGCGGCTGSGTGCGRTGYTTTTCRGCGGTGATAATTACCGCSCCGTCTTTAGTCCACTTTCGCCCCGCCAGCTTCTTCAACCGGACYTTGGCVGCAGGHGGCAGGTTGGGCGAGCGTTCCGCCTCGAACCGCAGCTCCACCGCTGTTGATACTTTGTTAACGTTCTGCCCACCCGGACCGGAGGAGCGCATGAAYGTCTCCGTCAGYTCCCAATCCTCAATGGTTATATTTTCGTTAATGCGGATCATCAGGCGAAGGTTTTCGCATGCRCGCGATCMGGGTAATCCAGATGCGGCGTGCCGCCAAACTGCGTTAASCGCARRTCACGGTCRCGCATGGTGAACTTGTGAACGGARGTGTGYGCCACYGCCATAAACAARCGGCTYTTCTTGTGAATATCCAARTCCAGCGCCARMGTCGCAAGYGTCGCRATCACYCCSGTSGAGGTCACCAAMAGCACCCGCCCGTCTTGYTTRGCRGCRTCTTGYACMGCGTCCGTRATRCGCGCGCARAAATCRGYGTAACTTTCCARCCCGTCAACRATTTCACCGGAYCGCCAMGYGTTAAGAACYTGYGGMAGATGYGCGATRAATTCCGCYTCGGATGTGGGCCATGCAACGCCGTGGGTYTGCAAAAGACTGTCGGCCAAGCCRAAATAATCCATYTCGTTCAAACGCGCRTCCTGATCRTGCGGGGTAGTAACGTTCAGCGATTGYGCRGTCTGGACYTGCCGGTTCATCGCSCCYGAAATCACCARATCATARCCGTGCGTGCGSCCRAAATGCTCCCCCAACCAGCCAGCTTGCKCGTGRCCAAGATCGCTRAGCYTGTCATAACTCGCCTCGTCCTTGGCGCCGGTTTGCGCCTGCCCGTGGCGGATAAGGGTTAGTTCTGACATCCGGGTTTTCCAATTCGTTAACAATGTGTGATCAGCGAGTAATATACCGCACGTCACACAAACTTTATGTTCAATCGCTGGACTAACAGGTTACGATGCGAAAAAACAGGAGGGACGTATGATAACCGAAATCTGGAAATCCTTTCGCGCCATGCCGACGTGGGTGCAAATCTGGGTCGCACTTTTGTTGATGCCAATCAACATAGCTGCGATATTTTTTATTGATCAGCCTTCAGGTGTATGGATCGCCATCCTCGCCATCGGCGCGATGATGCTGAACCTGCCGGTGATGATTTATGACCGTGGGTTTTCAAAACTAATGGCCTTCCCCCACCTGATCCCGTGGACCATCCTTGTCCTATGGATCGCCTTCGCCCGACCCGTAGGAAGCGATGGATACGGCACCTACCTCTGGATACTGCTGGTCACCAACGCCATCTCGCTAGGCTTCGACTTCCCCGATGCGGTGAAATGGTGGAAGGGCGACCGCGCGGCGGCGCGCGCCTGAAAACAGAAAGGGCCGCGCTATCGTAAACAGCGCGGCCCAAGCTTGAGTATGAAGGTGGCAAAGTCAGGCTTGAAGCCCAAGTGCCAGATGTTTGCCCAAAAGGGGCTGCCCCTTTAGACGTTCACCTCGCGAATAACCTTAACCATCTGCTCCAGTTTCCCAATAGACATTGGCACCTCCTCTCTCAAAGTTTACGATGAGGGAAGCATGCCACGACTTTTGGAAAACTCAAAGTAAAATTTTCATGAGAACCGCGCGGACAACACACGAAATGGTATGAGGGCGACCAAAACCAACAACATTTTGACGAAAAAGTCCGCGATACCAAGGCTGACCCAAAGCGGGGCCATGGGGCCAAAGCCAAGAATTGGCAGGATTTCGCCGGCCCAGCTAACGTCGTTTGACGGCTCGATAAACACCAATGTTGCCGAGAATGCGATGGTGAAAAACAACGCCGTATCCAACGATGAGCCGATCACGGATGACACCAGCGGCGCGCGCCACCAACTGCCGTCGCGCAGGCGATCAAACACCACCACGTCGATTAGTTGTGCAGTCAGGAACGCCGTGCCGGATGCAAGTGCAATGCGAAGCGTGACGGCAGGGCCGAATTCCAGCATCACTTGTGTGCCGATCAACGAGGCGACCACTCCGACGACAAACCCTGCAAAGATAACCTTGCGCGCTTGGCGTGGGCCGTAAAGGCGGTTCATCAAGTCTGTGACCAAAAAAGCGAAAGGATAGGTGAATGCGCCCCATGTCAGCCAATTGCCAAACAAGAATTGCACCAAGATGTTAGAGGCAACAACAACGGTTGCCATGGCGATTACGCCAATGAGTATTCCACGATTCATATCTGTATTCCGTTTTTTATAGAAGGAGCGGCGACTTCGTTTAGTGTGGGCGATATAGGCTGGGATTACGCCGCGTTCAAGCGATTTTTTCCATCACGGCGTCCAGCGCCATGATGTACCCGTTCACACCCTTGCCCGCAATCAACCCGTCCGAGGCCAGTTCCACATAAGAAATATGCCGGAACGCTTCGCGCTGTTTCGGGTCCGAAATGTGCAGCTCCATCTTGAACCCATCATACGCTTTCAGCGCATCGTGGATAGCGATGGAGGTGTGCGTATACGCCCCCGCATTCAGGATAATGGCATCGGCTTTACCGCGCGCTTCCTGAATCCAGTCAACCAGAACCCCCTCGTGATTTGTCTGGCGACAATCCAGCGCTACACCCAGAGTTTCAGCGTGCTTCATACACCGCGCCTCGACATCCGCCAGCGTGTCGTGGCCGTAAATCTCCGGCTCCCGAAAACCAAGCAGGTTCAGGTTCGGGCCGTTCAGAAGGAAAATCGTTTTGCTCATGGTGTTGATCTATACCGAAATTACAGGATTACGCTAGTCGGCATAATGCACGTCTACTTGGGTGGGCGCATCCAGAATGACACGGATAGGAGCCTCGATTGCGGGGCCATCGATCAACGCCGCTTCAAAAGCGGTTTTCTTACTCTCGCCGGTTATCAAAATGTGAATACTCCGTGCGGCCCGCAGAACCGGAGCCGTCAGCGTTAACCGAGGTTCCGCCGCACCCGGCGCACGCATCGGCAACAGTACGGCCGTGCCATCCAAATCCAAGCCCTCAGCCAGACGATCCGCTTCGGGAAACAGGCTGGCGGTGTGCATATCCGCACCCATGCCCAACACGCAAACATCCAGTGGCAGGGCGGCAGAAATAGCACCGATCAGGTCTTCCAAAACCTCTTCCGGTGTATCTGCGGCCTTATAAAAAGGCACCAACTGCGCTGCCGCCGCGTTGTTCTGCAACAGCGTTTCGCGCAACAGGCGGGTGTTCGAACGTGTCGAGGTTTCCGGCACGAACCGTTCGTCCGTCAACATCACGCGCACCTTCGACCAATCCAGATCGGCCTTTGACAACAACTCCAAAAACGGCGCGGGCGTTGTGCCACCCGGCACGGCCAGCGTCGCGGCCCCGCGCGCGTCAATCGCAGCAGACAACTGGTCCGCCACATCTTCGGCGATGTTCTCCATCAATGTTTCACGGTCGGGGTATTGCAGAAAATCCAGCATGGTTCATCCTGTTAAAGTTTCCAGCGTTATACGGCCTGTTTTACGCCCCGTCATCCTCAAGCATGCGTCAAATTCCGCCAATCCATGTATTTAGTCATAAAATTCACCTAGACGCCTTGCGTCATGATCTGTTTTCGCTAATACCCTAACGGCTTGTAGGGGTAGGGCCGCTGCAATTTCATATGATCGGCGAGAGGGCTGCTTTGAACATTTGGGTGCGGATATTGCGATGGATTTTCAAGCTCCAGCGCTTGGCGTATCAACGTCGCCGCTACAGTCTGTCACTCGTGGCGGTRTTYATTGCGGTTATCGGGTCRGCKGCRCTGGATGTTAARAAYTCCAACGACCCGTTGTTGTTYTTCAGCGACAACAATATCCAYCGCCAGAAAYTGCAAGAATACCGYGATGTTTTCGGGRMRTCGACRGCMACSCTGATCKCGCTCGAYGCAGGMGARRMCGGTGCGCCGTTGRTYCTGCTTGARGCSGARCGGTACYTRTCCGAAATCCTGCTCGACCCTGAAAATCCGCTGTCTATTGATTATATGACCGCGCTTGGMTCGGTTACCGCYACCCTGCCTGCGATTGGYTAYCCRCCTGAATTCACACCGCTGGARGACGTYCAGTTTCTGGCCAAAGACCACGCGGCCTTACGTTCATACTTTTTCAACCAAGACCAAAGCGCAACAATTGTTATTCTGTCACTAGACCACACCGACCAAAGCGACCCCGCCCTGATTGCCGCCTACAAGGAACAGATGGCGCTGATCACGCATATGCGCGAGCGCTTCCCGACGCTGGAAATCTCCATCGTTGGCAGCATCACCACGTTCGAGGCCCTGCGCGAAGCCTTTCAGCAGGACAGCCGATACCTGTTCCCCGCCACCGCGTTCGTCAATTTCCTCGTGCTGCTGTTTGCGTTTGGCAACTTGCGCGTAACGCTGTCGGTGCTGGTCATCGCGGGCATGTCCGTCCTGCTGACCCAAGGCGTTGCCGGTTGGAGCGGGTATGTCTTCGCCGCCGGTTCTGCCTCGTCCTTCTCCATCGTGTTCACGCTAACCGTCGCCAGCCTTATCCATGTTGTCCATGGCATGGGGCAAAGGCAACGGCGGCTACCATTTCAGCGTTCCCACACCATCATCCTGTCCAGCTTTCGCAAGCTAACCGTTCCGGTCATGCTGGCGCACATCACCACGGCTGTCGGGTTCCTTTCGCTTAATTGGGCCGATGCACCCGCGTTTCAGGCGATGGGAAACCTTGTCGCCATTGGGTTGGTGTTTTCGCTGCTTTTATCGCTGTTTGTCGCGCCAATCGCGCTTAAATCCAAGCGCACAGAACTTGTCATCCGCGATGATCGCATCCGCGCCATTTCCCGCTGGTTTGCCGATGCATGGGCCGCCGCGCCAATCCGCAACGCCTTGATTGTCTCGGCACTGTCACTAGCGGCATTAACCGGCCTGACGCGCATCGTTTTTGACGACCAAATCACCAACAACTTCCCGCCTGACCATCCACTGCAAATAAATATCAACCAAGTAACCGACGCCTTCGGGTGGTATAACTCCATCGACATCGTGTTGAAGTATGACGACGATAAGTTAACCCAACCCAATTCAATCGCCGATGTAGTGGAGCTAGTCGACTGGATCAAATTGCAAGACCCCGTGGGTGATGTTTTCAGCCCAGTTCCATTGATTCAAGACTGTCTGGACCACCGCCAGCCCCCTTATATCGGCGCGATGCGCGATGCTCCTGAAAAGATGATGAACTACTGCGTTCGGGCAGGCTCCGGCAGCGGCAGCGACTATGTCGGTTTCTACTCCGAAGACTTCACGCAACTGCATCTGAAGATCATGTTGCCCCGAATATCAGCGGCTGGTGTGCGTGACCTAAGCGCAAAGATCGAGGCTAAGACCCTGACCATGGGCTTCACCCCCGAAACCGCGCAAATGTCCGGCGTTGGTGTGATGACAGCCTATCTGTCCGAGGTGAACACACCCAATCGCGCGCAGGTGTTCGCACTGTTTTGAGCAACGTCACACCAGGGGTTTTGACAACCACACTGGCGCTAGGCCTTGGATTTTCAATCCTGATGTTCAGCGGATTCGAGGTTAACCGTCAGTTAGGTTTCCTGACCAGTATGACGATTTTCATCGCCTTTATCTTCGACATTTTCGTGCTGCCCGGCCTTTACAGCCTGCTTAAAGGCAAGCGTTAAAGCCAATCCCTCAGGATTGGGATCAGTGGCACATCGGCAGGTGGCATCGGGTATTCACGCAACTTATTGGCCCGCACCCATTTCAACGTCTGCCCTTCGCGCGGTTGCGGTGTGCCTTTCCATTTACGACACGCAAACAGCGGCATCAGCAAATGAAAATCATCATAAGAATGGGAGGCAAACGTCAGCGGGGCGAGGCAGCTTTCCCACGTATCAATCCCCAGTTCTTCATCCAATTCACGGATCAAGGCGGCCTCCGGCGTCTCACCAGCCTCAACTTTGCCGCCGGGGAATTCCCACAGGCCAGCCATTGATTTCCCTTCGGGACGCTGCGCCAACAGCACGCGGCCATCGGCGTCAATCAACGCCACAGCGGAAACCAGTAGCGTTTTCATGAACGGTAATCGGCGTTGATCGTGATGTACTGATGTGTCAAATCGCAAGTCCAGACAGTCGCAGACCCTTCCCCAACGCCCAAATCAACGGTCACACTCAAATCTTGGCCCTTCATGTAATTGGCCCCGTCTTCCTCGCGGTAATCGGGTGAAACCCAGCCTTTATCGGCCACCAGAATATCGCCAAATGAAATCGACAACTTATCACGATCCGCGGCTTCCCCAGCTTTGCCCACAGCCATAACGATGCGGCCCCAATTCGGGTCTTCGCCAGCAAAAGCGGTCTTAACCAGCGGCGAATTCGCGATGGAAAGCCCGACAACCTTGGCCGCCGCGTCACTTTCCGCGCCCTTCACCGTAATCTCGATAAACTTCGTGGCCCCTTCGCCGTCGCGCACCACCAGATGCGCCAGCTCTAACATTACGCCGCGCAACGCATCGCCAAAAGCAACGGCGCGTGGGTCGGATATTGTCGTAAGCGCTTCCATATCCGCCTTGCACGTCGCCGTAACCACCAGACTGTCGGATGTAGATGTATCACTATCCACGGTGATGCTGTTGAACGTCGTCACGGTCGCGTTTGAAACGATTTCCTGCAACACGGCCTGATCAATCTTCGCATCCGTAAACACAAACACCAGCATCGTCGCCATGTCCGGCGCAATCATGCCCGAACCCTTGGCGAAACCCGCGATCTGCACCGTCACACCGCCCAGATCGACCGAGGCTGTCGCCCCCTTCGCATAAGTATCCGTCGTCATAATCGCCCGCGCGGCATCTTCTGCATTCGCAGCACTCAGACCATCGCGCAGCGCGTCCATCTTCGATGTGATCCGCGCAGACGGCAGCGGCTCCCCAATTACACCGGTGGAGGCCACAAACACATTGCGCGGGTTAATTCCCAGCGTTTCAGCCACTGCGCCAGCCGTTACCTCAACCCCGTTCATGCCGTTATTGCCGGTAAACGCATTCGCATTGCCGGAGTTCACCAGAATTGCAGACCCACCAGCTTGCAATCCCATCGCCAGATTTTCCTGACACCAAAGCACAGGCGCGGCGCGGGTTTTGGAACGTGTGAACGTCCCAGCAATCGCGCTGCCCTCGGCTATTTCGGCCAACATAACATCCAGCCTGCCTTGATATTTCACCCCTGCCTCGACAGCGGCGAAACGCACACCGTCAATCACAGGTAACTTCGGAAACCCGCCTTTGGGCGCTAGGGGCGAAATATCAGACATGCCAGCAATCCTTACTGATTTAGCAATTCAAGGTTTTTGATCTCTGCCGGATCAATCCCTTCAATCATGGTTTCAACGTTGACACCTGCACGCAATTCATCAATTTTTGCTTCAATTGCGTCTTGCTGGAGTGTCTGCGTGATATCGCCAATCACCGTTTCCAACGCTGGCGGAGGAACATCACGCTTGTCGTTCAAGATCAGGACATGCCAGCCAAACTGTGTCTGCACAGTGCCTGAAATATCGCCGACTTCCATAGCCACAACCGCTTCCTCAAATGGCGGAACCATCATGCCAAGGCCAAACCAGCCCAGCTCTCCACCATTAGGGCCGGAAGGGCCAGTTGATTTTTCCTTCGCCAGCTCTGCAAAATCTGCGCCGTCGTTAAGGGCCGTGATCAAAGCATCGGCCTCTTCTTCGGTTTCGACCAGAATGTGGCTGGCGTTAAACTCTGGCTCGACTGGCAGGTTGCCATACGCCTCGTCATAAGCCGCGGCGATGTCTTCATCCGAAAATGCCTGCCCGATCACATCGTCAATCGCGATTGCAGCCCGCAGCGCACGGGATTCATTTTCCAGCGTCAAGCGCAGCTCAAGTGTGTCTTCGCCAACCGTCTCGCCCAGCAGCGTCTGATCGATAAGCTGTTCCAGAATGCCTGCAAACAATACGTCATCGGGCGCGCTCAAATACTGTTCAGGTAATTGGGCGCGTAGCAGAATAACATGCCCCATCGTAATCTCGGTTCCGTTCGCCACGGCCACAACTGTATCGGCGTTAACTTCCGCATCCTGTGCCAGTACCGGTGTCGCAGCAAAGAAGGCAATCGCGCCCGCAGCCAATAGATTACGCATGTATATTCTCCCGTTATTGCGCGATATTCGCGCTTGTTTACTAATTTGTTATCCCGCCCATGTGCGAGGTGCCGTTGACACTGCCTGACGCGCCGCTTACATCAACTCCGACCCTTTAGGCGCTGGCAGTCGTACGAATCCATTTACGCGTTCACAGACCGCTAAACAAGCGCCTGCATCGCGGTATACGGCGGTAAACCAAAGGAATTGAACCGTTCGGCGGATTCGCGCGGACAYCACAGGAAGAAAGACGGGTATTTAATGCTGGGTATAGGCGCAATTGCCARAAAAGTTTTTGGCACTCCGAATGATCGCAAAATCAAAGCGACGCAGCCAATTGTTGATAAAATCAACGCACTGGARCCCGARTTTCAGGCSCTGTCYGATGATGGCATCMAAGCCAAAACACAAGAATTCAAAGACAGGYTGGCCGCAGGCGAAACCCTTGACGACCTKYTKCCCGAAGCTTTCGCCAAYGCCCGYGAGGCCGCCGTRCGAACCTTGGGCCTGCGCCCGTTCGAYGTRCAAYTGATGGGCGGGATATTCCTGCACGARGGCAAYATCTCGGAAATGAAAACCGGTGAGGGTAAAACCCTGATGGCSACCCTGCCCGTTTACCTGAAYGCCCTGACRGGGCGYGGYGTRCATGTGGTTACRGTCAACGACTATCTGGCCAAACGKGAYGCRGAATGGATGGGGATTGTYTATAATTTCCTCGGCCTAAGCTACGGCGTYGCCATTCCRGGCATGCAAGAACCCGAGAARAAAATCGCYTATGATGCGGACGTWACCTACGCCACCAATAACGAACTGGGYTTYGAYTACYTGCGYGACAACATGCGTTCYGATTTGAAACAAATCCTGCAACGSGAYCATTAYTTCGCGATTGTSGACGAAGTCGACTCGATCCTTATYGACGAGGCGCGGACCCCGCTGATCATCTCCGGCCCAACCGAGGATAAATCCGACCTTTACGTCACCATCAACAAGCTTGTCCCTTCATTAACCGAAGAACATTACGAGCTTGACGAGAAGACCCGCCAAGCCACCCTGACGGATGAGGGTATTGACGAAATAGAGGGTAAGTTGCACGCCGAAGGCCTGTTGCCCGAAGGCCAGTCCATGTACGACCCCGAAAGTGCTACACTGGTGCATCACGTCAATCAGGCACTGCTGGCTAACAAGCTATTTATTAAGGACAAAGATTACATCGTTAAGGGTCAGGACGTTATGCTGATTGACGAATTTACAGGCCGCATGATGACGGGCCGCCGCCTGTCCAACGGCTTGCACCAAGCACTTGAAGCCAAAGAAGGCGTGGATATCCAGCCCGAAAATGTGACGCTGGCCTCCGTGACCTTCCAGAACTATTTCCGCCTTTACGAAAAGCTGTCCGGCATGACCGGAACCGCGCTGACCGAAGAGGAAGAGTTCATGGACATCTATGGCCTCGGGGTCGTTGAAGTTCCGACGAACAAGCCGATTGCCCGCGACGACGAAGACGACCGCGTCTATCGTACGACCAAAGACAAACTGGACGCGATTGTCGAAATCATCAAAGAGTCTCAAGAAAAAGGCCAGCCGATGCTGGTCGGAACGACCTCGATCGAAAAATCCGAGCTGATCTCAACGCTGTTGAAAGATGCTGGCGTTCCTCACAACGTGCTAAACGCCCGTTATCACGAAAAAGAAGCCGAGATTATCGCCATGGCCGGTGTGCCGGGTGCGATAACTATCGCGACAAACATGGCTGGCCGCGGAACCGACATTCAGCTGGGCGGTAACCTAGATATGCGTCTGGTTGACGAGCTAGAAAAAGCCGGCGAAGACGCTGATGCCGTCGCCATTCGCGAACGCCTAGAGGCCGAAGTCGCGGCAGGTAAAGCCAAAGCATTGGAGGCGGGTGGCCTGTTCGTTCTAGCGACTGAACGCCATGAAAGCCGTCGCATCGACAACCAACTTCGCGGTCGCTCAGGCCGTCAGGGTGATCCGGGCCGCACCGTATTCTTCCTGTCGCTCGAAGATGATCTGATGCGGATTTTCGGATCCGACCGTTTGGATAAAATGCTCGACAAACTGGGTATGGACGACGGCGAGGCCATCATCCACCCGTGGGTGAACAAAGCACTCGAACGCGCGCAATCCAAGGTCGAGGCGCGCAATTTCGACATGCGTAAGAATGTGTTGAAATACGACGATGTGATGAACCAGCAGCGCAAAATGATCTTCTCGCAGCGCCGTGACATTATGGAATCCACCGACGAATCCGAAACAACACGCGAAATGCGCCACGACGTTGTTGATGATTTGGTAAGTAAACACATCCCGCCAAAAGCCTATCCTGATCAATGGGATACCGAAGGTTTACAAGAAGAGATTCGTAAGCATTTTGCCCTTGATTTACCCGTCGCAGCTTGGGCTGCCGAAGAAGGTGTTGACGAGGAAATCGTCACCGAGCGCCTTTACGACGAAGTTGATAAATCTATGGCACAAAAAGCCGTTAAGTACGGCGTCGACACCATGCGACAGGTTGAAAAACAGATACTGTTACAAAGCATCGACAAAAGCTGGCGGGAACACCTGTTAACGATGGAACATCTACGCTCCGTTGTTGGGCTTCGTGGTTATGCACAGCGCGACCCGTTGAATGAGTACAAAACCGAAGCCTTCACCCTGTTCGAAAACCTGTTGAACGACCTGCGAACAACCGTGACCACGCAATTGGCCCACGTCCAGATAATGACGCAGGAAGAACAACAAGCCATGATCGCCCAAATGCAGGCAGCCGCGGCAGCACAACAACAAGTGGCAGCAGGCGGAACACCTCCGACAGCCCCAAACGGAAACGCCTCGAAACCAGCAACTCAACCACCCGCAAGTTTGCCGCGCGGTATCGATCCTAACGACCCGGAAACATGGAAAAGCCTTGGCCGAAACGAGCAATGCCCGTGTGGTTCTGGCAAGAAATACAAGCATTGCCACGGTAAGGTATAAATTAGGCAAAGTGATTCGTGAGATTCACGTTTGTGTTTCATGTAGTTATGAGGAATGCTTAATATTTCGAGTTTCGGAGGTTGTAGTTACCCGTTAAGCGTGTGCCCACAATCCACAGCCCCCCTACATATGGCGATTCACGGTTCGAATGCTCGCAAATGTTGGGGGGTGTTGCACTATTATCTCAAGTTTTAATCATCTTGCCACAATTATGTGCTATTTGCCGTGTATTAAGCTAAAGTGATTATTGTATTGTTAAGTGTTTGTAACTCGTATCCCAGTATCTTTTACTAAATTTAATATATCTATAGGTGCGTCTTGTTTTCTAACGACCGTTTCATGACTATGGCTACTGGGCTGGTGCTGGCTATTGCTGTCGGCACTATGGCGCAGAATAGTAAGTCTTTAATGGCATTTTTCACTGGCGGGGACATCTCCATCGGTAACGATGACCAGTTCACGGTCCGCGCTGGTAACGCACAGGTGCTGGACGTCCTTGCAAATGATTCCCAGACGGGCGACATCACCATCGTCGCACAACCTAGCTGTGGATCGGTTCAGACAAGTGCTGGTGGTATGCTTGAATTTATCAATTCCGAAAGCTGTTCGGGCAATGTGAGCTTCACATACTGCGTCCCCGCCGAAGGAATCTGCCAACCTTTCGAGGTCGCACTCAATGTGATCAGCGTTGCCGATCCTGTCGCGACGACCAATACACAGGTAGTATCTGTAGCACCACAGCCAACAGAAACCGCCGCGACGCCGCGGTCCGATTCGGCACCCAATGCATACACTCTAGGCGATCGCCTGACCGCTGGCCAAATTCTGGTAAGCGAAGAAGACAAC
This sequence comes from Paracoccaceae bacterium, assembly GCA_002746395.1. GTDB lineage: Bacteria > Pseudomonadota > Alphaproteobacteria > Rhodobacterales > Rhodobacteraceae > NORP23. The sequence goes on from NVXA01000007.1 coordinate 102,887, forward strand.
GACGTTGCCGTTTCCGGTTTTGGCGCAAGCCGCAGCCCGGCCTTGTTCGCACCTGACATGGAAGAGTTAATTCAGCCACAAGAAACCGTAGCAACGCTTCGCCGTTCAGTTGAGGTGATCGCGCCGTCGCGCATTGATCAAGACCAAAACATCCAAACACAAACCAGTGCCACGCCAACAAGGGTTGAAACCGTTACAAACACCCAGCAAGACAGCGTCCCACTCGGGACAGAGGCCTCGCCCGCCGTTGCATTTTTCACTCCAAGCCAGCCGCAGCTAACACGGCCATCAGGTTTGACGCCCGTTTTCTCTACACCTGAAGCTTCAGGTGCAGCCTTTGCGCGCGCACCAGAAGTTAACAGCAGCGCACCGACACAAACGGCCAGTACGAACGCGGCCGAATCTAACGTCCAAACACCCGCTGTTGCGGGCTTTGGGAACACAGAAATCACGACTACTGCGATGGTTGCACCCACTTCCAACGTTGATCCGGTCAACGCCGATACAACAACTACACCGGTTGGCAACATCCTGATTGCATCCGGCTTTGATGCGAGCGGCCGTAATGACAGCAACATTCTGGCAACCGCGTCCACTAATGTTGGTCCTGATGCAACACCAATAACAGGTGATAGCCCTGCTTTGATCGCGTCCGCCGAAGCGCGGATTGAAGTTGGTCCGGATGTTGTTTCCGCAGCGCCAAATGGCCTCGCGTTCGAAGAAACTACTATTGATAACCTAGTAGCCTCAATCGCGAATGATCCCGGGTATCTGGCAGCCGTAACGGCTTCCGGCGATGTATTGGTACAACAACCTACACCTGATGCGACCACCAATCCGGAAAGCCAGACAGCCAGCATTGGCCCAATAAGTATTAATGCCGCTGATCCGGCGGATAGCTCCGATATCGTAGTCGAAATGGCCGCGCAAATCCTGCTGCCATCTCCGCAACTTAACAACTCCCTTACTCGCTTTATCCAGCCGACACCGGAAACCGACGCCTTGTTAAGCGACACGCTATTTTCCGCTGACCTTGAAGTATCAGCACCACCTTCAACAGACCCCGTCGAAGTTGCCTCGATTACACCAGTTGTTGCGCCGACAGAAAATCTGGATGATGTCGCTTCGGCATGTGACGTCCGCATGAGCGCCTCCGCTCGTCCCGGCGCAACAATTGCGCTATTCATATCTTCACTGTGTCGCGCAAATCAGGTTGTAACGCTCTCGCACGCGGGTTTCTCGTTCTCTGAACGTACGGATGATCGCGGCGTGCTATCGGCAGTAATTCCGGCCTTCACAAGCCTTGCGACCGTTGATGTAATTTTTGAAGACGGTGTGACTGCTTCCGCACAAATAACCCTTCGCGATGCATCGGAACTTGAGCGCCTGGCGATTGTCTGGTCAGCACCAGTTAACCTCGACCTTCACGCTTTTGAGGGTAACGCGACCGAGAATTCCGAAGGCCACATCTGGGCAAACAACCAGCGCACCTACCGCGACACGCTAATTGGCGGCGGTGGGTTCCTTGAAACCTTCGGCGACCCGTCAATTGAGGGGGGCAGCATGGCCGAAGTTTACAGCCTGCCAACCAGCCGCATTCGTCGACAAACATCCGTCAATCTTGATTTGCGGATTAACAATATCGACGCGTATTGCGCACAACCAATGGCGTTGCGTACAATTCGTTCCGAGAACGGCGGTCAGATCACGAAACGCGAGTTTAACCTGCGCCTACCACAATGTGGCATCGCATCAGGCGGTTTAATCTTGGAAGATTTCGTGGAAAATATCGGCGTCGCCAGCAACTAATCCCGTTATAACAGCCCTAAGCTGCGAAAGCTGGCGTCTGTCGCTTGCCCGATAATCACATGGTCATGCAGGGTTATACTCAGCACGCCTAACGCATCATCAACCCGTTTGGTCATGGCAATATCCGCATCCGAGGGCGTCGGGTCACCCGACGGATGGTTATGCACCAGTATCAGTGCGGAGGCATTCAGTTCCAACGCCCGCTTCGCCACTTCGCGCGGGTAAACCGGCACATGGTCAACCGTGCCTCTGGCCTGCTCCTCATCCGCGATCAGGATGTTTTTGCGATCTAGATAGAGAATACGAAACTGCTCTGTTTCGCGATGCGCCATGGAAATCTTGCAGTACGCCATCAGACTGGACCACGAGGTCAGCGCGTTCTGCCCCATAACCCGCGCCTGCCCAAGGCGATGCGCCGCCGCCTCGACTATCTTTAATTCCTGCACCACCGCATCCCCAACACCGTCGATGCGCCGTAACCGCGACGCCGGTGCGGAAATCACGCGATTAAAATCCCCAAACTCCGCCAGCAAGGTTTTTGCCAAAGGCTTAACATCGCGTCGCGAAATCGCACGAAACAGCAATAATTCAAGTAATTCATAGTCCGCCAACGCTGTGGTTCCGGCTTTCATAAACCTTTCCCGCAAGCGTTGGCGATGATTAACGAAATGCGGTTTTCCTGGAAGGGGATGTACGGCCGCAACTTCGAAATTTGGTAACAATCCCGAAACCGGTGCTTCTGCAAAACAATTGTCGAACTTGTCACTCATGCCACCTTAATGGCATCAAAGTGGTTAATGACTGGTTAATCCGTCCACGTCGGATGGAATTTATTTGCAGGCGACAGCGTAAATATTTCGCAGCCATCCTCCGTCACACCAATCGAGTGTTCGAATTGCGCCGACAAGGACCGGTCCCGCGTCACGGCCGTCCAGTCATCCGCCAGAACTTTAGTATCAGGCCGCCCCAGATTAACCATCGGTTCAATGGTAAAAAACATCCCCGGTTCCAACACTGGCCCCGTTCCCCAGCGGCCATAATGCAGCACGTTTGGCGCCGAATGAAATACCCGCCCCAGCCCGTGACCGCAGAAATCCCGCACCACAGACATCCGTTGCTTTTCAACATACCGCTGGATTGCCGCACCAATATCCCCAAAGGTATTGCCCGGTTTCACCTGTTCKATACCTTTGRATAACGACTCGTGCGTCACCTCRATMARRCGTTCAGACCGCCGCGCCAGCTTGCCRGCCTTATACATCCGGCTGGTATCCCCGAACCAGCCATCCAGAATACACGTTACGTCAATATTCAGAATATCGCCGTCCTTAACCCGCTTRTCCGAMGGWATYCCGTGGCAGACCACATGGTTCAGYGAAATGCACGARGCATGYTGATACCCRCGATAYCCGACGGTCGCAGAAGTCGCCCCGTTCGCYTCGATATACTCGTGAATAAGCGTGTCCAGCTCCAACGTYGAAACRCCGACTTTCACRTGTTCRCCRATCATRTCCAATGTRCGCGCSGCCAAYTGGCAAGATGCGCGCATGCCCTCGAAATCCGCTGGGTCGTGAAGCGTGATGCCGTCTTTGSTCAGACGCCCTTGAGTTTGACCCTTCATTGGCCAGACCTCCTGCTGAAAAGAATTACCATCCATATAGGCGGCTCATATATAAATTGGAAGTTCTTCCACAAGGTTAACGCCCATGCGGGTTGGTTTCGTCGCGAAACATAACGCCTCAACACCGATTTCACGCGCCAACGACATCTCCGCCGCGTACGTCGCATCAATATTCGCCGCCAAGGCGAACCGCGTGCAATCATCCCGTTGCACCAGATACAACATCACAGCCCGATGCCCGTCGGCCACCATCGCGGATAGTTCCCGCAAATGTTTAGCCCCGCGTTTGGTGACAGAATCCGGAAACTCCGCCAAGCCAGCTTGCCGACTAAGCGTCACGCTTTTCACTTCAACATAACAATCCGGCAACCCGTCGCCCTGCAACAGAAAATCAATCCGGCTGTTCTCACCGTATTTCACTTCGGCCTGCACATCTGAATACGCAGCCAACGGCGCAATCGCGCGCGCCCGCAATACCTCTGCAACAACCTTATTCGCCATCGCCGTGTCCACCACAACCATCGCATCACCAACCTCGGCCAGCTTCCAGCTAAAGTTCAGCTTGCGCTTCGGATCATCATTTGGTTCCAGCCACACGGTCATCCCCGCATCCTTCATTCCCAACATAGAACCGGGGTTCGCCACATGTGCCGTCACCTCGCGCCCATCTTCAAGCTTTACGTCCGCAAGGAACCGCTTGTATCGTTTAAGCAAAGTTGCGCGTATAAGAGGTGTGTGAAAATCCATGCCGACCCTTTGTGAAAGACAAGGAATCATAGATGCCAAACCCCACAGCCGCAATGCTGGTAATAGGTGATGAAATATTGTCTGGCCGCACCCAAGACACCAACACCAACCACCTCGCCATCAAACTGACCGAGGCTGGCATAGACCTGCGCGAAATCCGTGTCGTGGGTGACGGGGCAAGCGAAATCGTTGCCGCCGTGAACGCCCTACGCACCCGTTTCGACTATGTTTTCACCAGCGGCGGCATTGGCCCAACACACGACGACATAACCGCCGATTGCATCGCAGAAGCCTTCGGCGTTAGCATAAGCGTGCGCGCCGATGCCCGCGCCATCCTTGCCACCAACTACAAAAACCCCGATGTTGACCTGAACGAGGCCCGCCTCCGCATGGCCCGCATCCCTGACGGCGCAGACCTGATCGACAATCCGATTTCCAAAGCCCCCGGCTTTCGCCTTAGCAATGTGCATGTGATGGCAGGTGTGCCGCCCGTATTTCACGCAATGCTCGAAAGCGTCCTGCCAACCCTAACAGGCGGCGAACCGTTGCAATCCATCACCGTGCGCATCGAGGCCCCCGAAGGCGAGATCGCCGAAACGTTATCCAACATGGCGAAAGCTACCCCGAGCCTGTCGTTCGGCTCCTACCCATTCATCCAGAACGGCATATTCGGCAGCAATATCGTGGTCCGCGGAACGGATGTAGAAAAACTAGCCGCCGCCCGCGAAGAATTACTGGCCTTGGCTAAAACCCTTAAGGCTTAGGCCCTACCCGATTATAAAAATCTATGTCCTCAATCGAGAGGACACCCGACAATATAAATGTCACTAGCGGTATCCACAGCACCACCGTGATCAACGTAACCCAGAACATTTTTTTGCCTATCATAGGATTAACAGGAGCAGAGGCAGGCGTGCCCGGCACGATCTCCCCATCTTGTTCCTGGCTTTTCATGCGCATCGGCAGTGCCATTAACAGCAGCATAAACCAGATGACGGCGAACAGAACCAATGCAGATGTGATGGCCATTATACTTGTTCCAATTCGATTAAAGTTCCGGTGAAATCTTTAGGGTGAAGGAATAGCACAGGCTTGCCGTGCGCRCCAATCTTGGGTTCACCRCCACCCARAACCCGCGCRCCTGMYGCTTGCAGCTTGTCCCGCGCCGCCAGAATATCGTCCACCTCGTAACAGATGTGGTGAATACCGCCCGACGGATTYTTTTCCAAAAACCCCGTRATYGGGCTRTTTTCGCCMAGCGGGTGCAGYAGTTCGATCTTGGTRTTTGGCAGCTCGATAAACACCACGGTCACGCCGTGGTCCGGCTCGTCCTGCGGTGCGTTAACCTTCGCGCCCAGCGTGTCACGATAAAGCGCRATGCCAGCCTCAAGGTCCGGCACGGCAATGGCAACGTGGTTCAARCGTCCRATCATRGGATTCTCCTGTTATTCWGGGNTTAGTTACGGCAAGTCGCGGGCCGTGTCCACGTCCCGAAGCGTCGCGGCAAGGGCGACCGTGGTATCCCCCAACGTTCCCAGYGTGTCATGCAACGTATCCGCGCAAGACCATCGCACCCCTTTGAACAAATCGGGCGGAAGCGGGCGCACGCGTCGCATCCCCACCAGCCAGAACCCACCATCCTCCGCAGGGCCGAAAACACAGTCATGATCGCGCAATTTGGCAAAAGCATCGCGGATGATCGCGGTTGTAATCCCCGGAATATCGCCACCAATCAGCACAACCGGCCCCCTTGGTGTAGCCTCGAAAACATGTCGCATCCGCGCGCCCAGATCGCCGCCCAACTGCGGATCTCGCGGTATCCCCAAAGGCCAAGCGCGGCTGTGCAACGCTAGTGGAGCAGGCGAAACTGACAATCGGAGCTGCCATTGCGGATCAACGCCAACCTCCCGTATCAGCCGCTTTGTTTGATGCCGAAACCACCACGCCGCGTTGGTCATGCCAATATCACGGCCCAGTCGCGTCTTGACGCGACCGGCCTGCGACTCCTTCACCATTATGACTAGGCGCGGCCTAACGATACGGGGCACCGACCGTCTCCAGATAAATGCGCAGCGCAGGGCGTACAGATTGCGAACCGGACGCTCGGGCTTCGTCGATCACATGTTTCACTTCAGCCAAATCCACGAACCGTATCAACCGCTTGATCGGCCCGATCGAGGCTGGCCGCATCGACAATGTCCGCAGCCCCATCGCGGCAAATGCTAGTGCCTCCAGCGTGCGGCCCGCATCCTCGCCACAAAATGATACCGGTGTGCCGGACAGATCACATTTCTGCACAATCTGTTCGATGAAGTTCAGAAAACTGACATTCAGCGTGTCATATCTGCGCCGCACCCGTTCATTCTCGCGGTCTGCCGCAAAGAAGAACTGTTTCAAATCATTGCCGCCAATCGAAATGAAATCCGCAAGATCGTAGAACTGCGAAGGTGCAAACGCCATGCTTGGTGTTTCCAACATCACCCCGATTTCAATCTTGCTTGGCATCAAGTGTCGCTGCTTTTTCTCACGCTCCACCTCGTCCAACAATCGCTGCCGCGCTTCGCTAAACTCGTCAAACTGTGCAACCATCGGGAACATCACCTTCAATGGTCGCCCTTTGGCCCCGCGTATCAACGTCTGAAACTGCATCCGCATCAAGCCGGGCCGATCCAGCCCCAGCCGGATACCGCGCCAACCCATTGCCGGATTGGGTTCGTCCACCCGCTTCATATAGGGCAGCACCTTGTCCGACCCGATATCGAGCGTTCGAAACGTAACGGGGCGCCCTTGCGCCGCATCCATCACCGTCGAATAAGTATCCGCCAATTCCGACCGCTTCGGAAAGGTGGATCGCAGCAGGAACTGCAATTCGGTGCGGAAAAGCCCGACACCTTCAGCCCCCGAACTTTCCAGCGAGGGTAGATTGCTCATCAACCCTGCGTTCATTTCCAACCGCACGCGCGTGCCATCCTTCGATTCCGCTGGAAGGTCGCGCAACGCGGCGTATTCCTCCTGCGCTTCTTCGCGCATCGCAATTTTTTCATGAAACGCCAGCCGGACGCTTTCCTCGGGCCGCAAATGCGCGACACCTGCATCGCCATCCAGCAAAATCTCGTCGCCGCTTAAGGCTGCACGCGTGATCCGCGCCGCCTGAATGACTAACGGAATCGCCAAAGCCCGCGCCACGATCACCGCGTGTGATCCAACGGACCCTTCCTCAAGCACCACGCCCTTCAGCTTCTTGCCGTAATCCAGCAGCTCCGCAGGGCCGATGTTGCGCGCGACCAATATCGCATCTTTCGGCATCTCGCCGCCATTCACTTCACGCCCCGTAAGGATACGCAACAAGCGGTTCGACAGGTCATCCAGATCGTGCAGACGTTCGCGCAGGTACGCATCCGTCACACGCTCCATCCGTGTTCGTGTGCTGGATTGTTCCTTCTCCACCGCGACCTCTGCTGCCAACCCGCTTAAGATGGAGGCCTCCATCCGCGCGCGCCAACCTTTGTCGTGCGCGAACATCCGGTAAGCGTCCAGCACCTCGCGGCCCTCGCCACTGATCGCCAGATTCCGGTTTGACAGCATATCGTCGATATCGGACTGCAATTCGATAAAGCCGGTGGAAAGGCGGTACATCTCCACCTCCGGATCCTCGGCAACAGGGTTGGCAATAACGATGTGCGGTTCATGCAAAACCACATGCCCTTCGGCCACACCTTCTTGCGCAATCACACCTTTGGCAAAAAATGGCCGTTGGTGCGGCATGGCCATCGCGGCCTCGCCCTCGGCCGTAAATGCGCCCAACTCTGCCATTTCGGCGATAACCATCGCCACGACTTCAAGGCCGTAAACCTCGTCATCCGTGTAAACCCGCGCGGCCTTGTTTTGCACAACCAAAACGCCCAGCACATCGCCGACACGCTGGATCGGCACACCAAGGAAGGATGCGTACACCTCCTCCCCTGTTTCGGGCATAAACCGGAAACCTTTGGCCGATGGCGCATCCGAGGTCTTGAACGGACTTGCCGCATCGGCAATTCGCCCAACCAACCCTTGCCCAACGCGCAGGCGTGTCCGGTGAACGGATTCAGGGTTCAAACCTTCGGTTGAACACAACTCCAACGTCCGCTCGTCGCGCCGCAGGTAAATCGAACACACTTCTGCTTCCATCGAGGACGCAATCACATGCGTGACCTTGTCCAAGCGCGCCTGCCCCTCGCCTTGCTCGGCAAGGATGTCGCGCAAGCGTTTCAGCAAGACGTGGGATTTAACCCCTTTTGGTGCGGGCATATCGCCCCCTTTTACGATGCTTTGTCCAAATCAAAGGCATCATGCAGGGATTGCACGGCGAGTTCCATATATTTCCGATCAACCAGAACGGAAACTTTAATTTCGGACGTCGTGATAACCTTGATGTTGATCCCGTCATCCGACAATGCTTTGAACATTTTCTGGGCCACACCTGCATGGCTACGCATCCCGATCCCGACAATCGAAACCTTGGCCACAGCCGTATCCGCATCCAGCGCATGATAGTTGATCTCGCCGGAATCTTTGGCCTTCTCGATCGCTTTGGTCGCCAAAGGCACCTGATCAACAGGGCAAGAGAACGTCATATCCGTGCGCCCGTCTTCCGAAATATTCTGAATGATCATATCAACATTCACGCCAGCATCCGCCAGCGGACCAAAGATCGCCGCCGCAATACCGGGCCTGTCAGCCACCGAGATAAGCGTCATTTTCGCTTCGTCGCGCACCGAGGCGACCCCTGCTACTGCGTTCTGTTCCATGATTTCCTCCTCGTCGCAAACCAGCGTTCCCGGCTCGTCTGCAAAACTGCTAAGCACCTGAAGGCGCACCTTGTAACGCATCGCCAACTCGACAGATCGGGTTTGCAACACTTTGGCACCCAGCGACGCCAGCTCCAACATTTCCTCGTAAGCGATCTTTTCCAGCTTACGCGCTTTTTGGGTGATGCGGGGGTCCGTTGTGTAAATCCCGTCCACATCCGTATAAATATCGCACCGCTCCGCCTCGAACGCGGCCGCGAACGCCACTGCCGTGGTGTCCGAGCCACCCCGCCCAAGCGTCGTAATCCGGTTTTCTTCGCTGATGCCTTGAAAACCCGCGATCACGGCAACTTCCATGCCCTCGCCAAACTTGGTGTTTAGATTATCGGACGGAATTTCCTCAATCCGCGCCGCACCATGCGCTGACGTTGTCTTAACCGGCACCTGCCACCCTTGCCAGCTTCGCGCCTGAACGCCCATTTCTTGCAACACGATTGACAAAATACCCGATGTTACCTGCTCGCCCGAAGACACAATCGCATCATATTCGCGCGCATCATAAAACCCCGGCGTCGCGGCATCCGGCCCAGCGGCCGCATCGCGCACCCAGCCGACCAGCTCGTTCGTTTTGCCCGACATTGCCGACAGCACAACGATCACACGATAGCCGTTATCGACCTCGCGCTGCACTTTACGTGCCACGTTGCGGATTTTATCCACATCAGCCACCGAAGTGCCGCCAAATTTCATAACCAGCAAAGGCATTACCGTATTCCCGTCAATTTCGCGCCCGTCTTACCGCGTGAGGGCTAGGGGGGCAAGGTTGCCAATCAATCAAACGTCGCCACCAGATCAATTTCAACCGAGGCCCCAACCGCCAACCCCGTCACCCCGATACACGTTCTTGAAGGCAGTTTGCCTTCCTCGAAATAACTCATGTAAATCGCGTTCATCTTGTCGAAGTCCTGAAAGTTAACCAGATACACCCGCGCAAACGCTACCTTGGAAAACGACGACCCCGCCTCGCGCAGCACATCGGCAAGGTTCCGCATGACTTGATGCGTCTGTTCTTCAATGCCGGAACCCACCAGTTTGGTCGGGTCATCCGGCAACGTCGGCATCTGCCCCGTTACAAACAGAAAGTCGCCCGCCTTAACCGCATGGCTAAAAGGCCCGACACGTTCCGGCCCTGCGCCAAATACCAAATGTTCAATATCCATCTTATGCTCCCTGTGATTTCTGGCGTTCCCGCCAAAGTGTAAATAGCCCCGACCCGATGATCAGCCCTGCCCCCAGAACGATCCACAAATCAACCGTCTCTCCAAATATCGTCAACCCGATAGCGGCTGCGAAAACCAGTTGGAAATACGCGAACGGCTGCACGGTTGACGCCTCCGCCACCGCATAGGCCTTGATAAGCAGGTAATGCCCACCGGCCCCCGTCAGGCATAATAGCCCCATGATCCACCAGTCGTTACCGATGATCGGTTCCCAGTAAAATGGCCCGATCAGCGTGATCGCGGCGGCGCCTGCAACACCCGTCCAAAAGAAGCTGGTTTCCGCGCTATCTTTGCGCGCCACATACCGCGTTAACAAACCGTAAACGGCAAACATCAAGGCGGAAAGCAACGGTATCAACGCCTCTGGTGCGAAAACCGAAAATCCGGGGCGCAAGATTATCAGCACACCAATAAACCCGACGCCAATCGCCACCCACCTACGTGGCCCAACTTTTTCGCCCAATATCGGGCCAGATAGCGCCGCGATCAACAACGGATAACTGGTAAATACCGCATGGCTGGCCACAAGTCCAAGTTTGACGAACGCGATGACCATCACGCAAATCTCGGCGACCAGCAGTACGCCCCGCGTGATCTGCAATAGTGGTTGCGAGGTCGCCGCCACCCGCCGGATCCCGCCCTTGCGGGAAGCCGACAATGCCACGACAAAAGCCGCAAAAAACCAGTAGCGGATCATCACCACCAGCACAGTGTTATACTCGCTGGCCAAATACCGCGACAGCCCATCCTGCACCGCAAACACGAACGTCGTGGCGATCATCAACGGAATACCTAAACGGGCGTTGTTCATAGCAACACCCCAACGCTCATATGCCGTTTATTGCCATGCCCCGCTGGGCGCGCAACACTAAACCCAGCCTCGACCAGCGCACGTCGCACATGCCCTGCGGCGGTATAAGTCGCAAATGTCCCGCCCTGCGCCGTGTGCGCGCCCACCGCCTGCATGATTTCCGGCGACCATAATTCAGGGTTTTTCGCGGGGCTAAACCCGTCCAGAAACCACGCATCCGCCTTACCGCCCCACTCGGGCAAAGCCTCCCGCGCATCGCCAATAATCACGTTCAATTCCAGCGTTTCGCACCGCATCTGCATGCCACCTGCCGTTAGGCGTTTCGCATATTCCACCAACTCAGGCCAAACTGCCAAAGCCTGCGCCATTTCGCCGAGGCTCATCGGATACGCCTCGAAACTCGTGAACCGCAGGGGGGTGGTCATTCCGGCATCCTCCCACGCCTTCCACGCCGCCAACAGGTTCAGGCCTGACCCGAACCCCAGCTCTGCAATATGAAACCCCTCAACAAACCGTTCCGGCAAGCCGTTACCGCCCAAAAACACATGCCGCGCCTCGGCCAGACCGTCATTCACCGAAAAATACGGGTCGTCAAAACGCAGGCAAACCGGCGCACCGTTCCGCCATTCCAAATCTGCCTTTTGCGCTTTGCCCAAATTCATGCTTTACCCCGTTTGAATCGGACAATGGGCAAAAGGCGCGGGCATGGCAACGGGATTTGATAATGACGTAGTGGTAATCGGCGCAGGCATCTTCGGCCTGTCCGTCGCATGGGCCTGCGTTAAGCGCGGCCTGTCCGTCACCATCGTTGAAAAAGACACCATCGGCGCAGGCGCCAGCGGCGGCGTTATGGGCGCCCTTTCCCCCAACGTGCCGGAAAATTGGAGCCCCAAAAAACAGTTCCAGCTAGACGCGCTACTAACCGCACAATCCCACTGGGCCGAGGTTGACGCAACATCCGGCCTTTCGTCAGGTTACGACCGTCTTGGTCGTATCATCCCCATCACCAACGCACGCGGCTTGGAACACGCCGAAATCCGCGTCGAGGACGCTAAATCCCTTTGGGATGGCGAAGCCTTCTGGCACGTCGAAGACCCCGCCAAGTTCAACGGCTGGATATCCCCCGAAGCCGCTCCTTACGGTGTCATACACGAGAACTTATCCGCCCGCATCAACCCCCGCCTCGCCTGCTTGTCGCTGGCCAAAGCGCTGCAATCCAAAGGTTGCGAGATACTGGAAGGTTGGGAAATGACCGCAATCGGCGACAACCAAATCACAGGCCACAGCGGCACAATACGCGTCCGCGCAATCGTCATGGCGACTGGCGTCGCCTGTTTTCCCTACCTCGAAACCCTTTGGGGTCGCAACGCAGGCATGGGCGTCAAAGGCCAATCCGCGGTAATGGGCGGGGTAAACGCCACCGATGTGCCGATGATTTTTGGCGATCACACCTACATAATCCCCCACGAAAACGGCGATATCGGCGTGGGTTCCACCAGCGAAAACACCTACGACGACCCCTACAGCATCGACGAACAACTCGATACAGTGATCGAACGCGCCCTAACAATCTGCCCCGCTCTGCGTCACGCCAAGATCAAACACACATGGGCCAACCTGCGCCCTCGGGCGCGCAAACCAGACCCGATGCTCGGCCCGATTGACGGTCCCGAAGGCCTGTACATGGCCACCGGCGGCTTCAAAATCGGCTTCGGCATCGCCCATAAATGCGGCGAGGTAGTCGCCGCCATGATCGACGGCGAAGCCGTTTTTCTGCCCAAACAGTTTCACGCCAGCTTTGCCGAGGCAAATAAATAGGCTACCCTCTTGATAACGGTGCTTCCACCACCTTTATATTCAATAACCTGAATTTATGGAGTCTCCCATGGCTTACACCAAGAACCTGACCTGTATGTCTTGCAAAACCGTTAACAAGATCCCCGAGGATAAACTCGGCGCGGGTCCAAAATGCGGAAGCTGCGGTAAACCTTTGGCCGCAGGGCAAGTGCATGACACGGACCTCGCCACCGTTTTGAAGAGCATCACCAACGACGAACTGCCCGTAGTTGTTGATATGTGGGCACCGTGGTGTGGCCCGTGTCGCACGATGGCACCGGAATTCGACAAAGCCGCGAAAGACCTGAAAACCGTGGCGCGTTTCGCCAAGATCAACACCGACAAACACCCCAACGCCAGCCAGCGCTATAACATCCGTGGCATTCCGGCCCTTCTGCTGTTCAAGAACGGCAAAGAAATCGCCCGGCACGCAGGGGTTATGCGCGCGAGCGAACTGGTTAAATGGGTCAAAACCCGATCCATGTAAGGCGCAACCCTAGCGTATAATGCGCGGATCAGACCCCATATCAAGGCCTGGAAACACCAGCCCTTCCAACGCTGACCGGTTCACGGCGAACAAATCGCGCAGCGCCCAAGCTGCGTAAGATCGCACGTCTGCGGTCGGTTCCAGATCGCGGTCCTGATACAAATCCAGYTCCCCAAGTCCGGGCCACTGCCCATGCACTTTGCCGCCTTTAACCGCRCCSCCAGCCATCAACATCGCGCCRCCYGTTCCGTGATCCGTACCACCAGAACCRTTYTCRCGCACSGTGCGRCCAAAYTCGGTCATCGCCAGMACCGTCGTCTGATCCCAGTTYCGCCCMAGCCGYTYCTTCAACGTCAGGATGGCCGATGAAAGYTCYTYCARYGCGTTTGGCAATGCSCCSTTCTGGTTCCGGTGYGTATCCCAKCCRCCKATRGAGAAYGCSGCRATSCGCGTATCCTCGTTCAAYCTATCCGCCGCRAACCCTGCCAACGCMGAMGCCTTCGCCGCTTGGCGYGCRTTCATCGTGCCRTCCATYTTKKCCGACAAATCAAYCGCCACCTGMGCGGAYTCRCYRAACARCGGGTCTTTTGCGTACAACTGGTTCAACAACGCCTGCGCGGTTGGSGAAAGGTCCATRTCACTGTCGGGACTCCAACTAGACGTGKCRGCATCNCCCNTCCAGCAYCAAYAACCGTTGYCGYCCGACCGAAAACGCTGTCGTTACRTTCGCCCCCGGCATCTGCGTCAACATMCGGTTYAACCARCCATCCCCTGCCGAGGTCAAATTCCCGCTRCTGGCAGACCCGCCATTTTCCAGAAAATCCTGCCCGTCAAAATGGCTGCGCTTGTTGCGATAGGGCGTGGAAACGGCATGGGCAAAGCCCAACTCTCCCGCCTTCCACAACGGCACCAGATCGCCCAGCGCCGCGTGCATCGCGAAGAACCCGTCGAGGTCATATGCCCCGGCCGCTTCCCCCGCCTTGATCGACTTACGCAAACCTGCCAACTGCCGGTCGCCATAAGGCTGCACCACGTCCAACCCGTCCATCGCCCCGCGCAACACGATAACAACCAGTCGCGCATCAAAAGGCGTAGAGGCCAACGTAACAGGTGTAATCAAAGGACTGGCCGCAGCACTACACCCAAGTATTAACGAATTCGTAATCAGCTTGCGCCGTGAAATACCGTTTTCCATAATCATCCCCTCAACGTCTGTTAAATTCAGGGGAAACTAGCAATAACGCCACGCCTTCCCATTTGGATTCAGCACCCGCAACCGCGACTTGTAGCTCGTTAGAGGCACCTTCCCCCAGCACCTCGATCACCAATTCGCGCGGGTCGATCGTTTGTCCATATGTCTTGGCAACTTCAACGGCCCACTCAATCCGCGCTGCCAGCGTGGGGGGCGTGATCCAATCCGCTGCGGCCTCGGACCACCCATCTGGTCCAGCTGGGCGGAAAATATCCATCCCCATCGCCTGCAGCGGGTTTTGCAGCGCTTTACTTACCTCGCGCGGGCTTAATTCGGCAAATACTTCCGCCAAATCCAACGCCCGCAGGGTAGAGATCACGAATTCCGTCGGCCATTTCACCTTGGCCCCCAGCCGTGCAGCACTGGCCGGATGTTCCAACAGCGTTTTGTAAACCGCGGTCAGTTCACCACCGGTTTCACGGTATGTTTTGGTAAGCGCCGCAACCAAATCTTCTGGCGGGTTTTCAGATATAAAATGCACCGCCAATTTGCGCGAAATATGCGCGGCGGTGTCAGGATGCACCGCCAAATCATCCAGAAACGCCAGAACATCCTGCAAGCCACCACGCGCACCGTATGACTTGCCCAATATCTGTTCCGCCCCCGGTTCGGCGGCCCGTTTGTCATAATAAAAGCCCCCGTCGTTCAATCGCAGTCCTGTTAACAGCTCCGCAAATTGGCGCACATCGTCTTGGGTGTAGCTTCCATCCACCCCCATCGTATGCAGCTCCAACACCTCACGCGCCAAATTCTCGTTCAACCCACGGCTTTGACGCTTTCCAATAACCGAATTAGGCCCGAACGATGTCACCTGATCCAGATACAAAAGCATCCCCGGATGCGTGACGACGGCCTTCAAGATATCTGCAAAAGACCCGACCACATTCACACGAATTGCTTCGTCCGTGTAGGCACCCAACGCTAATGTCACCCGCTGATTTTTACCCGATACCGTGAAGTGGTCCGACCAGAAGGCCACCATCCGTTCTTTGAAACCATGTTCAGACAGTGCCGCGCGGGAAAAATACGCCTGCGCATCTTCGATCGCCCAACGGCGCATTTTGTTTCGCGCCGTCTTGAAGCGCGCATCCGCACCCGAAACCTTGTTCCGTTCATCCCGCCGTGCCGCCTGCATTTCTTCATGCAAATCAATGCGGTCTACTATCGAGGGGCGCGAAAATCGCCGATCCAGCGGGTCTGCCGCCGTCACCCCGCGCAACGCGTCGGAAATCGAGGCCATATTTGCCCCGCCAACCCGAATGCCATACCCGAAACGGATGTTTAGCGTGGTTTTTGAAATTGCCATGTGACCTCCCGACGATCAATGTTATGATCTATAAACGGGAGGCAGCAAGATTTCCGTCGAAATTTTATCCGACGTGGCCCATCAATCCTGCGGGATTATCCGCAAGCCCAACTCTCGCAACTGCTCGTTTGAGGCCTCACCCGGGGCTTCCATCATCAGGTCTTCGGCGCGTTGGTTCATCGGGAACATGATGACCTCGCGGATGTTATCCTCATCCGCCAGCAGCATCACGATGCGGTCGATACCAGCGGCGCAGCCACCATGCGGAGGCGCGCCGTATTTGAACGCTTTAACCATACCGCCAAAGCGTTTTTCAACTTCGCTTTCATCGTAACCGGCAATCCCGAAGGCTTTATACATCACGTCCAGCTTGTGGTTACGGATCGCACCGGAGATCAGCTCATACCCGTTACAGGCCAGATCATACTGGTAGCCCAACACTTTGAGCGGGTCGCCGTTCAGCGCGTCCATCCCGCCTTGCGGCATGGAGAACGGGTTGTGTTCAAAATCTATCTTGCCGGTCGTCTCGTCTTTCTCGAAAATCGGGAAATCGACGATCCAGCACATCTCGAAGCGGGTCTCGTCGGTCAGGCCAAGTTCCTTACCAATGATGTTACGCGCGCGCCCTGCAATCGCTTCGAACGACTTTGGCTTGCCACCAAGGAAGAACGCCGCATCGCCGACATTAAGGCCAAGCTGTTGGCGGATCGCCTCGGTACGTTCCGGCCCGATGTTCTTGGCCAGCGGTCCCGCGGCTTCCATGCCGCCTTCGACCTCGCCCGATTTCAGCATCGCCTGCGCTTCTTTAACCTTGATGCCCAGCTCTTGCGCCACCGCATCAGCCGTTTTTTCACGCCAGAAGATATAGCCCATGCCGGGCAGACCCTCGGTTTGCGCGAATTTGTTCATACGGTCACAGAACTTGCGCGACCCACCTTTTGGCGCTGGAATGGCGCGCACTTGCGTACCTYCCTGCTCCAGAATGCTGGCGAAAATCTGGAAGCCGGAGCCTGCGAAATGTYCGCTAACAATCTGCATCTTGATCGGATTGCGAAGGTCTGGCTTGTCGGAGCCATACCAAAGCGCCGCGTCTTTATACGAAATCTGCGGGATGTCGCGGTTGACGGTCTTGTCGCCGAACTCCTCGAAAATTCCGGTCATAATCGGTTCAATCGTGTCGAAAATATCCTGTTGCGTGACGAACGACATTTCCATGTCCAACTGATAGAAATCTGTTGGGGAGCGGTCGGCCCGCGGGTCTTCATCCCTGAAACACGGCGCGATCTGGAAGTATTTGTCGAACCCAGAAACCATCATCATCTGCTTGAACTGCTGCGGCGCTTGCGGCAACGCATAAAACTTGCCCGGATGCATACGGCTTGGCACAAGAAAATCCCGCGCCCCTTCAGGGCTTGAGGCCGTAATAATCGGCGTCTGGAATTCGTTAAACCCGATGCCTTCCATGCGCTTGCGAATGCTGGAAACCACGTTGGAGCGCAACATCATCCGGTTGTGCATCCCTTCGCGGCGCAGATCGAGGAACCGGTATTTCAACCGCGTTTCTTCAGGGTATTCCTGTTCGCCAAACACTGGCAACGGCAATTCCTCGGATGCGCCAAGCACTTCCATGTCACGAATGAAAATCTCCACTTCGCCCGTCGGGATGTTGGGGTTCACCAACTCTGGGTCACGCGCCTTAACGGTGCCATCGATACGGATAACCCATTCGGAACGCACCTTCTCAAGCTCGTGAAAAATCGGCGAATCCTCATCCGCCAAAATCTGCGTCACGCCGTAATGGTCGCGAAGGTCGATAAACAAAATGCCACCATGATCGCGCACACGATGCACCCAACCGGAAAGGCGAACCGTGTCGCCCACGTTCGCGGCGGTAAGTTCATTACATTTATGAGAGCGAAAAGCGTGCATGATGTATCCTAACAAACGGGCATAATTGATCGAGGTTGGATACACAGGTTTAGAGGGGGAATGTCAAGGGTTGCGGCGAGAAAGCACCCCTTATGGGGTTGCGTGAATTGCCCCACCCATTATAACCGCCACAATTTGCATCTCGCAGACGAATCCCTTCCCGCTCGCGCTTGCGCTGGCGGCCAAACGCGCGGACATCGGTATGCCTAAAAGAACTGACATCTCCTCCATCATGATTATCGGTGCTGGCCCTATTATTATTGGCCAAGCCTGTGAATTCGACTATTCTGGCGCGCAAGCCTGTAAAGCGTTGAAGGAGGAAGGCTACCGCGTCATCCTCGTCAATTCCAATCCAGCCACAATCATGACCGATCCAGACATGGCGGATGCCACATATATTGAGCCGATCACCCCCGAGGTTGTCGCCAAGATCATCGAAAAAGAACGCCCCGATGCGTTGTTGCCAACCATGGGTGGGCAAACCGGCCTGAATACCGCACTGGCACTGGACGACATGGGCGTGCTGGAAAAATTCGGCGTAGAGATGATCGGCGCGGACCGCAAAGCCATCGAGATGGCCGAAGACCGCAAACTGTTCCGCGAAGCAATGGACCGCCTCGGTATCGAAAACCCGCGCGCCACCATCGCCGAAAACATGGAAGAATGCATGGCCGCGCTGGATGACATCGGCCTACCCGCCATCATCCGCCCCGCCTTCACCATGGGCGGTACAGGCGGTGGCATCGCCTATAACCGCGAAGATTACATCCATTTCTGCGGCACCGGCCTCGATGCTTCCCCCGTCAACCAGATCCTGATTGATGAATCCCTACTGGGTTGGAAAGAATTCGAGATGGAAGTCGTGCGCGACAAAGCGGACAACGCCATCATCATTTGCGCCATCGAAAACATCGACCCGATGGGCGTGCATACGGGTGATAGTATCACCGTAGCCCCTGCGTTGACGCTTACGGATAAAGAATATCAACTGATGCGGACCCGTTCCATTGACGTGCTGCGCGAAATTGGCGTCGAAACCGGCGGTTCCAACGTGCAATGGTCCGTGAACCCCGAAGATGGCCGCATGGTCGTGATCGAAATGAACCCGCGTGTTTCACGGTCCTCGGCACTGGCCTCCAAGGCCACAGGTTTCCCAATTGCCAAGGTTGCCGCCAAACTGGCCGTGGGTTATACGCTAGATGAACTCGACAACGACATCACCAAAGTCACGCCTGCGTCTTTCGAGCCAAGCATTGATTACGTCGTCACCAAAATCCCGCGCTTCACATTTGAAAAATTTCCCGGCGCAGAACCCATCCTCGGCACCGCAATGAAATCCGTGGGCGAGGCGATGGCCATTGGCCGCACCATCCACGAAAGCCTGCAAAAAGCGCTGGCATCGCTGGAAACCGGTCTGACAGGGTTTGACGAAATGGAGATTGAGGGCGAAGGCGAGGCCGCAATCATCGCCGCCATTTCCCCGCAAACGCCGGACCGGATGTTGCTGATCGCCCAAGCCATGCGCGAAGGCATGTCACTTGAGGCCATTCACACCCACACCAAATTCGACCCGTGGTTCCTAGAGCGCATCAAGGAAATCGTCGACGAAGAAGCCAAACTTCGCGAAAACGGCCTGCCCACAAACGCGCATGATATGCGCCGCATCAAAATGATGGGCTTTTCCGATGCGCGCCTTGCAACGCTGACCAAAAACACCGAAACCGGCGTGCGCCATTCCCGCCTCGCGATGGACGTAAAAGCCTGCTTCAAGCGCATCGACACTTGCGCCGCCGAATTCGAAGCGCAGACCCCTTATATGTATTCCACGTATGAGGCCGACGCGATGGGGACCGTGGAATGCGAAGCCCGCCCCTCTGACCGCAAAAAAGTCGTCATTCTTGGCGGTGGCCCGAACCGCATTGGTCAAGGGATCGAGTTTGATTATTGCTGCTGCCATGCCTGTTACGCGCTGACAGCCGCCGATTACGAAACCATCATGATCAACTGCAATCCTGAAACCGTTTCCACCGATTACGACACATCGGATCGTTTGTATTTCGAACCCCTGACACTGGAATCCGTGCTAGAAATCCTGCGGGTCGAACAGGAAAATGGTACACTTCACGGTGTTATCGTGCAATTTGGCGGCCAAACCCCGCTGAAACTGGCCAACGCGCTTGAGGCCGAAGGCATCCCGATTCTTGGCACCTCGCCCGACGCGATTGATCTGGCCGAAGACCGTGAACGTTTCCAGCAACTGCTGAACGATCTGGATCTGAAACAACCCTACAACGGCATCGCCTCCAGCCCCGAACAAGCGTTCGAGATTGCGCAGGATGTCGGCTATCCGCTGGTCATTCGCCCATCGTACGTTTTGGGTGGGCGTGGCATGGAAATCGTGCGCGATGACGCGCAGCTAACCCGCTATATCAACGCGGCGATCAGCCTTTCCGGCGATAACCCCGTGCTGCTCGACAGCTATCTAACGGGTGCAATCGAGGTTGATGTTGACGCGCTTTGTGACGGCAAGAACGTCCACGTCGCCGGCATCATGGAACACATCGAAGAAGCTGGCGTGCATTCCGGCGATAGCGCCTGCTCGCTGCCGCCCTATTCGCTGGATGCTGACACAATCGCCGAACTGAAACGCCAGACCGAGGCAATGGCCATCGGCCTGAACGTCGTCGGCCTGATGAACGTACAATTCGCCATCAAAGACGGCGTGATTTATGTTTTGGAAGTCAACCCGCGCGCATCCCGCACCGTACCATTCGTGGCCAAGGCAACAGGTTCGCCCATTGCCAGCATCGCCGCACGGATC
Source organism: Paracoccaceae bacterium (assembly GCA_002746395.1). Classification (GTDB taxonomy): domain Bacteria; phylum Pseudomonadota; class Alphaproteobacteria; order Rhodobacterales; family Rhodobacteraceae; genus NORP23. The sequence goes on from NVXA01000007.1 coordinate 123,576, forward strand.
ATGGCGGGCGAACCCCTGTCGAACTTCGATCTGGTCGATCCGAACGTCCCTTATTATGCCGTGAAAGAGGCCGTTCTACCCTTCAACCGCTTCCCCGGCGTTGACACCTTGCTTGGCCCCGAAATGCGCTCAACAGGCGAGGTCATGGGGCTGGACAAAACCTTCTCCCGCGCCTTCTTGAAATCGCAAATGGGCGCAGGCGTGGACCTGCCAACAGGCGGCAACGTGTTCCTGTCCATCAAAGACTCCGATAAAGGCGACATGATATTAGAGGCCGCACGCACCGTATCCGACCTCGGCTTCAAGATCATCGCCACACGTGGAACGGCTGAATATCTGGCCTCTAACGGCATCAACTCGGACGTGGTTAACAAGGTATACGAGGGCCGCCCCAACATCGTCGATATGATGAAGGACGGCGGCATTCAGCTGGTGTTCAACACAACCGAGGGCGTGCAATCCATTGAAGATTCACGCGAAATTCGCTCCGTGGCGCTGTATGACCGTATCCCGTATTACACTACGGCTGCCGGTTGCCGCGCCGCCGCGCGCGCCATGAAGGGCCGCACCGAAAGCGAAATTGAAGTCCATCCATTGCAAACCATCATCGTTTAGCAAAGGGATCAATAGTGGAACCTAAACAGAAAAAGCACAACTTTATCGCCATCGGATTTACCATTGGCATGTTGTTCGGCGCCGCTTTGGGCGCGTTCTATGGAAATATCGCGAATGGAATCGTATTTGGCTTTGCAGGCGGAACGGCGGTCGGTGCCGTGATTGAAGCGATACTACGCTCCAAAAAAGGTAACAGTGACGATAGTTAGTCGCGGTCCGCTCGGCAGTTTCACGAATTATTAATCATTTTCGCGTATAAGATTCGGTACTGAGCGAGGCGGCTAACACCCGTAGGTTTATCATGACCTGCGACCCTAAAATGGGCCTGTCGCGCTTTAAGGTTACCACATGAACTCATTTAAGCGGCAATCCTTTCGAATTCCAAGGGGCTTTTCCAACCTAATGTCGAGTGTTTTCGGCGAGGGCTATAAAAGCCGTCGGTGTATTCAAAAACCTCGAGTTCAGCCGCGCGGCGGGTGTACCACGGGTGTCGCTAGATCAGTTCAGCCTTGCGCTGCACGATAGGTGAATGCGTAGCAATTTCCCTTGCCACTCATGGATGCTTTAAAGCCATGCTGGCGCAGACGTTTCTGATAGTCATGCGAACAATACTGGGAACCGCGATCCGAGTGATGAATGCAGCCCTTCGGTGGTTTTCGCAGGGCTACCGCCATGTCCAAAGCACGGATAGCAAGGTCGCGTTTCATGCGATTGCTGACGGCCCAGCCAATGACCCGCCGCGAATACAGGTCCAAAACCACGGCCAGATACAACCAACCCTCCTGGGTCCAGATATAGCTAATATCGACAACCCATTTCTGGTTAGGCTTTTCTGCGGTGAAGTTCCGGTTCAGCAGGTTGGGTGCAATGTTGAACTTGTGGTTGCTGTCCGTAGTCACCTTGTGTTTGCGGGTTCTGACAACGCATATGCCGTCTGGCGCATCAAACGACCAACACGGCGGTCACTAACATCAAAGTCCAGCTTTTTCAACTCTTCAGTCATCCTTGGCCTGCCATAGCTGCCCAGAGAAAAGCGATGCTGTTCTCTGATGTGTGCCAGTAATACCATATTCTTACGTCGCTCCACGGCAGGGCATTATATGCCCGAGAGTGGCGCTCTGACTGATTGAGCGGGATGGATATCCTCGAAACCCGCGTGAACTAACATTCACGCTCCGGCGCAGTCGTTCGGTTGAAACGGCCCTCGATTTTCTTCAACAAACCTAAACCTCATGGCTTTTGACCCGCGAAGATCCCTCCCGGTGATTGCTACGCATTCACCGGGAGGTCAGTGTATGGTGGTTTGCTTTAGCACTTCCCTCTTGTCTTAAGAATAACTCGGCTCTCTTTGCGAAGCCGGGTGGACCTGTCGCGGAATTGTGCCGCTCCTTTAACCGCGTATTATACGCAAAAGGAGAAACGATATGGCATCACAACATACAGCAGAATTTCGACAGGAAGCGGTGCGCGTAGCACTGACAAGTGGATTGAATCGCAAGCAGGCAGCTTCTGACTTTGGCGTTGGGTTTTCGACGTTGAGCCGCTGGATACAATTGGAGCGTCAAACGCTGCCGGAACCGACCGCCCAGAGCGATCTGGAGGCTGAAGTAACCAGACTTCGCAAAGAAAACCGCCTTCTACGCGAGGAGAGAGAGGTGCTAAAGAAGGCCACCATATTTTTCGCGGGTCAAAAGCCATGAGGTTTAGGTTCGTTCGCTGCCCGGCAGGGTATTGCGCAGCAATGCACGAGAGGGGAAGAAACCCTGCGCAAACCACCGAAGGGCTGTATTCATCACTCAGATCGCGGTTCCCAGTATTGCTCGCATGACTATCAGAAACGTCTGCGTCAACACGGGTTCAAAGCATCCATGAGTGGCAAAGGGAATTGCTACGACAACGCGGTCGTCGAGACATTCTTCAAAACTATCAAAGCCGAACTGATCTGGCGGCATCCGTAGCATACTCGTCGCGCTGCTGAACTGGCAATCTTTGAATACATCAATGGCTTTTATAATCCTCGCCGCAGACATTCTGCACTAGGCTGGAAAAGTCCCTTGGCTTTCGAAAGGTTTGCCGCCTAAATGAGTTCATGGAGCGGCACTAAACCGCGACAGGTCCAGTCTAGGAAACTAGGGCTATTCAAGGTCACAGATGAAGACCGTCGCACCCCAAGAATACAAAAAATACACTGCCGATACCTACTTCACTTGTAGCCCAGATTTCACCGCCATTTCGCAACAAGAGTTTTTGAGAAATAGACAGCCCGAGTCCGGTGCCTTGGCTCTGTTTTGTCGTGAAAAACGGGTCAAATATGCGCAGCAGTTTTTCGTCGGTAATGCCAGTTCCGGTGTCACTCATTTTTAGTAATATGCCTTCTTGGCCCGCCCTTTTATGGTCACAACACTCTATCTTCAAATCCCCGCCATTAGGCATGGCGTGGATGGCGTTGACCATCAGGTTTATCAAGACCTGCTGGAGTTCTGTCTTGTTCATGCCAACGGATCTGGTGGTTGAAAGCACAAGCGTTAACTCTATCCTTGCTTTGTCAAATAAATGTCGCACCAATGGCAGCGTGTCTTCGACAACATCGTTGGGAGAATATTCCACTACGCTTCCGGCAAATTCGTCTGGGCGCGCGAATTGCAATAGCTTGCTTACAAGCGCGTTAATTCTGTGAACTTGTTCATCCAAAAGCCTGAATTCAGTGTCAAACTCGTGCGCTGCCTCCTCCATGGTTTCGCGAATTACGTCAATATTGCCCTGAATCACAGCCACGGGGTTGTTGATCTCGTGCGCGACACTCGCGGTGATCTCGCCAATCGCGGCCAGTTTTTCCGAAACAACAAGCTGTTTGGTTGTGGCTTCCAGCCGTTGATTGGCGTCGGATAGCTCTTTGGTCCGTGCCCGAACCCTTGTTTCAAGCTCATCTGCCCAATCGCGCAGGCGCTGATCTCGCTCTTGCACATTGTCCAGCAAGGCATCAAGCTGGCTTGAAACCAGTGAAATTTCGTTGCTTTTATTTTCAAGCGCCGTGCGGGCAGAAAGGTCTCCGGATTCCACCGCTGAGATTGTGTTAACCATTCTTTCCAGAGGTTTAAACACCCCGCGTGCGAGGCGTAAAAACAACGGCACCGAGAGGAGCAAAAGCAGGGCGAAGCCGCCACCAATCAACCAAAGGGTTTGGGCTTTGGCCGCGCGGTAGGGGCTGTCCAGAAACCCGACATAAAGCATACCGATGCGGTTGCCAAAGCTATCAAGCAGGGGCTCATAGGCAGAAATATACCAGTCATTGACCACAAAGGCACGGTCGAGCCATGTGCGGCCCTCATCCAGCACTGCGGCGCGCACCTCCTTGGAAACCCGCGTGCCAAGGGCGCGCACATCTTCAAAAAGCCGCACATTGGTCGAGATGCGTACATCTTCCAAAAACAGGGTAGTGGTGCCCAGACTGCCTTCTGTCAGGCTTGCCTGCGGATAAACCAAAGCATTAATCGTATCGATAAAACCCAGATTTTTATTGAGCAAGACCCCAGCCACCAGTGCACCATTGCCCACACTTACCGGCGCGGCGCTATGCACCACCATGCCCCGTGTTTCCTCGGATTGAGTGCTCGGCAGAGCGGCTTCAGTCGGAACAAGCGGAATATTAGCGCGCGTGGCCAGTACCGGGTCAAAGGCCGCAAGATTTCCGGCGGTAAAAAGATCAATTTCTGCGCCGCCAGTGCCGGTAAGTGCGCTTTTCACCACAGGCCATCGCGCAGGGTTTTGGGGGGCATCAAGACTGCTGGCGGTTATAATTTCGCCATTCGGTTTCAGCAGATACAGAAAATCAAATCCATTTTTTTGCCGTGCTGTTTCCAGCAACTCTGCTAGCGTATCGGATTCATATGCATGTAAAAAATCTGCCGAGGCCCCAAGCGCCTGCAGGTTTTCAAAGCTCCGCTCCCTTAGGCCGGCAAGATATTGGCGGGCAATGGTCAGTTCGCTGTTCACCTTGGCAATCAGCAGGTTATCAAAACGCTCTGACCAGTTATAAATAATCACACTGCCAAAGAGCGGCATAACTAAAAGCATGGGTAAGAGCGCAATGATTAACAGGCGCGCACGCACAGATCGGTACCACGGGATCATAACCGTTTTGCCTTTATCAGCCATTCCACATCGCGCATTTGCGATCAATGGTCTTGCGCGAAACCCCAAGTCGGCGCGCGGCTTCGGCACGGTTACCGCCGCTATCCGTCAGCACATTTAATATGTGGCGGCGCTCAACCGCGGCAAGGGAATCCACAGCCACTTCGTCAGGGTGTTCGTCATCACTAAATTCGGGCGGGAATTCGCCATGAATGAGTGAACGTTCTATAAGGTTGCGCAACTCACGCACATTTCCAGGCCAGTCATAGCTGGAAAGCCGCAGCAAAACCCCTTCGGTCAGCGGCAATGGCGCCACGCCCAGCTCGTCGGATATTTTCTTCATAAACATGTTGGACAATTCCAGAATATCGCCCTTGCGCTCGATCAGCCGTGGCATTTTGATATTCACCACATTAATCCGGTGATACAGGTCCGCCCGAAAGCGCCCCTCGGCCACGGCCTTTTCAAGGTCGGCATTGGTAGCAAACATAAAGCGCAAATTAAGCGGCACTTCGCGCAAGGAGCCAATGGGTCGAATGCGCATTTCCTCGATCACCCGCAGCAGCGTGCCTTGCACTTTCAGGGGTAGCTCGGCGATTTCATCCAGAAACAACGTGCCGCCGCGCGCGTGGAAAAGCAGCCCGTCCTGATGGGTGTCGCCTGCGGGGTCATGCTTGATATAGCCAAACAGCTCGTTGGCGATGGCCTCGGCTGAAATGGTCGCGCAATTCACCGGCACAAATGGAAAATCGGCGCGGTCCGACATGGCGTGCAGGGTGCGCGCCACCACCTCTTTGCCTGTGCCACTGGCACCGGTAAACAACACCGAAGTGGGCAAGGGCGCAACGCGCTCGAGCGTGCTACGAATATATCTGACCTCGTCGGAACGGCCAAGCAAGCGGCCATGGGCGCAGAGCTTTTCAGAGGCCAGCTCGTATTTCAGCAGGTAGTTCTCGCGGCGCAACTCTTGGCGGTCAAAGCAGCGCGCCACGGCATTCAGCAGCTGATTGGAGCGAAAAGGCTTCAGCACAAAATCTGCCATACCCGCACGCAAAGCCTCGATCGCGGTTTCGAGATCAGCAAAGGCGGTGATCAGAATCGCATCGGCAAAAAAGCCGACCTTGCGCTGCTCTTTTATCCAGTCCAGCCCGTTTTGGCCGGGCATAATATTGTCAATCACCACAATATCGAAGTGGTTTTCATCCAGTAGCGCTGCGGCCTCTTTTACATTGGCCGCCTGCTCCACCCGTTTGCAACGCGGCCCGAGGATTTTGACGAGGAAATTCCGCATGCCCGGTTCATCATCGATCACCAAGACCGATATTTGCGCCAACCCCGCGCCAAATTCTGACGCGGGGTTGGTAAGGTCGTTATTCACAGCTACTGCCGGCTTTGCCATTGGTCACACCCTGTTTGGCTATTCCGCAGGGGCTTCCTTCGCGGGTTTAGCCATTACCTCTTCATACCAGAGATCATGATGCTCTTTTGCCCATTGGGTTTCAACCCTGCCTTTGGTCATTGAAGGCAACGCGCCCTCCATGCCGATGCTGCCAAGGTAAATATGGGCGATAATCACCGCCATATAGACAAAGGCAATAATGGTATGCAGCAGGTTAGCGTATTGCATTTCCTCTTGCGGGGCCAGTACGGTATCAAAGGGCGCGATCCCCAGCAGGCTAGGCAGGCCAAGGCTGTTCGCCGCTTCCAAAACCGGCGTTAAAAAGCTGATCTGGTAGGGAAACAGCAGCGACAGGCCCGTAAGCGAGATGATGACCCCGAAGAACATCACCATCCAGAACAGAATTTTTTCGCCCGCATTGAATTTACCCGCCGAAGGGTGAACGCCTTTCTTAAACATCCCCCCTGCCACAATCAGCCATTTGAAATCCACTTTGGCGGGCAGGTTTTTCCAAGCCCAGAGGATAAAGCTGAGGATCACGCCAAACATAAAGGCCCATGCAATATAGTGATGCACCAGTTTGCCTATCCCCGCGATTGGCATGAAAATATCTTTGCCAAAAAGCGGAATAAGCGCGATGCGGCCAAACAGCAGACTCAGGCCGGTGACCGCCAAAATCACAAAAGGAATGGCCATGGTCCAGTGGGCCAGCCGCTCGATTAGGCGAAAGCGTAAAACGGTCTCGCCAGTTTTCTCACCCTCGATGAGGATTTTGCCTCGAATGGCATAAAACCCTGCCAGCCCGACAATAACCGCCAGCAGCAGGTAGCCGCCATAGGTGCGAATTGGCCCGTTGCGCCAGTTTAGCCAGCGCATGCCGCCATCTTGAATAACCACATTCCCCGCCGGTGAGAGGTCTGTGGAAATAATATCGGCGCTGCCATAACGAAAGGCGCGCCAAAACTCGGGGTCCGCGATCCCGCCTAGCGTTCCAAGCTGGCCGGTAAGCGGCGCGGCTTGGTCTGGATTGCCAATGGCATCTTGCCGGAATTGGTCGTCTACCACCTCGCCACGCTGGCGCGCGAGGATATCTTCCAATGTTTGAGCGCCACCGGTCGTGGCGCGAAGATCATCTGCTGTTTGGGCTATACCGGGCAGGCCAGTGAGCAAAAACAGAAAAGTAGCCAGCACAAGGGCCGGGAATTTAAGCGCGAACATGGGGTGCTCCTTGAATACGTCGTTAGGCACCGGGGTGAGTAAACACCCCGGTGCCATATATGCGTTAAGCCGTTGGCTTAACCGCCAGCTTTTTGGTCATAGGCTGTGCCCCAGCCCCATGCACCAGAGCCGAAGCCCCGAGACACTACACGCTCACGATAGATGGCGGAAACGATGTCCCCGTCCCCCGCCAGCAGCGCTTTGGTCGAACACATCTCGGCACAGATCGGCAGCTTGCCCTCAGCAATACGGTTGCGACCGTACTTCTGGAATTCGGCCGCCGAGTTGTCCTCTTCAGGACCACCGGCACAGAAGGTGCATTTATCCATCTTGCCACGGCTACCAAAATTGCCGGCCTGCGGATATTGCGGCGCGCCAAACGGGCACGCATAGAAGCAATAGCCACAGCCGATGCAGAGGTCCTTGGAGTGCAGCACGATGCCGTCGGCTGTTTGGTAAAAACAGTCGGTTGGGCAAACGGCCATACAAGGCGCATCGGAGCAGTGCATACAGGCGATGGAGATCGACCGTTCGCCCGGCTTGCCATCACCAATGGTGACGACCTTCCGGCGGTTGATGCCCCAAGGGACTTCATGCTCGTTTTTACAAGCGGTTACGCAGGCGTTGCATTCAATGCAGCGTTCCGCGTCACAGAGAAACTTAACTCTTGCCATTTCTCAATTCTCCTTATGCTGCAGTGATTTTGCAGAGAGTCACTTTTGTCTCCTGCATTTGGGTAACGCTGTCATAACCATAGGTCATGGCGGTGTTGGCACTTTCGCCAAGCACAAAGGGCGCCGCGCCTTCGGGGTATTTGTCCCGCAGGTCTTTGCCCTGAAAATGCCCGCCGAAGTGGAACGGCATAAAGGCAACGCCCTCGCCGACCCGCTGGGTGACCAACGCCGCAACTTTGACCTTGCCGCCCTCAGGGCCTTCCAGCCACACTTGCTGACCATCACGGATACCGATGTTATTGGCATCGCGCGTGTTGATTTCAACAAACATTTCCTGCTGAAGCTCGGCCAACCAAGGATTCGAGCGACTTTCATCACCCCCACCCTCGTATTCCACCAGACGGCCCGAGGTCAGGATCATTGGATAATCCTTGCTGAAGTCGTTTTTCTGGATGCTCTCATACATGGTTGGCAAGCGATAGAATTGCTTGTCCGCGTATGTCGGGTAGTCTTCCACCAGGTCACGGCGGTTGGTGTAGAGTGGCTCACGGTGGAGCGGCACAGGGTCAGGGAAGGTCCAGACAACTGCACGCGCTTTGGCATTGCCAAATGGCGCACATTCGTGGCTGATCGCCACCCGCTGGATGCCGCCCGAAAGGTCGGTTTTCCAGTTGGTTTTTGGTCCGGCAACCGCGTCAATGCTTGCGCGCTCTTCAGCGGTCAGCTCGCCATCCCAGCCAAGATCCATCAGCATCTGCATGGTGAATTCAGGATAACCGTCCTGAATATCCGAGCCTTCGGAGTAAACCCCTTCAGCCAGCAGGTTCACCCCGTCACGCTCCACACCGAAACGGGCGCGGAAGGTCAGACCACCTTTGGAGACAGGTTTTGACATGTCATAAAGGTTTGGTGTGCCCGGATGCATGTCCTCTGGGTTGCCCCAGCAAGGCCATGGCAGGCCGTAATACTCACCATCGTTCGGGCCACCAATGGCCTGAAGGGTGGTGCGATCAAACGTATGCTGGTTGGCCATGTGCGATTTAATGCGCTCAGGGCTTTGGCCCGTATAACCGATTGTCCACATCCCACCGTTAAACTCGCGGGTGATGTCTTCAATATTCGGCTCATCTTCGCCTTCCATACTGATATTGCGGAACAAGCGCTCTGCAAAACCGAACTTCTTGGCGAATTTAGCCATAATAATGTGATCCGGTAGGGATTCAAACAATGGATCCACCACTTTATCACGCCATTGCAGTGAACGATTGGAAGCCGTTACCGAACCGCGGGTCTCGTATTGGGTCGAGGCTGGCAGCAGATAGACGCCATCGGTGCGATCATGCAAAACAGCAGAAACCGTCGGGTATGGGTCAATTACAACCAGCATATCCAGCTTTTCCATCGCCGCTTTCATTTCCGGCCCACGGGTTTGGCTGTTGGGTGCGTGGCCCCACAGCACCATGGCGCGCACATTATCGGGCTGGTCGATATTCTCTTTATCTTCCAACACGCCGTCAATCCAGCGCGATACCGGAATACCCTTGAGGTTCATCAAGGATTTCTCGGAACCATCCGCCGCTTTCAGGTTGTCAAACCGCCCTTTGAGCCAGTCGAGATCTTCATCCCAAACTCGCGCCCAATGCGCCCAAGCACCGCCTGAAAGGCCATAATAACCCGGCAAGCTGTGCGAAAGGATACAGAAGTCTGTTGCGCCTTGCACATTGTCGTGGCCGCGGAAAATGTTGGTGCCGCCACCGGAAACGCCCATATTGCCCAATGCCAGCTGCAAAATGCAATAAGCGCGGGTGTTGTTATTGCCCGTGTGGTGCTGGGTGCCACCCATGCACCAGATCAAAGTGCCGGGGCGGTTATTGGCCAAAGTGCGCGCAACACGCTCCATCTGGCTGCCCGGAACGCCGGTTACGCGCTCGACTTCTTCAGGGTTCCACTTCTTAACTTCGGCGCGGATTTCGTCCATGCCGTAAACGCGGGTGCGGATAAACTCTTTATCTTCCCAGCTGTTTTCAAAGATATGCCACAAAAAGCCCCAGATCAGCGCAACGTCCGAACCCGGGCGAATGCGGACATATTCGTCGGCATGGGCCGCGGTGCGGGTAAAGCGCGGATCACACACAATAAGCTGTGCGTTGTTTTGCTCTTTGGCCTGCATCAGGTGCAGCAGGGACACAGGGTGCGCTTCGGCAGGGTTGCCGCCGATCACCAGCATCACTTTGGAATTGTGAATGTCATTATAGCTATTGGTCATGGCGCCGTAGCCCCATGTGTTGGCTACGCCGGCAACGGTGGTCGAGTGACAAATCCGCGCTTGGTGGTCCACGTTATTGCTGCCCCAATAGGCGGCAAACTTGCGGAACAGGTAGCTTTGTTCGTTGTTGAACTTCGCAGAACCAAGCCAGTAAACCGAATCCGGCCCGCTTTCCTCGCGAATGGTGCCCATCTGGTCGCCGATTTCATCAATCGCCTGCTCCCAGCTAATGCGCTTCCACTCGCCGTTTTCCTTTTTCATCGGGTATTTCAACCGGCGCTCACCATGGGCAGCATCGCGAGCCGAGGCCCCTTTAGCGCAATGCCCACCAAGATTGAACGGGCTGTCAAAGCCAGGCTCTTGCCCGACCCACACACCGTTATCCACTTCGGCCACAACCGTACAGCCCACCGAGCAGTTACAGCAAACCGATTTTACGGTCTTAAGTGCGCCGTCTACGGCATCCATAGTTTGTGCTTGGGCGACGGTGCCACCAAAAGCACTAATTGAAGCTAGACCACCGACGGCCAGGCCGGACCCGCGCAAAAAGCTGCGCCGATCTACCGATTTCTCGGCGATGTTTGACAAGAGGCTTGTCCGCTGGGGGCGTCTCGCTACCCCGTTGGTTTTTTTCCTCAGCATTGTATTCTCCCTGAGTTTGTTATCGCTTTTTATCCGCTGGCAGTCGGGCGTCTCGCAACCATTCGCCAGTGTCAAAAAACGTTTTAAAAGGTGAGGCTGTCGAAATAGGCGCGTGTATGCGCTGTATCTTGCAGCCCGCTGCCGGTTTCTTCCACTTCTACCGCTTGTGCTGCGGTACCGCTGGCGGTGGCTAAGGCCACAGCCGGTGCCGAAACAGCGGCGAGTTTCAGAAAATTACGACGGTCAGCTTTGATCGTTTCGTCCTTTTCACTCATCTGGTTTCTCCCAGTTTTGGCCCTTGCGGGCCGGTTGCGCGGTTAACCCGCTTCCATTCGAAACGCTTCGCGCTCGATCTCGATAAACGCCTTACCGGCAGAACCGACAGGTGCATAAAATACAGAAGATTTTGCAGCCTCAAGGTCGGCAAAAAAGTGGCCAGCCCAAGAGCCTACATGCTTGTTGAAGAACGCCGCTTGCTGGTCAAGGCTGGCCACTTCGCCAAAACGGCCGGTAATCATCCCCGCCATCATTTCAAACAGGCTGGCGATGTTATCTTCTGGTTCAAAAGTATTTGGCGCACGGGTAATACGTGCGGCCAACATGTCCTTGCGCAGCAACGCGAGGGGCTTTTCGTTCAAAAACCCAGTCAAGTAAAAGCTAGTATAAGGCAGCAGTTCGCCACGGCCAAGACCGATGAACAGCGAAGTGAACTCGCTTTCAACGGCTGTCGCCTTGGTGGCCTTTGCCACCCGCGCCATAGCATTAACCGCGTCACCCATTTCGCTGCCGTCGCCACTCAGTGCCGCCGTTTGCTCCAGTACCTCTTTGCTCGGCGGGCGTGCCAGCAAGAGGCCGAGGAAATTATACATATTGGCGCGTAGCCGGTCTTCCTCGGGAATTTTGATGTCTGTGGCGGCTGTATTCATTATATTTCCGTTCCTGTTGCTGCGGGCGCATCGCCCTTCGCAAAATCAAAGCGCATCCGGCGGCGCGGCGCAAGGGCCATGGGTGCAGTATCTGTATCTTCGTATGCGTCTGGTAGCGGAGCTTTTTCCACAGAGAGCTCCAGCGGCTCAGAGGTCTCCTCTTCTTCGGGCGCATCGGGTGCGGTATCTTCAACAGCAGCCTCTTTGGCCAGTGGAGCCACGTCTTCGACCTCATCCTTGAGCATACCTTTGCCAATCTGGTAAATGGTTTTTACCACTCCAAGCGCATCTCCCTTACCGGTAAAATCCTCGCCATAATCAACCAACATGTCCACATTGGCCAACACCGGATTGCTGCGCCACAGGGTGTGCAGGGCGCGGTTGCGTAAGGCTGCGGGCACCGTAGCTTTCATAAAAGCGCTAAAATCATCGCCCGCTTGCATTTCATCAGGGTTGGGTAAGTCTAGCTCGGCCAGCACCTCTTCCTCGGTCTTTTGCGCCAGCACCTCGTGCTGCTCGGCGATAGCAGCCTCTTCCTTAGCGATTTCCAGTGCTTCGGATTCAGCCTGTACGGCGGCTTTTCTGTTGGCCCAAGCACTCAATGGATCGTCTCCACTTTGGCACGTGGAGCGCGATAAACATCGGCAACCTGCCGGATACGGGCATCGCCAATGCCATCTTCTTTCTGGTCAACATGGCTTTTGTTCCGACGACGTTTAATAAATTCTTCTTCCTGATGGTGCTCGTCTACCCAGCCTTGCACCAACGCAATGAGTGCCGGAGTCATTGGTACCAACTCAACAATATCCTCGCCATTATCAGCATAATCCTGTCCGTCAAAAGGCGAGGCGGTGGCCAGCACCACTTCCATTCCGCTTTCGGCTTCTCCGCCTTCGCGCATCACCACATAAATTGACGGCGTTTTGGTGGAAAGCTCGGTCAAGTAAGCTTCGGTGTCGGTGCGGTAAAGTTCCAGCGGCACGGTGGCGGCATGATATTCAACGGTTTCACCCTCGCGGCGTAGCTCACGCCAGTTGGCAGGGCCCGCTCCGGGCAGCACCGCCACCGCGCGCCACACCCATTTGGCCCAGCGAGTAACGCCCGGAGATTTCCGGAGCACGATACCCAAAGGCAGGGTGAGGGTTTTTTCTTGCATTAGACCAACCATTTTTTTGCAGGCGCACTTCGCCTAAGCGTTCAAATCCTATGTTGACGATTACCAGTCCGCCTGCCTAGCCAAGAGTGCGCATTTTCCAGAACTTTCCAGTATTCTGGACATTTAGGCCGGTCAGGCGGGACGTTTTTAACTCGTGGGACAAATAGTCCACTTGCTCAGTAATCGAGCAATTTACTCGATTTTTGTAACTTTGCAAAAAACGAATCAGTCGTTTGATTCGCCGAAGCAAAAAAGCCTTTACTCGGTGGGTTTTTGCGGCCTAAGTGAAGCAGAAAAACTAGGGCTTTGCATAAAAATTGGGGGAATACATTGTCTAACACATTGATATTATGTGACTGTTCAGGCAGCCAGAAAGTAGATGCCAAAAAACTGAGCAAGGCTACAGGTCTGAAGTGCTCACGGGTGCATACAGCCCTTTGCACCACCGAGCTAGGGGATGCCAGCGCCCTGATCAAGGCGGGCGATGCCACCATTGCTTGCCTGCAGGAACAACAGATATTTGAAGATCTGGCCGAAGAACTGGAAATCCCCGCCCCCGATTTCATAGACCTGCGCGACCGCGCAGGCTGGTCCGATGAAGGTGATAAATCCGGCCCAAAAATGGCGGCGCTGGTGGCGGAATCTGGCCTTTCAGCCCCCGCCTACAAGCTCTTTGATATCCCCTCTTTTGGCCAATGCCTTATCCTCGGTCCAGAGGAAATAGCACTGGAAGCCGCCGCACAGCTTAGTGAGACCCTGAATGTGACGGTGCTACTGGAAGCGGTGGAATCCCCGCCAGCCAGCCGTGATTTTGATCTGGTTCTGGGCAAGCTGCGCCGTGCCAAGGGCAGCCTCGGGCGTTTTGATCTACGCATAGACGCGCTGCAAATCCGCGAACCGGGCGGGCGGGGCGCGCCTCGTTTTTCCTCACCGCGCGACGATGGCCAATCGGACTGTGACCTGATCCTTGACTTGAGCGGCAACCAGGCGCTTTTCGCTCATAAACGAGACGGTTACCTGCGCGCCGATCCACGCAATCCTTCGGTGGTGGCAAAAGCGGTTTTTGAGGCCAGCCAACTGGTTGGCAATTTTGAAAAGCCTTTTTATGTGGCCTATGATCCGCATATCTGTGCCCATAGTCGCTCGGGCATTGCTGGCTGTTCCAGCTGTATTGACGCTTGCGAAACCGGCGCGATCTTCCCTGATGGCGAGCAGGTGCGGATTGACCCCAACATCTGCGCGGGCTGTGGCGATTGCAGCGCAGTGTGCCCGAGCGGCGCGATCAGCTATGATGTGTCGCCCTTTTCCCACCTGCTGCGCCGCATTGAAGCGCTGGCCAGCACCTACCGCACGGCAGGGGGCAAGGCTCCGCGGTTGTTGGTGCATGAGGGTGAATTCGGGAGCGAAATGATTTCGCTTGCGGCACGGTTCGGGCGGGGGCTTCCCGCCGATGTGCTGCCGCTGGAGGTGGAAAGTTTACCTGCTTTTGGCCATGCCGAAATGCTGGCCGCCCTTGGCATGGGCTTTGCCGCGGTTGATATTTTGCTAACTCCGAAAACCGGGCGCAGCACACTCGAGCGCGAGTTGGCGCTGGCCTTGGCTATCAGCGACAACGTCGCTCTTCGCCTCTTGGATTTGGCCGACCCGGATGTCCTGAGTGAAAAGCTTTATGGGCAGGAGGTTTCGACTCCCGCCAATCCTGTCTTGCCGATTGGCAACCGCCGGCAAGTCACGCGCCTTGCCGCCAAAGCCCTACGTGGCCAACCTGAAGCGCCCATTGTCCTGCCCGAAGCGGCGCCTTACGGCGCGGTGGTGGTGGATACGAATGCTTGCACCCTATGCTTGTCTTGCGTATCGCTCTGCCCGTCTGGCGCGCTGCTGGATAACGAGGATATGCCGCAACTGCGCTTTCAGGAAGATGCCTGTTTGCAATGCGGGATCTGCACGCAGGGTTGCCCTGAAAATGCCATCAGCCTGAAGCCTCAGCTTGATCTGTCTGACAATGCCTTTTCCCAGCGGGTGCTGCACGAAGAAGAGCCGTTTGCCTGTATTTCTTGTGGTTCGCTTTTCGGGGTTAAATCCAGCGTGGAGCGCATTGTGGACATGCTGGCAGGCAAGCACCCGATGTTTGCGGAATCTGAGTCTGGCAAGCTCATCCAGATGTGCGATAAATGCCGGATAGAAGCGCAATACCACAGTGATTCCAGCCCGTTTCAGGGGGCGGCGCGCCCGCGCACCCGCACCACCGAAGATTACCTGAAGCGACGAGATAGTTGATGTCAGTTTTGCTGCAACGGCGCGCCAAGGTCGATCGGTTGAATCGTGACGATATAGGTCATGATATCCTCGAGCTGGTCCACCGTCAGCTCCACCGGTCGGTTGGCAGGGGGGCTGAAAGGCGAAAATGGCTCGCTCACGTCAATAATTTGGATGATGGACGGATGCGGCAAGCGCTCGCTGAAGGTTTGAAAGCGCTCAAGCCAGTCAGGCAAGGTGCGCAACAAACCAAAAGACGGGGTGGAACCAATTCCCTTCATTCTGTTGCGTGCGTTGATCACATGGCAGCGACCGCAATTAGTAAACGAAAGCGCCTCGCCGCGCGTTACATCGCCTTCAAAAACCGGAATATGTTCTTCGTCAACGCCGACAATAACGGCGGTAAAAACCGGCACGTCATCAACCTTGAATTGCTCGATTGTGCGCTTGCCAATATCAGAAACCAGCCAGTCGATAAAACGCTGGGCCTTCACGGTACGATCAGGGTGATCTGCCGCCAGACTAAAATAAAAAACTTGTCCCAAGC
Source organism: Paracoccaceae bacterium (assembly GCA_002746395.1). Classification (GTDB taxonomy): domain Bacteria; phylum Pseudomonadota; class Alphaproteobacteria; order Rhodobacterales; family Rhodobacteraceae; genus NORP23. The sequence goes on from NVXA01000007.1 coordinate 139,406, forward strand.
CCTCGAAAACCGGCGTACCCGTGGTGGTATTCAGACTGATATCCACGTCCGAAACGTCGATTTTCAGTTCGGGGTGAACGCCGGTTTTAAGCGAAAATCGCGGCACCAAAAAACGCATGAAACCGTTATCATGCAAAGCTGCGGGGCTGGAGAGGCTAAAGTCCTGAGCCTGCACAACGCTATGACCAGAAAGAAAAATAAGAGCCAATGCGAGCATGCGACGCATGATGAAACATCCAAAAACCAAAGTTCGCCAAACCTAGGCGGTAAATTTAATTCCTGTCAATACCAAGAACCGGAAGGTTGAGTTATGAACGAAAATTACAATATGAGCCTGCGAAAGTTTCTTAAACAAGTTGGGGTTACCTCGCAACAAGCGATCGAGACCGCCTTGCGCGAAGCTGGTACTGGGCAAGAATATAGCGCCAAAATCGTACTTACCATCGAGGGGCTGGAGCTGGAGCATGTGGTTGAAGGCACGCTCAAAAACGAGGCGCAGGGCTGATTATGGCACAGCGGGATGCGGTTTTAACGGCGCTGAAAAGCGTGATAACCCCTTCGGGAAAAGATATTGTGAGCGCGGGAATGGTGAAGGCGCTAACCGTGGACGATGGCGCGGTTCGCTTTGTATTTGAAGTGACGGGTGGACAGGCGAAAGTGCTGGAAGCCAGCCGCGCCGAGGCCGAGGCGGCGGCGAAAGCGGTTGCGGGGGTGAAAACCGTTTCGGTGGTGATGACCGCCCATAGCACGCCCCAAGCACCGCCTGAACTGGGCACCAAAAAGGCCGAACCCAAGGGGCCGCAAAAGATACCCGGGGTGGCGAAGATCATAGCCATTGCCTCGGGCAAGGGTGGGGTCGGCAAATCAACCCTTTCGGCTAATCTTGCGGTGGCGCTCGCAGCAGAAGGCAAAAAGGTGGGCCTGCTGGATGCAGATGTTTTTGGCCCTTCCCAGCCGCGTATGCTCGGCATTTCCGGCCGGCCTGCCTCGCCCGATGGTAAAACCATTTTGCCCCTCAGAAATCACGGGGTTACTTTGATGTCTATTGGCTTGATGACCAATGATGACGAGGCCGTCGTGTGGCGCGGGCCGATGCTGATTGGCGCGTTGCAACAGATGCTCAATCAGGTCCAATGGGGCGCGCTGGATGTTTTGATTGTGGACCTGCCGCCGGGCACGGGCGATGTGCAAATGACTTTGGCGCAAAAAGCCGAGGTGGACGGGGCGATTATCGTATCCACCCCGCAGGATGTGGCCTTGATCGATGCGCGCAAAGGCATTGATATGTTTAACAAACTCGGCACACCCATCATTGGAATGGTCGAGAATATGTCCTATCAGATTTGCGAGGAATGTGGTCATAAGGGGCATCCTTTTGGCCATGGCGGCGTGGCGGCGGAAGCGGCCAAAATGGGCGTACCTTTGCTAGCCGAGCTACCGCTGCATCTTGATATTCGGGTTGCATCTGACAGCGGCGCGCCTATCGTGGTCAGCAAGCCCGACACCCCGCAGGCACAAGCCTTTCGGGCGCTGGCAAAACGGCTGATCGAGGATGGCACCGTATGATTGACGACATTTTTGAAGCCCCGATGCCCGCCAGCTTTCCGCCGCTGTTTACCGGCGAAGCGGTGAGCGGCAGCACGGACCCTTTTGCAAAGGCTTGCGCGCAGGCGATGATCGGCTGCGATGCGGGCCTGCTGGTGCATTCCATCACCCCAGACCAGATAAATGCCGCGATTGTTTTTGCCCCTGAAACCCCGCTGGAAGAGGCGATGGTGGCGATGATCGCCTGCGGTGTCGGCTTCCAAAATGCCATGGGCGCGCTGGCACCGCCCGAGGTGGGCGTGCATTTTGGCTGGCAGGGCGAGATCTATGTAAACGGTGGCCGCGCCGGGCGTTTGCGCGCGGCGGCGGCCAGCACCGCCCCCGCGCAAATACCCGATTGGCTGGTGGTCGGGCTGGAGCTGGACCTGCTGCCGCAAGGCGAGGGCGAGACCGGAGAGCATCCGAACGAAACCTGCCTGATGATGGAAGGTTGTGGCGATATTTCTCCTATTCGCTTACTGGAATCATGGTCTCGACATACGCTGGTATGGCTGAATGACATTGAAAACGACGGCCCGCGGGCCTTGCATGAACAGTGGCGCGGGCTGGCTAAGGGGCTGGGTGAAGAGATCACGTTTGGCAAGGAAACCGGCACCTTTGTGGGCATTGACGAAGCCTTTGGCCTGCTGCTCAAACAGGGGGCCGATACTCGCTTGCACCCGCTTTCAAGTCTTCTGGAAAACGGAGAAATTGCATGAACCTCGCCCGCGCCATTCATTTTGACGAAAGCGATACGCTGGTTTTTCATAACCCCGCCCGCACCGGCGAGTGGGCCATTTCCGGCGGATTCGAGTTTTCCAACTGGGGCGAAGGCGACCTGACCGGCAAGGCGCGGCAGGCCTTCGCCAATGGCTGGCTCGGGCTGGAAACTTTTGGCCGCGTGACCTTTGTAGCCGTTACCAAAATAGAACCGGATGAATATCAAGCGCTAGAAACCGCCTTGGCACAGCATTTTGTCGATATTTATGGCGCACCCTCACTGGAGGCTGCCCGCCCCGTGGCAGAAGATGAACTGAAACACATGGTCGAGTTATGTGAAGGCCATGACCCAAACATCCTGATCACCGTAGCGCGCGAGCTGGGCGATGCGGGCGTGAGCGAAGCCTATCGTATCATCGAAGCACCCGATGCAGAAATGGATATTTTGGCGGTGCATGGCGAGCTGGAGTAACCTTCAGCCCGCTACAGGTTTTAACGAACCGCGTTAAAAGTAAACAGCTTTTCGCCATTGATGGTATAGGCATCAATCAGCGCAGCGGCTTTTTCGCCAGTCAACCAGCTTTCAAGCTGCATCGCCAGATCATTGCGCACATGGGGCCAGCGCTCCGGATTTACCGGAATGAAGGCATATTGGTTAAACAGTGCCGGATCACCGGCATAGAGCAATGCAAGGTTGCCCTTGTTGCCAAAATTCAACCAGCTAGCGCGGTCAGCAAATACATAGGCATCCATGCCGCTAGCCACATTCAGCGTCGCCCCCATGCCGGATCCGGCCGCACGATACCACGCCCCCTCGGGGGTGATTTCTGCCGCGGCCCAAAGCGTCAGTTCCTTTTTATTGGTGCCACTATCATCGCCACGGCTAACAAACGGCGCTTGCGCCGCCGCGATGCTTTGCAAGGCCTGTACCGCATTTTGCGCTCCGCTCACCCCTGCAGGGTCCGCCTGCGGCCCGATAAACACAAAATCATTATACATGATCTCGCGGCGATGGCTGCCAAAACCGGCCGCAAGGAATTTCTCCTCGGCCGCGCGCGCATGTACAAGGATCGCATCCACATCACCCGCTTCGCCAAGGCGCAAGGCCTGCCCCGTGCCCACCACGATCAGTTCCACATCAAGCCCGGTATCCGCCTTGATTTCGGGGAGCAACATCTCCGACAATCCAGAATTATAAAACGAGGTGGTCACCGCCATTTTCAACGTCTCCGCATGGGACGCCGAGACCATCAGCGTGGCCGCAATTAGGGTTTTCCAATTCAGTTTCATTCAACAATGTCTCCATTTGTGAAGGCCTTCGCCTCCGGGGTTGTGGGGGTCGGGAAGAACGCCTCGGCCCTGCCTTTCTCATGCACCAAACCTTTGTGCATAAAAATAACATCATCCGCGAGCCTGCGGGCCTGCCCCATATCATGGGTAGACATCACAATCCGCGTGCCCGCCACCTTTGCTTTTTGCAAAATGTTTTCGATCTCGCGCGTGGCACGACCATCCAGATTGGCGCATGGTTCATCCAGAAATAAAAGCTCCGGCTCGATGATCAGCGCCCGCGCCAGCGAGAGTTTTTGTTTTTCCCCGCCCGAAAGCATCGGCGCCCAGCTATCCAGCAAATCTCCCAGCCCGAACCGCGCGGCGCAAGCCTGTGCTTTACGGCGGGCCTCGGCCTTAGGCATGCCGCGAAGGCGCAGTGGATAGGCGAGGCTGTCCACCACTTTGCGGCGCATCATAATGGGGGATTGAAACACAAATGCCTGCTTTTGACAGGCCTCAAAAGCAGGAACCGCCCAGCGAAGCTGCCCGCCCGAGCAGCGCTGCAATCCATGCATTAGCCGCAAAAGCGTGGTCTTACCTGCACCATTTGGCCCTATAACTATGGTTAGTCCCTCAGCCTCAAGGCAGTAATTCACCGGCCCAACCAGCTTTTTACCCCGCATATGGGCAGTGGCATTTGTGAGTGTGAGGGGAAGAATGCTTACCATGTGCTGGCCCGCTCGGTTTTACCGATAATATGGATCAGCAGATTGATGATCACCGCCAGCGCTATCAGCACCAACCCCAGCCCCATGGCAAAGGCAAAGTTGCCCTTGCCGGTTTCCAGCGCGATTGCTGTGGTCAGCACCCGCGTGGCATGCTCGATATTGCCGCCGACAATCATGATCGCTCCGACTTCGCCAATAGCACGACCAAAGCCCGCCAGCGTGGCGGTGAGCAGCGCCCGCTTGCCATCCCACAACAGCGCCATGATCCGTTGACTGCGCGTGGCGTTCATAGAAATCAGCAAATCATGGTATTCGGCCCACAGGTCGCGGATCGTTTGGTGGCTGATCGAGGCGATGAGCGGCGTGATGATGATGACCTGCGCAATAACCATGGCAATGGGMGAAAACAACAAGCCGAAGCCGCCCAAAGGTCCGGCGCGCGAAAGCGCCATATATACAAACAAGCCGACGACAACCGGTGGCAGGCCCATGAAAGCATTGAGCACCGCAATCACATAGCGGCGAAGCCTGAAGCGGTTAACGGCCAGCCATGCTCCCATCGGCAGACCAATAAGAGACGCAATGATGACGGCGGAAACCGTCACCTGCAAGGACAGGAAAATGATCTCGTAGAGGTCCGAGTCGAATGTAATAATCAGCCGCCATGCCTCCCAAAAACCGCTCATTTACGACTCCTTTTGGGTTCGACTTTCACTGTGCTCGGGTCCGCATCATGGATCAGCCGCTCTTTCCCGCTAAGACACAAAAACCGTTGCCCCCTCATCCGCCCGATCAGCGTAAGCCCGACTTGTCGTGCGATCTCCACCCCCCAAACGGTAAAGCCAGAGCGCGAGGCGAGCACAGGAATGCCCATGAGCGCGGTTTTGATCACCATTTCCGAAGTCAGCCGCCCCGTAGTATAAAGGATTTTATCCGCAGCACTTTCGTTTTCTAATACCATCCAGCCCGCGATTTTATCAACCGCGTTGTGCCGGCCAACATCCTCCATATATATCAGAGGCGTAGCCTGTCGGCACAATACCGAGCCATGAATGGCACCCGCCTCCAGATAAAGGTTCGGGGTAGTGTTGATTTTATGTGCAAGCGCATAAAGCCAACTGGTGCGCACCTCGGCCGTTGGTAGGGTCATCCCCTCCAGCCCTTCCATCATATCACCAAAAACTGTGCCCACAGCGCAGCCGGAGGTGCGTGTCTTTTTCTTCAGTTTGTCCTCGTAATCGGTCTCACGCACTGTGCGAACAATTACCGATTCAACCTCCGTGTCAAAATCAATGGCGGTGATCTCGTCATCCGTCAAAAGCATACCCTGATTGCGTAAATACCCAACGGCGAGATACTCTGGGTAATCCCCGATCGTCATCGCCGTTACAATCTCCTGCTGGTTTAGGTAAATTGTCAGCGGTCGTTCTTCCACCACTTTTATATGTTGTTTAAATCCGTTTTGATCGCGACCGGAAACAGAACGCGCCAACCGCTCGCTCTCAACTGACGGCGCGATCTCGTAAACGTGTTCGTTGGTCATGTTTGGAGTTCCAGACTCAGACATATTGGCGACCCGACGAACCGTATCTGCAAGATATATTCATGTAAATTTCTATTTGTTCACAGAAAGACCATGCGGCCATATTGTCCCGAATTATTGGATCGTCGCAATAAGATGGTAAACTTGTCTAACCCGAAGCCGGATGTCACCTCGCCAAACCATCGCAATTCTGGACCTGTCGCGGAATTGCGCCACTCCTTTAACCGCGAATTATACGCAAAAGGAGAAGCGATATGGTATCACAACATACAGCAAAATTCAGACGGGAAGCAGTGCACGTAGCACTGATGAGCGAATTGAATCGCAAACAAGTGGCGGCGCTGACTTTGGCGTTGGTTTTCAACGCTGTGCCGCTGGATACAATTGGAGCATCAAACGCTGCCGGAGCCGACAGCACAGAGCGACCTTGAGGCCGAGGTCACCCGGCTTCGCAAAGAGAGCCGAGTTATTCTTAAGACAAGAGGGAAGTGCTAAAGCAAGCCACCATACACTGACCTCTCGGTGAATGCGTAGCAATCACCGAGAGGGATCTTCGCGGGTCAAAAGCCATGAGGTTTAGGTTCGTTCGCTGCCCGGCAGGGTATTGCGCAGCAATGCACGAGAGGGGAAGAAAATCGAGGGCCGTTTCAACCGAACGACTGCGCCGGAGCGTGAATGTTAGTTCACGCGGGTTTCGAGGATATCCATCCCGCTCAATCAGTCAGA
>NVXA01000018.1 GCA_002746395.1 Paracoccaceae bacterium
GAAATCGGGCGAATGGTTCTTTCGTTTTGTCATTTTGAATCGTCTTTCTCATAAGTCGATCCATCTTAACTACTGGTCCGAAATCTTGCGACCACCTCTATGTGCCAGTAATACCATATCCTTACGCTGGCTCTGACTGATCCGGCGGGATCGAAAAGCGCGGTAGCCGCGTGAACTAACATTCATGATCCGGCACAGTCGCTCGGTTGGAACGGTCCCTCGATTTTCTTCCCCTCTCGTGCATTGCTGCGCAATACCCTGCCGGGCAGAGAACGAACCTAAACCTCATGGCTTTTGGCCCGCGAAGAATATTGTTGCCTTCTTTAGCACCTCCCTCTCCTCACGAAAAAGCCGGTTCTCTTTGCGAAGCCGGGTGACTTCGGCCTCAAGGTCGCTCTGGGCGGTCGGCTCCGGCAGCGTTTGACGCTCCAATTGTATCCAGCGGCTCAACGTCGAAAACCCAACGCCAAAGTCAGAAGCTACTTACTTGCGATTCAATCCACTCGTCAGTGCTACGCGCACCGCTTCCTGCCTGAATTCTGTCGTATGTTGTGATGCCATTTCGTTTCTCCTTTTGCGTATAATACGCGGTTAAAGGAGCGGCACAATTCCGCGACAGGTCCAGAATGGGTTACGCGGTAATCCGTTATCTCTCAGATACGTTGTCACCGTTTTGCATGCAGTCTCGGGTCACCGTCGGGTCACCAGAAATGGTGGTGTTATTTATTCGATTACTCCGTCCCATCTTTTCCTGGCAACTCGAAGCTACCGCCAAGTCATAGGGTCCAGTTGAAAAAGCTCGGACAATTGTTCGTAAACTGCCGGTTCCTCGCGCTTAAGTATCCCCGGTTTTTCAAAGAACACTTCAACTGACACTGCAAAAAACTCTTGATGCCCTTCCGCGCCGTAAGGATCAATTACGGTTTTGCGTCTCTGTTCGACGTTTCGAACGTGGCGTTTGTAGGCCTTGATGAACACGCGTTCCCAGTCAGCGAAGCTCTGGCCTTTGTTAAGGGTGGGGGCGCCGTCGGTATAACCAGACAGATCATCGATCTGGTGAGCAAATTCGTGCAACACGACATTATGGCCATCCTTGTCATTGATGGCGCCTTGGTGGCTATGTGCCCAAGAAAGAATAACTGGGCCTCTCGACCAACTCTCGCCTGTACGCACCGTTTCGCGTTCTATTACAACGTAGCCATTGTGCGCTCTATTTATCGATTTGAAGGCAGCTGGATAGATGAGGATCGTGCGAAGGTTCTTGTACCACTTGTCGTTGTTGACGACGAGAAGGCAGGCTTGTGCAGCAATCGAAAGCCGCATTTCCTCGGTTGTTTCTAGTCCGCCGCGCCCGATAAATTCGACTTGGTGCAGAAAAACATTAATCTTGCCCTCGAGCTTCTCTCGCAGTTCAGAGGGAAGCTTCTGAATTAGAGGGACCTGCTCCATTACGATTGTGCGCTGTTGATCGGATAGCGGTGTTGAAAGAAGTTTCTTGCGGGCCTGCCGTTTCGACCAATATCGAAAACCAAACGCACTTGCGACGAGAAGAAAGAGGATCACGAAAATGAACATGGATGCTTGTTACACTTTGTTGGTAATTTTTGGTACTGGTAAAATTGATGACGGCAAAAGGAGCCCGAACTAAGTTGATGTAGTGACTAGATGAAGACCTATGGTTAGGGCTTCGACCAGTGCTTCAACGTCTGATTCCAGGTATTCTAGTGGTGTTCCGAGGTGTTGGCCGTGAAAAGACAATTGAACGATGCCGTGAGCGGCCGCGAACATCGTTTACGCTCTAAGGCGACGGGTAACTTCCCCGATTCGCTATGAATAGTTCCGAAATTTGTAGACCCCTTGCGATTAAGATATGGTGTGCAGAGCTTCGTTATTTCAATCACGTTTGGTTGCGAATATACTGGTTAAACCCTTTTGAAAGAGCCGTGATGTTTTCAGGTTCAGTCACGTTTGGGTCAGAAGCGGTGTCTGACACGGTACCAGGAGCGCTATGGGCATACACATAATTTATCGCCGCAGTTTGCTTATCCTGATCGTAACTTGGAAATAGACTTGGAAGGTAATCGCAGTATCTTAAATCATCCAATGTAATGCGGCGGCATGTTGGGAAAATATTAAAGAAACAAGGTGCAAAGGTTAGGGCTGGCTTGCCCAGCAGCGCGGCCTCAAATGCTGTTGTACCGGACACTGTGAACGTAGCATTTGCATTCTTGATATAGTTGAGTGACGGGGATTTTGGATCAGCAATAATGATATTTGTAAATTTCTTGAGCTTTAGAAAGAACACGGGGCCTCGATCTCCGATTGCATTTGGATGATCCTTTACAACAAGTTTCCAGYTTTGCGGAAGACACCTCCAAATATTTACAATATTTTTATACTGGTCTTCGTAATACCGTCCGCAATTATCAATCGATGCTTCCGGCTGTTTATGAAGGGAAACAAAAACAAATGGGCCGTTGGGAATTTCTTTTTCGGTTTTAACAAATTTAAAGATTTCCTTGTTTAGCTCAGCGACGGCATTGAGCCTTAAACTTACAAACTTTGATTTGACCGAAGTCGGGTTTGCGCTGCGCTTATTTAGGCCTCGAAGAAATTTCATCACCCTGCTTGCCCGGTGTTTTAGTGTTCTGGAGGCTTCCAAACGCCTATTGTTCTGATGGAAATAGTCTGGTGCAGAAACTTGGATTTCATCCATGATACCGTCGCTGGAAAGAGGGGCCTCAGGAAGTGAAGATTGGAATTCGTCAGAAAAGAAACTGAATCGCCCAATCGGCAACCGAATTGTATGAGGCATTGAATACGGAACACTTGGTGAAAGGTTTTTTGCGACTCGCGCAATCAGCATTTCATGGGCCCATGTGTATTCGCCAAAAAAGTGACGAATATCGTGTGTTCCAATAAATATAGATACAGCGGCTGCTAGTCTTTCGAGATAATCCAACCCTCCAGAAAAATCGTGCCTAAACACTCGATCACCATACAGCAATTCGTTGTACTTTAGATCGATCCCACTACGTTCGAAATTAAAAATATTCCCGTATGTTGCATCTAGAACGCAATTTTCCGGCCATTTTGTAAGCAAATATTCTAAATCGCTTTCGTTCATTGCGATGAATAGAACTTTGTAGCCGTAACGGGTTTGCAGATGCTGAGCAACCTCGCTGAACAAAGGTGTTTTGTCAAAGTTTGCCACAAAGCAAATCGTTGCATTGCTAGTCATTTGATACTCCACTCTCGAACTGAGTACATAATTTTCAATGCCATAATACTGAAAAATGCACACGCCAAAGATATTGCTATTGAAACAGGGCCTAAGCCGAACGTTGCCCACTCAACGAGCAAGAAAACCGGAAGTGCGCTTAAGTTTGATAGCAGTATTTTTTTATCCATCGCAAGACTATATAAATATACGTGCGGCGGAATGGATAACGTGAAAAACACTTGGGCCATAACAATGATTGGCAACAGGATAAAATTGTCAATATATTCAGGTTTTCCAAGGGTTATTACAAAAATACGGCCAACAATTATTATTAATACGCCTAATAGTGACGTTAAAATAAGGACTTGCCAACTCAAGCGTATGACAATTGTTTTGAGTTTCTCAAATTCGCCTTTTCGGGCGGCGAAAACGGCGTTTGCTTGTGCCGGAACTATTAGCATTGCGTCAGCCAAGACCAAGATTGATACAGACATGCTATAGAAAATCGCATAAGCGGCCAATGCGGCGTCTTCCCAGAAAGAGGACAATAAAAACCGATCCAGAATGTTGAGGCCCCTGAACGAGATTGCTCCGATCAGGAATGGGCTTGCGGCACGAAGACCCAGATAAAAGGGGGGTAACGCTTTCCGACTGTTTGGCTCGGCTTTAATGATTGAAGCGAGCTTTGATGATGCAAATATGGTTGCCGCAATATTTCCAAATAACCATGTGATCAGGACAAATTCTATATTTCGGGTGTTGCTGAACAGGAAAAAAGAAATTGTAGTAAATATTGTCCAAGCACCGGCGCGAAGGAACAACGCAATACTCGCGTGCAAATACCTTCGCTTTGCGTTCAGTATTCGCGTTGCTTCAGCCGATAATTGTTCAGTTACGATCAGGGCGCAGATCATTATGCTGATAAAGATAGGGCGAGATGCCCAAAATCCAGGAACGAAGGCCAAAACCAGTATTAGAGGGGCCAAAGTACCGAGAGCCAGAAAACCATGTCTAAAAATTGCAGTTTTCAGAGTTTTGTTGTCACCGTCGGAAATTTCACGTGATGTGTGCGTGTGGTACTCCAAGCCAAACAGGAATACAGCGAAGTAAACGAGGCTGCTGACCAAGGCAAACAGTGCGATGTCAGACACTGTCAAGTAAGCTGCGCAAACCATGAAGAAAACGAATTTTGAGGCTAACCCTGTGACGCGAAATGCGACTGGCGCAATGCTAATATGCCTAGGGATTTTAATCATATCTTGATGTTAATCCATTTTGCGTCGCTACCAAAGCTTGAAGCACCTGCACGTTTATACGTGTGGCAAGTCATGTAATCGGGCGGTCTTGATATTAATGTGTGACTAATGTGTCCGCCCTCGAAACCTACCTAATGATTTCATCGATTGCTACAAGCGTTCGTGCAACAGCCCCTTTGTGGTCGTTATAAAATGCTTCGGCATGTTGATTTGCTTGTTCTGCCTGTGCAGTTATCGCCGCAACCGTTTTGCTTAGCTCTGCTATAGTTTCTACCTTTATCAAGGCCTTTGCCTCAATCGCTGTTTCGGCGGTATGGGCAATTGTCCAAATGAAGGGGCCAACGAGGACTGTTTTTTTCAAGGCCAGAGGTTCGATCACATTATGCGCGCCGGAGGAGATAAAACTGCCACCGACGATGACTAAATCCGCGAGCGCCAAGTAGAAATACATCTCTCCGAGTGAATCGCCAAGTAGGACATCGACGTCGGATAAATCCGTATCCGAGTGATCGTCGAGGGTGCTATCCAATATTTTGGACCGCTTTTGAACGGCTAGATTTTCTTGTTGTAAGAGGGTACCCATCTGATCAAACCTTTCGGGCGCGCGCGGGACGTAAACAAACAGCGGAGGCGCATCTTGGCGGTCAGCAAATATTTTTCGAATGCGCTGGATGGCCTCGATATATTTATCATCTTCACCTTCAACGGCGCTGGCAATTGTGATGATAGTTCTACCTCGAAGGGCCTGTTCTTGCGAAAGTAACAGGTTCGCGGCGGCGGCGGTCAAGTGTTCGGGAATATTTTGGTCAAAACGCAATTCTCCGGTGACAATAACGTTCGGGGCGCCGGCGGCTTTGAAGCGTTCGGCGTCTGATGTGGATTTGATCAGCAATCCTGTAAACCCGGTTGCGAGGTGCCCCCGCAACTTCAAATATCGTTGGTCACGCTGAAAACTTCGTAGTGGGTAGTGGCCATTACATAGAAGCAACGGGATTTTATAACGATGTGCGCTTGCAATCATGCGTGGCCATATTTCGATCTCCATTACCAAGCCGTACTTCGGGGAAAACGCCTTGAAAAACCGCTTATATGCCCAGTTGAATTCCAGCGGCACATAGACGGGGAAAAGCTTGCCATATTTATACTCGTCGGCAAACATAGTTTGTGCGGCTGCCCGGCCTGCGGGCGTGAAATGCGTGGTGACGATTATCTCACCCTTGTCTATCAACGCCCGGATAAGGGGGGCGGCGGCGCGCATTTCGCCAAGAGATACGGCGTGTATCCAAACGGCATTTTTTGCGGATGCGGGATAGTTTCCGAAGCGTTCCCCCAAGTGATCGCTGTACCGTTTGTCTTTTCGCGCGCGGCGGTAAATATACAGGATTACCACGGGTAATAACATCGCCATTAGCCATGAATATACCACCAGCGCAATGCGCATGGTCTTAGAGGGGAACGCTGTTTCCATTTTATTACAACAGTTTGTCAAGAAGAACGGGTGAATTCGCAGGCGTGTCGCTTGCCACCTGCCGCCCGATCACACGATCAAGGTATTTGGGTGCTGCGCCGTATCCGGGCCGCACGCTTCTGATCGCATCGGCCGTAATAACCTCGCCAGCTTTAAGGTCTTTGACGAAATACAACGAGCGGCGAAACTTGATGTTTCCTTGTTCGGATGCCTTGCGTCCATAGTCAACGCTGCCGAGTGCGGTCCATGCGGTATAGGCGTCGCGGCAAAGGGCAGCCATTTCTGTTGGTTCCAGACTGAAACTATCATCGGGGCCACCGCCTGTGCGATCGAGGGTGAAGTGCTTTTCGATGATGGAAGATCCAAGGGCCACGCTGGTGATGGCGGTTGTGTTGTCGAGCGTGTGATCGGACAGGCCTGTGACCAGCCCGAAACGCGCGATCATGTCAGGGATTGTCCGGAGGTTGTAATCCTCGGCTGGTGCGGGGTAACCGCTGACGCAGTGCAGGATTGCCAGTTCCTTGCAGCCGCCTTCGCGTGCGGCTTCGATAGCTTCGGCAATTTCGTCGGCGTCGGCCAAGCCTGTCGATATAATCAAGGGTTTTCCGGTGCTGGCAGCGTAGCGTATCAACGGAAGATCGACAGCCTCGAACGAGGCGATTTTGTAGGCCGGGGCGTTCAGGTCTTCCAAAAGGTCAATCGCGGTCGGATCGAACGGAGAGCTGAAGATCGTGATACCAGCCTTGCGGGCATGCTCGAATAATGGCGCGTGCCATTCCCAGGGCATATGGGCCTCTTGGTACAATTCGTAAAGCGTGCGCCCATCCCATAGGCCACCGGAAATTTTGAATTCTTTATCATCACAATCAAGCGTGATGGTGTCGGGGCGGTAGGTCTGAAGCTTCACCGCACTTGCTCCGGCAGCTTTGGCCGCATCAATCAAAGCGATAGCATTTTCGATTTTACCGTTATGATTGGCGGATATTTCGGCAATGACATAAGGGGGGTGCGCGGGGCCGATTGGGTGGTTGGCTATAAAAATGCTTGGATGTGTCATTATGCGGGTCCTTTTTCGTCTGCCATTTTGGCGCGCCATTCACTTTGGAGCAATCCATAGTACTCAACGTCGTGGTACTTCTCACCATCGAAGTGTTGTTCGCGAAACATTCCCTCGCTCACGAATCCTAAGATTTTATGAAACCGGGTCGAACGCGTATTTGATACTAATGCTTGGCCACAGACTTTATGTGCCCCCAAGTTCGCAAAGGCGTATTTAAGTGTCACCCTTCCAAACAGACGGCGATTATCGCGTGGGGCATCAGGTGCCAAGTAAAACCCCCATTCAACGATGCCCCCCCGTCCGACGTCGCGAAAGTTGATGAAGCCTTGAGGTTCTTCGTTAACTTCAAAAATCAATAGGCGAGTTTTATTATCGCCCTCACGGTTTTTGAACCATTCCTGATGCTCACCCATGGATATTTCATCAGTGGTGTACATTACATTTCGTATGCTTGGATGATTGCGCCATGCTAACACCGTGCCTAGATCGTCCTTTGTCATTTTGCGGACTCTTGCAATAAGTTCAGCGGTCAAATCATTTCCTCCAGTTCTAGGAGGACTTTTCTGACGCCATCACCATCTACCAGCTTGCTGGCGGATTGGCTAATCTGCGCCATTGTCGCTTCTTGGGGAAAAACTTCGCTAATATCAGATATAAACCTTACCAAGATTGCGGCACCATATTCGTGAAGAGAATTCGCTATTTTTGTCTGATTATCAGCCAATACTAGAATTAGTGAAGGCAGCCCCAAACAGCACCGCTCCCACGATGTGCTGCCCGCGGCACCAATCGCTAGATCGCTGTTTGTCATCAGTTGCGCCATATCTTTGACGTTTGTTCTGACGTCGGTTGGCCATGCCATTGTTGTGGCTTGGTGTTGAACGGATGCCAGCCACGGTGCATGTGGCCCCATGACCACCGTTATATGCAAATCATCGGGCAGATTGCAGCCTTTAAGGGCCTCTAATACTTCGCCCGTTGCGTTATGTTGATCGACGCCACCCATAGTAATTAGCAATTCTTTCAGGCGCGGTTCGTGCCGCCGCTCAAGGCTTTCTTGCCTAAGGCGTGCGAATTCCGGACGCAATAGTGCAAAATGCGGGCCGATCAGACGTTTGCAACCAGTGTTCAGCAGACCGTCATAATCGGTCTTGGTGCGGCCTAGATTTTGATCCAGCAGCAGGTCACAATCATGTGGGCGATCGGCGAGGTCATCAATAACCATAAGCTGGTTGCAATGAGGGCGCATTGCCTGCTCCCACCTGTCATCAAGGGCGTAATGATCTACGATCAGCCAATCCGGATTTGCTCCGTTCAGGGCCTCACGGGTCTGACGGGCATCTGACTGCCAAGTGGCCCCTAACCAATCCGAATATGATGTATCGTCGGTCGTGGTTCCCATTGGCAGTGTTTTCGTGCTGAACCCTTGTTGGGCAATATAGTCAATCAGATTTCCGTCGTGGGCGCGACAGATAAACATGCATTCCATCCCTTCATTTCGCAACGCATGCGCCAGTGTTAGGCCGCGCATAACGTGGCCTGTGCCAATTTTTAGCGAAGCGTCTGCGCGAAAGGCGACCCGTTTCATTTTGGTGCGTCCATTGCTTTGAACATAAATTCCGCGGTGTTCCAGTCTTCTGGTGTGTCAATGTCTTGAACGCGGTGGCGTGGAAGGATGACAGGGACAGATTTCGCGCCGAATATCAGGCGCTCGGCCAGCCAAGCGTCTGCTGTGCCCCAATAGAATTGGGCGGCATCATGATACGCCTCTTCCAAATCTTGCGAGCGTGTCTGGAATTGATCCGGTTCGAACATTTCAACACGGTTTTCGGCGGTGATTTTCACGGCGCGCTGGATTGGGAACGCATAGCTGGTGACGCTGAACGCGTAATCGCAGGCCGCAGTTTTTAGGGCTGCAAGCCCGTCTTGTATATCGGTGGGCCGGATGAACGGTGCGGTCGCGTATATGCAACAAACATATGTGGCTGGCGTTCCGTTTTTCGCGACCCATTCAGTTGCATGGCGAATGACGGGTGTGGTGCCTGTGTGGTCGTCTGACAGGTCGCGCGGGCGCAGGAACGGGACTTCGGCACCGTAATGCAAAGCAACGTCGGCTATTTCTTGATCATCGGTTGAAACGATTACACGATCAAAACATCCGCTTATGAGGGCCGCTTCGATTGACCAAGCAATCATTGGCTTGCCACAAAACATTTTGATATTCTTCTTTGGAATACGCTTGCTGCCGCCACGGGCGGGGATGATGGCGATTTTCATACCGATAGCGCCTGTGCCAAAGCGGCAACGACTTCATCTTGCTGCGCCTCATCAAGGTTGGGATACATCGGCAGGCTTATCGCTTCGGAGTAATACTTTTCGGCTGCGGGGAAATCCCCAACCCTAAAACCCATTGCTTGATAATATGGCTGGGTGTGTACCGGAATATAGTGCAAATTTACCCCAATCCCTGCGGTGCGCAATCTGTCGAAAACCTGCGGATGGGTTGCGGAAATTTGATCAAGACGCAAACGGATTACATAAAGATGCAACCCAGAATGCCCGTCGGGGCTGCGCACAGGTGTTGTAACTGGCAGTCCATCTAGCAACCGGTCATAACGATCTGCAATCTGGTGGCGTCGTGTCACAAACTGGTCGAGGCGGTCAAATTGGCTTATYCCAAGGGCCGCTTGYAGCTCCGTCATGCGGTARTTGTAYCCCAGTTCGATCTGCTGGTAGTACCAGCCACCGTCGGCGTCGTGGGTCATYTGCGMCGGGTCGCGCGTGATSCCGTGGCTGCGRAAAAGCTGCATTCGGTTRGCCAAATCGGRRTCGTTTGTTAASGCCARCCCRCCCTCGGCGGTGGTTATGATTTTCACGGGGTGGAAGCTGAAAACGGTAATATCGCTATACTGRCAAYYCCCGATTTTTYGATYCTTATAACTGCCGCCAACGGCGTGGGAGGCRTCYTCGATRAYTTTGAACCCRAACCGTTTAGAGAGCGCRTGAATRGCGGCCATATCGCAAGGYTCGCCACACAARTGGACGGGCACGACRAYTTTGGGCAACGTYCCATCCGCTTCAGCCTTGACCAATTTKCGCTCCAACTGCGTYGGRCAYAGGTTRTAAGTAAGCGGRTCAATRTCRAYRAAATCGACYTTTGCRCCACAATAAAGCGCGCAATTTGATGTGGCCACRAAAGTAATCGGCGTSGTCCACAGCCARTCGCCTTTTCCAAGGCCCAGCGAYAAACAGGCGATATGTAGGGCTGATGTCGCACTATTGACCGCAACTGYATGYTGCACGYCRCARTAYGTGGCCAAYWYCTGTTCRAATTYCGGAACCTTCGGRCCTTGCGTCAAGAAATCYGACTGCAARACCTCGATAACAGCATCRACATCCTTTTGCGTGATYTCCTGACGGCCGTAAGGGATCATGGTTAAAATTTYCCGATGCTATCTGCGTTTGCGTCGATCCATGTGTTYAATTCGTCAATGCTCATCCATTCTGGATTATTRTCGCTGGTGTAATAAAAYCCGTCGGGYACGCGYKTGCCGTCTTTGATGCGYTCTTTKGATGTGCCCCAATTGTTAATGGATGGCAGRATTTTGTAGTGTTCGGGGTATTCGTAAGTGAAGGCGGCATCCTCTTCGCCGATCATTTGCTCGTGCAATTTTTCACCCGGACGGATACCGACGATTTCCTGCTTTGACTCCGGGGAAATGGCGTGAGCTAAATCTGTAACTTTCATTGACGGGATTTTTTTAACATAAATTTCCCCGCCTTCCATATCGTCGAAGGCATGCCAGACAAGATCAACCCCTTCTTCCAATGTAATCATAAAGCGGGTCATTCTGTCGTCCGTGATCGGCAGCACGCCTTTACCTTTTATCGACATGAAAAACGGAATCACCGACCCGCGCGAGCCCATAACATTACCGTAGCGAACCACGGAAAACCGGGTGTCGTGGCCGCCAGCATAGGAGTTTCCTGCCACGAACAACTTGTCGGACGCCAGTTTGGTCGCTCCGTACAGATTAATCGGGCTGCTGGCTTTGTCAGTCGATAGGGCAACTACGCGCTTGATGCCTTTGTCGATGCAAGCATCGATCAAGTTCATCGCGCCGTTAATGTTGGTTTTAACGCACTCAAACGGGTTGTATTCGGCAGTCGGCACAATTTTTGTGGCCGCCGCATGCACGACATAATCCACACCATCCAGTGCGCGATATAGGCGATCTTTGTCTCGGACATCACCAATAAAAAACCGTACACGATCATCGTTTGGAAACTTTTTTGCCATCTCCCACTGCTTCATTTCATCACGCGAAAAAATGATAATTTTCTTTGGGTTATATTTAGCCAACGTCATTGGCACAAACGTGTTGCCAAACGAGCCGGTGCCACCGGTGATGAGAATTGTCGAATTTTCAAGCATATGAATTATCCATTTGGTATTCGGCAATAACCGCCGCAATTATTCAGTTTATTTATCGCAATAGTTTTGCTTAATAAACCGAAATATATTAACCCCAGATTTGTGGGGGCGACTTCTCGCAACTTTGGGGGCATAAAATTGGACGTAAACACTGAGATGCATACATATTTTTATTTCCCCACTGGCCGAAAAGTATGGTGTGATCTAGCGGACAAGCTGTCAGAAGAAGGTTTCGCGGAGCCCTCACTTTGGCTTGGGGATCCTACACATGATACTGTTGCGCGGGAACGGTTTCCAAATGCTGAAATAGTAAAATTCAAGGGTTTCACCAAATCTCGACGTGCTCCAGATGCGTGCTACGAGGGAAGCCATCCTGAATTTTGGTTCTCGGAAGAGTTTTTCCGCATTAAGGAGCGGGCTATCAAGTTAATGGATCGGGCCGACCCGCATGAAAATTTTCGGAACGTGGATCGGGATGTGTTTTTCAACGATCTCGTTATTTGGGGGCTGTCGAAATATGAGACGCTGAAGCCAGACTTTGTTTTGTTTTCAGAAGCCCCTCACGCGGCATCCGGATATGTACTTTATGAAATCGCAAAATTCATCGGGACGCCAGTGTACTTGTTCTCCGCGTGGTCATTGATGCCAATCATGTCATTGCGTCAAAAGATCAACGGGCCATTTTTGCAAACGCCGAAACCTTTTGCGGATTCCGATTTTACCAGTAGTTTTAATGCTGTAGTATCTAACTATCTCGGCGGRTTTKCCAATCCAGATAACTRTGATTTTGAACCCCGCTATATGAAAATACAACAGATGCGAGATTCGGAAAAACAAAATTTTGCAAGATTTAAGGTTGTGCTGACAAAGCTGGCATATGGCTTAATGCTGCTGTCGCGCCGTAAGCGGATAGCCTTGAGGCGGCGAAGAGAGCTTTTGGCCGCGATGAATACTGTGGTAACGACCAGCATTCCGAACAATTATATCTATTTCCCTCTGCATTACGAACCGGAACGCACGACCAATCCCGATGGAGGTGTCTTCCACGACCAATTGCGTACACTTGCGCATATTCGCTCAATTATTCCAAAAGAAATGAGTATTGTCGTGAAGGAGCATCCTTCAACTTTCACGCCAAGATTAAAAGGCCACCTTGGTCGAAGCCCCGCTTTTTACGAGGCTACCAAGAAAATTCAAAATTTACACATTGTTCCAATGCAAACCAGCACTGCGGATTTAATCCTCGGGGCGAAGTGTATTGCAACGATTACAGGGACCGTAGCCCTTGAAGCCGCAATCCTTGGGCGACCGTCCTTGATTTTCGGAAGCCCATGGTTCGAGGGGTGCCCTGGGGTTCAAACGTATTCTGATAGCATGGATTTTAAGGCCTTTTTGGGATCAGAAACTGCCACTCGCAGCTTGATTCAAGACTGGATGATCTCGGAGTTGAGCTGGCGTGGGATACCAGGCTGTGTGAACCCCAGCAATGAACGGTACTTTGCCAAATATTACCGAAACACTACTTTAAGCACTTTGGAACTTGATAGTTTGAACGAAATGATCAGGCATTCTGTTAGTCAGTAGCCTGATTTGCATACGCTATTAATGCGTAGGACATCGCCCAGCCTCTAGGGAGCGACTCATACAATATGGGAGAATGTGTCCTTCGGGGTGTTCAGGCGGATATGTTGCATGAAGTGGCGGGCGACTCTGGCGACGGGGCGGTTTTCCGGGACTATGAAGTAGCTTTGATATGGTAAGGCCGAAGGAAACGGGCGCAGGACTAGGTTGCCAAGATATTGGCTGGAAATCGGGAAGGGGTTGATTATCGCGACGCCCAAYCCGGCCAAAACCAGTTCGGCGGCTGCAACCGACGAAGTTGCCTCGGCTACGATTCTGGGTTTTACATTGAAGTCGTGGAACAGCTTTTCAAGCTGGGCGCGGCGCGCTTGTCGGTAGGATTGTGCGATCAAGTCGAAGCCGTCCAAAGCTGCTGGCTCGATTATATCCAATGCGGCCAGCGGGTGATCTGGCAGCATGGCAACAACTGCGGTGGAGCGGCGAAACGGGGCCAGTTTGGTGCCAGCGCGCGTTGGCTCGACACCTATCACGCCGAGGTCGAAACGGTCACTAAACACGCCGTCTACGACATCCTCAGAGGTGCCGAATTCAAAGCTAAGGTAGTAGTCAGGATGGATCTTCAAGAACGTCGAGATATGCTCTGCTAGAAACCGGTTGGCGAATGTCGGGGGTGCAATAATGCGCAGGTGTTCGCGGCCAGATTCTGCAGGCCCATCGATAAGGTCCAAAGCTTCAAAAAGCGTGTCGAGCCGCGCATTTAACTCAACAGCCGCGGTGGTTGGCTTCAACCGACCGGCGGAGCGTACGAACAACATCTTGCCAATTCGGTTTTCCAGACTGGATAACGAGCGGCTGATTGCGGATTGCGACAAGCCAAGCCGATGGGCCGCAGCCGTCGTGGTGTCGCTTTCCATCATCGCTCTAAGGGTCTGATATTCAGGTAGGGAGTGATGTGATTTTCGGGGCATTTTTCCTATTACATTTTATCATGGGTCAATGAATTTTTAGCACAAACATAGCTATAGGTGATACACATTTTTTCTTGTTAGGCTTCTTGGGAGTTCGGAATAGACAATATTTTCGGATATTCGAGGTCTGTAATGATCGACATTGTGGGGAGCCGGCCGATAGATAGTAATGATCCAATAATCTTTGATGGTCACAATGACGTTCTGCTAAGGTTGTCACAAGGTGGCGGGCGGTCTGCTGTTTCAGGGTTTGTAACAGGGCGGGACGGCCACATAGACGTGCCTCGTGCAAAAGCAAGCGGCTTTGGTGGTGGGTTTTTCGCGATTTATGTAAGTTCTGATATCGACCTCGACAACAAGTTGGAGCAGATGTCACAGGCGGAATACGACCTTCCGCTGCCAGAGATGGTTTTGCAGGAAAAGGCTTTGCCAGCTGTGTCGGAACAAGCCGCCTTGCTGATACAGATGGAAGAAATCGGCGCACTCAAGATTTGTCGAACCACTGCGGATATTCGTTCTGCGTTCGATCAAGGTCGCATGGCTGCTATCATGCACATGGAGGGGGCGGAGGCGATTGATGCGGATTTTTATGCGCTCGATGTGCTTTATGCGGCGGGGTTGCGCTCGCTTGGGCCGGTTTGGAGTCGTCCAACGATATTTGGCCATGGCGTTCCTTTCCGCTTTCCCTCGACTGGCGATACTGGCGAAGGTTTGACCGACGCGGGCAAAGCATTGGTCAAGCGGTGCAACGAGATGGGAATATTGATTGATCTGTCGCATTTGAACGAAGCCGGATTTTGGGATGTTGCCAATATAAGCAATGCGCCGCTGGTTGCTACGCATTCGAATGCGCACGCAATTTGTCCACACGCGCGCAACCTTACAGACAAGCAGTTGGTTGCCATTGCACGAAGTGATGGTATGGTTGGTCTTAATTTCGCCGCGGCGTTTTTGCGCGAAGATGGCCAAATGAATGAAGATGTTCCGCTCGATACTATGTTGCGGCATCTGGACCACCTGATTGGAATCCTTGGCGAAGACAGGGTTGGATTGGGGTCCGATTTTGATGGTGCGATGATACCGAAAGATATCGGTGATGTTGCGGGGTTGAATAAACTAAGAGATGCAATGCGCGCACACGGATATTCGGATACGCTGATGGCGAAACTGTGCAGTGAAAACTGGCTTCGCGTTTTGGCAACTACTTGGGGCGAGAGCAAAAAATAAGAAACTGCCAATATTTCAACAGATGAGAGGAAGATAAAATGAAAACTGTAAGAAACTTTGCTACCAGCGCGGCGCTGGGCCTGGTTGTAGGCCTGACGGGGCTGCCCGTGGTGGCTGCGACGCCAGACAATATGCTGGTTATCGCTAACCGGATTGATGATATTACGACACTCGATCCAGCGCAATCGTTTGAGTTTGCCGGTTCCGATGTGAACCGCAATATCTATAGCAAACTGGTTGGATTTGACCCTGCCGATCTGACTGGCGGATATATTCCTGCGCTGGCAGAAAGCTGGACAGTGTCCGAAGATGGCAAAACCATCACTTTCACAATGCGCGAAGGCGTTACGTTTGAGTCGGGCAACCCTGTAACGGCAAAAGACGCTGAATACAGCCTTCGCCGTGCGGTTATTCTGAACAAAACACCGTCGTTCATTCTGACACAGTTCGGCTTTACCGCTGAAAATGTTGGCGATACGATTGTGGCAGATGGCAACACGCTGTCGATCACAACAGATCAGCGCTATGCGACATCGTTCGTGCTGAACTGTTTAACTTCGACAATCGGCAGTATCGTTGATTCCAAAGTTGTTATGGCCAACGAAGTTGATGGTGACATGGGCAATGAATGGCTGCGTACAAACACAGCAGGTTCGGGCGCTTACACCCTTAGCAGCTGGAAGCCAAATGAGTCGATCACGTTGATCTCCAATCCTGACTTCTTCCGCGGCGCTCCTGCAATGGAACGTGTTGTGGTTCGTAACATTCAGGAAAGCTCCACACAGCGCCTTCTGTTGGAACGTGGTGACATTGATGTAGCCCGTAAYCTTAACCCTGAAGATGTTGCYGGTATCACTGGTGTTGACGGCCTTGCCGTGGACAGCGAGCTTCGTGGTCGCCTTATGTATATCTCGATGAACCAGAAGAACGAGATTCTGGCCAACCCGAAAGTTGTCGAGGCGCTTAAGTATCTGATCGACTACGAAGGGATGCAGAACAGCTTCTTGAATGGTCAGTATACAATACATCAGGCCTTCTTGCCGCGTACATATCTGGGCGAAATTGCTGACACGCCATTCTCGCTGAACATTGCTAAAGCCAAGGAATTGTTGGCCGAAGCAGGGTATCCTGACGGTTTCGAAGTAGGCATCGTGGTTCGTGAAGCTCAAGAGCGGATCGAAATTGCTCAATCCATCCAGAACACGTTTGGCCAAGCTGGCATCAAGGTGAATATCACCGTTGGTACGGGTAAACAGATCCTTGGTGTATACCGTGCGCGTGAGCATGACATTTATGTCGGTGCATGGGGCCCGGATTATCCGGATCCAAACACCAATGCCGGTACATTTGCCTTCAACCCTGATAATTCAGATGCGGCAGGCGCAACYGGYCTTCTGGCATGGCGCAACGCTTGGGATATCCCTGAAATGAGCGAAGCAACGCTGGCTGCTGTGGTTGAAAACGATCGCGACACYCGTGCAGCGATGTACGAAGCCTTGCAGCGCGAGCATCAGCAGRTTTCTCCATTCGCCGTTATGTTCCAGAAAATCGAACAGACCGGTCGTGCAGAAAACGTTCAGGGCCTAAGCCTTGGCGGCGCGATTACGGCTGTTTCCTATTGGACGGTGACGAAATAAATGGCATTCGCCTCTGATATAATAAAAGGGCGGCGCAAGTCGCCCTTTTACCGAGTCGCTGTTAAAGCCGTAAAAACTGTTACTGCGATTGCGGTCACAATGCTCGGACTTTTGTTTGTTACGTTTTTCATCGGACGGGTTATGCCCATTGATCCGGTGCTTTCGATYGTTGGTGAACGCGCCAGYCAAGAGATGCGCGACGCTGCTTATGTTGCCCTTGGCTTGGATAAACCGCTGWTCGTTCARTTTTTCTATTACATMWCCGATATYRTCCAAGGSGAYTTYGGCAAATCKCTGCGYACYGGMTTTCCGGTATCGGACGACATCAAACGYGTCTTCCCCGCKACRTTGGARYTGGCMACYCTTGGTACYATYATCGGCGTTAGTATYGGCGTTCCGYTGGGYGTACTGGCGGCGGTAAAGCGCGGGTCGTGGATMGAYCAAGTYGCCCGCGTTGTGGCTYTGRTCGGTTATTCSATGCCYGTCTTCTGGATCGGYCTGATTGCRCTGATGGTTCTTTAYGGMAAGCTTGGCTGGGTCGGYGGACCGGGGCGGYTGGATATYTTCTATGAAGAYATTATTCCYTCTGTRACYGGYATGATYCTGATTGATTCCGCRCTGGCRCGGGATTGGACRATTTTCCGYAAYGCCGTCTCGCACATTATCCTGCCTGCAAGTCTTTTGGGGTATTATTCGCTTGCATATATCAGCCGCATGACCCGCAGTTTTATGCTGGAACAGCTGAACTCCGAATACATCATCACCGCGCGTGTCAAAGGCATGTCCGAGGCGGGCGTGATCTGGAARCATGCGTTYGGWAACATCAARGTGCAGCTGATCACCGTGATCGCGCTTAGCTATGCCGGSCTTCTGGARGGMTCGGTYCTGACYGAAATTATTTTYKCGTGGCCCGGYATYGGKTCYTACATCACCACCTCGCTTYTRTCTGCGGATATGAAYGCCGTTATGGGTGGKACYGTYGTKGTGGGGYTGGTGTTTGTGTTGCTRAATATCTTCTCCGACCTYCTTTATAAATTCTTTGATCCGAGRGCGAAATGAGCCTGACTRACAYATTACCAAAACCSAGCCTTCGYGAATGGTTGYTGACGGATACKCCAACCTCKCGYMGSCAYGCCAAAGCGACGGTGATCTATCARGCKTGGCTGTCGTTCAARCGCAATCCTATGGCCATGATYGGYCTSGGCATTYTGGTTTTTCTGGTGCTGRTTGCKGCCTTCGCAGCYATTCTGGCSCCRCATGAYCCRTTYACCCAAGACCTYGCCGCRCGCCTGCAACCGCCTTTATCCGAAGGGTATATTTTAGGTTCGGACAGCTTGGGGCGCGACATCCTAAGCCGTTTGATTTACGGMTCCAGGATYACGCTTTATATCGTGACGCTGGTTACCATCCTYGCGCCWGTTGTTGGYCTGTTTGTYGGCACGATCGCAGGATATGCCGGTGGGTGGACCGATGCGATTTTGATGCGGATCACCGACATCTTCCTTGCCTTTCCACGCCTCGTTTTGGCGCTGGCCTTCGTGGCTGCGCTGGGCGCTGGCATTGAAAACGCAGTGCTGGCGATCTCGCTGACCGCTTGGCCAGCCTATGCAAGGATTGCACGGGCCGAAACGTTAACGATTCGTAATACGGATTACATCCATGCGGTTAAACTGCAAGGTGCAGGACCGCTGCGAATTATCATCAAACACATCTGGCCGCTGTGCATTTCGTCCCTCGTGGTTCGGGTTACGCTTGATATGGCAGGTATTATCCTCGCCGCTGCGGGCCTTGGTTTCCTTGGTCTTGGCGCACAACCACCATCACCGGAATGGGGCGCGATGATATCCGAAGGGCGACGGTTTATTCTGGATCACTGGTGGATCGCCACCATGCCGGGCCTCGCGATTTTCACCGTTTCACTGGCATTTAACCTACTGGGCGACGGGTTGCGCGATGTGCTTGACCCGAAGGATGGCACATCATGAGCACACTTCTTGACGTTCAAAACCTGTGGGTGAAATTCCCCACTCGCACTGGCGTTTTTGACGCCGTGCGCGGAATCAACTTTAAGCTCGGTCAAGAACGCTTGGGCATTGTGGGCGAAAGCGGTTCGGGCAAATCTATGACTGGGCGCGCCATCCTGCGTCTGATCCGTTCCCCCGGAATAGTGACCGCCGATAAGATGGACCTTGAAGGTGTGGACCTAATGAGCCGCACCGAAAAGGAAATGCGCGCCGTGCGCGGCAAGAAAATCTCGATGATTATGCAGGATCCGAAATTCTCGTTGAATCCGGTGATGCGTGTCGGGCAGCAGATTTCCGAGGCCTACCGCCTGCACGCCAAAGTTTCCAAGTCCGAGGCTAAGCGCAAGTCCATTGAAATGCTTGAGGCCGTCGCCATCCGGGACCCTGAACGCGTCTATAACATGTATCCGCACGAGGTTTCCGGCGGTATGGGGCAACGCATCATGATCGCCATGATGTTGATCCCTGACCCCAAAATCATGATTGCAGACGAACCGACCTCCGCGCTCGATGTGTCCGTGCAAATGCAGGTGCTTGAGATTATGGACAAGCTGGTGAAGGAACGGGGTATGGGGCTGATTTTCATTAGTCACGACCTTAATCTGGTTTCCAGTTTTTGTGATCGTGTGTTGATTATGTATGCTGGGCGGGTGGTTGAAACCCTCGCTGCGGATAAGCTGCATGAGGCGCAGCACCCCTATACCCAAGGCCTGTTGAATTCCTTGCCGCGCCTTGATGCGCCAACGGATCGGCTGCAAGTCCTGCAACGCGACCCTGCATGGGCCAATGAACCGAGTGTAAGCGCATGAATGAAATTCTGATCGAAAACCTGAACGTCTGGTTCGGCGAACATGACGAACGGGTCGATGCTGTTAARGGCGCGAATCTGTCTGTTCCCAAGGGCGGCAGTTTTGGGCTTGTCGGCGAAAGCGGGTCGGGCAAATCGACGATTTTACGTGCGATTATGGGGCTTGCCCCGACATGGAACGGCAAAATGGAGGTTGGTGGCGAGACCCTCGCCGAAAACCGTACCCGCACGTTTTATCGCAAGGTCCAGATGGTGTTTCAGGATCCGTATGCCTCGCTTCATCCACGTCATTCGGTGGATCAGGTTCTAAGCGAAACGCTGTCGTTGCATGGGTTTGATGACATCGAAACYCGCATCGCAAAACTGCTGGATGATGTGGGCCTTGGCCCGTCRTTCCGGTTTCGCTATCCGCACCARCTGTCSGGYGGGCAGCGYCAAAGGGTGGCTATTGCRCGCGCACTGGCCCCTGAACCYGAAGTGYTGTTGCTGGATGAACCCACCTCYGCRCTYGATGTGTCGGTRCAGGCMGAAATYCTGAACCTRYTGACGGAYCTGCGCGCYGAACACAARCTGACYTACCTGATGGTTAGCCACGATCTGGCKGTTGTCGGGCAYATATGTTCGGACATCGCRGTGATGCAAYTRGGCGARATYGTCGAGACACTGACGGTCGAAGACATGCGCRCAATGCGGACGACTCACCCCTACACCAAACACTTGCTTGAAAGCAGTTTGCTATAGGGGGCGAATAGCTCGAACTATTCCGCGGTGATCCCCTCAGGTTGGCCGACTATTACGAACTGCAAGCTGTCTGGTTGCACAAGGCGTGCGGCGACGCGGTTGATGTCCTCAACCGTAACGGCATTCACGGCATCGTTGCGGGTATCGACGTAATCRATGGGTAAGTTGGCGAACTGCACGCCTGCAAGGATTGACGCGATTGCGCCGTTACTGTCGAACCGCAATGGATAAGATCCGGTCAGATACTTTTGTGCGGCTTCCAGTTCCGCTTGAGTCACGCCTTTGTCCGCCAATTTTGCCCATTCCTCGCGGATCAGGTTGATTGCCTCGGCGATGTTTTCGTTGGAGCTGGATATGGACCCCATATACAACGCCGCGCGGTCATACGGCGTTAAAAAGCTGCCGACACCGTAGGTCAGGCCACGTTTTTCACGGATTTCTTGATTTAATCGCGAGGTAAAACCGGTGCCGAGGATGTGGTTCATGACATATGCTACGATATAATCGGGGTCATTGCGCATGATACCGGCTTGGCCAAAAACCGTAACGGATTGCGGGGATGGATAGTCGATTATTTCAACGCCACCATCCGTTTGGATCGAGGTCAGTGGAACAGTTCCGGCACTCGATTGGGGTAAAGCGGCGAATACTGTATCCAGCAGTTCGGCCAGTTCTTCGGGTGTGATGTCGCCCACAACGCCAACCATAATTTTGTCTTGTGTAAGGGCGGCTTGATGGGTTTCGCGCATGTCTTGCGGGGTAAGGGCTGCGATACTTTCAACGGTTCCTTCTAAATCGCGTGCATAGGGGTGATCGCCGAAGGCGAGGGCGCGAAACCGGCTTGAGCCGATGGATCGCGGATTGGTTTCGGCCCTGCGAATGCTCGAATTCACCTGCCCGCGGACCCGCTCAAACGCAACGTCATCGAAGCGTGGTTCTGTCAGGGCGATACGCAGAAGCTCCATCGAGGGGCCAAGATTTTCCTTCAAAACTGTGGCGCTGATGCTGACCAAATCACGGCTGGTATCAAAACTGAATCGCGCGGCGAGGGCCTCGGAGGCTTCGAGAAATCCGGTTGCATCATATTGCCCCGCACCCTCTTCGAGAAGGCCGGTCATTAGGTATGTGGCCCCTTGTTTGTCGTCAGGTTCGATGCTCGCCCCACCACGGAACAGGATTTCGATGGAGACGATCGGGATGCTGGTTTCTTCGACCAACCATGCGGTTATGCCGCCCTTCGAGGTGACTTTTTGAATGTCGGTGGCGTTGGCAGGCAGGCCGAACGCAACTATGAAAATCAGGGATAATAGGTGTTTCATTCSGCATCCTCCTTCATCAACCARCCRGTAACRGAGTTTTTCAAATCTAGCACCTCGCGGGCGGCGGCCATYACRTCATCGGCTGTAACCGCATCAAGTTCATCGGGCCAATCGGYGACATCTTCGACAGTTAATCCAATGGCAAGTGCTGCCCCATAGCGGCGGGCCARCCCGTTYTGATCATCSAGYGCATAGATTTCGGAGGCCCGAATTTGYGCYTTKATRCGCCCCATCTGTGCGGCATCAGGCCCGTCRRTCAAAAACTGYTGAAGGACSGCRTCCATCTTGTCTTCGGCGTCTTGCAAYGAAACRTCWGGGGCCGGAACGATGTACAAKCCAAAGCTGCCGGGATCGAGGGATGTCGCGCTGTAAAACGCGCCGGTTGAAACCGCAATCGGGTCTTCAAGTTGTAACGCTTTACCCAAAACGGATGTCAAACCGCTGCCGCCCAGCAATTCTGCCAACACGGTTAAGGTGGCGGCTTTGGATTGCGCGCCGGTATTTCGTTCTGGCGCAAGGTATGTGCGGATAACGTAGGGGTTGGAGACGCGCTCATCGCTGTACGTCAATCGACGTGGTGAAAGATGCGGTGGTTCTGTTGGGCGAACGCGCGGGGTGATACCATCGGAGGGTGCAAGGGGGCCGTAATGCTTGATGGCCAACGCTTCGACTTCTTCGGGGGTAACGTCGCCAGCAACCACAAGGATCGCGTTGTTTGGTGCGTAATAATAGCGATAGAATTCCAACGCATCAGTCAGATTGAGCTGTTCAATTTCATGGCGCCATCCAATCACCGGAATACCGTAGTTGTGGTTCATATAAAGTGCCGCAGCGCGTTGTTCGGAAAACAGGCTGGCGGGATCACTATCCGTGCGTTGGGCGCGTTCCGCCAGAACAACATCGCGCTCGGTTCGAACGGCCTCCTCGTTCAGAACAAGGTCGCGCATCCGGTCGGCTTCCATGGTCATCATAAGTTCAAGGTTATCGGTGGAAATACGCTGGAAATAGGCGGTGTAATCAGACGAGGTGAACGCGTTATCGTTTCCGCCCAACCCTTCAATGATGCGGCTGAAATCCCCTTCGGCGATATCATCGGTGCCGACGAACATCAGATGTTCCAGAAAATGCGCAATGCCGGATTTCCCTGCGGGTTCATCAGCGGCCCCAACGCGATACCAAACCATATGGGTAACGACCGGTGCGCGGTGGTCTTCGATCACCACGGCCTCCATCCCGTTATCCAACGTAAAGGTCGAGACTTTTGCTTGCTGGGCCAACGCCGGTGTTGCCAACGTTAAAAATCCAACAAGAAACAGGCGTGATGCCTTCATTTTATTCCTCCGCAAATGGTAGCAACAATGTATGGGCCAATTGGGCGATATCAACCGGCAAAACGAAACTGTGAACGTGTGATTTACTTCATGGCGGTATTTGAGGCGGTCAAATCGTAAGCGGCCGCCATCAGTTGGCGTGTATAGGGGGTTTGCGGGTCTTGAAAAATCTGCTGAACATCGCCTGCTTCGACAATATCTCCGTCTTTCATTACCAGAACCTTGTGTGACAGCGCGCGCACTACTTTCAAATCATGGCTGATAAACAGATACGCCAGACGATGTTTTGCCTGCAATTCACGCAGAAGATCAACGATTTGGGCTTGCACGGTCATATCGAGGGCCGAGGTCGGCTCGTCCAGCACCAGCAATTTCGGTCGCAAAATCATCGCACGTGCAATGGCAATTCTTTGCCGCTGGCCACCAGAAAATTCGTGGGGGTAGCGTTCCATCATGCCGTGGTCTAGGCCGACCTCGTGCAAGATATCAATCACAAGCTGGCGCGTATTTTGCCCCGTTTCGATTTCATGCACGCCCAAACCTTCGGCCACGATTTGTTCCACGGTCATGCGCGGTGACAAGGACCCAAACGGGTCTTGGAAAACGATTTGAATGTCTTTTCGAAGAGGACGCATTTGGGCGTTTTTGAGGYTGGCAATATCTTGCCCCTGAAACTTGATTACSCCTTCCGAAGAAATCAGYCGCARAATGGCCAGCGCGACGGTGGTTTTACCCGAWCCACTTTCCCCGACGATCCCCAGCGTTTCRCCTTCGYGTATCGTAAAGCTGGCTTGGTTCACGGCYTTGATATGRCCAACAGTCCGGCGAAGTATCCCCCGYTTGATSGGGAACCAGATGCGCAGATCCTCAGCACTTAGAACCACGYCCGCTTTGGTTGGAAGCGGTGCCGGTTGCCCCCCTGCACYTGCGGCCAGAAGCTTGCGGGTATAGKCGTGNTTTGGGNTTGYYRAAAATRTCRGMYGTGGGGCCRCTTTCWACAATTTCACCGTCTTTCATCACACACACSCGRTCAGCAATSCGSCGCACGATGTTCARRTCGTGCGTGATGAACAGCATCCCCATGCCTTCACGGCGTTGCAGGTCTKCCAGCAGCTCCAGAATTTGTGCTTGAATGGTTACGTCCAGCGCTGTTGTCGGYTCATCGGCAATCAGCAARTCYGGCTTRTTSGCCAASGCCATTGCGATCATSACRCGTTGGCGCTGCCCACCTGAAAGCTGGTGTGGATAGGCCTCAAGYCGGGTTTCGGGGTTATCAATTCCGACCTTTTCCARCAGTTCYARAATWCGGRYWCGSRCTTTTGCGCCYGTAATCCGYTGRTGWAGCTCAAGGCTTTCRGCCACTTGTTTTTCAATCGTGTGCAGCGGGTTMAGCGAGGTCATTGGTTCTTGAAAAATGAAACTGATGTCATTGCCACGAATGCGCCGCAAGGTTTTTTGCTCCGCGCCTAGCATCTGTTCGCCAAGGTATTTGGCATCGCCGCTGATCACGGCRTTRTCSGGCAACAGCGAYACGGTTGAAAGTGCGGTTACGGATTTGCCAGAGCCACTTTCTCCGACAATCGCGACYGTCTCSCCTGCGTGRACATCAAAACTGACATTGCGCACGACRTYMKYCGCRYTYCCGAACCGRACGGACAGGTTYTTGATGCTTANNAGAGGGGCGNNCTCAATTGAASGTCTTTCTTGGGTCGAASGCGTCACGCACGCCYTCRAATATRAAYACCAGAAGKGAYARCATGATGGTGAASGTGAAGAATGCCGAGAACCCCAACCACGGGGARTTCAGGTTGGATTTCGCYTGYARYGTSAGYTCGCCAAGCGNAGGGNTAGGAWGMYGGCAAACCGAAGCCCARAAARTCKAGRCCYGCAAGTGCGCCAATCGTTCCTGTAACGATGAACGGCAACATGGTTAACGTGGCGACCATTGCATTGGGCAGAACGTGGCGGAAGATGATAGTGCGGTCGCGCACSCCAAGCGCRCGGGCGGCCCGAACGTATTCRAAATTACGCGCRCGCAGRAATTCGGCCCGYACCACMCCRTCAAGCGCGCCCCAGCCAAAAGCGACGATAATCAGGATAAGCARCCAAAAGGTCATGTTGAAAATCGCYGACAGGATTATGATGATGTAGAGGCTSGGAAGGGAGCCCCAMACCTCGGTAAAKCGTTGGAACATCAGRTCGAACAGYCCRCCRTAATACCCCTGCGCGGCCCCTGCKATAATCCCCARWATSGASGTGGATACCGTGACGATTAKYGCGAAAATAATGGATATTCGAAACCCGTAGATGATCCGCGACAGYACATCACGCGCCTGATCATCTGTGCCAAGCCAGTGGAAGCGATCCGGCGGGCCGGGGGCGGTTTTGACGTTRTATGTGTCGACCGTGTTGAAYTTGTAGGGGATTAWYGGCCACAATATCCARCCYTCSKCATCAACAGCCATTGTGCCGTCTGCCACATCGGCGATCACTTCGTTTGCGCCTGTTGGGCCAACGAAACAGGTATCTGCCAGCCCGCCGGTTACGATCAGGCATTGAAGTTCGGGGTCTGCATAGTTGGCCTTGGTTCGGAAATCACCGCCAAAATCAGTTTCGGAATAGAAACTGAAAATCGGTGCGCGAAGCTCGCCTTGGTATGACACAAGCAGTGGTTGATCGTTGGCGATGAATTCTGCAAATAGGGATAAGAAAAAGAGGGTTCCGAAAATCCAAAGGCTCCAAAGTGCGCGGCGGTTTGCGCGAAAATTGGAAAGGCGACGGCGTTGAAGGGAGGTAAGCTTCATGTTTGCCTGCTCTCGAAATCAATACGTGGGTCGATCCAGACATAGGTGAGGTCGGAAACCAGTTTTATGAAYAATCCCAACAGGGTAAAGAARAATAACGTGCCRAACATCACRGGGTAATCGCGGGTTAAYGCGGCATCRAAYCCCAACCGMCCCAAGCCATCMAGYGAGAATATRGTTTCGATAATTAACGACCCGCCGAARAACACGCTGATGAAAATACCGGGGAATCCGGCGATCACGATCAGCATMGCATTGCGAAACACATGGCCGTAAAGCACRCGRCGTTCYGTCAGGCCTTTGGCRCGGGCGGTGACRACGTATTGYTTGCGAATTTCATCCAGAAASGAGTTCTTCGTTAGCATTGAAAGRCCGGTAAACGCCCCSAYGCTGCCCGCYAGAACGGGCAGGGTGATATGCCAGAARTARTCCTTGATTTGCCCCAGCAAGCTRAGRTCTGCAAAGTTGTTGGAGGTAAGRCCGCGCARCGGAAAYACCCGCCAGTAYGACCCGCCCGCGAACAGCACRACCAACATGATMGCRAACAAAAATCCKGGGATGGCATAGGCRGCGATCAGGATTGCGGAACTCCACGTATCAAACTTCGARCCCTCTTTGGTGGCCTTGCGAATGCCCAACGGAATGGCGACCATATAGGCGATCAAGGTTGACCAKARSCCYAGCGARATCGAGACGGGCATTTTYTCCAACACCAGATCAATGACRGAGATGGACCTGAAATAACTCTCGCCAAAATCAAAGGTGAYGTAGTTTTTCATCATCTGAAGGAAGCGTTCCAGCGGTGGTTTGTCAAAACCGAACTGGATTTCCAGCTTTTCGATGAAATCAGGCGGCAAYCCACGCGCGCCTTGATACTTCGATTCCTCGCCGCTTTGGGTAGTTATCCCTGCGTCACTGCCATCGCCACCAATGCGGTCCAGCGGATCACCGGAGTTTTCCAACTGCGCTATTACCTGCTCGATAGGGCCACCGGGCAGGAATTGCACTAGTGCAAAATTCAGCACCATAATCCCGATCAAAGTCGGGATTATAAGCAGCATGCGTCGAAGAATATAGGCGCCCATGGGGTACTAGAATGCGCCGGCAGCTTGAAGTTCAGCGGCGCGATCAGCGTCATACCACCAGAAATCCGTATCCCCTAAAGAATAAGGTGGAAGGTTTTCAGGATGTTTGTAGACGTCAAGATACGCCACCGTATGGACGTTTTTGTACCACTGCGGCACCCAAATATGAAGCGATCGCAAAGCGCGATCCAAGGCACGGGTGTTCAGGTTCAGCTCCTCGCGGGTTTCAGAGGCTATGACAATTTCGACCAAAGCGTCGATGGCCTCGTTCTTCAAGCCAGCGATGTTTCGCGATGGCGCGTCGGCGTTCTCGCTGCCGTACCATTGCTTCAGCCCAAGTCCCGGTGTGATCGAGTTTCCATACGTTGAAACCAGCATATCAAAGTCAAAACTGCGGCGCCGTTCGGTATATTGTGCGGAATCCACACGGGTGTGGGTTGCCTCAACCCCCAGTGTTTTCAGATTTTCAATATAGGGGTTGATGATGCGATCAAATGCAGGCGAGTTGTTCAGGATATCAACCGCAAGGGCCACACCTTCGGCATTGCGCCGCATTCCATCATCGCCGACTTGCCAACCAGCCTCGTCCAGCAATTTACCCGCTGCCCGTACTTGCGCACGATCCAATTGCTGCGTGCCGGATTTTGGCGGGATATACGCTGTTTGCGTGAAGACGCTTTCCGGCAGCAAGTCGCGGAACGGTTCTAAAATGGCCAGTTCATCCGCAGGGATCATGCCCTGTGCTTCAAGATCGGAGTTACCCCAGAAACTGTTCACGCGCTCATAAAGCCCGAAGAATAACGTCTCGTTTGCCCACTCGAAATTGAACATCAAGCCTAGGGCTTGGCGAACGCGAATGTCGTCAAAAGGCGCTTTGCGGACGTTGTAAAAGAAGCCCTGCGCCTGCGCGATATTCCCGTCGGGCAATTCAACCTTTTGCACCCATCCCTTTTCAAGCGACGGAAAATTGTAATCCTGCGCCCATTTCAGAGAGGAGTTTTCAACGCGGAATGTTGTTTCACCAGCCTTAAAACCTTCGAATGCGGCCGTTGGATCGGCGTAGTATTCGAACCTTAATGTCGCGAAATTGCTGCGCCCGATGTTGATTGGTAAATCCTTGCCCCAATAATTATCTCGCAGGCGATAGACGACGGTTTTGCCAACATCCATGCTGTCCAGGATGTATTCCGATGAACCCATTGGCACATCCAGAGTGGATTCAGCGAAATCGCGACCCTCCCACCAAGCTTTTGAAAATACGGTTGTACTAGCGGCCTGCATGACCATGTCGTTTGTYTCGGACGGYTCGCGRAAGGTGAATTTCACGGTGAGCGGGTCGAGYGCYTCGACGGWTTCRTAAGCTTCGGCRAARAAGGTCTGTATCGACGGGATGCCYTTTTCCTGAAGRATRGTTTGYGAAAAYACYACGTCTTCKGCSGTTACTTGTGATCCGTCCGAAAACTTGGCCTCGGGGCGCAAYTTGAAGATYACCCATGAATAATCKGACGGGTATTCAAGGCTTTCGGCCAGCARTCCGTACATGGAATCYGCCTCGTCAGCKGTGCCRACCATAAGMGATTCAAAYTGTATGCTRGCCCCGATCGCTGCGCGRCCCTTCGCGATATACGGGTGGAAGCTGTCGAACGAACCGAATGCCCAGGTCGAATACTCTCCCCCTTTTGGCGCGTCAGGGTTGACGTAATCCAAATAGGCGAAATCCTCGGCGTATTTCAGCTCGCCGAATTTGGAAATACCGTAAGACTTGATGGTCTCTTGTGCGCTAACCACGGTTGCGAGCATCAGGAAAGCAAGCGTCACGCCAATCGACAGCCAGCTAAGGCCTAGTGATGATGTTTCATACTTGGCGACTGCAGTTCGCAGGCCTTTTGGATGTCTCTGGGTCATCAACGTAATTCTCCACGGTTGGTTCGGCCAATCAGGCGCGATGCGCATTGCGATGGTAAAGGCGCATATAGGCTTTAGGCAAGCTACGATTATGTGAACTTGCGGTGGGCCGTGCGATATGGCGGATTTCCACCATTTTGCCGCGTATCGCTCAAAGCGCCAGAATTGTCGTCGACTTGATTTCTTCCATCGATAGCAATGCCGTCACGTTAAAAATTTTCACCTCGGAAATTAACGATTGGTAAAACACATCGTAGGCTTTGGCGTTCTCCACCTGCACTTTCAAAATATAGTCGATGTCGCCGGCCAAACGGTGCGCTTCCATCACTTCAGGGCGCTTCTGCAATGCTTTGAGGAATCGTGCCTGCCAGTCGGAATCGTGCTGCGAAGTTCGCACCAACACAAAGAAGCAGGCATCAAGACCAAGTGCTTCGGGATCGAGCAAAACGGTCTGGCGTTTAATAACTCCGGCAGCCTTTAACTTGCGAATCCGATTCCACACAGGTGTCTTGGAAGACCCGACTTTTCGGGCAATTTCATCCAAAGACAGCGATGCATCCTCTTGCAGGTGGTTGAGGATATTCCGATTTAGTGCATCAATTTTGACTACCATTTCTGTTTTTGCCTCGTATCGGTAAATTTTCGTGTTTAGCGTAATCTTTTTGGCAGTAATTTCTTATTCGTGTGCGCTACTAGCACGGTATCGGGATAATATTCTATATTGTAGGTAGCTACAACAGTAGACATCCACGTAAACGGAGACCTGATATGACTACCCTACAACCTCAAAAAGTGATTTCGGCCAAAGACACAAATGATGGCGAAGTAGTCTACCTGACGTCTTGCGATGCGTGGACCCCCGATGTCAGCATCGCCGAACTTCTATCCGAGGAAGATTTTGGCTGGAGATTGGCCTTCGCCCAACGTCTTCGCGAAGTGGTCGATGCGACACTGATTGACGCCCGTGAAGGGGCGCATGGTTTGTCAGAACTTGTCGCGGCTTAAGGGTGTCACATTGYGAAAAGTGAAGGTRCGTTAACCATCATCACCGCCAATTATTGCACTACCAGAATARCTTGGGCATAATCGTGTCTGTGGTTTGTTACGGTAATCCCCCCATTTTTAAMGGGGTCCGCTTGTAGAATTACGCGGCTATTTTCAGTTTCCTGGCGGGTGTGATCCCGCCGATGYCCATGTTKGSGSSSYMKKYSWTSWAYGTCCMGMKCMMKTMTTCCGGGCCATTATCCACCCGAATTGCCTGCGGCTTCCCGCGCCATTCAATGATCCGGTTCAGGCTGCGCACCACCCGCTCGGCAGGT
>NVXA01000008.1 GCA_002746395.1 Paracoccaceae bacterium
TGGCTTTCCCGGCTGGATGTACATCAACTGAATGCCACACTTCTGTGCCCAGAGCTGTAATGTTCCACTGATGTATTCGGGGCCGTTATCAATGCGTATGGCATCCGGTCTGCCGCGCCATTGAATAAGCCGGTTCAATGTTCGTACGACACGCTCGGACGGCAGGGAGAAGTCGATCTCAATGGCCAGCCCCTCACGATTGAAGTCATCCAGAATGTTCAATGTTCTAAAGGATCGACCATCAGCTAGTTGATCGGCCATAAAGTCCATCGACCACGTGTGATTGGCTGTGTCCGGTACCGCCAGCGCATCTGGTTTATCTCGTTTCAGACGTTTCTTCGGCTTGATCCGCAGGTTCAACTCCAGCTCGCAATAGATGCGATACACACGCTTATGATTCCAGCCAAATCCCTTCACATTACGCAAATACAAAAAGCATAAGCCGAGGCCTCAGGTGCGACGATTGCTGGTCATTTTCACAAGCCACTTCGCGATCTCGGCATACATCCGCTTCAGGCGGCGGTTCTCCTCAGTCAGCGACTTCATCTCCGACATCATAGAAGCGTCCACTCTCGATCATGCTAACGCATAACCTGCCGTGCAGCGCATTCCGCCAAACTTTGATCGCCATTTGTAAAAGCTGGCATTGCTCATGCCATGCTCTCGGCACAGYTCGGAAACCGGCACACCGCTCTCGGCYTGCTTCAAAATACCCATAATCTGCGCGTCGCTATATCCTGCNTTTTTATCAAAACCTCCTCAGATATTATGCCAAGAAAATTCTACACGTGAAAACCACTAATTTTCGGGGGATTACCTTACCTAATGCGCAGGTCATCGCTGTCAAACTGGAAGAGGTCGTCCGGATCGAATTTCAGATATACGGTTGACCCAACCTCATAGTCCTTTTGTCCCGAAATGCGGACCGTGATCAGAGCGCCTGCGACCCGAACATACACGTTTGTATCCGCGCCGAGATGTTCCAGGTGGTTAACCGTTCCTTCGATTTGTCCGGTATCAGCCAGCGAGATAATCTCAGGGCGAAGCCCGACGGTTTTTACGTCATCAGGTAAGTCAAACAGCTTGGCGTCGAGAAAGTTCATAGCTGGGGAGCCAATGAAACCGGCAACGAACATGTTGTCGGGGTCGTTATAAAGCTCCATCGGTGATCCCACCTGTTCCACCCGACCAGCGCGAAGAACGACGATTTTGTCGGCCAGTGTCATCGCCTCGACCTGATCGTGGGTAACGTAAACGATGGTTGATTTTAGCTCGCGATGCAGATTGGCGATTTCAAGGCGAGTGTTGACCCGAAGGGCTGCGTCCAGATTTGAAAGCGGTTCGTCGAACAGGAACAGTTTGGGGTTACGCACGATTGCACGCCCGATGGCCACGCGCTGGCGTTGACCGCCTGATAGTTCTGCGGGGCGACGATCCAGATAGGGGGTAAGCTCCAACATATCGGCGGCGACACCGACGCGTTCCTCGATATATTCAGCCGACTTCTTGGCTTGTTTCAGGCCAAGGCTCATATTTTTACGCACGCTTAGATGTGGGTAAAGCGCGTAGGTTTGGAAAACCATGGCGATACCGCGATTGGATGGCGGCAGGGTATTTACGCGTTCGTCGCCGATCAGCACATCACCTGATGATGCATCCTCAAGGCCTGCGATTACGCGAAGCAGGGTGGATTTCCCGCAGCCGGACGGGCCAACGAAAATCACAAACTCGCCTTCTTCGACCTCTAGGTTGATGTCGGTTAGAACCTCGACAGAACCGAAGGATTTATGAATATTTCTTAGACTTAAGGAACCCATTTAGTACCCTCCTACAAAAAGACTGGCTCGCCGGAGCGAACGCTTTCATCCGCCGCCAAGCAGATCGCTAGCGATTGCACCGCGTCCGACATGTGCCGGCTCAAATCGATGTTTTCATTTATTGCTTTGGCCATAAACGCGGCCTCGGAATCACATAATTCCTGATGGCCGGGTTCATCCGGCAAATCAATCAAACGATCATCGCCGTCACTTGGATGCACCTTCAGGCAGCCGACTTTGGTGTGGCTGTCGATATCGGCTGATCCTCCGGCCTCGGCCGAAACAATCGACACAGCGCCGTTTGGCGAAATCACATCTTTTACAAAATATGCGGTTTCCGAAATCATCGGACCCCATGCAGCCTCATACCAGCCAATGGAATTGTCGTCGAACAGCACCTGAAATTGGCCGTAGTTATACATATCAGGCGCGATTTCATCGGAAAGCCGCAAACCCATACCGCGCACCTGAACGGGCGTGGCATCAGTGATCTGGCACATCACATCCACATAATGAACACCACAATCAACGATTGGCGATGTGCTTTGTAGCAGGCTTTTATGTGTTTCCCACTCCGCTCCATGGCTTTGTTGATTCAGATTCATCCTGAAAACATACGGCCCACCAAGGGCGCGGGATTCAGCAATAAGCCGTTGCCAACTAGGGTGGTGACGCAAGATGTAGCCAACCACCAACTTTTTGCCGGTCTCTACGGCCTTGTCCACGACTTTGCGGGCATCAGCGGCATTGGCGGCTAAGGGTTTTTCAACAAATACATCGGCGCCGGATTCCATAGCAGCAATCGCATAATCGGCGTGGCTGTCTGTGTAGGTGCATACCGCGACGAGGTCAGGCTTCGTGGCATTTAACGCTTCACTGTACTCCGTAAACATCGGGTAACCTTGCAACGCGTCGGGCAGGTCCACGACACTGCGGTTCATCAGGCCGACAATCTCGAATTCAGGATTTTCGTGATAGGCCAGCGCATGACTGCGGCCCATATTTCCCAAGCCTGCAACCATCACACGGATCATTTCACGGCCCCTGACGTAATGCCACGGATCAATTGTTTGGAGAAGATTATGTAAAGGATCATCACCGGTAGGATTGCCATCGACAAGGCAGATAGAACAGCGTTCCAGTCTGTCACGAACTGCCCGATGAAGACTTGAGAGCCGAGCGTCAGGGTTTTTGTCGCCTCCCCCGGTGCCAGAATAAGGGGGAACCACAGGTCGTTCCAAATCGGGATCATGTTGAAAACCGCAACCGTTGCCATCGCAGGGCGCACCAATGGTAGCACCAATACAAAGAAAATACGGTATTCGGACAGGCCATCAATCCGGCCCGCGTCTTTCAAATCATCCGATACTTGGCGCATGAACTCCGCCAGAATAAAGATCGCCAATGGCAACCCTTGCGCGATGTAAACCAGTATCAACGCGGTCAGAGTGTTTACCAGACCGCCCGCCACCATTATCTGCAAAATAGACACAGTTCCCAGTCGAATCGGGATCATAATACCGATGGCGAGGTATAACCCCATCAACGTATTGCCCTTAAAGCGGTACTCGGCCAGCGCAAAGGCAGCCATTGCGCCGAACAGCAGAATGAAGAACAGTGACGCAACAGTCACGATCATCGAATTCTGGAARTACAGCATGAAATCGCCTTGGTTGAACACGGTTTCGTAGCCAACCAGCGTAAAGCTGTCAGCATTCGGTAAGGCCAGCGGATCACGGAAAATCGCTTTGCGGGATTTGAAACTGTTGATCAGGATGACGACCACAGGAAACAGCGCGATTATCGTGTAGGTTATCAGCGCCACATGCGCGAACGCCAAATTTAACGGGTTGTGTTTGACTTTGTTCATAACGACCGCTCCTAAAACTGGTACCGACGCATGCGCGTCTGGATACCGAACAGGTAAATACAAACGCCCAGCAGGATAACCAAAAACATCATCATTGCGATTGCAGAACCCATGTTGGGATCCCCCAATTGCATCTGGAACCCGAAGAACGTGCGATACAGGAACGAGCCAAGCACATCAGTGGCGTAATTCGGCCCCGCCAGCGCCCCTTGCGTGGTATAAATCAAATCGAACGCGTTGAAATTCGCCACGAAGGTAAGGATCGAGATGATTCCGATTGATGGCAGAATCAGGGGAAGTTTGAGCTTCCAGAACGCGGCCATGCCGGTGATGCCGTCGCATTCGCCAGCCTCTAGAACTTCATCCGGTATGGATAGAAGTGATGCATAGATCAGCATCATCGGAATACCAACAAATTGCCAAACAGAAATTAGTGCCAGTGTGGTTAAAGCGTATTCTTCTTTACCCAACCACGGTTTGAATAGAAACTTTAGGCCAACCGCGTCCAGCATGTCAGGGGCGATCCCCCACAAGGGCGACAGGATCAGCTTCCACGCAAACCCAACGATCACGAAAGACAGGATTGTGGGTATGAAAATGGCGGTGCGATAAAAATTTGAAAATCGTAGGGCGGAAGACGAAAGCATCGCGGCAATGGCAATGCCAAGCGGGTTTTGTACTAGCATGTGAACAACGAAAAACCATGCGTTGTTTTTCAAGGCATTCCAAAAGCTGCTAGACCATCTTTCGTCACCCAGTAGCGTGCGGAAATTATCGAGCCCGACAAACACCTGTTCTTGTCCCACTGTTGTGAACAGCGATAGGCGCAAAGTTCCAAACAACGGTAAAATCATTAACGCCGTGTATACTAGTACGGCAGGCGTCAGAAATATCAGGATATGCCAGCGCCGTTTCTGTCGATCTTGCGTGCTCATTTCTTCCCCCTATTAGTTGAACCGGAGGGAAATCCCTCCGGTCCGATTTCAAGACTTACTGCTGTGGTTCGTACCAGCTGGCCAAACCATCCTGCATATACGCGCCAGCTTCTTCTGCTGTCATGCTGCCACGAATAGCGTTTGCCGAAGACACCCAGTACTCGTTTGCCAAGTTAGGCGTTCCGCGCGACAGGATCTGGTGGAATGGACGGATCGAGGAGCTACAGCTATCACGCCATGCGACGATTTCCTGTGCCAATGGATCCGACATTTCAACCGGATGGTCGGAAAGCGAGAAGAACCCTGGAAGCGAGTTGGCATAAAGGCTGGCGAATTCTGCCGTGCCGACCCATTCAAGGAATGTGCGGACTTCATCGGGGTTCGCTGTTGCCTTGTTCATACCAATCGCGATATCCACGTGATCCGAGATGTAGCACTCGTCGCCCACAGCTTGAACTGGTGGGTTAAACGCACCCATTTCGAAATCGGCCTGTGCGTTAAATCCGCTTAGCTCCCATGAACCGGCGGGATAAATCGCAGCACGGCCAAGTGTGAATAGGTTTTGGCTGTCTGGATAGGACTGGGCCTCAAAACCATCACCCATATACTCGCCCCAACGGGCTAGTTGAGCGTATGGAGCTACCCATTGTGGATCGGTTAGCTTCTGCTCGCCAGCGATCAAAGCCATGCGGCCTTCTTCGCCTTTCCAGTAGTTTGGACCGATGTTCGCATAGCCCATTGTGGCCGCTTCCCATTGATCCGCAGTACCCATCGCAAGCGGAATGTAGTTGCCGTCTTCTTTGAAAGCATCCAGAACATTAAAGAAATCGTCAGCGGTGCTTGGCACTTCTACGCCAACTTCCTCGAACGCTTCTTTGTTGTAGATAAAGCCGTGGATAACCGAAGCCATTGGCACACAGAATGTCGCGGAACCGTCGTCAGTACTCCAGCCGGATTTGGCAACAGGACCAAAGTTGGCCATGTTTTCAAGGTCGCCTACTTCGGCCAAGTACCCAGCGTCGTACAAGGACAACGAGCCGTCAAATGGGCGGCAGGTGATCAAATCACCAGCAGTACCCGCGGCCAGCTTGGCGTTAAGCGCGGAGTTGTATTGCGCCGGTGCTGTTGGTGCGAATATTACTTTGATGCCCGGATTTGCGGCTTCAAACGCTGGAATAATAGTGTCTTGCCAGATGAGCAGGTCATCGTTGCGCCAGCTTTCGACCGTAATGGTCACGTCTTGGGCGAAAGCCGCCGTAGTTAAGAATGTCGTTGCCAGCATTGCACTGACTACTCTGGTCGTTTTCATAGTTCGTCTCCCTATCGTGCGCCTTTGGCGCGGTTTACGGATGTTAGTCCGTGGTTATATTGGCAACAGCGGTACGCAGGTTCTGGTCCGCCATATCCAGATATTTTGTTGCATCACTCAGGTCTTTTGCGCCCGATGTAATCAGGATCGCTTGTTTTACGCCCCCGTTAGCCGCCTTCAGGTTTTCCGAGGCGGTATTTCTGTCGCAGCCGGTGATTTCCATCACRATATTYTCGGCCCGTTCCAGCAATTTGACGTTGTTGGCAATAACATTGACCATCAAGCCGTCCATTACATGGCCCAACTTAACGCCCATCAATGTGGACATCATATTCAGTGCGATTTTCTGTGCAGATCCGGCCCCCAAACGGGTAGATCCGGCGATAACTTCGGGCGGTGTCGGCAGAAAGACCGGTATGTCGGACCCCGTAATCAACAAGGTGTCGTCGTTGTTGGATATACCGATAGTCGTCGCGCCACGTGCCTTGGCAATGTTCATGATTGTAACGGGGTAAACCGTGTTGCCGCTTGCCGCCAAGCAGATAACGCAGTCGTTTGGTCCGATACTGGCGGCATCCCGTGTTGCGGCTTCGGCGTCGTCTTCTGCTTCGCCTTTGGGCTTGGCCATATCTTCTAGTCCACCTGCGCGTAAAATGCTGATCCGGCTTGTGGAAATTCCGAATGTCGGTGGAATTTCGAGGCCGTCCGCCAGCCCCATAAGACCCGAACTGCCAGCCGCCGCGTAAACCAGATTGCCACCGGACCGGATTGCCGCCGCCATTGCCTCGGCACCCTTTTCCAGCGCAGGAATTGCGGCGCTCATGGATTTAATCGCAGCGATCTGTCCTTCATGCAGGATCGTCAAAATTTCCGTCCCACTCAACAAATCCAGCCCCTTGGCTTGCGCATGAGGCCGTTCAGTTTGCAGGAGAGATATTTGACTTCCAGACATTGATGATTCCCGTTACTGGTAATTTTCCACAATAATGCCAATTTAATACCGAATGTCCAGAAATATTTATTTTCGCGATAATCCTTGTGTTGTAGCACGTATATTGCACTGTGATCCCAAATAAATCGGAATTATTACTTTCGTTATCTCCATAGGTATTATATAGGTATTATATGAGTATGGAATCAAAAAGCCTGATAGTTGCAGTTGACGGGGGCGGCAGCACCTGCCGCGCTAACATTTTTGAGGTGTCCGGCAAGGTGATTGGATCTGCCAATGGCGGCTCCGCTAATATATCAACGGACCTGAACGGCGCGCTTGTTAATATCCTTGATACCGTCCATCGCGCCTATAGCGCGGGCGGGTTGGATTCCAGCAGAATGGTCAGCGATTTTGCCTATCTTGGCCTCGCTGGGGCTAATCTTGGAGGCGTGGCGGAAAAGACCGAGCACGCCTTGGGCTTTAAAAAGGTCAAAGTGACATCTGATCGCGAAATTATAGTTCAGGGTGCGATGGGCAATGAGGACGGAACGGTTGCCGCTATTGGCACAGGCTCCTTCTATTATAGCCGTCACAAGGATGAGGTATTGAGTATCGGCGGCTGGGGTTTACAGCTCGGCGATGATGGCGGCGGGGCGTTTCTGGGCCGGAAGCTGCTTCGCCGCACCATCCATGCGTATGACGGAATTATTGCGCATAGCCCGTTGACGCGCGCAGTTTTGAAGCGTTTCGGCGGCACCCCGCGAGGGGTGGTTGCATTCGTGCAAACTGCAACGCCGATGGATTACGGCAATTTTGCCCCTGACCTGATCGAGGCGTATTATAAAGATGACACCGTTGCGGTTGAAATAGTTGATGCGGCGGTATCGTCATTGCATCACACATTGGACATTTTGAATACAAAGGCGACGGGCGCACTCTATATGCTTGGCGGGCTAGGGCCTGTATATACGAAATTACTGCGGCCGGAATATCGCGCCCTTTGCGTGCCTCCCAAGGGCGCGGGGGTGGATGGTGCCTTTTCGCTGGCACAGCAACTATGGGCGGGGGATACAGAATGAGCGTTGACGCGGTTTTTGACCCTTCATCATGGCTGTCCCCAACAGGTGGGCCGCGATACATTCAGCTGCGCCGCCGCTTAGAGACTGCAATTGAAAACGGACAACTGGCCGCAGGAACACCGCTGCCTCCTGAACGCGAGATTGCCTCGATGACCACGCTATCGCGGGTGACTGTCCGTAAAGCCGTG
This sequence comes from Paracoccaceae bacterium, assembly GCA_002746395.1. Taxonomy (GTDB): domain Bacteria; phylum Pseudomonadota; class Alphaproteobacteria; order Rhodobacterales; family Rhodobacteraceae; genus NORP23. The sequence continues at coordinate 8,133 of NVXA01000008.1, forward strand.
CAGCCGTTGGTCGAGGAAGGTTTGATTGTTCAGCGTCGCGGCTCCGGCTCTATCGTGGCGGCGCAGTTGACCAAGGTTGAACAATCTCTATCCCGATTGACGTCTTTTACCGAAGACATGGCTCGGCGCGGCAAGAATGTGACCGCCACTTGGTTGGAGCGAGGGATCTTTTTACCCTCCCCTGAAGAAACAATGACGCTGGGCCTGACCGCGCGTGAATCCGTCGCCCGYCTGTCACGCTTGCGTCTGGCCGATGACACACCATTGGCGATCGAGCGGGCCTCGCTTTCTACCCGATTGCTACCCAACCCGATGATCGTGGAATCGTCACTTTACGAGGCACTTGATAAGTCGGGATACAAGCCGGTTCGTGCTGTTCAACGCATTTCTGCAACCAACCTGAACGCACTGGATGCGGGTTTGCTGGAAGTTGAAGAAGGCATCGCAGGCCTGCAAATCACACGTGTTTCCTATCTGGAAACGGGCCAAGTGGTGGAACTCACCCATTCGATCTATCGTGGTGACGCGTATGATTTTGTCGCCGAACTCCAGATACCCTCCAGCACCAGAGACAAGAAATGACCGATAAAACACATATGTATCGCGAAATCCGCGAGATCCCCGATGCAACCCGACGGTTACTGAGCGAGGGGCGCGAAGCGATTGAAATAGCTGCGGACGATCTGCGCCGCGCTTCGCCACATTTTATCAGCACGGTTGCGCGTGGCTCATCYGAYCATGCCGCAACCTATTTCAAATATGCCTCCGAACTAACGCTTGGCGTACCCGTGGCCTCCATCGGACCGTCRATCGCATCAATCTATGGGGCGGAATTGCARCTGGAACACAGCGCCTGTATCGGAATTTCGCAGTCAGGGCAAAGCCCGGACATCGTGAAAATGACYCAATCTGCAACCAARCAAGGCGCGCTTACGGTTGCGATWACSAACGAACCSACCTCGCCGTTGGCRCAGGCYTGCAAGCACACCATCCCGATYCATGCYGGAACYGAACGCAGCGTGGCCGCGACAAAAACCTTTGTTACGTCGGTGGTGGCAGGCCTCGCGCTATTGGCGCAYTGGAAGCAGGACAAGGCCTTGATCGCAGCTATTGATGCGCTGCCGGAACATCTGGAAAGTGCGGTGACCCATGACTGGCCTGCCTTACGCCATGCCTTGAAAGACCGCGATTCATTGTTCGTGTTGGGGCGTGGCCCGTCTTACGCCATGTCGAACGAGGCGGCGTTGAAGTTCAAGGAAACCTGTCAAATTCACGCGGAATCCTATTCCTCGGCCGAGGTGTTACACGGCCCCGTTTCTATCGTAGAACCCGGCTATCCTGTCTTGGCATTGGCGGCGCGCGATGCATCCGAAAGCTCAATTGTTTCTGTTGCCGATAAATTGGCACAACAAGCGGCGCTCACGTTTATAACGTCTGATCGTGCGCAACATGCCCAGCCGTTAGGCTTTGCCAGAACCGCGCACCCGCTAACTGATCCGCTGACGCTTATTGTGTCATTCTATGCCTTCATTGAACAATTGGCGCGGGAGCGGGGCATAAATCCTGACCTGCCCAGAAACCTCAAGAAGGTAACCGAAACTGTATGAGCAACGATTTGCACGCATATGTAGGCGCCGATATATTTGACGGTCACACCCGACACACGCAATCTGCGCTGTTGATTGAAGGCGATCGTGTGATCGGCATCATGCCAGTTGCCGAGGTGCCGAACACATATAACACCACCAAACTTAACGGCGGTTTGCTAAGCGCAGGGTTCGTTGATTTGCAAGTGAACGGTGGTGGTGGGGCGATGCTTAACAACGCCCCCACAGTCGATACAATCAGCACCATTTGCGACGCACATCTAAAGTTCGGAACCACATCGCTGTTGCCCACGTTGATTACGGATACCAAAGAACAAACCAACGCCGCCATTTCGGCGGTGAAAGACGTGCTTGCACAAGGCGTTGGCGGCGTCATCGGTTTGCATCTTGAGGGGCCGCACTTATCAATTGCCCGCAAAGGCGCACATGATCCCGCATTGATCCGCGCGATGGAAGATGAGGATTGCCGTCAGTTATGTGCGCTCGCGGGGGAATTGCCCAGCTTGATGCTGACGGTTGCGCCGGAATCTGTGACGCCAGGCCAGATCACGGCGCTTGCCACTGCTGGCGCCACTGTATCGCTTGGTCATACCGATGCCGATTATCAAACCGCACGCGCTGCAGCGGCGGCTGGCGCAAGTTGTGTAACACACCTGTTCAACGCCATGAGCCAGCTAGGCAATCGCGCCCCGGGGGTGGTTGGGGCAACACTTGATACCGGTACATTATTTGCAGGGCTGATCGCCGACGGCATTCATGTGGATCCAGCGGTTATTCGGATTGCCATGCGTGCCAAGCAAGGCGTTGGGCGCTTGTTTTTGGTCACCGATTCGATGGCCCCGCTTGGCACAGACATTAGCGAATTCACGCTGGATGGCCGCAAAATCCTGCGCCGTGACGGGCGTTTGACCCTGTCAAACGGCACGCTGGCGGGGGCTGACCTTGATATGATTTCGGCGGTGCGGTTTATGGTTAACGAAATCGGGCTGGAAGTGGAAGAAGCCTTGCGCATGGCATCCCTTTATCCAGCGCAATTGCTTAAACGAGACCACGAGATCGGCTGCCTGCTGCCAACCACGCGCGCAAATTTCTTGCACCTCGATGCGCATATGCAAATCGAAAACGTATGGCGCGACGGTGTTCGGTTGATCAATCCTTAGGTGGGTTATTTCGCGAGGCAATGAAAGCCTTCGCTTCAGCGGCTCTGCCTAAATACCGGATGATCCAATGTTATATTGGAAACTGCCGCGCGCCCCTGTATGCTGGGGCGCGATTAAGCAGGAGCATTGAAGAATGATTGATAAAGCCGAGATCACCGCACGTCTGGCAAACCGTTTGAAAGAAGAACGCGCGGCGAAACGCCTAAGCCTTGATGCGTTGGCGAAGTTATCCGGCATATCCCGCTCCATGTTGTCACAGATCGAGCGCGGTGAATCCAGCCCCACCGTGGCCAGCCTATGGAACCTGACACGGGCGCTGAATGTGGATTTCTCAACTTTGTTGGACCAAGAAGCCGAACCGGAACACCCGATCAAAGAAATCGTTCTGGGTGACCAAACCCCTGAAATTCGCAACCGCGCGGCAGGTTGCGTTGTTCGCATTCTAAGTGCGCCTGATGATGTTGGTGGGACCGAGGTGTACGATATTACGTTTCAGGCTGGCGCAAATCTGGAAAGCGCCCCTCATGAAAAGGGCTGCGTTGAGCATCTAACGGTTCTGGAAGGGCAAGTCGAAATCGTATCGGACGGGGAAAAAGCCAAAGTTTCGGCTGGTGATACCATTCGATACGCGGCTGATGTTGAACATGCAATACGGGCTAACAAGGCTGCAAGGGTGCTTCTTATCGTGAAGAACGCCTAACATCCAATATATTGGCGAGAATCCAGTATATTGACACAATCCTTGTTGGCGGATAATAATCCAATAAACAGGAGGGCGTCATGTCTAAGCGATTCTTGAATCATATTTCCAACACACTGCACGATATTGAATCTGACGGGCTGTTAAAGCGCGAACGGACAATCGTTTCACCGCAAGCAGGCCGGATTACGGTTGAGCTACCGGATCGCAGCGAAAAGCAGGTGATTAACCTTTGCGCCAACAACTACCTTGGGTTGGCCAATCATCCCAAGCTGATCGAAGCCGCCAAAGGCGCGATGGACGATCATGGTTTCGGCATGGCCAGCGTTCGCTTCATCTGTGGCACGCAAGATCTTCACCGCGAGCTGGAACAGAAGCTGGCAAAGTTCCTTGGTAAAGACGATTCAATCCTGTTTGCCGCCTGTTTTGATGCGAACGGCGGGCTGTTTGAGCCGCTATTGGGGCCTGATGATGCGATCATTTCCGACAGCCTGAACCACGCCTCCATTATTGACGGCATCCGGTTGTGTAAGGCAAAGCGGTATCGCTACGCGAATTCCGATATGGACGATCTGGAAGAGAAACTGAAAGAAGCGCGCGCGGCGGGTGCTCGGTTCATCATGGTCGCGACTGACGGTGTATTTTCGATGGATGGCTACCTTGCCAACCTGCCCGAAGTCACACGTTTAGCTAAGGAATACGACGCGATGGTCATGGTGGATGATTGCCACGCAACGGGTTTCATGGGGCCAAAGGGCGAAGGCACTCCGGCACATCACGGCGTTGATGTGGACATTCTTACAGGCACGCTTGGCAAGGCGCTTGGGGGTGCAATTGGTGGATATATTGCAGGCCCGCAGCCAGTGATCGACCTGCTTAGACAACGCGCACGGCCATATCTGTTTTCCAACTCCCTGCCACCTTCGATTGTTGCCGCCGGTATAGAGGCTATAAAACTGGTTGAGGCGGGCGACGACCTACGCGCAAAACTGTTCGAGAACGCGGCCTATTGGCGCGCCGGATTGACCGACCATGGGTTCGAGTTGCTGGAAGGCGAACACCCGATCATCCCCGTAATGCTGGGTGATGCGCGCCTTAGTCAGGACATGGCGGCCAAACTATATGAACTGGGTGTCTATGTCGCCGGATTCTTCTTTCCAGTGGTTCCAAACGGGCAGGCCCGCATCCGCACGCAGATGAATGCGGCACTGACAAAAGAAGACCTCGATTTCGCACTTGAGGCCTTCGCGAAAGCTGGCCGAGAAACAGGAGTGTTGTCATGAACACAATGAAAGCCTTGGTGAAATCCAAAGCCGAAGAAGGCTTATGGATGGAGAACCGCCCGATCCCCGAAATCGGCCCAAATGACGTGCTGATCAAGATCAAAAAAACCGGAATTTGTGGCACTGACATTCACATCTGGAATTGGGACGCTTGGTCCAGCAAGACCGTTCCGGTTGGGTTGATCACTGGCCACGAATTCGCTGGCGAGATTGTTGAAGTTGGGCGCAATGTTGATGATCTTTCCATCGGTCAACGCTGCACGGGCGAGGGACATCTGATTGGCAACCATTCCCGTCAAAGCCGTTCGGGCAAGTTCCACCTCGATCCGGAAACAAAAGGCATTGGCGTGAACGTCGATGGTGCTTTTGCTGAATACCTGAGCCTGCCAGCCTTCAACGTGGTTCTGCTGCCCGATGCGATCCCTGACGAAATCGGCGCAATCCTCGACCCACTTGGCAACGCGGTGCATACGGCTTTGTCGTTCGATTTGGTTGGCGAGGATGTGCTGATCACGGGTGCTGGCCCAATCGGCATTATGGCCGCCGCTGTGGCCCAACATGTTGGCGCGCGGCACGTGGTTATCACTGACGTTAATCAAGCACGGTTGGATTTGGCGGCGCAGGTGACAGATGTGGTTGCGGTAAATGTTGCCACAACCGATTTGAACGATATCACCGATAAACTCGGCATGAAGCAGGGGTTCGATGTGGGTATGGAGATGTCCGGGAATGCCGCCGCTTTCGATCAGATGGTCGGGGCGATGGTGATGGGCGGACGCATTGCCATGCTCGGGATTCCGCCGGGTAAAACACAGGTGGACTGGTCACGCATTGTGTTCAAGGCGCTGACCATCAAAGGCGTTTATGGCCGCGAGATTTTCGAGACATGGTACAAAATGATTGCCATGCTTGAAGACGGATTAGACATCAGCCGTATCATCACACACCGCATGCCTGTGGCCGATTTCGAGGAAGGGTTCGCCACCATGAAAACCGGCAAATCCGGCAAAATCGTTCTGGATTGGACCTGATAGGAACCGCGTCAATAAAGCACATCTCAATCTGAGCAGGGCCTTGGAAAATTCTTGCAATGAGTACAAAAATGCTGATCCTCTACTTAAAGAGGAGAATACATGAAAAAGCGTAGGGGTTTAATTGTCGGCGGCGCAGCTATAGGCTTTCTAATAATAGGGTATATGCTTACCAATATTGCACCGAATATTGAAATTGCATGGGTTTTATCCCTTTTATTACTGACGGTGTTTTTGTTTTCGTTTGAAATCATTCCGATAGATATAGCTGCCTTGACCATTTTGGTTATGCTTGGGCTTTCATCAATATTGGCGCCGGTTATGGGGCTGGACGAAGGACTGGTTGATATAAACGAGTTGTTTGACGGGTTCTCCTCCAACGCTGTAATTTCGATTATCGCCGTGATGATTTTGGGAGCGGGGCTGGATAAAACCGGCATCATGAACTCGGTCGCGCGCTATCTGGTAAAGGTTGGCGGCACCACTGAAAAACGGATTATTCCGCTGATTTCCGGTACCGTCGGCGGAATTTCCGGCTTTATGCAGAATGTTGGCGCGGCGGCGCTGTTCTTGCCCGTGGTCAAGCGTATCTCCACTCGGTCAAAAATCTCGATGTCGCGATTGCTGATGCCAATGGGGTTTTGCGCCATTTTGGGTGGCACCTTGACGATGGTGGGATCAAGCCCGCTGATTTTGCTGAACGATCTGATCATCAATGCCAATGCCAGCCTGCCACCCGACCAACAAGTTGAAACTTTTGGCCTGTTTGCAGTTACGCCTATAGGCCTCGCACTGATTACGTCGGGCATTTTGTATTTTGTTGTTTTTGGGCGGTTTGTGTTGCCAAAAGGCAAGGAAGTGCCGGATCAACAGCAGGGCTTGGAGGCCTACCTGTCTGACAATTACGGCATCGATTACATTATTGCTGAGGTCTATATTCCATCAACCAGCAAGATCATCGGCGCTGCCCTTGATAGTTACGAGACCTTGTTTCATGTGCGTACGGTGGGGGTGACCTCGGGCGAAAAAGTGCGGATGACGACACGCGGTGTGCCGGCCAGTTTGATAATAGCCAAGGGCGACCATCTGGCGGTTATCGGGGAACGCGAATGTATCGAGGTCTTTTGCAAGGCGTATGGGTTGGATCTTAAACCGGACCTCGATCTGTTTTCCGAGGTGATGTCATCTACCTCTGCGGGATTGGCGGAAGTGGTGATCGCACCATCTTCGTTGCTGATCGGAGAATCTGCACGCACCAAAAAGCTGCGCGAAGTTCACGGCGTATCGACATTATCAATCATCCGTAGTGGCAAAACCAAGCGCGAGGGCGAAGACGTCCGGAATGAAAAGTTCGAGGCCGGCGATACGGTGATTGTGTTCGCCGACTGGCAAAGCCTACAACAGTTTCGTACGACGATGAATATCGTGGTCACCAGCGATTTTCCGCATGAAGAAGTGCGCACCAACAAAGTTATGCACGCGTTGGTATTTTTCGGGATTGCGATGGGATTGGTCTTGCTAACCGATTTACGGCTGTCCGTTGCGCTGATGGTGGGCGCGTTGGGGATTATCATAAGCGGGGTCCTTGACCCCGATGAAGCCTATGCATCGGTCAGTTGGAAAACTGTTTTTCTGTTGGCCAGCCTTATTCCACTGGGAAAGGCCGTTGATGCCAGCGGTACTGCTGCCTGGATCGCGCACATGGTGCTTACTTCGCTCGGGGACGTTGATCTATGGGTGCTGCAACTTGTTGTCGCAGTCCTGGCCACGTTGTTTACGCTTGTCATGTCCAATGTTGGTGCCACGGTTCTTCTGGTGCCTCTGGCAATCAGCATCGCTCTTCAGGCCGGGGCTAATCCGGCGGTGTTTGCCTTGACCGTGGCAATTGCTACGTCAAATTCCTTCCTGTTGCCTACGCATCAGGTGAACGCATTGATCATGGGGCCGGGTCGTTACACAGTACCTGACTACTTGCGCGCAGGTGGCGTTATGACTGTGATTTTCTTGGTGGTGCTGATGGTAATGTTGCAACTGTTTTACTAGGCGGCCATTTTTCTATTTCTCATCCAGCCCGCCAAACCGTGTATGGACAAGCTGGCTGGAATTGTTTCATGATCAGCGCTGACCGTATCAAAGGCGGTGAAGATTGTAGGAGAAGAAATGTCTGCACAGCCTGAAAGCATCGACCAAACCCGTGAACTTCTGGCCTCTCAAGGGTATATTTGCGGGCAAGCCTTGGCGACGGTGGTTTTCCTTTCCTTAAAACTTGGCCGTCCGTTGTTTCTTGAAGGCGAAGCAGGCGTCGGCAAAACCGAAATCGCCAAGGCACTGGCTGCCGCCCTTGGACGCCGCTTGATCCGGTTACAATGTTATGAAGGGCTGGACGCATCAAGTGCGGTCTATGAATGGAATTTCGCCGCGCAAATGGTGGCGATCCGCACAGCGGAGGCCGTGGGAACCAGCGACCGCGCCGAATTGAACGCCGAATTGTTCAGCGAAGACTTCCTGATCCGACGTCCGTTATTAGAGGCGATGAGCCCCCAAGAAGGCGGCCCCCCCATCCTGTTGATCGACGAACTGGACCGCACTGACGAACCGTTCGAGGCATTCCTGTTGGAGGCGTTAAGCGATTTCCAAGTTACCATTCCCGAACTTGGAACCATCGCCGCCGAAGAACCCCCGATCGTTATTCTAACGTCGAACCGCACACGCGAAGTGCATGACGCGCTTAAGCGGCGGTGTTTGTATCATTGGGTGGATTACCCCGATTTTGACCGCGAACTGGAAATCCTGAACGCGCAAGTGTCAGAGGCAAGCGCATCCCTTAGCCGCGAAATCGTGGCCTTCGTGCAAAAACTACGATCTGAAGATTTGTTCAAGAAACCCGGTGTGGCCGAAACAATTGACTGGGCGAAATGCCTGCTTGCGCTCGATGCTGTTCAGCTTTCGCCGCAAGTGATTGCTGACACATTAGGGGCGATTTTGAAGTATCAAGACGATATCGTSCGCATTCAGGGATCAGAAGCCGCACGAATATTGACGGAGGCAAAGGCGTCATCCGAGATGGCCGACTAATGGCCGTTTACGCCGACCTTCCAATTCCCGAAGACGGTAAATTCGTCGCTAACATCACCCATTTTGCGCGCGCATTACACGTGGCAGGATTACCCGCAGGGCCGGGGCGCGTGGCCGATGCCATCCGCGCTGTTGCCGTCGCAGGCTTCACCGATAAGCGGGATTTCTACTGGACGCTGCACGCCTGTTTCGTTTCGCGCCCCGAACATCGGGACGTATTTGCGCAGATTTTTCGCTTGTACTGGCGTGACCCACAATTCCTTGAATCAATCATGGCGCTGCTGCCCCCCGCCTTGAAAAGTGCCCAAGAAGATCGCGCTGTTCGCCCAGCCGAACGCCGCGCCGCCGAAGCGTTGCTGGACGGGGCCGAAGCCGAAGCATCCGTGTTGCCAAAAGCAGACGGAACCGAAATAGAACTTGACGCGTCAATGACGTATTCCGCCGAAGAAATCCTTCGCGCGCTCGATTTTGAACAAATGAGCAGTGCTGAAATGGCGGCGGCAAAACGAATGATCGCGCGTATCAAACTGCCGGTTAAACCCTTGGCATCCCGTCGTACCAAGGCGGCTTTGCACGGGAATATACCGGATTGGCGCGGCACTATTCGCGGGGCAATGCGAACGGGTGGCGACGTCCAGAAACTGGCCATGCGACAGCGAAAAACCCGCTGGCCCAACCTCGTGACGCTGTGTGATATCTCTGGTTCCATGTCTGCATATTCCCGCGCGGTTCTGCATTTTTTGCACGCGGCCAGTAACGCCAAAGGGGCGGGGTGGGCGCAGGTGCACTCATTCACTTTTGGCACACAGCTAACCAACATCACCCGCCACCTTCGCAACCGCGATGTCGATGCCGCCCTCGCCATGGCGGGGGCAGAGGCGCAAGACTGGGAGGGCGGCACCCGAATTGGCGCGTGCTTGCAGACATTCAATCGCGACTGGTCCCGCCGTGTTCTGGGGCAGGGTGCCGTGGTTTTGTTGATAACCGACGGATTGGACCGCGATGACCCCGATTTGCTGGCAGCACAGATGGAACGCTTGCACTTGTCGGCGCGTAAAGTGATCTGGCTGAACCCGCTTTTGCGTTGGGATGGCTTTGCGCCCAAAGCGCGCGGCATCCGTGAAATGTTGCCCCATGTGGACAGCTTTCGCGCGGGTCACAACATTGCATCCCTGCAAGCCCTTGCGGATGCGTTGACAAAGCCTGAAGATGTCGGCGAGAAAGCACGCCTTATGCGCGCGATGAGGGAAGGCTGATGGCGGATTTCGATCAAATACCGGAGCAAGCACTCGACTGGATCAAGGCCGGTAAAGGCACAGTTCTTGCAACCGTGATCCAGACATGGGGGTCCGCGCCGCGACCAACAGGTTCGCAATTGGCGATCAACGAAGATATGGAAATGGCAGGATCGGTTTCCGGCGGCTGCGTCGAGGGCGCGGTGGTTGAAGAGGCGATTAACGCGCTTGAAGACGGCATACCGCGCATTCTGGAATATGGCGTTAGCGATGAAGAAGCCTTCGCCGTTGGCCTCGCCTGTGGCGGTGCAATCCACGTGTTGATCGAACCGATTGGCGTTGGGCAGGGGCCGGATGTGGCCTTGCTGGAAACCCTCGTGAAGCATCGCAAAAATCGGCACGCAGTGGCCTATCTGGTGAACCCCAAAACATGGGAACGCCAAGTCGTTGAAGAAGATTTCAACACCATCAACCTTGCCCACCGCTTTACCAGCGACAAATCGGGGTTTGAGGGGGATTGGTTCGTCAATATCCACAACCCACCACTACGCATGATCGTGGTTGGTGCGGTGCATATCGCACAGCCCCTGATGCAAATGGCGCGCCTGTCGGGGTATGACGCGGTGCTGATTGACCCCCGCGGGGCGTTCGCGACTGCGGCCAGATTCCCCAATGAACGTCTAGTGCATGATTGGCCTGATGAGGCGCTGGAGGCCGAGGGTCTAGATGCCCGCGTCGCCGTAGTTACCTTAACCCACGACCCGAAACTGGACGACCCCGCGATCAAAATCGCGATTGCGTCGGATGCATTTTACCTCGGATGTTTGGGGTCAACGCGCACCCATGCAAAGCGGGTGACACGCCTGAAAGAAGCAGGGTTTAGCGATGCCCAAATCGCCAAAATTCATGCACCTGTCGGCGCGGATATCGGGTCTAAAACGCCAGCAGAAATTGCGATATCCATCATGGCGGAAATCACCGAACGCTTGCGCCGTCCGGAAACACGCCGATGAAATTCGGCCCTATTCCTGTTGCGCAGGCCAAAGGAGCGATCCTTGCGCACTCGCTCAATGTTAACGGCCTGCGCCTGCGTAAAGGCCGGACATTGAACACCGCAGATATCGCCGCGCTGCTGAATGCTTGCATTACCGAAGTAACTGCGGCCACACTTGAGGTAGGCGATATTACTGAGGATCAAGCCGCGCAAGCCTTGGCCAAATCGCTTGTGCCGGACCCAAGCGCCGCATCGCTGCGGATCAGCGCGCCTTTCACGGGCCGCGTGAATATCTATGCTGAAACGGGCGGCGTGGTGCAAATTGATGCCGCCGCGATTGACCGATTCAATGCCGTTTCCCCCACGATTACAGTTGCCACCGTGCCGGATATGACGCGAGCCTATGCACGCGCGTTGATCGCGACGGTCAAGGTTATTCCCTATGCGGTGCGCCAAAAACATATCGACGAAATGCCAGCCAGCGCCGCATTACGCCTAGCACCCTTCCGCTTAAAAACGGCCAGTCTGATCTTGACGCAAACGCCCGGTATGCCGGAAAAACTTCTTTCCAAAGGTCGCGAAGCCGTGGCGCGCCGGATGCAGGCGCTTAATTGTACGTTAGGCGATGTGATCACCGTCCCCCATGAAACCACCCCGCTGGCGGAGGCGATTTCAAACGCTACCGGAGACATCATTCTTATTCTCACAGGCTCCGCCACATCGGATATCGCGGATGTCGGGCCAGCGGCATTAACCCGATCGGGCGGCAAAATCACGCGGTTCGGTATGCCTGTCGATCCCGGAAACCTATTATTTCTGGGGGCGCATAATGGCCGCCCCGTCGTTGGCCTGCCCGGTTGCGCACGCTCGCCCGCGTTGAACGGTGCGGATTGGGTGTTGGAACGACTCGTTTGTGGTTTGGACGTTACCGACAAGGATATTGCCGGTATGGGCGTGGGTGGATTGTTGAAAGAAATCCCGACGCGACCACAACCACGCGGAGGGTCTGCGGATGCTCCAACACAGCCAAAAGTCGAAGTACTGTTGCTTGCCGCCGGAGGTTCGCGCCGGATGCGGGGCAAAGATAAACTGCTTGAAATCGTCGATGGTGAACCCTTGTTGCGCCGAACCGCAAGGGCGGCGTTAAAAGGCCGCGAGGAACGTGTGCATGTGGTGATGCAGCCCGAAAACGCCAACCGCGATGCGGCGTTGGAGGGGCTGAACGTAAACCAGATACCCTCGCCTGAATGGGTTGAGGGAATGGCGGCCTCCATCCGTGCGGGCATGGCGGGGTTGTCGCAGGATTGTGACGCCGTGATCATTGCCTTGGCCGATATGCCGGATGTAAGTGCGATGCACTTTGACCGCTTGGCAGCCGCCTATGACACCACCGAAGCCCGCGAGATTTGCCGTGCATTAGCCGCCGATGGAACCCCCGGCCTGCCGGTGCTGTTTGGGCGAAGGTTCTTTGAAACACTGGCAAACTTGCAAGGCGACCGCGGCGCACGCGATGTCGTTAAAGATGCGCCCGAATTTCTGGTTGATGTGCCGACCGATGGCCAAGGGGCCATCATCGACCTTGATACACCAGAGGCGTGGCGCACTTGGCGGGCGGATCGCCGCCGTTAAAAGTTATCGTGATGAATTTTCGGTCATTTTTCTTGCTTAATCAGCGGAACTTATGCGAGGATTTGCGTTCGGCTAAAGCAACCATTCGCAGGAAATCTATGGACCTCAACGGAAATCGTATTATCGCAGCAGATCGCCAAGCAGTCTGGAAGGCGTTGAATAGCGCGGAGGTTTTACAAGCCAGCATTCCCGGTTGCACCGAATTAACCGGAAGCCCCGAGGATGGTTTTGAGGCAATCGTGACCCAAAAAGTCGGCCCTGTGAAGGCGACATTCAAAGGCTCCGTCACGCTAACCGACATCGTGGAAGGCGAAAGTTATCGCCTGAATGGTGCTGGCAAGGGGGGCGCCGCAGGTTTCGCCAAAGGCGGGGCTGCGATCCGTTTGGAAGACGCCGAAGGTGGTACAAACCTGATTTACGAGGTCGAAGCGAAGGTCGGTGGCAAACTGGCACAGCTTGGGTCGCGGGTGGTTCACGGCGTGGCCGTAAAGCTCGCCAATCAGTTTTTTGATAATTTTGAGACGATCGTTGCATCACCCAACGAGGTGGCCGACGAAATAGAAGAAGAAAAGCCCGCAAAGGGATGGTTTGGCAAATTGCTGGACTGGATAAAAAACCTAACAGGAAAATAATGAAAGGGAGGAATTGATGTCATCTGTATCAATGACCGTGAACGGAAAACCCGTTACCGGAGAGGTCGAGGGCCGCACGCTATTATCAGCGTTTCTGCGCGACGACCTGCATCTAACCGGCACGCACATCGGCTGCGACACCAGCCAATGCGGCGCTTGCACGGTGCATGTAAACGGTGTGGCTGTGAAGGGCTGCACAATGCTGGCACTCGAAGCCGACGGCGCGGATGTGCGCACGATCGAGGGCATGGCGAACGCCGATGGCTCGCTTGGCGTGATTCAGGCCGCGTTTCAGGAACATCACGGGCTGCAATGTGGTTTTTGCACCCCCGGCATGGTGATGGCGGCGGATGATTTGTTGAAAAACAACTCGAACCCCTCCGAAGCTGAAATTCGCAAGCACCTGTCCGGCAATATCTGCCGCTGCACAGGGTATCACAACATCATTAAATCCATTCAGGCTGCCGCCGCCCAACTGGGCTAGGACGCGCTTGAACTTGGATAAACAGGAGGAATGTAATGCCCAAAGATAACGGCATAGGCGCCAGCCCGAAACGGCGCGAGGATAACCGGTTCTTAACCGGAAAAGGTCGATATGTAGACGATATTAACCTGCAAAATCAGTGTTTCGCGGTGTTTGTACGCTCGCAAGTCGCCCACGGTGTGATCAAGTCGATTGATACATCCCAAGCAGAAACAATGCCTGGTGTTCTGGCAATTTTCACGGGGGATGATTTCGTGGACGTTGGCGGAAACCCTGCTGGCTGGTTAATCAACAGYCGCAATGGCGARCCGATGAAAGAACCCAAGCGGCCAGTTTTGGCGCATGGRAAAGTCCGTCATGTGGGCGATGCATATGCCGCCGTGATTGCCGARACATATGAACAAGCGRTTGATGCTGCCGARGCCGTTGAAGCKGAYATTGACGAACTCGATGCSRTYATTGATATGGCCGCCGCGTTGGAAAACTCCGACAATCTGGTGCATGAYGAAATCGAAACCAACCAGTGTTTCGACTGGGGCTGGATCGAAGATAACCGYGCCGCCACGGACGAGGCGATCAARAAYGCSCCGCACGTCACGACGYTGGATTTGGTTAACAACCGCCTMGTKCCAAACGCGATGGAGCCGCGCGCCTCGACCGGCGATTAYAACCCCGGCACTGGCGATTACACGCTWTACACAACYTCGCAAAACCCGCACCTGACGCGCCTGCTGATTTCGGCGTTTGTGATGGGTATYCCCGAAAACAAACTRACGATTGTYGCGCCYGATGTGGGCGGCGGTTTCGGKTCSAARATCTATCACTACGGCGAAGAAGCCTTGGTGTTGGCSGCSTCSAARAAACTTGGYCGCCCYGTTCGCTGGACWGCCAGCCGTTGGGAAAGTTTCCTGACGGATGCGCACGGTCGTGACCATAAAACCACGATCGAACTGGCGACGGATTTGGAAGGCAAYTTCCTTGCCATCCGTACATCCACTTTGGCCAATGTCGGGGCGTATCTTTCGAACTTCTCCACCGTTACGCCGACATTCCTGCACGGRACRGTTATTTCCGGMAATTAYACCGTGCCGCTGATTTATGTGAACCTGAAAACCGTGTTCACAAAYACAGCGCCCGTYGATGCCTATCGCGGRGCCGGACGCCCYGAGGCGACATWCTCGGTTGARCGTGTGATTGATATGTGCGCACGCGAACTTGGCATGGACCCGTTGGARCTGCGCCGCAARAACTTCATCAAGAAGGAACAGTTCCCGTTCGCYACGGCGGCAGGGYTGGAATACGATTCCGGTGATTACCACTCATTGGTGGATAAGCTTGAAGAAATCGCTGAYTTCGCKGGGTTCGAGGCTCGCAAGGCTGAYAGTGCCTCKCGCGGRTTGCTGCGCGGGCTTGGCGTTAACACYTATGTCGAGGCTTGCGGCCTYGCCCCGTCAAATCTGGCGGGTGTRCTTGGMTCGCGCGTYGGRCTTTATGAATCGGCAACYGTGCGGGTYAATGCAACSGGCAATATYTCGGTTATGACGGGGTCGCATAGTCACGGGCAAGGGCACGAAACAGTGTTCCCGCAGCTTGTGGCAGATATGCTGGGYATGTCGGCKGATGATATTGACATTGTGCATGGCGATACGTCCAAAATTCCGTTCGGWATGGGGACATATGGGTCGCGCTCGATGGCTGTTGGTGGCTCCGCGATTGTGCGGGCGACCGARAARATCATCGACAAGGCCTCCAARATCGCYGCGCAYATGATGGARGCMGGYGARKSSGATATCGAGTTTAACGACGGTGTGTTCAGCGTCGCCGGAACCGATAAAACCGTCAGCTTCCCCGAAGTGGCRTTCAAGGCYTACGTKCCGCAYGAYTAYCCCGTGGAACAGCTTGAACCGGGAYTAGAGGAAACCGCGTTCTATGACCCCGGYAACTTCACCTATCCTTCCGGTGCTTATGCYTGCGAGGTCGAAGTTGACCCCGACACYGGCAAAGTCACSATTTGTTCGTTYGCMGCRGCGGATGATGTCGGCAACGTCATCAAYCCGATGATTGTRGARGGGCAAATTCAAGGYGGYCTTGGCCAAGGRATCGGGCAGGCGCTGGTTGAAAACTGCGTYTACGATGAWAMCGGCCARCTATTGTCWGGYTCGTACATGGATTAYACCATGCCRCGCGCTGACGATGTGCCGTTCTTCACSACWGACCARTCSAGCGTGACRCCCTGCACCCACAAYCCGCTTGGYGCCAAAGGTTGYGGCGAGGCGGGGGCCATTGGCGCGCCGCCCACGGTAATCAATGCCGTGGTGGACGCGTTGTCYGRAYTAGGTGTCACCCATATTGATATGCCAGCCAGCCCCGCACGGGTCTGGGCTGCCATTCAAGCTGCGAAATAAGGAGGATCAGATATGCATAATTTCGTATTCGAAAGACCATTAACCGTGGCTGACGCGGTTGCGGCATTAGCCTCCGAGGATGCACAAGCCCTTGGTGGCGGCCAAACGCTTCTGCCAACAATGAAGCAACGCCTCGCAGCACCCGCCAAACTGGTGTCCCTGTCGGGGATAGCTGACATGAAAGGCGCTTCCGTTTCCGGCGGTGTCTTAACAGTCGGTGGTGGCACAACGCACGCAGATGTGGCTGCGGGTGGTTTCGGCGCTGTTTCGGAACTGGCCGGAAATATCGGCGATCCAACCGTTCGCAATCGGGGAACCCTTGGCGGCAGTCTTGCCAACAATGACCCCTCAGCGGATTACCCCGCAGCGGTTCTGGGGTCCGGTGCGACGATCAACACCAACGCACGCTCCATCGCGGCGGATGATTTCTTTCAGGGCATTTTCGATACTGCCCTTGAGGATGGCGAGATCATYACCTCCGTCGATTTCCCYGTGCCAAGCGCATCGTGCTACATGAAGTTCGAACAACCCGCCTCGCGGTTTGCGYTGGTCGGGGTGTTTRTCGCCAAATACGRYGATGGTGTCCGCGTGGCCGTAACAGGCGCATCCGAAGACGGCGTGTTTCGTTGGACSGMGGCTGAAACSGCACTGAACGCAAACTTCARCGCSGCCGCACTTGATRGYCTATCGCTCAGTGCTGATGCGATGATCAGCGATCTGCACGGAACGCCTGAGTATCGKGCGAATYTGGTTRMKGTRCTARCKGYACGTGCTGTAGCTGCCTGCTGACCAGCCAATAATACATATTGAAAACCCCGCTTACGGCGGGKTTTTTTNTGCGCAGGCACATGGGCCTAGCTTTTTGAGATTGCCGCCCAACACCATTCCTGAATRGCGTCCGGYTCAGGTGGTAACGCCTCCGCCAAGCCATCAACGAACGTATCAAGGGCTTCGCGGCAACTGCCRCCAACGCCAACTAATACGGGTGTTCCACTTTCCAACGCTGCTGCGATTGCATCGCAAAACCCTCGCCCGGCGGATTCTTGTGGGCCAAACTTATTCAGTATGAACATATCGATATTGTCCGTACCGACACGCTCGCTTGCCGCGACAGCCTCGGCAATTGCGGCGGGGTTTAAGCGGCATCCACTTGACCCTTCGCCAAGCGATTGCGTGATGCGAACGGTTCCGCCATTTGGCAAAATCCGCAGATCCATATCACAATGATGATCCCCTACCGGTTCCGCGTGCATTACTTTAACAACACCCGACAGGCGCACACCCTCCGCTTCAAGCGCGGCAGCGGTGTCTGAAATTAGCTGGTCAGTTTGTCCCATGACACTGGAACTTACGATGGCGATTTTCATGCGGTATCTCTTGATTTATTGGCGGAATGATCAGCCACCTGTGCGATTTTCCCAAAGCTTATGGCATGGATGCCAATTGGTCTATGCAATAGGCGAGCCACACACCCGATTGTCAATTGACCTACGTTCGTATAATGCGAAAATATTACAAACATAACGAACTTGTTATTCACCGCCATACGAACAAGCCGTAAAGTAATTCTCGGGAAACGGATGATATGACTGAAGTCAAACCATATGACATAGTGATTATCGGTGGCGGCGTTAATGGTTGCGGGATTGCGCGGGATGCGTCCGGTCGTGGATTGCGTGTTGCCTTGGCGGAGATGAACGATCTGGCCTCTGCCACCTCATCGGCCTCGACAAAACTGTTCCACGGCGGGTTGCGGTATCTGGAATATTACAAATTCCGTCTGGTCCACGAAGCACTCGTTGAACGGGAGGTTCTTCTTCGCGCTATGCCCCACATCAGCTGGCCCATGCGTTTCGTTTTGCCTTTGCACAAACAGATGCGCCCAGCGTGGTTAATCCGTTTAGGGCTGTTCATGTACGACCATATGGGGGGGCGAAAAATCCTGCCCGGTACGCGCTCCATAAACCTGAAAAAAGACGTGGCGGGCATTCCTCTTAAGGACAAATTCACCAAAGCGTTCGAGTATTCCGACTGCTGGGTGCAAGATTCCCGTCTGGTCGTTTTGAACGCCCGCGATGCGGCACAACGGGGCGCGGATATTTTTACCCGCACCAAGGTTACTGCCGCTGAACGCGAGGGGGATTTGTGGAAAATCACCCTTGGCGATGAAAACGGCTCGCGCGAAATTTACGCCAAGGCACTGGTGAACGCTGGCGGCCCGTGGGTAGCGGATATCGTTAAAAACGCCGTGAAACTAGAGGCCCGCGCAGGCGTGCGGTTGGTGCGTGGCAGTCACATCGTTACCGAAAAACTGTTCGCCCATGATCGCGCCTATTTCTTTCAAGGCAGCGATAACCGCATCATTTTCGCTATTCCTTACGAAGATGATTTCACCCTGATCGGCACCACGGATCAAGAACACGGTGATGACCCCTCCAACCCCGTTTGCACGGAGGCCGAGGCGGACTACTTGCGGGAATTCGCTTCTGAGTATTTTGAACGCCCGATCCAGAAATCAGACATCGTCTGGTCCTATTCCGGCGTGCGCCCGCTTTACGATGACGGCGCAAGCTCCGCGACCGAAGCCACACGGGATTACGTTTTAATCCTTCGCGATGATGGCCCCCCGCTGCTGAATGTCTTTGGCGGAAAAATCACCACCTACCGACGTTTATCCGAGGCCGCGTTAGCTAAACTCGCCCCGTACTTCCCCGACGCACGCGGTGAATGGACTAAACACGCGCACCTACCAGGCGGGGATTTCCCCGTGGATGGCGTACAAGACCAGATCGAAGCATTGGTGAAATCCTTCCCCTTCCTTGACCATTTCTGGGCGCGCCGTTTGGTTCGAACCTATGGTACAGACGCCGCGAATTTGCTGGAAGGGGCGAAAAGAAAAGAAGACTTGGGCGAAGATTTCGGCGCCTCCCTGACCGAGGCCGAGGTGGACTGGTTAATGGATCATGAATTTGCCCAAACAGCCGAAGATATCCTATGGCGCCGCACTAAACTGGGCCTTCGCCTAAGCGCGGAAGAAGCCGACTGGCTGGAACAATGCCTGACCAGACGAGCGCATAAATAGCGCGCTTGTGCCATGCAAAAACCGGCCACCAGTAATGGCGGCCGGTAAAGTTGCGTCAATCAGTCGGTATTAGTTCAGGCTTTCAGCCAACCGCATTAACGTAATTAATTCGCTACGATACCCGAACCGATCCTCGCCTTTACTGGCTTGCGCCAAGGCCTGTGCATCGCTGACTTCCCAGCCATTCATCAGGGTGTCACCGCGAAGAATTTGCCCAAACCCGGCCACGGCAGCGGCGAATTCTGCCTCGCCACCAAGCCCTGCATCAGCGTCTGGCAGGATCGGCGTGGTGATCAGTTTACTAACATCCTCACCGGGGGTTTTGTAGCGCAACTTCAGGAAGGCATATTCGCCAGTGTTCAGGCTGCCGGCTTCCTCCGTACCGTACCGCAGATTGTCAACCATCACAGCGGGTGACCCGACAGGCGTGATCTCATAGATCGCGGTAACCGTATGGCCCGCCCCGATTTCACCAGCATCCACCGCATCATTGTTAAAATCCTCGCGGTTTAGCGCACGGGTTTCATAGCCGATCAGGCGGTATTCCGCGATTTCGGCAGGGTTGAATTCTACCTGAATTTTCACATCCTGCGCGATGGTAAACAACGCACCACCGATCTGGTCCACCAGCACCTTTTGGGCTTCGGCCAACGTATCAATATAGGCCGCCGTGCCGTTGCCGTTTTGCGCCAAGGTCTGCATTAACGCATCGTTATAATTGCCACGCCCAAACCCCAGAACCGACAGGTAAACACCGCTCTCGCGTTTGTCCTCGACATAGGCTTTCAACGCTTCAGGGTCCGAAATCCCGACATTGAAATCCCCGTCCGTGGCCAGAATAACGCGGCTTGTCGCCTCGTTCCCGTCGGCCATTTGTTCCGCCAGCGCGTAAGCCTGCTGCAATCCGGCTTGTCCGGCGGTCGATCCCTCTGCGTACAGCCGCTCAAGGCTCGCCAATATTGCGGTGCTATCGCTTGCCGATGTTGGTTCCAGAACCGTTCCGGCAGACCCCGCATAGGTCACAATCGCCACCTTGTCGTCAGGTTGAAGGTTCGCAAGCATCAAGCGGAAGGAATTAATCAACAACGGCAACTTGTCGCTATCTTGCATGGATCCCGACGTATCAATCAGGAACACCAGATTAACCGGTGGGCGATCTTCAATCGCAAGTTCATAGCCCTTAATGCCAATATGCAGCAGCTTCGTGTCAGGGTTCCACGGCGTATCCATAATCGTAACCGAGGTGCTAAACGGCACATCCCCGCGCGCAGGCACCGGATAATCATAAGCGAAATAGTTGATCATTTCTTCGGTGCGAACGGCATCSGCAGGGGGCAGATYRCCACCCAGAATGGCAGAGCGCACRAASGCATAAGACGCCGTATCCACATCAATCGAGAACGTCGAAACMGGRTCTTCRGACACRACCTGCAACGGRTTCATATCYGCGTCAGGGAAYTTRTCGGTRTTCTGYTGRTAAAGCATCGGYGCTTCRTAAAGSTCRTCYGCAAACCCGCGCATCCGCGRYGTGGCSRCAGGRCTGGGTGCCGCAAGRCCGGAAAYTTCCATGCGSGTATCGGCCATGCTCATCACCGGAGCYGCAACCATTTCCGAAACAGCMGCCATATCCGCTTCTTCAAAYACCATAACGCTAACYTCAYCRKCGCYKRSWRCTTGYKYGCGGCCCAACGTATCAATTTTCGCCTCGCTAAYTGCGAAAACCTCGCCGGTTCCATTGCTCGGTGCATTATACTGCCCCGTCAGCACAACGGCCAAGGCGATCGTGGCGAAACTGGCGGTTGCCATCATAACTTGGCGGCTTGTTAAAGGTTTTAACATATCAATAACTCCTCGTGAAATCAGCGCCCACCATCGGGTCTGTTCACGAGTAGGACGCGCCGCATCCACCGATCCTTGGAAGTTTTTTTCAAAAGCCTCCATTCCGGCATCAATCGCGCGCGCTTGTGCAGTATCGTCAACTTCAGGGGGCGCCGATTGCATTGCCGCTTTTAGTTTGTCGAGTTCGTCGCTCATCACAACATCTCCTCTTTTTTGGCTATCTCGCGAAGGATTTTTTTCACTTCGCTCATCCGCCAACTAATTGTGCCTTCCGACAGGTCCAGCACTTCGGCGGCTTGTTTGTGGGTCATATCCTCGCCCAGAACTAGCGCGACGGTTTCGCGCAAATCCTGTGGCATTGTCGTCATCGCGTTGCTTAACCAATCCAGCCCGGCCTTGGTTTCAGCGGCTTCATCGCGCCGTAACACCTCGGTTTCACCCCAACCTGACGCCTTGCGCCGCGCACTTTGTTTACGCCGAATAACATCGCGCGCACCGTTGATAACGATCTGGTGCAACCACGTGGTAAACCGCGCATGGCCCTTGAAGGAGGCCAGATTTTTGGGCAACGTCGCGCATATATCTTGTGCCAGATCTTCAGCATCTTCACGGTTGCCCAGCACCCGAAACCCGACACGGAAAATGATCGCGTAATGCCGCTGAAGCAGGCTGCGAAACGCCGCTTCATCGCCATTCGCGGCCAATTCCGCAAGTTTCTCGTTGCTGGTTTCCATACGCATTATATCCTTTAGACGCCGCAGAATGCGCTATCCTTGGTGAAAGTCCAAATATATTTTATGCAAGCTCATCGGCCAGTAAATCAAACACCATCCGAATACGCCGACTGGTGTTCAGCTCGCGATGCGCCACCAGCCAGATCGGGAACATAAGCGGCTCCAAATCCGGCAGAACGCGTTCAACCAATGGTTCGGCATCCCCGATATTGCCATCCAGAATGCCAATCCCGATGCCTTGTTTCACCATTTCCCACATCACTGTGTAATTTTCAGCCAGCACCGGAAAGTTCGCTTTTGTCAGGCTCAAACCCATCGTGTTCAGGCCGTTCATCAACATGCCCGTACCATCCAGATTGATAAATTCCGCACGCCGCAGATCATACGGCAGCTTTGGCCGCCCGATTCGATCCAGATACTCAGGCGTTGCATAAAGCCGTGCTGGAACGTCGCGAATTTTCTTGGCGATCAGGTCTGGTTCCGTTGGGCGAAAGTTGCGAATGGCGATATCCGCTTCGCGCCGCCGCAGATCACTTGGGGAATTGGAGGCGACAACCTCCACCATTATCCYCGGCTCCAACCGGCGTAATTTTGCGATAATCGGCGGCAGCACCAGCGAGGCATACGTCTCGCTGGCCGCTATACAGATCGCGCCGTCAATCGACTGCGACTGCCCCATCGCCGTCAGTGAAACCTTGCTGGCGGCATCGCCCATCGCGCGCACATGGTCCAGCAATTCCAGCCCGCTTGGCGTCAGCTTTAACCCGCGCCCGACCCGTTCAAACAACACGATGTCGAGTTCTTGCTCCAACCCGTCAACCTGCCGCCCAAGCGTCGGTTGCGCCATCCCAAGTGCCCGCGCCGCTGCGGACAGGGAGCCTTCCTCAGCCGTTACCAAAAACGCCCGCGCCTTGTTCCAGTCAAATTTTACCGATCTCCAATCCATGCATATATGCATATCAAACTGACAAAATTGGTCAATTTATATATTTTGGGCGAGCGCGTAGGACGGTCTCAGGACGAACTAGCCAACACCCCGAATAAACCATCTGCCGCGTAACCGCTTGGTGGATAACGGTACTTCTATGCCTCTCGAAAGGATGCAAAATGACTATTCTAACTTCTCCGCACAGAAAAGCAGCCCGCGCATACGGGGTTTTATACCTTATCATCGCTGTCTTCGGTGCTTTTGCAATCGCCTATGTCCCCTCGGTCGTCATCGCGGCCCTGCTAACAATAGTCACCTTTGGCGAGCTGGCGTTCGCATTCTGGCTGTTGATCAAAGGCATTAACCTTCCGTCCGCACAGGTGAAATCATGAAAGCTGTCACATACCGCAAATACGGCGGAACCGATGTCCTGGAAATACAAGACATCCCCCGCCCCGTTCCGGAAAATAACGAAGTTCTAATCAAGATCTTCGCAACGACAGTCACCCCCGTCGATACGATTTTTCGATCGGGCGCATCGAAACTCGCAAGGCTTTACAGTGGACTATTCAAGCCCAAGAAAAACATTCTTGGGACCGAACTGGCAGGCGTTATCGAAAGTATCGGCGCAAACGTCACCGCGTTTAAACTCGGTGATCGTGTGTTCGCCGCCGCCCCCGAC
The DNA here is from genome assembly GCA_002746395.1 of Paracoccaceae bacterium. Classification (GTDB taxonomy): domain Bacteria; phylum Pseudomonadota; class Alphaproteobacteria; order Rhodobacterales; family Rhodobacteraceae; genus NORP23. The sequence continues at coordinate 31,633 of NVXA01000008.1, forward strand.
GGGTTTGGGGCGCACGCACAGTACATCACCATAGCCGAGGATTCAGCGATATCCACAATCCCCAAAGACTTGGAATTTGAAGACACCGTCGCGATYTGCAACGGTGGCCTGACRGCACTGCCTTTCTTGCGCGACAATGCAGACCTGCAAGYTGGTCAGACAATCCTGATCATCGGCGCGGCGGGTTCCATCGGCACGGTCGCCGTGCAACTRGCCGCCAGTTTYGGGGCGAAAGTCAYCGGCGTTTGCAGCACMGCRAACAWSGAAATGGTMCRCGCTCTCGGTGCTGAACASGTAATCGACTACAYRACGCAGGATTATCGCACGTCTGGAAAGACCTAYGACGTGATTTTYGACACTGTCGGCAAAAGCAGYTTTGCGAAGGCGCGARRCAGCCTGACCSCGAAAGGCATCTATCTGACGGCCGTTCCAGATCTCGGGGCTATTATGTCCCCGATGCTACCGTTTTTGCATGGCGRRAAACGCGGGAARATGGTGGCTACGGGTTTGCGCAAAGATGCTGACAAAGTCAAAGATATGAACTTCTTGAAGAATATGATCGTGGATGGCGAATTAACCACCGTGATTGATCGAAGTTACCCGCTGGACCAGATCGCAACGGCGCATGAGTACGTCGAAAAGGGTCACAAACGCGGCAACCTGATTATCACTGTCGATCATCCGGTGCTGCGCATCTAAACTCGGTGTTTGCGTAATTTTTCATAGTAGGGGAGCGCTTGTTCACACAGCGCGCTCCCCTCAACCGACAACGCGGCGCTTGTTACCGAAGGCCTACCAAACCCGTCGCTTTCCCACACAGACTTATACCAATGATCCGCCCAAGCCCCGTCATCCTTATGCCCACCTTTGGGCCAGTTCAGCATGGATTTCTGAAACCCCACCCCAATGTGATCACAAATTTTCTGCAATATGGTTTCAGGGTCCGCCAGAATATCAGCACTATCAACCACAACCGGAACCTCACCCGTTTCCCGAACGATTTGGTCAAAAATCTCGGCCTGTTGCTTGAACCCGATATCGTCCAACGTCGGGTCCTCGCGTTTCGCGTTATAACTGGCAATAACCTTGGCCGGATCGCGGATTAGAAAGATGTTGGTGGCGTGGTTCATCCACGCCCGATCAATCGCGGGGATCATATGATGCGTCATATGCTTTTGGTAAAACACAGCCTTTCCATCAGGAATATCCCCCAGACACCGCGCCGCAACCACATCCGCATCGCTTTCCCCCGCTGCCAGAATTTCGGCTCGCATCGGGTGGTCCAAACCTGTTTGCGCCAGATACGCCGCATAGAACGGCTCGTCCCAAACCGCGCAATCATCCCTTGCGCCGAACGCATACATCATCGCCGTTGACAGATTTCGCGGGCCAGACCACATCGCGATCCGCATTACGCCACGTCTTTCGCGACAAGTTCCTTATAAAGCTCCCGAATACGCGTCGTAACTGGCCCTAACTCACCACTGCCAATCTGCCGCCCGTCCAAATCCGCCACGGGCGTTTGCGCACCAAACGTGCCGGTCAAAAACGCCTCGTCCGCCCCATAAGTATCAACCAGCGAGTAATTCCTCTCAAACACCGGAATTCCATCAGCCCGACACACATCAATCACCTTTTGGCGCGTGATCCCGTTCATGCAATAATCCCCGGTCGAGGTCCAAACCGCGCCCTTCCTGACGATGAAAAAGTTGCACGCATTTGTCGTATTAACGAACCCGTTAACGTCCAGCATCAAGGCCTCGTCCGCACCGGCCTTTTCCGCCGCGATACACGCCAGAATACAGTTTAACTTGGAATGCGAGTTCAACTTCGGGTCCTGCGTCATCGGCAACCCGCGCATATGCGGAACGGTGGCCAGCCGAATGGGCCGCGGTATCGAGGGCTTGGAATGTTCACAAATAATCACCATCGTCGGACCGCTTGTCGAAAGCGACGGATGCTGAAACGGCTTGTCCTTCACCCCCCGTGTGATCATCAGGCGCGCATGCGTGTCCGTTTCCATCCCGTTGGCCAACCGTGTCGCCTCAAGTGCCGCAATCACTCCCGCGCGGTCCATGCCGATATCAAGATCAATCGCCAGCGAGGCCTCGAACAAACGGCCCATGTGTTCATCCAAAAATGCCCACTTGCCTTTATACAGCCGCAACCCCTCCCATATGCCATCGCCCAGCATAAACCCGCTGTCATAGACGGACACCTTGGCCGCATCGCGATGCACAATGTCGCCGTTAACGTAAATCTGTATGTCAGCATTTCGCGCATCGTCCGATGCCTGATGGGTCGTCACATGATCGTTCATAATCACCTCGCTTTTCGGGCAGTGTCAGCCTGAAATGTCCTCAAAGCAATCCACAATTTCCAAACGCGTCACAAATAATTCACGAACAATATTTCCCGCTGGTGAAATTATAATTGATTTTTTCACAAAATATGCGCTCACTACCTGAAACAGACCAAAAAAGGCCGTGATTCGAATGTTGAAACCTGTCCAGCAAGACACCGACCACTCCGCCGCGCTTGGGCGCGATCTGCGGGGTTTACGAAAATCCCGTGGATTAACGCTAAACGAACTCGCCATCCTCATTGGCCGTTCCGTCGGGTTTCTCAGCCAGATCGAACGCGGCCTTTCCGCCCCCTCCATCAACGATCTTCGCGCGCTCGCCAAAGCGTTCGAAGTTCCCGTAAGCTGGTTCTTCCTAACCGACGAGGGCGACGAGTTTGAGCGCGAATTCATCGTCCGCGCCGGCAACCGTCGTGCCCTTGGTACGACAGAAGAAGGCATCATCGAAGAACTGCTTTCCCCGGACCTCGGCGGCAGTTTCGAGATGTTCCAATCCACAATCCAGCCACAAACCGAGCAAACCGAATTCGTCTACCGCGAAACCGAAGAAGCCGGATACCTCGTCTCCGGTCAGATCGACCTCTGGATAGAAGACCAAAAATTCAGCCTGACCGCAGGCGACAGCTTCCGCTTCGACCACAAACCCGTCCGTTGGCACAACACCGGCGATGATCTCGCCGTAATTATCTGGGTCGTCAGCCCACCAGTTTACTAAAGGATTTCACCAATGGCCGAACTTCCCTCGACAGCCCGCGTGGTTATTATCGGCGGAGGTGCCGTTGGAACCTCAGCCCTTTATCACTTGGCCAAAGCCGGATGGACCGATTGCGTGTTGCTTGAAAAGAACGAGCTAACATCAGGTTCCACATGGCACGCCGCCGGAAACGTCCCGACATTTTCCACCTCGTGGGCTGGCATGAACATGCAACGCTATTCCGCCGAAATGTACCGTGGTTTGGCTGACGCGGTTGATTACCCGATGAATTATCACGTCACGGGATCCATCCGTTTGGCGCATTCTGCTGAGCGAATGCAGGAATTTCAACGCGCCCAAGGTATGGGCCGGTATCAGGRCATCGAGATGGAGATGTGCGATATCGCAGACCTTAAACGCCTATACCCTTTTCTTGAAACCCACGATCTGGCGGGCGGCCTYTATGACCCGCACGACGGCGATATCGACCCCGCYCAACTYACYCARGCYATGGCCAAAGGCGCSCGYGATCTNKGRSSCAAANATCGYSCGKTTCTGCCCYGTTGAAARCGTMRSSCGYGCSAACGACGAGTGGGTTCTGACCACCCCCAAAGGYGAAATTCGTGCCGAAATCGTGGTGAACGCCGCMGGATACCGCGCGCAGGAACTGGGCCGCATGTTCATCCCGTTTGGTGGTCGCGAAGTRCCGATGATGACGATGAGCCATCAATATTTGCTAACAGACGAGATCCCCGAACTGGAACAATGGTCCGCTGCCAACAACCAGAAACTGCCACTGCTGCGTGACGTAGACAGTTCTTACTACCTTCGCCAAGAAAAGAACGGCCTTAACCTCGGCCCTTATGAGCGTAACTGCAAAGGCCACTGGATGACGGCAGACGACAAGATGCCGGACGACTTTTCCTTTCAACTTTACCCAGACGATCTGGATCGCTTAGAGTGGTATATCGAGGATGCAATGGCCCGCGTGCCGATGCTGGGCCAAGTCGGAATCAGCAAGGTCATCAACGGCCCCATCCCCTACACACCCGATGGAAACGGCCTGATCGGCCCCATGCCCGGCGTTCCCAACGCGTTCGAGGCCTGCGTCTTCACCTTCGGCATCGCCCAAGCGGGCGGCGCGGGCAAAGTGCTGGCCGAATGGGTGACCGAGGGCGAAACCGAATGGGATATGTGGTCCGTCGACCCACGCCGTTTCACCGAACATTGCGATCAGGATTACACCAACAAAAAGGGGATGGAGGTRTACGGATACGAGTAYGCCATGCATTTCCCCCGCCAYGAATGGCCCGCCGCRCGMRAYAAAAARCTKTCRCCGCTGCAYGMYAAAATCGCCRMYCTWGGCGCRCAATTCGGGGCCTATAAYGGYTGGGAACGCGCCAACTGGTTYGCRCARKMMGGCGAYGACAYATCSCACGAATCCACCCAGACATGGGACCGTGAMGGCCCGTGGCAACAACGYATWCGYGAAGAATGCCTYGCSGTKCGYGAYRGCGTYGGYGTGYTGGACYTGCCCGGATTYTCGCGGTTCAAAGTGGCCGGAAAAGGGGCRGCAGAATGGTTGGCAGGSCTAACCGCATCMCGWTTACCATCRSCAAACCGCATCGGGCTGGCCTAYTTCTGCGAYAGYCGTGGCCGCGTTGTAACCGAAATGTCGATCTTCGCATACTCAGACGAAGAATTCACCTTAATCACCGCCGCCACCGCACAATGGCACGATTTCGAATTACTCAAAAAGGCCCTACCCAAAGACGGCTCCATCACCCTAACCGATCACACGACAGAGTATTCCTGCCTAATCGTAACCGGCCCCAAATCGCGCGACTTGTTCACCGAAATCGGAACTGAAGCCGATCTTGCTGCCCCATGGCTAACCTTTCAGGATGCCGTTGTTGGCGGAAACCCGTGCAAGCTGGCACGTGTTTCTTTCGCAGGGGAGCTGGGCTGGGAAATCCATGCAAAACTCGACGCTTTACCAGAAATTTACGACAAATTGCTGGCAGGCGGCGCGAAACCCTTCGGGATGTACGCCCTTGACAGCTTGCGTCTGGAAAAAGGCTATCGCGCTTGGAAAGGTGACTTATCAACCGATTACTCGATGCTGGAATCCGGCCTCGATAGGTTCTTGAAGTTGGAAAAATCACAAGATTTCCCCGGCAAAGCCGCGCTGCAAAACGAAAAGCAGCAAGGGGTCAAAAAACGGTTTGTTACGTTGATTGTCGAGGCCGGAAAATCCGACGCCCCCTACATGTCCACCCTTTGGCATGGCGGCGAAGTCGTCGGCGAAACAACGTCCGGTGGCTGGGGCCATCGCATCGACAAATCCATCGCGCTTGGCATGTTGCGGGCCGATCTAACCGACCCCGGCACAGAAATCGAAGTCGAAATATACGGGGAACGCTGCAAAGCCACCGTGCAACCGGATCAACCCCTTTGGGACCCTAAAAACGAAAGACTACGTTCATGAATAAACCCCTACCATCCCACGCTCGTGCCGTTGTAATTGGCGGCGGTGTCGCGGGTGCATCTGTTGCTTACCACCTCGCCAAGCTCGGCTGGAAAGACGTGATATTGCTGGAACGCAAGCAGCTAACCAGCGGCACCACATGGCACGCGGCGGGGTTGATCGGCCAGCTTCGTGCTAGTTCGAATATGACGCGTTTGGCGAAATATACGCAAGAATTGTACTTCGACCTTGAGGCCGAAACGGGCGTTGCCACAGGCATTAAACGCAACGGCTCCATCAGTGTCGCCTTGACCGAGGAACGTCGTGAGGAGCTTTACCGAGGCGCGTCTATGGCGCGCGCATTCGGCGTTGAGGTGGAAGAAATCACCCCCGAAGAAGCCAAGAACCGTTATCCGCACCTGAATGTCGATGACGTAGTCGGGGCCGTTTACCTGCCCAAAGACGGGCAGGGCGACCCCGCCAACATCACCCACGCCATGGCCAAAGGCGCGCGGCAGATGGGTGTGCAAATTTTCGAAAACGTCAAGGTTACCGACATCAAAACCGAAGGTGGCCGCATCACTGGCGTCACCGCCGAACAGGGTGGCGAAACTACGCACATCACTTGCGACCACGTGGTTAACTGCGCTGGAATGTGGGCGCAAAAGGTTGGGGAGATGGTCGGCGCGGCCATTCCGCTGCACGCGTGCGAACACTTCTATATCGTCACTGAGGGCATCGAGGGTCTGGGCAAACTCCCCGTTCTGCGCGTGCCGGATGAATGCGCGTATTACAAAGAAGACGCCGGAAAAATCCTGCTTGGTGCGTTTGAACCCGTGGCCAAACCGTGGGGCATGGACGGGATTTCCGAAGACTTCGAATTTGACCAACTCCCCGAAGATTTCGACCACTTCGAACCCATTCTGGAGAAGGCAATCGACCGTATGCCCCTGCTGGCCGAAGCAGGCATTCACACCTTCTTCAACGGTCCCGAAAGCTTCACCCCCGATGATCGCTATTACCTTGGCGAAACACCGGAGGTCCAAAATTTCTGGGTCTGTTGCGGGTTCAATTCCGTCGGCATCCAATCCGCTGGCGGGGCTGGCATGGCCTTGGCACAGTGGATGGAAGACGGCGCGCCACCCTTTGATTTATGGGATGTAGACATCCGCCGCGTGCAACCTTTCCAGAACAACCGCGCGTACCTTAAGGAACGAGTCACCGAAAGCCTCGGCTTGCTTTATGCCGATCACTTCCCCTATCGCCAGCCGGTTACATCCCGTGGCATCCGGCGTTCCCCCATCCATGAGCACCTGAAGAAACGCGGGGCCGTGTTTGGTGAAAGCAGCGGTTGGGAACGCGCCAACTGGTTCGCGGATGAAGGCCAAAAGGCAGAATACGAATACTCGTGGAAACGCCAGAACTGGTTCGAAAACGCCAAACGGGAACATATGGCGATCCGCGAGGGCGTCGGCCTGTTCGACATGACCAGCTTTGGCAAAATCCGGGTTGAAGGACGCGACGCTTGCGCCTTCCTCCAACGGCTTTGCGCCAACCAGATGGACGTGGAATCCGGCAAAATCGTTTACACCCAAATGCTGAACAAACGCGGCGGGATCGAGTCCGACCTGACCGTGACCCGCCTGTCCGAAACCGCCTACCTGCTGGTCGTTCCGGGTGGCACATTACAACGCGATCTCGCATGGTTGCGCCGCCACCTAACCGACGAATTCGTGGTCATCACGGACATCACCGCCGCCGAGGCCGTGTTCGCCATCATGGGCCCAAAATCCCGCGAGCTGCTGCAAAAGGTCAGCCCGAACGACTTTTCCAACGAACATCACCCCTTCGGCACCATGCGCCAGATCGAGATCGGAATGGGTATGGCCCGCGCCCACCGTGTCACTTATGTCGGCGAACTAGGCTGGGAAATCTACGTTTCCACGGACCAAGCCGCCCATGTTTTCGAGGCTTTGGAAAAGGCGGGCAAAGACRTCGGCCTRAAGCTGTGCGGSYTGCAYGTKCTGGACAGTTGCCGGATCGAAAAGGCYTAYCGYCATTTYGGCCACGACATCACGGACGARGAYCAYGTGATCGAGGCRGGYCTCGGCTTYGCMGTGAAAACCGACAAAGGCGATTTTATTGGCCGCGATGCCGTGCTGGAAAARCGYAAAAACGGGTTGGAAAAACGGTTTTTGCAGTTYCAGYTGAACGACCCMGAACCRCTRCTTTACCACAACGAACCCATCCTGCGSGAYGGCGTGATCGTYGGGCATTTRTCGTCTGGCAACTACGGCCACGCGCTGGGTGCGGCSATCGGGYTKGGGTATGTGCCGTGCAARGGTGAAARCGCGGAACAGGTTCTSRCCTCCACKTACGAAATCGAAATTGCTGGYGAAAAATTCAGYGCGAWWGCCAGCCTAAGRCCGCTTTATGACCCGAAATCSYMACGCGTAAAGGAATAGYATATGAGCAGACGTTCAGGGGGCCGCAGTGCGCGCCAYGCCATGCGCGCCGCACCATTGGCCGAAGATATCCGCCCCATTCGCGCRGGSATGGARGGCGGGCGCTACAARCCGTTATCCGACGATGATATTGCRCAAATTCACGAATCMGCGCTGGAAATCYTGTCTGATATCGGCTTCAARGACGCGACSSAGGGSTGCATYACCRCCTGCACCGCTGTCGGTGCGACCTATCGCGATGGACGTTTGTTTTTCCCGCGCGATCTAGTGCTTGAAACCATCAAAACCGCCAACCGCGATTTCACCCTTTGCGGGCAGAACCCGAAATACGATATTCACCCGCAAAGCGCCAAGGTGCATTTTGGCACGGCAGGCGCGGCGGTGCATATCGTTGACGTGGAAAACARCGAATACCGCGAGAGTATGCTGCAAGACCTCTACGATGCCGCGCGYATYGTGGACAAGCAGGACAACATCCACTTTTTCCAACGCCCGATGGTYCCGCGYGACATGACGAGCGAGCTGGATATGGACATGAACACCCTTTATGCCAGCCTTTCGGGAACCCAAAAACACGTTGGCACCAGCATYACRRTGGTSGAAAACTGCAAACCGTTYATCGAGATGATCTATGCGRTTGCAGGYGGYGAAGAAGCSTTYCGCGCYCGCCCGTTCGTGTCSATTTCAGCNRMCTTTNGTGGTSCCGCCMCTGCGCTTCGCCACCGAAGCACTGGATGTGATTGCCGAAATGGTCAAGGCGGGCGTKCCYGTKTTGCTWTTGTCTGCGGGGCAAGCGGGGGCMACMTCSCCCGCGGCGCTGGCCGGATCGGTGGTGCAGTCTATTGCCGAAGTGTTGGCCGGTCTCGTTTATATCAACGCACTGGCCCCGGGCCATCCGGCGATATTCGGCCCGTGGCCCTTCGTGTCGGATTTGCGCACGGGGGCCATGTCCGGCGGGTCGGGCGAACAGTCGTTGCTGATCGCCGCTGTGGCGCAGATGACCAACCACTATGATCTGCCAAGCGGCGTGCCTGCCGGTATGACGGATGCCAAAATGCCGGATATTCAGTCGGGCTATGAAAAGGGCATAACCACGGTGATGGCGGGTTTGGCTGGCGGCAATATCATATACGAGGCCGCTGGCATGCATGGCTCGTTACTGGGGTTTTCGCTGGAAAGTCTGATTATTGATAACGACATTCTTGGCCAATCCTTGCGGTGTGTTCGCGGGATCGAGGTAAACAAGGATACTCTATCACTCGACACAATCCGCGAGGTTGTTAACGGGCCAGAACACTTTTTGGGCCAACCTCAGACGCTGGATTTGATGCAGAAGGAATATATCTACCCCAAAATCGGCGATCTCTCGACCCCGAAAGAATGGGAAGAATTGCAAAAGCCCGAAATGGTCGCCAAAGCCATTGCGGAAAAGCGCCGGATATTGAACGACTATTTCCCGGCCCATATTTCGCCCGAACTAGACGCTGAATTGCGCAAAAAATTCGACATAAAGCTACCCCGCGAACGGATGCTGCCGAGGAAATAGATGGAAATTGTCACCCGATAGTACAAAGCCCCGATATTTTTACAGTTTATCGGGGTTTTCGTGTAAGTTTTCCTCGCAAGCACCTTGATAAGTTATTATTTACTAACTAATTGGGGAAACAACAAGAAACCCAAACCTTTCGAGGCGACAAAATGACGGCGAAAACACCGGTTAAAACCAAGTTCAAAAGGATATTGATAATTGTAGTATCCCTCGCGGTGGGCATCGTGACTGTTGTTGGTTTCGTAAAGAACAAGCAACCACCCGAACGCATCCCTTATGTCGAAGCCGAACGCGCGGTGCGCGTGATCGAGGTTGCCAACCTGCCCCTGATGGTCGAGGCATCCGGTTTTGGCTCCGCGGCCCCTGCCCAGACTTGGAGCGCAGTTTCGAACGTCAAAGGCGACGTGATCTTCCGCCACGAAGATCTGGAAAGTGGTGCGCTTTTGACCAAGGGTACATTGATGTTGGCGATTGATCCGGCGTTCTACGAACTTGCCCTAACCGAAGCCGACGCCGAAATTGCCAGCGTTAACGCCGAGGTCGCGCAGCTAAAACAAGAAGCCGCAAACGCTTCCCTTTTGTTGGAACTGGAAAAAGAACGCCTAGCTTTGGCAGAGGCCGATTTGACCCGCACCCGATCATTAGTGGCATCCGGCGCTGTGCCGCAAGCCAGCCTTGATACGCAGCTTCGCGCGACATTGCAGCAACGCCAAGCCGTACAATCGCTTGAAAACCAGGCCAATATTATCCCCATCCAGCTAAGCCGCCTGACGGCCCAAAAGGACCGCACGTTAACCAAACGCGCGCAGGTGGAAAGTGATCTGGCCGACACGAAAATCTATGCCCCCTTCGATCTACGCGTTAGTGATGTGAAGGTGGAACTGTACCAATATATCAACCCCGGTCAGCTTTTGTTTTCGGGCGATAGCACTGATACATCCGAGGTCGTGTTGCAAGTTCCCATGCAAAACCTGCGCCGCGTTCTAAGTGAACTGCCAAGTGGTGACACCCTCAACATTGCGGCACTGGACGCCTATGTTCAGCTTGTCGGCGAAGACCAGACATGGAACGCCGACGTGATCCGCATCGCCAACGGTATCGATCCTGCGACGCGCACGGTTCGGGTCGTTCTAAGCGTTCAGCAGTCCGATAACATGGCCGACCCTGTTGAGAATCCGCCACTGCCCAAAGGCATGTACGTCGAAGGCATTTTGCGCTTTATGGCGCGTGAACCACGGATGGTCGTACCCCAAGAAGCGATCCACGAGGGTTGGGTTTACCTTGTTGACGCCGACAGTCGCCTAGAACGCCGTGCGGTTGAAGTGGGCTATTACCAAGACGGTATGGCGATCCTTTTGTCTGGCCTGAACGCAGGGGAGACCGTCATTCTTGATGATATCGTTCCCGCCATTGCCGGAACTTTGTTGAACCCGAATCGTGATCAAGAAACCGAACAAGCATTGCAAGCCACAGCCGCAGGCGGCGCGCTATGATACGTTGGTTTGCCGGACACCCGACAGCGTCCAACCTGCTGTTGATCGTAATGTTGGCGCTTGGGATATTCACAGCGCCCACATTGTTGCGCGAAACTTTCCCCGATTATTCCCCGACCGAAGCACAGATCACCATCGTTTATCGCGGGGCCAGTGCCGCCGACGTCGAAGATGCGATTTGCCTTCGGGTGGCGGACGCGCTGAAAGGCGTTAACAACCTCGAAGAACTGACCTGTACGGCGCAAGACAATGTCGCCAGTGCCATCGCCAAGATGGAACCGGGCGGCAATGTTGGCCGTTTTCTGAACGAGGTGGACGCCGAAGTTAACGCGATCACTGATTTCCCCGCAAACGCCGATGCGCCAGTTGTTAAACAACTGTTCACCACTGATCTGGTGTCGGCACTGGCTGTGACCGGCGATATGTCCTTCGCGGATCTGGAAACCTATGTGAACGACCTTGAACAAGCGTTGTTCGACATCGATAACGTCGCGGCGGTCAAGGTTAAAGGCCTGTCGCAACGCCAATGGCAGATCGAGATTTCACGCGATTTACTGCAACAATACGGCCTGTCCGTTAGCGATATTTCCCGTCTGATCCGCCAGCAAAACATCGACATGCCGCTGGGGACGATTGAAACCAGCACGCAAGATGTGCAACTTCGGTTCGTTAATCAAAGCCGCTCTATCGAGGACTTGCGCAATCTGGTGGTTCTGTCAGGCCAAGCAGGCGCGGAGGTGTCGCTTGGCGATATCGCCACAATCACCGAAGCCTATGATCTGGACGAGGAAAAAATCCTGTTCAACGGCGAACGGGCGTTAATTCTGGAAATTCACAAAAACAAAGACAGTGACGCGATTAACGTGATGGCCGACATCACGAAATTTCTTGAAACCGAACGCGAAATCATGGGTGACGGTGTAGGTTTGACGATCACACAAGATATGACCTCGATYGTSGAAGACCGGCTGAAAATGCTGGTCAGCAACGGYATTTTGGGGCTGGTTCTGGTYGCCATCACCATGAGYATTTTTTACAGCCCTCGCCTTGCGATCTGGGCGATCCTTGGYCTGCCGATTGCRTTTGCAGGCGCGTTTACCGTGATGGCCMTGTTCGGRCTGTCGTTAAACATGATYACGCTGGTGGGCYTGYTGGTGGCGATYGGTATCGTGATGGAYGATTCCGTTGTGATCACAGACAGYATCGCCGAACATGCGGCGGAGGGRCGMTCGSCSCTMGATTCCGTGGTGTTCGGGGTCAAACAGGTRCTKCCGGGSGTCWCGTCRTCGTTCCTGACAACGATTGCGGTWTTTGGGCCGYTGTCGTTYCTTGCCGGCGAGCTTGGCACRGTGTTGGAGGTKATGCCCATCGTKCTGCTGGCCGCCCTWGCCGCAAGTTTGATCGAGGCATTCTTGATTTTGCCCCACCACCTTAAGGCCCCGATTGCCCACGCGGTTGCGAACGAAAAGAGCCGTGTCGGTAAAAAAATCGACGCGGGCTTCGAGGTGTTCCGTGAAGGTGTTGGCAAAGCCGCCGATGCGGCCATCAAATTCCGCTACGCTGTGGCGGGGTTGCTGATCGTTCTGCTGCTAGGGTCCGTTGGGTTTTTCGCAGGCGGAAACATCAAAATGGAAGCCATGCCAGCGATGGAGGGTGACGTGATCGAGGCCCGCATCCTGATGCCCCAAGGCACACCGTTAGCCCGCACCGAAGAGGCTGTGGCGCAGGTTGTTGACGCGCTTAACCGCATCAACGCCGATCTGGAACAGCCAAACGGACAAGATTTGATTCAGGCCACGCAGGTTCGTTATAACGAAAATTACAGCGCTGGCGAAAGCGGGCCACATGTTGCCACCATCGGTGTCGATTTGCTGACCGCCGAGCTGCGATCAACCTACCTAGACGTCTTTATCCCGCTTTGGCGCGAAGAAATCGGCACGGTTTACGGGATGATCAACATGACCATTCAGGAGCCCGGTTTCGGCCCCGCAGGTGTCCCGATCGAGGTGCGCATTCAAGGCGATGACCTTGACGAGATGAAGCTCGCCTCGGAAAGTCTGGTGAATTATCTGAACGGGTACGTCGGTGTGTTCAACGCGATGGATGACCTTCGCCCGGGCAAGCCGCAACGCGCGTTGTCCTTGTCAGACGGGGCCAGCGTGCTTGGGTTTACCTCCGAATCCGTCGCCTCGCAGCTGCGTTCCGGTCTGTTGGGCGACGTGGTTGATCGCTTGCAGTTGGGTGACCAGAACATTGAAATCACCGTCAGCCAGACCGCTTATGAACGCACGACACTTGATAGTCTGGAGCAAGCGCAGATAACTTCGCGTACTGGCAAATCTGTACCGCTTAGTGTGGTGACAGACATTACGGAAACCCGCGACTGGGCCAAAATCACGCTAATAGACGGCGTGCGAACCGTCACGGTTGAGGCCAATGTTGACGCAGGCCTTGCCAACGCCGGGGCGCTGGTTGCCGACATTCAAGCCAACTGGCTGCCAGAGTTCGAAGAAAATTTCCCTGATCTGGATATCCAGTTCTTGGGGCAGGTGGCCTCGACCGCAGAAACCGCCAAATCCATTGCACGCGGACTTGGTATCGGGATGTTGGGCGTGTTCCTAATCCTGTCGTTCCAGTTCCGCAGTTATATCGAGCCACTGATCGTGATGCTTGCCATCCCTATGGCCTTGGTTGGGTCGATTTGGGGGCACGTGTTGATGGGGTATGACATTTCGATGCCATCGCTGATCGGGGCGGCGTCATTGGCAGGGATTGTGGTTAACAACTCCATCCTGCTGATGCAGTACATCAATAAAAATCGCCAAGCCGGATTCGATACCCTGACCGCTGCGGGCAAAGCCAGCCGTGCGCGGACAAGGCCGATCTTTATTTCGACTACAACGACAATCATGGGCATGGCGCCTTTGCTGATGGAAACCAGCGCGCAGGCCGCGTCCATCATCCCGCTGGTGATCTCGCTGGTGTTTGGTTTGCTGACATCGACCACACTGGTTCTGCTGGCCTTGCCGTCGCTGTATGTGATTTTGGATGATATGGGTGTTACCGGATTTAAGGCGGAGGAGGCTTCCAGCTAACCACCCTTAGTTGGTTTTCTTCTTGCTCCACGGCAATGGGGCCACGGGGATGCCGTCGTCGATCAAAGATTTGGCATCCTCGATCTTTGCTTCACCGTAAATCAGGCGTTCGGGAGCGTCACCGTCATGAATCGCGCGCGCCTCGGCGGCGAAGTTTTTACCGACGTTATCGGCGGTATCCTCGATCTTTTTACGCAATTCCTTAACGGCCTGCTCGGCGGGGGAGGCAGGCGCGCTTAGTGGCCGTTCCTTCACCACGCGCGGGGCCATGATGGCCTTTTCGACGGTCTCGTCGCCGCAAACCGAGCAAGAAACCATTCCGGCAATCATCAGTTTATCGTAATCAGCACTGGAACCAAACCAGGATTCAAACCGATGCCCTTTGGCGCATTTTAAATCGTACCGGATCATTTGGTCCCCTTTGGTTTCCCGCAATACATATATATAGCAGGTATGAATACAATCCTAATTCGGGATTCGCTGCGAGGGAAAGCACATGCAGACACGTCTTTGGCCCTACATCCTGCTTGGCGTCGTCACCGGCGGCGTCGCGGCAATTTTACGGGTTTTGGAAGAACCGTTCTGGATCATCTTCGCCTCCGTCCTCGTTCTGATCGTCCTGTTCGCCCTGTTGCAAGAAGCCATGCGCGACCCCGTTGAAGAAGGCGACGTGGAGGCGATTGAACCCACCAAACCCATGCCCACCGGATTTGGCCGCGCGATGCTGGAACAAATGCCGCTGCCGTTGCTGGTGATTTCGCGAAGGGGGCGGGTGGTTTATGGCAATCGCGCCGTTAAGGAAATTTTACCGACCCTGAAAGCCGGCGATCATTTCGCCAGCCTTTTGCGGGTTCCGGTGTTTGTGGATGCGGTAAACGCGGCGGTGACCGAGGGTAAGAACAGTAAGGTTTCATTCACCACCGCGTTGCCGCACGAACGGTATTACGAGGCCAGCATTGGCCTAATGCCCGCTGGCAGCGATTTTGGCGACAAGGTTCAGGCCATTGTCCAGATCGAGGATCGTACGCAGGACCGTAGGGTTGAAAAGATGCGTAGCGATTTTGTGGCGAATGCCAGCCATGAATTGCGCACGCCGTTGGCCTCCATTCTGGGGTACATTGAAACCTTGCAGGGCCACGCCAAGGATGACCCCGCCGCGCGCGAAGAATTCCTTAAGATCATGGATAAACAGGCGACACGAATGCAGCGCCTCGTTGACGATTTGATGTCGCTTAGCCGGATCGAGCTGAACGAGCATATCAAGCCAAGTGATCCCTGCGCGCTGAACGAGTTGGTGTTAGAGGCGGCCTCGGCCTTGTTGCCGCTTCAAAAGAAGTACGACGTGATACTGGAAACCGCGCTAACGGGTGATCCGGTTGTGGCAGCAGACCGCGACCAGTTGAACCAAGTGATGGTGAACCTGATCGACAACGCCATGAAATACGGTGGCAGTGGTACCACGGTGAAGGTTTTCACGGCCCCTGCGGATCTGCGCTATGCCAATATGGTCGGGGTTACGGTTGCCGATCAGGGCTCGGGGATCGGTCCTGAACACTTGCACCGGTTAACGGAACGGTTCTACCGCGTGAACGCCAAGCAAAGCCGCAACAAAGGCGGCACGGGGTTGGGTCTGGCCATCGTTAAACACATCGTTAATCGTCATGGTGGGGAATTGCAGATCGTATCGACCTTGGGGGAGGGCAGCCAATTCACTGTCTGGCTGCCCGAATCTGTTTAGGCAGCGCCTAGTTTTTTCAGCATTTTTGTCATCAGGCACCAGTTTGTGAGACCGGACTGGAATAGGTTAACGCCAACAAAGGCAGTGAACCATAACCAGTTGACGCTGGACATGTCGACTGTGCCGGCCATGTGGGCAAAGGCAAGGCTTAGCATGATGAAAAGGCCGGCGATTAGGCGGGTCAGGCTTTGTGCAGTCATTGTGATACTCCTAAGATACGGGTTTATGCGCAGGCGTATATCATGACATGCGAATATAACCTAGTGATTTGATAATCACCTGCTTGCGAGGCATATAAACAAAGTTCTCGCGCTGTCATAAAACTGTCACCAAAGTGCAATAAATGCGTATTCAAAGCCGCCTAGGGTGTGGATATCTTGAACGCATTGGGCGTTCGGGTTTTTGAAACAGTTACCGGAGAATCCCCGTGAAACTATCCAGAATTACCATGCTGGCACTGGCCGCAACAGTCGCAGCAGGCGCAGTATCCGCCCGCGAACAGATTCGTATTGTCGGATCGTCAACCGTATTCCCATTCTCCACAGCAGTGGCAGAACAATTCGGCAAAACCACAGATTTCGCGACACCGGTCGTTGAATCCACAGGCTCAGGCGGTGGTTTGAAGTTGTTTTGTGCAGGCGTTGGGGCAGAACATCCCGATATGACCAATGCATCGCGCCGCATGAAAGCTACGGAATTCGCGATGTGTCAGGAAAATGGCGTTACCGAGGTCGTTGAGTCGGTTGTCGGGTATGACGGTATCGTTATCGCCAATGCGATCAGCGGCCCGACATTCGCGCTGACTCTGGAGCAAGTCGTTATCGCACTGGCTTCAAACGGTCCGCTGCCAACGACTTGGGATCAAGTTGATCCATCCCTGCCAGCCATCGCAATCGAAGTGCTTGGCCCGCCGCCATCCTCCGGCACGCGGGACGCGTTTGAAGAGTTGGTAATGCACGAGGGCTGTGAGTTAACCGAGTTGGTATCCTGTGATGGTGTCGAAATTCGCGAAGACGGCGTGTATGTTGAAGCAGGCGAAAACGACAACCTTATCGTATCCAAGCTGGAAGCAAACCCGAACGCATTGGGCATTTTTGGCTACTCATTCCTTGATCAAAACTCCGACGTTATCAAAGGCGCGGCGATGGACGGGGTGGAGCCAACATTCGACAACATCGCTGCTGGCGAATATGAAATCTCGCGTTCGCTTTACTACTACATCAAAGTAGCCCACATCGGCGTTATCCCCGGCATTGCTGAATATGCCGCCGAGTTTTCAAGCGAGGCCGCAGCAGGCGAAGAAGGCTATTTGACCGACAAAGGCCTGATCCCGTTGTTCGAGGACGAGTTTGAGAAAAATGCAGCCCGCGTGAATGGGTTGRAAATCATGACAGGTGATGAATGGAACTAACTTTGTGCATCGGGGCTGGTAAATGCTAGCCCTGACCGCCCTGCTGATTATTGGTCTCGCGATAGGGTTTTTCATCCTATCGCGGGCCAAAGCCGTTTCTGCCAGCCAAGGCGTTTTGGCAAGTTTGCACTCGCGGCCAAGTTATCACGGCACCTATGTGATGCTGTGGGTGATGATCGTTGGATTGGCGCTGTTGTTGACGCTGATGCTGGGCTGGAACGCCTATCTGGACACAAAATTTCTAGCCGATTTGCGCGTGGCCTTACCGGATACACGCCAGATCGAAATTGAGCTTATCTTGTCGGATGCCAAGGCGATTGCGGCAGGGTTGGTTAGCTCCAAGACCGACGCGCTGCGTGAGGCAACTGCGGCGCAATTCGCGAAGGCTGACGCATTGCGTATTTGGGTGACCGTAGCGATTACGCTTGGTGGTGCATTTATTGCCGGCATGGTTAGCATGCAGAAAATCTCGGCTGAATGGCGGGCGCGGAACCGTTCCGAAAACATTATTCGCGGTATCTTGTGGGCCTCTGCTGCGGTAGCGGTTCTGACGACACTGGGTATTGTGCTGTCACTGATATTCGAGACGTTTAATTTCTTCGCCAGCATCGGTTGGCGYGTMGATAAATTCCTGTTCGGCACAMGGTGGAGYCCCCTTTCCGGCGTGCAAGACGGCATGATGGACATGGACAAAGTCGGGGCCGTRCCKYTGTTCGCGGGAACYCTGATGATYACYGGYATCGCGATGCTGGTSGCYGTKCCWATCGGCCTGTTCGCCGCGATCTACCTATCKGATTTCGCYTCGCCMAAAGTRCGGGCRTGGGCCAAGCCGATGTTGGAAATTCTGGCMGGYATYCCGACRGTCGTTTACGGATTTTTCGCCGCGATMACYGTSGCYCCKTTYATYCGMAACACGGGCGAGGCGATWGGYYTWACSGTCGCWTCCGAAAGYGCGTTGGCGGCRGGGATYGTGATGGGRATTATGATTATTCCKTTCATCAGCTCCTTGTCCGATGACGTGATTAATTCCGTGCCGCAAACCTTGCGGGATGGATCCTACGCGCTTGGCGCGACCAAAGCCGAGACGATCCGGAAAGTCGTTTTGCCAGCCGCGCTACCGGGGATCGTTTCGGCGATCTTGCTTGGTGTGTCACGTGCAATTGGCGAAACTATGATCGTCGTGATGGCCGCTGGCCAAGGCGCAAACCTGACGGCCAATCCGCTGGAGGCCGTGACAACCGTGACCGTGCAAATTGTGATGCTGATTACGGGCGACACAGAAGCCTCGACCGCCGCTGGCCCCGCCTTCACCTTGGCGTTCACACTGTTCTGCATCACGCTGGCACTTAACATTTTCGCCCTGCGTTTCGTGCGGAAATATCGGGAGATGTACGACTAATGATTAGCATGACCGAACTTTCCAAGATGCATAACTCGCCAGAATCTGCCGTGCGTTTGAAGAAACGCAAAGCGGCGGAGTGGCGATTGAAGGCTTACGGCATTCTGGCGATTACGCTGGCGGGTGCTGCGTTGATAACGCTAATGTGGTCGGTGGTCAGCAAGGCCTCGGGTGCATTTACCGAAAGCTATATCACGCTGCCGGTGTATCTGGAGGTCGGCGAAATTGACTCCGATGGTACAAATGACCCGTCGATAATTGGCCGTGCGAATTATGGCGGGTTGACCAAAGACGCGCTGAAAGCGGCGTTTCCGTTTGTGAAAGCGCGCGGCGACAAGCGGGCGATGTATGACATTATCAGCGGTGGTGCTGCGTTCGAGTTGCGCGAACTGGCGATGGCTCGCCCCTCAAATATCGGGCAAACAATTGACTTTCGGTTCTTGGCATCGGACATCGCGGACCTGTATCTGAAAGGGTCTTATGGCGATCTGGTGGAACAAAACACAGCTGGTTCGCTGAGCGTTGAAAGCAATGGAAAAACGGCTGTTGTGACATCCAGCGCGCAAGATTTCGCCTTCGTTATGGCCCGCGTAAAGGCCGATTTGCGGGCCAAGGCCGCGTTCAATCGTGACCAAGCCGCGTTGCAGGAAAACGGGCGCGCCGTGTTCACCGAACGCGGTGATCTGGAGGAGGCCGCCAAACGTGAAGCCGCGAGGGACCGGTTTCTGGCACTCGCAGCGGAGCTGGAAGCACGAGGGTCCCGGACTGACGGGGCCGAGGTATTGGACAAAAACTCCCCATCGGTTCTGGTACGCATGGGCGATACTTGGGTGAAACTAACCGAGGTGTCCGCAACAGGCGGCGCRGGCAAGGTTATCGGTACGCTGGACAGCGGCGAACTGGCGGCGGGGGAATGGCAAGTTTACTTGCAAGAYYTRCCCGAAGCCTCGCGCAARGTGTCGGATTTACAGGTMATGTTGATCGAAAACCTGCGAAGCGCTGGYGCGATTGAAACAGTATTTAACACWCGGTTCTTYASKGCRGGCGAYAGCCGCGAACCWGAAYTGGCRGGYATCTGGGGYGCKGCRGTNGGGNTCCTTCTGGACAATGCTKGTGACGATYCTTCTRGCTTTYCCMATCGGKGTTATGGCMGCGATTTACCTTGAAGARTTYGCCAAGAAAAACCTWATGAAYACGTTYATCGAGGTGAATATCAACAACCTCGCGGCGGTSCCYTCCATYGTYTACGGKCTGCTGGGSTTGGCGGTTTTCCTTGGYTTCTTCGGGGTKCCAAGRTCSGCRCCWYTGGCGGGTGGCATYGTGYTGGCGGTGATGACGYTGCCMACGATTATYATYGCRTCGCGYGCKGCRATGGCGGCGGTTCCGCCCTCRATYAGGGATGCGGCGYTGGGGRTYGGMGCCTCSAAACTTCAAACGGCGTTTCACCATGTTTTGCCGCTTTCGATGCCCGGTATTTTGACCGGAACGATCATCGGCATGGCGCGRGCCTTGGGTGAAACCGCGCCGCTKATYATGATCGGGATGGTGGCGTTTATCGTCGATGTGCCGAAAGGCGTGATGGACAGTGCGACAGTTCTGCCTGTGCAGATTTATCGCTGGTCRGATTTCCCTGAACGGGCGTTCGAGGCGCGCACTTCGGCGGCAATTCTGGTGCTTTTGGTGTTTTTGGTTTTAATGAACGGGCTGGCCGTATTTYTDCGSAAACGGTTCGAGCGGCGGTGGTAGACGGATATGGAAAATATGACAGATACAGTTAAGATTTCGACGAAAAAYGTCGATGTGTTTTACGGCGATAACCAYGCGATCAAAGACGTGTCGGTGGATATTCTGCACAAYACGGTAACGGCGTTTATCGGGCCATCVGGTTGCGGRAAATCGACGTTTCTGCGGTGTTTGAACCGSATGAACGACACSATTGATTCRTGCAAAATYACTGGCGATTTRCTGATGGATGGCGAGGATATTTACGCCAAATCGGTGGACCCTGTGCAGCTGCGGGCCAAGGTGGGGATGGTGTTTCAAAAACCCAATCCGTTCCCCAAGTCGATCTTTGACAATGTCGCTTACGGACCGCGCATTCACGGGCTGGTGGGGAATAAAACCGACCTTGAAGAGGTGGTTGAAAAGTCGCTTCGCCGTGCCSCGATCTGGAAAGAGGTCAAGGACCGCCTTGATGCGCCGGGTACTAGTCTTTCGGGCGGGCAGCAGCAGCGTTTGTGCATTGCGCGCGCAATTGCGACCGCGCCGGAGGTGCTGTTGATGGATGAACCCGCCTCGGCCCTTGACCCCATCGCTACGGCGCAGATTGAAGAATTGATTGACGAGCTGCGGCACAACTATTCCGTGGTGATCGTCACCCACTCCATGCAGCAGGCCGCGCGGGTCTCGCAAAAAACGGCGTTTTTTCATCTGGGGGATATGGTAGAATACGGCGACACGTCGACGATTTTTACCAATCCGGTTGACCAGCGCACACAAGATTACATTACCGGCCGGATCGGTTAAGGGGGAATTATGAAAAAAGGACGTCACATTGTATCGGCTTTTGACGATGATCTGATCACCATTCAAGCCAAGATTTCCGAGATGGGCGGGCTGGTAGAGGTCTTGCTTAGCGAGGCCTTGGAAGCCCTGAAAAACCGTGATGCGGAATTGGCGCAACAGGTGGTAATTAAAGATAAGCAGCTGGACGCGATGGAACTGGGGTTGGAGGAACTCGCCACCCAAATCATCGCTTTGCGCCAGCCTATGGCACAGGATTTGCGGGTTTTACTGTCGGCAATCAAGATTGCCTCGACGCTTGAACGTATCGGGGATCTGGCCAAGAACATTGCGCGGCGGGCGATTTATTTGTCCGAGGCCAAGCCGGTTAAAATTTCGCATTCCATCGTACATATGGGGCAGGAAACCTTGCGGCAATTGTCGGAAGTTCTGGATGCCCACGCGCAACGCGATGCGGAATTGGCGGTGGATATCTGGAACCGCGACGTCGAAATTGACGAGATGTACAATGCGATTTTTCGCGAAGTTGTTACCTATATGATGGACGACAGCCGGATGATCGGGCTTGGCTCGCAATTGCTGTTCGTGGCGAAAAACCTTGAGCGGATCGGGGATCACACCACTCATATTTCCGAGATGATTTACTATGTTGTAAAGGGTGAACCGCTGGGCGATGATCGGCCAAAGGGTGAACCCATCGGGCTTGGAGTCGCGCCGTTTTAGGGGGCAAGGATGAGCATTAAAGTTCTGGTTGTCGAGGATGAAGAGGCGATTAGCCATCTGCTGAAGTACAACCTGACAGCCGAAGGTTTCGAGGTTTCGATTGTTGACGACGGTGACGAAGCTTTGATGGCCGCCGAGGATTTTCAACCTGACATTATATTGCTGGACTGGATGTTGCCGCATGTCTCGGGCATCGAGATTTGCCGCCAGTTGCGCGCGCGTTCTGAAACGCGGAATATTCCGGTGATCATGCTGACCGCGCGGGCCGAGGAAGAAGACCGCTTGCGCGGGTTTGAAAAGGGTGCGGATGATTACGTGACCAAGCCGTTTTCGATGAAAGAGTTGGTAGCGAGGATTCACGCAGTGTTGCGGCGCGCCAATCCGGCGGCGGCGGGCAATGTGGTGACGTTTGGTGATATCGTTCTAGACCGCGACACGATGCGTGTGACACGGGGCGGCGGGGCCGTGACGCTTGGCCCGACGGAGTTTCGCCTTTTAGAAGTTTTGATCAAACGCCCGGGTCGGGTTTACAGCCGCGAACAGTTGCTGGATCGTGTCTGGGGACAAGATATTTACGTTGAGGCCCGCACGGTGGATGTGCATATCGGGCGGCTGCGCAAGGCATTGAATAAAGGCGGTTTGGTTGACCCGATCCGCACGGTTCGGGCGTCAGGTTATGCGCTGGACGAGACGTATACCTGATGATTTGGCACGAAAAAACGACGTTCGGGTGAAGGTAACCCACCGAACTGGCCGAAGACAAAAAATCTAGCCCCAGGTGCTCCGATGTTGAGGCGGGTGCGTTCAATTTCAAGAACTCTCCGCTGACTGGGGAAATACTTGGGGTGCGGGTCAACCCTCCGAAAGTGAAAATACACTATAGAAGAAATGCAGTGAAATTGTTCAGAGTTTACAATTAAAGATTATGTTGCATTGTGTGTGACCTGCGTCCCTAGAATTCCTCCATTTTGATGTAGAGTCCGCCCACCCAAAAGGACGTACAAATGAAGAATCGATTCACAGAAGAACAGATTATTGGCATCCTGAAAGAGCAAGAGCCTGGCGAACGGACAGCAGATGTTTGCCGTCGTCACGGCATCTCGCAGGCCACATTTTACAAATACAAATCGAAGTATGGCGGCTTGGAGGTTTCGGATGCTCGTAAACTGCGGGCTTTGGAAGACGAGAACAACAAGCTGAAGAAGCTGTTGGCAGAGCAGATGGTAGACAACGCCATGCTTCGGGATGCGAACTCAAAAAAGTGGTAACGTCCCACTGCCCGACAGGTGATTGTTTGCAATCTCCGACAGGGGGACGCAAAGCGAGAAGCTGTGGCGCATTTGTGCGGTTCGCACGGTGTCAGCCAGCGTCCGCTGCCCGGCAGTGGTTTGCTTGCAAACCATGAGAGGGGGCGTGTGATGTTTTGCGGGTGGATCGCTCGACGGTTCGGTATCAGTCTAAGCGAGCTGATGATGCGGAATTGCGTGAAGCCATCAAGGCCGTCGCCCGAGAACAGCGTCAGTTTGGCTATCGTCGTATCCAAGTCATGCTGCAAAGACAGGGAATATTCATGAACCACAAGAACCTCCGTCGCATATATGCCGAGGAAAAGTTGCAAGTTCGACGCAGGGGCGGTCGAAAACGAGCCTTGGGCACACGCAGGCCAATGGCGTGCTTGATGCTGCGAACCAGCGTTGGAGCCTTGATTTCGTATCCGACGCATTCACGGATGGCAGGCGGTTTCGCATCCTGACTGTGGTGGACGGTTTCACGCGCGAGAATGTTGCCTTGGTAGCGGACACGTCCCTTTCTGGTGCCCGCATTGTTAGAGAATTGGAAAAAGCTATGACGGCTCGGGGTCGTCCCAACACGATTGTTTCGGATAATGGAACCGAGTTTACAAGCATGGCCATCTTGAAATGGGTACAGGAAACGGGCTTGGACTGGCATTACATTGCGCCGGGGAAACCTACCCAAAATGCGTTTGTAGAAAGCTTCAACGGCAAGTTGCGGGACGAATGCCTGAACGAAAACCTGTTCAGTTCACTGGATGACGCTAAAGGCGTACTGGAAGACTGGAAGGAAGATTACAACCACCAAAGACCACATTCATCCTTGGGAAATATGACGCCGCAGGAATTCGCACAGAAAATGAGGATGGATAAACTGGCAGCTTAACACCATCAATTTAACTCCAAGGACACTACGTCAAGTGGAGGAGACTTGGGGTGCAGGTCAATATCAAAATAAACTCAACAACTTGACTATACCATGAAAGCACGTCAACTTGACGATATAGCCCTAACTACTAGTTGACCCAAACGACTCTAGAATCGTAACGCGGGCTTATTGCGATTGTTCTGCGCAGAGTAGTAACGGTCATTCCGATATAGCTAGTCATCGGTACGTAGGGAACGAAAGATTCAACCAGCAGAACAGTTTCGCTGCTGTACATATCTGGGAGTTCAGAGATTTGAATGTCGGCATCCTCTAAAACAATAGTGGCGGTTCCTGTTACGCCTGACCATTGAACTGTGTAGGTGCCCGGATCGTCTACAATGTCGGGGTCTATCGTGTACAATATGCTACTGATTCTCAAGCCACCGCCAGAAGTTTTGGGCAAGAGCGATGATTGCAGTAGTTGAAGTAAGTCTAAGTAGGCGGTATCCACTTCACTGTTTCGTGATATAATATCTGCCACAACCGTGTTCGCTGCTATTAGTGCGCCTCGCGATTTGAAAGCGTCAAAAAACACAACAATTCCCAGCATCCAAAACATCAACAGTGGGAACCAGAGGACGAACTCAATTGTTGCCGTCCCACTGTCGTCTTTGAGGTACTCGTTTATTTTTGTTCGGATGTAGGAGATCATAGAATTAAGGCTCTCTCTTGAAAGCTGAGGACGCAACCATCGCATAGCCGCCTGTTGAATCTTTTGTCAGTTGTGCCGCAATGCCCATGCCTGGCAACATAAGGTCAACAATTACGCACGCGCGCACAAACATTATATCTTCCAATGTTCCTGCCGAAAAATTCTCAACCGGGATGATGTCTCCGGTTCGGTCGACGCAAGTACTTTCAGTTCGTGGAATTCCAGATGAGAGCGTCAGCGGCACAAGTTCTATATGAACGGAAGTTAGGCAATTACGCAAAACGAGCGACCGTTCGCACACCAGCTGCTTTAGTTTGGCATGCGTTGGATCAACGATATTATCGAGGCGCAGGTCACGAATTGTCAGGTTTAGCCCACGGGCAAGCATCATTTGACGGGTTGTAAGCCAGCCGAGTTCGAAGGTCGAAAAAACCAACCACAAGATCATTGGGAAAATCATAACGAATTCGACTGTAGCAGCTCCGGAGTCTGCGCCTCGGAACTCCCGTAGTTTTGATGATGCTTTTCTAAAGAATGTCATTAGTTAGATAGTTTCAATTTGTTTATAGATTTGGCGATTTGAACAAACGCAGCCGTTAGATCCGATGTTCCAACATGATAAAATCTGGATTCAGATGAAGCACAATCGCGCATTTTAAGATATGGGTTTGATCCGCTAGATATGTCAAAACCGATCGTGTAGATGATAATGCGCTGTTTTAGCGATGATCCACCAGGGATCGGCGCTTTTGCAGATGAACATATTGCATCGAGCCTACTGTCACCTTCTGTAGAACCTGTCACAACTTCCGTACAATTATCACCGCACCACCTAACATTCCAAAAGTCGGCATTATCTTGCGACCTCCAACTAGATGTTCCCGTTTGATTGTAATATCTGGGCTGTATGCGCTTGTGAAGAGTGTTGGCGCCATCTGTCATCAGAACGATGAATTTCAAACCTCTATCCTCCCATGGCAGAGGTCTTCCGGCGAAAATAGGGTCTACGACACCGTTTGCAATCAATGAGGTAACAACAGGTTGTGAATTTGGATCAAGCAAAGCAGCCCCCCATTTCATACCCGCGTACGTTGCGGTGAAGCCACCAGCCTGCATATCATTTATGGCGCTGTGAAGTGCTGCGGGGTCGTTAGAAAACGGCAATATTGTAGCTGCCGGGCATTCGTAAGTGCCACTCTCCCCCCTGTAATATTGCTGTTCTTGTTGAAATCGAGTGTCTTGGGATAACGACGTAGTGGTATAATCGCCAGCGTCGAATTCGAAGCACCAGTTATACCTATGCCAAGCTGCTAGATTGTATTCGGCAGCAAGTACGGATCCGGCATTAACCTGCGCTGCAAATGGAATCAAAGAAACGGTCGTGTGCGCTGCGGTCTTTTCAGTTAACACCAGGTCAATAAAAGTATTTGCTGCGGTCTTCAGGTCCCGAATTTTTTGCCCACCCATCGAGCCGGAATTGTCGAGGATAAGCGAAATTTCGACCTCGTTAACCGAGCTAATCGCAGTTGCGCGGGCTATGACTGGCAGTGTGGTAATCCCGATTATTTTTAGAAAAAACGTATTGATGTCATAACTGCCACTGGCTGTTACTTGCCGCGAGAGTTCGGAAATATTTGATGTAATAACCAGGTTTGGGTTGCGGCCTCTAAGTATATCGCTTGATGTGACGTATGAAGCAACGCGTGCCTCCAGATCGATTGTGACGTTTGCAGACGTTTCGTAATCTGAAACGTCGTAGGAGGCCGCGGCAAGAACTCCACGGTCCAGAGCATCCTGTAACGCAGCGCGTTCTGATTCGTGGCGCATGAAATCAACACCCATACCACCGCCAACCACCATGGTCAGGAACATAACAATCACGAAAGGCGTAATGGCGCCGTCGTCATTCTGTAGAAACAGCTTTAGCTTAGAAATGCGCATGATCCCTCCAATAAAGGTAGCTCAAAGTATTCTAAATTTACAACGGGATACATAAACATATCAACCACAGACCAACTAATCAGGCACATAATACTGTACCCTACTTAAAATTAAGCCCCACTACCGATATGAAGCACCAGATACTGGCCGCCCACATCAATAATCGAGCAACTTCAACTGGCACGTGATTCTTTTACTACAACTCATGGAAAAAGTAAACATTGTGTTCGTGGCACCATATGGCGTTACCACATACATTTTGGGAGTTGGTAGTTGCGTATTGTGAGGAGGGCTAATTTTCCCTAAATGCTCTGTTAAAATACCCAGATAAGGGGCTGGTAATATATTGCCATGGCGAGAGCTCACCCGTTCTAATGAAAACCTCGACAGGCATTCCTGGCAAAAGCGTTTTGCCTTCGAGTATGGCAATTTCACCAATATTCGGAATCATTTCGATCACGAAGAAGGATGCGCCCGTCGCGTCGTCTGTAACTATATCAGCGGATATTTTGGTCACGGTTCCACGTATTTCCGGCGTTGTGCGCATATCAAATGCTGAAAACCTGAGCGTTCCAGCTTGACCGATTTTGACCTGATCAATATCCGAGGCAGCAATCCGCGCCGTAATTACGAGCGAGGCATCTTGTGGGACGATTGATAGAATAGTGGCTGCTTTCGCGAGGACCGAGCGCAAGGCGTGTACCTGCAGCCCATAGATAATACCCGATCTGGGGGCGCGAATATCAAAGCGTGAAAGGCGCGCTAGTAAAGCAAGCCGCCGTTCTTGTAATTCTGCTTCATTATACCGCAAGTTTCTGAGCGTGGTTATCGATTCTTCACGCCTTGCGGATTTAAGGCGCATGATCTCGATCTCGATCACCGTGATTTGACCGCGTGCTTGTGCGATGTCCGCTTTCAACCTACCGATTTGGCCATCTAATCGCGCTTCTTCGCGCTGTAGTGCGCCAACCTGACTACTTTGCGTCAATCCTTTGGAAAGCAAGGCTATCTGAGTGGCAAGTTCGGTCTGAATCAGTTCACGTTGCCGTCGGACCGCTAGCAATTGCGCATCAAGACCAACGGTCCGCTCATTAACTTGCTTTGCCTGTTCACGCAAACTCGACGTTTCTTCGTTAAGCGTAGTTTTTCGTGCAATAAACAACCTTGTTTGCCCGTCCAACAGGTCGCGCGCCTTTGGGTTTTGTGCGACGATTGCATTGAGTTCATCGCTAAAAACAATGTTTGTGGTACCGTCTCTTTCTGCTGTCAGGCGCGCGCTTCGCGCCACATATTCAAAAAGTTGTCCCTCAACGATGGCAAGCTCGGACCTTAGCAAGGTATCATCGAGCCGCAGAAGGACGTCCCCTGCGTTTACCAGATCACCATCGTCGATCAGTATTTCACTGACAATGCCGCCCTCAGGGTGCTGGACTACCTGCCGATTGGATTCAACTTCGATCAAACCGCTTGCAACAATGGCACCGGCAAGGCGCGCAAAGATGGCCCAAGACCCGATACCGATCACAAGAACGGCCAGCGTGAGAAAACCTGCGAGAATATACTTCTTTGCAGTCCATTTCTGTGGGTCGTGCGTGCGGTTCATTTTCCGGCCTYTGGGTGRATTTGCCCGGCAACCTGTGCGTAATTTTTCACCTGTGCTTTCAACACAGTGTCACGTGGACCAAAGGCTTTCACTGCCGCACTTTCAAGAACGAGAACCAGATCACATTCTGCAAGTGCGGCTGGTCTATGTGCCATGATTATCACGGCTCCGCCTGCTGCTTTTATGGCTCTAACTGCGGCGTTCAGTGTCAAAGTGCCTGCACTATCAAGGTTTGAATTGGGTTCATCCAAAATCAATAGAACCGGATTTTGAAACACCGCTCTTGCCAAGCCAACGCGTTGCTTTTGCCCACCAGATAATGTGCCGCCTTGCGCGTTCACCATCGTATTGTACCCGTCTGGTAAGCGCAGGATCATTTCGTGTGCACCAGCCATCTTTGCCGCGGTAACAATATCTTCGGAACTGGCCTTCGGGGCCAAACGGGCAATGTTGTCGGCAATGCTTGCACTGAACAGGGTTACGTCCTGCGGTAAATACCCAATATACTGCCCGAGGTTTTCTGATTTAAACTGATCGAGCGTTGCGCCATCAAGGCGTACTTTGCCAGATACTGGCTGCCAGATGCCCGTTAGAATTCGCGCGAGGCTGGACTTACCGGAGGCACTTTGCCCAATAATCCCCAACACCTGACCGGGTTCAAGTTTAAAATTGATGCCTTTCAGCGTTGGTTCTTTTGCTCCTGGCGGCACAACGCTTGCGTGCTCAACCTCCAATATCGCACGAGGTTTTGGTAGCGTAGTACGCGCGGATGCTTCTGGTGCTGCGGCAAGAAACTGGGTCAGTGAATTCCAGCCGTGTCGTGTACGCAATACGGTAGGCCATTGACCTATCACTTGCTCGATCGGTGAAAGGGCGCGGCCCAACATAATTGATGCCGCGATCATCGCGCCCGCTGTGATTTCGTCTTGTAATGTCAGATAAGCGCCTACAGCCAGCATAGTTGATTGTAAAAAGAACCGAAAAGATTTGGAAAACGCTGCGAAACCGCCCGTCCGATCGCTTGAAAGTATTTGTTTGGTGAGGGCATCGTTTCGGGCGACATGCCATTTTTGCAAGGCTGAACCTGTCATCCCCAAGCCCCGAACCAATTCTCGGTGGCGGCGAATTTCTTCAGAAAAGGCATTAGCCTGAGCTGAGGTTCGGCTCGCTTCTAGAACCGACTTTCTTGTCATTAATTGATTTAATGCTGTCAGGATAATCAACACGGAAGCGCCCGCTACTGCCGTCCACCCCAGCCAAGGGTGAAATATGAAAATCACGGCGATGAAGATTGGCGTCCAAGGGATGTCGAAGAATGCGAATATCACCGGAGACGAGAAAAATCGTTGGATTGCTTCTAGGTCTGCAAGGCCCGACGAACGTGAATAGGCTTGCTGTGTGTGGCTGATCTGGGCGCTAAATACGCGATTATCTAACCCAGCCTGAAAACTAGCTCCCACTCGCGCCGAAATCCGCCCGCGAATGTAATCGAGAAGACCCATTATAGTGTAAAGCGTGGCCACCAGTAGAAATAGCGCAGCGAGCGTTTCTTCGGAGCCACTGCCAAGCACGCGATCATAAACCTGAAGCATGAAAATCGGGCCGGTTAGCATTAGGATGTTTACGAAGGCACTGAACAATCCCACAGCCAGAAGAAGGCCGCGATTGCGACTTAGCTCTGCTTGGAGTTCATTCTTTTGCACGTATCTGACCCATCTGCGACTTTTGCTAGTCTAGACGGCATTGAAGCTAATATTTTGTTAATATGGCAGGAAAACTTATAAACACTGATCTTGCCTTATGCATCAGGCAGGCCAATACCAATAAGATGGAATCAAGGGGGGAGTGGAAGCTGCATTGATACAAACATTCGATCAACAAATTGGATATTATAACCCAACACGCAGATACGCACGGTTTTAACGCGATCTATTCTTGTTCAGAATCTGCTTGTGCTAACTGTAGCGTTGATTCCCAGATAGCCCGTCGCAGGGTGGTTTCAACGTCGCGAATTTCGTTGAAGGCACAATATTCGGCCAAATCGTTAAGCGCGCTGAGTATCCATTCCGAACCGGCTGTTTGGCTTGAAGGATAATATGGAATGTCCTGATGCACGGCTTTTGCGCGCGCTCTGTCTGACATGTGTACAATACGGCCCGCCATTGAAGGACTCCTTTGAATAAAGAACTGCAAAGCCTCCGGTGCCTGTCTTAAACAAGCCACCGAAAGCTGTTGCAGTGCTAGAAAGTTTGTATTTGTTGTGGTGGTTGGAAAAATCAGGTGGGGTAATGCGGTGCCGCGGCAACAATGCTGGCAGTGTTGATAAGCACCAAGCTAGTGGCAACGATTACAGCGGAGAATTTTGTTTTGAAGTTAGTCATGATAGTTTCCTTATCAGGTGGTTGATCGGTTCAGTTTGCGAGTGATGAGCTGATGATGCCCATTCGGATTGTTATGCATTCTGATTAGCCATTTTCTGATCGGGTAAACTACGTAACACGGAGAACGTTACGGTAACGCCAGATGCTGAAACATCGGGTGCGTGGCAACTTAACCTGTTGTTTTGTTAGGGTTTCGCGGTATAAGGAATTATGATTGCACGAAGCGTATATACGAATGATGCTGTCCGCAGTGTGTTGGAAAACATATTGGCGTCGCCTCAGTTCATGTCGTCACCGCAAGTGTCTGCAACTTTACGATACATTGTCGAAGAAACGCTTCTGGGTAAGAGCGACCGGATCAAGGCATACTCCATTGCAATTGACGTTCTAAACAAAGCCGAAGAGTTTGATCCGTCGGCCAATCCGATAGTGAGGGTGCTAGCTGGGCGGTTGCGAGAATCGTTAACAGGGTATTACGAATCTGACATTGGACTGGAGCAACCCATTGTCATTACCGTCCCCAAAGGCAGCTATGTACCGATGTTTTCCGAACCTCTCGAAATTGTGCCTGCCGCAAACGAATCCGAGGATGGGAATGCCGCGTCTTTTTCCCGTACCGTGGCAATCGAACAATTTGACGTTTTCTCGGGCGAGGCGGCCTCTGAAGCTACGGATGTACGTTCGGCATTGGTTCGCGAAGGGCTTCAAGTCGAGCTGGTCGACAAGCTATCGCGGTTCAAAGATYTCGTTATTACCGAGGCAAATMAAAATGCTTCAGGTGCAAACGTATATCAATTGAATTTGAAACCGGCAGAGTATTCGTTGTCGGGGAAAATACGCCTGTCCGAGGCGCGGATAATCATTACGCCCGTCTTGCGCCGCTCTGCCGATAACGCCGTCATTTGGTCGAAAACCTATGATGAATTGTTTCAGAATACAGATGCCCTGTTTGACATACAGGCCACGATTGCGTCGGATGTGGCGGCGACGTTGGGGCAGCCCTACGGAACCATCGTGACCAAGATTTCGTCCGCACGTCCGCGCGCCGGTGAGATGGAGCTGAATCATTATTTGGCCTTGGTAAGGTTTTATCAATATTCAAACAATAAAACGGACGAAAACTTTGATGAAGTGTTGGCTGGCCTTGAAGTGGCGACACTGGAAGTGCCGGAGTTCTCGTCTGCGTGGGCGGCCCTTTCTTGGATGTATGCTGACGAAAAGTTCAAAGTTAACAAATCGGTAAACCCAAAGGAAAGCCAAGCCAAAGCTTTGGCTGCCGCGCAAAAAGGCGTTTATACCGACCCTGAAAACGCGATGGCCCATCAATACTTGGCAATTGCCAAGTTCAACGATGGTGACAGCGAAGGGTTTCGAAAGGCGGCGCGAACGGCGTTGCGTCTGAACCCCAATGATGCCGAGGTGTTGGCTGATATGGGAAGTCACTTTATTCAACTCGATAACTCGATTGAGGGAAAGGAAATGGTCGAAAAGGCCATGGAGCTTAGCCCCGGGCACCCGCCTTGGTATCACTTTTCGATTGCGATGTACCATTACACCCGAAAAGAGGCTGACCAAGCGGTGAACCATTCACGCCAGTTATTACAAGAAGGGTCGTTGTCAGCCTACATCCTTTTAGCGGCAAGTTTGGCGCAAGGTGGGCAAATCACTGCGGCCAAGGATGCATACCAACAACTGCTTGAAAACAGACCTATTTTTGCGACCAACTATCAAAGTATTCTGGATAACTGGCCTTTGCCGGATGGAATGCGAGAGATGCTACTCTTGGACCTTGAAGTGGCTGGCTTGCAGATGGTTGCGGTCAGGGCGCGATAAAACGTCGAAACCTCTGGCTTGTATGCCGCGCCAAGGAGGGATATTCCAAAGGAAAGCGGAGGTATCATGAACAACGACTCACAACTACTCGTTTCCACGCAATGGCTGGAAGATCATCTTGATGCGCCCGATGTGCGTATTTTGGACGCCACATATTTTATGCCAGATGACGAACGCGATGGGCGTGCGGAATACGATGCTTCGCATATTCCCGGGGCGCGCTACTTTGATATTGATGATGTCGCCGACAGCCGATCCAGTCTTTCGCACATGTTACCGCCGGTCGAGAAATTCATCAGCCGTGTGCGCGCGATGGGCATTGGCGACGGGCACCGCGTTGTGATCTATGACACACACGGCATTTTTTCTGCCCCACGCGTCTGGTGGATGTTCCGCCTGTTCGGAAAACAGGATGTTGCGGTTCTCGACGGTGGTATGAAAAAGTGGATTACCGAGGGGCGTGCGGTTGAAGACATGCCGCCAATCGTGCGCGACCGCCACCTGACAGCGCGGCGTAATGCGGCGATGGTCAAGGATGTGACGCAGGTCGCTGCCAGCTCCAAACTCGGCGATGTTCAAATTATTGATGCGCGGTCGCCGGAACGGTTTAAGGGTGAGGTGCCAGAGGCGCGGGTTGAGCTGCGCTCGGGGCGCATCCCCGGTTCCATGAATGTTTATTACAGCGATTTGCTGAATGACGACGGTACGATGAAGGGCTTGAACGATTTGCAGGCGATCTTTGATGGCGCCGGTGTAGATTTGACCAAACCGACGATCACTACTTGCGGATCTGGTGTCACCGCCGCGATCCTTTCCTTGGCGATGGCGCGCTTGGGTCACCAGCTTAACGCCGTTTACGATGGTAGCTGGTCCGAATGGGGCATGTACAACGATCTGAAAGTCGAAACCGGATGACACAAAAGGCGGGAGACGAGGTTACTTACACGGTTACCTACCTTGAAATGACGCAAAAACCGTCGTTTCCCTATCCTCCTATGCCAACTGGCGGGCCGACGGTTTTACTGGCGGCGGATGAACCCCCTGTGCGGTATTTCCTGAACATGTATGATGCAGTGGGTTCGGAATACGAGTGGACCGATCAGCATGAAAAACCCTTGTTAGAGGTTAAGGAATTCTTACACGACCCCTCGGTCACGATGTTCACATTGATGCGGAACGGCTGGCCTGCGGGGTTTTTCATTCTGGATGGCCGCGTGGCTGGCGAATGTGATCTCGCGTATTTTGGCCTTGTTCCTGAAGCGGTTGGCCTTGGCCTTGGCAAATACCTTTTGCACACGGCGATTTTGATGGGCTGGGATCTGCCAAATGTCACAAAGCTGACC
Source organism: Paracoccaceae bacterium (assembly GCA_002746395.1). Taxonomy (GTDB): domain Bacteria; phylum Pseudomonadota; class Alphaproteobacteria; order Rhodobacterales; family Rhodobacteraceae; genus NORP23. The sequence continues at coordinate 65,525 of NVXA01000008.1, forward strand.
GTTAACACGAATTCCCTTGATCACCCCCGCGCTTTACCGCTTTACCAGAAAGCAGGATTTGCACCCGTTCGACGCGCCGAGCATAAACGGATACTCACGCGCGATCGAACCCATTAAAGGACTATAAAGATGTTCGAAAATCTAAAACCACAACCAGAAGACAAAATCATCAAGATGATCGGTATGTTCGCGGCTGATGAACGTGATGACAAGCTCGACCTTGGGGTTGGCGTTTACAAAGACGTTAACGGAAACACGCCTGTTATGCGGGCCGTGAAAAGGGCCGAAGCGCGCCTGTTGGAATCGCAAAAAACGAAAAAATACGTCGGGCTTTTGGGCAATCTCGAATTTGTTGACGGGATGCGCGAACTGGTGCTTGGTTCCAGCGTTGAATCCGCGCGGGTTACGGGCGCACAAACGCCGGGCGGTACTGGTGCCATTCGCCAAATATTCGARCTGATCAATATGGCCACGCCTGATGCGACGGTCTGGATTTCCGACCCAAGCTGGCCGAACCACGAGGCTATTTTGAAATACCTCGGGATGAAAACCGGCAAGTACCGCTATTTTGATGATGAAACCTGCGGTGTGGATTTCGACGGTATGATGGCCGATCTGGATGGCGCTGTTGCAGGTGATGTTGTTCTGCTGCACGGATGCTGCCACAACCCTACAGGTGCGAATATCACGCTGGATCAGTGGAGCGCGGTAACGGATATGTTGCTGGCCAAGAACCTTATGCCGATGATTGATATTGCCTACCAAGGTTTCGGCGATGGGCTAGAGGAAGACGCCGCTGGCGTTCGCCACATGGCTTCGCGCGTGCCTGAAATGCTGATTGCGGCGTCTTGTTCCAAGAACTTCGGGCTTTACCGCGACCGTGTTGGCGTGGCCTTGGCTGTGTGCGAGGGCGATGTTGCGCTGACTAAAGGCGCGTTGGCTACTTTGAACCGGATGAATTTCAGCTTCCCGCCGGACCATGGCGCAACTGTTGTGGCGATAATTATGGCTGACCCCGAACTGCGGGCCGACTGGATGGCCGAGGTGGAAGCCATGCGCGTGTCGATGTTGTCGCTTCGATCCGGTTTGGCGGATGCATTGCGCCGAGAGACGAACTCCGATCGGTTCGACTTTGTGGCCGACCATCGCGGCATGTTCTCGCGTCTTGGTTTGACCAGCGAACAGGTCGATCAACTGCGCAATGAATACGGCATCTATATGGTTGGTGACAGCCGGTTTAACGTGGCGGGCTTGCCTGCTGACGGGTTAGACGATTTGGCCAAGGCAATCGCGGCGGTTCTTTAAGCCGTGGTTCCCTATATCCGCGCGCAAGACGTAGAACATCTGCTGGACTGGAATGATCTGGCAGATGCTTTGCTGGCGGGGCATAAAATGGCTAAGCCCGAGATTTCAGACCAGTTCCTGCATCGTGACGGCGACACGTTGTTGTCACGCGCGGCATGGATTGATGGTGTTGGTGTTGCGGTGAAGTCCGTGACGGTGATGCCTGACAATGCGGCGCACGGCTTGCCTTCGGTTCACGGCGCGATGGTTTTGTTCGAGGATAAAACCGGACAGGTCGAGGCGGTCATTGATTCCGCTTTGGTGACCAAGTGGAAAACCGCTGGCGATTCCGTTTTGGGCGCGCGGTTGCTGGCAAGGCCGGATTCCAAGCGTTTGCTGATTGTTGGGGCAGGGACTGTTGCTGCGTCATTAATTGAAGCGTATAGCGACGTTTTTCCAAACATCGAAATTTCCGTCTGGAACCGCACCAAGGCGAAGGCTGAAGGCTTGGGCGTTCCGGTTGTCGATGATCTGGCGAAGGCGGTGAATGCGGCTGATATTATCAGTTGTGCGACTATGGCGTCTAATCCGGTGATCAAAGGCGAATGGCTGCGCGCGGGGCAGCACCTCGATTTGATCGGGGCGTTTAAGGCGGATATGCGCGAAGCGGATGATTTGGCGATGCAACTAGCCTCGATATTTGTGGATAGTCGGGCGACGACCATCGAACACATTGGCGAGTTGATGATTCCGATTGCTAGTGCTGCGATTTCTGTGTCCGATGTTCAGGGTGACCTATACGATCTGGTGCGTGGCGGTGGGCGCAGCTCAGACGCCGAAATCACGCTGTTCAAAAACGGTGGTGGGGCGCATCTGGATTTGATGACAGGGCAAGTGATCTTGAAGGCATGGAGGGATGCCCGCACCTGAACCAGATGCGGGCTGTGCGTTTACGCTTCCTTAAAGGTCATTGCCAACCCGTTAATGCAGTGGCGCTTGCCTGTGGGCGCAGGACCGTCATCAAAGACGTGGCCAAGATGACCACCACAACGGCGGCAATGTTCCTCGGTWCGTTTGGAAAACAGYGTGTTGTCTGGTTTGAARCTTACGTTACCYTCGATTACATCCCAGAAACTCGGCCAGCCAGTGCCGCTTTTGAATTTGGTTTCGGATTTGTAAACRGGCAGGTCRCATCCSGCGCAATGGAATGTKCCAACGCGGTTTTCSGTTAACAARTCGCTACTTTCACCTTTYAGRCTGTTAGTGAACGGGCGCTCSGTYTTYGCTTTGCGYARYAYKGCGAAWYGSGCRGGGGTTAACAGGGCTTTCCATTCTGCCTCGGTACGCATGATTTCGAATACGYCGGTGGCAGCGCTCGCGCTTAATCCGCCAAAKGCGGCGAGCCCGATGGTGGCGGTTGAAGTGGYGATGAAATTACGGCGRTTTAACATTTTAYGTCCTTTGGTTGTGAATTCTCTCAACCGTATATAGGGACGAATTATGTTTCATGGGGTCACATGTTCTCGACCAATGCGTGAGGATTAGGCCAGCGGCAGGGTTATGCGGAAAACAGCGCCGGGAGCGTTTTCCTCGACCGTTAAGTCGCCGTTAAGGTTTCGCATGATCTCGCGGCTGATGGGTAGACCAAGGCCCGCGCTGCCGGCCAAGGTGATCTCGGATAGGCGAGAGAATTTCTCGAAAACCTTTTCACGGTCCTCTGGGTGGATGCCGGGGCCATTGTCAGCGATGCCGATGATCGCGATTTTGCCAACTCTGCGGGCAGTGATCCGGATCTCGGGTTTTTTGGCGCGTCCGTATTTGATCGCGTTTGAAATAAGGTTAATGAAAACTTGTGCCAGACGGTCGAAATCCGCAGTGACTAGAATGTCGTCAGGCACATTGCACACGATGTTTACCGCCGCAGATGCCCGCAAGCCTTCGCTGCTTGTCAGGGCACGTTCAATAACGAAGCCAAGTTCGACAGGTTCCAATTGCCAATTCACGCGACCGCTCTCAAGAAAACTAAGATCGAGGATCTCGTCCAGAAGACGGGTTAGGCGTTGGCTTTCCGTGTTTATGATATCGACGAACCGCTTCGATTGTTCCGACGATATATCCTCGCTGTCCCGCAGAATTTCCGCAAAGGATTTAATGGAAGTCATCGGAGTGCGTAGTTCATGACTGATTTGAGATAGGAACGCGTCTTTCTGCGCGCCAAGTTCGGTTAGCTGCGCGTTGGCTTGCCGCAATTTATGAGCGGATTCCGCCAACTCGCGCGATTGCACTTCGAGCTGTTGGGAATACTCCATCACCTGTGCGGTCTCGTCGGCGATGTTCATCAGTTCTTCGACCGATACAGTGCCGCCGCCAGCAATTTGCGAAACCATTGCGTGGGCTGAAGCCGCGCCAACACTACCGGCCAGTTCGCGCTCCAGTCGTTCGATGAACTTGTCGGTGGAATCGGGCAAGCCTGCCTGTTTGCCTTGCTCACCCGCGGCCTGCGTGAACAGGCGGTGGGCGTGGGTGGTTCCAAGGATGCGCTGTGCGAGCGTGAACAGATCTTCGGATGTGGCGGACCGTCTTATGACGATACCTGCGCCACGCCCGCCGGTTTGGCGGAATACATCGACGAATTGCGCGCCTTGGATGCGTTCCAGTTGGCGCGGTGTTACGACCAGTGAAAGGCCGACGAACAGGGCGATGTTGATGCCAAGCGACCAAAATAGCGAATGGACCAACGGGTCGTACCCCGTCAGGCCAAGCAGCTCTTGCGGGCGTAGCCACATCAGGCCGAAGGGTCCGTTTTCGATGACGTTGGAGCTTAGCAGGAAGGAACCTTCAAAGCTTGGCAGGAACAAAGTGTAAGCCCAGATGATAAAGCCGACAATCAACCCTGCGAGCGCACCAGTTCTTGTGGCGCTGCGCCAGAATATGCCGCCGATCAGGCTTGGCAGGATTTGGGCGACACCAGCAAAGGCGATCAGACCGATTGATGCCAGCGCGTTCGATCCACCCGTTAAACGAAAGTAGAAATACCCTAGCAGCAGTAATCCTGCGATACTGGCGCGACGGCTAAGCAGCAGAACGCGGCGCACATCTCCGCTGGTGGAAATGCGACCTTTGCCCGTACTGATCCAAAGCGGCATGACGATGTGGTTGGAAACCATCGTCGAAAGAGCGATGGCGGCGACAATCACCATTGAGGTTGCAGACGAAAATCCGCCGAGGAAGGCGAAAAGCGCCAAAGCATTTTGGCCCTCAGCCAAGGGGACGGTCAGAACGAACAGGTCAGGATTGGAGCCAGCAGGCAAGATTGATTGCCCGGCAATGGCGATGGGTAACACGAACAGGCTCATCAAAAATAGATAGAGCGGGAAGGCCCAACTGGCGACAGAAAGGTGCCGCTCGTCGGAATTTTCGACGATGATTACCTGAAACATACGTGGCAGCGTGATGATGGCGGTGGCAGACAGAAACGTCAGCGCAACCCAGCGGGGGCTGAAGATGCGGTCGGCTTGCAACATGTCGGGCGACATACGCGAAAAGATATCAGCYGGACCATCACTGATGCCCCAGACGACGAAAATCCCGACAGCAAGCAAGGCGAACAGTTTGACGACCGCTTCCAGTGCGATGGCAGTAACAACGCCGTGGTGGCGTTCATTTGCGTCAACGTTGCGGGTGCCAAACAGGATGGTGAACACCGCAAGGACGGCAGCGATCCAGAACGCCGACACTTTTTCATCAGCGAACCCTGTGCCGTCTGCTGGCGAGAATACTGAGAAACTGGTGGTGATGGATTGCAGTTGCAGTGCGATATATGGAGTGGACCCGATAACTGCCAGTAAGGTAACAACCACACCAAGCGTGGCGCTTTTGCCGTAGCGCGATGATATAAGGTCCGCGATGGAGGTGATCCGTTGTGTACGCCCGATCCGCAGCAGTTTGCGCAACAACCACCACCAACCGATRAARACGAKGGTSGGGCCSAGRTARATKGTMACAAAYTCYAAYCCRTTMCGYGCGGCRGASCCSACSGCGCCGTARAAWGTCCATGCAGTACAATAGACCGAGATGGATAATGTATAGACTAACGGGGAACGTAGCCAGCCAAGGCGGCCAGCACGGGCACGGCGCTCGGCCCAGAAGGCAACAGTAAATAGCAGAGCGACATAGATGACGCTGGCGCCGACCAGTATGTTGAAGGTTAACACGTCAGCTGCCCTCGTCGCCTTTGGTAAGCAGGTGTGACATACGTCGCGCCAAAAGGATCAGAAGAAACCAGAAGCCGAAGATGAACAGAAATGGTAATGGAGCGCCAAAAAGCAGGACATCTTTTGTGAAAATTGTGAGAATTGGCGTGATGAAAATGACGATGCCAAAAATAGGCAAAACAAGAGCGGCATCTTGACGGCGTCGGCGGCGAAAGGCGCGTTCGGCCAGATCGGGCGGGCGTTTGTCAGTCATGCGAGCATTTCCTGAACGGCTTTGACGATTTCGGCGTTGGCGAAAGGTTTGGTCATGAAACGTGTGACGCCAATATCTTCGGCGGTTTGACGATCACGGGCTTGGCCTTTGGCGGTTAGCATTAATACTCGCGGGCCCTCGGTCAGCTTCCCAATATCGCGTAAAATATCAAAGCCCGAACGGTTTGGTAGCATTACGTCAAGAATAACCAGATCGGGGCCCAGTTTATCGACTTGGCTCATCGCCATGGCGCCGTCCTGTTCGGACGATACGTCAAAGCCGACGCGTTCCAGCAAGAAGGATAGAGATTCGATGATATTCGGTTCATCCTCAACGATCAGAATGTGCTTTGACATGTGTACTCTCCTACTAACCGTTCAATCTATAGCACCGTTTCTTCGGAACGCGCAGTACAGTTTTTGCGCGGGCAAATTCGGCAACTTACACCCACTGCGCGGGCGGGCTGTGGTGTTGCGGACCATGGCGATTGCTCTAGTCGAAGAAACAGCATCGCGGATTGGTAATCGGGTGGTGCGTCAAAGCCGACTTCGGAGCGTGGCAATGCGACGGTCAGTGTTACGAATTGTGCGCCGCCGGGTAGTTCGATCAAGTCTTGCAGTGGACGTTCCGGTTGTGAGAAGCCCTGAAATACCGGCCACAGAGGGCAAGCGTTCCCGTGTCGGGGTAGCGGGAAATCCGAAAGGGCTTGCCTGTGCAACGTTTGGCCTGCAGCGTTGGTGATGATCAGGCCCATCTCGGGGGCGGTGCCCCCTTCGCCGTTAAGGCTGGCGAGGCGGCGAAACACGGCGTGTAGATTCTTGCGAAACTCGGAAGCGAGGGCTGATGGGTTGTAATCCGAGGCTTCGGCGCTGGTGCTGAAGTGTTTAAAGGGCATTGATGCGACGTCATCTTTCGTTACGCCGTCCGGTGTCTCGCTTGGTGCATCTTGTGGTGTTTCTCTGTCGAAATATTGTATTAGTGCCTGCGTGGCATCGGAAAGGCGTTTGCTTTCCTCGTGGATTGCGGCGTCAAAGCGGTTGCGCTGTTCACTTGAAATATCTTCAACCGACGTCAATATTTCAGCGGTGGAGCGGATCGCGGTAATATTGGATAGCATCAGATGCAAGCTTTCGGCCAAAAACGGATCGTGCGTCAGGCGGTCGGATAGGGCGGAAATGACGGCCTCCTGATCGCGATATTGACGATGAATTGAGGCAAGAAGTTGTGACCACCCCGGAAATCTTCCCGCGAATTCCGCAAGCGCGAAGGTTTCGGCAGATTGATCCGGCGCGGCGGCGGCGGCTTCCAGCAAGGTGGTGGTTAGCTCGGAATCAGCATCTTCGGTCAGGGTGGAGGGTGGAACACCAAGCTCCCGCGCAATAGATAACAAAACCTTACCCGCGATTCCCCGTTTGTTGTGTTCAATCAGGTTTAGATACGATGTGGAAATGCCCACCTGCCGTGCAAGGGCTGTTTGGGATAGGCCGATACGACCGCGCTGTTGGCGTATTCGGGTTCCGGTTAATGAATGAAGCATCGCCCATTTCCTTATGTTTTCATGCTCTTGCCGCGATGCAGTGTAAATATATTTACACTTAAGTCTAAAGCTTGTGACAGAAATTTACAAAAAAACCTAACGAATGCAATCATTTATTGATTTTTTGACAAATCGCCCCAAGAATGGCCTTGGGTAAAAATACCCTCTGCCGTTCATGGCAGCATAAAATTGACACGAATGGGAGGAAATTCATGTCTGGATTTATAACTAATCGTCGTGGTTTGATTAAGTCGGGTACCGTTTTGGGTGCTGGCTTGGCAATGCCGACGATCTTCACTGCCAGCTCGGCGGCTGCGTATACTAATGCACCAACAGGTAATGGCGTAACACTTGGCTTTAACGTTCCACAATCCGGTCCATACGCGGACGAGGGTGCGGACGAGCTTCGTGCATATAAGCTAGCTGTTGACCACCTAAATGGTGAAGGCGACGGCGGGATGATGAATACGTTCTCGTCCAAAGCACTTAAGGGTAACGGGATCCTTGGTAACAAGGTTGAATATGTTACTGGCGACACACAGACCAAATCCGATGCAGCGCGTGCGTCTGCTAAATCTATGATCGAAAAAGACGGTGCGGTAATGATTACCGGTGGTTCTTCTTCGGGCGTGGCGATTGCGGTGCAGAGTTTATGTCAGGAAGCTGGCGTTATCTTCATGGCTGGTTTGACACACTCCAACGACACAACCGGTAAGGACAAGAAAGCCAACGGCTTCCGTCACTTCTTTAACGGTTACATGTCTGCGGCAGCGTTGGCGCCTGTGCTTTTGGAAATGTATGGTCCTGATCGTAAGGCATATCACCTTACTGCCGACTACACATGGGGCTGGACTCAGCAGGAATCCATTGCAGCAGCTACAGAGGCTGTTGGTTGGGAAACTGTTAACAACGTTCTTACACCGCTTGCGACACAGGATTTCTCTTCCTACGTTGCGCCTGTTCTGAACTCCGGTGCAGATGTTCTGGTTCTGAACCACTACGGTGGTAACATGATCAACTCGCTTACGTCGGCTGTTCAGTTTGGCCTGCGTGACAAGATGGTTAACGGCAAGAACTTCGAGATCGTCGTTCCGCTTTACTCCCGCCTGATGGCGAAGGGTGCTGGCGAAAACGTTAAGGGTATCTTTGGTTCGACAAACTGGCACTGGTCCCTGACCGACGCTGGTTCGCAAGCCTTCGTTAAATCCTTTGGCGAGAAGTACGGCTTCCCACCATCACAGGCTGCGCACACAGTTTACTGTCAGACGCTTCTTTATGCGGATGCATGTGARCGTGCAGGTACATTCAACCCATGTGGCGTTGSYGAAGCWCTTGAAGGCTTTGACTTCGACGGTTTGGGCAATGGTCCAACACATTACCGTGCGGATGACCACCAGTGCTTCAAAGACGTGCTGGTTGTGAAGGGTAAAGAGAACCCGACTTCCGAATTCGACCTTCTGGAAGTTGTTCAGGTTACGCCACGTGCGCAGGTTGAGTACGCACCGGATCACCCAATGTTTGCGGGTGGTGCTTTGGGTAAATGTAACCCAGGCGCTTAAGTTTCCCCCTCGGGAATATACTGCCGGTCGCGCCTTTGTGTGCGGCCGGATTTTCCGCAAAGGTGCGGTACCTCTTAGAAATTACGGGACGTAAGCGATGGACGCGATCTTTCTGCAAGTATTGAACGGGTTAGATAAGGGGAGCGCATATGCGCTGATCGCCTTGGGTCTGACCCTTATTTTTGGCACGCTGGGTGTGGTGAATTTCGCCCACGGCGCGTTGTTTATGCTAGGCGCTTTCTGTGCCGTCGTGACGCGGAAAATTTTGACGCTGTCCAAAATCACGCTAGACCCCGAGAAGACGAACTTTCTGGGTAAGCCATTGGAGATAAAAACTCCGTATGTCGAATTGTGGTGGGGGGATGTTGGCTCCTGGATGATTGATTATTCGGTGCTGCTGGCAATTCTGTTTGCTATTCCGGTAATGGGAATCATCGGTATCATCATGGAGCGGGGGCTTATCAAGCACTTCTATCATCGTCCACATGCTGACCAGATCTTGGTGACTTTTGGCCTCGCGATCGTTTTGCAGGAAATTATTAAGGCGTTCTTTGGTGCCAACCCGATCCCACAAGCGGCCCCTGACGCGATGGGTGGTGCGATGGATATCGGTATACTGTTTGGCTTTGCCGAATATGCGGTGATTTATCCTTACTGGCGCTTGATGTACTTCGTGTTTGCCGCAGTCGTCATCGGCGGTGTGTTTGCCTTCCTGCGCTTCACCACCTTCGGGATGGTTGTACGTGCCGGTATGGCGGACCGCGAGACGGTCGGTTTGCTGGGAATCGACATTGACCGCCGTTTCACAATTATGTTTGGCCTTGCCGCCGCGGTAACGGGGGTGGCGGGGGTGATGTATACACCCATTCTGCCCCCGAATTACCATATGGGCATGGACTTCCTTGTTCTGTGTTTCGTTGTGGTTGTTGTCGGTGGTATGGGCAGTTTGCCCGGCGCAGTGCTGGCTGGTTTCATGCTTGGGATGTTGGAAAGTTTCTCGTCCATGAACGAGGTCAAAGCGATTATTCCCGGTATCGACCAGATTATCATTTACCTCGTTGCCATGATTGTTCTGTTGGTCCGCCCACGCGGTCTGATGGGCAAAGCTGGCATGATGGAGGATTAGAGTATGTTAAAATACAACGACAAAGTCCTGATGCTGGTGTTCGCGATCGTCGTGCTAGCCGGACCAATTATTCTGGCGCCTTTCGGGGCCGGATATCCCGACCTGCTACAACGCTTCGCTATCTTTGGTATTCTTGCGGTGGGCTATAATATTCTGTTCGGTTTGACTGGATACCTGTCCTTTGGCCACGCGGCGTTTCTGGGTGTGGGGTCGTATTCGACCGTCTGGATGTTTAAGCTTCTGACAATGAACATCATTCCGGGCATGATTCTTGCGATTATTATGTCAGGCCTGTTTGCCCTACTGATCGGGTTTATTACGTTGCGACGTTCAGGGATCTACTTCTCCATTCTAACATTAGCGTTCGCACAGATGTCTTACAGCCTTGCGTATTCGGTTTTGACGCCTATCACGAATGGGGAAACCGGTTTGCAGATACGGCTTGCCGATGCTCGGATATTGGATGCCAAGAATGACTCCGGTTCGTTGCCATCAACCAACTTGTTTGGCTTGGAAATGAACGACACATGGCGCACTACGTTTATGGGAATGGATTTGCAGTTTAACGTCGGGTTTTACGTCAGTGCGGTTATTTTGATCGCAGCGTTTTACCTTTCGATCCGCATCTTCCGCTCACCTTTCGGGTTGATGCTGCGGGCAGTTAAAACCAACCAGAACCGCCTTATGTATACGGGGATTAACACCAAGCCTTACACGCTGGCGGCGTTTGTTATCTCTGGCATGTATGCCGGTCTGGCGGGGGCTTTGCTGGCCTCTATGGATCCATTGGCAGGTGCGGAGCGTATGCAGTGGACGGAATCAGGTTCCATAGTTCTGATGGTGATCCTTGGCGGTGCGGGCACGTTGCTTGGGCCGGTACTTGGTGCAGGGGTTATCAAATACTTCGAAGCGATCTTCTCGCGTATCAATGACAATGTGTTGCACGAGTGGTTTGGTTTTCTGCCTGGGTTCCTTGAAAACTTCATGGTCTGGATTGTGCATCCGTTCGTCGGAAAAGGCTGGAGCCTGACATTGGGCGCAGTGTTTATGATAATCGTGATCTTCCTACCCGGAGGCTTGATGGAGGGTGCAAATCGCATCGGCAAACGGCTTGGTAAACTGAAACGCGGCTCGGCGGATAACGCCAAACCCCCGACTGAATAAGGAGCAAGGATTATGGGAATTCTTGAAGTCCAGAACGTCAATAAACACTTCGGYGGATTGCATGCGCTGAATAACGTTAACCTCGATGTTAAAGAGGGTTCGGTTCATGCGATTATCGGGCCGAACGGTGCGGGTAAATCCACGTTCCTGAACTGCCTGATTGGTAAGCTTGCGCCGGATACGGGGTCAGTCATGTTTCAAGGCAAGCCTGTGCTTGGCAAGAAACCGCACGAGATTAATCAGCTGGGGATTAGCCGCGTGTTTCAAACACCTGAAATTTTCAGTGACCTAACAGTTTTTGAAAACGTCATGATCCCGTGCTTTGCGCACCGTGACGGGTCGTTCGTGATGAACGCCTGGCGGAAGGTAAAAGGTGAAACTGACATCCGTGAACGGGCCGAGCAGATGCTGATCGACGTGAATATGCAGGATAAACGCCACATGGATGCAGCCTCTCTTTCACGGGGCGACAAGCGGCGCTTGGAGCTAGCAATGTGCTTGGCGCAAGATCCCAAGTTGCTGCTGCTTGACGAGCCAACAGCTGGGATGGCGCGCGCTGATACAAACGCCACAATCGACTTGCTCAAACACATCAGCGAGACGCGCGGGATTACCAAAGTTATTATCGAACACGATATGCATGTGGTGTTCAGTCTTGCCGATACGATCTCTGTTCTGGCGCAAGGCGCGATCATTGCCGAAGGGTTGCCCGATGACATCAAAGGTCATCCAAAAGTCCGTGAAGCTTACCTTGGGGAGGCAGAAGTATGAACGACAAGACAAACAAGCCAGCATATTTCTCGCTGCATGATATTCATTCGTATTACGGCGAAAGCTATATCGTTCAAGGTGTGTCGTTCAACGTCCACGAGGGCGAGATTTTAGCACTTCTGGGGCGGAATGGCGCGGGAAAAACCTCCACCCTTCGTTCCATCGCACAGATTGGTGACCCTCAGGTGACGCGCGGTGAATGCTGGCTGGACCACCAGCCGTTGCACGAAATGAAGTCGTTCGAAGCGGCCCGCGCAGGCGTGGCCTTGGTGCCGGAAGACCGACGGATCATTCAAGGGTTAACCGTTCAGGAAAACCTGGAACTGGCGCAAATCGTCCCGCCGCATGGCTGGTCGATTGAAAGAATTTACGAACTTTTCCCGCGTTTGGGTGAGCGTAAGGGCCAAGAGGGCACAACCCTTTCAGGCGGCGAGCAGCAAATGTTGGCGATTGGCCGCGCGTTRGCTCGTGATGTGAAATTGTTACTGCTGGATGAACCATATGAAGGTTTGGCCCCTGTGATTGTTCAGGAAATTGAGCGAACACTACGGCAAATCAAAGAGCTGGGCATCACGACTATTATCGTTGAACAAAACGCCGTTGCCGCGTTGAAGCTAGCGGATCGTGCCGTCATTCTTGATACTGGAATCGTGGTTTTCGATGGAACTGCGCAAGAGGTTCTAGACAATGAGGCACTTCGTGAAGAGTATCTCGCTATCTAACAATTACGACCACTGGAGAACACTATGGAAAAGCATATTTATCCGCCCTCGAAAGAAACGGTAGCATCGGCATTGATCAAGGAAGATCAATACGAGGCGATGTATGCTGAATCCATCAATGACCCCGAGGCATTCTGGGGCGAACAGGGAAAACGCCTCGACTGGATCAAGCCTTACACGAAGGTGAAAAACACAACGTTTGAGTACCCGAACGTTTCCATCAAGTGGTTCGAAGACGGTGTTTTGAACGTCTCGGCCAACTGTATTGACCGGCATCTGAAAGACCGCGGCGATCAAGTTGCGATCATCTGGGAAGGCGACGACCCTGAAGACGACGCACACATTACCTATAACGAATTGCACGAACATGTCAGCCGTTTGGCAAACGTATACAAGAAACTGGGCGTCAAAAAAGGCGACCGGATCGTACTATATATGCCAATGATCCCCGAGGCTGCGTATGCGATGCTGGCCTCTGCACGGATCGGTGCGGTGCATTCAATCGTGTTTGCGGGCTTCTCGCCCGAAGCTCTGGGCAGCCGGATTGCGGATTCCGGCGCCAAGCTGGTGGTTACGGCGGACGAGGCACCGCGTGGTGGGCGCAACACGCCGCTGAAATCAAATGTTGATAAAGCATTGGAAATTTCCGGTGACGTAACCACTTTGGTGGTTGAGCGCACAGGCGCAGATGTTGGCTTGAAGGCGGGGCGCGACCATTCCTACCGCGCAATGACGGCCGATGCGTCGACCGATTGCCCCCCTGAACCAATGAACGCCGAAGATCCGTTGTTTGTGCTTTATACTTCAGGCTCCACCGGCAAACCCAAGGGTGTTGTGCACACGACAGGTGGGTATTTGTTGTATGCCTCGATGACGCACCAGTATGTGTTCGATTACCACGACGGTGATATCTATTGGTGTACGGCTGATGTTGGTTGGGTAACCGGCCACAGTTATATCGTTTATGGCCCGCTGGCGAACGGCGCAACAACGCTGATGTTTGAAGGCATCCCAACCTATCCAGACGCAAGCCGTTTCTGGCAGGTTTGTGACAAGCACAAAGTTAATCAGTTCTATACAGCCCCGACAGCACTGCGGGCGTTGATGGGCAAAGGGGATTCCTTTGTTGAAAAATGCGACCTGTCGTCTTTGCGAATTCTGGGTTCTGTCGGTGAGCCGATCAATCCCGAAGCTTGGGAGTGGTATTACAACGTGATTGGCAAAGGCAAATGCCCGATTGTTGACACTTGGTGGCAAACCGAAACTGGCGGAATTTTGTTGACGCCTCTGCCGGGGGCTACGGCCTTGAAGCCCGGCTCCGCGATGAACCCGTTTTTTGGCGTGCAGCCTGTTGTGCTGGACTCGCAAACTGGTGTTGAGCTGGAGGGTAACGGAATTGAGGGTGTGCTTTGCATGAAAGACAGCTGGCCCGGGCAAATGCGGACAGTGTTTGGTGATCATGACCGTTTCATCTCTACTTACTTCGCGGATTACAAAGGCTACTATTTCGCGGGTGACGGGTGCCGGCGGGACGAGGATGGACATTATTGGATCACTGGTCGCGTTGAYGAYGTGATCAACGTATCGGGMCAYCGYATGGGTACCGCCGARGTGGAATCWGCAYTRGTSGCCCAYCCCAARGTATCCGAGGCYGCKGTGGTYGGYTATCCRCACGCCATCAAAGGGCAGGGYATTTACGCCTAYGTYACSTTGATGGGWGGSGAGKYGGAATCSGARGARCTYCGCAAAGAACTGGAGCTGTGGGTSCGCAAAGAAATCGGCCCAATTGCCAAACCGGATCTTATCCAATGGGCKCCGGGCTTRCCCAAAACCCGYTCCGGYAAAATCATGCGCCGYATTYTGCGCAARATWGCCGAGAATGATTACGGGGCRTTRGGGGATAYTTCGACRCTGGCYGAYCCGTCSGTGGTYGAAGARYTGATMGAGAACCGGATGAAYMGMGMRTARGYTTTATRGYTTMRMAYAAACAAAGGCCCGTCAAYTTGGCGGGCCTTTTGSTTTCCAGAAACGYGRRGTYARYTTCGCCGSARYCGGATAACCACRTCRATTTTKGAWATCTCGGCRYYTTYYGGYARATCCGGTAGGCTTTCGAATTTCACGGACCCAACGGGTGCGTCAGTTAGAACGCCTTCGTCTTCCCAATARAAATGCGAATGATCGTCTACGCGTGTGTCGAAATATGAACGATGCCCATCTACACTTACTTCGCGCATCAACCCTGCCTCACAAAACGCGCCCAGCGTGTTGTAGACGGTGGCGAGGGATACTTTAGCCTCGGTGTCGTGGGTCAAATCGAACAAGGATTCCGCCGTGACATGCCGGTCTTGACCGTCACCCACCAGTAATTCCGCCAAGGAAAGGCGCTGGCGTGTCGGGCGCAAACCTCCGCTGGAAAGCCAGACAGATGCGCGGTGTTGCGGGGATTGAATTTCGATGTTCATCGCATGATTTCCTATGATTTGTATCAATATACGCCAAAACAGCAGTGAATGACCAGACCCGCGCCAGCGCTATTGCGCCACCTCCCACCGCAGTGGTAAGAATGCACAAATAAACCGAATTTCAGGAGCATCCTTTAACATGACCGAATACCCCACAAGCTTTGATCGTGAAGACCTTTTGAAATGTGCGCGCGGCGAACTTTTCGGGCCGGGTAACGCACAGTTGCCGATGCCACCGATGTTAATGATGGACCGTATCACCGAGGTTTCCAGTGATGGTGGCGAGTTCGGCAAGGGCCACATTGTGGCGGAATTCGATATCAACCCTGACCTGTGGTTTTTTGAATGCCATTTCCCCGGTAACCCGATTATGCCCGGCTGCCTTGGTCTCGATGGTCTTTGGCAGTTAACAGGCTTCAACCTTGGTTGGCGTGGCTGGCAAGGGCGCGGATATGCGCTGGGCGTGGGTGAGGTTAAGCTAACCGGCATGGTGCGCCCTGAACGCAAAATGCTGACCTATTACGTTGATTTCACGAAAGCCATCCAGACACGGCGCTTGACCATGGGCGTTGCCAACGGTCGGGTCGAGGCTGACGGTGAAGTGATCTATCTGGTCAAAGACATGAAAGTCGCGTTATCTGCCGAGTAATCTGCGAAATTATCTGAATTAAAGGAATACATTATGCGTCGCGTAGTTATCACCGGTCTCGGGATTGTCTCAAGTATTGGCAATAATGCTGAAGAAGTTCTTGCCTCCTTGAAAGCGCAGAAGTCTGGCATCAGTTTTGCCCCGACATATGCGGAACACGGGTTCCGTTCCCAAATCCACGGTATGCCAACGGTTGATCTGAAGGAAAATATCGACAAGCGCGTTTGGCGTTTCATGGGCGACGGGGCTGGCTATGCCTATTTGTCGATGGAGCAGGCGATTGCAGATGCAGGGCTTGAGGAAAGCGACGTTTCGAACGAGCGCACCGGGTTGGTTGTTGGTTCCGGCGGGCCATCCACCAAGCACCTTTATGACGCGCACAAGATCGTAATCGAAAAAGGCGCACCCAAGCGGATGGGGCCATTTATGGTTACACGCGGGATGTCCTCGACCACGTCAGCCTGTCTGGCAACGCCGTTCAAGATCAAGGGCGTTAATTATTCGATAACCTCCGCTTGTTCCACTTCGGCGCATTGTATTGGCAACGGTGTTGAGCAGATTCAGTTCGGCAAGCAAGACATCGTTTTTGCGGGCGGTGGCGAGGAACTGGATTGGACATTGTCCTGTCTGTTCGATGCGATGGGCGCGATGTCATCTAAATATAACGACACGCCAGAATTGGCCGCACGAGCGTTTGACGCAACGCGCGATGGATTCGTGATTGCTGGCGGCGGCGGCATGGTTGTTCTGGAAGAACTGGAACACGCCAAAGCACGCGGTGCGAAGATTTACGCTGAAGTTACGGGGTACGGTGCCACGTCTGACGGTTACGATATGGTTGCCCCTTCGGGCGAGGGCGGCGAGCGTTCCATGAAGTTGGCGATGTCTACGCTGGGCGATCGCAAGGTCGATTACATCAACGCACATGGCACTTCGACGCCAGTTGGCGATGTGAAAGAAGTCGAAGCCGTTCGCCGAATCTTTGGCGAGGGTTCCACACCGTTGATTTCCTCGACCAAGTCGCTGACAGGCCACAGTCTTGGCGCGACGGGCGTTCAGGAAGCGATCTATTGCCTGATGATGTTGCAGAACGATTTCATTGTTGGCTCGGCGAATGTAAAAGAACTTGATCCACAGTTGAGTGCGAATGAAATCGCGACAGCCAATATCGAAAATGCAGGTCTGGATACGGTGATTTCCAACAGCTTTGGTTTCGGTGGCACAAACGCGACCCTAGCGATGAGCAAATATCATGGCTGATCTGATGAAGGGCAAACGCGGGCTTATCATGGGCGTCGCGAACGAACGTTCAATCGCTTGGGCAATTGCCAAGGTTTTGGCGGCCGAGGGCGCAGAGCTGGCGTTTACCTATCAAGGCGAGGGTTTCGGTAAACGTCTACGCCCCTTGGCTGAAAGCGTTGGTTCATCGCTGGTTATTCCGGCGGATGTGCAGGATGAGGCATCATTGGATGCGACTTTCAAAACCTTGAAGGACGAATGGGGAACCATAGATTTTCTGGTCCACGCCATCGCATATTCTGACAAGGAAGAACTGGCGGGGCGGTTCATTGATACCAGCCGTAAGAACTTCCTGAACTCGTTGGATATTTCGTGTTTCAGCTTTGTGGATGTGGCCAAACGGGCGGCGGCGTTGATGCCGGACGGTGGCTCGATGATAACGCTGACCTATATGGGCAGTAACCGTGTGCAGCCGAATTATAATGTTATGGGCGTGGCGAAAGCGGCGCTTGAAAGCTCGGTTCGGTATTTGGCGAACGATCTTGGGCCTGACAATATCCGCGTGAATGCAGTTAGCCCCGGTCCTATGAAAACGCTGGCGGGTGCTGCTATTGGCGGGGCGCGCAAGGTTTATCGTACGATTGGAGAAAACGCACCGCTGCGGTCCAATGCGACGCCGGATTCGGTGGGCGGAGCAGCGGCATTTCTGTTGTCGGACTATGGCGCATATACCACCGGCGAGATCATTCGCGTCGATGGCGGGTATCATGTCATGGGCATGATGCAGTCGGAAAATCTTTAGCGCGAAATAGCGTTTAACAATGGTTCCTCTTGTGCCAATGTGGCGGCAACGGAGGAACGAACCCATGCCTATCACAACCTGTGTATTTGATGCCTACGGGACATTATTTGACGTAGCTGCGGCTGCGCGAATTGCCGCCGCTGAACCGGGCCGCGAGGCGTTTGCCGAAAAATGGCCGCAGATCGCGCAAGATTGGCGGCTTAAGCAGTTGCAATATACATGGCTGCGGGCAGTTGCCGATGCACATACGGATTTTTGGGAAGTCACGCAAAACGGGCTGGATTACGCGTTGGAGGCGGCGGGATTGCGGGACGACGAGCTGCGCGAACGCCTTCTGGCACTGTACTGGGAGCTGTCGGCTTATCCCGAAGTGCCAGCGATGTTGAAAGCCTTGAAAGATGCAGGGATGCAGACGGCGATTTTGTCAAACGGCTCCCCTGAAATGCTTAAGGGTGCGGTTTCTAGTGCTGGCATTACAGACTTGCTGGATGATGTTTTAAGCGTGCAGGACGTTGGCGTTTTTAAGCCGCATCGCTTTGTTTACGACATGGTGTGTGATCGGTTTGGGTGTGAGAAATCCGAAGTTCTATTTGTATCTTCTAATGGTTGGGACGCAGCGAATGCCGCCGGTTACGGGTTCTATACCGCATGGGTGAACCGCGCAGGCGAACCGATGGATCGTTTGCCGTGGACGCCACAAGAAGTGTTGTCGGACTTAATCGGAATACCGGAACTGGCGAAGGCGAGATCATGAAATTCACCACCAGTGACGGCTTGCAACTGGCCTATGAAGACGCGGGTGAAGGGACAGTGTTGCTGTGCTTGCCCGGATTAACGCGAAATGCGCGGGATTTCGATGATCTGGCAGGGGCGATCAAGGGCGTGCGACTAGTGCGCCTGACCTATCGCGGGCGCGGGGAGTCGGATTACGATCCGGTTTATGCGAATTACAACGTCCCGCAGGAAGCGAAGGATGCGTTGGAACTGCTCGACCATTTGGGAATTGAAAAGGCTATATTCGTGGGAACGTCACGTGGCGGAATTATCGCGATGCTGTCGGCTGCGATGGCGAAAAACCGTATGTCCGGTGTGCTGCTGAATGACATTGGCCCTGAAATTAATACAGATGGCCTAAGCCGGATAATGGATTATCTTGGCGTCCAACCCAAGGCGAAAACCTTCGAGGAAGCCGCCGCTGGCTTGCGCGCAAATATGGGCGCGGAGTTTCCAAAACTGACGGATGTGGATTGGCTGGAACAGGCTAAGCGCTGGATGGAAATGGGGCCGAATGGCTTACGCCTAAACTATGACCCCAAACTGCGTGATGCGGTGATTGAACAGGCGGCGAAGGAGCAGCCGGATTTGTGGCCATTATTTGATGCAATGGAAGGATTGCCCTTGGCACTGATACGCGGTGCGAATTCGGACTTGTTAAGCGAGGACAGCGTGGCTGAAATGCAGCGGCGGCGGCCAGATATGATTTATGCGAACGTGCCGGACAAAGGGCATGTACCGTTTTTGAACGAACCCGAAGCAGTTGCGGCAATTGAAAAACTGATCGGGCAGGTCCGATGAATATTGAAATGATCAAAGCGGCGGCTCAAAGGTTGGCGCCTGTGGTAAGGCGAACACCGATGCTCAGCTCTCCGTTTCTGGACGAGATGGCAGGCCGCCGCGTGTTGGTTAAGGCTGAAAACTTGCAGCATACCGGAAGCTTCAAGTTCCGTGGTGGTTGGTCGGCGTTATCTGGCATGCCAGAGGCACAACGGGTCAACGGCGTGATTGCCTATTCTTCGGGAAACCACGCGCAAGGGGTGGCGATGGCGGCGGCGAAATTCGGGGTGCCTGTGGTGATCTTGATGCCCGCAGACTCGCCAACTTTGAAGATCGCTAACACAAAGGCGTTGGGTGCGGAGGTGGTGACATACGATCGCTTGCGCGATTCACGTGAAGAAATCGGGGCGCGATTGGCCAGTGAACGCGGGCTGACGTTGGTTAAACCCTACGACGACCCGTTGGTCGTTGCCGGGCAAGGCACAGCCGGGTTGGAAATTGTCGAACAGGCAATGGCCGAGCGTGTTGGGAAAGCCGATGTTCTGATCCCTTGTGGCGGGGGCGGGTTGACGTCCGGTATCTCGATTACGTTGGAAGGCACGAACTTGCGGGCGCGGACTTGTGAACCGGAAGGGTTTGACGATGCGGCTCGCTCGTTAGCATCCGGTAAGCACGAGGTGAATGCGACGCAAGGTGGGTCAATTTGCGATGCGATTGTGACCAACTCTCCGGGGGAAATTACGTTTCCGATCATGCTGAAGAACTGCGGTTCGGGGTTGGTGGTTATGGACAACGAAGCCATGCGCGCAGTGGCGTTGGCGTATCAGCGGTTGAAAATTGTATTGGAGCCGGGCGGCGCAGTGGCGCTGGCGGCGGCGTTGTTCCATGCTGATGAAATCGAAGGCGATGCCGTGATTGTGGTGGCGACCGGCGGCAATGTAGATACAGATGTGTTTATGCGATGTTTGGAAACCTTATGACGGATATTATAATAATTGGCGGTGGAATCGCTGGTGGAAGCCTTGCCGCTGCGGTTTCGGTCGAGGCCGATGTGGTGCTGCTAGAGGCCGAAGACGTATTTGGCTATCATGCCACGGGTCGTTCGGCGGCGATGTACGAACCGAACTACGGCAATGCGGTTATTAATGCCCTGACTCGTGCAAGCCTTCCCGCGTTTGAAGCGGCAGATGTGCTTTCACCCCGTGGGGTGTTGTATTTGGCGGACGAGAGCGAACGGCATCTTATGGACGCGATGGCGGACGCCGATTTCAACGAACGGATTTCGCTGGAGGAGGCGCTCGCCCTCGTTTCGATTCTGAATTTGGCGCATATCAAAGACGCGGTGTTGACTACGTCTGCTTATGATCTGGACGTGGACAAGCTGTTCCAAAGCCGTCTGAAAATGGCACGGAAAAATGGCGCGCAACTGCATACTAAGGCAGGTGTGACGGGCATTCATTTTGACGGACAGTGGCATGTGCAAACGGCGGTTGGGGAGTTTTCGGCCCCCATCCTTGTCAACGCGGCTGGCGCATGGGCGGATAAAATCGCAGGGCTCGCAGGTGTTAACCCGCTGGGGATTCAACCCTTCCGGCGCTCCGTTGCACGACTGCCTGCGCCGGGTGGTTTGGATATTTCAAATTGGCCGATGCTACTGTCCGCGACCGAAACTTGGTACGCCAAGCCGGACGCCGGAAAATGGTTGGTTTCCTCAGCCGAGGAAGACGCCGTTGACCCGATGGATGCTTGGGCAGACGATATGGTGCTGGCCGAAGGTCTGGCGCGGTATCAGGAATTTGTCACCGAAGAGGTCACGCGCGTTGAGGGTAACTGGGCCGGATTGCGCAGTTTTGCACCGGACCGCACGCCGGTTGTCGGCTTTGATAGCGCTGCGAAAGGGTTCTTCTGGTTGGCGGGGCAAGGGGGCTACGGGGTGCAAACCTCGCCCGCTTTATCGACGTTGGCGGCGGATCTGATCATGGGTCGCACACCGGATTTTGACGCAAATATTATAGCCGGCCTATCGCCTGCGCGGGATATGTGAATGGAACAGATTGAAGCTCTTGTAGTTGGTGCTGGCCCAGCAGGTTTGATGGCCGCGTCGCGTTTGGCCGAGGCGGGCGTTAAAGTTGTAATTGTCGATGCAAAGCCTTCCGTTGGGCGCAAGTTTTTGATGGCGGGAAAGTCGGGGCTGAATCTGACAAAAGACGAACCCATTGAAGAGCTTCTGAAGGCTTACGGCACGGCGCAGGATTGGCTGGAACCGCTGTTGCGTACCTTTGGCCCTAATGAAGTTAGGGCATGGGCCGAAAGGTTGGGGCAAGAAGTTTTTACCGGCAGTAGTGGGCGGATTTTTCCGAAGACCATGAAGACCTCGCCCTTGTTGCGCAACTGGATGGGTAGGCTTGCAGAGGCGGGTGTGGAGGTGCGAACGCGTTGGCGTTGGACTGGCTGGGATGGTGATGCGCTTAAGTTTGATACACCGGAAGGTGAACGGACGATTGCGGCGAATGCCACAGTGCTGGCATTGGGCGGGGCGAGCTGGGCGCGGCTTGGGTCAGACGGGGCTTGGGCTAAATGGCTGGATGGGCAAACGGTGCCGTTCAAACCCGCAAACATGGGGTTTTTGCGCGAATGGTCAGATTTCATGAAACCACATTTCGGGGCACCTGTGAAACCAGTCCGCTTAACGGTCGGTGACCATTCGGTTAAGGGCGAGTTTGTGATTACAGCGCGCGGGGTGGAAGGCGGCGTGGTTTATGCGGTTTCCTCGCCACTTCGGGATGGCGGTGATCTGACGATCGACTTGATGCCGGATATGGACCTGAAAACCGTTATCGCGAAATTGAATCGCCCACGTGGAAAGAACAGTCTGTCGAACCATCTGCGAAAAACGCTGGGGTTGAAGGGTGTCAAAGCCGCGTTGTTGCGCGAGGCGGGGCCTTTGCCCGAAACATTTACGGGCTTGGCGAAGCGGCTAAAAGCATTGCCGCTGGCGCTGAACGGGCCAACACCGATCGACGAAGCGATCTCAACTGCGGGAGGGGTTACGCAATCCGCCGTGACGGATGCGTTGATGCTGAAATCCCGTGTAGGCGTGTTCTGCGCAGGTGAAATGCTGGATTGGGAAGCCCCCACGGGCGGGTATTTGTTAACAGCTTGCCTGTCGACAGGGCTACATGCAGGGGATTCTGCTGTCGATTATCTGAAAGATCAGTAACCGGTTTTGTCCTTGGCGCGCTGATAGGCTGGCCGAGAGGTCACGCGTTCAAAATATTCCGCGACAGGCCCTTCGGGGATGTCAAATTTGGCACCAGTTGCCCAGTTGGCACAGTGACCCAGAAGTAGATCAGGGATGGTAAACGTCTCGCCCATCACGAATTCGTTGTCGCCAAGGCGGGCTTCGAGCGTCTTCATCGCGTTTGCAAATTCGTATTTCACCGTCGGCTTGATTGCTGGCACGCGCAACTCTTCGGGGTGGATAAACGAGTTTTTACCAGCCGTCCACAACGCCCCGTCAATTTCATCGCAGCAAAACTGCGTGAAACTATCTTGTTGTGCGCGCTTTATGGTTCCCGCTGGAAAGGTCAACTGCTGGTGTCTGTCCGCCAAAAATTGAATGATTGCCACGGAATCGATAATAGCGTCATCGCCTACCAGCAAACAGGGGATTTTACCGGACGGGTTCAAGGCTTTCACTTCTTCGGACCGTGGCGGAGCCATATTTATTTCATAATCCAACCCCATTTCTTCCAAAGCCCAATAAACGCGCATGGAGCGGGTGCGGGGGGATCCGATAACTGTATACATTTGCTTTCCTTATTTCGGGCGTAGCATCGCGATGCGGATGAAAGCGCGTTCCATCATCGCCATGGCGGGAACGGGGCGGGATGATCTTAGGGCTAGGTCGGTGTCTGTTAAAACTTTTATTGCCATCTCTAGGCGTGGCGTTTGCCACTGGCGTGCTTGGCGGATCATGCGGTCGCGGCGTGGGCCGAAAACTGGCGGGCGGGCGCGTGAAAGGGCGGTCTCTGGCCCTTGGTCTGACGACGCGGCGGCGTGGAGTTGGCGAAAATGCCGTGTGGCCCCGATGCAAAGCGTTGTCGGGTTGACCCCTTGGCCAGCCAGCCTTCGCATTTGCGGAACTATCGCGGCGGAATTGCCGTCAGCGGCGAAGTTCACGGCGTCATCCAGTGCGGCTTCCGATGTTAGCGGCGCGCAGGCGATGATATCTTCGGGGGTGACAGGTGTGTCGTCGCCCAGTTTATAAAGCGCCAGTTTTTCGACAGTTTGGCGAAAGTCGCCAAGATCAAGTTGGCGGGACAGATTATCGAGGTCCGTCATGGCAGCAGGGTCGATGCTTGCGATGCCGGACTTTTTCAGCGTCGCTTCAATTTCGTCGCGGGTCGGCGGATCAGTATAAATGCCGATGGTGATACAGGAACCACTTCCTTCGAACGCTTTACGAAGGGCGGAGCGTGCATTTAACTGCCCTGCCGTGACCACCATCATTGCATCACCCGGCAACCAATCTTGAATGGCGGCGAGGAAGGTTTTGGATAGACCATCGGTTGCATCTTCGACCAACACCACGCGTTGCCCCGGAAAAAAACCTTGGGCTTTTATCGCGTCCAGCAGGCTTGCAGGGTCTTTGCGTACCTCCGCGCCGCTGATGCGGGTCAGGCGCATCTCGTTTTCGCCTTCCTTGCCGACAAGTGTGGCGACCACATCTTGGCGTTTTAACGCGATCCGCATGGCGTCCGGCCCAAACAGTAAAACACCGGCCTTGGACAGGTCGGGTTTCGCCAAAAATCTGGCGGCGTCACGGGCGTTTAGTTTCACGGCAACCAGTCCTCGGCMGAMGTGGCCAAGCGGGTGACGATTTTRTCGGCTAGTGTAACSGCCATCCGGCGGTTKGCATCTTGTTCRGCGATGCGYGTGGCATAGGCMGAYGCGGTGGCRTTATARGCGGTAAAGGCTGTRACYGTGTCGYTGAAYACRAYRCCACCACCCAACTGCGTGATGGTGAATTCGGCGGTRCCTGACAGATTGTACCGCGTGATSGAMCCRTCTTGCGTGATCGCRATRCCRTCGCTKTYRACCACTAAAGCYACRTCAAGCCGATGGGTCGCAGCGGTCGCSGTGCCAAGRCGRGAATCCAGTTGTTCGCGCATCTGRAACCCTGCGAGACCRTCGAAWGANCCCNAGCGCGATGCGGCCGTGCATTTGTTCGGCGGCRGACCCGTCACTGTAAATCGGGGTGAACCCGCAAGCCGAAAGGGCCAGCGGGGCGGCTGCTAGGGTCAGGAATTTGCGGCGGCTAAATAACGACATTGATGATACGGCCCGGAACTACGATCAGTTTTTTCGGCGCATTTCCATCAAGCGCCCTGATTACAGCATCGTCCGCCAGCGCCAGTTTTTCAACCTCGGATTTCGGCAAATCTTTGGCGACCTTGATTTCGGAGCGCCGTTTACCGTTGATCTGGATTGGCAGCGTAATGGTGTCATCGACCAACATGGCGGGATCAACGACAGGCCAAGGCGCAGTTGTGACCATGCCTTGGCCGCCCATCAACGCCCAGACTTCCTCGGCCAGATGCGGGGTCATGGGTTGCATAAGCTGCGCCATGACTTGCATCGCGGCTTGTTTGTCCGCCTTGCCAGCCTTGGATTTCTGCAAAGTATTGGTGAATTCGTATAGCTTGGCGATGGCCTTGTTAAACGCAAAGCCCTCGATCCCTTTGGTCACATCGTCAATCGCACGGTGGGTCGCTTTGGCAAGGGCGAGGGCATCATCCGCCGTACCATTTGCATCACCCTCATCAATCTCCACCGTCATACGCCAGATGCGTTGCAGGTGTTTCCATGCAGCTTCAGCACCTGCGGCTGTCCATTCTACATCGCGTTCGGGCGGGCTGTCGGACATGACGAACCAGCGGGCGGTGTCGGCGCCGTATTGGTCGATGATGTCTTCTGGGTCGACGACGTTTTTCTTCGACTTTGACATCTTGATGATCGGACCGACGGTGATTTCTTCGCCCGTGGTGCGTAGGGTTGCACCTTCCGCGGTGCGGATTACCTCGGAGGGGTTGTGATAAACCGTGCGGTTGTTCTTTTCCGTGGCGTAAAATTCATGCGTAACCATGCCTTGTGTGAACAAAGCGTTAAACGGTTCAATCGCGGATTTCGGCAAGTGCCCTGTCTTTTCCATCGCACGCGCAAAGAAGCGGGAATAGAGCAGGTGCAGGATCGCGTGTTCAATCCCGCCGATGTATTGATCGACGTTCATCCAATATTCCGCTTCGGCCAGATCGGTCGGCGTTTCGGCGTTGGGCGAGGTGAAGCGGGCGTAATACCACGACGAATCCACGAAAGTATCCATCGTATCGGTTTCACGTTTGGCCGCCGCACCACATTTCGGGCAATCGACGTTGCGCCACGTTTCGTGACGATCCAGCGGGTTGCCGGGGCGGTCGAACGATACATCGTCTGGCAGCTTAACTGGCAGGTTCTCTTTCTTTTCCGGCACGATCCCGCAGGTATCGCAGTGGATCACCGGAATCGGGCAGCCCCAATACCGCTGGCGGCTGATACCCCAATCGCGCAGGCGATAGTTGGTGACGCCTTTGCCCATCTCGCGCGCTTCGATGCGCGAAATCACGTCGGCTTTGGCGTCGTCAATCGACATACCGTTCAGGAAATCGGAATTAATGATCGTGCCGGGGTCAGTGAATGCCACCGTGCCAACCTCGTAGTTTTCCCCGTCAGCGGAAACCACGGCCTTCACGTCCAGCCCATATTTCCGTGCGAAATCCAGATCGCGTTGGTCATGTGCAGGGCAACCGAAAATCGCGCCGGTGCCGTAATCCATCAAAATGAAGTTGGCGATATAGACGGGCAGCTCCACGCCCTCGATAAACGGGTGTGATACCGTCAACCCTGTGTCAAAACCGCGTTTATCGGCTTTCTCCATCTCTTCGGCGGATGTTCCCATGCGGCGGCATTCCGCATTAAACGCCGCCACCTTCGGGTCACTTTCCAACGCCTTGGCCAGCGGATGGTCAGCCGAGACCGCAGCGAAGCTGGCCCCGAACAACGTATCGGGCCTTGTCGTGTAAACCTCAAGTTTATCAAACCCGTCAGGGCCGCCATTCATATCAAAGCTGAACTGCAAACCTTGCGATTTACCAATCCAGTTTTTCTGCATGGTACGGACTTTTTCTGGCCACTCGCTCAGGTGATCCAGCGCTTCCAGCAATTCATCCGAATAATCGGAGATTTTGAAGAACCACTGCGTCAGTTCCTTACGCTCAACCGGCGCGTTTGATCGCCAGCCTTTGCCGTCAATCACCTGCTCGTTCGCCAAAACAGTCATATCGACAGGGTCCCAGTTCACAACAGCATTTTTGCGGTAAATCAGGCCGGCATCCAGCATGTCGATAAACATTGCCTGCTGTTTGCCGTAATATTCAGGGTCACAGGTGGCGAATTCGCGGGTCCAGTCCAGACTGAAGCCCAACGGCTTCATCTGTTCCTTCATGTCGGCGATATTCTTGTATGTCCATGTGCCGGGGTGGGTGTTGTTTTCCATCGCGGCGTTTTCTGCGGGCATTCCGAAAGCATCCCAACCCATTGGGTGCAAAACGTTAAATCCACGCGCAGATTTGAACCGCGCCACCACATCGCCCATAGTATAGTTGCGAACATGGCCGATATGAATGCGGCCGGACGGGTAGGGGAACATCTCAAGCACGTAATACTTTTCCCGCGAATCGTCGCGTTCCGCCTTGAAAACTTCGGCTTCATCCCAAGCTTTTTGCCACTTTGGTTCAGTTACGCGCGCATTATATCGAGACACTTTGGCGATTCCCTTTTTTACACTCCGGCCCACGCCGAAAATCGGTTAATCCTTAAGTATCGGGTCAGGATTGCGGGAACAAGTGGTATTGAGTCGCCCAAAACAGGCAAAGTGTGACATCCCTGCATCACCCCGTAGAACATTTATCACGTAATAGTCAGCTTGCTTGACCTGAACGGCAGGTTGGTTGATTACAGTACCACTCCTTGCCGGCAATCGGTGATAGGTGATTTTTAACTATAAATGAGAGAAAAAACGATGAAAAACGTTCTTCTTACGACTACAGCACTGGTTGCTATGGCTGGCGTAGCAGCTGCCGACGTTAACTGGGCAGGTTCTGCCGATATCGGTTACAACGACGTAATCAAAGGCGGCTCCTACTATGACGCAGCACTTGGTGTTGTTGGTTCCATGGATCTTGGCGACGGCTATGCAGCTTCCATCAGCTACGGCGTTGAGCTTGACATGATCCTTGGCACAGCTACAGAAAACTGGGGCATGTACCCAACTATCGAAATCACTGCACCATTTGGTTCGCTAAAAGGCGGTGACTTGAACGATAAAGGTGCTTCCGAGTACTTCTACGCTGACCGTGACGGCATGCTGCTTGACGCAGAGAACCACGATTCGGCCGGTCGCTTCGATCTTCGCGCTCTTGTTGAATTCGGCGACTACGGTCTAGCAGTTGGTGGCGTTGCTGATGCCGCTGGTGGTCTTGACGGTCTATCCGTTGGTGCTGGTGCAACATTCGGCAACATCACTCTTGGTCTATCGTACGACGAAGCTGACCTTTCGATCGAAACTACACCGGTTGGCGCTGACGTGCTTGCAACTACTGGTCTAAGCATCGACACAACATTCGGTGCTGCTTCCATCGGCCTGTCCTACATCGACAATACTGTAGACACATCCATCGGTCTTGAAGTTGGCTACGACGTATCCGCAGACCTTTCGGTTGCTGCTTACTACGCAGACAACACAGGCGGCGACAACAAGTACGGCGTATCTGCAGCCTACACATCAGGCGCACTTGGCCTGGGCGCATACTTCGATAGCGGCGACGGCGCTACTGTTGACACAATGGGCGTTGACGTTTCCTATGACGTGATGGCTGGCTTGACTGGTTATGTTGGTGCGTTCGACAACGGCACAACAACTGACTTCTACGTTGGTGCTGTTTATGACATCAACTCCAACCTTTCGGTTACTGTATCTTATGCAGACGCCAACGAAATTTCCGGTCCTGAATTCATGGACGGTACTTCGGTATTCATCTCCGCATCATTCTAAGCCTAACGGTTTAGTTTAGAATTAGAGAGGGCGGGCCGCTTGGCTCGCCCTTTTCTTTTGTTCTCTTGAATGAGAACGCTGCGCGCGGTAGGCATTCTTTGTAACCGGAGGATGACACACATGGCGCTTTTAGATATTCAACAACGTATTGGTGTGGCCACGAAAAAGGCTGATCGGGCCGAGGGGTCGGTCAGGCTAATTGCTGTCTCCAAGGTCCAGCCGAACGCGCGGGTGGCGGATGTTCTGGAACAAGGGCATCGGTTGTTCGGGGAAAACCGTGTGCAGGAAGCGGCGGGAAAATGGCCGGATTTCAGGGCCGAGTTTACGGGTGTACAAGTGCATCTTATCGGCCCGCTCCAGTCAAACAAGGTAAATCAGGCGCTGGAACTGTTTGAGGCTATCCATACCGTTGACCGCGAAAAGCTGGCGAAGAAGTTGGCTGATGCCGTGCAGAAACGTGGCAGTTGCCCCGAATTATTCATTCAGGTGAACACTGGCGAGGAGCCGCAGAAAGCCGGCGTGCTGCCTGCCGAAGTGGATAGTTTCGTTAAAACCTGCCGCGAGACGTACAACCTGCCAATCGCCGGATTGATGGTTATCCCCCCTGTGAACGAGGAGCCATCTTTGCATTTTGCCCTGCTTGCCAAGATGGCTGCGCGCAACGGTTTGGACGGATTGTCGATGGGGATGAGCAGTGATTTCGAGCGCGCCATTGCGCTGGGCGCGACGCATATTCGGGTGGGTTCCGCGATATTTGGCGAACGGGTGCCGAGCGTTAACCTTTAGGATTTGGGCGGAAATACCGTGTACACAACACGTACACAATGCGTACACAACACGTATGTACGATTTGGGGCAATCGCACGTTAACCTTTTGATGACGCGCGGCGCGACCTGCTGCACTTTTGCCGCGCAAGGGTCGGAATTTTACCGACAATCATTCAATTCAAGAGCACTTATTCGCTTGCATAAACATATTCACAACAATATATTCATCTTTATGAATATGTATCTAAACGGAGAAATCGAATGATACTTAATTGGAAAGTCGGGGGCGTATTCCTCGGTGTTGTTTTTCTGGCAGCCGTGCTGYTGGTTAAACCTATCGGGGTTTCGACCCAGTTTGTAATCTTGGATGGGGCGATTTGGGATGCTGTTAACCCCGAAGTCATTACCCAGACGGACGACGGGGCGTATACGTCCACCAACCCATATCTAGCTAAAAGTGGCGGGAAGTACGCCAAGAATGCGGCGAACCCGTGGAACTACAGCTTTGTATTTGTGATTGCCATGATGGTGGGGGCGGGTGTTTCTTCGTTCCTTCGTAAAGGTGTCAAAAAAGAAGAACGCAACATGCCTGATATCTGGCGTGAGAACTTTGGYGACTCAAACATCAAACGCTTCGCGGCGACCTTTATCGGTGGGTTCATTGTTGTGTTTGGTGCGCGTCTGGCAGGCGGATGTTCGTCCGGGCACATGATGAGCGGGCTAATGCAAAGCTCGGTTTCGGGTTACATGTTTACGCTCGGGGCTTTTGGCGCGGGGATTCCTATCGCCATGATGATGTATAAGAAAGGAGCATGATCCGATGACTACTATTATTCTTGCAATCGTTCTTGGCGCCGCGTTTGGCGTGGCTTTGGATCGAACTGGCGCATCAACGCCTGCGTATATCGTACGGATGCTGAACCTTACAAACCTGCACTTGATGAAAACAATCCTGCTGGCCATTGGTGTGGCAGCTGTATTGATGTTCGGTGGTCAAATGATGGGCCTGATCGAGATCGGTCACATGTCCGTTAAAACAGCGTACGCCGGTGTATTTGTCGGCGGCATGATGTTGGGTGTCGGTTGGGCAGTGGCTGGATATTGCCCGGGAACAGGTCTATCTGCTGCGGCCGCTGGTCGTCGTGATGCGATGGTTTTCGTGGCTGGCGGTTTGCTTGGCGCTGCGGCCTATATGGTTAGCTACGCTTGGGTGAAAACGACTGGCATTCTGGATAGCATGTTTGGTGGCAAAGCTACTGTGGCAGCTGTTCCAGGTACTGAGTACCCAGCCCTTTTTGAGGGTCTGCGTGGCGACGTTGTCGGCATCATCCTTGGCTTGGTATTCATTGCCGTGGCAATATTCTTGCCAAACAAAATTGGCGGAAGCGACAAACTTGAAACCGTTCCTGCCGAGTAAATAACTTTTCCGGGGCTGCGCTTGTGGCCCCGGAAAGACAGTGGCGATACCTTGAAACGCCAGCACCCGCTATTTTTGTGCGGCTTCAACTTTCAGTGCAGAAAATTTGAATTCGGGAATTTTTCCGTAGGGGYCGAGGGCCGAGTTGGTCAGGATATTGGCCGCTGCCTCGACGTAGGCGAAGGGGAGGAAGACGTTGTCTTCGGCGACGCTGCGATCGGCGCGGGCCATTATGGTGATGGAGCCACGACGTGTCGTCAAGCGGACCATGCCGCCCGGTTCTGTACCCAGCTTTTTCAATGTACGCGGATGGAGGGAGCAGTTAGCTTCGGGCTCCATTGCGTTCAAAACGGTGGCGCGGCGGGTCATGGAACCTGTGTGCCAGTGTTCGAGCTGCCGCCCTGTGATCAAGATGAACGGGTATTCTGCATCCGGTGTTTCGGCGGGCGATATGATGCTGGCGGGGGTGAAACGGGCGCGTTTGTCGGCGCGTGGGAAGCCGTCGGTGAAAACAATCGCTTGGCCCGGATCTTCGGGGGATAGGCTGGGATAGGTGACGGTTTCGCGCTCAAGCCGTTCCCATGTGATGTTGTCTAGCGACCCCATCACCAGTTTCATTTCGGCGAATACATCGCGGGGGTGATCGTAGTTCCAATCCAGTCCAAGGCGGTTTGCGAGGTCTTGGGTTATTTCCCAATCGGGGCGTGCTTCGCCGGGTGATGGAACGGCGGGGCGGCCCATCTGGACTTGGCGGTTGGTGTTTGTGACAGTGCCGGATTTTTCGGCCCATGCGGCGGCGGGCAGGATGACATCGGCGTAATTCGCGGTTTCCGTCAGGAAGATGTCTTGCACCACGAGGTGGTCGAGTTTGGCCAGCGCGTCGCGGGCGTGTTCAACATCGGGGTCGGACATGGCGGGGTTTTCGCCAAGGATGTACATGCCGTTGATGTCGTCGTTGTGGATAGCGTCGATGATTTCAACGACCGTTAGGCCTTTTTCAGCGCCGAAGTCTTCAGATTGCCAAAGGTCGGTGAATTTGGCGCGGATCACATCGTCGGTGACGGTTTGGTAATCGGGCAGGAACATCGGGATCATGCCGGCGTCGGATGCGCCTTGCACGTTGTTCTGACCCCGAAGCGGATGCAGGCCTGCGCCGGGTTTGCCGACATTGCCTGTCATTAAGGCCAAGGAAATAAGGCATCTGGCGTTGTCTGTGCCGTGGATGTGTTGGGATACGCCCATGCCCCAGAAGATCATTGCAGCCTTGGCTGTGGCGAATTCACGGGCGACGGTGCGCAGGGTATGCGCGTCAATTCCGCAGATAGGGGCCATGGTTTCTGGCGAGAAACCTTTGAGGTGAGTTTTCATCGCCTCCCAGTTTTCGGTGTATTTGGCGACGTACTCGACATCGTAAAGGTCTTCTTCGACAATGACGTGCATGATGGCGTTCAGCATGGCGACGTCTGTGCCGGGTTTGAATTTCAGGCGGTGGTTGGCGTGGCGCCCTAAGCCGACGCCGCGTGGGTCCATGATGATCATGTTGCCGCCGCGCTTGGAAAATTGCTTGAAATAGGTGGCGGCAACGGGGTGGTTCTCGATCGAGTTGGAACCGATGATGATCGCGCAGTCGGCGTTTTCAATCTCGTTAAAGGTGGCGGTTACGGCGGCGGAACCGACGTTTTCCATCAAGGCTGCAACGGAGGATGCGTGGCACAGGCGCGTGCAGTGATCGACGTTGTTGTGGTGGAATCCGGCGCGAATGAATTTTTGGAACAGATAGGCTTCTTCGTTGGAGCATTTTGCGGAGCCGAATCCGGCGATGGATTTGCCGCCTTTGGTGTCGCGCAGATGGGCGAGGCCGTTTGCGGCGACGTCCAATGCTTCTTCCCATGTGGCTTCGCGGAAGTGGGTTAGGGGATTGGCGGGATCKACGTTCAGGCCTTTAGCGGGGGCATCGTCGCGCCGGATAAGAGGTTTGGTCAAGCGGTGTGGGTGGCTGATGTAGTCGAACCCGAAGCGGCCTTTGACGCAGAGGCGATTGGCGTTGGCAGGGCCATCTGCGCCGTCCACCCATGCGATTTTGTCGTCTTTGATCTTGAAGGAAAGCAAGCACCCGACGCCGCAATATGGGCAGACGGATTGAACCTCGCGGTCATAATCGGTGGTGTTCTGGCTGGTCGCGGCCATCAATGCGCCTGTCGGGCAGGCTTGYACGCATTCACCGCAGGCCACGCAGGTAGAATCGCCCATCGGGTCGTTGAAATCGAAGGTGATTTCGGCGAAGGCACCGCGCCCCGACATGCCGATCACATCGTTGACCTGYACTTCRCGRCASGCRCGGACRCARAGGTTGCAGTGGATGCAGGCATCAAGGTTRACGTTCATGGCGACGTGGCTGGAATCSAGYAAYGGGAYGGCCCCTGATTTGGGGAAKCGGCTGSWKGTGAYGTCTTGGGCTTTGGCCATRKTTGATAGGTGCGAGGATGTGTCGTGKGCKKYKTCCGGTTGGTCTGCTAGCAGCAGTTCCATCACCATTTTRCGCGATCTYTGGGCGCGMTCGGATGCRGATTTGACGGWCATACCTTGSGTGGGMGTWCGGATGCAGGARGCRGCCAAGACGCGCTCGCCATCAATTTCCACCATGCAGGCRCGGCAGTTTCCGTCGCTGCGATASCCCGGTTTATCGGARTGGCACAGGTGYGGRATGTYCGTGCCWASRCGTTTGGCCACTTGCCAGATTGTTTCATCMGCWGMRGCSGTKACYTCTGTGCCATCKAGGGTGAARGTGATCTGGTCGGMCATCGYAWGCTCCGGTNSSGGGRTTGATNMWRGATWWTAAMCAYGYCGYTRYRRCGCAARSCRYGYRSGWWACGACSTGTGRTKCGTRTTAYCCGACGGGGRYSGTKGCGGCSAKKGAKGGGCGYTCGMGAATTTCGGCTTCCCATGCGGCGAGGGTTGGGTGCGTGTCGCGCCAATTGCGGTCATCGTGGCGAAAATCGACGTAGCCAAGGGCGGCGGCAACAGCGAGGACGGGCAGGTTTTTCTGCTCGTTCAGCTGGGTCATCCAGCGGGTTTCTATGGCGGTCAGGGCGCGGTCAACCTTTTGCCATTGGGCGTCTAGGTAGGCCTCGAACACCATTTCGTCCGTGCGGAGGCGGCGTTCATAGGTCATCGTTACGGTGGCGTCCATGATCCCGTCGGCTGTGGCTTCGAGGGTGAGCGCGTCCCAGATGCTGTCGTCGTCGGGGTAAAGTCCGGTGGCGGGGGCGAGCGTGGAAAGGTATCGGGTGATCACGCGGCTGTCGTAAAGGTTGGTTCCGTCAGCCAGCTCAAGACACGGAATTTTGCCAAGCGGGTTGTGCGTTGGCACGATGTCACCGGGGGCAATCGGGTTGACAGTAACGGATACGAGCTCGACTTGGTCCAGCAGGTTTGTTTCATGCAGGGCAATCAGGACTTTGCGAACGAACGGAGATGCGGGGGCGTAGTAGAGTTTCATGGGGGGCCTCGATTGGTTGAGTTCGGCCTAGTCTAGGGCCTCCTGCATCATCTGGGCAAGGGCTGATAGTTCGGAACCGATGTTTGATGTGGCAAGGCCATCGGCGGCACCCAAGCGGGCGGTATCCGGTTTGTTTTGACCCAGTTTTCTGGTGCTGTCGGTTGACGTGATGTCGAGGCGGATCGGGACGATCATTGGCATTCGTTTGTCTAGGATTTCTTGTGCGACTTTGTCGATTTTCCAAACGGGTTTGGGGGTGAGGCGGGTTTCGAACTCGTCAGACAGGCGTTCAAGCACGCCGCGTAGGTCGTCTTGCGGTAAACGGGAAAGTTGGCCGCGCAGGTGGACGGCGATGTAGTTCCATGTCGGGACTTGGTTTTCAACGCCGTACCAGTCGGGCGAGATGTATCCGTCGGGGCCGGAAACCGCTAGCAGTGCGGGTTGCGGTATTTTCAGGGCGCGCGCGATGGGGTTGGAGCGCATGACGTGGGCCTCCACATAGCTGCCGTCGGGGGCGATGGTGAACGGAACATGGGCGGCGATTGGGCCGTCGGCACCGTTAATGCTGAGGATGCCGAAGCCGCGTTGGCTGGYGAAATCAATGGCGGTATCGGATGAGGCTTTGCGGAATGCCGGGTTTGGATGCATGGGTTTGGCCTTTTATTTGGCGAGCAGTTGTTTGCCAGCCTGTCCGATTATCGTGGCGTTTACAATACGCCCGACGTCTTGGGCGGCGTCGAAATGGACCTCGGTGAAGGTTTCGGTGCGGCCCATGTTTGGGTTTTCCATCAGGATGCTGTGTTTCGTGCCGATTTGGGATTTCAGGTGGTGTTGTACCCGTGCATCACCTGCTTCGCGAAGGCGGGCGGCGCGCTCTTTGATGATTGCACCGTTAACGGGGGGCATTCGTGCGGCGGGGGTTCCCTCGCGGGCGGAATAGGGGAAGATGTGCAGCCATGTGAGGCCGCAATCCTCGATCAGGCGCAGGGAGTTTTCGAACATCTCGTCGGTTTCGGTAGGAAAGCCTGCGATGATGTCTGCCCCATAGATAATGTCGGGGCGAGCGCGGCGCATGTCTTGGCAGAACTGGATGGCGTCTTCGCGATTGTGGCGGCGTTTCATGCGTTTCAGGATCATGTTGTCGCCAGCTTGCAAGGACAGATGCAAGTGCGGCATTAGCCGGAGTTCGGAGGCGATTGCGTCGATCAAGGCTGGATCAGCCTCGATTGAATCGATGGAACTTATGCGCAGGCGCGGGAGGTCCGGCACGAGGCGCAAGATGCGTTGGACGAGGTCGCCGAGTTTTGGTTGTGCGGGTAGGTCTGCGCCCCAGCTTGTCATATCGACGCCGGTTAGCACGATTTCGTTGAAGCCTTTATCGACGAGGCGCTGGATTTGTTCGACCACAACGCCTGCGGGGACGGAGCGGGAATTGCCACGGCCAAAGGGGATGATGCAGAAAGTGCAGCGGTGGTCACAGCCGTTTTGGACCTGCACATAGGCGCGTGCGCGGGTGCCAAAACCGTCGATCAGATGGCCTGCGGTTTCGGTGGCGGCCATGATGTCGTTGACTTGAATTTTCTCCGTCTCGCCAATGAAATTGGGCTTGGCCAGCGCGTTCCATGTATCGCCTTGCATCTTTTCGAGGTTGCCTAGGACTAGGTCCACTTCGGGCATATCGGCGAAGGTTTTTGGTTCCGTCTGGGCGGCGCATCCGGTGACGATCATGCGGGCGCCAGGGTTCTCGCGGCGCAGTTTGCGGATGCGTTGCTTGGCGGAACGGACGGCCTCGGATGTCACCGCGCAGGTGTTGATGACGATGGCGTCGTCTAGGCCAGCATCCGCGCCCAGCTCGCGCATTGCCTCGGTTTCATAGGCGTTCAGGCGACAGCCGAAGGTCGCGAAAATTGGCGGGGTTTTGGTGGTCATCCGGCGGCCTTCAGGAATTCTTCGCTGAGGGTTCCAGAGGATACCAGCATGGTTGGGCCGGTCATCCAGACGCCGTCTTCGCGCCAGTCTATCTCAAGATTGCCGCCATCAAGATGTACGGTGACTTTGCGATCTGTCAGGCCTTTGCGAACGGCGGCGACGGTAACCGCGCAGGAGCTGGAGCCGCTGGCGAGGGTGTGGCCAACGCCGCGTTCCCATACGCGCACGCGCAGGTTTGAACGATCAAGCACTTGGACGACCTGTACGTTTGTGCGTTCGGGGAATAGGGCGTGATTTTCGATACGCGGGCCGAGTTCATCAAGATCAACGGCGGCGGCATCGTTCACAAAGAAACTACAATGCGGATTGCCCATTCCGGTGGCGGCAGGTGCGCCATCAATGGGCAGGTTTATCGTGTCTACGTTTTCAGCCAGCGGGACATCTTGCCAGTCAAGCTGCGGTTGGCCCATGTTGACGCGGATCAGGCCGTTACCCGCATCCTCGCACATCAGATCACCGCGACCAGTTCTAAGGATAACGGAGTTGTCGCCCGTTTCGGCCATCATAAGGCGCGCCACGCAACGAGTCGCGTTCCCGCAAGCGCCTGATAGGCTGCCGTCGGAATTCCAGTAATCAACGGCGGTGATATCGCCTTCCATGCGGATCAGGGCCAGTTGGTCAAAGCCGATACCGAAATGACGGTGCCCAATTGCGCGCGCCAAGGCAGGCGTCATCGGGTTGTCGCGCCTGCGGGCGTCAATTACCACGAAGTCGTTGCCAAGCCCGTGCATTTTTAGAAATGCGAGGCCGCCGTTATCAGAGTCGTTTGTCATAGGCGCTATATAGGCGCTTCGGTCGGGGCAGTAAACTTTTACTGTAATATGGCGGTTTTGGTCTCCTAGGGGTATATTTTCCGGCACTATAGTAATGGTAAACCTATATCGCTGTGTCTGGTAAAGTTGGAAAAATCCTTCTGGAGAAGCTGGATATGGCCATTTCATCAACGCTCGGCTCCTGAATTGGAATTTTAATCCAAAGAGACAAGATTCGCCCTTGACCCGACACGCATCCCCGCCTAGTTAAGCCCCCGATGGGCCGGTAGCTCAGTTGGTAGAGCAACTGACTTTTAATCAGTAGGTCCCGGGTTCGGATCCCGGCCGGCTCACCATTTTATTATGATATATCAATGCCTTCTAGCGATTATACGCTGGAGGGCATTTTTATTTTTTGGCGCCGGAAGCATAGCGGAAGCAACATGACGTGAGTTTAATGCGGAATCGGCGTAGTTTTTTTGCAACAGAAATCGCTGGAGAAGTTTTGAATAACAAATGGGTCATATGCTTAAACTCTAACATTATGCCCCAAACAAAAACGCGCCCCGTAGGGCGCGTTTCAATGTGGTGCAGTCTAAGCTACTTGTTAACGGCTCGACTACGATTTCTGAATTTCTTTAGGTTGCATACTGTAAACCAATAAGTCAACCTCTGATCATTTGGAGGATTGCTATGCGACTCGGCTTAGATATTGGTACAAATTCGATTGGTTGGTGGATCTTCGCGCAGGATAGCCAAGGCAACCCTGTGCAGGTCATTGACGGCGGTGTGCGGATATTTGCAGATGGGCGCGATCCGAAATCTAAGGCTTCGCTTGCTGTTGATCGGCGTGTTGCCCGCGCGATGCGACGGCGGCGTGATCGGTATCTGCGTCGTCGTACGGTGCTGATGGAACGTCTGGCGGCTGCTGGATTGATGCCAGCGAACCCGATTGCGCGCAAAGCCCTTGAAAGGCTTGATCCTTACAGGTTGCGGGCCAAGGGGCTAGATCATGCTTTGACCTTAAGCGAGCTGGGGCGGGCAATATTTCACTTGAACCAGCGTCGTGGATTCAAATCCAACCGAAAAACCGACAGAAATGATAATGACAGCGGCAAGATTGCTTCGGGTGCGGCACGGCTGGAGCAAGCGATTATTGCCGCTGGGGCGCGGACCTACGGAGAGTTCTTGCACCAACGTCGCAAGACGGATGATCCACGCAAAACTCCGGCCGTTCGCACCCGAATGACGACGTTGACGCTGGGAGACAAGCCCGAGGAAGGGTATGATTTCTACCCTACCCGCAACCTGCTGGAGGAGGAGTTTAACAAGATTTGGCGGGCGCAGGAAAAGCACCATGTGGAGCTTACGGATGAATTGCACGACACGTTGTTTGAGACGATTTTTTATCAACGCCCGCTGAAGGCCCCTGCGATTGGACGTTGTTTGTTCGAGGAAGAGGAACGCTTGCCTAAAGCCCACCCTTTGTTTCAGCGACGCATCCTTTTTGAGACCGTCAACGCCCTACGAATTCGCGAAGCTGGGCAGTCGGATCGCCCGCTGACATTGGAAGAACGGGATACGCTGATATTGCAACTAGACGGCAAGAACGTAAAAGGAACCGCCAGCGCGAATGTCAGTTTTATTCAGATGCGTAGGGGGCTAAAGCTGGGCGGTGACCAGTCTTTCAGCCACGAAACCCAGAACCGCAAGGGGATTGATTGTGACCGTTTACGGGCGCTAATCACCTATCCCGAACGGCTAGGCGGGCGCTGGAGCGGCTTGGATACTGATGCGCAGTGGGCCTTGGTGCAAAGGCTGCGCGACACTGAAAATGCTGCGGAGTTGGAGGCGTGGTTGAAAGCTGAGTATGGTCTTTCGGAGGCAAGAGCGATGAATGTTGCCAACACTCCGCTGCCCGAGGGATACGGGCGGATTGGACTAACGGCGACGCGCAAAATTCTGGAGCATCTTATGGCCGAGGTAATAACTTATGACAAGGCGGCCAGCGAAATCTACGGAGATCATCGCGGGATTGCTACTGGCGAAATATTGGATGAGTTGCCGTATTATGGTGAAATTCTCGATAAGCATGTCATCCCGGGCACAAGTGAGCCTTCGGATGACGACATCACCCGCTTTGGGCGCATAACCAACCCGACAGTGCATATTGGGCTGAACCAGATCCGCCGCTTGGTTAACAAGATCATTGAGGTGCATGGCAAACCTGACGAGATTGTCGTGGAACTGGCGCGCGAGTTGAAGCAAAGCGAGGACCAGAAACGCGAGATTAACAAGGTTATTCGTAAGAACACTGACGCAGCAATTGAGCGGGGTAAAAAGCTGGAGGAGCTGGGCCAGCGCAACAATGGTGCAAACCGTCTGATATTGCGTCTATGGGAGGGGTTGAACCCTGATGTCATGGACCGCCGTTGCCCGTATACGGGCACAAAAATAGCGGGCTCTATGTTGTTTGACGGGTCTTGTGAAGTGGATCATATCCTGCCCTATTCGCGCACGCTTGACGATTCCATTGCGAACCGGACGCTGTGTATGCGCGCGGCAAATCGTGAGAAAGGTAACAAGACCCCGTGGGAGGCATGGGGGCATATTTCCGAGAGGTGGGAACAGATTGCACCGTTGATCAAACGGTTACCGGGCAACCAGCAATGGCGCTTTGCCCCCGATGCGATGGAGAAATACGGCGATGAGGCCCAGTTCCTAGACCGGCAACTGGTGGACACGCAGTATCTTAGCCGGATCGCCAGAGAATACCTGTCACGGCTTTACCCAACCGAAGAATCCCGTGTTTGGGTGACACCCGGTCGCTTGACGGAAATGTTGCGTCGCCATTGGGGACTGAATTCATTGCTGGGGGATCACAATCTCGCCAAACCCAAGAACCGTCATGATCATCGCCACCATGCGATTGATGCAGCGGTTATTGCGGTGACGGACCGTAGCCTGATTAACCGCATTTCGAAAATGGCGGGGCGCAATGAGAACCTTGAGGACGCGACGTGCAAGATCGCCCCACCATGGAAAGCCTTCCGTGATGATCTAAAGGCACAGCTTGACCTGATCACCGTCAGCCACCGCGCAGACCACGGGCGGATTAATTTTAACGGGCGCAGTCAGGGACGGGATTCTACCGCTGGGCAGTTGCACAACGACACCGCCTATGGGTTTACCGACGAGGAGGGCATCGTGGTTACCCGAAAACCCTTGCTTGCCATCAAACCTGCCGACATTGGCCGTATTCGTGATACGGACCTGCAAGCGCAGTTGTATCAGGAAGCCGAGGGTCTGGAGGGTAAGGAGTTCGAGGCGGCGCTTGCTAAATTTTCCGCCAAAACTGGCCCATATCAAGGTATCCGCCGTGTACGGTTAAGCGAAAAACTTAAGACTATCCCGATCAAGGATGGTCGAGGAAAGACGTATAAGGGTTACAAGGGGGATTCCAATCACTGCATTGAGGTTTGGAAGCTGCCCGACGGAAAATGGAAGGCTGAGCTTTTGACAACTTATGACGCGCACCAAAACGGTCTCGGCTCTACTCGCCCGCATCCGGCGGCGGGGTTGTTGATGCGATTATTCAAGAAAGATGTTGTGCAGTTGGAGCATCCGGAGGAAGGGTCGCTAACAGCCATAATTGTGAAATTTACCGAACAAAATCTATCACTGGCCCCGCTAAACGAAGCCAATGTTGATGCGAGGAGCCGTTCAAAAGATGATCAATTCAAATTCTTGAACGTCGGCACTGGCACCTTTCAGAAACGCGCCCTTCGTAAAATACATGTCGATGAAATTGGGCGGATTAGAAACACTCCGGCGGGAGGGCGTTAGACTCGAATCACCCGCTGCGGTACCATTGCGTTTTGTTAACGGTATTGGGATGCACCAAGTTATTGATATTGAAAGCGACAATCGGCACCTCTCGCGGTATCGCGGTTTTTTGGTGGTTACCGAGGAGCATACAGAAATCGGCCGCGTTCCGCTGGACGATATTCTTGCGATCATAGTCCATGCGCACGGCATTACATATTCCAACTCGTTGTTGGTGGAGCTGGCCAAGCGCGGCGCTACCGTTGTGCTTTGCGCTGCAAACCACCACCCCGAAGCCATTCTCTGGCCCCTGCAAGGGCATCATGCCCAAGGTGCACGAATGCGGGCGCAGTGGGAGGCTCCGAAACCGATGCTCAAGCAGCTTTGGAAACAGGTTGTGTGCACAAAAATCGTGATGCAAGCCGCCGCCCTTACCGCATACGGACACAGCGACCATGCGCTTAACCGTCTTGCCAAAACCGTTAAATCCGGCGACCCAGAGAATATAGAGGCGCAAGCCGCCCGGAGGTATTGGCCTTTGCTAATGGGTAAGGAATTCCGGCGGGATCGTGGTGAGGACGGCACTAATGCCTTGCTGAACTATGGCTATACAGTGCTGCGCGCGGCGACTGCACGTGCCATTATCGGCGCTGGATTACACCCGACGATAGGGCTGCACCACTCTAATCGTTCCAATGCATTTGCGCTGGCCGATGACCTTATGGAGCCGTTCCGCCCCCTCGTTGACTGCGCAGTCAAAGGTCTTTTGACTCGTGGCATTGCCGAGGTTACGCCGGAGGCGAAACAAACCCTAGCCCGCCTGATTGCCTTCGATCTTGATTTTGGCGATACCCGCACTCCGTTGCGTGTCAGCCTTGAAAAACTGACGCATTCCTTGGCGATAAGTTTTGAGCAGGGCAAGCCCGCGCTGGTTCTGCCCAAAACACCGCCACCGCTGGAACTAGCGGGGCTAGGATGCGAATGAGCAACTATGATCTGAAATTTTTAAGTGGGTATAGGCTATTGTGGATACTTGTGATGTTTGACCTCCCGACAGATAGAAAACCACAACGCAAGGCGGCAACAAAATTCCGAGAGTATTTGCTGGATGAAGGTTTCGAGCGCAGCCAGTATTCAGTCTATGCTCGTTTTTGTAACGGAAAAGAGGCGTTTGACACCCGTGTTCGCCGAATAGAGAAAAATTTGCCCGGATATGGCGATGTGCAAATTCTGCAATTTACTGATAAACAATATGAGAATATCATACGATTCTACGATCAGGGTCGTCAGAAACAAAAGAAAAATCCGAATCAGTTGGTGCTATTTTAAGATGAAGCAATACTTTCATACACCTACAAGACAAATAATACCTTGTAAAATCAAGATATTACGCGATCATCTAATTGTAGCCATTCAGAAATCGTAGTCCAGCCGCAACAGACCACCCAAGCGATGAAATATTCCCGTTAATTGTAGCCATTCAGAAATCGTAGTCCAGCCGCAACAAAGCACCTGAAGCATAACCCGCTATGTGTAATTGTAGCCATTCAGAAATCGTAGTCCAGCCGCAACATAACCTGCCATGTACCAGCAAGCGCCGTCAATTGTAGCCATTCAGAAATCGTAGTCCAGCCGCAACTGGCGCATGGTTTGGCCGCGCGCGGATTTCAATTGTAGCCATTCAGAAATCGTAGTCCAGCCGCAACAAATCTTGGAGTTGTTCGCAATAACTTCGAAATTGTAGCCATTCAGAAATCGTAGTCCAGCCGCAACTTATTGCGGGCGGGTTGCCCCGGCACGAAAATTGTAGCCATTCAGAAATCGTAGTCCAGCCGCAACTCACGGCTCAGGCATTTGATAAAACCATCTAATTGTAGCCATTCAGAAATCGTAGTCCAGCCGCAACTAATCGTTCTCGCCACCCCAATACGGCGGAAATTGTAGCCATTCAGAAATCGTAGTCCAGCCGCAACAAAGCGATGCCACCCAGTGGATCCCGAAAGAATTGTAGCCATTCAGAAATCGTAGTCCAGCCGCAACTAGTTGTATCCGCTATGATAACGTCAATCGAATTGTAGCCATTCAGAAATCGTAGTCCAGCCGCAACTCGGCAAGGGAAGCAGTTGCCCAACGTGCAATTGTAGCCATTCAGAAATCGTAGTCCAGCCGCAACTCATGTAGGCATCGGCCACGGTCTGGCTGATTGTAGCCATTCAGAAATCGTAGTCCAGCCGCAACTCTGCGCGCCGAATACCGCCAAGTACTTCGATTGTAGCCATTCAGAAAAGGTACAAGAGTCCGCTTCCACCGTTTCGAAATCTGTACTAAGTGCTTGCAGCGAATGTCTCCTTCTCGCCCAATGTGGCCTTCATCGCGAATGCCGTTCAACATCACCTTTTGCTAGCTTCGCCAGCCGGGAGCCTTTTGTAACACTCGAGGGCGCTTTCATTGTTCCACTGTTCTGTGAAATCATTGGCGCCCCTAATTGTGAGTGGTTGGCTGAGGTATCGGGTTTTTCTTTTTTATTACTTTCTTTTTCTTTTTTCTCTTCTCTCTGTTTCGATACGGTATCTAACGGTTTATTCTGGCTCGGTTGCAAATTGTTGGAAAGTGCTGCGTCCGGATAAGGTAGCGCGTACTTGAACCCCAAAGATTTCATTGCGTTTTGGTAGGATTTAGGGAGTTGGGTAAGTTGTTCTTCGATGCAATTGGAAAGCCCGTATTCGGTATCTTCATCAACTTCGAGCATGAAAACTTTCAGTCTCACGACAAGCGCCTGAAAGTCTTTAGATTCCTTTTCCGACCATCGTTTCAGTTTGACTGCCAGTACTGCGCAGAATTCAGCTATTTGCCTGACCATCATTGGTGGTAAGTCCATTTTTTCCCTGAATATTGAAATAATGCCGCTCGCTTCTTTAGGGTTGCTAGGCGGTTTATTTAGAAACCAGCCAGCGACACGTACGGATTTATCTTGGTGATCGTACTCGAGTAAATTAGCCGCCTCGAGTTCGATAATGGCAACTCTCAATGAGTCTAAAGTTACCCTTGCCTGCCTGGACCAAATTTCTTCCGGGTAGCAGAATATGCCGATTGGGTTATTTTGGCGGCTATGAAATACAGCCATAAGAACCATACGGACGTCACTTGATGATAGGCGATCCCAGCTATCGTCTTCAAATTTATTACAGCTCATTATTGAGAATTTTCTACCTGACATATTGTGCCTCCCAGCGGATTTTCGGTTGTACGTTTACCGAGTTTGCTGAGATGTATTGCTGACGGTTTTGTCTTCGACCCATTCGTGAATATCTCCAATGCGGTATCGAATTGACCGTGATGAAACTTTTACAAACTTTGGCCCGCCACCACGGTGTCGCCAGTTTTGAAGTGCTCGAATGGAATAGCAGAGTAAATCCGCAGCTTCCTTTTCGTCGATCAGGCGGTCAAGATTTACGATTTGATCTTCAAGTTTGTTGTATTGGTTCATTTGTGCTCTCCCTTTATTGAGCGTGAATATTTGTCATGCTCAAGAGATAGGTCAGCGAAATCTAACAGAATAGACGACACAAACTAATAGTTCATCGCACCTGAGTGCGTCGAACTATATTCACTATTATCAAGGAGATATGAGGAATTACTGTTCACGTAGATATTTCAGAGCGCGAGTGACTCGAACTATTTTTTTCTAACAGGGCCGGGCTTAGACCAGCTCTGCGGTACAACCTCTTGCCAAACCCGGTTGGCTTCCCTTTTCGGAGTGCCAAACTTCAAAACCATTTCTTCGATGAAACGCGATTTTCCATAAGGCTTCGATCCAGATTTATCGACTTGCTCCAAAAGCCAAGAACGGGCTCTTTGTTTTGGCGCGTATTGTTCATCATCGTAGATGCCGCTTCCGAACCTTTCGGCCCATTGGAGAAATGCTTTTTTGTCGACAAACGCTGGACTTCGTCTAAACGCAATTATTTGGTGATGCGGTACTATGATCATTGAAAGGCAATAATGAACCTTGAACGATGGATAGTGCGACCAAGAGCGCCAATCGGCGAGGACATTGCTTCGCAGTTGAGCTGTTAGAGATTTATCTGTGAAGGCCTTCCACAACTCTTGTTCGACGGACACTCGTCTAGAAAACAACTCGAAGTCTGCAATGTATGAATCCGACATCTGCGGCAACTCGGTAAGTCTCCGTTTTAGACCATCTATTTCAGCATAATTGATGGCGTAATCACTGTTAAAATTATTTTTTGCTTCG
This sequence comes from Paracoccaceae bacterium, assembly GCA_002746395.1. Classification (GTDB taxonomy): domain Bacteria; phylum Pseudomonadota; class Alphaproteobacteria; order Rhodobacterales; family Rhodobacteraceae; genus NORP23. The sequence goes on from NVXA01000008.1 coordinate 110,517, forward strand.
TGGGTCAGGTGCTCTTGCGGTATCGAATTTAATTGTGTTTGAAGCGCGAGCGCAGTTGCTAGGGTTTTTCCAAGCGTGTCCCGTTCAACAGCCACGGGGTTTGGATCGTCGGCGGGCTTCGACCAAATTTCTCGCCCGGTCCAAAGGTCGCGAAACATGAGTTGGCCCGTTCGTTCAAAAACCTCAAACAGCGAGTAGTATTGTGTAATGTCGAATTGTAGCAAAACGCCTCCGGGTAAATGCCTGATTAATCGTCAACGGCTTTATATAGTATATATAGCTCCCCTACGTACGTAACGTAGCGTTACGTACGTAGGGGGAATTCCCTATATATACCTATAGGAAGAGGGGCAAGATTACCCAACGATACGGAACGGAACGTTGACGACCTTTTTCCTGCGAATTGATCCAGCCAGCCGTGATGCAATGAATTCGGCATTTTGCCTTACGTCCTCGTCGTCGAGATGCGCGTACCGGAGCGTTGTCTGCAAATTTCGGTGGCCCATGATTTCCTTGAGTTTGAACGGGTCAACATTGCCGCGCATCGCCGCCGACGCGTACGTATGCCTGAGATCATGCAGACGCACATCCTCGATCCCGGCTTGTTTTCGTATCCGAGTCCATGATTTCTGTAGGTTAACCATTGGACGATCTGGACGTCTGCCTCGAATGACGTAGGGTGTGCTTTCGTGGCGGGGTAACTCCATCAAGATTTCATATGCATCACTGGGCAGGGGAATTCGCCGTTTTCCGGTTTTACTATCTGGAAGCTCCAAGTGATGTGGGGTCACATACTCCCAGCGGAGCGTCAGAATCTCGCTGAGGCGGCATCCGGTCAAAACCAGCAGTTGGATGGCCGAGACGCTGTAGATGGACTCTGTGCCGCCTTCTAGACTCTCTGAGAGCACTTCTCCAAGGCGTATAAGTTCGTTGTCGCGAAGATATCGTTTCTTTTCCTCTTCCCGAAATTTCTTGATCCGACGCGCTGGGTTTGTGCCGCCGGTGCGCAATCCCCAATCTTCGGCTAGATTGAACATTTTTGAGAGGACGCTCAGGGAACGATTAGCCTGATAGGGCGTTTCACGAAGAGCGTGATGAAGGTTAACTATATCGGCGCGGGTGATGTCCGCAACTTTGCGAGGGCCAAGATGGGGGTTGATGCAACGTCGAACTATACTTTTGTAATCCCGTGCGGTCATGGGTTTGCAATGTTCTGCAACGTACTCGATTAAAAACCGTTCACTGAGGGCGGCAACGGTTGGCGCTTTTAACCTCGATTGCCTGTCTTCGGAAGGATCACCACCTTTCGCAACTTCGCCAAGGAGTTTTCGGGCTTCGTCTCTTGCTTCAATCGCGGTGAGCACGCCGTGTTGCCCGATTGTGCGTCGCCTCGTTCTTCCGCTGGCACGGTATTGCACAAGGTAGGTCTTTCGACCGGAAGGATATATGCGAACCCCGAAACCGGAAATTTCCCGATCCCAAACGAGGTATTCTTTCTCTTGCAATTCCAGCCCTTCAACAGAGCGTTTTGTCAGTTTGAACATAGCATGAACTCCGGTTGTTTGTTTCTGCTTCCGGAAGCACTACGGAAGCAACGTGAAGCGAATTGTGGAGTTATTCATGAGTCTACAGCGTAACCATAGTCAAGAAAAAACGTTTAAAGTCATGCGTTTATGGGTGGAGGGCGGAATTTGGCGTAATGTGGAGAAACCCGCCAAAAAGAACTTTTAATCAGTAGGTCCCGGGTTCGGATCCCGGCCGTATCACCATTAAATTCAAAGGCTTAGATGGAAACATCTAGGCCTTTAACTTTGCCTGAGACATATTGTGGCGCATTTTCATAAGTTGGTGGAATAGCTGATGTTGGCGGGCCTGGGATAAAGCCATCGTGGAACCCGCTTGGATGGCGCGGGCGTATAGGTAGAATGCGTCCGATTCCGTTAGCAGGCGGCGTATTTGTGCTTGGCGCCATTGGATGGATTTATCATGCAAGGCGGATAGTATTTTGTCGGATTTGTATCGCGACAGGATTGGCGCGGAAAGGTTAGTGGTTCGCTGGATGCTGTGGTCTTCGACGTCGTTGAAATTTCTGTCTACCCAGTACGCCAAATCAATTGCATCGGTGGAATGGTTCGGCTTGCCGCGCATTTCTTTGACGAGGTAATTTTCGACTGACCCCAAGGCGTAGTGGTTGATTTGTGCCAATTCGTACTGGTCAGCAAAGGTCGGAATCAGTGTTGAACCTTTTGGGGAGTTGCCTGGAAACGGATTGCCGGAGCCGTCGCGCCAGATGGTTTGCGGTTGTTTTTCGGCGTTGGGTTTTTTTGGCATGTGGACGCCCAGTTTTTCGTATGACCCGTCATTGCGGTACAGACATTTGAACTGGATTGCGCGCCACGGCCATAACATGCCGGTGGGGGCGCAGCGGGTGAACTGTTCTGTGACTGGCTGATCTTGGAAGGCGGTGATGCCGTTGTTGCCAAACATGCGCCATGCCAGCGCGAAGCCGGTGGTGTCTGGGCTGGCGGCGAACAGGTCATTCAGATGACCATCGCCCACTTTGATGTTAAGAAATTCGTCTACGTCGGTTCCATAAATCCAGTCTACTTCTTGCATGATCGGCTGGGTAGCAGCGTCCGATAGGGCCTGCCATTGCACGGTTTTTTTGCCAAGCGCGGGGTTGGGAATGTGGGTGATCTCGCCCAATTCGGCAAGGCGATCCAACATCAGGTCTGTGCCGTCTTCGCAGTCGTTGGAATAGATCAGGAAGTCTGTAAACCCTATGGCTTTGTGGTGCGCGAGCCATTCCAGAAGGAACGGCCCCTCGTCACGCATGCAGGTTACGATGAGGGCGCGGGTCTTTGGGGGATTGGGCATCGTTTGACCTGTTTTAAGCGAATTTTCGCATTTATATGCGACTTTTCCATATTTCGGAAGGTTTCTTGTTGGTTATTTGCGCGGTAAATATATACGTTGGTTGGATTGAATTCTGACGAAACAGGCATGAATGTGAAAAAATTCCACCATTTTGAAGCAAATTCGACGATTCCAAAGGTGGAGTATGCTGCGGAGTTATGGCCGGAGGCTGCCTCACCAACGGCTCTGCCAGAGATCATTGATGTCGTGAAAACAGCGGATTTCACGCGGGTATTTTGTGCGGGCCATTGGGGGTTGGTGGTCGATGGGCGGGCGTTGAAGCTGGCCAAAGCGGAGCAGGTGAACGGTTTCCCCGGTGGGTATTTTGTTGATCTACCGCCGRTGGGGAAGGTGAAAATTCAGGGCAAGCGCACGGTGAATGCCAGCCCTGAGGCTACAGATATTTTTGCAGACCTTAACGTTTTATTTGCAATTGAGTGTAACCCCGACCCTGTGGATGTTGCGGACTGGGTTAAGTTTAATGTGGAAAATTCGGGGGCGGATGCGGCGCTGGTGATCCGGCGTATTTCGCCCGATGATCATGCGTATGACGTGGCAGATTTCCGAAAGGCATTGCGGGGGATAAAGGGGTTAAAGACCTTCGTGTTGCTGGATTACGATATCCCGTTGGGCAAGCCCGGCCAGCCCGCGGAAAGCGACCGGATGGTTGCACCGGAGGCCCCCGGTAAAGCATTGTTGGACACGCCTGAAAACGACATTTGGCATGCGCCTTTGGGGCAGTTCGGGGTGTATGCGGCGGCGCGTTTCCGGTTCCTTGGTGCGGCGCGGGCGGTGCTGCATTGCGCGATTGCGGATATGGTTAATACGAGGGGCGAAAGCCTGTTTGATCTGGCACATGCGGGGCCGTCCTATGTGAAGGCTCGCTCGCGGTATGTGTATCCTTGGAAGATTTCGAGGGAGGGCGCGCCGCATATAGGGGACCATAGCTGTGTGCGGTTCGATAGTGATATGGGGGCCAGTATTTGGTGTGCTGACCCGAAGATGGAAGGGTTCTGGCGACCGTTTCGGGCGGGTCAAAAACCGCCGCAAATGCTGGGCGCTACGCCTGAAATATGGCGGTGCATGGCAATTCGGCACAAGCATCTGAAGGTTTCCGAGCTTGTTCCGAAATCTAGTCTGGTGGTTGCGCCCAGGCTGGTTAAGGCTTTGAAAAAAATGCTGAACGCAAGGCCGGTTTTGCCGCCTTCGGTTGATGGGGCGATGGATACCCTCAAGAATGAACGGGTTTTGATTGTTACCACCATGAAGGATGAAGGCCCGTTTATTCTGGAGTGGCTGGCCTATCATCGCTCCATCGGGGTGACGGATTTTCTGGTTTATACCAACGATTGCAGTGACGGGACGGATGCAATGTTCGATCTGCTGCAAGAAAAAGGCCATGTGGAGCATCGGCAAAACCCTTACCGCGAGGTCGGGTTGCGGCCACAGCATGCGGCGTATCAGGATGCCTCGGAAAGTGATATCGCTGGGGCGGCGGACTGGGTGATTTGCATGGATGTGGACGAGTATATCAACGTGCATGTCGGGGATGGCACGCTGCACGATTTGTTTGCGGCAGTGGGCGAAGCGAACATTATTTCACTGACATGGCGGCTGTTCGGAAATGCCGAGATTGTCGATTTTGAAGACAAGTTCATTACCGAGCAGTTTTTTCGCAGTGCCCCCAAGTTCATCCGCAAACCGCATCAGGCGTGGGGCTTCAAGACGATGTTCCGTACGCTAGGGCATTACAAGAAATACGGGGTGCATCGGCCCAAAGGGTTGCGGCCAGAGATGTTAGATCAGGTTAAATGGGTGAATGGTTCGGGCAATCCCGTTCCGGCGAAAATGCTGCGAACGGGGTGGCGCAGTTCGGTCGGGAACTGGGGGTATGGGCTGGTGACGTTGAACCATTATTCGCTGCGATCAGCCGAGAGCTTTTTGGTTAAGCGGTTCCGTGGGCGGGTAAATCATGTGGATCGGGATCAAGGGCTGATTTATTGGTTTCGTATGAATAATAACGCAACGGAGGATCGTTCCATCCTGAACAAAATCCCGCGCGCGAGGGTGGAATTCGATAAACTTATGGCGGATCCGGATATTCGTGGGATGCACGAACGAAGCGTGATTGCACATAAGGAACGGGTTGAATCGTTGCTGCAAAGCGATGACTACAAGGCGTTGTTTGAAGAGGTTACAGGCGAGCGTTTGAATGCACTGGCGCAGATGAACCATCATTTCGGGTCGCAGATATTCACGGATGGGCCGGACGCTATTCCGGCGGATTTCCATACCAAAAATACCACGCATGACGAGGCCCCGCCAGAGGTGCCGGCGGATCCGAAACCGCCGGCAAAACCGTATTTTTCCTAGTGGCGGAAGTGGCGCATTCCGGTGAAGACCATTGCTAGGTCAGCTTCATCTGCGGCGGCGATTACTTCTGCGTCGCGCATGGAGCCACCGGGCTGGATGATCGCCGTTGCGCCTGCTTCGGCGGCTGTTATTAGGCCGTCAGCGAAGGGGAAGAAGGCGTCAGATGCTACGACGGACCCGATGGTTGGCATTTGGGGTAATCCCAGCACCTCGGCCATGTCTTGGGCTTTGCGTGCGGCGATGCGGGTTGAATCCACGCGGCTCATTTGGCCTGCACCGATGCCTACGGTTGCGCCGTCTTTGACATAAACGATGGCATTGGATTTGACGTGCTTGGCGACACGCCATGCGAACATCAAGTCGGCCAGTTCGGCCTCTGTCGGCGCGCGTTTGGTTACGACTTTCAAATCATCCATTGATACAAAACCGTTATCGCGATCTTGCACCAGATACCCGCCAGTAACCTTGCGCCAAGTGCGCCCGCCTTCACGGACATCCGGTAAGCCTCCGGTAGTTAGCAACCGCAAGTTCTTCTTTCTTTCAAAAATACTCATTGCTTCGTCTGTCACTTGCGGGGCGATAACGACTTCTGTGAAGATCTTTGAAATCTCGGTGGCTGTTTCTGCATCCAAAGTCTGGTTCAGCGCGATGATCCCGCCGAACGGCGAGACGTTATCGCAGTTGAAGGCGTTCCGGTATGCCTCGATCATGGTTGCGCCACGCGCGACACCGCAGGGGTTGGCGTGTTTGATGATAGCGCAGGCGGGGCCGTCGGCGGGGTCAAACTCGGCTACCAGTTCAATGGCGGCGTCGGTGTCGTTGATGTTGTTGTAGGACAGCTCTTTGCCTTGGTGTTGGGTCGCGGTGGCCACGCCGGGGCGATCTGATCCGTCAACGTAAAATGCCGCTGACTGGTGCGGGTTTTCGCCGTAGCGCAAGGTTTGCGACAGGGTTCCGGCAATCGCGCGGCGGCGTGGTGTCGGGCGGTCGATTGCGTCGGCCATCCATGTGGAAACGGCGGCGTCATAAGCGGCAGTGCGAGCGTAGGCGATTTGGGCCAGTTTTTTGCGGAACTTCGCGCAAGTGGCGCCGTCTTCGTGGTTTTCCAGTTCCCAGATAACGTCTTTATAGTCTTCGACATCCACAACGACCGTCACGAAACCATGGTTTTTGGCAGCGGCGCGGATCATCGCAGGGCCGCCGATGTCGATGTTTTCAACGCAAGTGTCATAGTCTGCGCCAGCGGCGACGGTTGCTTCGAACGGGTAGAGGTTAACCACCAGCAGGTCGATCGCGCCGATGCCGTGTTCTTTCATGGCTGCGATGTGGCCCTCATTGTCGCGCAGTGCCAGCAGGCCACCGTGGACCATCGGGTGCAGGGTTTTGACGCGACCGTCCATCATTTCGGGGAAATTGGTGATTTCGGATACGTCCGTAACTGCAAACCCCGCTTCGCGGATGGCCTTGGCTGTGCCGCCGGTGGACAGCAGCGCTACCCCTTTGGCGTCCAGCACTTTTACCAGTTCGATCAATCCCGTTTTGTCAGAAACGGAGAGAAGGGCGCGCCGGATTGGCACGAGGTTCGTTGTCATGATGTGGTATCCTACTTTTTTGGGGGCTAAAGCGCTTTGTCTTTAACCCGCTTGAAAATCCAGGTAATGCGGTCCGAATAGTCCAATACGCGGCTACTTACCACGATCTGTTTTGTCGCGCGTGGTTTATGACGCCATTGATCCAGAAATACCGAGTTTTCCAGTGTCAGAAGACCGCCTTCGTGGCGGAAAACCCAAACTTCCTTATTCGGAAGTTGCAAGGCGACGGATTTGCCATCATCGGACAGTTTTGTGTTAACGTCAGGGTGCAAATGGAAGTGTGCGGCGTAAGCTACGCCAAGGCTTGGTACAGTGGCGATTGCGCTTTTGTATGTTTTTCGCTCTTTTTCGGATGTGGCTGTCAGGCTGTCTTGGCCGCGAAATTCCCGCCCGTCGGGGCTAAGGTATATGCGGCGTTGATGGACAAGGCCGTAATCGTCGACGTATCCGTCGTGTGTTGCGAGCAGCCAGTTTCCCTGTTGGTCAGCTTTACGACTGCGTGTGACTGTTGCGGGGGTGTCCAAAAGACGTTCGCCGAAAGTTTGGCTGACGATACCTGTCGGGGCGATCCGCGAGGACGAGGTTTTTTCGATGGCGACGGTGTTGTGCGAAACGGTTGCGCGGCATTTGCGTTCCCAAACGGCGCTGAATTTTTGGCCKGCRCCGCAATTGACRACAATGGGRTGRCGGCCCGARGACATYTCGAACGCCAAWGTGCTGGCGTGGSCGTGATGTGAAACCGGCAGGGCTGGTGGCGCGGCGCAGTCAACCAGYAGGGTGATACGGGCGGCGGTCAGRCGGTCGTAGCCCATGGCGAGYTCACCAATRCGGCTKGTGCGGATGCGGCTGTCGGACAAGACTTGATCCARCTGCCCTTCGCGGCCACGCCCGCCACCGTGAAAACGGGTGAGGTTRCCATCRCCCAAGCGCARGCCGCGCARRGTYGGCGCGATGCGTTCCAAGGCCGCAACRAGGCGTTCATCGGGGGTTAYRTYTGCGTCTTCMAGCGTGCGGTAYACCCAYGTCAGAAGCGTGAAAAYYTCCATYAATTCTTCKGGRTTGCGGGTRGGGATRCCGCCGTTTTCGYCRATRTGRCGGRCGCATTCAGCGCCGATTGCGTTRTTGGCRGTTTTCAGRGATTTTTCACGACCATTGAAGGAAACGCCTGCAAAAACCAGCCCTGCCAACGCTTCGAGGCGCGGCTGCCCTGCCGGTTCTTGACGCCACGTTCTGCCTAAGTAATTCAACTGGCGCGCAAGGGAGCGCAGCACGTTCAGCGCGTGGGGCTTTTCGAGGTCAAGGAACAAGAATCGTGCATGGGCGCAAATTCTAAGGACCCGGCGGCCCGTCATGGCGGGGGTCCAGCCGTTACCTTTGCCAGCCCCGTAACGGGTGATCCAGTCCATGGTCCACGCTTGGGCCAGATGTCTGGATTCCGCATCGCCCACGGCGGCCAGGTCATCCAGCCACAAGAACCCGTGCATTTCAGCGGTGAAATCGGGTGTCGGCGAGGTGATTGACCAAATGGATTTGGTTGAAGCCTCGATCAGGTCACCAGCGAAGTAGAATTGCCCCTCGGTCAGTTGCTGGCCCACTTCGAATGCGCCGATGGTGCGCGGTTCGGGGAAGTGGTCAAACTGTGTCGGGATGTTTTTGGCTTTGGCGCGGCGCGCTCGCACGCGGTTCCACATGGCCGAATTGGCACGGTCTAGGCGCGTTAAGCTGGCGCGAACTTTCCAGAATGTGTCGGACATGGTTTTGGCTCTTCAAGGTGCTTTCAGGTATTTACTATTTGTTAGGACGGCTTGTCACTCGGTCAAATCCGCTTTTTCTATGATCGTGGCATAAAACCCGTCCATACCACCACGTTCAGCCCAGAAATCGGGGCGCAGGCGCAGGCCACCGTCGCTGCTCATCCATTCTTCAGGAAGATCGGGCAGGTTGGTGTTGGCGGGCAGTTGTTTGGCGTTATCGTGGTTTTGCAGGAATTTTGTGATTTGCTCCTCGCCTTCAGAGGGCAGCAGCGAACATGTGCAATAGACGATCTGACCACCGGGTTTCAGCCATTCAAACGCGCGCGACAGTAGTTTTTGTTGCAAGCGCAGGATTGGCTTTAGATCGCCGGATTTTCCAAATGGCAGATCAGGGTGGCGGCGGATGGTGCCTGTGGCCGAACAAGGCGCATCCAGCAGGATCATATCAACGGGTTTGTCAGGCGCCCAACGCACGATGTCAGAGGCGATAACCTTGGCCGTCAGTTTGGTGCGTTTCAGGTTTTCCGCAACGCGCACGAGGCGGTCTTTGGAAATATCCACGGCAATCACCTCAGCCCCACCTGCGGCCAGTTGCATTGTTTTGCCGCCGGGGGCTGCGCACAAATCCAGCACGCGTTTGCCTTTGACGTTACCCAGCAGTTGCACGGGCATCGCGGCGGCGGCGTCTTGCACCCACCACAAGCCATCATCGTATCCGGCCATCGTGGAAACCTGCCCCGGTTTTTGTAACCGCAGGCTGCCAGTTGGCAGGATTTCAGCGTCCAGTTCCTTGGCGAGTTTTTCAGCATCTGCCGGCTTTCGCAGCGTCAGATCGAGGGGTGCGCCTTTGGCATGGGCGGCCTCGATCCCTTGCAGGGCTTCTTCGCCGTAGGCGCGTTCAATCGGTTTGCCCATCCATGCTGGTAATTCTTGGGGATCCATATCGGCCCAGATTTCCGGCCCGTGTTCCGCCACGCGCCGCGCAACAGCGTTCGTGAGGCCCGACAGATGTTGCAACTTGCGGCTTTCGCGCACCAGACGCACGGCGGCATCGACGGCGGCGTGCGGGGCAACGCCATCTACCAACATTTCGTTCGCGGATAGACGTAGAGCGTTGCGGACTTTTATAGGGGGTGATTTGTTTAGAAACTGGTCTAGAACGATGTCGAGCGGAGCAAGGTTTCGCAATGTTGACAATGCCAGGGATTGCGCCCGCGCTCGTGCGCTTGGTGGTAAGTCTTTGAGGGGGCCATCTTTGGCTTCGATCAATTCGGATATCATTATGCCGTCGTGCAGAACGCCATGCAAAAGTTGTGCTGCGGCACTGCGGGCCGGCATGCCGGGGGCGCTCATGAACGGGCCATTTTGTTGTACATTTCGGTTTCCCTTGCGGTCGGATATCTGGATTGGTTAAACAGCGTATATGACAGACAAGCACACAGAGAAAGAGGCGCGTATCGCCCAAGCCGCGAAAAGAGCCTTAAAAGAGGCTTCCGAGCGCCATGCCGCCGCTAAACCCGCCGAATTACCGCAAGAACTGGGTGGCCGCGACGGGCCGGAGCCTGTTCGTTATGGTGACTGGGAGAAAAAGGGCATCGTTAGCGACTTCTAACCATTTATTAGGAATTGCCTGTCATTCTGTTCGAATCACCAGGGAGGGTTGGACAGATGAGTATAGTTAGCAGGGCCATTCCGGCAAAATACAATGGAATCGAGCGGCGCGGACTGATGGATGCACTGGATGCCTCGCAATCGCTGGTTTGGTTTGACGGGGCCGGTGTGATTGTGGATGCAAACGCAAACGCATTGCGGTTGTTTTCTTATGGCGACGGGGACATCTTGCGGCAGGATTATTTCGCGCTGTGTGGATCTAACTCAAAACGGATACTGGCTGACAAGCGGGAATGGGCGCGAATTTCTGCGGGCGATATGTGCCACACAGAACGCAGCTATACGGCTCAAGATGGTCGCGAGGTTTGGAGTTCTGTGAATTTCGCGGCGCTGAAAAACGATGACGGGAGTACCCGCCGTGTGTTGGCAATGTTTAACGACATGGGGCGGTTTGCATGGAAACCAAATGACGTGCGCTGGGGGGGGTATTAAGTGAAATCTATAGCATGACTAAGCGGCATGTTGCGGATGCGTTTGCCAGAGGCCGCAAATATCGCGTTTGCCAAGGCGGGTGTTGACGGGGGCGTTCCGGGTTCACCGGCCCCACCCATACGGTGCGAATTTTCAAGAAGTTCCACGATGATTTCGGGACACTGATGCATGCGCATGGCGTCATAGTCGTGAAAGTTGGATTGCTCGACCTCGTGGTTACTGAAGGTGATTTCCTGACCCAAAGCCTGACTTAAGCCATAGACAATACCGGACATCATTTGCGCTTTGACATTGGCTGGATCAAGTACAAGCCCCAAGTCGGCCACGCACCAGACTTTTTCGATTTTAACGGTGCCGTCTGTAACATCGACCTGCACAACCTGCGCCACCCAAGTGCCAAACGACAGCGTGTGCGCAATCCCTTGGCCTTTGCCCGCTGGTAATGCGCTGCCCCAATTGGCCATTTCGGCAACCTTTTTCAGGGCCTCGCGGGCAGGGAAATGTTCGTCTTCGTTCATCATGGAAAGGCGGAATTCTAACGGGTCTTTACCGGAATTATGTGCAACCTCGTCAATAAAGCTTTCCTGAAAGAACCCGTTGAAGGAATTCCCGACCGAGCGCCAAAAACCAACCGGAATCGGTAGGTCAGCAATATGCGCGTTATATCGGCGGTTAGGGATTGTTAACGGCTGATCGAACGCCCCTTCCAGCATGATTTTTTCCGGCCCACCCACGGGTAAGGATGGAAAGGTTCGGCCCAATACACTGGTAAGGATTGACGGCGAGGCGATGCCTACATCCAATCCGGTTATCGCGCCGTCGTCTGTCAGGCTCGCCCGAAACCGGCCTTTTGCCATTGGGCGATAGGTGTCGTGGCGCGTGTCTTCTTCGCGGGACCATGTAACCTTGATCGGGCGGCCATCGGTTTTTGCGGCCATCGCGGCGGCGTAAAGTGCTACGTCCACTTCCGCGCGACGGCCAAAACCACCCCCCATACGCATTGTGTTAACGGTCACATCACTAGGGTCGATATCCAGAAGGGATGCGCAGGTGCTTTGGGCAAGGCCCGGCGCTTGCGAGCCGATCCACATTTGAAGTTTACCATCTTGGAAGTGCGCGGTGGCATTCATCGGCTCCATCGTCGTGTGGGCGAGGTAGGGGACATCGTAAATAGCCTCGAAAAAATTATCGGAAGCGGTTTTACCAAATTCTTTTTCGACATTTCCGGCCTTGCCCAAGGTGAAATCCGCCTTGGTTGCCATTGCGGTATCAAGCGTGGATTTCATACCGCCCGTATCTGCGGGATAATCGGGTGTGGCCCATTCGACTTCCAGCGCCTCGGCCCCTTGGAAGGCTGCCCATGTGTTTTCAGCGATAATCCCGAAGCCGGACCCGGTGGTGGTTTCGATTTCAATCACATCCAACACACCATCAACTTGCAGGGCTGAGGTTTTGTTGACCGACACTGCCCCAACACCGAAGCGCGGGGATATTTTGACGGTACCATAGAGCATGTCGGGCAATTGCACGTCGATGCCGAAAATCCGGCCGCCGGTGACTTTTTCCAGACCTTCAATACGGGGTTGTGATTTGCCTAGAATTTTCCATTCTGAACTTGGCCGCAGAGGCAGGTCGGAAGGGGGCTTAAGGTATGCCGCCGCCGTTGCGATTGTTCCATAGGTCATGGTTGCGCCATTTGCGGGGTTGGTGATTATGCCGCCTGCGGTTTGCAGGGTTTTGGCGTCAACTGCCCAGTGATACGCTGCGGCTTCGAGCAAAACCAACCGCGCTGCGCAGCCAGCTTCGCGCATTTTCACGAATGCATCAATGGTGGCTGAGGACCCGCCCGTCATTTGCAATGCCAGAAATCTGGAAACTACCTTCATGGATCCCCGGGCGTTTTTGGCAATAAACCCTTCGTCAAAGAACGGAAAAGGACCACCATCAACTATCATGGCTTCGTTATAGTAGGCCTTGCCCGGAAGGCCGTGTTCGACGTTGATTTGATCGAGCGAGACATCCAGTTCTTCTGCCGCAAGGGCTGCGAGAGTGGTGTGAACTCCTTGCCCCATTTCCGCGCGGGGCGTGATTATGGTGATGGTGTTATCAGGCGCGATTTTCACATAGGGGTTGAAAACCGCATCGCCCTCGGCTGCCATTGTCGCAAGTGGATTGGGAAAAGGCTTAGTGTAAAAATAATATCCGACGGCCAACCCGCCCGTTGTTGCAGCGCCTAGCCCCATGAAGGAACGGCGGGTGATTGTTCCGAGGCGGCTCATTTGTTGGCCTCCAGCGCGGTGGCGGCATCTTTGATGGCAGCTTTGATTTTGGGGTACGTCCCGCAGCGGCAAAGGTTTGTCATCGCGTCGTCAATGTCTGCATCTGACGGGTTCGGTGTGGTGTTTAACAGCGCGACCGCGGCCATGATCTGACCAGACTGGCAGTACCCGCATTGCGGAACTTGATGCGCTAGCCACGCTTTTTGCACGGCGTGCAGATTATTACCTTCCGATAGGCCCTCAACGGTAGTGATTTCGCCTTCGACGTCACCAACGCGATATGTGCAAGAGCGGACTGGTTCGCCGTTGATCAGCACGGTGCAAGCACCACAGGCCGCGACGCCACATCCGAACTTGGGACCTTTGATATCCAGAATGTCGCGAAGCACCCAAAGCAACGGCATATCAGCGGCGGCTTCGAATGTGTGAGGTGTGCCGTTGATCGTAAGATTCATAGTGCGCCTTTGTGTGGGTTCAAGCCGAATTGGGGGGAGGATACTTCAGGTGCACCACAACTTCAAATCCGTCCTCGTGTCCAGTCGCTGGCGAGTTGATATCGAGCGTTCCATCGATCCCGCGTACAATTGTGTGAACAATGCTTAACCCCAGACCGCTTCCGTCAGCAGAAGAATTGCCGCGCTGAAAACGATCTGTCAAATCGTGAAGTACTTCGGGTGGTACCACAGGGCCGGCATTGACGACCCGCAAGGTGGCTTCTTCGTTCAGCGATACATTTACGGGTGTGTCCTTGGCCCCATGGCGCAGGGCATTTTCCAGCAAGTTGCGTAATAAAATTGCGAACGCATCGGCGTCTATGTCTGATAAAATCGGCTGCTCAGGCAAGTTTAACATAACTCGATCGGCTTTATCCGTATGGGCCAGATCATCCAGAACCATACGCACAACCGGCGCGATATTGCGCGGAGTGTCCGAGCGCAATTTGGCACCTTCGGCACGGGCCATCTGCATCAGCTTTTCCGACAAACGGTTAAGCCGTTTTAATGCTGTTTCGATATCTTTACCGCGTTTTCGGGTGCCTTCTTCGCTGGTTTCAACAATCAGTCGCTGGGTTTGCGCCAACGCGCCTGCGACCGGAGTGCGCAATTCATGCGCGGCATTGGAGGCAAAGTTACGCTCGGCCGTTAAGGTCCGTTGAACACGTTGCAATAACCCGTTCACGGCTTCGGCTACAGGGGTGATTTCGTCTGGTAATCCGCTGCTGTCCACGGGTGTCAGGTCATGGCCGTCGCGATTAGCCAAATCGGAGCGGAATTTTTTCAGGGGCCGCAGCATCAACCGAACGAGAAACCAGATACCACCCAAAGTAAGGGGCAGCAGGATAAACAGCGGCAATCCTAAGGCCAAAGTGGTTTCCAAGGTAACTTCGCGGCGGTGATCCAGCGGTTCGGCAATGGTAATGGTGAAACTGCCGTCCAACGCAGAGTCGTAATACAAACGGTGTGTGGATGTTTGCCTAAAACCGTATTGTTCGAAGGGGGGGAAGTCGCGCAAATCGGCATCATGAGAGCGCAGTAAAACCCGGCCTGATTTGTCGCGTATCACGTAGGTTAGAAATTCGTCATGTGTGCGCAAAGTGTTTATCAACTGTTCAGTGCCATCATCCTCGCGGTTGATCAGTTCCTGTATGGCTAATGGCAAAATTCGCTGGCCAGTTTCCTCTAGGGCGCTATCAAAAACTTCGGTGATTTCGTGGCGGATTGTGGCGGCTGTGATTACAGTTGTGATCAACCATAACACGGCAACACCCAGCCCGATGGTTAGTGCCAGTCGTGCCTGAAGGGAATGTGGTAAGGTCACSTGTCGCCGCCTAGGCGATAGCCTAACCCGCGCAAGGTTTCGATTGTTTCCTTGCCAAGTTTTTTGCGCAACCGGCTGATGTGAACTTCGATCGTGTTGCTTTCAACTTCGGTATCAAAGGCATAAAGGCGTTCATCAAGTTGGGCTTTGGAAAGTATCTGGCCCGGATGTTGTACGAAAGCGTCAAACAACGTCCATTCACGTGCAGTCAGGGGTACTTGCTTGCCATTTCGCCGCACAGATTTCGCCGCCAGATCAATTTCGAGATCACCGATATGCACCAGCGGATTGGGGTTTCCGGCATAGCGCCGCCCCACCGCGGCCAGTCGTGCGGAAAGTTCAGACAAATCGAAGGGTTTGACCAGATAATCATCAGCCCCGGCGTTCAATCCTTCGATCCGGTCGCTGATTTGGTCCAATGCCGTCAGGATGATTACTGGCGTTACATCACCTCGCCGACGTATTTCGCGCAAGAACGGCAGGCCAAGCCCGTCGGGCAACATCAAGTCCAGCAGCACCAGATCGTAGGCTGCACTGGCTAGATATTCCCTTGCTGTATCGAGGCGGGTGACCCAATCAACCGAATGGCCTTCGGCCCCGATCTGATCACGCACACCGGCGCCCAACACAGTGTCATCTTCGATCAATAAAATCCGCATCTGAAATATCCCGCTTTTCCCGGCAGTCTATATCCAACACCAAACTGACATCAACCTGAAGTCGAAACAGGCGCAAGCTTAAGGTTCGTGTCAGGTATTGGACCTATACAGTAGTAACTCAACCTGAAACGGGAGACTAAATATGAAGAAATCGCTGTACCTGACCGGATTTCTTGCCGCACTCACTCTTGGGGCTGGCTCCTTGGGCACAATAGTTCTTGCCAGCGACAATGATTGTGATGTTCCGATGGCTCTTTGGCAGTCACGTGATTCGGTGCGTGTCATGATCGAGGCTCGGGATTGGGAACTACGCCGTATCAAGATCGATGATGGTTGTTACGAGGTCTACGCTTACGACACCAAAGGCCGTGAAATCGAAGTGAAGCTTGACCCGTCAACACTGGAAATTGTGGAATTCGAGTACGAAGGCTACGACCATGAGGATGATGACGATTAGCGGCGAACGCCTCATCTCGTCAGGTTAATTAACGCCTAATGCGTGGCAGTACGTATCGTTAAATAGTGCAAATTTACCCCTACGGCGCAGCGGCGTTGGGCCTTGCCGTGCCGGTCACGATTGCAAAGCTGACAGCAACCTGAAGCGGTTTTGTCAGGTTCGTCAGAAAAGGTTCAGGCCCGTGGGCCAAACAAGCAAATATCAAACAAGCGTAAAGAAAACTTTGGAGACCAAAACATGAAATCACTTTTGACAACACTGGCGCTGACCTCGGCTATTATCCTGCCGGGCACCGTTATCGCAAAAACCATTACACTGACTACCGAGATGGCGAACTATCGCGGGCCAGGTGCTTATTTGGTGATATATATCACCGATTCTAAGGGCGTCTATCAAGATACTGTATGGGTGTCTGGTGGGAAGTCGAAATACTATGGGCACTTGGTATCGTGGTATCGTGCGACCGGCGCTGCTGCGGCTGAAATCAACGGTATCACAGGTGCTAGTGTCGGGTCTGGCCGTACGATGACAGTTAGTTTTGATTTGTCCGATGCTCTGTTTGATGCCGGATATCAGTTGCGTATTGATACATCCGTCGAGGATGGCCGTGATGTAGCCCATGATGTGGTGGTTCCTTTAACAAGCGATAAACTTGGCAAGGACATTTCCGGTCGGCGTTATATTAAACGCTTCACTTTCCGTTAAGTCTGGTCTTTCAAAGGATATCCGCCATGTTGCGTAAGCTGCACAAGTATTTTGCCCTGACGATGACCGTGGTGATTCTGGTCCTCTCCCTAAGTGGCTTGGCGTTGTCGGTCATTCCGGCATGGGACAAAATACAATCGCCCCCGCAACTTGAAACGGAACTGAATGTTGCGGTTCTGGCAGCGCGGATATCCAGCGAGTACCCGGAAGTCGAGCAGATCAAGCGCGCGCCTTCCGGGCGAATCACGGCCTACTACTTTTCCAGTGATAATGCGGGGGCTGTGGTGATTGACCCCGCGACAGGAAAAGGCTTGCGCGACTATGAAACCTTCTCGGTGGTGCAGTGGTTGACACACCTGCACCGGGCTTTCCTGATCGGGGATAGTGGGCGTTTAGTGGCCGCTGCTGGTGCGTTGGCAATGTTTACCCTTTCTGTTTCCGGCGTGTTTTTGTTGGCGCGGCGTCTGGGTGGCTGGCGACGTTTGTTTGCCCGCAGCCGCGGTTCGCTTGCCGGTCGTTTACACGTGGACATCGGGCGGTTCAGTGCGTTGGGGCTTATTATGGCATCGGTGACGGCGCTTTTCATGTCGCTCAACACATTCGAGATATTACCACAGGAAAGAAGTACCCCCGCGTTCCCCGCCAATGTAAGCGGAGAGTTGGGTTTTGATCCTGCTGACATGCCCGCCCTTGCCGCCATTCCTGTTAGCGAGTTGCGGTCCCTTGGCTTCCCTTATGCAAACGATCCGACAGATGTTTTCACCATC
The DNA here is from genome assembly GCA_002746395.1 of Paracoccaceae bacterium. Taxonomy (GTDB): domain Bacteria; phylum Pseudomonadota; class Alphaproteobacteria; order Rhodobacterales; family Rhodobacteraceae; genus NORP23. The sequence continues at coordinate 127,940 of NVXA01000008.1, forward strand.
CGTACTGATCGCGGCGAAGGCTACATTGATCAGGGCAACGGAGACCTGCTGGCATGGAAAGATGCTGGCCCATGGCAAAAACTGTTTGAAACCATCTATATGCTGCACACAGGGCAAGGCGCTTGGGCGTTGGGGTTGTTGATGGGGCTGATGGTATTGGGGGTGCCGATTATGGCGGTGAGCGGTCTTGTCATATGGTGGATTGCGCGTCGGTCGCGCCCTAAAATGCCCAAGAACGCAGCCGCAGCCAAAGCGGATACCGTGATCCTTGTTGGTTCGGAAGGGGGCAGCACTTGGGGGTTTGCCGCAACATTGCAAAAGGCACTGGTGGCGAAGGGGCATGCGGTTCATGCCGCCCCGATGTCGCGTTTCAACCCTAAACAATACTCCCACGCCAAACAGATTTTGGTGCTTGCCGCGACGTATGGTGATGGTACTGCGCCGGCATCGGCCAAGGGGTTTATTGAAAAGCTGGCGGCCCTTGAAACTCCACCAAGCGCAAAAGTCAGCGTGCTGGGTTTTGGTGATCGCCAGTTTCCGGCCTATTGTGCCTTTGCTAATCTGGTGGCCGCGGAGGCTGCGAAAAAAGGGTGGCAGGAACTGTTGCCGTTTGAAACCGTGGACAGTCAATCACCGCAGGATTTTGCCCGCTGGGGTATCAATTTGGGTAAAGTACTGGGGCATGACCTTGAGTTGGCGCACGAACCCGCGCGCCCCAGGACGCATCAACTGACCCTGATTTCACGGCGGGAATATGGTATAGAGGTACAGGCTCCAACAGTTATCCTTCGCTTTGCACTTCCGCGTGCAGGTATACTGGCGCGGCTTCAGGGAAAGGGTTTCAAACGGTTTAGTGCCGGTGACTTGTTGGGCGTAGTGCCACAAGGGGCAAGCGTGGCACGGCTTTATTCACTGGCCAGCGGCACGCGCGATGGGTTTGTCGAAATTTGTGTTCGCAAACACGCGCACGGCCTTTGTTCGGGACAATTGTTGGGCTTGAAAGTTGGCGATAGTATCGAGGGCTTTATCCGGTCAAACCCCGAATTTAGTCCGGCGCGCGGCAAAAAACCGGTGATCCTTATTGGCGCTGGTACTGGCATCGGTCCGCTGGCGGGGTTTGCGCGTGCTAATGCACGCAAGCGGCCAATGCACCTTTACTTTGGTATTAGGCATGCTGAATCCGATCTGCTTTATGGTGCGGAATTGGAGGGATGGCAGCAGGAAGGTAACTTGGATAGTGTCAATATTGCCTGTTCGCGCACGGATCAACGTACTTATGTGCAGGATATGATTCGTCGTGATGGCGCAGCCATTGCCACTTTGATCGAGGAGGGCGCACAAGTGTTGGTTTGCGGTGGGCGCGAAATGGCCGCTGGTGTGGCGCATGCGTTGAACGATATTTTGATGCCGCACGGGCTAAGTCCAATTCACCTTAAGGCCGAGGGAAGGTATGTCGAAGATGTCTACTGATCTTGAACTGGTAAAAATGGCTGGTCCGGTCATGGGTACACGATGGAGTGCCGAACTGGGTCTGCCAGATGGCACTGATCAGGCGATATTGGAGGCCGCCTTGATCGCGGTTGTCGCGCGTGTGGATACGCAAATGTCCACATGGAAATCAGACAGCGACTTGATGCGTTTGAATGCGACCCCGATCGACACTTGGGTGGATATTCCGGCGGAACTGATGCTGGTTCTGGCACGAGGGCTTGAGGTTGGTCGCCTGTCAAACGGCGCGTTTGACATCGGGCTGGGTGATTTGGTGCGTGCCTGGGGTTTTGGGGCCGATGCGGCCGACGAAGCCGCAATTCGGGCCAATCTAAACCAGCCGCGCCGCCCAACTCACGAGCTTCTGGAGCTGGATGAAAATGGCCTACGCGTCCGAAAGCTGGCACCGCTGACACTTGATCTGTCCGGTATTGCCAAAGGTTACGGCGTGGATCAGATGATGCAGGTTTGCGAGGATTTCAACGTTTCGTCCGCGTTGGTCGCGCTTGACGGTGAGCTTCGCGCCAAGGGCAGCCGCCCTGATGGCATGGCGTGGAGTGTTGCCATCCAGAACCCTGAAATTGGGGCAACCTTGCCGTTTTCCATGCTGGAACTTAACGATGCCGCAATTGCCACATCGGGAGATTATCGCCACTGGGTTGAGGTGGCAAATACCCACTTTAGCCACACGATGGACCGGCAAAAAGGTGGCCCCGTGCAGCCCGGCATTGCGTCAGTTACAGTTGTGGCCGCCGATTGCATGACGGCTGACGCCATGGCAACAGCAATTTTCGTTTTAGGTCCACAAAAGGGCGGCGAACTGGCCAGAAAACTGGGCATAGATTGCCTGATTTTGGAGCGGGCAGGTGAAAGTATCCAACCTATCGGTATCGGGCCGCTTTTCAACGCCCCTCTCGAAATCCCCGTGTCTGCGCCGGCGTGATGGGATAATCAGCGAAGCGTGCGCAGGCCTTGGCGCACGGCACGGTTTGGGTTTAGTTTCAAAATATGTTCACCCAAAGATCGTGCGAGATCGGTGTGGCCTTTGTCTATCGCGCGATTAAATAACTCGCGTTGATAGCGCGGCGAGCTTTTGCGCGCGCGTAATAGTTTATAGTATTCGCGACTGCTTAAGGACCCATCCAGCGCCCCTAGAATGATCGGCGACAGGATGCCCATTTGGTTTAGAGAACTTCCAAGGCGATGCCCCAAAAGAGGTGCGCGCAAGTGTTGTACATTCTCGCCCGTAAAGCGTGCGGCATGTTGCGCGTCGAGCGGCTCGTATGGATCATACAAAATTAACACGCGATTGGCGGCTTGGCTTACCTTGGCCGCATCACCGTATTTACCATTGAAATCACGATTCCACACGACTTTGTAGCGGCTTTCCCACGGGACCACGCTTTTATCAACGGTACTTTGCGGCGAGATGGCCATGACATCACAACCCGGTGCCGCGGAAGAAAAGGCGCAAGCGGCGTATCCGCCCATGGAGGCGCCATAAAACACTACTCGTTTGAATTGTTTAAAAAACCCGTCATCCTTGAGCTGGTCAAACTGATCCGAAACCCATTGTTCACGATACCATGTCCAGCCACCAGCCAGTACGCCTAGCATGGACCAGCCTTGATCTTTGATAAAACTATACCCCCAAGGGCGGCGATCCTCGCGTTTAGTCATGGCTATGTCGAGGTTATCAAAGGTTACGACCAGCGTGTCGGAACTGCGCGGCACGTAAAGGAAGCTGTGGCCATTGGTGCTTGCACGATACCAACCCTTGTCGCCGGCCAGTTTTGTCGCGATGCGGTCCCATGATCCTTCGGCGTCACTCGCCTCCGGTGGTTTGGGTGTAACGCGGATGCGCGTGACTTTGTGGCCATCCTCCGTGCGGGTCGAAAGGGGGGTGTTGGTGCCGTAACTCTTTAGGAAGGGAAACGCGCCAGAGCCTTTGCGCACATCCATGAAAATGCGGGTGTCCGAATGCAGGCAGCGGTCCATAAACTTGCCGAGGAAAGGCGTTTTGAAGCGATCGCCAAAGCCGGATAAATTGCACAGCACATCAACGGGGCGCAGGTCTTTTTCGAACCGGATTACCGTGATGCGATCAGGTTCTACATCGTTGTCGATCAGGAATCTGGTGTAATCAGCGAGCCATGACTCGTCTTCATCCTTAAACTTGCCACGTCGGTTGGCATTGATCAGCTGCACGTTGCAATCAAACTTGTGATAGAGTGCCAGCACAAAACTACGTGCGTTTCCCGTTAGATCAGCGACTGTGGTGACCTCTGTGAGGTCCAGATCATCAATCAGCGCGCCGTCAAATGTGGTGTTACCGCGGCCCTTGATCGGGGCCAGTGCCGGGTTGATGCCATGTTCTTGCACCAGCCGTTCCAGATAGCTGCCCTTAGGTGGCAAACCGTCGTGAATATTGCCAAGTTGGCGTTTGTTGGAGGCCCACAAATGCAAGGCTGTGGTTTCACTGGTGATCAAATCCTCGGCCAATTCGGCACGGCGCATGAATTTGAATCGTTCGCGAAAGGTGATCGGATAGAATGCATTCAGCGGTTGTACGTATTTCTCCATCGCGAGGGCATGAACGTAGTGCGTGACCATCATCGGCCCCCACACGCCCCACGGCTGTTCCGTTATATGGACGGGGTTACCCGCTTTGGCAGCCTTGCGCATGATTTGTTGGCGTTTGCGCGGTAAAAAGGATGCGATAGAATACCGATCATTTGTAAATTCGATCATTTGGCGCAGCATCTCGCTATCAGCGGGTAGACCCAGAACGGCATTGTTTACGCGCTGTTCCCCCGGCAGTTCATAGCCGAAAACATAATCACTTTCGTAGTCCAAAGGGCGGTGGCAATATACGTCCGTGTCGATCCAAATCATTCCGGGACATTGATGGATCATATGCAGGCGGAACCAATCGGCGAACAAGGCGAAGCTGTTTTTCTGTTCGTATTTGATGAAATCATCGGTGTCGATAATTTCGCGCCCGTCACGGCGGATCACACCATCTGGTACATTGGGAATGTCTTCATAGCTGAACAACGTAATCTTCTGGCCTTTGTCCACGAAGGATTTGAGGCACAACTGCTCCATCCAGCTAAGTGGACCGCCAATCCAAAGCGTACCGACCTCGCGTGTGCGTGCCATCTGCGTTCCCCATACTTTCGCGAAACCTTCGTGGTCGCGTCATCTTTCGACACTAGGGTGTTGAAAGATGTTTGTGTACCTCCCGATTGACAATTGCGGGCATATTTCCAAGCACCGCGTGATTTTCGGTACCGTGTTTGATGCTTGCGCGGGGCAGGGCGGTTGCGGTATTGATACTGGAATAGAAATGGCTGGATAAACTGGTCGAACTGCGAGGCATGATGAGCAAAGAAACCTATACCGTTGTCTCGACCATGAAGAATGAAGGCCCCTATATCATTGATTGGGTCGCGCATTATCGAACGCTTGGGTTCGACAATATTCTGGTCTGCACCAATGATTGCACCGACCCAACAGTCGATATTTTGCTGCGCTTGCAAGAACTGGGGCTGGTCACGCAGCACAACACGATTGTGCGCAGGGCCGGCATTCATCGTAGCGCACTGCGGCAAGCCTCGCGGCGATATGACATCGTGATGGATGCCACATGGGTTTTTGTTTGTGACGTGGATGAATATTTGAACGTACATTTGGGTGATGGCTCGGTCCAGGCGTTGGTTGAAGGCTCTGGTTCGGGCGCTGATGTGATTTCAGTACCGTGGCGGATTTTCGGGCCCAATGGCATCGAGGACATGGTTGATACGCCAGTAACGGAGCAGTTCACTAAGGGTGAGTTTTCGTGGGATGCCAAGGTGCGTCCGCAAACTGGTAAGTTTGTTAAATCCCTTTACACGAACCAGCACAAATTCCAACGCATGGGCTTGCACGCACCTGTCAGCTTGGCAGATCATGTGAACGACACCAAGCGCGTGCTGCCGGGCGGGGCTGATTATGTGGTGGACGGTGTGCGTACAGAAAACCCGCCGCTGTTTACCCACGCGCAAGTGAACCACTATGCATTGCGTTCTATGGACAGCTTTTTGATCAAACGGGCGCGGGGAAGGGCGAACCATTCGCATCACGTGTTGGGGRTGGATTATTGGACCAAGTTTAACYTRAACGACGAAMCYGAYACYTCGATARRCCGWTATAGCSCCGCYGTKACGAARCTGGCTRRCGAATTGAAAAGYGAYCCGGTTTTRGCKGATYTGCACGCGCGCGCAGTTGATTGGCACAAACGCAAAGCGGGCTCGTTGAAAATGGACCCCGAGATGGATGGCTTGGTGGACGCGCTGAAAGCTGATATTGCGTCCTAGTGTGGCGGTTGGTGGCTTGGTGATGGTATGAAAAATTAGGTTTCAAAAAACTAAGTGAGTAGAGATATGGAAAATGACGCACTGACGATGAATCGCCCGGAGTTGACTTTTATCCCCGAAGTTGGCGACTTAGTTCGCGCGCATTACGAGAAAGCTAATGTTATTTTGGAATATGGCAGTGGAGGATCGACCGTTATGGCCTCCGAAATGCCGGGTAAGACGATTTACTCGGTTGAGAGTAGCCGATTCTGGACTAAAATGATGAGGCGTTGGTTTGAAGAGGTAAAACCGGTTTCGTTGCYGCAAATGCAGCATGTCAACATTGGGACAACGGGTAAGTGGGGTACGCCTAAAGATGGTGCGGGCTATAGGCGTTATCATTTATACCCGTTATCAATTTGGGATGTTGAAGATTTCAAGCACCCTGACGTTATTCTTATTGATGGCCGGTTTCGCGTGGCTTGCGCGCTGACGGCGATGTTGCGATGCACCAAAAAAACCACGCTGTTGTTTGACGATTACGAGGGACGCAAAGGCTATCACGTATTGGAAGATTTCCTTGAGARAGAAGAGGTTGTCGGGAATATGGCGCGCTTTACCGTTGGTAGGAAAGCATTGCCGCGCGCGCAGATGACTACGATTATTGGCATGTTTGCGCGGCATTTCTGAACGGCTATGATTTTGTCCGAATAAGCGGCTGAACCATACAACGTAACCCGGTTGCGCATCACCATATGATTTTGGTGTTTTGGAGGACCGCTAGTTGGAAATGTTGTACTTGGCGCGATATGCTTCAAGCCTTTCTTCCAGCAGCATTTCAGAGCTTACGTTCACTTTCCTAGCCTGAAAGACAATTTGCTTTGCTAACGGGAGTTCAAGCAAAGCTGGGTTAGATTGCCTGATCACTTCGTCGTACAACTCAGACTTTTTCCTAACCCCAGGGGCCACGCGCATAGCAGTTTCGAACACCACTCTATCCGAGGCAGGGCCGATATAAAATTGTTCATTCAGGCCATAAAAGAAGGGTTGTGAGCTACCCAAAGCCAGTTCCTGATATGAAAGGTCATGTAGGTTTCCTTCAATCGGCACGTTAAATGAGCTGACCCAATCTTCAAGAAAACCCAACTTGCGAACTCTGTAATTTTCATCATGAATGCCCACACCAGCGCGACCCATTAAATGCAACATCGTATCTGCTTCGTTCAGGGTTTTCCGTGGCCAGAAACGTGCTGTCAGGATTTCAAGGAAATTGCCACGTACCCACATTGCGCCGTTATCAAGTCCTTTTGCGTATCCGCGCTTCCACCAATCGTCACCGATTCCAAAAAGCCCAGATGAAAGCGCAAACCGTTGTGCGTATCGCGCTGATCGCTTAGGCCTTGGGAAATAGTTACCTTTGGGGCCGTCAGGCGGAATTTGAACAATAATCTCCTGCCCCACGGCATCAGCCATTACTTGGGCTATTTTCACATCCAGCGTGGTCATCCAGTTAGTTGCATATGTGTAAAGCCGCATGCGTGAGGTTTCTGCACCAGGTGCGCAGGCCAGCAAAACACGGGAATCTCGCCCGCCAGAAATCGCAAGATACCCATCTAAATTTGTAATCAACCCCCGCATAATCAACCGAAGTCGATCAACAATGATCGTTGCAGCTTCTTCTACGGTAAGATCGGCAACAATTTCGTGCATTGGCCAGTAACGACAAGTTTCAAAGTTATTAAGATCAAGATAATGATTAGGTATTATTCGCATTATATGCCGATCTGGCGTGTGACCGAAATTGAATCCCCCGTCGCTAAGTTCCGAGTTTCTGTCAGGAAGAAAAGGACGGAGATCTTTGCAGGAATAAATCGAGGCAGGTAATCCAAAACATTCATTTGGTTCTATATCTCGATTCAAACACAGCAGTAGGCTTGACGCGACGATCTTGGTTTTCGGATCATACACAAAGCTAAGAGATGATGCCGTGTCGGGGTAAATACGTGAAACAGTATTAAAGCCGAACAGATGCACAAGGACAACATATCGCCCCGCAAGCCCAGTCAGAAAGCCCTGGATTGCCGCGATTGCATCGGCAGTGTTATTTGGAAGTGTAACGGAAACCGCACCTTTTATTAACATCCCATATCTGTCGACGGCATATCCAAGAATTAACCCAATCTGCTCTCCGGCCTGGTTCATAATTTCGCAAACAGGTAAGTACGGACAAGTGTAAAGGTTTGTGGAACCGATGCACCGATGGTTGAATTCGGGTATAGCCATTTTTGTTGGCGATAGGACAAACTGATATCTGAACGTTCCCGAGAATTTATAATTCAGAGCATTGGTAAGCTTCTGGCCCAAAAGTTTCGATGTCATAAATAAATTACCTGTTCAGATGCCTCTGATCTAAACATCTATATAGAATAGAATCAAGCGGCGCCAAATAAGGTTTCAGAGTCCTCTTCATCGGGGATGTCCAGAGCCACATTTTTGATGTGGACGTGGTGCACCCTAAAGTGTTTTGGCAATCATGATGCGGTCGGCACTGTTGTTGGCGGCTTTTTCCAAAGCGCGCACGTAGCCAAATTCGGATAAGTCTAACATGGCGTTAGCGAGAGTATGGGCGCGAATATCGATGATGATCCGCCCATCAGTGGCCACCGATTTGCTAAAGAAATCTCGGTAGGTTGTCCACGGATAGTGGTACCCGCAAGAAATGAAGCTGAAGGCGTAATCAAGGTCATGCAGCTTGAGCACATCGCCTGTATCGGGGTTTAAGGTGGTGATAGTGTTTGCAGGGATATTGTTATCTACCAGAAGCTGTTTGGCGGCAGTCAGACTGGAATAGGCGGCACCTTCTGATTTAAACCCGAAGTGGCGGGTTTCGTTGGTTTCTAAATCTATAAGATACAGCTCGGTTTCGAACTCTTGCGCTAGAAACAGATCAAACAGCGCATAACCGCATCCGATGTCGGCAATTCTATGGGGTGTTTTCGCCTGAAAGTAGGGGCGCAATTCAAGGTATTCAAGGTAGATAAAGGCCGCGGCACGGCGGGTTAGGGTATCCACGCCCAAGCGGTTGATTAGGTCACGCAAAGGCGCATCATCGCCTCGTGTCCAGGCTTTGATAAAGCGATTGAAGCGCGGCTGATCACGGATGATTTCCGAGCGTTGCAAAATCAGATTAACCATGTCGCTCTCGTCAAGAGAGGAGACATTTAAGCCTGTGATTGCGGGTACATCGAGTGCTTTCATCGCTGCATCAAATGTGATCATTATGCTCGCCTTTGGATTGTCGGTCAATTGTGAGAATGCTGTGAATATACCTTTAGTTCAAGTGGCTTGTATATCAACTAATAAATTTGCCACGGCATCCAAGAATGCCTGCAACTCCAAGAGTTTGGCTATGGTTTCCTCAGGTTTTCTGTAGAAGGAAGCCACTGGCTGGCACTCTGATTATGCCAGCCAGTGGCAGCGCTAGGATCGAAAGGAGCTAAGTAACCAAGGACCGAACGAAGCCATCCTATAAATGTAACGCTTGGTGGTAGATCTAGTTTCACGTAACGTTTAAAGATTGAGGTGATAAAAGCAGAAAGTTCTAAATTATGTGCACTCAAAAAAGCTGCCTTTCCGAGCAAAAATGCCAACAACGAAACAGAGATTTTGGCTGGTTGTTCCGGAACCAATATATACTAAGCCGTGACGCATTGCGCAGTTACCCTGGATGGGAAAAGCAAAATTTGGCAGGTTGGGTTCTGCATTATGGAACCGCATTACGTATTTGCTCAATTCGTGATGTTGAAGGGCAGCGCGTCGGTTTTCTTCTGGGGCATGCTTTGACGTCGAACAGCGAAGTGGTTGGTGATGATTTTGTGTTGCCTGTTCGATGTGGAGCATCAGATTTTCCTGATGTTTCTGATCGCTTAATAACAGAATTATCTGGCCGATACCTCGCAATTATACTCTGCGGGCAATGTGAGAGAATATATTGTGATCCCGTTAGCGATATACCACTGCTATACAATGCCGAAACAGGAATGGCGGCGAGTTCACTGGGCTTGTTGTTAGATAGGCCATTACGGCCAAACCCTCGATTTCCTATTAGGAACGTTTTACATGGCAGGCAAACCCTCAGTCTACAGCATACGTTAGATGTGAAAATCAAACGTGGAATTTCCAATCATTATTTGGATTTATCGAACTTCAGCCTTCATCGGCACTGGCCACCTTCAAGTATGAATTTTGATATTGCGCCAGAAGATATTCCGAGGCGTATAGACGAACTAACGGAACGATTAGGTGCGCATTTTGAAGCTCTCGTGAGTCATTTTGGTTGCATTTTGCCGATAACTGGAGGGCGTGATTCTAGGATGYTTCTGTCCTGCGGGCTTCCGCATATCGACAAGGTTMGAGRKKKKYCWRCMTWTYSKWYCMRYMAKYMSYCWMKKWWAGATGSRYSMWGGKYWYRKKMRKKMWSSYARWSTMWSWRSYTSCNCTTTYMWKYMGTATTTTAAAAAGGAAGCTAGTCAGACCCAAATGCGTGATATGCGTTTAAAAATGGGCTGGTCTGGGACGAGGGGGGAACTGGCTGCGCTGGCGATGATTGAAGACTACCCGCAGGATCATTTGGTTCTGCGAGGGAATATTATGGAACTTCTGCGAGCCAACCAATGGCGAGAAGACACGATCAATGGGCCATTTAGATTAAGGCATGCTATTCGCCGAACAGGGGTAGCTGTTCGAACGAATGCGAGTAGTACCAGCGAGTGGGGGCCTGAACTTTTAAAATGGTATGCAGGCCTTCCTGAAGTCGCGAGCAAGCGAGCATATGATTTTTCCTTTGTTGAACTGTTGTTACCTAATACTCAAGGAGCATATTTTAATGCTTTTCATCAAAATGTGATGATAAACCCTTTTAATGACCGAAAAATAATCGAAATTGCCATAGGCATGCCAACCTCGTTACGCAAAGACGGAACGATAGTTCGGACTGTATTTCAGCGAACTAATCCCTTCTTGCTAGACACACCCTTTCACTGACGGAAGCGGCGGGGTTCGCTTGCAGAATTGCACCACAATTCCATAACTGCCTAAGCTGGTTGTTTTTGTGGAAATAATTTTATTATCAGCCACTTATGGATTAATGGCGGAGACGAAGGGATTCGAACCCTCGATACCGTTCCCGGTATACTCCCTTAGCAGGGGAGCGCCTTCGACCACTCGGCCACGTCTCCGAGGAGG
>NVXA01000019.1 GCA_002746395.1 Paracoccaceae bacterium
AATCGGGCGAATGGTTCTTTCGTTTTGTCATTTTGAATCGTCTTTCTCATAAGTCGATCCATCTTAACTACTGGTCCGAAATCTTGCGACCACCTCTCCCATTTCTGGAGATGCGCTCTCTAGGATAAGGAAAACTATAGCGCGGAAGCTTTTGAAGTCGCTCATGGATGCGACAACATTCGCAACTCATGAAACCGCGATAATCCGGTCTTTGGTCATACCACCGGGCACCACCACGATTGGCACGGACATATCCGCCGTTTGGCGCGCGATCAGTTCTGTAACCAGCGGCCCTGGCCCTTCGCCTGTGGCGCCTGCGCCAAGCACAAGGATGCCAACTTCGGGGTCTTCGTCGATCTGCGCCAGAACCTCCGTGGCTTTTTCGCCTTCGCGAATAACCAGTTCCGGCTCCATGCCTTCTTTGCTGATCATCCAGCGGTGGAACACTTTGAAATGCTCCTCGATGCGTTCGCGGGCTTCGGCGCGCATGGCCTCGCCAACGCCGATCCAGTGCTGGAACTCTTCGGGTGCAACGATGCCCAGAATGACAACCGCACCACCAGTTTTCTTCGCACGAATGGCGGCAAAACGCATCGCGTTCAGGAATTCAGGACTGTCGTCCATGACTACAAGAAATTTACGCACAGCTATGGCTCCGTATTTGTTTGGTTGGGGCTATCATCGCCGATGTTAACCCATCGCGCAACTGCGCACTTAAGGCTGCGTCACCGTGATCATCGGGTTGACCGGATCATTAACCGCGCGGATCGGCAAGCCACGTTTAGCCCAGCCTTTATCAGCACGCGAGCCAGACATACCACCAATCACATCAATCAAACCGGACATGCCCAGCTTTTCCAACTCCCCCGTCAGGTAATTCGAGCGGCTTCCCGTGCGGCATGTAAACGCCAGCGGAATATCAGGGTTTTGCATGCGGATCGCGTTTATTTTTGCAAGGAAATCGCGGCTTGTCATATCGACCAGCAACGCCACATCCGGCACGCCTGTGCCAGCCCATTCTTCGGGGCGGCGAATGTCGATCAGGACAATTTCACCGGCCAGCGCCTTTTCGCGCGCCACATCCGGCGTCATCTTGACGATTTCCGCATTGGCGGCGGTTCCCGCGAAAATCATCACGGCCATAACCTGAAATAGTTTGAATAGCTTTTGCATTGTATGTCTCCTGCATTACATTCGCTTTATTGCATGTAATGCAGGAGATTGTAAATCACGAGTGCGTCAGAACGCCCTAGCGCCGCACGAACCCGACGATATCGTAGGTTTTCGCCAAAATCGGTTCGGCAATCGCCGCCGCTTTATCTGCCCCTTTGGCTAAAATCCGGTCAATTTCGGCAGGGTCATCCATCAATTCTGCCATACGGGTCGAAATTGGCGACAGCTTATCAACGGCCAAATCCGCCAAGGCAGGCTTGAAACGACCCCATTGTGCGCCCGCATACTCGGATATCACCGCCTCCGCTGACGTATCGGAAAGTGCTGCATAAATATCCACGAGGTTCCGCGCCTCTGGTCGTCCTTTCAGGTCTTCCAGATTATCCGGCAACGCTTCCGGGTCCGTTTTCGCTTTCTTCAGCTTCTTGGCGATCAATTCGGCGGAATCGGTCATGTTGATCCGTTCCATATCCGACGCCCCCGATTTCGACATTTTCTTCGTGCCATCGCGCAGATTCATCACCCGCTTGGCTGGCCCCTCAATGATCGGTTCGGGTTGCGGAAAGAAATCCGGCACTTTGAAATCATGGTTGAACTTCGCGGCAATATCGCGCGTCAATTCCACATGCTGTTTCTGGTCTTCGCCCACAGGCACATGCGTCGCGTGATAGGCCAGAATGTCAGCGGCCATAAGCGACGGATATGCATATAGCCCAAGCGAGACCTGTTCGGCGTTCGAACCTGCCTTATCCTTGAACTGCGTCATGCGGTTCATCCAGCCAACGCGCGCCACACAGTTGAAAATCCAGCCCAGCTCGGCGTGGACCGAAACCTGTGACTGGTTGAACAAAATTGACTGGTCGGGGTCTAGGCCCGATGCGATATATGCCGCCGTCAGTTCGCGTGTCGCGTGCTTCAGCTCAACGGGGTCTTGCCAGACGGTGATCGCGTGCATGTCAACGACGCAATAGACGGTTTCAAACCCCTGTCCCTGCATATCGACAAATCTTTTGATGGCACCGAGGTAATTTCCAAGGGTCAGTCCGCCCGAAGGCTTGATCCCGGAAAAGACGCGACGCGTGTGGACCGCTTCCGTCATGGCAATTATTCCTTTACATGGGTTAAACAAGTGGCGCTTTATCGCGCCCACACCCACGCGCGTCAACCGGAGTATATAGATGTTCGATCCCAACGCCGACAAATCCCCGTTCCATGAAATCCCGCCGGTGATTGTCGCCTTCGCTGTGATTGTCGGCGGGATCGAGATTATGATGCAGCTTTCCACCCGCGGGTACATCGGTGGCGAGGCCGGCATAAGCTGGCGCGTTGATGCCATCCGTGCCTTCGGTTTCTACGACCCGATTTTTGAGTACATGCGCGAAACAGGGACCTTTAACTGGGAAACGCTTGGCCGGATGATCACCTATCCGTTCATTCATTTCGCCTTCACCCACGCGGCTTTCGCGGTCGTCATGATCCTCGCCATCGGCAAAGCGGTGGCAGAGGTGTTCCACACCGTTTCCGTCATCATCCTGCTGGTCGTTTGCACCATCGTCGGGGCAACCGTCTATGGATTGGTGGCTGACACGCAATATCCGTTGATCGGTTCATACCCCGCCGTTTACGGGCTATTGGGCGCATTCACGTGGTTGTTATGGCTAAAAGCGGGGGCCACTGGCGAAAGCCGTTTGAAAGCGTTTCAGTTGATCGGGTTTCTTGCCGCCTTGCAAATATTCTATCGTTTGGCATTTGGGGGTGGCAACGAATGGGCCGCTGATCTGGCTGGCTTCGCCGCAGGATTTTTGCTGTCCTTCGTGCTGGCCCCTGATGGCCGCGCCCGCATCGCTGGTTGGGTTGAGGTGTTAAGACGCCGTTAACCCCGCCGCAAACCCCGTTTGATGTCGCCAAGGCTCATCGCACCAAGGCCAATGATTAACGAGGCGTAAACAACACCCGCCCCGACAACAAGCAGCGCAAGCGCACCGTAGCGGACGGTTGGAGTTTCCAGCCAATCCTGCATCCCGAAGGCCATAGCCCAAGCCGCCACACCCATCACAAGGCTGGCGATTATGATCTTGGGCAAAACACGGCGCAAACGGTCATCCATGCGGCCCGCAATGCCCAAATGCCGCGTTCCACGCCATAGCAAAATCAGCATCACCCAACCGGCCACAGACGTGCCAATCGCCGCCGCCAGATAGCCGAACCAATACGACAACCCCACTGCCAGCACCACATTCACCGCCATAGAAACAAGGGCAAAATGGAACGGCGTCTTGGTGTTTTCCCGCGCGAAATAGATCGGCGACAACACCTTGTGCAACACGAAAGATGGCAATCCGAACCCGTAAATCGAAACCGCCAGCGCCGTCGCATACGCATCTTGTGCATCAAACGCCCCGCGCTGGAACAGCACCGAAACAATCGGGAAAGGCACAACCACCAACGCCACTGCGGCTGGCAAGGTCAGCAACATCGTGAATTCAGCCGCGCGGTTAACGCTGTTCTGACTGCCCGTATCATCGCCTGCACGAAGGCGGCGTGACAGGTCCGGCAACAGGACCACACCAATGGCGATACCAACCACCCCAAGCGGCAATTGGTACAAACGATCCGCATAATTCAGCCACGCGATCGCCCCGTCGAAATAAGACGCAACCTGCCGCCCTACCAAAAGGTTAACCTGCACGACACCACCTGCCAGCGCCGCTGGACCTGCGATAATTGCCAGCCGTTTCAGCTCCGGCGTCATGCGAGGAAGGCGAAACCGCAATTTCATGCCAGCCCGTGCCGCAGCCCACCAAAGCAACGCCATCTGGCCGATACCCGCAATCGGCACACCCAGAACCAGCGCCCAGCCAATATCGCCGCCAGTTTTATACGCGATCCACATTGTGCCAATCAGGATGATGTTCAACAACACCGGTGCCGCCGCCGCCGCTGCAAAACGGCCCAGTGAATTCAGCACGCCGCTTAACAAAGCGGCAATAGAGATGAACAGAATGTAAGGAAACGTCACGCGCGCGAAATCAACCGTCAGGTCAAACCGCGTATCGGTTGCGAACCCGCTAGCCATGGCCAAGACCATCCACGGCATCAAAAATTGCGCCAGAACCGTGAAGACAATCAGGATCGTCGCCAAACCCGCCATTGCATCCTCGGCAAAGCGTTTGGCATCCTCGCCGCCCTCCACTTTCTTGGAAAATAGCGGGATAAAGGCGGTGTTAAATGCGCCTTCACCAAAGAAACGACGGAACATGTTTGGCAGGGAAAAGGCGATAAGGAACGCCTCGGCCACGGGGCCGGAACCAAGGAAAGCCGCGATCATAATGTCGCGCGTAAAGCCCAGAACACGGCTGATCAATGTCCACCCGCCGACGGTGAAAAACCCCGACATCAGGCGGATTTGGCGGCTCATTCGGTGGCCCCTTTTTGGCCCTGTTCAATCGCGGCAATCAGACGTTTTTCGATCGTGCGCTGCTTATCGTGTGAATGAATTTTAAGCCCGAATACATCTTTAACATAGAACGCATCCACTGCCTGTTCGCCGTAAGTCGCGATAATCGCTGAAGAAATAGAGACCCCGCAATCCGTTAACGTGCGCGCCAGATCGAACAACAGGCCGGGGCGATCACGGGTGTCCACCTCGATAATCGTGAAAATCTCGGAACCGTCGTTGTCGAAGATAACGGAGGTTGGCACGATGAAGTCCCGCTCGCGTTTCTTGATTTTATCTTTCGATTTCAACGCATCGCGGGCGATCACCTCGCCTTGCAAAATACGCAAAATCATTTTACGCAACCGTGTCAGCCGCGTTGCGTCATAAGGCGCCCCGTCGCCGTCCTGGATCCAGAACACCGCCGTCGCCAACCCGTCTGAACTGGTATAGGTCCGCGCATCCACAACATTCGCACCAGCCAGCGCCAAAGCACCGGCGAAACGCGCGAAAATACCGGGATGGTCGGGCATCACGAAACACGCGCGGGTCGCATCGCGGGACGGGTCCGGCACGATATCGCTAACCGGTTCGCCAGCCTTAACGCCGCGCGCCAATTCCGCAAAAATCTTCTGGGTTTCGGTGTCGAGGCCCAGCCAATAGGGGCGGTAATGGCGTTCACATTCAGCYTCGATATCCGCCTTGGACCAATCAGTCAGCGTTGCGGCCAAGGCTTCCTTCGCTTCGGCTTCGCGTTTCGGGCCGCTGTGGATTTGTTGACCATTCATTAACATTTCGCGGGTTTGGCCGTACAAATCGCGCAGCAGCATGGCTTTCCAGTTGTTCCACACCCCCGGCCCAACGCCGCGAATATCGCAAACCGTTAGGGCCAGCAGCAGCTTCAGCCGTGTGTTACTTTGCACGACATTGGCGAAATCCCGTACCGTGCGCGGGTCCGACAAATCCCGTTTTTGCGCCACATCCGACATTAACAAATGGTTAAGCACCAGCCATTCCACCGTTTCGCATTCCGCAGGGTCCAGCCCAAGGCGCGGCGCGATTACCCGTGCCATTTTCGCCCCGACAATCGCGTGATCTTCGGGCAGGCCCTTGCCGATGTCATGCAACAACAAAGCCACATAGAGAACCTTGCGATTCACCCCTTTTTTCAGGATGGAGGATGCTACCGGCAGATCCTCCACCAGATCGCCGTTCTCGATCCCCGCAAGATTGGAGATGCAGCGGATCGTGTGTTCGTCCACCGTGTAGTGGTGGTACATGTTGAATTGCATCATCGCGACGATGCGTTCAAATTCAGGGATAAACGCGCCCAGAACCCCCAGTTCGTTCATCCGCAACAGCCCGCGTTCAGGGTTGCCGTGGCCCAGCAAGATATTCAGGAATATCTGCTGCGCCTCAGGGTTCTGGCGCATGTCTTCATCAATCAGATGCAAGTTGCGCGCGATCAGGCGCATGGCGTCCGGGTGGATCAGGATTTCGGAAAGCAATGCCTCGTCAAACAAGCGCAGGATGTTCACGGGGTTTTTCAAAAACGCCTCTGGTTCGGCGATATCAAGACGCCCGTGCCGGATATTATACCCTTTGGCGGCCTTGTCCTGCCCAAAGCTGAACACGTTCAAAATCTTGCGCCCGATACTGGGGCTGGTTTTCACATGGCGCGCTTCAAGCGCGGTCAAAAAGATACGGGTCAGGTTGCCCACATGGGTTGCATGGCGAAAATACACCTGCATGAAATGTTCAACGGCGCGGCGGCCTTCAGTGTCTTTGAAGCCCAACGCCTCCGCGATTTCCACCTGCATGTCGAACGTCAGTTGTTCCACGGCGCGATTGGCGATCAGGTGCAGATGGCAGCGGATTGTCCACAAGAACGCCTCCGCCTCGATGAAGGTTTTGTATTCGTCGCGCGTGAACACCCCGTGGGCGATCAGCTCTTCGGAATCCTTGGCATGGTACAGATACTTGGCGATCCAGAACAGCGTCTGYAAATCGCGCAAACCGCCTTTGCCTTCCTTGATGTTCGGCTCAACCATATACCGCGAGGAGCCGTGGCGTTTATGCCGCTCGGCCCGTTCTTCCAGTTTGGCTTCAACGAATTCGGGGCCGGTATCTTTGAACAACTCCTGCCAGAGGCGAACCTCCAGATCGACAGCGAGTGTTTCATCGCCGGTGATATAGCGATGTTCCAGCAACGACGTGCGGATGGTGATATCTTCACGGCCAAGCCGGATACAATCGTTGACAGTGCGTACTGAATGCCCGACTTTCAGGCGCAAATCCCATAGGGTATAGAGGATGCTTTCGATCACGCTCTCGCCCCACGCGGTTTGCTTGTAGGGCGTCAGGAACAGCAGATCGACGTCCGAAAACGGGGCCATTTCAGCGCGCCCATAGCCCCCCACCGCCATCACAGTGATGCTTTCTCCGGATGTCATGTTGGATTGCGGATGCAACCAGCGAACGGCAACCTCCACCGTGAATTTGACGATTTCGTCGGTCAGGTAAGTATAGGCTTTGGTCGCTTTGGGGGCCTCGTGCGGGGCCTCGTGCAGTGCCGCGGCGATTCTATCGCGCCCATCAGCGTTCGCCTGTTTCAGAACAACGACAGCACGCGCACGAATATCGGCAGCGTCCGATGCGTCTTGCATGGTTTCCTCAAGCTGCGCACGAATTACATCCGGATCCAACACATCAATGGGGGAGCCGATCAGCCCCCCCACTTTTATTTTCGCAATGTCCAAAGCCATAGGTTTAGAATCCGAACCCGCCAAAGTTACGCGGCGCAGGGTCAACCACAACGGCCGTACCTGTATCCACTTTCAAAATTGCCAAACCGCGTTCGTTCTGGCCGTCTGCACGGAACCGGAAGATGCCGTTCACGCCGACAAAACCGGCCGGATTGGTCAACCGATCAGCCGAAAACGTATCCGTTGCTCCTTCAGCCGCAGCACTGCGGATCAACGCCCCGACCGCTGCAACCGCATCATATGCAATCGCTGCGAGGTTATGGGGTTCAGCGCCGTAAGCGTTCAGATATCGGTCGTTAAACTGCGCGGTCAACACCGGATCAGGTACGGCAAACAGGCCGTCTTGAAGGCTTGGCTGCAACAACAAATCGGTGGAACTATCCCAACGCGTCAACCCAAGGAACTGCGTATTAAGCCGCGAAACCTTTTCGGACCCCAGTGCCGCCGCGATGAACGGCAAACCGCGTGTCGGTGTGTCGGTGAAAAGTAACGCCTGCACGCCGCTGCCCTTAATGGTTGCGGCGATCTGCGGCGCGGCCTCGCTTAGACCTTCCATATTCAGTGGGTAGGACGTAACCGCCGTTAGGCTTGCCCCGACATTGCGCGCCGCGCGTGATGCTGCTGCAAGGCCGGCCTCGCCCTCGACGCCTTCGGGGTAAACCACGCCGACGTTATACATGCCGTTACGAGCCACATGGCCGTAAAGGCGTGTCGCGACATCTTCGAACGTCACACCCATGATGTAAACGTTGCCCCCCGCAATCGCGGCGTTGTTGGAAAAGCTAAGCACGTTCACGCCTTCACGCCGCGCCACAGCCGCAACCGCGCTGGTGGCGCTGCTGAAAAGCGGCCCGATGATGATTTGCGCACCCTCGGCAATTGCACGCTCGGCCTCTGTTGCGGCGCGAACGGGGTCAGCCCCTGTCTGGTAAATACGCAGATCAATCGCGACACCTTGCAAGTCTCGCGTTGCCATGTTCGCCGCGTTAACAAGATTTTCCGCCAGCTGGTCATTCGCCGCCTCGCCCGATGCATAAGGCACCATCATCGCCACGATTACCGGCTGGGTCGGATCGACCGTTCCAGTTGGCCCCGGCAAGCCGACTTCGCAAGCCGCAAGGGTTAACGCCGTGATGCCCAGCAATACGGGCCGCAACAGGCGGGAAACGGATGAACGAAATTTTAACATAGTGCCTCGCAAAATCAGGTGCGTCTGGATAGACTCGAATTGAGGCGCAAGGTTAAGGCGCGGAATGCCACAAGTAAACGGCAGCTTTGAACAAGGATTAGGGCAAATTGTCTAAGTTAACTCCTACACTTTCGGCGGGGCTGTATCTGGTTTCAACGCCAATCGGAACGGCGTCGGACATAACGCTGCGCGCGCTGGATATTCTGGAAAATGCCGATGTGTTGGCGGCAGAAGACACGCGGAACACACGAAAACTGATGGATATTCATGGGGTTAAGCTGAACGGTCGCCCCTTGATGCCTTACCACGATCACAATGGCCCCGCCCAACGCCCCCGCATAATGGCCGCAATCAAAGCGGGTAAATCCGTGGCATATGTGTCTGACGCAGGCACGCCGCTGATCGCCGATCCGGGGTATCGACTGGCGGCTGACGCGATTGATGAAGGCCTTCCGGTAACCGCCGCCCCTGGTGCATCCGCCCTGCTGGCGGCATTGGCCGTTGCCGGATTACCCACCGACCGATTCCTGTTTGCAGGGTTTCCGCCGGTGAAATCCGTCGCCAAAGCCAAGTTTCTGGCCGAATTCGCAAACGTACCCGCAACATTGGTATTCTACGAATCCCCCCGTCGCCTTGCAGCTTGCCTAAGCGCAATGGTGACAGCGTTCGGCGGCGCGCGGCGGGTGGCGGTATGCCGTGAATTGACCAAAAAATTCGAAGAGGTGCGCCGTGGAACTTTGACCGACCTCGCCGAACAGTACGGTGGCGAAACGGCCCCGAAAGGCGAAGTTGTCATCGTGGTTGGCCCACCGATTAACGCCGCTGCCTCGGAACAAGATATCGACACGGCGCTGCGGTCCGCGTTGAAAACCCAATCTGTCAAAGATGCCGCGAAAGAAGTGTCCGAGGCGTTGGATTTACCGCGTAAACAGCTGTACGCCCGCGCGTTGGAACTGAAATGAAGGCAGGCAGCACGGCCTATCACAACGGCCTCGCCGCCGAAGACATCGCGGTGCGCTTATATGAGGCCCAACAAGGCCGCGTGCTGGAACGGCGCTGGAAACGGCGGGCGGGCGAGATTGACCTGATCGTCTCGCTTGGTGGGCGGATCGTGTTTGTGGAGGTAAAAGCCCGCAAAACACTGGACGCGGCGGCGTATTCGTTATCGCCCAAACAAATCGAACGCATGTTCAACGTTGCGCAGGTTTATCTGGCTGAAAGCGGCGCAGGACTAAACGCCGAAACGCGGTTCGATATGGTCTTGGTGGATCGCCAAGGTGGCGCGGAAATTCTGGAAAATGCGCTGGCGATGGGTTGGTAGGGTTGAAACCTGCCTGCGCGTGGTCCAAGTCTGTTACAAACAACAAAGGAACTGCCCATGCCCTTGAAAATCGCCTTCCAGATGGACCCGATTGAAGATGTGAACATCGACGGGGACAGCACGTTCCGCATTGCCGAAGAAGCGCAAGCGCGCGGGCATGAATTGTTCTATTACACCCCCGATAAGCTGGCCTATCAGGAAGGGCGCGTGACGGCACGGGGCTGGCCCCTGACCGTGCGGCGTGAAAAGGGCAACCATTTCACGCTGGGCGAGGAACAAGAAATCGACCTTGGCGATTGGGATGTCGTGTGGCTGCGCCAAGACCCACCGTTTGACATGGGCTATATTACCAGCACCCATTTGCTGGACATGATCCACCCCGAAACGCTGGTGGTAAACGACCCGTTCTGGGTGCGAAACTACCCCGAAAAGCTGCTGGTACTGGAGTTTCCAGACCTGACGCCACCAACGACAATTGCACGCGATATCGAGACGTTGAAAGCCTTCAAAGACAAGCACCACGACATTATCCTGAAGCCTTTATACGGCAATGGCGGGGCGGGTGTGTTTCGGTTGACACCGGAAGATCGCAACCTAACCTCGCTGCACGAACTGTTTACTGGCATCAATAACGAACCCCTGATCGCCCAGAAATTCCTGCCCGACGTGGCCGAGGGTGACAAACGGGTGATCCTGATCGACGGCGTCGCGGTGGGCGCGATTAACCGCGTGCCTGCCAAAGGCGAGGTGCGATCGAACATGCACGTCGGCGGGCGGCCCGAAAAGGTCGAGATGACCGCGCGGGATTTAGAGATTTGCGACCGTATCGGCCCGCTGTTGCGCGAAAAGGGTCAGATTTTTGTCGGAATTGACGTGATTGGCGGTAATTTAACCGAGATTAACGTGACTTCGCCAACGGGGATTATGGAGCTGGACCGGTTTGACGGGATTAACGTTTCGGCAATGATTTGGGATGCAATTGAGGGGCGGATTTCGGAGTGATGGCGGGTGAACCACCCACCCTACGGCACACGAAAACGGACGTTCGGATGAATTCCGCGCCTGAATGCTGAAAATATCTCGGAGAGGCCGGTTTGGCCATGATTTCGGATGATTCGGTTTAAAAACCATCCTGTGCCTGATCGAGGTCAGGCCTACCGCGCTAAAATCCCATCCCCAAGCTGTTGCTGACATAACCGGTTGAAAGCCGGTGCAACGAATGGGCGGTTTAGGGTCTGCGTGTTGCGATGTGCAACGGTGTTCGTAATGCTTTAGCGCGATAAACCTACGGGTTGTTAATCCGCCTCGCTCAGTACCGAATCTTATACCGCAATATGGTTAACAAACCCTTCACCCCTGACGGAAAATTGTTCGGTATAAGCCAGATAAACCGCGACGAAAGTCCCTTTTCAGCGTTATGCTGGCGGTGAAAGGGCGTTTTTCATGAAAATTATTCAACTGATTTTGGCGGCTTTGACGTTGGGAACAGCGGCATCAGCACAAGAAGCCAACCACCTGTTGGGGCAGGATTCCCCCTATTTGCAGCAGCACCTTTACAACGAAGTGGACTGGTATCCGTGGGGCGAGGAAGCGTTGGCCAAAGCGCGCGCCGAGGGCAAACCGATTTTCCTGTCCGTCGGCTATTCGGCCTGCCACTGGTGCCATGTGATGCGGGAGGAGAGCTTCGAAAATGAAGAAATCGGGGCGTTTCTTAACGAGTATTACGTTTCCATTAAGATCGACCGCGAGGAACGCCCCGATCTTGACGAACAATTCATGTTGGTTACCCAATCCTTAACGGGAAGCGGCGGCTGGCCTAACTCGGTTTTTCTAACCAGCAACGCTGACCCGTTTTATGCCGGCACATATTTTCCACCAGACACTTTCCTGAACATTCTGCGCCAGATCAACGATGAATGGCAGGCCGATCGCGCCACCCTTAGCGCCGATGCGGCCGAGTTTAGCGAGGTAATCCGCGGTTACATGAACAGTTCCGCTGCTGCGAAAGACCTAACGCCCGAAGCGGTGCGCGCCGCTGCTAACGGAATATTAACAGAGGTTGACGAATTTAACGGCGGGCTGGGCGTGGCCCCCAAGTTTCCACGTGAATCGGCCTTCCTGTTCCTGCTGGATCAGGCACAACGCGATGGTGACACCGAAATGTTGGCCGCCGTGCTGGGCGCGCTTGACGGGATGCTGATGGGCGGGATTCAGGACCATGTCGGGGGTGGGTTCCATCGGTACTCGGTCGATCCTGAATGGCATGTGCCGCACTTTGAAAAGATGCTGTATAATCAGGCGCTGATCGGGCGATTGCTGGTGCGCGCGTGGGATATAACCGGCGAGGCGCGGTATCGGCGCGCCGCGGAACGGACCTTTGACTATGTGCTGCGCGAAATGCGCGATCCTGCTGGCGGGTTCTATTCGGCGCAGGATGCGGATTCGCTTGATGCTGACGGGCAATCGGAGGAGGGCGTGTTCTACGTTTGGACTCCGTCGCAGGTCCGGGCGGTTCTGGGGGCCGATGCGGAATATATTATCGAGGTTTTCAACATTGTTGACGATGGCAATTTCGAGGGGGCGAATTCGATTCACCTGACCGATGATGTGGATTTCAGCCGCCTTGATCCGTTGCTGGACAAGATGCGTGCGGCGCGGTTGCAACGGCCCGTGCCGCTGACGGATCGCAAGGTTGTGGTGGCGTGGAATGCTGTGATGATCGAAACCCTCGCCGAGGCGGGGTATGTGTTTGATAGGCCGGATTATTACGAGGCTGGGGCACAAGCGGCCAACTTCATCCTGTCGAATATGATGGTTGGGGATAATTTGCAGCGCGTTAGCATTGACGGAAATGTCAGCATTGACGGGCAGTTAGCGGATTATGCCGGTTTTGGTTTGGCGCTGCTGGCCTTGCAGGATTACGGGTCGAGCATGGATTGGTTAACAGATGCTGAACGTATGGCGGCGCAGATGGCACGGTTTATTGAGCAAGGCCGCCCTTACCGCATGACTGAAACGGTTGACGGTTTGGGGCCGTATTACCCGATTGACGATTCCGAAATTCCGTCGGGAAATGCGCTGGCGTTGAACCTGTTGGTGGGCTTGGGCAACCGGATGGAGGCCCCGCTTTACACGCAGCAGGCGTTAATTTTGGCGGCGGCCCTTTCAGCCAACGCATTGGCAGCATCGGAGGTTCGGGGGTACACGCTGATCGGATCCCAAGCGTTGAATTTGGGGGGCACGGGGAATGTGCGCTCGGTTTCCAGCGGGGCTGTGCGGGTGGCGGCAGATATTGATCGGGCGGCGGGTACGATTACGGTGCGGATCAGGGTGAAAGACGGCTGGCATGTGAACGCGCATGAACCGCTTGAGGATTACTTTATCCCGACCGATCTGGCCATTGCGGGTGTGCCTATAGCAGGTGGCGATTACCCTGAACCGCTGCTTAAAGCATTGAACTTTAACGACGAATTACTGTCGCTGTATGAAGGGGAGCTTGAGCTGGTTGGGGCAACCCCTGATACAGTTCCGGCCATAGCCGTGTTAACGATTCAAGCTTGCAGCAACGAGATTTGCCTGCAACCGGAGGAGGTTCGCTTTACCCTTTGGTAGGGCGTAAAAACACCTGCACGTCGGCTACATTGGTGCCTGTCGCGCCTGTCATTAACAAATCCTGCGCTGCTTGCAGGGCGGCGTAACTGTCGTTGTTTGCCAATAATGCTTCGGGGTTTTCGCCTGCGTCGCGGATACGCTGAACGGTGTGTTTATCAACAATCCCACCCGCTGCATCCGTTGGGCCATCGCGCCCGTCCGTACCACCGCTAAGGAAAAGCCAGTCGCCGAGGTCCGCTTTTTCGGCCAGCATCGCCACGCGAAGCGCGAGTTCCTGATTGCGGCCACCCTTACCGTCGCCACGGATTGTCACGGTGGTTTCGCCGCCGAATATCAGCGTTTTTGAGGGGTTGTTGAGGGCGGATTGCAGGATATATTCCGCCGCATCAGCAACATCCCCCGTTAAGGAATCGGTAATAATTACCCCCCCGTCCGAGGCTGCGAGCATCGCGCGAAGGCTGTGGCCGTTCGAGCCGATAAGGGTATTTTCCGCGTTGATAGGCGCCGTTTCAGGTTCGTTAACCTTTAGGGCATTTTGAACGGATGCAGGCATCTGATCGAATACGTTAAGGTTTGTTAACAAATCCCGCGCGGCTGACCGCGAGGCAATCGGGGCCACCGTCGGGCCGCTGGCAATGACGCGGAGATCATCGCCGATCACATCGGACAGAATGTAGCCGTGTAGATTTGCGGGGCGGGCAAGGCGGGCCATGCCGCCGCCCTTAAGGCGCGATAATTGTTGGCGCACCATGTTCATTTCCGTGATGTCCACGCCTGCGCCCAGCAAAATGCGGCTGACCTCGGCTTTATCGGCAAGACTAACGCCATTGATCGGCGCAGGCAGAAGGGCTGAACCACCGCCGCTTATCAATGCCAGAACGACATCGTTTGACGTTGCTGTTTGCAACAGGTCGATAACAGCGCGGCCAGCGGCATGCCCGTTTTCGTCTGGCACGGGATGGCCTGCCGCCATGACTGTGCAGTTTTCGATATCGCGCGCGTTCTCGTAATTCGTGACCGCAATCGCCTTGAAACTTGCGCCGGATGGCAGATTGGCGATTGCTTCCTCTATCATCGCGCAGGCGGCTTTGCCGATGCTGATCAGGACATATCGCCCGGTTATTGTGGGCAAACCGGTCAAATGCGGACGGAGTGCCGTTGCGGGATCGGCGGCTTTCACCGCAGCATCAAACAGCTTTACCGCCCGTTCGCGCATCAGAAAAACGCCTGAAGGCCGGTTTGGGCGCGACCCAAGATTAGGGCGTGGACGTCGTGTGTGCCCTCGTATGTATTCACCGTTTCCAAGTTCAACATGTGGCGCATGATCTGGAATTCTTCGGAAATACCGTTGCCGCCGTGCATGTCGCGAGATTGGCGTGCGATGTCCAATGCCTTGCCGCAGTTGTTGCGCTTAACGATGGAGATCATCTCGGGTGCGGCGCGGCCTTCGTCCATCAGGCGACCAACGCGTAGGCTGGCTTGCAGGCCAAGGGCGATTTCGGTTTGCATGTCGGCGAGTTTCTTTTGGAACAGTTGGGTTTGCGCCAGCGGTTTGCCGAATTGCTTGCGATCAAGGCCGTATTGCAAGGCCGAGCGCCAACAGAATTCTGCCGCGCCCAACGCGCCCCAACTGATGCCGTAACGGGCGCGGTTCAGACAGCCGAACGGGCCTTTCAGGCCTTCAACATCGGGCAGGATTGCGTCTTCGGGGATTTCGACGTTGTCCATGACGATTTCACCGGTGATGGAGGCGCGAAGTGATAGTTTGCCGCCAATTTTCGGGGCGGACAGACCTTTGGTGCCTTTATCCAGAATGAAACCACGAATTTTACCGTCGTGTGCATCGGATTTCGCCCAGACAACGAAAACATCGGCCACTGGCGAGTTTGATATCCACATTTTGGAGCCGTTCAGAACGTAGCCGCCCTGCACCTTCGTGGCGCGGGTTTTCATGCCGTTCGGATCAGAACCAGCATCAGGTTCGGTCAGGCCAAAACAGCCGATCCATTCGCCGGAGGCCAGTTTTGGCAGGTATTTCATACGCTGTTCTTCGGAACCATAGGCATAAATCGGGTACATAACCAAGGAGGATTGCACCGACATCATGGAACGATAGCCGCTGTCGACTTTTTCAATCTCGCGGGCGATCAGGCCGTATGCGGTATAGCTGGAACCGATGCCGCCGTATTCTTCGGGGATGGTTACGCCTAACAAGCCCATTTCACCCATTTCGGCGAAAATGCCGGGCTCGAAACTTTCTTCGCGGTAGGCGTCAATAATGCGCGGGGCAAGTTTTTCTTGTGCGTAGGCGGAAGCCGCGTCGCGCAACATGCGTTCCTCATCCGATAGTTGGTCGTCTAGCAGAAATGGGTCTTCCCAGTTGAAGCTGGACAAGGAGGGTTGCTCTTTGGCTTTAAGGGGCGCTTTGGTCATTGGATAATCCTGTTTTCTGGGCCAAGTTTGGAATCATATTGGCTGGAATTTTGTTGCGCTGCAATAGGTGTGTTTTATACCAACCCAAAGGATGTATACAATCGCATCCGAAAATGGTTTCCTATCGGAAACTTTATTGTTAAGACGGATAAAGATGATTCATTTTAGGGCGGAATACCGATGACTGAACCACAGAAAACTCCTCTTTTTGATCTGCATGTAGAGCTTGGCGGCAAGATGGTCGATTTTGCGGGCTGGATGATGCCGGTAAACTATGGCCTCGGTGTTGCGGGTGAGCATAAACAATGCCGCGAAAAAGCGGCGTTGTTTGACGTATCCCACATGGGGCAGGTTGAATTGCGTGGCGACGGGGTGGCGGAAAAGCTTGAGGGCATCGCGCCGTCGGCCTTTACCACGCTGCCCGTTGGCAAGGCGCGGTATACGTTTTTTACCAACCCTGACGGCGGGATTATGGATGACCTGATTGTATCGAACGCGGGGGACTACTTTTATGTGGTGGTTAACGCGTCGATGCGGGATCAGGATATCGGSCATATGCGCGCCAATCTGGAYGGTATCGARGTKGTYGAGYTKGACCGYGCKTTGATCGCGATTCAAGGGCCRGCAGCCGAAGCGATCGTTTCAGCGGTTGCACCTGTCGCGGCGGATTTGAARTTYATGGAATCWACGGTGACTGACCTGTTCGGGGCTRCATGCCGGATTTCACGCCTTGGRTATACGGGCGAGGATGGMTAYGARATTTCCATTCCCACTGACCGCGTTGTCGATATCACSCGCGAATTYYTGAARCATGACGAYYTGGAAATGGCSGGWTTGGGYGCGCGYGAYAGCCTGCGSCTTGAGGCYGGRCTTTGTTTGTATGGCAAYGACATYGAYAACAGCACCTCGCCRGTYGAGGCGAACCTGAACTGGGCGATGCAGAAACGCCGCCGYGARGAAGGTGGTTTCCCCGGCGCGGCGCGTATTCAACGTGAATTGGCCGAGGGGCCRAGCCGCAAGYTGGTTGGTATCAARCCCGAAGGYCGTGCGCCCGCGCGGCGCGGGGTTGAGGTGGCCGATAAGGACGGAAACGTGATTGGCACAATTTCTTCGGGTGGATTTGGCCCTACCTATGGCGGTCCGGTTTCAATGGGGTATATTGCAACGGAGTTCGCTGAACCCGGAACGGAAGTTGATCTGCTGATCCGTGGCAAAGCGATGCCCGCAACTATCATCAAGCTGCCGTTCGTGCAGCAGAACTACAAACGCTAAACAGAGGTTTTGACATGACGACTTATTATTCCGAAGAACATGAATGGCTTGAAGTTGACGGAGATACCGCAACACTGGGCATTACCAAACACGCCGCCGAAGCCTTGGGCGAGGTGGTGTTTGTGGAGCTGAAAGAAGCTGGCGACACGTTCGATAAAGACGACGAAATTGGCGTTGTTGAAAGCGTTAAAGCCGCGTCTGAATTGTATGCGCCTTTGGCCGGTGAAATCGTTGAATCCAACACAACGCTGGAAGATAACCCCGGTTCTGTGAATGAAGATCCAGAGGGCAATGCCTGGTTCTACAAGATCAAACTTGCCGATGTCAGCGAACTGGAATCGCTGATGGACGAAGCCGCTTACAAAGCCTTCATCGCTTAAAGGAATACGCGCATGTCTTTCGATCCGACCCCCTACACGCCCTATGATTTTGCCAATCGCCGCCACATCGGGCCATCCTCCACTGAAATGCAGGAAATGCTGGACGTTATCGGGGTTGGATCGCTGGACGAGTTGATCGACCAGACCGTACCCGCCGCCATTCGCCAAGAGGGTGAGTTGAAGCTGCAAGAACCGATGTCTGAACGCGACGTGCTGCACCACATGCGGCAGGTGATCAAGAAGAACAAGGTTCTGACCTCGCTGATCGGGCAAGGGTATAATGGCACGATGACACCGCCAGTTATCCAGCGCAATATTCTGGAAAATCCGGCGTGGTATACGGCTTATACGCCTTACCAGCCAGAAATCGCACAAGGACGGCTTGAGGCATTGTTGAATTTCCAGACGATGGTTTCGGATTTAACGGGGCTTGAGATTGCCAATGCGTCCTTGCTGGACGAGGCAACAGCGGCGGCTGAAGCGATGACCATGGCGAAGCGGTCTGCCAAATCCAAGGCTAATGCGTTTTTTGTTGACGAAAACTGCCATCCGCAAACGATTGACGTAATCAAGACACGCGCTGAACCGTTGGGTATCGAAATTATCGTGGCCAATCCTGAAACGGATATGGACCCATCTGCGGTATTCGGGGCGATCTTCCAGTACCCCGGCACTTACGGGCGCGTGCGTGATTTCACACCGTGTATTGCCTCGCTTCATGCGGAAAAAGCGATTGCGATTATGGCAGCCGATATTCTGGCGTTGTGCCTGTTGAAAAGTCCGGGCGAAATGGGGGCCGACATTGCCATTGGAACGACCCAACGTTTCGGTGTTCCGATGGGCTATGGTGGCCCGCACGCGGCGTATATGGCGACGACGGACAAGTTGAAACGCTCCATGCCCGGACGGATTATCGGGGTGTCGATTGATACGCGCGGCAACAAGGCTTACCGCTTGGCGCTGCAAACGCGGGAACAACACATCCGGCGCGAGAAGGCGAATTCGAATGTCTGTACAGCGCAGGCTTTGCTGGCGGTTATGGCGTCGATGTATGCGGTGTTTTACGGTCCGGCAGGCCTGAAAGCGATTGCGCAATCGGTGCATCGCAAGACCTCGCGTATGGCGAAAGGGCTGGAAAGCCTTGGCTTCAAGGTCGAACCAGAGGTGTTCTTTGATACGATAACCATCAACGTTGGTGCGCTTCAGGGTGTGATCATGAAAGCGGCGGTTGGTAACGGCATTAACCTTCGTAAAATTGGCGAAGAGCGCATCGGGATTTCGCTGGACGAACAAACGTATCCCGAAACGATCGAGGCTGTTTGGCGCTCGTTCGGTGGGGATATGAAAGATGACTCGGCCAAAAACCGCGAGTATCGGTTGCCCGAATCGATGCTGCGGACGGACGAATTTCTGACACACCCAATTTTCCATATGAACCGTTCCGAAGCTGAAATGACCCGCTATATGCGCCGTCTGGCTGATCGCGATTTGGCGCTGGATCGTGCGATGATCCCGCTGGGTTCTTGTACGATGAAGCTGAACGCGACGGCAGAAATGATCCCGTTGACGTGGTTTGGAATTGCCAATTTGCATCCGTTCGTGCCGCTGGATCAAGCGGCGGGATATACGGAGCTGACCAACCAGTTGATGGACCAGCTTTGTGAGATCACCGGCTATGACGCCATGTCCTTGCAGCCAAATTCCGGTGCGCAGGGGGAATATGCGGGGCTGTTGACGATCCGTAATTACCACACCTCGCGCGGTGAGGGGGATCGTAACATTTGCCTTATCCCGACGTCGGCCCACGGCACCAACCCTGCGTCCGCGCAGATGGCTGGCTGGAAAGTTGTCGTGGTGAAATCGGCGGACAATGGCGACATTGATCTGGACGATTTCCGCGCCAAGGCCGAGGCTGCGGGCGATATGCTGGCGGCGTGTATGATCACATACCCATCGACCCACGGCGTGTTYGARGAAACCGTGCGCGAGGTTTGTGACATCACGCATGAACATGGCGGGCAGGTTTATATCGACGGGGCGAACATGAACGCCATGGTCGGGCTGGCCCAACCGGGGAAAATCGGCGGCGATGTCAGCCACCTGAACTTGCATAAAACATTTGCCATTCCACACGGTGGTGGCGGGCCAGGCATGGGACCGATTGGCGTTGGCGCGCATCTGGAACCGTTCCTTCCCGGACACACAGAAACCGACAACGATATTGGCGCGGTTTCGGCGGCACCTGTTGGCAGTGGCTCGATTTTGGTAATCTCGTGGGCGTATATTTTGCTGATGGGCGGCACGGGGATGACGCAAGCGACCAAGGTTGCAATCCTGAACGCCAACTACATGGCGAAGCGGCTTTCAGGGGCGTATGACATTCTGTTCAAGTCCAAAATAGGGCGCGTGGCGCATGAATGTATTCTGGATACGCGGCCGCTGGCCGACAGTGCGCATGTGACGGTGGACGACATTGCCAAACGGTTGATGGATTGCGGTTTTCACGCGCCAACCATGAGCTGGCCGGTGGCCGGAACCTTGATGGTGGAGCCAACGGAATCCGAACCGAAGGCCGAACTGGACCGCTTTATCACCGCCATGTTGGCCATTCGTGCCGAGGCGCAGGACATCGAGGACGGCAAGATCGCCTATGATGACAGCCCCTTGCACCACGCGCCACACACGGTTGAAGATCTGGTTGGCGATTGGGATCGGGTCTATTCGCGCGAGCAGGCATGTTACCCTCCNGGGCGYKYYKYGYGNNGACAARTAYTGGTCCCCTGTGAACCGTGTCGATAATGCCTATGGCGACCGGAATTTGGTGTGTTCCTGCCCACCGCTRACAGAKTACGARGASTRATARCAAGCGGCGYTACAYATTCCACTTGCTAAATRTGTAAAATAAAAACATGTTGAGGG
Organism: Paracoccaceae bacterium; assembly: GCA_002746395.1. GTDB lineage: Bacteria > Pseudomonadota > Alphaproteobacteria > Rhodobacterales > Rhodobacteraceae > NORP23. The sequence continues at coordinate 20,501 of NVXA01000019.1, forward strand.
TCGCTTCCGAGCGGCCCTTTTCTTTGTCCGAGGTAACGTCATGAAAATCCTAGCCTTCGCAGCATTTTTGCTGTCCGCCCTGCCGCTTCATGCGTTGGAAATCCGGCAGGTGACGGATAATGTTTACGCGATTGTCGGGCCGCTGGACCAACGATCGGCTGAAAACCTCGCGAATAATGCGACGTTTGGTGTGGTCGTGACCGATGCGGGTGTCGTGCTGGTCGATACCGGCGGCAGTTGGCTTGGCGCGAAGGCTTTGCACGCGGCGGTGCGCGAAATCACGGACCAACCGGTGAGGTTTGTGATCAATTCCGGCGGGCAGGATCATCGCTGGATCGGAAATGATTATTGGCAGCAACAAGGGGCCAAGGTGATCGCATCGAACGCGGCAGTGGCAGACCACAAGGATCGTGGGTCGGTTCAAATGACAGGCTTATCGGTGCTGCTTGGTGACAAACTGGCAGGAACGGTTCCGGCCTATGCGGACATTACCTTTGATACGGAATACAGTTTTGAACTTGGCGGTGTGGCGTTCGAAATCACCTATGCAGGGCAAGCRCATACGCCGGGGGATAGTTTCGTTTGGGTGCCTTCGGCCTCGAYCGTTTTCACGGGCGATATCGTCTATATGGAGCGGATTTTGGGGATTGGTGACCAGTCACATTCCGGCACRTGGATTRACGTATTCGAGGCAGTAGCTGCGCTGAACCCGACGCATATTGTCCCCGGTCACGGTGGCCCGACGGACCTTGCCGGAGCAACGGCGGATACCTACGACTATTTGGTGAACCTGCGCACCCAGATGGGTGCTTATATTGAAGGCGGCGGTGATATTATTGAATCCGTTAACGTCGAACAGGGGGCATTTGCCTATCTGGAAAACTTCGAGGGCTTGGCGAAACGCAACGCCCAGCAGGTGTTTGCGGAGATGGAGTGGGAATAGTTAAAACCTGTCCACTTTATAGGCGCTGATATCCACGTTTGTGCGGCGATTGCCCGCAATATCCGCCACCATTCTGCCAAGCCTTGGGCCGATTGTCAGGCCGATATGTTGGCCGCCGTATGCGTGGATAATGTTGGGGGCGTCGGGGCTTTCACCTAACACGGGCATGCTGTCGGGGGTGGTTGGTCGGCGGCCCATCCAGACCTCGTCATATTCGAATTCCAGCTTGGGATAGACTTTCTTCATCTGCTTTCGCAACAGGTTSACGGGCGCKGTGGMGGCAGGGGCRTCKAGGCCGCCAAATTCGACCACGCCAGCRGCGCGCAAGAAGCCRTCCATGGGGGTCARAACGAAMCGSGAGTCGGTTATCATGTASGGGTTCGGCGCRGTGAARTTSGGRTTGAACATGGAGACGTGATAGCCGCGCTCCGCCTCMAGYTTCACTTTCGGGGCCAGTTTTTTGGTCAGCAAGCTGGACCAWGCRCCRGCSGATARRACGATTTTGTCGGCNKSKMRKTTTCNSSCCRYCTTTCAGGGTGACGGACGGGCTTTCGCCAGCGGTAATGTCGGCRACCTCGCCCCGCTTGAAGCCRCCACCTTGGGATTGGTAATGACCAAACARCGCGGCGACRTAATCSCCSGGTGAGGATARCCAKCCGTAGTCTTTATAGACSGTGCCGAAGGTGTAKGTGGGRCCAAGGTTKGGGTCGCGYTCMAGRATTTCGGCACGGTTGATGTGGTCAGGGTCAAAACCGTGTTCTTTRCGCAGTGATGAAGATAATGGGTCGGCRTCGTAGTCGGATTTGCTGGCGTAAAGGTTYACRTAKTCGCCRGTTTGGATGAACGCGGCRGCGGGGGTTCCGGCGGATAGRGCCTGATGYTGGTCAACGGAATCGTTGGTTAAYGCKGCYAGTCCTGCGGCGATTTCGGTTACCTTTTTGACGTTGCCGTTGCGYARGAACGGGATCAGCCAMGGCAWYAGGCGCGGYARRTAGGACCAGCGCATATAAAGCGGRGAATTCGGGTTCAGYAACATGGCMGGTGCTTTGGCGGCAAGGCCCGGMACGGACACRGGGATTATKGCMCCGCGYGCGATCAAYCCKGCATTTCCRAACGATGTTTGATCRGGRTGMCCCGGATCRATACGGTCRATCARKGTSACATCCCARCCATCACGGCGCAGCCATTCAGCCGAGGAAACGCCGGTRATTCCGGCCCCTATGACGATAACCTTCATAGGTCGAGCAACGCGATRACGCGTGCGAGRTGYGYGGCAATGRCGGCCTCRTCSCCGCGGGTTTCGATGTTCAGGCGCACCAGCGGTTCGGTTCCCGACATGCGCAGGTTTAACCGCCAGTCACCAAAATCCATGCTGAGGCCGTCAAAATGCTCGATCTGTTGCGCTTCGCTTGTCAGTGCGGCCTCAACGGTCTTCAAGGCGGCGGCAGGGTCTTTGATGGTGAAGTTCTGCTCGCCCGATGCGGGGAATTTAGCTTTGCGGCTGGCAATCAGGTCTGCCAGAGAGATTCCGGTAGTCGAGAGTAGTTCGGCCACCATAAGCCATGGGATCATGCCGCTGTCGCAGTAGGAAAAATCTCGGAAATAGTGGTGCGCGCTCATCTCGCCGCCATAAACCGCGCCGTGTTCGCGCATGGCCGCCTTTTGATAGGCGTGCCCGGTGCGGGCCTGCACCGCTTTACCGCCAAGATCGGCGACAATTTCCTGTGTATTCCATACCATGCGCGGATCATGGATAATGGTCGCACCTTTGTGCGCGTTCAAAGCCTGCTGTGCCAGAAGCCCGACGATGTAATACCCGTCAACAAACGCGCCCGTGTGATCGAAGAAAAAGCAGCGGTCGAAATCGCCGTCCCATGCRACRCCRAARTCCACGTTRTGTTCRAYAACGGTGGCAGCGGTGCGGGGCTGGTTTTCGGGCAACAACGGATTGGGAATGCCGTTCGGGAAACTGGCGTCCGGTTCATGGTCCATACGCACAAACGTAAGCGGCGCGCCTTGGGCGGCCAACTGTTTGGTAATCTCGTCAAATGCGGGGCCAGCTGTTCCGTTGCCCGCGTTAACGAGAATTTTCAGTGGTTTCAGTTTTGGGGGGGTGATGAATGAACAGATCTTCGCAGCGTAATCCGCACGAATGTTAGCATTCGTCAACGTCCCCTTAACAGTTGCGAAGGTGAAATCAGCGCGTTCGGCAGACTTGCGAATTGCGGTCATTTCAACTTCGGGGCTAAGGGGCCGCGATCCTTTCCCGACGATTTTCATGCCGTTGTAATCAATGGGGTTGTGGGAGGCCGTGACCTCCACCCCAGCATCGGCGTCCAGATGGTCGGTAGCGAAGTAGACCTCCTCCGTGCCGCACATACCGATGTCGAGGACGTTAACCCCCATATCGAGCAACCCTTGCGCCACGGCGGCTTTCAAATCGGCACTGGTTTCACGGCAGTCCCCACCCAGAACCACGGATTTAGGGGACATACTTTGCGCAACGGCGGCTCCGATGTCGTAGGCTATAGCCTCGTTCAACTCCTCGCCGAGCTTGCCGCGAATGTCGTAGGATTTGAAGCAGGTCAGTTGGCGCATTGGTAATCATTTCGTAAGTATTTATCGCTATTGATGGCGATCACCCGCCTATGAGGTTTCGCCGCATGTTAAGACTATGTATAAGGTGTTAATGACGCATATCAATGCATTGCTTCCGAGTGTCGCTTATACGTGACATCGGTAAACAAAATGGAAAGGCAGATTAATGAAATTGGTTACTTTCGCGCTTACTGGCGCCTTCATGTTGGCATCTACCGCCGTGTTCGCAGGATCCCACGAGGGCGCAGAAGACGACAATGTGCAAGCTATGATCCTTGAAGCTGCGCTTGCGGGTGGCGACGCGGCTGCCGGTGAAAAGGTTTTCAAAAAGTGCAAGGCCTGCCACACGATTGGCGAAGATGCCAAAACACGTACTGGCCCGCCATTAAATGACATGATTGGTGCGGAAATTGGAAACTTCGAAGATTTCAGGTATTCCAAGGGTATGGTTGCCTTGAGCGAAGAAGACGCTGTTTGGACAATTGAAAACCTGAACGCATTTTTCACGAAACCGCGCGATTTCGTAGCGAAAACCAAAATGWMYYKYSCMKKSYTKRMMRGMGRMKRMKWWCKTSMKRWTMTGMKMSCRTATCTWRMGWSTTKYRCWRYRSWTRRWRMCKMYSWYYWRYWYCKACTGG
>NVXA01000009.1 GCA_002746395.1 Paracoccaceae bacterium
TTCATCCGACAGCGATGATACGGACAGTTCGGTGCGGGCCGAGATCAGCGAAATGGTGTTGGAATAACGCGTTAACCTTTGGGGTTTTCAGGCGAAAACCCGTGTGCACAACACGTACACAACACGTACACAACACGTATGTACGTTTTTGCGGACGCGCGCGTTAACCTTTACCGTTTTCGAGAGCCGTAGGGTGGGGTTCACCCCACCGATTTTTGGCACATGGCGGGGTGAACCCCGCCCTACATTTTCGACCCGTAAGGTGTGCGGTCTGCAAACCCGTGGCTAATGGGTGTCAAATCCGGTTGTCGGCAATCCTAGTTCCATAGTTGCATATAACTCAAAAAGGTACTGCTCAATGTGATCAGGTATCTCGATGAACTGGTAAGTCATTTTCTTTATTTTTTCAATCTCCGCTAGAAAAGTGGAGTTGTACTTTTTGACAATATCTTGTCGAGAAAGTTTAGGGGTATAACTGGCTTTCAGATTGTGAATTTTACGTGTTCTTTTTAGCGCAAAAGACGCTGAATTATGACTCGCGCTAACGTGTGCGCGAAAACGTCCTTTGARATYKSGMGNWMKGSYYMYWTMSWYKWSWSATTTKKWMTCRTMKWKMWCRTAARTNCSAKCCNTSTYMMYTWYTRRTMYKARATMTNTSMRAMYRYYKYTTCYSKGMRYWWACKMASATTNWSATAKAACAANNRYAYMWTRGYTAMTANRYTCMKAAAWRTKSTTYYMCTNAAACATCCAACTCCTCCACAAACCKMGCRTTCTCYTGAATGTACTGGAACCGYAGCTCCGGTTTTTTSCCCATTAGYCGYTCCACCAGATCGCYGGTTTCGCCGGGTTCGTCCTCGTCTATGGTGACGCGGATCAGGGTGCGGGTGGCGGGGTCCATGGTGGTTTCTTTGAGTTGGGAGGGGTTCATCTCGCCCAGACCTTTGAAGCGAGAGACGTCGATTTTGCCGCGCCCGCCGAGGCCTTTTTCCATGTACATGTCTTTTTCCGCCTCGTCCGAGCAGTAGACGGATTTGGGGCCTTGGGTCAGGCGGTAAAGCGGGGGGGCGGCGAGGAACAGGTGGCCTTTGTCGATCAGCGGGCGCATTTGGGAAAAGAAGAATGTCATCAGCAGGGCGGCGATGTGGGCGCCGTCAACGTCCGCATCGGTCATGATGATGATGCGTTCGTATCTAAGGTCGTTGACGTCGAATTTCAGGCCGGTTTGCACGCCCATGGCTTGGCAGAGGTCGTTGATTTCCTGATTGCTGGCCATCTTGTTGGAGGCCGCGCCCAGCACGTTGAGGATTTTGCCTTTGAGGGGCAGGATCGCTTGGGTTTTGCGGTTGCGGCCTTGTTTGGCTGAGCCGCCAGCGGAGTCCCCCTCGACGAGGAAAAGCTCGGTGTTGTCGCGGTTCTTGGCGGAGCAATCGGAGAGTTTGCCGGGCAAGCGGAGTTTTTTGGTTGCGGATTTGCGCTGGGTTTCCTTTTCGGCGCGGCGTTTGAGGCGTTCATCTGCCCTTAACACTAAGTAATCTAGGATGGCGCCAGCGGATTTCGAATCGCCGACCAGCCAGTTGTCGAAATGGTCGCGGATGGAGCTTTCGACAAGTTTGGCGGCCTCGACTGTAGCGAGGCGGTCTTTGGTTTGGCCGACGAATTCTGGCTCGCGGATAAAGACGGAGATCATGGCGCAGCCGCCTGTGGTCAGGTCGTCGCGGATGATGGTGGCGGCTTTTTTGTTGTTTACCAATTCGCCGTATGCGCGGATGCCTTTGAGGATGGCGGCCCAGAAACCTGCCTCGTGGGTGCCGCCTTCGGGGGTCGGGACGGTGTTACAGTAGGAGGATATGAAACCGTCGCGGGCTGGAGTCCAGTTGATGGCCCACTCGACTTTGCCGACTTTGTCGGGGCCGAAGCGATCGGAGAATTCGACGGTGCCAGCGAAGGGTTTGTCGGCGTAGGTGGAGTGGCCCTCCAGCGTTTCGTTTAGGTAGTCGGACAGGCCGCCGGGGAAGTGGAAGGTGGCCTTTTCGGGGGTCTCGTCGCCGGTCTTGATGGTCTCGGGGGCGCATTTCCAGCGGATTTCGACGCCGGAGAAAAGGTAGGCTTTGGATTGCACCATTTTAAGCAGGCGCGCGGGTTTGAATTTTAGTTTGGGGCCGAAGATTTCGGCGTCGGGGTGGAAGGTGACCGATGTGCCGCGACGGTTTTGGGTGGGGCCGAGATTTTCGACGCCGCCTTGCGGGATGCCACGCGAGAAGGACTGGCGGAAAAGCTGTTTGTTGCGGGCTACCTCGACCGTTACGAGGTCGGAAAGGGCGTTGACGACGGATATGCCGACGCCGTGCAAACCGCCGGAGGTCTGGTAGGCTTTGCCTCCGAATTTACCGCCGGAGTGCAGTGTGCAAAGGATGACCTCTAGCGCCGATTTGTCGGGGAATTTGGGGTGCGGGTCGATCGGGATGCCACGGCCATTATCGGTGATGGTGACGGAATAATCGGCGTGAAGCTCAACCTCGATCCGGTTGGCGTGGCCTGCGACGGCCTCGTCCATGGAATTGTCGAGGACTTCGGCGACGAGGTGGTGTAGCGCGCGCTCGTCCGTGCCGCCGATATACATGCCGGGGCGCATACGGACGGGTTCGAGGCCCTCAAGGACCTCGATCGAGGAGGCGTTATAGTCACTGCTGGAGTCGTCGTTAAATAGATCGTCGCTTGCCATGGGTTGTTCCCGATTCTGTTCTGCTCGTTATTTTTTCTACATTATGGCAGATCGGGAGGGGGAACGACAACATGTTGTGGTAAAAACAAAAAACGCCACGCATTTATGCATGGCGTTTCAATAATGATGTAGTGCTTAGATTACAGGCTTTTATGCAGGTTGTTTGTTGTTGGAAACCAATAAAATCAGAGCAATTGCAAGCAGTGGAATCAGCCACATACCGGAGCCTGCGCCCATCATGACTGGTTCTTCAATCGCGACGACTTCAGGAGAAACGTAAGTTACGACACCGGCGGTAGCTGTGCCAGCCGCGAGAACGCCGGCTAGGGCTATATTGAATACTTTGAACATTACTTCTCCATTTGTTAAATAAAAACAATGATTAACATATAAATAGTGTGCGCGGTGTCAATCTGCAATTGACAAGGCAGGCGGAAAAATTTCAGTCTGGTGCCGCAACCAGAGGGCGCTGAGCGCGGCACGCATTTATTGCGGCAACCGCAGCGCTGGCCCCTTATGTGTATTGGGTTGCCGCATGTTTCGGGGGCTTATGCAGGAGTCCCTGATGAAGACTATTATCGAACCATTCCGTATCAAAGCCGTGGAGCCGATCCACATGACCACGCGCGAGGAGCGTGTCGAAAAGCTGAAGGCGGTGAACTACAACCTGTTTGCGCTGAAATCGCGCGATGTGATTATTGATCTGCTGACCGACAGCGGCACGGGCGCGATGAGCGCGGAGCAGTGGGCAGCTATTATGCGCGGCGATGAAAGCTATGCCGGTTCGCCGTCTTTCGCGCGGTTCGAGGCGGCGGTGAAAAACCTGATGCCGTTCAAGCATATTATCCCTACGCATCAGGGGCGTGCAGCCGAGGCGATTTTGTTTTCGTTGCTGGGCGGCGTTGGCAAAAACATTCCGTCGAACACGCATTTTGACACCACACGCGGGAATATCGAGGCCGGCGGTGCGCGGGCGCATGATCTGGTGATCGAGGAGGGCAAAGACCCGACGAATTTGCATCCGTTCAAGGGCAATATGAACCTTGAGAAGCTGGAGGCGTATTTGCTCGAACACGGGGATTCTGTGCCGTGTGTTATGTTGACGATTACGAATAATGCTGGTGGCGGGCAGCCGGTTAGCCTTGAAAACATTCAGGCTGTGGCGGCGATTGCCAAGGTGCATGGGCGACCGTTTATTATTGACGGGTGTCGCTTTGCCGAGAACGCGTATTTCATTAAGGAGCGTGAAGACGGGCAGGGGGATCGCGCCATTGTCGATATYGTGCGCGAYTGYTTTGCCKKTGCRGAYGGTATGACCATGAGYGCCAAGAAAGACGGTTTTGCMAATATYGGCGGTTGGCTGGCGCTGAACGAYGATGATCTGGCGGARCTGGCGCGGGCGMRWYTKATCCAGACGGARGGGTTTCCSACGTATGGSGGGCTGGCSGGGCGYGATCTSGATGCCATCGCGCARGGTTTAASCGAGATYGTKGACGAGGATTACCTGCGYTATCGTATTCGYACCAACGAGTATATTATCGAGCGSYTGGATGCTTTGGGCGTTCCRGTGGTYAAACCTGCGGGCGGRCATGCGGTGTTTATTGATGCGCGTGCRTGGYTGAAGGACATCCCGCCGCTGGAATATCCGGGGCAGGCGGTTGCCGTGGCATTGTATGAAATTGGCGGGATTCGCAGTTGTGAAATTGGCACGGTGATGTTTGGCCGYCAGCCCGATGGCAGCGAGRTTCCSGCRGCGATGGATTTGGTRCGGTTGGCGATTCCRCGCCGGACKTAYACGCARTCGCACGCGGATTATATTRTCGAGGCGTTCGAGGAGTTGGCCGCRAATATGGAYARKCTTCGCGGRTACCGCATCAGCAAGGAACCCAAGATGATGCGGCATTTYACKTGYGMRTTTGAACCGCTTTAGGCRCGCTCGGTTACGATCTCTATCTCGCCTTCCAGTGTCCGGTGAACMGGGCAYCGGTCGGCGATGGCCATCAGACGGGTGMKTTGRTCWTCATCAAGGTCGCCGGTTAGGGTGATTATGCGRCGGAACTGGTCGATTTTATGATCACCTCCGTCGCAGTGATCGCAATCGGTGGCGTGGATTTTGTCGTGYGTTATGTCAACGCTGACGTGTTCCAAGGGCCATTTTTTGCGCCGTGCGTACATACGGATTGTCATGCTGGTACACGCGCCAAGGCCCGCTGACATCAACTGGTAGGGCGATAGGCCAAGGTCTGTGCCGCCATACGCGAGGGGTTCATCGGCCAGAAGGTGATGTTTTGGGCCAACGCTGATGTCTTGTTTGAAACCTTTAGGGTCGGCCTCGTCGACGCGCACGATGCCTTCGGGGGCGCCAATCGGAGCGGCAGGTTTGGGCAAATCGAGGTAACGGCTGGCCCATGTAGCAATGACCGAGGCCGCGTATTCCGCATCATCGGGGTTGGTCAGCAGGTGGTCGGCGTTATCAAGTGTCACGAAGCTTTTGGGGTGCTTGGCGGCGGTAAAAATCGCGGCGGCGTTGTCGATGGAAACGGTGGCATCCATCGGCGCGTGCAGAAGAAGTAAGGCTTTCTTCATCTTGGCGATCGCGGGCAGAAGTTTAGCCGCGGCGATATCGTCAAGAAATTCGCGTTTAATGGTGAAGCTTCGGCCTGCGAGGCTGACCTCGGCTTCGCCGTTTTTGCGGATTTCGTCAATGTGGCAGCCAAAGTTATCTGCGACATGTTCTGGATCTGACGGCGCGCCGATGGTTACCACGGCTTTGATCGTGGGGATTTCGGAGGCGACTTTCAGGACCGCCGCGCCGCCCAAGGAATGGCCAACCAGAAGGCTGACGGGGTTTCCTTGTGCTGCGAGGAATTCGGCGGCAAGGCGCAAGTCTTCGACGTTGGAGGAAAAATGGGTATTGGCAAACTCGCCTTGGGAATGGCCAAGGCCGGTGAAATCAAACCGCAGCACCGAGATGCCCGCCGAGGCAAGCCGTTGGGAAATGCGCTTCGCGGCCAGAATGTCTTTGGAACAGGTGAAACAGTGGGCGAAAATGGCGGTTGCCAGTATCGGGCCGTTCGGGGTGTCAAACCGTGCGGCGAGTTCTTCGCCGGAATGGCCTTTGAAGGTAAGTTTTTCAGATGGCATGGTGTATTCCTTTTTGCTTGCCTTTAATTTAGACCTTGAAGGGGCAAGCGCAAGCCGTTGCAACATCGTGTTACGCGAACGTGAGGACGTAGAAAATGTCGCACAGCCCTTCCTTTCATTCGGGGAGGCCTTATGTGTTTGGCAACGGCGATATACTTTCGCACGATTACCAACCGAAAAGGACAGACCATGACATTACGACTTGGCGATACAGCCCCGAACTTCACAGTCAATACGACAAAAGGCGAGATTACCCTGCACGACTGGAGCGGTGATTCTTGGGCGTTTTTCTTCAGCCATCCGGCGGATTTCACCCCTATTTGCACCACGGAAATGGGTATGACGGCGAAGCACGCTGCGGATTTCGCCGCGCGGAATGTTAAACCGTTGGGGCTTTCAACGGATACCGTCGAAGAACACAACCAGTGGATTTCCGATGTTAACGAAACACAGGATACAGACCTGCAATTCCCGATTGTTGCAGACCCTGACCTGCGCGTTGCAAAGCTTTATGGCATGATCCATCCGGAGGCATCTGATACGGCTGCGGTGCGCTCGGTGTTCATCATCGATCCTGACAACAAAATTCGCCTGACTATGACGTATCCGATGAACGTGGGCCGGAACTTTGATGAAATCTTGCGCGTGATTGATGCGCTTCAGATTGCGGATGAAAAATCCGTGGCTTTGCCTGCCAACTGGCGCCCCGGTGATGCTGTTATCATTCCAACATCGGTGTCTACCGAAGATGCAAAGGCGAAGTATCCGGATCTTAAAGTTATCAAGCCTTATTTACGGGTTACTAAACTGGATTAATATTCAGAACGAAAGAACAATAAAGAACGCCGGGCTACATAGTCCGGCGTTCTTTTCGAGGGAAATCATTTAGTGTTATACTCAACCCGAATTTTGAGGAACTGTCGTGGTGCTGCTGCCCGCAATAAATACCAAAGCAATAAACAGTAACGGGATCAACCAAAAACCGGAACCGCCCATCGAACTGGCTTGTTCCCCGATCATTTCAGGTGGCACAGGCGTAACGTAAGCAACGGGAGCGGCGTATGCGGCCGCTGCGCTAAATATGCCTATTACTGATAGCCCAAGGGTTTTAAACATTGTTAATCTCCAATTTACATTATCTACATGCTGAAAACCCTAGTACATGTAACCAATGTTTGTCTACACTGGGGTAGCCTAATGATTTGTATTGTAATTTGCACGCGCGAGCGACCGATAATGTTACGTCGCGTTTTGGAAAGTTGTGCAAAAATTACGACGGGTATGCGATCCGAGTTGCAGTTTCTTATTATTGAAAATGGACCCGAGAAAGGGGCGCGCGAAGTCGTATCGGGCGTCGAACCCCAACTTAACATCCTGTACTTCAACGAACCCAATCTGGGTATTGTGAATGCGCGCAATGCCGGTATTGACGCGTTTTTGGATACCGATGCAGACTGGATGGCAACGATTGACGATGATGAAATTATTTCGGATGGCTGGCTAACATCTATGCTGGATGCGATAGATGCCTACCCGCAGTGCAATGTCTTTTCTGGCCCTCAAATCAGGGTGCTGCCGGAAAATATCAGTCAATGGCTAATCTCGAAACCCAAGCCAAACCCGGAGACCGGAACACCTGTTTGGAACGCCTCAACAGCAAATGCGCTTTTTAACCGCGCGGTTTTTGCGCCGGATAAAATGGGGCTTCGATTCCATCCTCTGTTTAACTTGTCGGGTGGCTCGGACACACACCTGTTCTTTCAATTAAAGGATTTGGGTGAAGACGTTTTGTGGGTCAGGGATGCGGAGTGTTTCGAGCCGATGGTTATTGAGCGCACACATTTCCGTGTCCGCGTAAAACGCACTATCCAGTCGGCGCAGAGTTGGGGGAAGTCTATAATCTTGCGATCAGGTAAGCTGCGCGGCGGAACCGTTATTCTTCGCTATGCGCTGATTTGCAGTGTGAATTTTATTTCATTTGGAATCTGTGGCGGGATTGTCAGGATTTTTAGCGCGAAATTTGGCAACGCAATACTTAACAAAAGTTTGACGTTTGGGTGTCATGCCGTTGGATATTTCAAAGCAATTCTGCGCCCTCAAGGAGAGCTTTATGCGAATATCGACGGGGAATAGGTGATAATAAAAAAGGCCTCCGGTACGGTGGAGGCCTTTTTCATTCGCTGGCGGTATTTTCATTCACCTATTAGCAGCTGTAATACATACCGTATTCAACCGGGTGCGGTGTGTGTTCCATCTGATAGACTTCTTCCCATTTCAGATCGACGTAGCCTTCGATCTGGTCTTTGGTGAACACATCGCCAGCGGTCAGGAAGTCCATGTCTTTTTCAAGTTCTTCCAGCGCTTCGCGAAGCGAGGAACACACAGTTGGGATGCCAGCCATTTCTTCTGGTGGCAGATCGTAGAGATCTTTGTCAGAAGCTTCGCCCGGATCGATTTTGTTTTTGATACCGTCAAGACCAGCCATCAGAAGTGCCGCGAAGCACAGGTATGGGTTGGCTGCCGGATCAGGGAAACGCGCTTCGACACGTTTTGCCTTGGGGGATTCAGCCCAAGGGATACGAACGCAGCCCGAACGGTTTGACGCGGAGTAGGCGCGAAGCACGGGGGCCTCGAAGCCTGGAATTAGGCGTTTATAGCTGTTGGTTGCAGGGTTGGTGAAGGCGTTCAACGCTTTGGCGTGCTGCAAGATGCCGCCGATGAAGTAGAGGGCCTCTTGCGATAGGTCAGCGTATTTATCGCCTGCGAACAAGGGCTTGCCGTCTTTCCAGATCGACATGTTTACGTGCATGCCTGTGCCGTTATCGCCGTAGATCGGTTTTGGCATGAAGGTTGCGGATTTGCCGTAAGCGTGGGCGACATTGTGGATGACATACTTGTATTTCTGCAAGTTGTCGGCCTGCTTTACCAGCGTGCCAAACACCATGCCAAGTTCGTGCTGACACGACGCCACCTCGTGGTGGTGCTTGTCAACTTTGATACCCATGCGTTTCATTGTGGAAAGCATCTCGCCGCGAATATCGTGGTTTGAGTCGATCGGGTTTACGGGGAAGTAGCCGCCCTTGATACCCGGACGGTGGCCCATGTTGCCCATTTCGTATTGGGTATCTGTGTTCCACGAGGCATCTGCTGCATCAACTTCGAAGGATACCTTATTGATTGTGTTGGAGAAACGCACATCGTCGAACAGGAAGAATTCGGCTTCCGGGCCGAAATATGCTGTGTCACCAATGCCGGTGGAAATCAGATACGCTTCGGCTTTTTCAGCGGTGGAGCGTGGGTCGCGTGTGTACGCCTCGCCCGTGTCTGGTTCGTGAACCGAGCAGTGAAGGCAGAGGGTTTTTTCTGCATAGAACGGATCCAGATATGCAGATGTGCAATCGGGGATCAGTTTCATGTCGGATTGATCAATTGATTTCCAACCAGCGATGGAGGAGCCGTCAAACATGAAGCCTTCTTCAAGGAAGTCGGCGTCGACTTCGTCTTGGATCAAGGTCACGTGCTGCAACTTACCGCGGGGGTCAGTGAAACGGATATCGACGTACTCGATGTCGTTTTCCTTGATCATATCAAGGACGTTTTGAATGTCACTCATGGTCTTTTCCTTATATTAGAGGGCTTCTACGCCGTCTTCTTCGGTTCTAATACGGATGGCTTGCTCGATGGTGGAAACAAAAATTTTTCCGTCGCCGATCTTGCCGGTTTTAGCTGCGTTGATGATCGCCTCGATAGCGCCCTCGACCTGATCGTCGGCCATGACGATTTCGAGTTTCACTTTGGGGAGGAAATCCACGACGTATTCCGCGCCGCGATAAAGTTCGGTGTGGCCCTTTTGGCGGCCAAAACCCTTGGCTTCGATAACGCTAAGGCCTTGGATGCCTACGTCCTGCAAGGCCTCTTTGACCTCGTCGAGCTTGAAGGGTTTGATGATGGCTTCGATTTTCTTCATGTCGATGCTCCGGTTAATTCGTATATGCGTTAGAAAACAGGTGTGCAGGCCGGATTCAAATGGATACGGTTGGGTGCGCGGGGGAGCTTGTCGTTTCCTGTGTTTCTGCCTAATATTTAAGCAGAGTGATTGTATTTTGACCAAATTGAGAATGTTATGACCGAAATTCTAACCGCAGCGCAGATGCGGGCGATTGAACAAGCCGCGATGGATAGTGGTGAAGTCACGGGGCTGGAATTGATGGAGCGCGCGGGGGCGGGCGTGGTTGAGGCGATTTTGGAGGAATGGCCTGCGATGGCTTTGACCTCGCACAAAGCGGTGATTTTGTGCGGGCCGGGGAATAATGGCGGTGACGGATTTGTGGTGGCGCGATTATTGAAGGCGCGCGGCTGGGAGGTTGAGGTGTTTCTTTATGGAGATAAAGGGAAGCTGCCGGTTGATGCTAAGGTGAATTACGAGCGGTGGTGCAAAATCGGTAAGGTAGTGCCTGCTTGCGGTGACGTGGTGCAGCAAGGCACGGGGCCGGTGGACCTTATGATCGACTCAGTGTTCGGAATCGGCCTGTCACGTCCGGTTGATGATCCCTGCCTTTGGGAATGGTTCTGGTTGATTGACGATGCCATTGATGTCGCTGATTTGGAGCAATCCGGTAGGCTGACCCATACGGTGGCGATAGATATCCCTTCGGGTCTAGATACAGATACCGGAGAGGTGCTTGGTGATCTGCCCGAACACGGATTGCGCGCCCCGCGTGTTATGCTGACGGTGACGTTTCATGCGCCTAAGGTTGGCCATATGCAGGGCGACGGCAAGGAAATATGCGGGAAACTGGTGGTCAAGGATATCGGGCTATGAACAGAGACGAAATGGCAGGGCTGTTGCGCAAATCAAATGATGCGCACAAGTATAGGTATGGGCATGCGCTTGTGCTGTCTGGTCCGGCTGGCAAGTCTGGCGCGGCGCGATTGGCGGCGCGTGGCGCGCTTCGGGTTGGGGCTGGGGTGGTGACTGTGGCTTGTCCACCAGATGCGTTGGCGGAGAATGCCGCGCAATTGAATGCTATTATGTTGAAGCGGGTGGCGGATTCTACGGCATTGCTGGCCGTTTTACATGACACGCGGATCAATGCCCTTTGCTTGGGGCCTGCGTTGGGGTTGGACGCCGATCAGGCGGCGTTGATTGCGGAGGCGTTGACGGTGCGCGGGGACCGCACACCCTACGGGCCGCGCAAAATTGTATTGGATGCGGATGCCTTGACGTTGTTATCGCGGGATGCGGAATTGTTTGAGATGTTGCATGAGAATTGTGTGCTTACGCCTCATGCTGGTGAATTTGCACGGTTGTTTCCAGATATTGCGGATAAGTTGGCGGAGCCTGCAACGGTTGGTCCGGCATATTCCAAGGTGGATGCTACGCGCGAGGCCGCCAAGCGGGCGGGGTGTGTTGTGCTTTATAAGGGGGCGGATACGGTTATTGCGGATGCGTCGGGCAGCGCGGTGATTAATTCGGCACAGAATGAACGTGCGGCACCTTGGTTGGCTACGGCGGGGTCCGGTGATGTGCTGGCAGGGTTTATCACGGGGCTTTTGGCGCGTGGGTTTGGACCGATGCAAGCTGCGGAGACGGGGGCTTGGTTGCATGTGGAATGTGCGCTCAAATTCGGTGCCGGACTGATTGCCGAGGACATTGCCGAGCAACTACCGAAAGTTTTTACCGATTTAGGCCTCTAGAGGTCATTTTACCCCTTCCGAACCAGAAAAGCGTCTGTTAGAGAGGCGCGGAATTGAACTGTTGTCTTTGATAACAGCGATATGCGGATGTGGTGGAATTGGTAGACACGCCAGATTTAGGTTCTGGTGCCGTGAGGCGTGGGGGTTCAAGTCCCTTCATCCGTACCAAACATAAGAAGGAAGAAAAATGCAGGTTACTGAAACCCTGAACGAAGGCCTTGCGCGCGGTTACGATGTTACGATCACTGCGGCTGAACTCGAAGCGAAAGTAACCGAAAAACTGGAAGCGGCTCGTGCCGATTTCCAGATGAAGGGTTTTCGCAAAGGCCACGCGCCACTTGCATTGATGAAAAAGATGTTCGGCCAATCGGTAATGGGCGAAGCCATGCAGGAAGCCGTTGACGGCGCTGTTGGCGAACACTTTGAGAAAACTGGCGATCGCCCTGCGATGCAGCCTGAAATTAAAATGACCAATGACGAATGGAAAGAGGGCGACGATGTTGCTGTCTCCGTTTCTTATGAGTGTCTGCCAACGATCCCTGATGCGGATTTCAGCAAAATCAAGCTGGAGCGTCTGGTGACGGTAATCGAAGATGCGGCTGTGACCGAAGCTTTGGAAAACCTTGCCGCCTCGACCACTAACTACGAGAAACGCCGTAAGGGTTCGAAAGCCAAAGACGCAGATCAGGTTGTGATCGACTTCTTGGGTAAAGTTGACGGCGAAGCATTTGACGGCGGCGCTGGCGAAGATTATCCGCTGGTTCTGGGTTCCAACAGCTTCATCCCCGGTTTCGAGGAACAGTTGGTTGGCGCCAAAGAAGGCGACACGCTGGACGTTAACGTGACTTTCCCTGCGGAATATGGCGCAGAAGCACTGGCCGGAAAAGACGCGGTGTTTGAATGCACAGTCAAAGAAGTTCGCGAACCAAAACCAGCCCCGGTTGATGAAGAATTAGCAACAAAATACGGCGCTGAAAGCCTTGAGGATCTGACAAGGCAGATCACCGAGCGTCTTGAAGGCGAATATGCCGGTGCATCGCGCGCAATCATGAAACGCAAGTTGATGGACGAGCTGGACGCGCAGGTGAAGTTCGACCTGCCACCATCCTTGGTGAAAGTTGAAGCCGACCAAATCGCGCACCAGCTTTGGCATGATGACAACCCTGATGTACAGGGCCACGATCATCCTGAAATCGAAACAACAGACGAGCATAAAACATTGGCGGAACGCCGTGTGCGCCTTGGTCTTTTGTTGGCAGAGATTGGCAACCAGAACAATGTTGAAGTGACCGAACAGGAAATTCAACAGGCAATGTTCCAGCAGGCCAGCCAGTATCCGGGGCAAGAACGCGAGTTCTTCGAATTCATGCAAAAGAACGAGCAAGCGCAGCAGCAGATGCGTGCCCCTATCTATGAAGACAAAGTTGTGGACTTCATTATCGAGTTGGCTGAAGTTTCTGACAAATCGGTTTCCAAAGATGAATTGGAAGAAGCGATCAAAGGCCTCGACGAAGCGTAAAACTTCGTTAACAGGCTGAAGAATTTAAGGCGGGCTGGTTAGCTCGCCTTTTTCTTTGGGTCTTTTGCCCTTGCAGACCCCGCGCGCGATACTTAAACCTTTTAACAAGGATTTTCCGATATTCCTCGGACATACGAAAAAAGGTGAGCACATGAGAGACCCAATCGACACATATATGAACAATCTTGTCCCAATGGTTGTTGAACAAACAGCACGCGGCGAACGTTCTTACGACATTTTCTCGCGCCTTTTGAAAGAACGGATTATTTTCGTGTCCGGGCCGGTTCATGACGGTATGTCGACGCTTTTGGTGGCGCAGTTGTTGTTTCTTGAAGCGGAAAATCCGAAGAAAGAAATCTCCATGTATATCAACTCACCGGGTGGTGTGGTTTCCAGTGGTTTGGCTATTTATGACACCATGCAGTACATCCGCCCGAAAGTGGCGACGACTGTGATCGGGCAGGCGGCCTCTATGGGGTCGTTGTTGTTGGCGGCGGGTGCAAAAGATATGCGGTTCAGCCTGCCAAATTCGCGCGTGATGGTGCATCAGCCATCGGGTGGTTTTCAGGGGCAAGCATCGGATATTGCGCTGCATGCTAAAGAAATTCTGGAGCTTAAAGACCGTCTTAACAAAATCTATGTAAAGCATTGCGGGCAAGATCTGGACGTTGTTGAAAAGGCGCTGGACCGCGACAATTTCATGACGGCCGAACAGGCGAAAGACTGGGGTTTGGTTGATGAAATCGTAACCCGTCACGTTGAAGAAGATGCGTCTGACGCGTAAAGTGTAAGTGAAATGATCAGTTCCGGCTTGAATTGCCGGGGTTGGTCATGTCCAATAGGGCAAATATAGGGGAAGCGACTCGGCGCGATTGCGTACCAGTCAGGAGAGATGTGATGACGAAATCTGACGGTAAAGACTCCAAGAACACGCTGTATTGTTCGTTCTGCGGCAAGAGCCAGCACGAGGTTCGCAAGTTGATTGCCGGCCCGACTGTGTTCATTTGCGATGAATGTGTAGAGCTGTGCATGGACATCATCCGCGAAGAAACCAAAAGTAATTTGGTGAAATCTGCGGACGGTGTGCCGACCCCGAAAGACATTTGCAAGATTTTGGACGATTATGTGATTGGCCAGTCTGTTGCTAAAAAGGTTTTGTCTGTGGCTGTTCACAACCACTACAAACGCCTTGAACATGCGTCTGAAAACGCGGATGTGGAATTGGCAAAGTCCAACATTATGCTGGTCGGCCCGACGGGTTGCGGTAAAACGTTGCTGGCGCAAACATTGGCGCGGGTGCTGGATGTGCCGTTCACCATGGCTGACGCGACGACCTTGACCGAAGCTGGATATGTTGGCGAAGACGTCGAAAACATCATTCTGAAACTACTTCAATCGGCTGAATATAACGTGGAACGCGCGCAACGCGGGATCGTTTATATTGACGAGATCGACAAGATTTCGCGCAAGTCTGACAACCCTTCAATAACCCGCGATGTGTCGGGCGAGGGGGTTCAGCAAGCATTGCTGAAGATTATGGAAGGCACGATCGCCTCCGTTCCGCCGCAAGGTGGGCGCAAGCATCCGCAGCAAGAATTCTTGCAGGTGGACACGTCCAACATCCTGTTTATCTGTGGCGGCGCGTTCGCGGGTCTCGACAAGATTATTTCGCAGCGTTTCAAAGGCACAGCGATGGGGTTCGGGGCCGATGTAAAGGATGAAGAGGATAAATCTGTCGGGGAAGTGTTGCAGCAGCTTGAACCTGAGGATCTGCTGAAATTTGGCCTTATTCCAGAATTTGTTGGCCGCTTGCCTGTAATTGCAGCGCTGACTGATCTGGATGAAGATGCGCTTGTAACAATCCTGACGGAACCGAAAAACGCGCTTGTGAAACAATACCAGCGCTTGTTCGAGATGGAAGATGTGCAACTGACGTTCACCGAAGATGCGCTAACGGCGATTGCCGCGCGGGCGATCGAACGGAAGACTGGGGCGCGTGGTTTGCGCTCGATCCTTGAGGAAATTTTGCTGGATTCAATGTTCGAGTTGCCCGGCATGGGGACTGTTGCCGAAATTGTTGTCAACGCCGAAGCCGTTCGGCGCGAGGGCGAACCTTTGCTCATTTATTCGGATAAAGAAGACGAAGCGGCGTCTGCTTCCTAAATGGGCTAGACCTGCCCYAAGAAATTGGGGCATAAGYTTGKWNAACATTGRTGCTGGAGTCGTTATGAAATTTATCTTGCGTATGCTGACTTGGTGGAACGGGCARTCGTTCGGAACCCAGATWTTTACTTGGCGCAATGGCGTKCYTGTTGGTGAAGACGARCTTGGYAACAAGTATTACACCAATAAAGAYAAGACMAARCGYTGGGTRATTTATGAYGGYCCGATTGAAGGWTCRCGTATTTCRCCTGACTGGCAYGGYTGGYTGCATCACACATTTGACGAATGCCCCGGCACYACACCGCTGAAGCATAARYCGTGGGAAAAAGCRCATGTTCCSAATTTGAGCGGAACAAACGCAGCYTATCACCCGCCGGGCAGCATATTGTCTGCCGGGTCCGCGAAGACGGATTACGAGGCATGGCAGCCTGAATAAGGGCGATTGGTATGGCAAATAACGTTTCAGAAACTCTAATCGGCGCCGTGGTTTTGGCTGTGGCAGCTGGTTTTCTGTATTATGCCACGCAGATCAGCGGGTTTTCTACCGATACAAACCGGTATTCATTAACCGCGAGCTTTCGCAGTGTATCTGGTTTGAATGTTGGCAGTGATGTTAAGTTGTCCGGGGTGAAAGTAGGCACGCTGACCTCGATCACACTGGACCCTGTTACGTATCAAGCGGTTACCGAGGTTTCGATCGATAACGATGTGAAGATCCCTGATGACGCCGAAATAAAGGTTTCTACGGATGGTTTGCTTGGCGGTGCGTTTCTTGAGGTTACCGCTGGTGGTTCTCCGTTCATGTTGGAACCGGGGGGCGAGTTTGTTTACACTCAAGGCGCGGTTAGCCTGCTTAACCTTTTGTTAAAGTTTGGCGGTGGCAATGATGAATAAATTAGCCGTAATATTGCTGACCTTGGTGTGGGCACCGTTTGTCACCGCGCAATCCCTGCTGGATGAGATCGATTCTGAAATCATCGTGGAAACCCTGTCTGAATCCGAGTTCAGCATTCCGGTTCCCTATCAAGAGATAGAGCTTCAACCGGCCTTGTCGGACGTTACACAAATGGCCCTTTTGCGTGGTTTGGATCGCATCAACGGCACCGCGCAGGATATCCAGATTGCGGTTGGGGAAACTGTCACTTACGAGCGGTTGGAGGTCACGTTGTTGGCGTGCCGATACCCCAAAGGTGATATCAGTTCTGACGCTTTCGCGCAGTTGATTATTAAGGATATCCGCGAGGAAGCCCCCCGTTTTATCGGCTGGATGTTCGCCTCCAGCCCCGCGCTTTCGGCGCTGGATCACCCGCGTTATGACGTTTGGGTGCTTAGCTGCCAAAGCTCGTAAGGGCTGGTTTCAGCTGGTAATTTCCAGAGATCAGCCTTAATTTTCAAGGCTTCGACCAACCTGTTCCTAAAATCCTTGCGGTCTATTTCGATGCCGCCCATCGTTGCGAGGTGGTCAGTTAAAAACTGCGTATCGAGCAATGTGAAACCGCCGGTTTTCAAGCGTGCCACTAATGCTACCAAGGCGAGTTTAGAGCCGTCGGTCATCGTGGAAAACATGCTTTCGCCAAAGAATGCGCTGCCGATGCTGACGCCGTATAATCCGCCGGCGAGGTTGCCGTCTTTCCAAACCTCGACGGAGTGGGCGAAACCTAGGCGGTGTAGTTCGTTATATTGCGTGCGGATCGTGGGATTGATCCAGGTTTCATCTCGGTTAGCGCAAGCGTCCAGCACAAATTCAAAACAGGTATTAACTGTGAATTCATACTTGCCGGATAATAATCGTTTACGAAGGCTTTTGGAGACGTGAAAACCATCAAGCGGTAGGATGCCGCGTTTTTCAGGGTCAACCCAAAATACAGATGTGTCTTGCGCGGTCTCTGCCATTGGAAAGACACCCGAACAATATGCGCGCAGCAAAAGTTCGGGTGTTAATTCAGTGGTGTCAGTCAAAGCTTGTTGTTGTCTCTAGCCAGTTTTCCAGCCAGTGAATATCGTAGTTACCGGATAGAATGTCTGGTTCCGTCAGAAGGGCGCGGTGCAACGGAGTTGTGGTTTCAATCCCGTCAACGATTAGTTCGCCCAAGGCGCGATTTAGACGCGCGAAGGCGGCGTCGCGATCTGGTGCATGCACAATCAATTTTGCGATCAGGCTGTCGTAGTAAGGTGGGACCGAATAGCCGTCATAAATGTGGCTGTCCATCCGTACACCCAAACCGCCAGGTGCGTGGAATTGCGAAACCTTACCCGGAGAGGGGCGGAATTCTGGGACCTTTTCCGCGTTAATCCGGCATTCGATCGAGTGTCCGTTTGGCACGAGGTCTTCTTGCTTGAAGGACATCGGTTCACCTGCGGCTACGCGGATTTGTTCGCGGACCAGATCGACGCCATAGACGGCCTCGGTTATGGGGTGCTCCACTTGCAGGCGAGTATTCATTTCTATGAAGAAGAACTCGTTGTTTTCAAACAGGAATTCGATTGTTCCGGCACCTGCATAGTTGATCGAGGCAACCGCGTCAGAACAGACCTTACCGATTTTGGCGCGCGTGGCGGCGTCAATAACTGGGGATGGGCATTCTTCGAGAACTTTTTGGTGACGCCGTTGCAAGGAGCAATCACGTTCGCCCAAATGTACGGCTTTGCCTTTGCCATCGCCAAACACCTGTATTTCAATGTGGCGGGGCAGGGTTAGATATTTTTCGATGTAAACTTCGTCGTTACCGAACGCGGCCTTGGATTCGGAGCGCGCGGTGCGGAAGGCTTCTTCAAGATCATCCGCCGTTTTAGCGACTTTCATACCACGACCACCGCCACCAGCGGTTGCTTTGACTATAACGGGAAAACCCATATCCGTTGAAATTTTCATGGCTTCTTCAACCGTGGGAACACCACCGGGGGAACCCGGCACACAAGGCACACCGAGGTTTTTCATGGTGTCTTTGGCTGTAATTTTATCGCCCATCATGTTGATGTGATCGGCAGTCGGGCCAATAAATGTCAGTCCGTGGTCTTGAATGATTTGCACGAAATTGGCGTTCTCAGAGAGGAAACCATAGCCGGGGTGAACGGCCTCCGCACCAGTGATTTCGCACGCCGCTATAATGCTGGGAATGGAAAGGTAGCTGAGCGTGCCGGAAGGTGGCCCGATGCAAACGCTTTCGTCAGCCATGCGCACGTGCATGGCGTCCGCGTCGGCGGTGGAGTGCACCGCGACCGAGCCAATGCCCATTTCTTTACAGGCGCGAATTACACGAAGGGCGATTTCACCACGGTTTGCGATGAGGATTTTCTTGAACATGCGTCCGGTTCCTCGATTTATTCTAGGATGATCAGCGGATCGCCGAATTCTACGGGGGCACCATCATCAACCAAAATACGTGTGACCTTGCCGGATTTAGGGGCAGGTATCTGGTTCATGGTTTTCATCGCTTCGATGATCAGAAGGGTCTGGCCTTCTTTAACGGTGTCACCAACTTTCACGAAAGCATCTGCACCCGGTTCCGCCGACAGATAGGCCGTGCCAACCATGGGAGAATTCACAGCGCCTGCAAGTTGCGCAGGATCGGCGCTGGCAGCGGGGGCTGTTGGTGTTGCGGTGGCAGGCGCTGCTGCGACAGCGATAGGGGCGGCAACAGGTGTCGCAACGACGGCGGCGGCCTGCATCTGGCGTGCCACGCGTACGTTCAGGACATCGTCTTTGCCAAACTCGCGCATGACCTCGATTTCAGTCAAATCGTTTGTTCGCAGCAATTCCGCCAGTGCGGTAATGAAGTCTACGTCGGTATTTTCTTTTTTGTCGCCCATGGTTTCCTCGGGTTTTCTCCGGTTAAGCCGGTATTTGGTTCTGCAGACGTTTATACGCTTTTCGGCACCTGCTGGAAAGCATTGATGCCGAAAAGCTTAACAAATTCCTAAGAATTTATTCGAGCTGTGCCCGCGCTCTGTCAACAAACTCTTGCATCGTTGCAGCCGGAGCAAATCCACGCAACATTTCGGTGCCAATCAAGAAAGATGGAGTTCCTGAAATTTTCATACGGGAAGCCAAGGCATTATTCTTGGCAAGGATTTGTGTTACGATCTCGTCATCCAAGTGTTCAACCATCAAATCGGCATCACCGCCGACGTCGGTCAGCAAGCGCGATAAGGTTTTGATGTTAATTGCGCCATTATGAACCATCAAAGCATCGTGAAACCCTTCGTAAATCTCATCACCTTGATTGATAAGAACCGAGATTGCTGCCCGTGAGGAAAGGGTGGAATCAGGGCCAAGGATTGGAAATTCTTTCAAGACAAACCTAACGTCGTCATTTGCTTCTAAAATCGCTTTGATTTCGGGAAATGCACGCTTACAGAACGCGCAGCGATAGTCCGAGAATTCCACTATTGTGATCGCACCGTCAGGATTACCGCCGACCCATGAATAGCCGTCTCTGGTAAGGTCTGCAAAGTTTTCGCGCACCAGATCCAGGTCACTTTGGGCTTCGCTTTGCGCCTGA
This sequence comes from Paracoccaceae bacterium, assembly GCA_002746395.1. GTDB lineage: Bacteria > Pseudomonadota > Alphaproteobacteria > Rhodobacterales > Rhodobacteraceae > NORP23. The sequence continues at coordinate 19,748 of NVXA01000009.1, forward strand.
CGTTGTTCCAACACTTGAATGGCTTCGAGAATAACTTCGGGGTTATCCAGAAGGTAGGCACGAACCTCGGCGCGGAAAACGTCGCGCTCATCGCCGGTCATATTGTCTACGCCTGCGGCTTGCGTAAAAGTGGCGCCGAGAAGGGCGATACCTGCGATTAGAATGGTTTTGAATACGTTCATTGCTCTACCCTGTTGTTAACACTTCACCTGCGATACAGGGAAACGGTCCTGAATCCAAGTTCCCATTGGCAATCAATTGTCACACGCGGTATTCAGCGGCTAGCATATTGCACCCTACAGGAGTTTTGGCATGCGGCGTTCAAGAAGAAGTGATGTAGCCCCGTTTATTGTTATGGACGTGATGGAAGCGGCCCGTGTCGAGGAAGACGCAGGGCGAAACATAATTCACATGGAAGTTGGTCAGCCAGCAACGGGTGCGCCTGTTGGCGCGGTGGCGGCGTTGAAGGCGGCGATGGACGATGGCGCGTTAGGATATACGGTGGCGCTTGGCTTACCCGAGCTTCGAGTGCGAATCGCACAGTTGTATATGGATTGGTACGGGGTGGAGGTTTCGCCCGAACGGGTAGTCGTTACGGCGGGGTCTTCGGCAGCGTTCCAATTGGCATTCATCAGCCTGTTTGATGCCAAAGATCGTGTTGCGATTGGCGATCCGGGGTATCCGAGTTACCGGAATATTCTAAAGGCACTGGATATTGAGGTTGCTAGTATTGCGACGACGCTTGCGGCGCGATTTCAGCCGACGGTTAAGGATTTGCAGGCCGAGAATGATTTAGCCGGATTGCTCGTGGCCAGCCCGTCTAATCCCACGGGAACTATGTTGGGGCGGGAGGCTTTGGCAGCGTTGATTTCGCATTGCGAGGCGCGGGGAATCGCGTTCATCTCGGACGAAATCTATCACGGGATAGAGTACGGGAAAAAGGCAGTTACAGCGTTGGAAATCAGTGATGATGTCTATGTAATTAATTCCTTTTCCAAGTATTTCTCAATGACTGGGTGGCGGATTGGCTGGATGATTGTGCCCGAAGGCCATGTGCGCCGCTTGGAACGGTTGATGCAGAACCTGTTTATTTGTGCGCCGCATGCATCCCAAATTGCGGCCCTTGCCGCGCTGGATTCAATTGGAGAGCTGGAGGGCAATCTAGCGATGTATGAACGCAATCGCGCGTTGTTGTTGGAAGAATTGCCAAAAGCTGGATTCGACAAAATTGCGCCACCGGATGGGGCATTTTATATTTATGCAGACGTGTCAGATTTGACGGATGATAGCGTGGCTTTGGCCAAGGAAATCTTGATGGAGGCGGGTGTCGCCGTGACCCCCGGTGTAGATTTTGACCCAGCGCGCGGGCATGTCACCCTGCGGTTTTCTTATGCACGATCGACAACGGATATTATTGAGGGTGTGCGCCGCCTGAAGTTATGGATGGATAGCAAAAAGGCCCCTTAATAGAGGCCTTTTTGTTAATTATTTAAGCGACCACCAGCCGCGCCGTTTTGGTTTGGCGGGTTCTGCCGTTTTTTGTTCAACAACCGGTTCCGGTTCCGGTGTTGGTTCCGGTTCAGGCGTTGGTGTCGGTTCTGGTGTAGGTTCGGGGGCCGTAGCCTCAACAACAGGAGCCTCTGCTACATCTTCGACAACCTCTTTCACAACCTTTGGCTTGCGTGGCGCACGTTTGCGTTTCGGCTTTTCCGTGACTTGGGCTTCGGGAACCTCGACAGGGGCAGGGGCTTCGGCCTCTGGTGTGTCGGTGTTTTCCGCAGGGGTTTCCTCGGTTGCCGTATCTGGTTTGCGACGACGACGTGTACGCGAACGCTTCGGTTTTTCTTCCTCGGATGGCTTGTCTTCGGCTACGCCTTCAGCAACAGGTGCTTCGGTTCCAGCGCTTTCTTCTGACGGGTTTTCGTCAGTTTGCTGATCCCCATTGCGGCCTTTGCCACCGCGACGACGACGGCGACGGCGTTTTTTTGGCGCGCCTTCCTCGTCTGTTTCGGGTGTTGCAACTTCGGCTTCTACTACTTCCTCAATAACCTCAGGCGCGTATTCGATGGTTTCTGTTTCCAGAATTACGGCTTCGGGAATGATGCGTGTTGCCACCTTCAAGCGTTCCACGCGGTATTCCGGGCTGATCAGATGCGGGTCTGCCTCGACACGGACGGAAAGACCAAAACGGCTTTCAATCATCGCAACGTGTTCGCGTTTCTGGTTCAGCATGTAGTTCGCAACGTTGATTGGCACTGATACCAGCACCTCCTTGCAACGACGGCGCACGCCCTCCTCTTCAAGTTCGCGCAGAATGGCTAGCGACATGGAATCGTCCGAGCGCGTGATGCCTGTGCCGTGACAATGTGGGCAAGGTTGCGTGGAAGCTTCCAGCATTCCGGGGCGCAGACGTTGGCGTGACATTTCCATCAAACCGAAGCTTGAGATGCGACCAATCTGGATGCGGGCACGATCTGTTTTCAACTTGTCTTTGATACGTTTTTCAACCGCGATGTTATTGCGGCGATCTTCCATATCAATGAAGTCGATCACGATCAGACCGGCGAGGTCGCGCAGACGCAACTGGCGTGCCACTTCTTCGGCGGCCTCTAGGTTGGTTTTGCGCGCGGTTTCCTCGATCGAGTTTTCCTTGGTCGCACGACCAGAGTTCACATCAATCGCAACCAGTGCTTCGGTAATGCCGATAACGATATAGCCACCGGATTTAAGCTGCACCGTCGGGTTGAACATGCCCGAAAGGTACGTTTCGACCTGAAAGCGCGAGAACAGCGGCAGCACGTCTTTATAGAGCTTAACGTTTTCGGCGTGGGAAGGCATGAGCATGCCCATGTATTCCTTGGCCTCGTTATAACCGCGCTCGCCGTCGATGATGATCTCGTCAATTTCGTTATTATATAGGTCGCGGATCGAGCGTTTGATCAGGCTACCTTCTTCATAGATGTGTTCGGGCGCCATGGATTTTAGCGTTGTTTCGCGGATCTGCTCCCATTGGCGCAGTAAGTATTCGTAATCTCGGTTGATCTCGGCCTTCGTGCGTTTTGCGCCCGCAGTCCGGATTATCAGGCCTGCGCCTTGTGGTACGTTGATGCCACCTGCGATGTCTTTGAGTTTCTTGCGGTCGCTAACATTGGTGATCTTGCGACTGATGCCGCCACCACGCGCGGTGTTTGGCATTAGAACGCAATACCGGCCAGCAAGCGACAGATATGTGGTAAGGGCAGCACCCTTGTTGCCACGTTCTTCTTTAACGACCTGAACCAGCAGGATTTGGCGAACTTTGATGACTTCTTGAATTTTGTAACGCCGCACGCGTTGACGGCGTGGAGCAGGGGTGTCCTTGACCTTTTCAGTCACGACTTCCTCTGTCGGGGCGTCGACTTCTGGCTGCTCGTCGGCTTCCTCGGCTGGTACTTCTTCAGAAACCTCCTCAACAGGCGCTTCGGAGGGTTCGTCGGCAACCACCGCTTCAACGGCGACTTCTTCAGTCGCGGCCTCTTCTGTCGTTACTTCTTCAGCGTCTGTTTTAGCAGCATCATCGATTTGTGTTTCGGGCACCTCAACGATATCTGGTTGATCGCCTTCACCTGGAGCTTCTTCCGAGATCACTGCATCTTCAACACTTGGCGCACCATCGCTGGCGGCCTCGGTTGGTTTACGACGACGACGGCGCGAACGGGATTTGGTCTGTTCGGCCTTTTCTTCGTCTTCGCGTTGGCGTGCAACATCGGCGGCTTCTTCATCAAGAATGGCCTGACGGTCCGCAGCCGGGATCTGGTAGTAATCAGGATGCACTTCGGAGAACGCGAGGAAACCGTGGCGGTTGCCACCGTAATCAACGAATGCCGCTTGAAGCGAGGGTTCAACCCGCGTGATTTTTGCTAGGTAGATATTGCCAGCAAGCTGGCGTTTATTCAGGGATTCAAAATCAAATTCGTCGACCTTGTTTCCGTCAACCACCACAACCCGAGTTTCCTCGGCGTGGGTGGCATCGATAAGCATTTTCTTTGACATGTAAGCTTTCTACGACGTCCGGGCGGCGCCTCGTTTACTAACGAAAGCGGGCTGGACGTACTAATTGTTTGGGAAGAACGAGCTGACATAGCAAAAGCGGACGGCAAACTGCCCCCGTGAAATTCTCTGCCTGTATCAACGCGTTTCATCGCGGTTATCTCTCCGGCACGCAAATATGTGCCTGATTGTTGAAGCTGCAACTATCTAACGGACAGCGCAGAATTAGCGGGTGGCGCTTGGCGCCTGTCACATTCCGCGTGGCATTCACTGCCAAAACGCACGGGTGCAACAAAACTTTTCGACTAAAATCCGGAAGCATACGATTCACAACGGACCCAGTTCGGCTACATTAGCCTTACGCCCGAATATAATACAACCGAAATAACCACATATGTCGCAATAGGCGACTTATTTCCGACACATGCTTAAATATGCGTCACTAATAGAATGGAGTTTTGACGCCCCGCGCCCCCTCGACTATACGGAGGGATGACACGGAGGTAGAGTCGTTGCTAAGAGCCATTTTGAATTTGTTTGGGTTCCTGTTCAGTTGGGCCGTTTTAGGCGTGATCATGGGCGGAATGGGCCTGATGACCCTGTTTTGGATCTATAGCCAAGACTTGCCAAACCACGAACAATTGGCACTTTACGAACCGCCAACGCTGTCGCGGATATATTCGGCGCGTGGATTGGTTATGGATGAATTTGCGCGCGAGCGCCGAATATTCACGCCCGTTGATGAAATGCCCGAAGTGGTTAAGGCCGCTTTTATAAGTGCCGAGGACAAGAATTTTTACAATCACGCCGGATATGATCCTTTAGGCATTTTGAAGGCGTTAATTGACGCGGCCCAAGGTGGGCGGCTTCGTGGCGCGTCCACCATTACGCAGCAGGTGATGAAAAACTTCTTGCTGGATGGTTCGCGTAAGCTTGAACGCAAAATCAAGGAAATCGTGCTGGCGGCACGGATTGAAAACACGCTTTCCAAAGAAGATATCCTTAGCCTTTACCTTAACGAAATCTTTCTGGGTCAAAATTCTTACGGTGTAACGGCGGCGGCTCAAACGTATTTCGGGAAAACTCTGGAGGAGTTGTCGATAGCCGAGGCTGCTTTTTTGGCCGTTCAGCCTAAAGCACCAAGCGATTATCATCCGGTACGCAACCGCGAGAAGGCTGTTGAGCGCCGGAACTTCATTTTGAAAGAAATGGCTGAAAACGGGTATATCACAGCCGAAGAGGCCGAGGCTGCCAAGGCGGAACCTTTACGCACAGTGCAAGGCGGCGAGCTGCCATCCTCGCGTGAAAAACTTCCACCGCGCAGTTATTTCACGGATGAAATTCGCCGGCAGCTGTCGCGCACCATGGGTAATGACGAACTTTTCGCAGGAGGGCTTTCTATCCGCTCCACAATGGATCCTGAATTGCAGCGGGTGGCAGCGAAAGCCTTGCAGCAGCGTTTAGTTGAATATGATCGGGCGCTTAATATCTATTGGGGCCCCTTGGCCAAGATCGAAGCTGCCGACACAATGACCGAGCAGGAATGGCGCGACGCCTTGAACGATATTACGCTGCCGCGCGATATCGAGGGTTGGTCGCTGGCGGTTGTCCTTGAGGTTGGTAAAACCTCCGTTCGGGTGGGAATTGAGGGCGCCGAGGAAGACGATGACGGATATTACCTGAAAGTTTCCGATACCACTTGGGCCCGTACAGTTGACGAGGATAACAAGCCAGGCAGCACACCAAAGGCAGCAGAGGATATCTGGGCGCTGGGTGATGTTGTATTGGTTTCGGCCAATATGAAAGGCGGTGAATTCCAGTTCTGGGAAATGCAACAAGTACCGGCCATTCAGGGTGCGTTTATGGCAATGGACACGCAAACCGGACGGGTTTTGGCTATGCAGGGCGGGTTCAGCTATCAAACCAGCGTGTTTAATCGTGCGACACAGGCAAACCGGCAACCAGGTTCTGCGTTTAAACCTTTCGTTTACGCATCGGCGTTGGATAATGGCTACACGCCTGCAACGATCGTGGTTGATGCGCCTATCGAGGTTGAAACCGCTGAAGGAATTTGGCGACCGCAGAATTCTTCGAAAAAGTTCTACGGGCCCGCGCCGCTTAGAACTGGCATTGAATACTCCCGAAACCTGATGACCATTCGTGTGGCCCAAAGTGTGGGCATGGATGTGGTTAGCGCTTATGCCGAACGCTTCGGTGTTTACGACGATATGCCTGAGTTGATTTCCTATTCTCTGGGCGCAGGCGAAACAACGTTATTCAAAATGGTCGCCGCCTATGCAATGTTCGCTAATGGCGGCAAACGGGTGGAGCCGACCTTGGTTGATCGTGTGCAAGATCGCTATGGCAACACAGTGTTTCGCCACGACCAACGTGTTTGTGACGATTGTCAGGGTAGCGAGATGGCGATGGAGCGCGAACCTTGGGTCAAGGATAACTCGGTTCGAATTATGGACCAGATCACGGCTTACCAGTTGACCTCCATGATGCAGGGGGTTGTGCGAAACGGCACGGCGGCCCGCACGGTTGGTTCTGTGCTAAATGTACCGATCGCGGGTAAAACCGGTACGACCAACGAAGCGAAGGATGCGTGGTTCATCGGGTTTACGCCGAAAATCGTGGCAGGGTGTTATATCGGGTTTGATACACCAAAACCCATGGGCCGTGGCGCGTATGGCGGATCACTTTGCGGGCCGGTATTCTCTGAATTCATGAAGGTCGCGCTGGAAACGTTCCCGACGGTGACATATGATGTGCCGCCGGGATCTGTATTTGTTAAGATTGACCGCTATACCGGCGTGCGCCTGAATGACGACGAGCAAGGCGAATATGTCGTCAGCGAGTTATTCCGTCAGGGCGAAGAGCCGGGCTATGGTTCCTACGGCGAATTCATCGACGGGGGCTTCGTAATGGGGCGCGATCTGTTGTTCTTTAACCGCGGCGAAGGTGAAAACTTTGAGACCGTCATCATTGGCGGCGAAGAGGTAATCATCCCCGTCAAGCCCACATTCGGCGGGCTTTCCAGCGGCGGGCTTTACTGACCCCTCTTTACCCTTTTGGTCGGGTTGGTTAGATACGAGCGACTCAACACATCCTTTCGGAGCCTATAGATGCGCGCAGAAACAGAAAAACAGGTCGCAGAGATCGAAAAATCGCTGGGCCTACTGCGCCAACGCATGGGCTGGGACACCGCCGCGCACCGCATGGAAGAATTCGATGCGATGTCGGAAGACCCAACATTGTGGGATAACCCTGAACGCGCGCAAAAGCTGATGCGGGAACGCCAAGCCCTTGTCGATGCCATGGACAACTACAAATCCTTGGCGGGTGATCTACAAGACAACGTCGATATGATCGAGTTGGGCGAAATGGAGGATGACCAAGAGGTTATCACCGACGCACAAAATGCCATCGCCAAGCTTACCGTTCTGGCCGCCAAGCTGGAGCTTGAGGCCTTGCTGAACGGCGAGGTGGACGCGAACGATACCTTCGTTGAAATCAATGCGGGCGCAGGTGGCACAGAAAGTTGTGACTGGGCCTCGATGCTGGCGCGCATGTATGTTCGCTGGGCCGAAAAGAAGGGTTATAGCGTCGAGACCATGTCTTACAATGCGGGCGACGAGGCTGGCATTAAATCGGTGACCTACCAGATTAAAGGCCACAACGCTTACGGCTGGCTGAAAAGCGAAAGCGGTGTGCATCGGTTGGTACGAATTTCCCCGTTTGACAGCGCGGCGAAGCGGCATACCTCGTTTAGTTCGGTCTGGGTTTACCCTGTGATTGATGACAACATCGAGATTGATATCAACCCATCCGACATTCGCGTGGACACCTACCGGTCATCCGGTGCAGGTGGGCAGCACGTTAATACTACCGACTCCGCCGTGCGGATTACGCATATCCCGTCGGGCATCGTTGTGACCAGCTCGGTGAAATCACAGCACCAGAACCGGGCTAACTGTATGGCAGCACTTAAATCTCGGCTTTACGAGATCGAGATGCGCAAGCGGACCGAATCCATTCAGGACGCACATGACAATAAGGGTGATGCGGGGTGGGGCAACCAGATTAGGTCTTACGTCCTGCAACCCTACCAAATGGTTAAAGATTTACGTACAAACGAGGAAACATCGGATACACAAGGTGTTCTGGATGGCGATCTCGACAGATTTATGGCGGCAACGCTGGCGCAAGACGTGGCGGGAAAATCCCGTGCCGACGCGCAGAACGGATAACAATGAAAACGATTACCACGACCGAAGATTTAGCCAAGTTTTGTGAAGAATGTGCATCACAACCCTATGTGACTGTTGATACGGAATTCTTGCGCGAACGCACATATTATTCGCAATTGTGCCTAATCCAGATGGCGTACCCCGGAGAGGGCGATGAAAACGCGGTAATCATCGACCCGCTGGCCAACGGCATTGATCTGGCCCCGATGTACGAGTTGTTCAAAAATACCGATGTTGTTAAGGTTTTCCACGCGGCCCGTCAGGATTTGGAGATTTTCTGCATTGAAGGTGGCGTTATCCCTGAACCTTTCTTTGACACTCAGGTTGCCGCGATGGTCTGCGGGTTTGGTGAACAGGTCGGATACGAAAAGTTGGTGCGCCAAATCGTGAAAGAGGGGGTCGATAAAACGTCACGCTTCACGGATTGGAGCCGCAGGCCGCTATCCGACAAACAAAAAACCTACGCCTTGGCGGATGTAACGCACCTTAGGGTGATTTATGAATATCTTGATAAACAATTAACAAAAACCGACCGCACGAGCTGGGTGACGGAAGAAGTATCCATTCTTACCGACCCAGCAACGTACAGGATTGATCCAGAAAACGCTTGGAAACGATTGAAAACCCGCACAACATCGGGGCGGTTTTTGGCCGTTGTTCGCGAGTTGGCGCAATTTCGCGAGATCACAGCACAAACCCGAAATATCCCGCGTAATCGTGTGATTAAAGATGATGCGCTGATGGAATTAGCCTCCACCCGCCCGAAATCTTACGAAGACCTTAACCGCTCGCGCCTGTTGTTGCGTGAAGCCCGTAAAGGGGCAATTGCGGATGGTATTCTGGCCGCCGTGAAAGCTGGCGAGGCATGCCCGCAAGATGATTTGCCGGTTGCGCCAGCTGTTAGGGTTAAGAAAAACGGCACGGAATCCTTGGGGGATTTGCTGCGGGTTTTGCTTAAATCAAAGGCCGAGAGATATCAGGTGGCCCCCAAACTGATTGCAACATCCGGTGATCTGGATGCGCTTGCGAATGGGGATGACGATGAAGTAAAGGCGCTAAGTGGTTGGCGTAAAGGTGTATTTGGTGATGATGCGTTGCGACTTCGCAATGGCGAGATTGCATTATCGGCAACACCACGGGGTGTCAAAATAATCGAACTGTAACGAAATGTTGGTTGCGTCAACTCGTCGGACTAGACGCGTCACCTTTAAGTGACTAAATCACTCGATTAAAGGAGAATGCCAATGGCTACTGCACGCTTTGAAGAGATTGTCGAGGATTTCGATTTCATCGACGAATGGGAAGATCGCTATCGCTATGTGATTGATCTGGGCAAAAAAATGCCCCCCTTAAGCGAGGGTCAGAAAATTCCCGCGACCAAGGTCGAGGGATGTGCCTCGCAGGTATGGATCGTACCGGAGATTGAAGGCGAGGGGGCAACCGCGCACATCGGCTTTCAAGGCGAATCCGATGCGATGATTGTTTGGGGTTTGATCGCCGTTTTGCACGCGCTTTACGATGGGTTAACACCTGAAGAGGCCCTGAAAGTTGATGCGCAAGCCGAGATGGGGCGCCTAGGGCTTGATCAACATTTGTCCTCGCAGCGATCCAATGGGTTGCGCGCGATGATCCAACGTATTAGGCAGATTTCGAACGCATTACTTTAAAGAAGAGGATTTGACGGCATGACCGACCTTCTAAGCGAACTACTGTCCGAGCGCGACTGGCTGCTTGGCGATGGCGCTACCGGAACCACCCTGTTCAATATGGGTTTGGAAGCGGGTGAGGCGCCCGAGATTTGGAACGAAACCCACCCTGACCGCATTCGCGCGTTATATGACGGGGCTATTAATTCCGGCAGCGATATTTTTCTTACAAATTCATTTGGTGGTAACTATTCGCGCCTAAAGTTGCATGACCGTCAGAATGACGTGTTCACACTAAACCGCATCGCCGCCGAGATCGGGCGCGAGGCAGCCGATGCGTCTGGCCGCAAGATTGTTGTGGCTGGGTCAGTTGGCCCCACAGGGGAAATTATGGAGCCCGTCGGGGAGCTTTCGTTCAACAGTGCTGTTGATATATTCGAAGAACAAACCAAAGGCTTGATGGAAGGCGGAGCCGATGTGCTTTGGTTGGAGACAATTTCGGCGCCCGAAGAATATAAAGCGGCAGCGAAGGCGTTTCAGAACGTCGGCGCACCGTGGGTTGGCACGATGAGCTTTGATACAGCCGGACGCACCATGATGGGTGTGACTGCGACCGATATGGTAGAAATGGTCGAGAGTATCGAAAATAAACCGATTGCCTTTGGCGCAAACTGCGGCGTCGGGGCCTCCGATTTGTTGCGCACGTTAATCGGGTTTGGCAAGGCGAACCCTTCCATTCCTGTTATTTCCAAGGGGAATGCTGGCATTCCAAAATATGTTCACGGGCATATCCATTACGATGGCACGCCGGAACTGATGGGGGAATACGCCTTACTGGCACGCGATGCCGGGGCCAAGATCATCGGCGGGTGTTGTGGCACGTTACCCGAACATCTGGTTGCCATGAAAGCGGCACTGGAATCTCGCCCACGCGGCCCAGTGCCGGATGCGGACACAATTCGCGCCACGCTCGGTGGGTTTTCGTCTGATTCTGATGGTCTGGATGGCGGTACAGCTGCCAAACGCCGGAATCGCCGGCGCGGCGCGTAAGTCGGATATCGGCCAACGACGGTCGCAAACCGCCGAGAATTTATTGCATATTGCGCTGTAATTCACAGCTGAGGTTACAACCCGCACACACTTAGGAATACCACCATGTCTGATGAAGAAGACGACCTAATTCTAAGCGAACTGAACGACGAAGAGCTTGTCCTGCAAATGATGGATGACCTTTATGATGGCATGAAGCCGGAAATCGAAGAAGCCGTTAACATTCTGCTGGAACGCAAATGGACGCCTTACGACATTCTAACCAAAGCCCTTGTTGAGGGTATGGCCATTGTCGGGGTCGATTTCCGTGACGGCATTTTGTTTGTGCCCGAAGTCCTGCTGGCGGCGGGCGCGATGAAGGGTGGCATGACAATCCTTAAGCCACTGCTAATCGAAACCGGCGCGCCGCGTCTTGGTAAGATGGTTATTGGAACGGTCAAGGGCGACATTCATGACATCGGCAAAAACCTCGTTGGAATGATGATGGAAGGGGCAGGGTTTGAAATCCATGACCTCGGCATCAACAACTCGCTGGAGGAATATATTGGCGCACTGGAATCTGAAGGGGCGGATATTTTGGGAATGTCGGCGCTGCTTACAACCACGATGCCCTACATGAAAGTTGTCATTGATACGCTGGTGGAGCAGGGTAAACGAGACGATTATATCGTTCTGGTTGGCGGCGCACCGCTGAACGAAGAGTTTGGCAAAGCTATCGGTGCTGATGCATACTGCCGGGATGCGGCCGTAGCCGTGGAAACAGCCAAGGAATTCATGGCCAAGAAGCACAACCAGCTTTCGGCCTGATGTAATGCGATGTCCAACACGGATGAACAACTAACGATCGACGGATTGAACGCGGACACTGCCGGTGGTCGCGTTCTTCTGTTGGCGTGTGGGGCCTTGGCGCGGGAAATTCTAGCGTTAATTAAGGTTAACGGCTGGACGCATATGGATTTGCAGTGCCTGCCTGCGAACTTGCATCTTACCCCCGATAAAATCCCTGATGCGGTTGAGGCCTTGGTGGTTGAAGCCCGCGATAAATATGATGAGATATTCGTGGTTTACGCGGATTGTGGTACCGGTGGGCTGTTGCAAGCACGGTGCGATAAACTGGGTGTTAAGATGGCTGCGGGACCGCATTGTTATAGTTTCTTTGAGGGCAACGATGCTTTTGCCGCCCACGCGGATACTGAATTCACATCGTTTTACCTGACCGATTTTCTTGTGCGCCAATTCGACAGTTTCGTGTGGAAACCCATGGGGTTGGACCGTCATCCGCAATTGCGCGATATGCTATTTGGAAACTACGAGAAACTGGTTTACCTAGCGCAAACAGACCAGCCCGACCTCGACCTTCTGGCCGAGGATGCCGCAAAACGGCTGGGATTGGTTTTTGAACGACGTTTCACCGGATACGGTGATTTAACGGCAGAGCTGGCAAATTACACCTAAACGTAATCACCGCGGCTAAGGCCGTATTTTGCCATTTTTTCGTTTAACGTGCGGCGGGGCAGGGCGAGTTCTTCCATCACCGATGCGACGGATCCACGATTTCGGCGCAGGGCATTTTCGATCAACATACGTTCAAATGCTTCGACGTGTTCCTTCAACGGTTTTTCGCCACTCTGCTCGGATGGCTCACGAAGCCCTTCATCCGTTAATAATGACGCGATGCCCGTTTCCCCTCGACGAGATTGCAGAACAGCGCGTTCAGCAAGATTTTGCAATTGCCGGATGTTTCCAGGCCACGCAGCTTGCAGCAAATTAGCAGCATCTTGCGCCGTGAGTTCAGGAACATCACATCCGTAATCTTCGGAAAATAGCTGCAAGAAACGGGTGAACAATATCAGCACATCTTCACCACGCTCACGAAGSGTGGGGGCCGCGACCTCCATGTTTGCAAGGCGATAATACAGGTCYGGTCGCAAGGCCTTTTGAGTTTCCTCAATCGGAACACCCGAAACGGAGAGAATGCGAACAACGTTTTCATCACCATCWGCATCCATCTTTTCCAAAGCAGCCAGAAGACGGCTCTGAACGGTTTCCGAAAGCGAATGCACATCTTCGAGGCACACCGTGCAGGCCGTACTAGAAGCCATAACGGGGCGGTTTTCAGCGTCAACCGCAGGGCCAAACAGCCGCGCCAACATTTCTTCTTCGCTTAAGGCGGTGCAATTAAGGGAATAAAACGGCTTTCCCTGACGCGAACCACAGGCATGAATCCCGCGTGCAATAAGGCTTTTACCCGTTCCGGTTTCGCCTGTGATCAACACATTGGCATCCGCTTGGGCAAGGTCAAGAATATCTTCGCGCAACTTTTCGATTTGCGGGCTATTACCCATGATTTTGCGAAGCAAAACAGTGCCGTCGGAAAGTTCACGGCGTAAGGCGCGATTATCCAGTGTAAGACGTCGCGCTTCGAGCGCATGACGCGTTAGGTCGGCCAAACGTTCGGGGTCAAAGGGTTTTTCTACGAAATCGTAAGCGCCAATTCGCATCGCATCAACGGCCATCTGCACATCACCGTGTCCAGTTATCAATATCACGGGCAGGGCTGAATCAACGGTATGGAGGCGTCTTAACAGCTCCATTCCATCCATTCCGGGCATGCGGATGTCAGATAAAACGATACCTTGGAAATCCGAACCAAGTGAGGTGATAGCCTCGTTTGCGTTCTCAAAGCAGATGGTTTTGAAGCCTGATAGCTCCAACCACTGGCTGATTGACGCCCGCATATCGGCCTCGTCATCAATAATCGCGACTTTTAATGTTTCAGGCATGTTGACTCCGAAAGGTTACTGGGCAGCTGCCCGAGGTAGTTGTAATTCAAATATTGCCCCAACGGGCGTTGCATTACGGCCGGTTAACTTGCCGTTCATATCACTTGCAAACCCGGCTGAGATAGCAAGGCCAAGCCCGACACCCTCACCGGGCTTTTTGGTGGTTGCGAAGGGTTCAAACAAGGCGCTGGCATCTTCAATTCCGGTCCCGTTGTCCTGCACAGTTAAGGTAACGGCATCATCGACCTTCAATGTAATCTCGATCCGCTTATCTTCAACAGGTTTCACAGCATCAAGGGCATTTCGCAAAAGGTTAACAATGATTTGTTCGATGCGGACCGGATCTCCGACAACTAGCGCGGGTTGGTCGGCAAAATTACGAACGATATTAACTTGTGTTTGACCAAGTTGCGGGGCCATCATTGACATGGCCGACGCAACAGAATCGCGCAAATCAACTTTGATCGCAACGCCGGAAGCCTTCGTTGCATGGGATTTTAACTGTTTGGTAATTGCACCCATGCGTTCAATAAGGTCGTCGATACGCTGGAAACTAATCAAGGCTTCCTCGGCTCGGTTGCGCTGTAATAACAGGCGCGCCCCTGCGAGGTAGGTCCGCATCGCGGCCAATGGCTGGTTTAACTCGTGGCTAACAGAGGCGGACATCTGCCCCAAAGCGGCGAGTTTTGAGGCTTGCTCCAAGCTTTGCTCGGCGGTTTCCAGCATTTGCTCCGCCCGTTGGCGTTGCTCGATTTCGCTGGATAGACGCTTGTTTAGGCGGCGGAGTTCTGCTGATTCCGCCTGAATTTCAGTGGATTGGCGCGTCGTTTTTCGGGAAATAAGATAAAAGATAAGGGCTGCCAGCATCGCCAAAATCATTAATTCCAGCGCGATAAACGCATTTACCCGCGCTTGGGCATCCTCAAGGGAGGCAAAATAGCTTAGATCCCAACCAAGGAAGCCCACGCTCGCGGCGCTCACCAACAGGCGCTCGCCGTTGATATAGACGAAGGATTGCGGAGCTTCCGATTCATTACCGAACAAGCGCTCTGAAGTTGTGGGGCGATAAGTTGATTTCAACAAATCCTGAAGGGAAGTATCACGCCAAGCGGAGTGCGAGGCGAGCAGGATATTTCCGGACGAATCCGAAAGCACAACGTTTGCACCGCTACGGCGCCAAAAATTTTCCTGTCGTTGAAGGTCCACCTCAACGACAATTACGCCGATGCTTTCATCTTCGAACTCTATTTTACGGGCGTAGTAAAACCCGTTAACTTTTCCATCAATCCGTAAGGCTTGAAAAACTGTCGCATCTTCGCGAAGGGCACGAATGAAAAAACCGGGTAATTCCTCTTTAACAAAAATGTCGCGGGGGTCGGTTGCTGCAACGACCAGCCCGTTAATATCCATCAAGATGATGGAGGCCGCCGAGAGGTCTTCCTTAAACGATACCAATCGAGCCGACGTTGCCGTATAATCGCCCGTAATCAATGAATATGTCAGCGTTTGGTCTCGTGATAAAAGCAAGGGGACGTAAGCGTTCCGCTGTAATGTTGCGGAAATTGTGCTGGCGAAAAGGTCAGCTCGTTGTCGCGACTTTTCGCGTTGCTCTGTTGTGAATCTGTCTGTTAAAAATATGGTGGATGCCCAGATAAGCAGCACGGTCAGCAGTAAACCCACCCAGACGAGTATCTGGGCTAGCCGTATGTCCGGCAATCGTAGCGCTGGTAACTTCGTGGGTTTCATAAATCTAGAAGTAAGGGGTTGGTAACATTCCCTCAAGCTTCTTTGATTGGATATAAGCAAATAACCGCCCTATAGTTCTTGGGAAACAAAGGGGAAACACATGATTTATCACAGAAAGCCTGATTGGCTAATTCGAGAAAACTTGGTCACGGACGAAACATTGTTCCTAAATCGGCGTAATTTGATGGCCGGATTCGGGGCTGGCACAGGGCTGGCAATGTTGGGACAAGCGGTCGATGCGGCTGTTCCCGAGGCGCCGTTTACGCCGGTTCCGAGTTTGAATGCAGGTTTTGCAGATGCCGGTCGACGTGTGACTGTCGAGTCAATCACCAGTAAATATAACAATTTCTACGAATTTGGGTCCAGTAAACGAATTTCAGCAGAGGCGCAGAAACTGTCAACCGACGATTGGGTAATACAGATCGATGGAATGGTAGATAAGCCGTTTCAGATAGGGATTGAGGATTTGATAAAACGCACCGGCATCGAGGAACGAATTGTCCGTCACCGCTGCGTGGAAGCGTGGTCTATGGTTGTACCGTGGATCGGATTCCCGATGGCTAAGCTAGTTGCCCTTGCTAAACCGCAATCAGGTGCCAAATACATTCGTTTCGAGACGTTTATGGACACGAAAGTCGCTAAAGAACAGAAGGCTGCATGGTATCCTTGGCCTTATGTCGAAGGATTTACTATGGCCGAGGCCACGAACGAATTGGCTTTCATGGTTGTCGGAGCTTACGGTAAGGTTCTTCACAAGCAATTTGGCGCACCTTTACGCGTGCATATGCCTTGGAAGTTTGGGTTCAAGTCGATCAAGTCGATTGTTAAGGTTACATTTACCGATAAACGCCCCGTCGGATTTTGGGAAAGCCTACAGAAGAAAGAATATGGTTTCTGGGCAAACGTTAATCCGGCAGTCGATCACCGACGTTGGACGCAGGCCACTGAAAAACCGCTGGATAGCGATGACCGCATTCCTACGCAGATTTTCAATGGGTACGGGGCGCAAGTGGCGCATTTGTACGATGGGATGGATGACCTTGGTGATCGGCTCTGGCGTTAACTAAGCGTTAACCAACGCCTCGACCAAGGATGTGAACATTTTGTTACCGTCCGTGCCGCCAAGCTCTGGATCATTTAGACGCTCAGGGTGTGGCATCATTCCGAGTACGCGGCGATTTTCCGATAAAATCCCGGCAATATCCGCGCTGGAACCGTTCGGATTATCCCGATAGCTGAACGCAACACGATCATCACCACGAAGGCGCTCCACAAGAGCCGCGTCAGCCACGTAATTCCCATCGTGATGAGCAATAGGGTAGGTAACGCTTTCGCCTTTGGTGTAGGCGTTAGTGAACGGGCTGTCAGCTGTTTCCACTTTTATTTCAGTGTCTTTGCAAACGAATTTCAAGCCAGAGTTGCGCATTAATGCACCCGGTAGAAGTCCGGCCTCGATCAATACTTGAAAGCCGTTGCAAACACCTAAAACATGGCCGCCTTTGTTGGCGAAATCTATGACCGAGCGCATGATTGGCGAGCGGGCCGCGATCGCACCGCACCGCAGGTAATCCCCAAAGGAAAACCCACCGGGTATGGTTACAACGTCAAGCCCGTCGGGCAGGGATGCGTCTTTGTGCCAAACCATTTGTGCTTCAACGCCGCTGGCACGTTCCAGTGCGACGGCCATGTCGCGGTCGCAGTTGGAACCAGGGAAAACGATGACAGCGGAGCGCATCAGAGAATCTCCACCATGAAATCTTCGATGACGGTATTCGCCAGCAGTTTTTCACACATTTGCGTAACCGATGCCTTTGCTTTGACCGCGTCGGTTTCAGTCAAATCCAGCTCGATCACTTTTCCTTGGCGTACGGCGTCAACACCGTCGAACCCAAGCGAGCCAAGTGCATGTTGCACGGCCGCACCTTGGGGGTCCAAGACGCCATTTTTAAGGGTAACGTAAACACGCGCTTTCATGGGGTGCTCCTTATTTAACCAATGTGGGGCCAGTTGAGCCGCCGGATTTCTTGGGCATAACGCCCAGACGGGTCGCAACTTCGGTGTAGGCGTCAGCCAGATCACCGAGATCGTGGCGGAAGATGTCTTTGTCGAGCTTGCGTCCGGTTTCTATATCCCACAGACGGCAGCTGTCAGGGCTGATTTCATCAGCGAGGATTAGGCGCTGGTAATCGCCATCAAACAGGCGGCCAATTTCGATCTTGAAATCGACTAGCTTGATACCGACGCCGAACATAAGGCCGGACATAAAATCATTAACACGCAACGCCATCGTGACCATTTCATCAAGATCCTGCGGGCTGGCCCACTGGAATGCAACAATCTGGTCTTCGGTCACCAACGGGTCATTCAGCGAATCGTCTTTATAATAAAATTCAACGATTGGACGGGAGAGGGGGGTGCCTTCTTCAATCCCTAAGCGCTTGGACATAGAGCCGGCCGCGACATTACGCACAACCACTTCGAGCGGGATAACCTCCACCGCTTTGATAAGTTGTTCACGCATATTTAGGCGCTTGATGAAATGGGTTGGTATACCAATGCCACCCAGCCCGATCATAAAGTGTTCGGATAACATGTTGTTAAGAACACCTTTTCCTTCAATAACGGCCTTCTTTTCAGCGTTAAATGCTGTCGCATCATCCTTGAAGTACTGGACAATTGTGCCTGCTTCCGGCCCCTCGTAAAGGATCTTGGCCTTACCTTCATAAATCATTCTGCGACGGGCCATGGGTGCCTCCGTTTAGCGCATCAGGGCAGGGGGTGTGCGCACCCCCGCGGGATTTACCTGCTCTATAGGCTGTAGTGTCACAAGGAGCAAGGATTCGCACCTGCGGCCTTGTATACCCCCCCTCCCAATGCTTATTTAAGGGGAAGGACAAACTTCCAACGGAGCAAAAAGATGACCACTTTTAATGATCGCGAAAACGCATTCGAAAATAAATATGCGCACGACGAAGAAACCAAATTCAAAATTGCAGCGCGGGCCAACAAACTGTTGGGCCTTTGGGCGGCTGAATTGCTTGGGAAATCCGGCGATGACGCGTCGGCCTATGCGCTGGAAGTTATCAAAGCTGATTTCGAGGAAGCCGGCCACGAAGATGTGGTTCGCAAAGTGGTTGCAGATTTCAACGGCGAAATGAATGACGACGAAATTCGCACCAAACTGGTGGAGCTTACGCGAACAGCGGTCGAGCAAATCGAAGCCGGCACTTAATAACGGCATTAGTAAATCTTCGGCACTGTAGTGGTGCCGATTTTTCATCGCTACTTGAGGTAGGTCAAGGCCTTCGAAGTTCTTCGCCGCTATACAGTTAAAAACTGTAATAAGGATAATATCATGCTTAGCTTAGCAACTCTTTTATATGCCATCGTTGGGGCAACGATGGCCGGGATATTGGTGGTTGTCGCCCTCGTATCCGGCTACGACACCTTGAGTTACATTTTAATGGCGGCAGGTCTCGGCGCTATTTTGGCTCTGCCCACATCATTTTTTATTGCCAAGGCAATCAAAGCTGCGGAATAGAAGCCGCTATTACGCGGCTTCTATAGGTTGCTTATTCCCCGAAAACACGTTTGAAAATTGTATCAACGTGTTTTGTGTGATACCCGAGATCGAACTTATCGTCGATCTCGGCTTCTGTCATTGCGGCCATAACTTCAGGGTCAGCCTTTAATTCGGTCATGAAATCGGCATCCTCTTCCCAAACACGCATTGCGTTACGCTGAACCAGACGATAGCTGTCTTCGCGGCTGAGGCCCTTTTGGGTCAGGGCCAGAAGTACACGTTGTGAATGCACCAAGCCACGGAACTTATTCATATTTTTTAGCATGTTGTCAGGGTATACCAACAACTTGTCAATCACCATGGTCAAACGCTGCAAGGCAAAATCGAGTGTAATAGTTGTATCCGGCCCGATGTTACGCTCAACCGAGCTGTGCGAAATATCGCGTTCATGCCAAAGCGTTACGTTTTCCATCGCCGGAACAACTGCCATGCGCACGACGCGAGACAGGCCCGTCAGGTTTTCCGTCAAAATCGGGTTGCGTTTATGTGGCATCGCGGACGAACCTTTTTGGCCCGGCGCGAAATATTCTTCGGCTTCCAGAACTTCGGTACGTTGCATATGGCGAATTTCGGTCGAAACATTCTCGATAGATGCACCTACAACGCCAAGGGCTGCAAAGAACGCCGCGTGGCGATCCCGCGGGATAACCTGCGTGCTGATCGGTTCAGGTTTCAGGCCCAGCTGCTCGCAGACGTATTCCTCAACCGATGGGTCAATGTTAGCGAACGTACCAACTGCACCGGAAATCGCACCCGTTGCGATTTCATCTCGGGCCGTTTGCAGGCGCTTTTTATTGCGGTCCATCTCGGCATAGAAACGCGCGAAGGTCAGGCCCATCGTTGTTGGTTCGGCATGAATACCGTGGCTGCGACCAATACGAATGGTGTCTTTATGTTCAAACGCGCGCCGTTTAAGGGCGGCCAACAGCTTATCGACATCGGCGATCAGAATATCGGCGGCCTCAACTAGCTGAACGTTGAAGCACGTATCCAGCACGTCTGAGGATGTCATACCCTGATGGACGAAGCGGGCTTCCTCGTTACCGATAATCTCGGCTAGATGCGTTAGGAAGGCGATCACATCATGCTTGGTAACCGCTTCGATTTCATCAATCCGCGCCACATCGAATTTAACATCTTTGGCTTTCCAAACGGCCGCAGCACTTTCTTTCGGGATCACCCCGAGGGCGGCTTGCGCGTCACAAGCGTGCGCCTCGATTTCGTACCAGATACGGAATTTATTTTCGGGTGCCCAAATGGCAACCATTTCAGGGCGGGAATAACGAGGGATCATAGGCATGCTCTCTTTGATCGAGGAATGATAGGCGCGGCCTACCAAAGCGCGCCTAAAATATCAACTACGAAGCGGGATACCTATTGTCTCACCTTAGATGGTGGAACGGGCATTCGGGTTAATGATCGCCTGTGATTGAGCATCTTTTCTGAACGTTCGCGGGGACTTGCCCGTCGTCGCGGTGAAAACCCGTGTGAAATACGCTGGCGTCTGAAATCCCAAATCATCGGAGATTTCACGCACCTTCAACTTCGTATTAGCCAAACTGCGTCGGGCCTCAAGCATTGTGCGGTCCTGTATAAGCTTCGTGGCCGGTTTCCCCGTGGTTTCACGACAAACGCGGGTGAGGTGGGTTGGCGTAACCTTCAGTGCACCGGCATAATCCTTAACAGTGTCAGGCGTGCCGAAACGATCCTCAAGGCGCGCGATAAACTTGCGCATAAGGCGGCGACGCGCGTTGTCGTTAGAAAACCCCTTACGCAAGCTGCCGGATTTCATGCGACGATAGCGGATTGATAGCAGCCCTGCGTAGTGCAGTAGCGTTTCTTGTCGATCTGGCGTGTCTGCAACATATTCGGCATTCAAGTTGTTGAAGTCGCCCGTTAAATATGCTTGATCGCGAGGGCTGGGAAGCATGCTCATCATCGGTTCTTCGGGCATCGCGATCGGAAGGTTTTTCACCATAGAGACAACCCAACCCACGGTTCCAGGCGTGAATTCGAACCCGTGAACAAGTAGGTTTGGAATGAAAAGCGCGGTATTTGCGCCAAAACCATGCGTGATGCCGTCGATTATGACACGACCGCCACCGCGCGTTATCCAAAAAAACTGGTGTAAATCATAGTGACGATGTTCGTCCAGGCGCCATGGTTGTTTCAGCCCGCGGGCTGAAATACTTTCACAATGAACAGCCTCCGACGGCTGCCCTGTGGACCGCATTTCGCGGTACAGGTCATAAGATGATGTGTCCAATTGTCTGCCTCAAATGTTCGTTTTTTAATTGTAACTTACCGGATTCATGTAGTTTTTCAATAGTTTTCCACAGAAATCGAGAAATACAGGTAACGGGCACAGCATCTGCACCTACAAGAATCAGTACACACTAGGGGTAGTAGTCAGAAAATATCTGCGCGGTGCAAAATGTGGCCAGCAAGGGTCGAAATGTCGGTCTGATCGTCCATTGAAACCTGCTGCCAACCCTGCATTTTGTTGCGAAACCACGACCGCTGACGCTTGGCAAACTGTCGCGTGGCAATCGTTGCGCTTTCTTTTGCCTCGTCTAACGTGCATTCGCCGTGCAAATACGCGATCAACTGGCGCGCGCCAAGAGCACGGGATGAGGGCAGGGATGGAACCCAACCGTTTTGCATGACGGCTTTGCACTCGTTAAGTGCGCCACCGTTAACCATATTGTCGAACCGTCCGGCAATTCGGGCGTTCAACCAATCCGGGTTGGAGTTCAAAACAATCGCAGATGCTGAATTTATCGAAACTAGTGGCGGAGGTGTATCTTTTTGCCAAGATGCCAATCCGCGCCCGGTTGCTTGCATAACTTCCCAAGCACGCTGCAAACGCATCGGATTGTCGGTATCGGTTTTGGCTAAAGTAGCGGGGTCATAAATAGATAAATATTCTATAAAATCCACGCCTTGTGATGCCAATCTAATCTCATTTCCTTTGGCCCTGATATGTGACGGCGTTTCCGGTATCTCAGCCAACCCCGAAGTTAATGCGGAGAAATACAATCCCGTTCCACCCAGAATAATTGCACGACGATCTATGCGCGCCAACACCTTCGAAATATCCCGCAACCACGCACCAACAGAATATGTTTGATGTAGCGGAACATGGCCATAAAGGTGGTGTGGTACGGCTTGTTCATCGGTTTCGCTAGGTCGCGCTGTAAGGACACGCCATGTGTCGTATACCTGCAAAGCATCCGCGTTTATGATGCAACCACCAGATTTCTGTGCGATCTTAATCCCCAAYGCAGAYTTRCCAGAGGCCGTAGGGCCRCAAATCAAWATTGGYTYRCCGTRRGGATATGTGATTGTATTCATARGKTTNKATTTTAWKTCTTAATCAASWATATAACAAGKTATYRSYRKYRTATTTAACATAATATCTATTATGCGACTANNKSKATRTSCWAWWWMRCMMACCTACSSGTTCGCAACCTTRTACTGRTTASCRRYCTTTTCAGTCCAMAGAACCTCCAASACATACCCCTCGTCCGTTTGCTCTTCGTTTTGAACGACGTTGTGCGCGTAAAGCCATGCACGGCCTTTGCCTTGMGAATARTCCAGYKTTAACGTTTCATTAARCACWGGTTCKGCSAGYGCRSCYTCAAYSGTTTCGTAWAGCTCGTCCARCCCTTCGCCRGTGATCGCRGAYGTTATRCAATGCTTRCTGTCACGCTCCGCTGCGGTWCKAAAYGCRTCYGCCTCGGCTTGWGGCAAGTTGTCGATCTTGTTCCAAATCTCCAGCATTCCTTCTTGGGCTTTGTCAGAAATGCCAATTTCGGTCAGGATTTCAACAACATCCCGCGCCTGCTCCATCGTTTCGGGATGCGAGATGTCACGGACGTGCAACACCAAGTCAGCATCGAGAACTTCCTCCAACGTAGCGCGAAACGCGGCAACCAGTTGCGTCGGCAGGTCCGAAATAAAACCTACAGTGTCAGATAGGATGATTTTACGCCCCGATGGAAGCTCGATCCCTCGCATGGTTGGGTCCAAAGTGGCAAAAAGCATGTCTTTCGCCATCACATCTGCACCCGTTATCTTATTGAAAATAGTGGATTTCCCGGCATTCGTATACCCAACAAGCGCGACAATCGGATACGGAAYCTTCTTGCGCGCTGCCCTGTGCAGCGCACGGGTTTTCACAACCTTGTTAAGCTGCGTTTTGATCCGGTGTATGTGGTCATCCAAGGCGCGGCGATCAGATTCGATCTGTGTTTCACCCGGCCCGCCGATGAAGCCAAGGCCACCACGTTGGCGTTCCAAGTGGGTCCAACTGCGGACAAGTCGAGATTTTTGATAGGTTAAATGTGCCAAATCGACCTGCAAAACACCTTCGCGGGTTGCAGCACGGGCCGAGAATATTTCCAAAATCAATCCGGTCCGGTCAAGGATTTTGACGTCCCATTCCTTCTCTAGGTTGCGCTGCTGAATCGGAGAAAGTTTTCCGTCAATTATCACCAAACCAACATCATCAGCCGCCAATAGCGCCTTGAGTTCTTCGACCTTACCTTTTCCGAACAGCATCCCTGCCCTAGGTTTTGCAATTCTGACAACCAACGAGGTCACAACTTCGACATCTAGCGCTTCCGCTAGATTTACAGCCTCTTCCAAGGCCAGCGACGGCGTACGACGCTTGATCTGACCGGATAAATCAGGGTGGATTACAGCGCAACGCATCAGGCGTTACTCTGCATCGTCACCGTCATACAAGTTAACGGGTTGGGAAGGCATGATGGTCGAAATCGCGTGTTTATACACAAGTTGCGAGGAACCATCACGGCGCAATAATACGCAAAAGTTGTCAAACCAAGTGATAACACCTTGTAACTTAACACCATTTACAAGGAAAACAGTAACAGGATTTTTTGCTTTCCGAACATTGTTCAGGAATGCGTCTTGCAGGTTTTGCTTATCATTAGCCATTATTTTCAGCCTTCGCTCTAAGGAACCCAGCTTGGACGCGGGTTCTTGTTGTTATTATTAATATAATGGGGGCAAGTTGGCGGTAATTCCACCCCTAAGCSRYGCTTTTGTTCGCAATCRCAARAAAAACACCTAACGTCGCCAATAATTYGGGTTRAAAAGYGCWATCARSGCCAAAACTTCYACGCGCCCGAAMACCATCCCGATGGACAGTATRATCTGSSCRGRSRTRCCAACATCCGTGTAACGAAGCCCGGRRTCGAGCATMSCWGCCACCGGCCCTGTATTCGTTACCGCCGCAATCGACAGCGCAATTGAATGTTCAAARCTGACACCAACCAGTGACAAAGCCAGCATTATGGAYGCGATTCCGATCAAAAACAGCATRAAGAATATCCAYGCCATAAAKGCYCCTTCACGCCGRAACCGYCGTGCCGCCATCCCKGCKCCACCAACACTGGARGGATGCACCAAGCGYTCCATTTCCCGAAGYCCGTGYTTGTATAACGCATAGACCCGCAGCAAYTTCACGCCSCCCGCAGTGGTGGCAACGCCGCCGCCCATRACKGCAAGCGCAAGGAAAATCACCCCMGGCGTGCTTAARCCGGACCAGTTTTGCGCCGCCTGCCAATCGGCRCTTTCRAACCCYGTTGTKGTCATGAACGACATAACCGTGAATAYGCTGCCCCAAAATGCTGCMAAAGCKGCRSTRAKATCTTGTTGGKTRGAYACCTCRAACGCCGCAATCCAGTGCCGMAGRAAAAGCATCACTGGYACGCCRATGACGGCGATYARCATCAAGCGGACCTCTACRTCGCGCTTWATCCARGCCCAGCTGCCTGATCCKATTGACTGRAASCCACGATTAGAAACAGCGAACAGTAGAAACATCACCATGAACACCTCGCCCAACCGTCCGCTTTGCGAATTAATCACGCCGCCAACCGGAGAGATGCCGCTAGTCGAAATGATCGACATCGCGTGGATCGAAGCCACATAGGCGCGATCCCCTGACAAAAACAACAGGACCATCAGTAAAAATGTAACGGCTACATATATGGGGGCAATTTTGATCGCGTTTTTTTCAATGCGCTCACCTGGGTCACTCGCCCCTAACGACCCCGTGCCACCATCCGAACCAAACACAGTCGAGCGGATTTCGAAACCGCCAAGGTTCATGGGTTCCATCACGCTTAACGCAATAACCAGCACAAAAAAACCACCCATCCACGCCACAAGAGCGCGCCACAGGTGCAATGTCTCGGCAATACTGAAAGGGTCGTTAATCAGCGTTGCACCGGTTGTTGTCAGGCTCGACAGCATCTCGAAATATCCTTGCATCGGACCGATTGACGGGATCAACGCTGTAAACGGCATAGCAAGAAAAACGGGTAATAATGTGTAAACAAGTAAGATCGTTATAAGATGCGAGCGCGCAGAAATACGCGGCATCCGGTTCATCAAAGCCAGCCCTAAAATGACTGATATGATGAGAATAAACAGCGAATAACTCAGGAAAACCTGCATCACAAGCAAATCCCCCAGCTTGGCGGCATGAACTGCAGGAACGATCATGCTTAGCGCACTGATTATCATTATCAACACGAACAGAGGATATTTTCGAAGATGCGCTATCATCAGAAGAATTCGATGTTAACCTGAAACAGCTTTTCAATCACGGGTATGTCGGACGTCAAGGCAAAGACAACAAGGACATCCCCCTCCTCTATCCGTGTGTCGCCGCGTGGCAGCAGGATTTCGCCACGCTTGATGACGGCCCCGACCATCGCGCTTTCAGGCCAATCAATGTCACGAACCAGCTGGCCTGATAACGGCGAGGTCCCCATGACCTGCGCTTCGATCACCTCGGCCTCTGCATCCCCAACAGAATGGACTTTGCGCACACTCCCGTGTCGGATGTGGCGCAAGATAGACGAAACCGTGGTGGCGCGCGGATTTATAAACGCATCAATCCCAAGCGGCACCATAAGCGACGTCAAGCTTGGGTCATTTATCAACGCAATCGTTAGCGGACACCCCAGTGCCTTGGCGCGGGCGCAAGAAAGCAGGTTGGTTTTATCATCATCCGTCACCGCCAACAGCGCATCGGTCTTAGCGATGTTTGCTTCTTCCAGCAAATCCATATCCAAACCATCACCGTGCAACACAACCGTTCTGTTCAGCGAATCCGCCGCAGTTTCAGCCTGCGCTCGGTTTTTCTCGATCACCTTGGTATGAACCCGCTGCGCCCCATTTTCCAACTTAGTGGCAACATAAAGGCCTACATTCCCGCCACCGACAATAATCGCACGGTTGGTATTAGGGTTCTTCTTGCCAAAAATTTCATAAGTGCGTGAAACGTCTTCGGTCGCGGCCACCAGATAGGTTTGATCACCTGTAAAAAGTTGGTCATTCGGGTGCGGCACAAACAATTTACCGTCACGGCGAACCCCGACGACGACGGCACGAAGGGTTGAAAATAGTTCAGATAACTGGCGCAGAGGCGTGTTAATAACCGCACAATCTTCGTCCAGTGTCAGCCCGATCAGTTGCACACGGTCATCAGCAAAACTTTCGGTATCAAACGCAGCGGGCGCAGCCAAACGGCGCAATGCGGCCTCCGCCACCTCGCGTTCTGGTGAAATAATCACATCAATTGGCAAATGTTCGCGGCGATATAAATCCGAATACTCCGAATTCAAATACGATTGAGACCGCAATCGCGCCACTTTACGCGGAATATCAAAAACCGAATGCGCCACCTGACAAATGACCATATTCACTTCGTCGGAAAAAGTAGCAGCTATGATCATATCGGCATCCCGCGCCCCTGCCCGCTCCAACACATCAGGATGCGAGGCAAACCCTGCAATGCCGCTAACGTCAAGCGCATCAGTAATACGCCGCACCAGTGACCCGTTGTTGTCGATCACAGTAACACTGTTGTTTTCCGTTGAAAGATGGCGCGCCAATTGCCAGCCGACCTGACCCGCACCGCATATAATGATCTTCATCTAAGCTTCCCGCTCCGATTGTTGACGGTCATTATGCGATGTTTATCGAGGGGGGGTCAATCAAGATCACTACCACTCAAATTTCCTCACCTTGCGCCATTTTCATCTTTGAACCTGTCGCCACATTCAACGATTTCAGCTTTCGGTGTAGTGCGGAACGCTCCATTCCCACAAACTGCGCCGTTTTCGAGATATTGCCGCCGAACCGGTCGATTTGGGAGACAAGATACTCCCGCTCGAACATTTCTCGGGCTTCGCGCAACGAGTAGCCCGCAAAACTGGCTCCAAGCGAGAGCTGCTCACCTCCGCTTTCCTCGGCCCCGCCAGGCAGCTCGGACACTTGGATGGGGCCAGTTTCCGGGCCAAGAATAAGCACCCGCTCGATCGTATTTCGCAGTTGCCGGATGTTTCCAGGCCATGTCATCACTTCAAGGCGTGCCAGTGCTTCTTCAGACATCTCGCGGATTGGCAGGCCTTGGGATCCATTCAGATCTTTAATAAAGTATGAACAAAGTAGCGGAATATCCGCTCGGCGCGCTTCCAGTTCTGGTACTTCGATCGGCACAACATTGATACGGTGATATAACTCTTCGCGGAATTTGCCGTTCTTTATCTCGCCAAGCAGATCGCGGTTAGTAGCAGAAATAACCCGCACATCAACGCGAACAACATCCTGCCCGCCAACGCGCTTGAAGTTCTGCTCAACCAGTACTCGCAAGATTTTGGATTGCGTGACATAGGGCATGTCAGCCACTTCATCAAAGAACAGAATACCGCCGTGCGCGCGCTCAAATAACCCTGGTTCATGCCCACGTTCCGCAGATTCGCGCCCGAACAGGACTTCCTCCATCATATCCGGTTCTATCGACGCGGAATTTACGGTAATGAACGGCGCGTTTGCGCGCGGACCGCTGCAATGGATGAACCGGGCCGCAACTTCTTTGCCGGCACCGGCCGGCCCTGTCAGCATAACGCGCGAGTTAGCCTGGGCAACCTTTTCCAACTGCGTTTTCAAAGACTTGAAAGTAGCGCTCTCGCCTATCATATCAACTGAGGCGGAATTCCCCCCCCGCAGTGCCGAGTTCTCGGACCGAAGGCGTGACGCCTCTAATGCGCGCGAAATAACCACCATCAACTGGTCAATATTGAACGGTTTTTCAATAAAATCATACGCACCCTGTTTAATCGCTGCGACTGCGATTTCGACATTTCCGTGGCCCGAAATTATTACCACTGGAATATCGGGGTTATCACGGTGGATAGACTTCAGAATATCGATTCCATCCAGCTTGCTGCCCTTCAGCCAAATATCCAGAATGACCAGCGCAGGTGGGTTAGCGTTAATTTCGCTAAACGCGGAA
Organism: Paracoccaceae bacterium; assembly: GCA_002746395.1. Taxonomy (GTDB): domain Bacteria; phylum Pseudomonadota; class Alphaproteobacteria; order Rhodobacterales; family Rhodobacteraceae; genus NORP23. Next base: position 48,175 of record NVXA01000009.1, read on the forward strand.
TCAGAATCCCATGCGATGCGGGTGCTGTGCCCCTCGTCTTCCAAAATATCAGCGACAAGTTCGCGGATGTCTTTTTCGTCATCGACTACAAGTATATCACTCATGATCCATTCCTTTGGTCTTCGGTTATTATCGTAGGCAGCGTCATCTTAACTTCGGCACCCCGGTGTTTGTTGCCTTCAAAAAACGGGGCGTCCAGCAGTTCTAACTGCCCGTCATGTTCCTCGACAATCTTCCTGACAATCGATAGGCCGAGGCCAGTGCCGGAATCGCGGTGCGTCACATAAGGTTCGAACAAGCGCGCACGTTGAGCTGGAAAACCGACACCGTTGTCTTGTATTTGAATCGTGATAGCACCTTCTTCTAGTGCCACAACAACCCGAACTTGTCCTATAAATCCGTCCTCTGCCGCACTTTTGGCCGTCACCGCTTCGCGGGCGTTCTTCACAAGGTTGGTAAACGCTTGCGAAATCAAAGTTTCATCAAGCATCGCTTTTGGTACATCCTCTGGCGCGTCTAAAGTTACCGAAACATCCGGGTCCGCCTCATTTTGCAACAACACAACACCGCGGAGAATTTCAAGAATATCCGCGGGGGCTTTTTCGGCTGCCGGCATGCGACCAAACTTTGAAAACTCATCAACTATGCGCCGTAAGTCATTGGTTTGACGAATAATAACATCTGCGTACTGTTGCAAGGATTCCTGTTCATCACCTACCATCGGGCCGAATTTTCGCCTGATGCGTTCAGCCGAAAGCTGGATTGGTGTTAACGGATTCTTAATTTCATGCGCAATCCGACGTGCCACATCCCCCCACGCGGCCATCCGCTGAGCGGACACAAGGTCCGTGACATCGTCGAATGCAATTACATACCCTTCAACCATCCCCTCTGAGGATCGCCGCGCCGCAATTCTTACCAAAAGGTTTTCATTAACACCTGAGCGAATAACCTCGACCTCGCCCTGCGCAGTTTGGCGTGTACTGTTTAACAGTTTGTTAAACAAACCCGCGAACTCCGGTGCAGCCGCAACAATCCCCTGCCCTAAGGCCATGTCTGCTTCCAGACCCAACATATGTTCGGCAGCAGTGTTCATAAACTCGATCTGACCGTCACCATCAAGGCCGATCACCCCCGCCGTCACGCCAGATAGAACGGAATCAAACAACCGACGACTCTTTTCGGTTTCTTCATTAACAGCCATTAACGCATCGCGTTGCCCCTTAACCTGCTGCGTCATACGATTAAACGCACGGCCAAGGATTGCGATTTCATCGTCGCCTTCCTCCTCAATCACCCGCACGTCCAGATCGCCGGCCCCCACACGCTCAGCAGCCCCAGCCAAGCGACCCACGGGGCGCGACAGGCGTTCAGCAAACCACATACCAAACCAGACGGCAGCGAGGATAACGATCAACGCAAAGCCAAGATAAATAAGGGCAAACTCAAACAGCAACCGCCCACGCTCGTTCTCAAGCTGGTTATAAAGCGATACGGTTTCTTGGGTGTCATCCAGCAGCAGCAAAATCTCGCCGTCAACGTCGCGGGTTACGTACAGCAAACGGTCCGCATAAGCCGAAAGCCCGATCAGCGCCCGGAATTCGGAGTTATCCCAATCCTCGATAATCACTGCTTCACCGTTCAACGCCCGTTCAATCTCTTCGGCGCTCGGCTGTTCGTAATCAAATAAGTACGACCGTTCGCCGCGCGCAATCAGGCCACCATCAATATCAATAACGTAAGCCTCTGACAAAGTGCGCTGCATCTGGACCTGCCCACGGTTTAGATATTCCCTCAAGTCACCAACGGTTAATAATTTCAAGCGTCGTTTTTGAGCATCAAGATAATTGGCCAGCAATTCCGCATCCGATTCAATACTTTTCCGATGTTCAGCCTCATAAGCCTGCGCCGCCGTTAGGGAGTTGTTAACAACCAAGCGAACCCGATCCGAAAACCACCCCTCAAGCCCGAAATTCAGGGTAACAGCCGCAAAAACAGCCACCAAAACGGTGGGAATCAAGGCCGTCAGGGTGAAAACTCCGGTCAGCCTAAGGTGTAGTTTTGAGCCGGCTGAACGTCGTCTGCGCGCCGAAATAATTTGGACAACTTGGCGAGAAACCAATGCGGCAATAACCAGCGTATAGACCAAATCCGCCAACACTATATATCGTAACAGCTGCGGATCACCCGGCCGATCAAACGCGCCGAATAACACGAAAGTCGCAACAACAAGGATCGGTCCAAGGATTATGAGTGCCAAGGTCGTTGCATTACGAACCGCACGGCTGCTACTGACCCTGTCGAGCCTTATAAAACCGGATCTGAGCATACTGTGTTGCAAGAGGGATACAGATTCTGTTGTTTGCCACTAATTCTGTGACAAGTTTACATCATTTTCTTGCCGCGTGTCACCTGAATGTCGAGCGCTGCTATCTTTTTCCGTAGCGTATTTCGGTTAATCCCCAACAATTCAGCGGTTTTTAGCTGATTTCCGCGAGTTGCAGCCAAAGACAGCGCAATAAGCGGCAGCTCAACTTCTTTAAGGATACGGTCATAAAGACCCGCAGGCGGCAGTTCATCGCCGTGCAGATCAAAATACCGTTTCAAATGATTCTCGATAGAGTTCGAGAGGCTTTCCGACCCACCTCTGTGTGGCACAACCGCCGAGCTTGGGCGCGCGGCGATTTCTTGCGAAACAATCTTGGCACTGATCGTGTCATCGGGGCAAAGCACGGCGAGGCGACGGATAAGGTTTTCCAACTCTCGCACGTTTCCGGTCCACGGTTGCACTTTCAAAATCTCGATGGCATCTTGAGAAATCACTTTGTTCGGCAACCCCTCGCTTTCCGCTTGCAGCAAGAAATGACGGGTAAGATCTGCAATATCCTCAATGCGTTCGCGCAAAGACGGCAGGCGAATGGGAACAACGTTTAGGCGGTAAAACAGATCTTCGCGAAATTTCCCCTCGTTAATCAAAGCCCGCAAATCCTGATGCGTTGCGGCAATARTGCGAACATCAGCCTTTAAAACTTCATGTCCGCCAGCGCGGGAAAACTCACCCTCTTGCAGTATCCGCAATAATCTGGATTGCGCTTCTAACGGCAGATCACCGACTTCATCCAGAAACAACGTCCCGCCGTGCGCCTGTTCAAACTTTCCAATGACCGAGCCGTTCGGGTTTTCGCTGCCAAACAGTTCCACCTCAATCATATCTGCCGGAATCGTCGCCATATTAAGCGCCACAAACGGCCCTTCTTTCCGTTGCCCGAAATCATGCAACGCGTGCGCGACCAGCTCTTTCCCTGTTCCCGAAGCCCCTGTGATCATCACCCCAAGGTCTGTCGTCATCAGTCGTGCCATAATTCGGTAAACTTCTTGCATGGCGGGCGATCGCCCGATCAACGGCATCGCCTCTTCACTAGGTTTTGGGGTAATTGCATCAGGCGCATGTTGCGATAACGCCTTGTTAACGGTGGCTAACAAATCCTTAAGATCAAAGGGCTTGGGCAGATATTCGTAAGCTCCCGCCTCCGTCGCGCGAATGGCGGTCATCACCGTATTTTGCGCACTCATCACCACAATCGGCAAGTCGGGGCGACGTTTGCGAATGGCTGGCAGAATATCGAGGGCATCACCGTCCGGCATATTCACGTCCGTAACGATAACATCGCCCTCGCCCTCTTCCACCCAACGCCATAGCGTGGATATCGTCCCGGTGGAGCGCACACGACATCCAGCACGCGTTAACGCTTGGCTAAGAACTGTGCGAATCGTGCGGTCGTCATCGGCGACAATAATGGTTCCATCCATTTCAGACCCCCTTGCGCGGTTCGCGCCAAATCGGCAGCAAAACCTTGAATTTCGTTTTTCCGGGTTCGGAGATGCATTCAACGACCCCGCCATGATCTGCTATAATTTTAGAGACCAGCGACAACCCCAATCCAGATCCCGTGGCTTTTGAGCTGACAAATGGGTCAAATATGTCGTTAATCAAATCTTGAGGAATTCCGGCACCGTTATCGGTAATCGTCACCTCCAACGGCAAGCTTTCGGATTTTTGACCGGGCATTTGCAGCCGCACACCGGGGCGGAACGCAGTTTTTAGGGTGATAGTTCCGCCAACTTTCGGGGCTGCCTCTGCCGCATTTTTTAACAGGTTTTGAAAGACTTGCGACAGCTGATCGGCATCCGCACTGACAGGTGGCAGTGATGGGTCAAATTCTGCAATAAATCGAACGTGTTCGGCAAAACCCACCTCTGCGGCCCGCTTGGCGCGATCAAGAATATCGTGGATATTGACCGGCTCGCGCTGTGCAGGGCGAAGGTCGCCAAATTGCTCCATCCGTTCCACCAGCCGCCCGATGCGGCGTATTTCGTCTTGAATAAGCGTGGTAAGTTCTTGGTCATCATCATTAACGCTCATCGCCAGCAATTGCGCCGCCCCGTTAATGCCCGCCAACGGGTTGCGAATTTCATGCGCCAGCATCGCCGCCATTCCCGCCACCGATCGCGCAGCCGAGCGATGCGTCAGGCTGCGGTCCATCTTTTCGGCCAAACCGCGTGGATGCAGCAACAACAAAACCTGCCCGTTTGGCATGCCCGTTGCGTGTAAATCGTTAAGGCGTGGTGGATTGTCAGCCCAGCCCAACTCAATCCCGTGCTGAACCACAGAACCAGACCCTTTGCGCGCCTGTTCCACCATATTTTGAACAACGCTACCTTCGCCAATAAAGGTTGATAATTTCTTACCACGCATTTGACGAACCGAGGTGCCACTGAAGAATTCAGCCGCCCCGTTGCAGGTTAAGAAACGGTTATCCTCGTCAATCGCATAGGCTGGGTAGGGAATTGCGCCCCAAAGGGCCTCGAAATTCGTGTCACTCATGCGGCAACCTCGATCGAGTCGCCACAGTTTTTCAAACCTTCGGTAAGGTATCGCAGAACAATATCTGAATCGCGCTCACGGATGATAGAATTCCGCAATTCCATGCCGCCCTCTAGCCGTTCCAGATACCATGTCAGGTGCTTACGCGCGTTTCTGACGCCCAACTCTGGTCCGTAAAAGCGGATCATGTCCTCGTAATGCTTTAAGATTACATCGGCCAAATCGCTACGAGTTGGTCTTGTATAAGCCTGCCCTGACAGTTCCGCCGAAATTTGCGCCAACATCCAAGGTTGCCCTTGTGCGCCGCGTCCAACCATCACGCCGTCAGCCTTCGACAACTTCAACGCCTGATTGGCCGATCGCGCATCAACGATATCGCCGTTCGCAATTACCGGAATGTTAACGGCAGATTTTACGGCACTAATTGCCCCCCAATCCGCCGCTCCCTTATAGAACTGACACCGCGTGCGACCATGAATCGTTATCATCTGCACGCCTGCCGCTTCGGCCCTTCTGGCAATTTCCGCCGCGTTCAAACACCCGTCATCCCAGCCAAGCCGCATCTTTAGCGTCACCGGCACATCCACCGCGCACACGACCGCCTCGATCAAACTTAGTGCATGATCGGGGTCTTTCATCAACGCAGAACCGGAATACCCCGTCGTCACCTTCTTGGCCGGACACCCCATGTTAATATCGACGATCCGCGCCCCTTGACCGGCCACCAGCTTGGCGCATTCAGCCATCCAGTATGCCTCGCGCCCAGCGATCTGTACCGATGTTCGTTCATTCCCGAACCCCAATTCCGCCCGCGCCCGTGTGGAAGGCTTGGCCTGCACCATTTCTTGTGAAGCCACCATTTCGGATACAACCAACCCTGCCCCGAAGCGCAAAACCGCGTTGCGGAACGGTAAATCGGTAATTCCGGCCAAAGGGGCCAGAAAGACCGGTGGGTCCAAGGTTAAATTTCCGACAGTTACGGCCAAAGTGCCTAATCCTTGTGCAGTTTTGCCAGAACTACAGCAGGCGCAAGTTTTCAGCAACAGTTTTACCTGCTCCATTGTGAAGCACATGCAGGTTGCGCTATGCAGGGACAAACACCGGAGGTCGGATGAAAGTCGCAGGATTAATAGTTGCAGCAGGACGCGGGAAACGCGCCGGAGGGGGTATTCCCAAGCAATACCGCGACCTCATGGGGCAAACGGTGCTGCGCCGCTCGATTCTGGCATTGTTGGCGCATCGGTCTGTGGAGGCTGTGCAGGTTGTTATCCATTCAGACGATGTTAACGAATATGAAGCAGCGGTTAACGGCATTTCCTGCCTTCTGCCCGTTTGTATAGGCGGGGTGGAGCGTCACGATTCCGTTTTGGCAGGGTTGAATGCGTTGAAAAGCCACAAGCCAGATTTGGTACTTATTCATGATGCCGCACGGCCTTTAGTTTCCGTTAACGATATTAAAGAAGTTCTTAACGCCCTTAAAACCCACACAGGCGCATTCCCCGCCCTGCCCGTCGTCGATGCGCTATGGCGTGGTGGAGAAACCATCGAAACGCCCGAACCACGCGATGGCTTGTGGCGCGCGCAAACCCCGCAAGGGTTCCGGTTTAAGGATATTCTGGCGGCGCACGAAGCCCTGACCGCACCCGTGCTAGACGACGTAGCCGTGGCTTATACTGCGGGATTAAGCGTTGCTATCACGCGCGGGGCCGAGGATAATTTCAAGATCACAACGCCCGAGGATTTCGCACGGGCTGAACGCGCATTGAGGGGCGATATGGACATACGCACAGGCAACGGTTTTGATGTTCACAAGTTTGGCGAAGGCGATCATGTCACCCTTTGCGGGGTCGATATTCCGCACACCCACGGCCTCGTCGGGCATTCGGATGCGGATGTAGCGATGCACACCGCTACCGACGCGATTTTCGGTGCGCTTTGCGAAGGTGACATCGGGCAGTGGTTTCCACCCTCCGATATGCAATGGAAGGGGGCGGCCTCGGACATCTTTCTGGCCAAAGCGGTTGAGCGCGCCGCTATGCGCGGCTTTACGATAACCCATATTGACTGCACAATTATTTGCGAAATGCCTAAAATCGGCCCGCATGCGTTGGCTATGCGGGAACGCATGGCGCAAATACTCGGCATCGATATTGGGCGGATCAGCGTTAAAGCAACCACATCCGAAAAGCTGGGCTTTACAGGGCGCGGCGAAGGAATTGCCGCCACCGCAACTGCAACATTGGTGAAAATATGACACGCATAATTACGACATTTTTCGGCGCAGGCCTACTGCCCAAAGCGCCCGGTACATGGGGTACATTAGCCGCGCTTCCCGTTGGCTGGGTACTGCATGGCCTTGGCGGGTTTCCGTTACTGGTCATCGCGACCATCATCGCCTTTGCGCTGGGCCTGTGGGCCACTACCGTGGAAACGCGCGGGGCGGACGACCACGACCCATCGTCGATCGTGATAGACGAGGTTGTCGGCATCTGGATCGCCCTGATGCCCCTGTCAGCGGGCATGTGGCTGAACGATCAGCCGCAATGGCTGTTCCCCTACCCCGGCTGGGTCGCGGCCTTCATCTTCTTTCGCCTGTTCGACATCTGGAAGCCTTGGATCGTTGGCTGGGCGGATCGCATGCACACCCCGATGGGCGTGATGCTGGACGATGTGTTGGCAGGCGTGTTGGCGGCCATTGTCGTCATCGCCGCCGCTGGTTTCTGGCATGGAGTGCTGGCGTGATCGGGCATTTTGATCTGGCTACACAAGTGGTTCAAGCCGCCAAGGCCAACCGTGTGATGATTGCCACGGCTGAAAGCTGCACGGGTGGAATGATTGCGGCTTCGTTAACGGATGTGGCTGGGTCTTCCGCGGTGTTTGATCGCGGATTCGTGACGTATTCCTACCCCGCCAAAACCGAAATCCTTAACGTTTCTGAAGAAATGCTTAACGAATACGGGGCGGTGTCCGAACCCGTCGCCCGTCAAATGGCCCTTGGCGCGTTAGCCGCCTCAAACGCAAATATTACCATCGCCGTAACCGGAGTCGCCGGTCCAGGTGCAGACGGTGAAAAACCCGAAGGGCTGGTCTGGTTTGGACTGGCAACAACAGACGGCATCGAAACCCGCGAGCGTAACTTTGGCCCAATCGGGCGAGACAACGTGCGGTTAGCTACAGTGGAGACCGCACTTACTTGGCTGTTAGCCGAAATTACGGACTGAAAACCTACGTATACAGCTCGTCTGCGCGCTTTTCAAAGGCGTGGACGATGCGTTGCATGGCCTCGTTGAAGACCAAACCGATGACGGCTTGCAGCATCGGGGACTTGAATTCAAAGTCGACGAAGAAATCGACCTCACAGGACCCATCGTCCAAGGCATTGAATTGCCACTGATTATTAAGATAGCGGAATGGCCCATCAAGGTATTCCACTGCGATATGACTGGCGGCGGGGTCCAACGTCACACGGCTGGCAAATTTTTCGCGAAACAGTTTGAAGGAGATCACCAAGTCTGCGTCAATCACCGTTCCAGTGCCGTCGTCGGCAGGTTTTGTGCTGTTGATACGGGCGGCCGTACACCACGGCAAAAATTGCGGATAAGAACCAATGTCGGCGATCAGATTGTACATCTGTTCGGCGGTGTGAGGCATGATGCGTTTTTCGGCGTGCGTAGGCATAGCGGCTATATGAACTTCTGTTAATCATTGCGCCACGGGATGGATTGTCGCGGGGCTTTTAAGCATAACTGTACTAAGATACGGAGAATCAAAAAAGGCAAGAGTATGGATCATTCTAATTACGTAATTGACGAAATGATTTCGGCAAAATCTATTGCGGCGCGGGTCGAAGAACTGGCCAAGGAAATATCCGAGTATTTTGAGGGCACAGACAAACTTATCGTTGTCGGCCTGCTGCGCGGATCATTCGTGTTTATTGCTGATCTTGCACGGGAATTCGACCTGCCTGTCGAGATTGATTTCATGGAGACTTCGTCTTACGGAAACTCCACCGAGAGCAGCCGTGAGGTGCGTATTTTGAAGGATATCCGCGGCGAAATCGAGGGGCGCGATGTGTTGGTTGTCGAGGATATTGTCGACACTGGACACACGCTGAACCATGTTGTGAAACTGCTGAAAGCCCGTAATCCCAAGCGCCTGAAAATCTGTGCGCTGCTGGACAAGCCATCGCGACGCGAGGTCGATATAAAGGCGGACTGGATCGGGTTTGAAATACCGGATAAATTCGTGGTAGGGTACGGCATTGATTACGCGCAGCGTAACCGCAATCTGGACCACATCGGGGCTGTCCGATTCGTTGAATAGTTAACAGAATCACGATTTTTCAAAGTTTTTTCGCGTTAACCTTTGACGGTTTTGGCGTGTTTTTCGTATGCACAACGCGTGCACAACACGTACACAACACGTATGTACGTTTTGCGTTAAGGTTTGGAGGGATACGTGTTGCTAAAATGCCACTCCGAGCTTTCGGGCGTGTGGCTAGCTCACAGTCCCGCTTATATTAGCCAACGCACCGATAATAATCAGGACTACAAAAACAACGACCGTGCGATGCCAGAACGCGGCCGACGGGCCGCTACCCTCGCTGGCGAATTTCGCAACCGAGTGGTCACCGCCTTTGGCCACCGTTTCAGCCCTGCCTTTTCCACCAGCTTTGAGTGCCTGCGGAATAACGTAAAAATGCGCGATTAGTGCTGACACCGCAGAGAATACGGCCCCGAGGATTGCAACGGCACCACCGCTAAACCAAGCAAGGGTGACCAAGAGTACGGCGGCGATACTGAGAGATTTGAATAGTAACTTGGTCAATTTCATCTGGATTGGAACAAACTTTTCGCGCCCCATAATGGTAATCAATAAAGGTGATTGTATAAAGAAAAACCAGACATTTGCGCCAACTAGAAAACCGGCGATGGCGAGGTCAATAACAACGATTACATGCATTTAAAGCTCCAAATGTTCTAAGGGATGGTACGCTACGGGGTTTTCTTTGCCAATACAGCCAAATCACGGGCAATCGCGAAAGCGCCTTTTATTTTTGCCGCATCGCTAGGCCAGTCGCGGCGCACGACGATTTTGTTGTCGCGCACTTTGGCCAAACCTTTTTGGGCGTGGATGAATTCAACCAAGCCTGCGGGGTTGGCGTATTTGTCCATGTGGAACTGGATTGTTGCGCCCTTGGGGCCACCGTCTAGACGGGCGATGCCTGCGCGACGGCACGCGGATTTTATGCGGACGATGTTTAGGAGGGTGTTCACTTCGCGCGGGAGTTTGCCGAAGCGGTCGATTAGTTCGGCGGCGAAACCTTCCAGTTCAACCTTGCCGGATAGCGCCGAGAGGCGGCGGTAGAGGCCAAGGCGGATGTCGAGGTCTGACACATAATCGGCGGGGATCAGGACGGGGACGCCGAGGTTGATCTGCGGGGACCACGCCTCGTCTGCGTCGGACAGGCCTTCTAGTTCGCCGGATTTCATCTTGGCGATGGCYTCTTCCARCATGGATTGATACAGCTCGTAGCCGACCTCGCGGACGTGGCCGGATTGCTCGTCACCCAGAAGGTTRCCCGCGCCGCGAATGTCGAGGTCTTGGGAGGCGAGCGAAAAGCCTGCGCCGAGGCTGTCGAGGCTGCCMAGMACGCGGAGGCGTTTTTCGGCTTGGGGTGTCAGGGGYTTGCGCGGTTTGGTCGTCATATAGGCATAGGCGCGGATTTTGGAGCGGCCCACCCTGCCCCGRATTTGGTARAGTTGCGASAGGCCGAACATGTCKGCGCGATGCACRATCAGGGTRTTGGCGGCGGGGATRTCGAGGCCGCTTTCAACGATGGTGGTGGCSAGAAGCACRTCGTATTGGCCRTCRTARAATGCGTTCATTTTRTCGTCTARCTGRCCTGCTGCCATYTGGCCTGTGGCGGTGACGACGGAAACCTCGGGGACTTGTTCTTTGAGGAATTCCTCGATTTCGGCCATRTCCGAGATGCGSGGGACGACGTAGAAGGACTGGCCGCCGCGGTAGTATTCGCGCAACAAAGCCTCGCGTACCGTGACCGGATCGAATTCGCTGACATAGGTGCGAATGGCGAGGCGGTCGATGGGCGGGGTGCCGATGATGGACAGTTCGCGCACGCCCGATAGCGCCAGTTGCAAGGTGCGCGGGATGGGCGTGGCGGTGAGCGTCATGACGTGGACGTCAGAGCGCAGTTGTTTGAGGCTTTCTTTGTGGGTAACGCCGAAATGTTGTTCTTCGTCTACAATCAAAAGGCCGAGGTTGGCGAAACGGACGTTCTTGGCCAGTAGCGCGTGGGTGCCGATGACGATGTCGACGGTGCCGCGTTTCATGGCCTCGCGGGTGTCGTTAGCGTCTTTCGCTGATACAAAACGCGAAAGCTGGCGGACTTGGACGGGCAAGCCGCGGAAGCGTTCGGAGAAGCTTTTGAAGTGTTGTCTGGCCAGCAGCGTCGTTGGTGCGACCACCGCGATTTGGGAGCCGGACATGGCGGCGATRAAGGCGGCGCGCATGGCKACCTCGGTTTTGCCAAAACCWACGTCGCCGCAAATCARGCGRTCCATSGGTTGACCGCTGGCCATGTCTGATAGSACATCTTCGATCGCGTGGAGCTGGTCGTCGGTTTCTTGGTAGGGGAAACGGGCGCAGAATTCATCCCACATGCCATCGGGCGGGGTCATGACTTTGCCGGAGCGGAGCGCGCGTTCGGCGGCGATGCGGATCAGCTTGTCGGCCATTTCGCGGACGCGCTCTTTTAGTTTGGCCTTTTTGGCCTGCCACGCACCACCACCGAGCTTGTCGAGCATGCCGACTTCTTGGCCGTAGCGTGACAGCAGTTCGATGTTCTCGACCGGAAGGAACAAACGGTCGCCGCCAGCGTATTCCAGTGCGATGCATTCGTGGGGCGCGCCTGCGGCGGTGATGGTTTCTAAGCCGTTGTAACGCCCAACCCCGTGTTCGATGTGGACGATTAAATCGCCGGGCGTCAGGCTTTGTGCTTCTTTGAGGAAGTTTTCGGCGCGCCGTCTGCGCGGGGCACGAATTAGGCGATCCCCCAGGATGTCTTGTTCGGAAATCACCGTTAGATCGGTCGTTTCGAACCCTGTGTCGAGGGGCCAGACGGTTAGAAATAAGCCTTTGGTTTGGCCAATGTCACTGAAACGTGCGATGTTGGTGAAGTTTTCAACGCCGCTGTCTTCAAGCAGCGTGGCGAAGCGTTCGCGGGACCCTTCGGAATAGGAACACAGCACGACATTGCCGGTTTTGCGTTTATCGGCGATGTGTGTGGCGAGTGCGCCGAACAGGCTGATGTCTTCATTCTGGCGCTCAGGTGCGAAGTTGCGCCCAATGCGACCGCCTGCGTCGATGCAGTTGGGGCCGGAGGGTTGTGGAAGCGGTGAAAGCTGGCGGATGGCGCGGTTTTCAAGGGCGGCGTTCCAGTTATCCTCGTCCAGATAAAGCAGTGCGGGGTCAACGGGTTTGTAGACCGTTCCGAGGTGGGATTTTTCGGATAACGCCGCGTGGCGGGTTTCATATTGATCTTTGATCGAGGCCCAGCGGGCGGTGCGCGACGGGTTTACCTGATCGTCCAGTACGACGGGCGCGTTTGGTAGATAGTCGAATAACGTGTCGAGGTGGTCGTGGAAAAACGGTAACCAGTGTTCAAGACCTTGATGTTTGCGCCCTGCACTTACGGCCTCGTACAATGGGTCGTCATTACCGGCCGCGCCGAATGTGTGGCGGTATTTGGAGCGGAAACGCTGGATGGATTCCTCGTCCAATATCACTTCGGAAACGGGGGCGAGTTCGATACGGTTGATTTTCTCGATTGTGCGCTGGGTGGCGGCCTCGAACCGGCGCGCGCCATCGAGGACGTCGCCGAACAGGTCTAGGCGAATAGGGCCGCTGGCACCGGGAGGGTATATGTCGATCAAGCCGCCGCGAATGGCGTAATCACCGGGTTCTGTGACGGTCGGGGCTTGATTGAAACCCATACGCACGAGGTATGCACGCAGGTTTTCGACGTTGATTTGCTGGCCAACAACGGCAGTAAAGCTGGAACTGGCAACAACCGCGCGGGGGGCGATTTTCTGGGTGGCGGCATTAAGGGTGGTCAGGATTACACAGGCGCGCGTGAAACCATCGGCGAGGATTGCGAGGGTTCCCATGCGGCGGGCRGAAACCTCGGCGTTGGGGGAAATGCGGTCATATGGCAGGCAATCCCATGCGGGGAAGACTAGAACGGGCAAATCCGGGGCGAAGAATTTTAGCGCCTGCTGCATGGCCGCAAGGCGTGTGTCGTCGCGCAATACGTGGATAACCGGCCCATCGTTGCGCGCAACGAGGTCTGCCAGAAGCTTGGCGTCATACCCTTCGGGCGCGCCGCCTGTCAGGGTTTTGACGGCTGGAATGGGGTCTGTAAAATTCATGTCGCGCAGATAGCCCAGTTAGTGCGGAGAAACAAGTTACACTGTTTCTTCCGTCTCGCTATCGGAGGCTTGGCGCGCCCACATGGAGGCATAGCGGCCCTGTTTTGCGAGCAGTTCTTCGTGTGTGCCTTCTTCGGTCACGTGGCCTTTTTCAAGGACGATGATCCGGTCGGCGTGGACTACTGTGGAAAGTCGGTGGGCGATGGTGATAACGCTGCGCCCCTCCCCCATGCTTTTGAGGGAGTCGAGAATGCCTTGCTCGGTTTCGGAATCGAGCGCAGAAGTTGCCTCGTCCAGCAGCAGGATTGGTGGATTTTTCAGCAAGGTTCGTGCGATACCGACACGTTGTTTTTCGCCGCCCGACAGTTTCAGGCCGCGTTCACCAACGATAGCGTCGTAGCCGTCTGGCAAGGACATGATGAAGTCGTGAATTTGGGCGGCCTTGGCAACCTCGATCACCTCGTCGTGGGTGGCATCCGGGCGGCCATAGGCGATGTTATAGCCGACGGTGTCGTTGAAAAGCACCGTGTCTTGGGGGATCACGCCGATTTGTTCACGCAGGCTTTTTTGGGTGATGTCGCGCACATCTTGGCCGTCGATCTTAAGGCTGCCGCCGTTTACATCGTAAAAGCGGAACAGCAGGCGACCAATGGTGGATTTGCCGGAACCAGAGGGGCCAACGACCGCAACGGTCTGGCCCGCGTTAACTTTAAGGTTCAGTTTATGCAGGATGGAACGATTGGATTCGTAAGAAAAATCCACGTCTTCAAACGAGATTTTGCCGCCTGTACAAACCAGATCAGGGGCATTCGGTTTATCCACGATTTCGGCTGGCTGGCCAAGCAGGTCAAACATTTCACCCATATCCACAAGCGCTTGGCGAATTTCGCGATAAACCGTGCCAAGGAAGTTCAGGGGCATCGTGATCTGGATCATGTAGGCATTAACCATAACGAAATCGCCGACGGTCAGCGTGCCGTCTTGCACGCCCATAGCAGCCAAGATCATCACCGCGACCAAGCCGCTGGTGATCAGTACCGATTGGCCGAAATTCAAAAATCCGAGGGTGTAATTGGTTTGAATCGCCAGTTTTTCATATTCGCGCATGGAGTCGTCGTAGCGGCGGGCCTCACGGGCCTCGGCGCTGAAATATTTAACTGTTTCGTAATTTAGCAAGCTGTCGATAGCCTTTTGATTGGCATCGGTGTCTTGCTTGTTCATCTCTTTGCGAATTTGCACCCGCCACTCGGTAACGCGGAAGGTAAACCAGACGTAAAGCGTGATGGTAATAACAATGACCGCCAGATAGCGCACATCAAAAATTACGAAGAAAATTATCCCGACCATCGTAAGCTCTAGGATCAGTGGTCCAACGGAAAACAGCATAAAACGCAGCAGAAATTCGACACCCTTGACGCCGCGTTCAATGATGCGTGACAGGCCGCCGGTTTTGCGGGTGATGTGATAGCGCAGGGACAGGGCGTGGATGTGTTCGAACGTCTCAAACGCCAAACGACGCAAGGCACGTTGGCCTACTTTGGCGAATATGGCATCACGAAGCTGGTTGAATCCGACACCGAGCAGGCGCATGACGCCGTAGGCGATGACCAGTGAAATTGTGCCGGTGACCATCATGACAACGGGTTTTTCAAGGATGTCCGGCGACATGGAATCGATCGCGCCCTTGAAGAAAAGCGGTGTTAATACCGTTAATACTTTGGCTAAGACCAGCACGAACATTGCCAGAACAACGCGGGTTTTAATGGCCGTGTTCCCAGCCGGCCAAAGATAGGGCGCAACGCTTTTGATGGTACGCCAGCCGCTCATGCGGTCTGAGTCGGTATTTTTGTTCATGTATCTGATCCCTCTAGAAGGAAACAGATAAGGAGTGTTGAGCTAAAGAACCAGAGCAGAATGAAATTATTCTTGCGCGTCCGGGATTGCCAGCACCTGCCCGGGGTAAATCAGATCTGGGTTTCGTATCTGGTCTTTGTTGGCCGAGAAAATCTGGTGATAACGTAAACCGTCACCATAACGCCCTGTCGCAATCAGCCAAAGCGAGTTACCGGGTTGCACCGTATAGGTGGCGTCGCTCAAAGCTTTTGCCTCGCGGAGGTCTTCGGGATATTCGCGCTGGAAGGGGGATTCAACACGGCTGGTGACAGTGCCGTCGTCGTCAACCTCATCAACCCGAAGGACGTAACGCCCGGCGTCAAGGCCAAGCAGTGCTTGCTTCCAACTGCCGGAATTTGACACGACGGTGTCCGTCAAAGGCGCATTATCGACGTAAATAATGATGGTGCGGCCCGGGCTTCCCCGCCCTGCCAGCACAACTTCGTCGTTTTCATCGTAGCTGATGCTATCGAGACTAAGTTCCCCTAATGCAAGTTGAGCGCCACCTTGAAGGACCACAATTTCCTCATCGGTCGCGCGCACAATCGGAGGGGCGGATTCTTCGCCAATAGCGTCCGCAGCATTGGATTGCAGGATTGGCAAGATGAGGATGCTGTCGTCCGAGAACAGCAATTCACCGTTAACTTCGGCTTCTAGTTTTAGCGTTTGGCCTTGTTCGGTGTCGGGCATTTGCGTCATTGCCACGAATTCCCCTGTGGAGCCGGCAATGGCTTCACCGATATCTTCGCCGTTGGAACGGATAACAACTTTGGAAAACGGCTCTGCTGTTCCGGCGATGATGGCCGCGCCGGTAGGATCAACACGGACCACATCGAAAGACGGCTTGGTAGCGCCTGTGGTTTCTTCGGCATCGCTTGTGGTAATTGCGCCGGTCACCTCTTCGATCACGGCGGCGGCTTCGCTGGTGTTTGCGTCAGCGGGTTGATCTTGGGTGGTTGTTTCGCTTGGCGTTTCACCGCCTGTGTCTGTTTCGGCCATGGTCGTCGCCGATTCATTATCGACGAGGTCCTCTTCGACCACTTCTACGGGGTCCGGTTCGCTGGGCGGGGATTCCGTTTCTGTCTCTACGCCACCTTCTTGCGTAGTCACGTTTTCGGCTGGGTGTTCTTCGTCTACCACCACTGCATCGCTGGGTTGCTGTGCGACGGCCTCTGTTTCGGTGGTCTCGACACTTTCAACGGCGCTATCGGCTGCTTCCTCGATCATGGCGACGGGCGACGTGTCTTGTTGGTTGAAAAGTGCAATACCAATAGCCAGACCGCCAGCCACGATAACAAATATCCAGCGGTACTTACGAATAAAGCCGTTCATCAATCAATTTCCGTTCGCTTTGGCGTTTACATTGGGCCGGTCGGCATTAGTCATTGCCTCTGAGGTGCAGGGTGCGGTATTTTGGAAGTATAAACAAGAGGAACAACGATTTATGACCCAAAAACCCATCTATTCCGTCTGCGTATTCTGTGGCTCTCGCTTTGGGCGCATGGAGCGTTACAAAGATTCGGCAATTGAACTTGGTACTGCCCTAGCTGAAAACGAGATGCGACTCGTTTATGGAGCCGGTGATGTTGGCTTGATGGGGGCTGTGGCAAGTGCGACCCAACGTGCGAACGGCGAGACGTTTGGTGTTATTCCCGTCCACCTTCTGGACCGTGAAGTTGGCAAACGGGATATCACCAATTTCATCATCACCGAAAATATGCACGAGCGTAAAAAGGTGATGTTTATGAACGCCGATGCGATTGTCACGCTGCCCGGCGGGGCCGGATCCTTGGATGAGTTGTTCGAGGTTTTAACATGGCGACAGTTGGGCTTGCACGAAAAGCCGATATACTTGCTTAACGTCGATGGGTTTTGGGACCCGTTATTGGCGTTGCTGGATCACATTATCGACGAAGGCTTTGCTGACCCGTCGTTTAAGGAATTGCTTCAGGTTATATCGGACGTGCCGGAATTGATGCGGCGTTTGCGCGCGGAGCGTTCCTGACGAAGGCTGTCGATTGAATATATCGCCAAGCCAATCCAGATTAACGGAAAAGCGATGGCGTGCCATTTTGTGAAACCTTCGCTGAAGATGAATGTCGCCACCATGAATTGCAGGGTCGGGTTCAGATATTGCACCAGCCCGATTGTGGTTAAGGCAACACGCCGCGCCGCGTAGGAAAACAGGATGAGYGGCCCTGCSGTCAGGATGCCSGAAAATGCCARYAGCAGGCTGTCACGCMRRTTSGTGCCAAAGATCGCGCCGCTGCGGTCCATCCCGCTCCAACCGAATTTGTGAACGCCGAACAGCCAAATCAGGGCGATGGGGGTAAGAACCARSACYTCGATAAAGACSGARATCACMGGCCCGACGTCGAGTTTGTTTTTGATCAGCCCRTAAGCSCCGAAAGTSGTGGCRAGYGTRAGGGAAATCCAWGGYGGGTTTCCMAGCCCWAYCCCAAGCATAAKTACCGCSCCTGCGGCGATGGCGACYGCRATTTTTTGCGCTTTKGARAGSCGTTCGCCCAACACCAGATAACCAAGTGCCACGGCAACCAGCGGAAAGATGTAATAGCCAAAGCTGGCTTCCATCGCCCAGCCCATCTGTATMGACAGGATGAAAACAAACCAGTTGGTTGAAATCATTACGGCRGAYAMYACCAACATGGCRAGRGTGCGGGGTTGGCGCAGGATGCCCCAGACAACGGGCATRCGGCCCTGAATGGTRATYACGATAACRAARAAGRYGAAGCTCCARAAWGTTCKATGGCCCAAAACTTCGAGCGGTGGAACATGRGCCAGTTCTTTGTAGTATATCCCTGAGAGRCCCCAGATTGTACTGGCGGCAATCATTGCCAGTATGCCTTTTAAGCGCTCGCTCATGGGACCCTCGAATCAAAATGCCCCACCGTTTGGCAGGGCATCGGTATTAGTTGTGTACGGCTTTGATTAAGCGTTGGAAAGACGCTCCGCCACGTTTTCCCAGTTTACGAGGTTGTCGAGGAAGTTCGACAGGTAAACGGGGCGTTTGTTACGGAAGTCGATGTAATAGGAATGTTCCCATACATCACAACCAAGCAGGGCTGTCTGGTTGAAGCACAGTGGGTTAACGCCGTTTTCCGTCTTGGTGATTTTCAGCGAACCGTCTGTGTCAGCCACAAGCCAAACCCAGCCGGAACCGAATTGACCAACGCCTGCTGCGTTAAAGTCGGCCTTAAAAGTGTCAACGGAACCGAACGCGTCCACAATGCGGGATTCTAGTTCAGTTGGCATTGTGCGGCCATTTGGCCCCATCATTTCCCAGAACTGTGCGTGGTTCCAGTGTTGGGAGGCGTTGTTGAAGATGCCGTTTTGGGCAACCGAGCCAGCGGCATATGTGCCTGTGATGATGTCCTCAAGGGATTTGCCTTCCCATTCGGTGCCGGCAACCAGCTTGTTGCCGTTTGTGACGTATGCGTTGTGATGCAGGTCGTGGTGAAACTCCATTGTTTCGGCGGACATGCCGCCTGCGGCCAATGCATCGTGTGCGTACGGTAGATCTGGAAGCTCAAAAGCCATGGTAATACCCCTTTTGGATTTATATTTGTCACGGCACCTGCCGCTTGATGGGGAATATAGACCGTTTTGCCGTAAGGAAAAGTGCTGAAACGACGGAATTTCGTAATCAATGGCTTTTGAGTGCGGCATTCCGGTGCTATTGGCGATTCTAGATAAGGACAGGATACAATCATGACGGAACACCAGAGCAATATGAAAGGCGCCCTCTTTATGATGGCCTCGATGGCGGGATTCGTGTTGAACGACACGATGATCAAGCTGGTGTCCGAGGAACTGGAGCTGTTTCAAACGGTATTTCTGCGCGGGGTCGTGGCAACAGTGTTGCTGGGATTGCTAGCGTGGAGCAAAGGTGCGCTGATATATAGGCCTGCACGACGAGATATGAAAATTATCGGCTGGCGCACATTCGCCGAAGTGGGTGCGACGTTCTGTTTTCTGACCGCGCTTTTCAACATGCCTTTGGCCAATGCTACGGCAATTTTGCAATCCTTGCCGTTAGCGGTAACGCTGGCAGCCTCGCTTTTCCTTGGTCACAAGGTGGGGTGGCGGCGGTACTTGGCGATTTCTGTAGGGTTCATCGGTGTCCTGATAATTGTGCGTCCGGGAACTGAAGGTTTTAATGCGTATTCGTTGTGGGCGTTAGGCGCGGTCGGGTTTGTGACATTGCGCGATTTGCTTTCCCACGAGCTGTCACCCAGCACACCGTCGATTTTCGTGGCGTTGTTTACGTCTGCGGCTGTGATGGTTTTGTCAGGCATGATTGCCGTAACGCAGGAATGGCGGGAGGTATCGCCACAAATCGCAATCTACCTTGGCGCTGCGGCGGTGTTTATTCTGGTTGGATATATCGCGGCGGTTACGGCGATGCGGCACGGCGAGATTTCGTTCGTCTCGCCGTTTCGCTATAGCGTTTTGATCTGGGCGCTATTGCTGGGCTTTTTTGTGTTCCGTGAAATTCCCGATGGTTGGACCATCCTCGGCAGCGCCATAGTCGTTGGCATGGGGATTTTCACGTTTTACCGCGAACGGATATCGAAGCGCTAGGCGTCGATATCCGAGAATTGCGTACCGGCAGCATTGTCGGTTTTATCCCAATCGCGCTTGACGCCAAGGCGTAACAGAATGACGGACGCCACGAAGATAGAGCTGTAGGTGCCGATGAGTACACCCCAGATCATGGCAAAGGTGAAACCGCGGATCACGTCACCACCAAGGAAGTAAAGCGTTAGCAGCGCGATTAATGTGGTTACGGACGTCATGATAGTACGCGACAAGGTTTCGTTGATCGACAGGTTAAGAACCTCTTTCAGCTCCATCGTTTTATAGCGGCGCAGGTTTTCACGCACGCGATCAAACACAACCACGGTATCGTTGAGCGAGTACCCAACGATGGTTAGAATGGCGGCGATAATGGTCAGGTTAAACTCGATCTGCGTGATGCAGAATATGCCGATGGTGATGAAAACATCATGCACCAGCGCGACCACGGCCCCGACGGAAAATTGCCACTCAAACCGCAACCAGATGTAGAACAACACGGCTCCAACAGCGAGAACAATTGCCAGAATGCCAGCCTGAACCAATTCCCCCGAAACTTTCGCGCCAACGGAGTCGGTTTGTAAAAACACTATGCCTTCAAACGTATCGCTTAAGGTGGTTTTCACTAGTCTGATAAGGTCGTTTTGAACGGCGGCATCATCGCCTATTTGTTCAATCCGCACCATGATAATGTGTTTTGCTTCGCCCGTCAGGGCTGCGGCTGGATCGGATAGTTCGGTTACGGTCACATCCCCGTCAACTACATCGTTTAGCAAGGCGCGGTAGGCGCTCACCTCGACGGATTCGGGTGTTTCCACCATAATCATGGTGCCGCCACGGAAATCGATACCGAAGTTCAGGCCCATCGTGAAGAAGGCAATAATTGTGCCAATCACCAGCGTTGTTGACAGCGTAATGGCAATTTTGGAGACGCTGAAGAAATCGAACTTCGTGTCATTTGGAACCATTTTCAAGCGCATGTTCTGGCCCTCACACTTCGATTGTTTTGGGTTTGCGCGCTTGCAGCCATGTGGCCAGCATCAGGCGCGTTACCCAGATTGCAGTAAAGACCGACGTTATGATCCCGAGACCGAGCGTCACCGCGAACCCGCGAACCGGACCAGATCCGATGGCAAACAGGATCACAGCAGCGATCAGCGTGGTGACGTTGGCGTCGATAATAGCGGACAAGGCTTTTTGATAGCCAAGCTCGATCGCGCGGGCCGGCCCCTTGCCGCCTCTAAGTTCTTCGCGAATTCGCTCGAATATCAGCACGTTGGCATCCACGGCCATGCCGATGGTCAACACGATCCCCGCGATGCCCGGTAATGTCAGTGTAGCCCCGATGATCGAGAGTAACGAAAAAATCATCGCTACGTTCAGGATCAGCGCGATGTTGGCAAAGATACCAAACAGGCCATAGGACAGAACCATGAAGACTAGCACGAGGGCGAAAGCGATGACTGTTGCGGTTTTGCCCGCGTCAATGCTGTCCTGACCAAGCTCCGGCCCTACCGTGCGTTGTTCCAGCACGGTGATTGCCGCAGGCAACGCCCCTGCCCGCAGCAGAATTGCCAATCGCGTACTTTCATCCACCGTGAAGTTACCGGTGATAATACCGGAGCCACCAGGGATATGGCTTTGAATTGTCGGTGCGGAAATTACTTTGCCGTCCAACACAATGGCAAACGGACTGCCGATGTTTTCGGCGGTATAAACGCCAAACTTGCGCCCACCTGCGGGGTTAAAGCGGAAGTTCACCGCAGGGCGGCCGTTTTGGTCAAACGTTGGCTGTGCATCGACCAATTGGTCGCCTGTCACAACGGCAACGCGATCAAGCACATAATATATACCGTCTTGATTTGCATCGGGGTAAACCACGTTACCGCTGCCTGCGCGAATGTCAGGGTCGGATGTTTGTTGMACGACCGMCAGGAACGAAAGTTTTGCSGTTTGACCGATCAGGTCCAGTAATTCTTCGGCGGAACCAATGCCCGGCACCTGCACCAGTACGCGGTCCGCRCCTTGGCGCTGGATGGTTGGYTCRCGGGTTCCGGCCTCGTCCACGCGRCGKCGRATGATTTCGAGGGATTGTTGCATGGTGCGGTCRTCCATGGCKATCATCTCGGCCTCGGACARGGTGAAGATCARRAYGTCACCGTCGTTGGTAACCTCGAAGTCACGYGAACCGGCGCCWGTYARGGTGACGACAGGACGGGTTAGATCACCGACAACCTGAAGYGCTTTAGGCATGCCTTCGGGGGTGCCTATTTTCACGCGCAGCTCGTTCGGGTTGCTGTCTTGGCGACGAACAGAACCGACATCGTCTTTAATTTCGCGCAGGGCATCACGCACTTCGGGCCACATGGAATCGAGACGATCTGCATAGACATCCTCAACCGCGACCTCCACCAGCAGGTGCGCCCCGCCGCGAAGGTCTAGCCCAAGGTTAACAAGCATGGAGGGCAGAAATTCCGGCCAAGCGGCTATGTCAGTTTCCATATCAGGCGTGGCGACAACACCCGCCGCAACCAATGTGCGTGCGTCATTGGCCTTTTCGACCTTGCTATAAAACAAATTGGGGGTCGAGAAAACTATGCCTAACAAGCACAGAGCCCAGATCAGCCCCTTCTTCCAAATCGAAAATTGCAACATATCGGTAATATCCCGTAAAAAAGGCCACCCGCATAGAGTGGCCTTAAAAAGGTTTAGGAAGGTTCGGTTTTGTTCATCACCTGCGTGATGGTGTGCTTGAGAATGCGAACTTTAACTTCTTTCGCAATCTCCACTTCAACTTCGCCGTCTTCTTTGACTTTGATAACTTTGCCGATGATGCCGCCTTGGGTCACGATTTGGTCACCTTTGCGCAACGCTTCGACCATGTTGCGGTGATCTTTCATCTTTTTTTGCTGAGGACGGATCATCAGGAAATACATGATGGCAAAAATCAGGATGATTGGAACGAAACCGCCAAGGCTGGACGTAAGGCTGCCCCCTGCGGCTTGGGCGTATGCTGGTGATGCGAACATCTGGTATCCCCTCGGTAATAGGCAGTAAATGCCACTAAAAATCTGCGCGGACCCTAAAACGCCCCTGTCGGGTTTGCAAGGCGAATGGGCGCGAATCCTTGTGTATTTTCAAATAGGCAACCCGCTGACGCCTTGCAAGATGCACGCCCCCCTTGTGAACGGGGTTTTTACGTGGTTTATTTGAACCAACAGTGGAGAGGCTTGGGAATGAATGCATTCTTCAGCACGACGTTCGCATATTTTACTGCAGTTCCGCGCGTAACTGCGCCCTATAAATATATCATTGTTATAGCTTCGCTAATCGGCACCATTTTTATGGGCGTCGGGGCAGCAAAATTCGAGCTGGATACAAGTATTGTTTCCTGGCGCCCGAAGATGACCCCGCCGTGTAGGCACTGGGTGATTTTCGAAGCCAGTTTGGCCGCAATGACGGGTTGTTTCTGGTTTACCACGCCAAGGACGGTGATGTATTTCCCGTGCCGTGACTGATACAGCCTTTCGTAAACGCCATCTAGACGCGCTTCGCGCGCAAGAAAAATAGGGGAATACATGCGTTTACCAATTACCCTAGCCGCGCTAATCGCCGCCATACCCGTTTTTTTTCGCAAGAGCTTGACCTTGATTTCGACAGTTTTGCTTTTGATAATGGTTTCGATATTATCATTGATGAATTCCCGCAATCTGGTGTTGAAATGTCCGTTTCGGTTGGCCTGCCTAATTCCGGCATTGGCGCCCTTCAGGAAAGCTGGGCCGTGCAAATAAATCTGGCGAACGAGCATACATTGGCCCCCTTGGGTTTCTGCAATGGGCTGGGAATGCGGCGATAACCAACGGAGATATGCGTGGCTGTCGTTCAGTGGTTTCGGCCTGCCCAGCGACGAGTTGCCGGGACAATGGTTTGCGGGGCTGATTACTTTGCGGATGGCTTTACGATTTCCAATTTCGTTGGGGTTGCCCCTGAGATTTCAAACATAAGAAAACTACATCGTGGGTGCCAGTGACGAGCTGTTGGATCGTAAGTTAAGTTTATCCGCCAATATACTGGAGGACTTACTAATAATAGTAGTGTGACCGCTTTATCTGCCCGATATATCTATTCTGACCGGCTTGAATTCAGGGCCTCCGCAATGTGGCTTGAAGCTGAAGCCGGAACGCCGTTCGAGGCCATGGATGGCTTCACGCAGTATGGCCTGACGTCTATGTTCCGCTTTTAGGACGTGGTTTAGATTTTCCTGTCAGTTTTTCGGTAAACTTAGGCGCAAATTCGGATTCATCGAACGCGCCGATGAAAATTCCGACATTCTCGGGGCCTCCACGCTTGGCCTCGATTTCTGCATCCGAGATCGTCGTGCGTTGCGACATACGCCGCCCCCAATGGGCGAGGTGGCCGTACATTTCAGCAATCACACCGCCATGCGACTCGCTTTGGCCAAGGTCGTGCAATTCGCCGGGATCAACGTGTCGATCAAACAGCATCGGGGCGAATCCTCCTTCGGCGTGCATGAAGGTGTAGCGGTCAGTTGCCACCATAAACAGACGTGCATCTTTGGGTTCAAGGCCCAGATTGGCGCACATCGGGGTGGCGGAATAGTCGTACTCGCTGATTGCAAACTCGCGCCAATCGGTAGGGCTTTCCCCGCGCAGGAATGGTAGTAACGAGCGTCCTTCAAGGATATTCTCGGGTACAATCCCACCCATGGCCTCGATAAATGTCGGGGCAAGGTCAATCGCTTCAACCAGTGCCTCAACGGTTGTACCACGTGTGGCATCCGCATCTGGATCGTAAATGATTAAGGGAACCTTAACGGATGGCTCATGGAATAAATCCTTTTCGCCCAACCAGTGATCGCCCATATAATCACCGTGATCCGAGGTCAGGATGATCATCGTGTCTTCCATTCGGCCAGAGGTTTCCAGATAGTCCAGCAAACGCCCTAATTGATCGTCACACTGTTTGATAAGGCCCATGTAGGCAGGGATTACAGTTTCGCGCACCTCGTCACGCGCGAAGGCTTGGCCGACGGCGTTGTTCTGGAATTGGGCGTAAACGGGGTGCGGATTTTCTCGCTCGGACGCATGGCGAATTACGGGCTGGATTTGGTTGTGGCCGTACATGTTGTGATAGGGCGCGGGCACGATATAGGGCCAGTGTGGTTTGATGAAAGAGGCATGACACAGCCACGGTTGSCCGTCTTTATGTTCYTCKATAAAATCTATGATCCGCGAYGTTAGATAYGGCGTTTCGCTGTCTTCYTCGGCGATGTTCGCRGGCTTGGAGGCRTGACGCATAAACCAGCCAGAGGCCATWTSSCCGTCRTCATCWGCGGCATTGGCAWARTCRCGCCACGGGTTATCGCCKTCATAKNCCTTTGNACTTTARRTATTCATTGTAAGGYGATCTTTTTTTATCATAAAACCCTGACGGACCATCGGACCATAATCCGTCATCGCGTTCAAAAATATCAAAMCCGCATTCGGAAACCCGCGCGCCGATCACACTGTCRCGGCTGATCCCGAGGCGATCCATGCCTTCCGCRTCCRCCTTCATGTGGGTTTTACCAATCAGCCAGCTATCGACGCCAAGTTTACGCAGGTGGTCCCCCAATGTTTGTTCGCCCACCTTCAGCGGAAAATTGTTCCACGCTGCGCCGTGGCTGGAAACGTATCGACCCGTATAAAACGACATGCGCGAGGCCCCGCACACCGGAGATTGCACATAGGTATTGGCAAACCGCACGCCCATAGCGGCCAAGCGATCCATATTCGGAGTGTGCAAAGTCTTGTGACCAGCACAACTTAGGTAATCGTGCCGCAACTGATCATACATGATGAACAGGATGTTTTTCGTATTTCCGATCAAGGTCTGACCGGACCAATTGCACGCGAGGCCGCAAGGCGGTTAGGCAAGCCGACGACCTCGTACGCCCTAAATGCGCAGAGGCCGTGGCCAGTGAATGCGGGGCGCGGGGTGGCCATTAGGCTGGCATGGCGGTTTCGACCAGTTTTGCCCAATACGAGCAGCCCACGGGGATCAGATCGTCGTTAAAATCGTAATCGGGATGATGCAACGTGGCCGTGTCACCGTTACCAACAAAGACGAACGCACCGGGGCGAGATTCGAGCATGTAGGAGAAATCTTCGCCGCCCATGACCGGATCGGTATCATCATGGACCATTGCATCACCGGATATTTCACGGGCGATGGACGCCGCAAATGCGGTTTGATCGGCGTGGTTTTTAGTGACTGGATAGCCGCGCTTGTATTTAACTTTGGCTGATGCGCCGTAAGCGGCAGCGGTATTCTCAACGATACGGGAAACAGCGGCTTCGGCCATATCACGCGCTTCGGGCGTCAATGTGCGCACGGTTCCGCGAATTTCAACACGTTGCGGGATGACGTTATAAGCTTTGCTTTCGGTTTCGAAACTGGTCACGGAAACAACCACGCTTTCAAGTGGGTCGGTGTTACGCGAGACGATAGTTTGCAATGCTACGACGATGTGGCTGGCCACAACGGTTGTGTCGATGCAAGCGGCAGGGTTGGCGGCATGACCGCCCAAGCCTTCGACGTGTAATGTGAACTCGTCGGTCGCTGCCATCAAGGGGCCAACGCGCGTGGCGAATTCACCAACTTTTAGGCCGGGCATGTTGTGCATGCCGTAAACTTCCTGCACGTTAAAACGGTCCATCATGCCATCATCGACCATTTCTTTTCCGCCGCCGCCGCCTTCTTCGGCTGGCTGGAAAATCACGACAACCGTGCCGTCAAAATTCCGCGTTTCCGCCAAGTACGTCGCGGCACCCAGAAGCATCGCCGTATGGCCGTCGTGACCACATGCATGCATCTTGCCATCAGTTTTGGAGGAATGCTCAACCCCTGTTGTTTCGTGAATTGGCAGAGCGTCCATGTCCGCGCGCAATGCAATCACTTTGCCACTTTTGTTGGTTTTACCGTGGATCACGCCAACGACACCTGTGCGACCAATGCCTTCAACAACCTCGTCACAGCCGAATTCCTTCAGCTTAGCCGCCACAACACCCGAAGTGCGGTGCGTATCAAACAACAATTCAGGATGTTCATGCAAATCACGGCGCCACGCGGTGATATCGTCGTGAAGGTCTGCAAATCGGTTGATGGTAGCCATGATATTTTCCCTACTTCAGTTTTTCGATGATGTTGCGGATAAAGGCCGAACCGGCCTCTAGCTGGCTGACAGCTATGAATTCGTTTGGCTGGTGCGCCTGTTCAATGCTTCCCGGGCCACACACGACGGTGGAATACCCCTCGCGCTGAAACTGCCCAGCTTCGGTTCCATAGGATACGACATGCGTGGCGTTGTCACCTGTTACCTGACGTGCAAACAATTCTGCGGCCCCGTCAGTTTCGGGTTTAAGGGCAGGATTTACGTCCCGCGCGATGACCTCGATGAAGGCTTCTGGGCGGATCGTCTGAATTTCCGCCTCGATTTTGGCGACGAATTCCATGTAACGCTCAAACCAGACTTGTGGATCTTGCGATGGTGGGCAGCGRATATCGGTTGAAAACTCGCAATATTTCGCGGTGATATTCGTCGCCGTGCCGCCGTTCATAACGCCGACATGGAAGGTGGTGAACGGCGGTTCAAACAGGGCGTCCATGTCGTTTGGGGTGGCTTTCATCCCATCTGCGAATTGCACGCGCAGCCATTCAACCAGTCTTGCCGCCGTCATAACAGCTGAAACACCGTTATGCATAAGGCTGGAATGGATTTCAAAACCATGCACCTTGGTCGTGAACCCGACAGCACCCTTATGCCCCGTAACCACTTGCATCATAGAGGGTTCGCCAACAATCACAGCCCGCGCTTTGGGGAGCTTATCGACCATTTCCGAAATCATGAAAGGCGCACCTAAGCAACCAACCTCCTCGTCATACGAGAAGGCAAACTGGATAGGATATTTCAGGTCAGCGGCAACCATATCCGGCACAAGGGCCAGACCGGTKGCAATGAAGCCTTTCATGTCACACGAACCGCGGCCAAACAATTTACCGCCGATTTCCGTTAACACAAACGGGTCCGTATCCCATTCCTGTCCAACAGTCGGCACAACATCGGTGTGGCCCGACAGCACAACACCACCGTCAACATCCGGCCCTATCTGCGCATAGAGATTCGATTTGAGGCCGGTTTCATCGTAAACCCGCGTAGATTGCACGCCATGATCCGCCAAATACGATTCAATGAAATCGATAATAGGCAGGTTTGATTCGGATGAAACGGATGGAAAAGCCACCAGTTTTTCCAGCATTTCCTTAGCAGTATAGTGGGTTGGCATAAAGCCTCCTGAATTTAGCGTCGCCAAGGATGGTCCCGCATATATCGTAGCGTCAAGGGCAAATAACGGATTGTCGTGAGGGTTTTCTTGGTGTTAACTGAATTTAATCAATTGGACAAACATGTCCACATAACGCCTTGAATTCAAATGGGCGAAAAACAACAGGGAGCGTTTCATGCTCGATAGTACCGCCACGATTTTGGACGTGGCGAATTTGAAGACTGTGTTTAACACGCGCGATGGTGCGGTTCATGCAGTCAACGGCGTGAGCTTTTCACTTGCCCCGGGCGAGTTGCTGGGCATCGTCGGGGAAAGTGGATCGGGTAAATCTGTGACGATGATGTCGTTGATGGAGCTGCTCCCCTCTCCGCCTGCGGAAATTGTTTCGGGCGAAATCACCATTGACGGTGAAGATGTCCGCGCGATGACACAAGAACAAATGCGCGCCCTTCGTGGCGGCAAAGTTGGGTTTATCTTTCAAGATCCAATGACCTCGTTAAATCCTGTGTTTACCGTCGGCTTTCAGTTGATGGAACCGCTACGCGAGCATCTGGGCATGAGCAAATCGGAGGCGCGCATCCGTGCCGCTGAACTGTTAGAACTGGTCGGTATTCCAGACGCGACAAGCCGTCTTAGGGATTATCCACACCAGTTTTCTGGTGGTATGCGTCAGCGCGTGATGATCGCGATTGCACTGTCATGTGATCCGAAAGTTCTGATCGCTGACGAACCGACCACGGCGCTAGACGTAACCATTCAGGCGCAAATTCTGGAATTAATCCGCGAACTTCGCCAAAAAATGGGCATGGCCATTATCTGGATTACGCATGACCTTGGCGTCATTGCCGGAATCGCGGACCGCGTGGCGGTTATGTATGCCGGCCAAATCGTGGAGCATGCCGAAGTTAAGGAATTATTCCGAAACCCGCAGCACCCTTATACCCGTGCATTGCTGGAAACCCTGCCAAAGGCGGAGGGCGAACGGGACGCGCGTTTGCGCTCCATTGATGGGCAGCCGCCAAATATGAATGCCGCGCCAACATCATGCGAATTCGCGCCGCGTTGCGTGCATGCGTTTGAGCGCTGTCGCGCAGAGAATCCACAGCGCATAGATGTTGGCAAAGATCACGATGTCGCCTGTTGGTGGGATGCAAACACCGGAGGGCCCCGGAATGCTTGATGATAACGCGCCATTGGTGAAAGTCGAAAACCTGAAGATGCACTTCCCGATTTTTCGTGGCATCCTAAGCCGTCGCGCAGGTGAAGTTAAAGCTGTTGACGGTATCTCCTTCGAGATCATGGAAGGCGAAACCCTTGGCTTGGTCGGCGAAAGTGGCTGCGGAAAATCGACCGTCGGGCGTGCATTGCTGCGCCTATACGATATTACCGAGGGCGCAATCGAGGTGAACGGCCACGATATCAGCACCATTGAGGGCGAGGAACTGCGCGAGTTGCGCCCCGAAATGCAGATGATTTTTCAAGATCCACAAGCCAGTTTGAACCCGCGTATGACAGTTGGTTCAATCATTGCGGAACCGCTGGATGAACACACTAACCTTTCCAAACAAGACAAGCGGAAAAAAGTCGGGGAGCTGATGGATGATGTCGGCCTGTCCCGCCATTTCGCAGACCGTTACCCGCACGAGTTTTCCGGTGGTCAACGCCAACGTATTGGCATTGCCCGCGCGCTGGCCCTTAACCCGAAGTTTATTGTTTGCGACGAACCTATTGCGGCGCTGGATGTGTCCATTCAGGCGCAGGTTGTTAACCTTCTTGAAGACCTTCAGGAAAAGCTTGACCTGACATATTTGTTTATCAGCCACGACCTTTCGATGATCCGTCACCTCGCCACGCGTGTGGCTGTGATGTATCTGGGTAAAATCGTCGAGCTATCCCCGCGCGATGCGTTATATGAAGCACCGCTGCACCCATATACCGAGGCTTTGTTGTCCGCCGTTCCGCACCCGGACCCGGCACAAGAAGCCACACGGGAAAGGATCATCCTTAAAGGGGATGTTCCAAGCCCGTCAAACCCGCCGAAAGGCTGTAATTTCTGCACACGGTGTCCGAAAGTGCAGGATATTTGTCGTTCCATTGAACCGGAATGGCGAGATTTCGGAGACGGACGGTTCGCCGCCTGTCATCTGATTGATTAACCAAACGATGCGGGATTAACCCGCGCATAACTAACCCAACTAGGAGAGAGAAATGAAAATTACTAACTTATTTATGGCAGCAGCTGGCGCATCTTTGCTTGCTTCGACTGTCATTGCGGGCTCGCATGAAGCCCGCGGCCGTGACGGGCATGCCAACATTATTTATTGGCAAGCCGCATCTATTATGAATCCGTACCTGTCTGGTGGCACTAAAGACATCGACGCATCTTCGATGGTGATCGAGCCTTTGGCGCACTACGACGAAAACGGCAATATGGTTCCAACACTAGTTGACGAGATCCCGACAGTTGCCAACGGCGGCGTATCGGCTGACCTTACTTCCATCACATGGAAATTATCCGAAGGTCTAAAATGGTCTGACGGTTCCGCTGTGACTGCGAACGACGTTGTGTTCACTGCAAACTACTGCATGGACCCGAACGGCGGCTGTCAGCAGTTGGCTAAATTCGGCGATGTTACAGGCGTTGAAGCCCTTGATGACCTGACTGTGAAAATTACATTCGGTTCAGCCAAGCCTTTCCCATATGGTCCATTCGTTGGCTCCACAACACCGGTTCTGCAGGCTGCACAGTTTGCTAATTGTTCCGGCGCTGCGGCCCCTACGTGTACCGAAGCGAACTTCAACCCAATCGGCACTGGCCCGTTTGTGGTTTCCGAATTTCGCGCAAACGATACGATCTCTTTGACCGCAAACACTGAATATCGAGATCCAGCCAAGCCCGCGTTTGAATCTCTAACGTTCAAAGGTGGTGGCGACGCTGCATCCGCTGCACGTGCAGTTTTGGAAACAGGCGAGTTCGACTATGCTTGGAATCTTCAGATCGCGCCAGAAATTCTGGCGCAAATGGAAGCCAAAGGCATGGGTACAGTTCTATCCGGCTTTGGCCCATTGGTTGAGCGTCTGATGATCAACCTCACAGACCCATCCGCATCCCTTGGCGATGCTCGTTCAACAGTTGCGAACCCGCATCCGTTCATGAGCGACATTGCTGTACGTCAGGCTCTTTCCATGGCAATCGATCGCCCACTTCTGGTTGAAGTTGGTTACGGTAAAGCTGGTAAAGTAACTTGTAACGTTCTGCCTTCCCCTGCAATTTACGACTCGCCAAACAATGCAGGCTGTGAAGTTCAAGACATCGACGGTGCAAACGCACTGCTTGATGCAGCTGGCTGGGCAATGGGTTCCGACGGTGTTCGCGCCAAAGATGGCGTTCGCCTCTCGATCCTGTACCAGACATCCACAAACGCTGTTCGCCAGGACTTCCAAGCCTTGATCAAACAGTGGTGGGGTCAAATCGGTGTTGAAACAGAGCTGAAAAACATTGACGCAGCCGTATTCTTCGGTGGCGACCAATCCAGCCCTGATACGTTCCAGAAACTCTTTGCAGATCTGGAAATGTATGCGAACAACTTCGACGGCACTGACCCGGAAGCCTATATGGGCAACTGGAAATGTTCCGAGATTCCTTCGCCAGAAAATGCATGGCTCGGTGGCAACATGCCTCGTTACTGTAATGCTGACTATGACGCGCTCGTCGCTGAAATGGCCGGTACTGCGGATATCGCCGAACGTGCACGTCTAGCGATTGCGATGAACGACATGCTGATGCAGAGCTATTCAATCATTCCACTGGTTCATCGTGGTAATGTTGCGGCAGCTGCAAACACACTTAAAGGTGTAAAGCTGAACGTTTGGGATAGCGATCTTTGGAACGTGGCTGACTGGTCACGTAAATAAGATTTGAAACTTTGGCTGCGGGGAAAACCTCGCAGCCATACCCTTAAGACTGCTTAACCGAGGCGTTACATGTTTAACTACACAATCCGTAGATTGATCTTCACGATCCCGACGCTTCTGTTCATCAGTTTCGTTATTTTCTTCATTCTGGACACAGCCCCGAATGACCCGACGGGCAACCTACCCCTGACGATCCCGCCCGAGGTACGCGAGAAAATCCGTATATCACTGGGCTTGGATAAACCGATGTTCTTCCGCTACCTTTTGTGGTGCCAGCAGTTCTTCATTAACGAGCCGCTGAATATGATCGAGCAGTGGTTCAACATCACCATCGGTGACGGTGATCGCCTGCGTGTAACCAGCTGGTCGACACGTTCGCCGGTTGTGGACTTGGTTGTTGAGCGTATGCCGCAAACCTTGTGGGTTGTGGGGATGTCCTATGTTGTTGGTATCATCATCGCGATCCCCATCGGCGTAATTTCCGCATATAAACAATACAGCTGGTTTGACCAAATCGGTACGTTCATCTCTATGCTGGGTTTTTCCGTTCCGACGTTCTTTACYGGGTTGTTGATGATCGTGATATTCTCGGTGAACCTTGGTTGGTTCCCGTCGATCTATGACACCACGTTGAAGGTCGATAGTTGGGGGAATTTYTGGCTGCAAGTGAAGCARATGATYATGCCGGTGATGGTRTTGGCGTTYTTYAATGCGGCMCARCTTAGCCGKTTCATGCGCGCCTCKATGCTGGATAAYTTGCAACAGGAYTATGTGCGYACYGCGCGSGCCAAGGGCCTGAAAGAACGGGTTGTGGTTCTAACGCAYGTTCTGCGCAACTCGCTTATTCCWGTKGTWACCGTRATCGCKYTRGGTGTGCCGCAAGTGTTTGGTGGCGCGATTATTACCGAGCAAATTTTCAAGGTTAACGGGCTKGGCCARCTWYTGATYATCGGCATCCAAGGYGCTGATATTCCGYTGGTGCAAACCCTGACATTCATCTTCGCGGTGCTGATCGTGCTGTTCAACCTTATCGCCGAYATTCTCTACGGCTTGCTTGATCCAAGGATCCGCTATGACTGATACAACGATAATCGAGGGTAAGGGCCGCACGCTTTGGGGCGATGTCTGGGACCAGTACAAAACCCATAAAGGCGCTTTGATTGGCACCGCTGTGTTTATGTTCATCTTGTTYGCGGTGTTCCTTGGSCCGTATATCTACAAGGTCGATCCGCAGTACCTGAACATCCGTGACAARAACCAAGGGCCAAGCATGGCGCAYTTGTTAGGCACAGACCAACTGGGCCGCGATATGCTGGCGCAGGTTYTGCACGGYGGGCGCGTTTCSATGGCCGTGGGSGTCATCGCAATGGCCATTTCATTGCTTGTYGGCACGATGGTCGGTTTGCTKGCTGGATATTTCAAGAARCTTGAYGGSCCKTTGATGCGSTTGACGGACTTGTTCCTCGCCCTGCCCTTGTTGCCGTTRYTRCTGGTTATCATCATGCTGTTTCGCGAYACRTTRCGSGGCATGTTCGGGCCGGAAACCGGTATCTTCATTCTGATCGTRTTCATCATCGGRGCSACAAGCTGGATGCACACCGCGCGGATCGTTCGCGGGGATGTGCTGGCCCAAAAGGAACGTGARTTTGTTCTGGCCGCCAAGTCCATTGGCACACCGTCGCGGCGTATCATCCGGCGGCATATCCTACCGAACGTACTGTCACCGATCATGGTTTCCGCAACACTCGGTGTGGCTAATGCGATTATCACGGAAAGCGCGCTATCGTTCCTTGGCCTCGGCTTTCCGTCGGACTTCCCGACATGGGGCCGCCTGTTGTTTGATGGTGCAAATTACATGACCCTAACGCCCGCGCGCGTTGTCTGGCCGGGCTTGGCTATTTCGTTGACGGTGCTAAGTGTGAACTTCATTGGCGACGGGTTGCGCGATGCGCTTGATCCGCGGATCAGGGGGCGTTAACCGCCCTTCATATACGGCATCAAAACGACTTCGCTGTCAGGTTTGATAGGCGTGAACCACGCTTCTTTGTAAATTAAACCGTCTATAGCAACAGAAACCCCGCCCTCGATTATAGGATCGAGAGCGGGGTATTTTTCTGCCAAGGCTTTCAGCATTTCGCCAGTGTTCTTGGCGTCGACCTCAACTTCGGTCAAGCCACCCGTCGCGGATCGTAGCGATCCCCAAAGGTTGACCTTAACCATTACTTCGCGCCGTCAATGGCCGCCAGAATCCGTGGCGGTGACATTGGAAGTTCGGTCATTCGAACACCCGCAGCATGGGAAACCCCGTTGGCAACAGCGGCCAGAGGCGGCACGATGCCGGTTTCCCCAACGCCACGCACACCGTAAGGGTGGCCTGGATTAGGAATTTCCAGAATAACCGCGTCAATCATCGGAAGGTCGGATGCCACAGGAATTCGGTAATCAAGGAAGCCCGCATTTTGCAGCTTGCCGTCTTCGCCATAAATATATTCCTCGTTCAGCGCCCAACCGATACCTTGAACGGCACCGCCTTGCATCTGACCCTCAACATAATCAGGGTGGATCGCTTTGCCAGCATCCTGAAACACCGTGTAGCGTTTGATTTCGGTGAAACCCGTTTCGGGGTCCACTTCGACATCAACCAAATGCACGCCGAAACTAACACCGGCGCCATCTGCATTCACCTCGTGATGCCCCGCAATCGGCCCCCCTGTCTTAGCCTGATCACTGGCGATTTCAGCCAACGTCATCGGTGAAAAATCGCCAGCATTATGCCCAGTCGGTACGGCTGCACCATCTACCCAGTCAACCGCATCGGCATCGATTCCCCAAACCTGCGCGGCACGGCCACACATGTTTTTAATCGCCGCGCGTGCGGCTTTGATGGTGGCAAGACCAACCGAGAATGTCACACGGCTGCCATCAGTCACATCGTTAAAACCGATAGAGTTGGTATCCCCAATAATTGTACGAACCTTGTCGAATGGAATGCCAAGTTCTTCCGCCGCCATCATTGAAATGGATGCGCGCGAGCCACCAATATCGGGGTTACCCTCGATCACGGAAACGGTACCATCTTCATTGATGCTCATGGAAACGCTCGTATTTCCGGCAAAGTTGAACCAGAAACCACACGAAACACCCCTGCCCTGATTTGGCCCAAGCGGTGCGGCGTAATGCGGATGCGCTTTCGCGGCTTCCAGCGTCGCCACCAGCCCGATTTCATCGAACGTCGGGCCATAAGACGACAACGTGCCCTTCTTGGCCGCATTCAGCAAGCGCACCTCTATCGGGTCAAGGTCGAGCTTCTGACACAGTTCATCAACCACAGATTCCACCGTATAAATCGCCATCGGCGCACCGGGTGCACGATAGGCGGCCTGTTTCGGGCGGTTGGTCAGAACATTCCAAGCCTGCGTTTGCACGGCGTCCAGATCATAGGATGCAAACGCGGTCATTGCACCCAGCATCGCTGTGATGTTGGGATAGGCCCCGCCTTGATAGCGCAGTTTTGCCTGACCAGCCGTGATACGGCCATCCTTGGTCATACCAATTTTAACATCGGTACTCGACGAGGTTGTCGGGCCAGATGCACGGAATACTTCTTCGCGGGTCATCACCATTTTCACGGGGCGGCCCGATTTTTTCGACAAAGCCAGCGCAACAGGTTCAAGATAAACGGTTGTTTTACCACCAAACCCGCCACCGATTTCGGAGGCCGTTACGCGCAATTGTGATGTCTCCATCCCGACAAACGCCGCTGCCATATCGCGGACCATGTAGTGCCCCTGCGTACAAACCCAGATTTCACCGCGCCCATCMGGGCCCATTGTGGCAAGGGTTGCGTGGGGTTCRATATASCCTTGGTGCGTGGCRGCCGTTTTGAAACTRCGYTCAACAATYACGTCTGCYTTGGMAAAACCTTCWTCCACRTCYCCGTGRCCRAATTCCCARAAYCCGGARACGTTCGCGTTGTTTCCTTCRGGRATRTTGCGAAACTTKCGRCCYTCGTGCAACACAGGYGCGCTGTCSAGCATYGCYGCRTCAACRTCCGTYTCATGSGGCARAACATCRTATTCYACCTTGATCAGTTTCAACGCMGCATTGGCAACYTTCACACTGATCGCCGCCACAGCCGCAACGGCGTGRCCGTCATAGAAAACCTTGCCRCGTGCCATRCAGTTATCAAGCGTGTCCTGATTGCCGGAACCCTTCTGCTTGACGAAGTCTTCGGACGTAACAATCGCCTTMACRCCYGCCATCGCRAGKGCTGCGGATGTGTCAATYGASACGATCCGYGCRTGYGCRTGYGGGCTGCGAAGGATRGTKGCGTGTAACATRCCSGGCGCTGTTAAATCGGCCCCGAACAATGCACGRCCCGTWACCTTGTCAATCCCGTCAGGGCGCGGCGGYCGCGTRCCTAYGAYTTTGAAGTCACGTTTGTTGAATTCGGTTCCTGCTGAACCCTCTACATATTCCGTTACCATAATCAGGCTCCCCGCATTTCGGCAGCGGCGTCCATCACCGCGCGGATAATTTTATCGTACCCTGTGCAGCGGCACAGGTTTCCGGCCAGCCAGTACCGTACCTCGGTTTCTGACGGGTCCGGATTTTTTTCCAACAACGCCTTGGCTGCAACCAGAATACCGGGTGTGCAGATACCGCATTGTAATGCCGCATGATCAAGGATTTTTTGCTGCAACACGTGCAGTTTTTCGCCGTCAGCCATGCCTTCAACTGTGGATACGGTTTTGCCTTCAGCCTCGGCTGCCAGTACCAGACACGAACACACCAACCGGCCATCCAGTTCTACGGAACACGCGCCGCAATCGCCTGAGCCGCAACCTTCTTTCACGCCAGTAAGACCTACGTGGTTCCGCAACGCATCCAGCAGAGTTTCCTCTGGTTCACACAAATATTCGACAGCGTCGCCATTGATTGACGTGGATACATGTATCTTGCTCATTTCGAACCTCCTGCACGGCTATAGGCAATTAACGCTGCGCGCTTTGCCAGTACGCCTGCCGTTTTGGTGCGAAACTCGATCGTTCCGCGTTTGTCATCAATCGGATTACATGCCGCAGAACAAGCCGCTTGCAATGTGGCGATTGCTTCGTCGTCCAGCTTGGTTCCGATGATCGCCTTGGCGGCGTCTTCTACCACCAACACCGTCGGTGCTACGGCCCCAAGCGTTACGCGTGCTTGCGTGACAACGCCGTCTGTATCTAGCGTCAGGTTAACCCCGGCAGAGGAAACCGCGATGTCCATTTCCGTTCTGGGAATGAACCGCAGATACGCATCACCTGAATTGTCCTCGCGCGCTGGCAGGTAGATCGACGTGATCACCTCCCCCTTAACCAGTGACGTTTTGCTTGGTCCGACCGGAATATCAACAACAGGACAATCCCGCGTTCCATTAGGCCCAACAATTCGCGCAACAGCATTGGCCGCAATCATCGCGGGTACGCTGTCAGCGGCAGGCGATGCATTGCAAAGGTTCCCGACCAGCGTTGCACGACCCTGCACCTGCGTGGAGCCAACCAGTTCCATCGCCTCGACCACACCGGGCCAAAGGGCCACAAGATCAGCGTGTTCGCCCATCTCGGCACCGGAAACAGCGGCACCGATGCGGAACCCGCCATCTTCTGCCGTAATTTCGCGCATTCCGGTGATTTTTTTGATGTCTACGATCAGCTCTGGCTCAACCAGCGCCAAGCGCAGTTGAACCAAAACGTCAGTACCGCCTGCTAGCACGCGCGAAATTCCGTCGCATGTGTTTAACAGCTCAACTGCCTGTTCTATTGTGTCTGGCGACTCAAAACGCATAGCGCTGCCTCCTGTATAAAGGGTAATTTCCCGTTCACTCTTTCAAAAATACGCATCTTTGCCAATGGCAAAAATTGAAATGTTACACTGCGTATTTTAGGTGTAGGTAGAAATCCAATCAGGCACGATACCGCTGTCTTTGATATAGCCCGCGACATCTTTGCCCGCGAACAATCCGTAGTCCGTGATCAATATGGTTTTCACGCCAACCGCTGCCCCGCCCAACACGTCCGTGTGCAACGTATCGCCGACCATCGCGATCCGGTCGCGCGGGATAGACGGATCTACCTTGGCCAAAGCCAAATCATAGACATTGGTGAAGGGTTTTCCGAAAAACTCCGGCTTGATGCCAGTGCGATGGCTAAGGTCGTGTGCATACCAGCCCGGCTCCAGTGACAAGCCTGTCTCACGCGGCGCTACGATATCGGGGTTGCCAACCATCACGGGGCGCGGGTTTCGTTTCAGGCTAGATATAAGCATATCCTGATGTGCTTCTGTCCACGGCGCACTGCCGAGCAGAATAAAACCTTCAACTTTATCATAAAGGTCAGAGTCCAGCGAAAGGCGTACACACGGCACGGGAAAATCTTCTAGTTTGGAATGCTCCAACGCCATAACGCCCCAAAGGTTTTCTGGACGACCAGCCAAGCCCACGCTTAACGCATCGCGGCTGGCTATAACGTCGGATTGTTTGAAATCAAAGCCGAACTTGCGATACTTTGCCAAGGAAACCTCCGGCGGCAAGGAAGCCCCGTTGGTCAGCACGAACACCTGTTTACCTGCCGCTTGCAAAGCCGCCACCCGTTCCGGCGCGCCGTCAATCACCGTATCCCCGACATTCAAAACGCCAAAAGCATCCAGCAGAAAAACATCAAACTGGTCGGCCACCTCGCCGATATTCGAGATTTGGCTGGAACGCGCAGGAAACTTCGCCGTTGGCAAAGCATCCCGCACTTTTTCGTATTGAGCAAAAGCCCAATCAGCATCAGACGCCATGATATACCCTAGATAATCGCACCGCGCACTTTGGCGGACACCCATTCGCCTATAACAACGGCAACCAGAATTACAGCCAGAATCAACGAGACCTGCGGCCATGCCAGCGTGTTGAGCGACGATTGCAACTGCAAACCGATGCCGCCCGCGCCCACAAGACCCAGAACCGTGGATTCGCGGATGTTAATATCCCAGCGGAACACAGCGATACCGGCGAAGGCGGGCAAAATCTGTGGGACGATCCCGAAAACCATAGTTTGCCAACGCGTAGCACCTGTTGCGGTGATCGCCTCAACCTGATTTTCGTCGATCTCTTCGATCGCTTCGTACAACAACTTGGCACAAAACCCGATTGAGCGAATGGAGATTGCAACCATTCCGGCAAACACACCCGGCCCGATAATTGACACCAACAACAGTGCCCAGATCAAAGAGTTGATGGAGCGTGTCGAGACGATTATCAAAAGCGCGATCGGGCGGATGAACAACCTGCTTGGTGTGGTGTTACGCGCCGCCAAAAAGGCAATTGGAACGGCCATGCACAGCGCAAAAATCGTACCCAGCGTTGCAATGTTCAGTGTATCCCAGATAGGCTTGCCAAGTTGCGTGATATAGCTCCAACGTGGTGGCATTGCCCGCCCACCAATATCCGCTGCAATCCGCGGAGCGTCATAAACGAAGAACCACGTGGTTTGGTCCGAAATTTTCATCCAACTTACATAAAAGATGATCGCCGCACCCATCCACAGCGCCCAACGGACAAGCTGCGAATTGCGGTCACGGACTTGCCAGACTTTGACACCGTTTTTGTCTTTAATAGGCATTACTGAACCCTCGCTCTGATAATGCCCGAGATATACTCAAGCGCCATGACAACCACGATGATGATCAACAAAATAGCGGCGACGGTGTCGAATTCGTAACGGTCAAACGCGGTGTTCAGCGTCGCACCGATACCACCTGCACCAACCAGCCCAAGAACTGCGGATTCGCGAAAGTTGATATCCAGACGATAGATAGACAAGCCTATCAAGCGTGGCATGATTTGTGGCTGAACACCGAAGTTAATCCATTGCAGCCAACTTGAACCCGTCGCCTTAACTGCTTCGGCCTGAACTTTGTTCATATCCTCGATCTCTTCTGCCAGCAGTTTGGCAAGGAAACCGATGGTGGCGAAACTTAGCGTCAAAAAGCCTGCCAACGGGCCGAACCCGAAAATGGCGACAAACAAAATGGCCACGATGATTTCGTTTAGCGCACGTGATATCGAAATGATAAAACGACAAACCAGATAAACCGGCAATGGCGCGATATTGCGCGCGGCCCCCAATGCAATCGGAATAGAGAGCGAGATACCAACAACGGTGGATGTGACGGTCATAATCACACTTTCCATCATGCCTTCTTTGATGTCAGTTGCCCTTGATCCGAAGTCAGGGTTGGCGAAAGCAGCGATGAACCGCCCGCCGCGCTCCAACCCCTCGTAAACGCGATTCCAGTTAACGTCCATGGAGCCAAGGGCGGCGATAAAATACACCACAGCGAAAATCAGGAACCCCCACCGGATGGTGGCGTTTTTGATGAACGGCGGCTTTCTCCAAGGTGTTCCGACTTGGGATTCGAGTGTCACGCTCACGCTTCACCCTCCGCGTCGTCATCAATGGTTTCGATGGTCGCTTCCCAATCTTCCTCGCCGTAAATACGGGTCAAAACGTCGGGGGTTAATTCGGTTGGTCCACCGTCAAAGATGATCTCCCCCAAGTTCAACGCCACAACGCGCTGCACGAACATTTGAGCCAGATTAACGTCGTGAATGTTGATGATCGCGGCCAAACCACGCTCTTTACACATCTCGACGATAAGACGCATAATTTCACGAGAAGTTTTCGGGTCGAGTGACGCTGTCGGTTCATCGACCAGCAACAACGCCGGATTTTGGATTAACGCACGGCAAATACCGACACGCTGGCGCTGCCCGCCAGACAGCTCGTCCGCGCGTTTGTCGGCCATATGCAACAGGCCAACGCGGTCTAGCAATCGGTACGCCTCATCCACGTCGGATTGCGGGAATTTACGCAGAAAACTGCGCCAGAACCCCACATAACCAAGGCGGCCAGAAAGAACGTTTTCCATCACTGTTAGGCGTTCAACCAATGCGTATTCCTGAAATATCATACCCATGCGGCGGCGCTCACGGCGCAGCGCGCTTGATCCAAGCGAGGTCAAATTCACCCCGTCCAAAGTGGCGGTTCCGCTGGTCGGATCAACAAGGCGATTAATACAACGGATCAGTGTGCTTTTCCCAGCACCGGACGGCCCGATGAGCGCAATCACTTGCCCTTTGGCCACCTCTAGATCGACATCGCTAAGCGCTTTGTCTCCGGTTTTATAAGTTTTAGTAAGTTTTTCTAACTTCAACATCTATTTTGACCCTAACCCCATAAAAAGTGCCCGCGCATTTCCACACGCGGGCACCGTTGGTTTATCGACTTATTCGCAAGCGTAGGATACGCCGTTTGCCGTATCAATCTTGCGGATAACGTCCCAAAACTCTTGGTAAGTCATAGGCAGGAACTGGCCTTCATTCGATTTCTCGAATTCTTCCTGCAAGGACGTGCCTTCCCAATCGAATGTGAAGAACGACTTGCGGATGTTCGCAGCCAATTCAGGRTCRAGGTTGTGCGCAATACCAAARCCGGTMGTCGGGAATGTTTGCGATTTATAGATTGAAATCACATCATCCGCCTCAATMACACCACGGCTAATCATACGACTAAGAACCGAGTTGGCGATTGAYGCYGCYGGGTAATCTTTATTGGCAACRCCCAGAATGGAGTTGTCATGCTTACCCGAGAAYGCAGGTTCGAAATCACGATCAGGCAACATATCGAARTCACCYTTCAAGATCGCGGAWGGCGCCTTGAARCCRGAATTYGACGTTGGTGATGTGAACGCAAGAACRCCGCCYTTGATGTCTTCAACTTTTTCGATRCCCGAACCAGGGTAGGTCARGATTTCCATCTCGTAGCCGAAGTTACCGTCAAGCGAGGCCATGATTGTGAACGGGTTAAAGCCCGCACAATTAACAGCCAACGGGTTGGAACCCGTGTTGAAGCCAGCGATGTGCAGGCGACCGGAGCGCATAGCCTCGATCTGTGCCGCGTTTGACTGAACGGGGAAGAACACGACCTTCTTGCCGGTTACTTCTTCCATGTAGTCAAGGAAATCGGACCAGACTTCTTTATATACGGCTGGATCTTCAACAGGCGTATACGCGAAAATCAGCGTGTYTGGGTCTACGAAATCAGCTGCGTCTGTCGGCGCATCTGCCAAAAGGTCGCCGTTACGGTCACAATAGCGRTCATCCAACGTGCCRCGCGGRCARTCTTCTTGCGCTTGYGCAGCCCCAAAACTGGAAACCAGCGCCACAGCAGCAACGCTTATCAAATATTTAGTTTTTATCATTKTATCCTCCTTGTTGRTTTTATTRGRGGAATTAGGGCCGATTARCCYGYAAAACGCAAACACTTTTGTTTYRTTYTGTWCTATTTTGTYCAATTAGTAAGGRAATTTACAAAACYMKCCGARGTTTCCARTATAAACGCCCGTTAGAGGCGGACAAGTGAGTGTTC
Organism: Paracoccaceae bacterium; assembly: GCA_002746395.1. Classification (GTDB taxonomy): domain Bacteria; phylum Pseudomonadota; class Alphaproteobacteria; order Rhodobacterales; family Rhodobacteraceae; genus NORP23. Next base: position 90,713 of record NVXA01000009.1, read on the forward strand.
ACTACCTAGAAACATCATATGCGCTTATATATGTCGCAATTATCGGTAGCCTTTTTTCGCGCAACCACTTGCCTAAGCGGTGCGAATGCGCATGTTAAGGACAACTTAACCTATATACCTATATGGAACCCCAAAATGGCCATTACCCGCGAGCAAATATTAGAAGTTCTTCGCACTATCGAAGACCCGTTCTCCAAGAAAGACATTGTTAGCGCCGATATCGTGCGCGCCCTGACTGTTGAAGGCGGCGACATCCGTTTCGTTATGGAGGTCGAATCCGCTCAAGGTGTTGCCATGGAAGCCATCCGTGCAACAGCCGTAGAAAAGCTCGAAGCGCTGGCGGGTGTTGAAAAGGTTTCCGCATTGTTAACGGCGCATTCCGCCCCAACGGCTCCACCAAATTTGGGTGGCGGTGCCAAACGCGCAGCTCCTGCTGGCCCGCAAGGCATACCCGGCGTTAAGAAAATCGTAGCGATTGCGTCTGGCAAGGGTGGCGTCGGGAAATCCACGGTTTCAGCCAACCTCGCCGTGGCGTTGGCCGCTGAAGGGCTGAAAGTCGGGCTGCTTGACGCAGACATCTATGGTCCCTCGCAACCTCGCATGATGGGGATTTCGGACCGCCCGAAATCGCCGGACGGCAAATTGATCATTCCGCTGACAAATCACGGTGTAACCATGATGTCGATGGGCCTGATGATGAAAGAAGAAGAGGCCGTCGTTTGGCGTGGCCCAATGTTGATGGGTGCGTTGCAACAAATGCTTAATCAAGTACAATGGGGCGAGCTGGACTTGCTGTTGATCGACCTGCCACCGGGCACCGGCGATGTGCAATTGACACTGGCCCAGAAAACCGAGATTGCCGGCGCGATTGTGGTTTCCACACCGCAAGATATTGCATTACTTGACGCCCGTAAAGCTATGGATATGTTTAATAAAACRTCAACAYCKGTGYTGGGYATGATCGAAAACATGTCGACACAYATCTGYTCKGARTGYGGYCACGAAGARCAYATCTTCGGGCATGGYGGCGCWAAATCMGAAGCCGAAAAGAAAGGCYTYACCTTCCTTGGSGARATTCCGTTGGAYATCACYRTYCGCACMGCCKCWGACACWGGCGCRCCGATCGTGATWAGTGACCCTGACGGCAAACCGGCCACAGCCTTCCGCGCCATTGCCCGYAAACTGATCGTTGACGAGATTATCTGACCGTAGGTGTCCAATGCTTAAACTGGCCAGAACCATWCATTTCGAYGCCRCCGAYCCGGACAAGTTCCCMAYCCCTGCCGAAAACGGGGAATGGGCGGTCAGCGGCGGGTTTGCATTTGCCAACTGGACGGGTTCCAACACCACGGACGCTGAAGAATTTGCGTTCTCAAGCGGTTGGTTGGGTGGAGAAAGCTTTGGGCGAGCCAAACTGGTTATCGTTGCCCAAATTCACGAGGTCGAACTGGAAGAGTTGCGCCAAAATCTGGCGGACCACATGTTAAAGGTTTATGATGCCCCATCAGCCGATGTAGCCATGGTCGCCGCGATCCACGAGGTGGATTTCATGCAGGAATTATGCGAGGATCAAGACCTCGACACCCTTCTCGCCATTAACCGGACGTTAACCGATGATGGCGTGCATGAACAATATCGCGCAATCAAGCCCCAAGCCCCGAACATCAATTAGCGTTTTCTTAACAAGGGTTAAAAATGTCTTACAAGATTAAACAGCTAAGCATTCAAGGCGATGGGATAGCCGCTGGCCTTGACGCCCCTCTCTACATTCCGTTTGCTTTACCCGATGAACTGGTTGAAGGCGAAATCAACGGCAACCGCATTCCCAAACCGCGGATCCTCGAACCTTCAAGTGATCGCGTCAAAGCGCCCTGCGCGCATTTCAAAACCTGTGGGGGGTGTTCAATGCAGCACGCGTCGGATGCGTTTCTGGCAGATTGGAAAACCGATGTTGTGCGTAATGCCTTGGCCGCGCATGATCTGAGCGCTGATTTCCGCCCGATTATCACCTCCCCCGCGCAATCACGCAGGCGGGCGACGTTTGCCGCGCAACGCACCAAAAAAGGTGTGTTGATCGGGTTCCACGGTCGCGCCTCGAACACCGTAGTGGCGATTCCGTCGTGCAAACTGTTACACCCAGACCTCATGGTCACCATGCCCGCATTGGAGGCGTTGACCAAAATAGGAGCCTCGCGCAAAGCCGGTATCAGCATTGCCGTAACCCAATCCGCAGCTGGCGCCGATGTTAGCGTTCAAGACGCCAAAGAGGCCGACGGCCCCATGATGGTTGACCTTGGCGCATTGGTTGAACAATTCAAACTGTCGCGCCTAAGCTGGAACGGCGAGGTGGTCGCGATGCGCGCCGCCCCTGTTCAGACATTCGACGGCACCCCCGTATCACCCCCCGTTGGCGCGTTTTTGCAAGCCACACTTGCCGGACAAGTAGCCCTGACACAAACTGTGCTTGAGGCCGTGGGAGGTGCAAAACGCATCGTCGATCTATTCGCCGGATGCGGAACATTTTCGCTGCCGCTGGCCAAGCACGCGCAAGTTTTGGCGGTGGAGGGTGACGCACCATTGCTAGACGCCCTCGATGCCGCATGGCGCAACGGGGATGGCTTGAAAACGCTGGAAACCCACAAGCGTGACCTGTTTCGCAACCCAATGCTTAAAGAAGACTTAAAAAAGGTCGAGGCCGTGGTTCTAGACCCGCCACGCGCCGGTGCAAAGGCACAGTGCGAGGCATTGGCCGAGGCCGATATCCCCCGCATCGTCTTTGTTTCCTGCAATCCTGTAACCTTCGCACGGGATGCCAAAATTTTGGTTAACGCTGGATACACAATTGACTGGGTACAGGTCGTTGATCAGTTCCGCTGGTCCGCGCATGTTGAACTTGTGGCTCTGTTAAGCAAGGGGTAATGCGCCCTGCGTGCTGGTGGGATATCCTTGCCAGCAGCAAAACTGGCTCGTAAACCGAATAATGAATATAGGGTAAATGGTGCCCGGGGGCGGATTTGAACCACCGACACGCGAATTTTCAATCCGCTGCTCTACCCCTGAGCTACCCGGGCACGGGTAAGGTTTATAACCTTGGGTGGGGGCGTTTTAGGTTAGATATTCGCGACTGTCCATAGCAATTTCGGGAATTTCGTGGAATTTCAGTGCTTGGTTTGTACAGCCGCCATCAGGGCAATTTCATCCTCTTCGGACAGGTCCTCAAGCGGGGCTGGAATGGCGTAAGATTCGTTTAACCATTTGCCTAAATCAACGTCTGCACAGCGTTTTGAGCAGAAGGGTTTGAACTTCTGATCGACAGCTTTCTGACAAATCGGGCAACTCATTTCATCGCCTCTTTAAGCGCAAAACGTTCGCGTTTGCGTTGCAACTCCAGATTACCCAGCGGCGTCCAGCCCGCAATAATCGTATCGACCCCGTCGCGCCGGAAAGCCGCCCGTAGTGCAGATTCGATCTTTGCGCGTTCTTTTTTGTTAACTGGTGCAAAATCGACGGTAATTTGCCCGCCTAATCCGCGGATTAACAACTGGCGCGAAATCTCTTTGGCCGCGGCCAAGTTTGTTTTCAAACCAGCGGCGGGGGAAAAATCGCCGCCGGTGTTAACATCAATCGCAATCAATGCCCGCGTTGGTTCGATGCTTAACCAAGCCGTTTCCCCTAGCTTAACCCGCGCGGCCAGCGCTGCGTCGATATAATCGAGGATACCGTGATGCTCAAACGCGCCTTCGGAATTATCTACCTGATCTGGTTCATCCCAGTCACGCCATGCCCGCACCGTCGCAGAAGGCGCGTCGAGCAGAAGTTCTGGTTCCACCCCATCCGTTCCCGCGAGCACCGTGCGGCACATATCCAGCATGTTCAGGATGTCATCGGCAATCGTTTCCCCATCAGCCCCATTGCAGGCAGAGCGAAGTATTAACCCTTCGTTACCGCCATCGATAGCGCCGTGAGCGATTTCCAGCAAGCGATTGCGTTCATCCTCATCGTGGATATTTCGAGCAATGTTCAGGCCAGGGTTAGACGGCGTTACAATCGCATATCTGCTTTTGAACAATAGCTTACGTGCAACCGGCGAGGCTTTGCCTTCGTCTGCAAACGTCGCCACCTGCACCACAATCGGGGTTCCCGGCGACATGCCCTTGGCATCTTTCAAAAACGCGCGCTGCCCGTCCGGTAGACGCAAAATCGCGCCGTGCATGCCTTTAAGGGGGCGCTCCAAAATGCCACGGTAAATCGCTTCGGGGCGTGGAATCGGGTCTTCTTCTGGTGGGTCCACCAGCAAATCCGTTAACTTTCCGTCAACTAATAAGGCGGCCATGCCCTTGTCGAATATTGCTAATGACCCCTTCATGCGGGCACTCCTTCAAAAGATACTGGGTACCCTGCCCCGATTAACATATTGGTAACTTCGGTTAACGGCAGGCCCACGACATTGGTGTACGAACCGTTAATGGCTGGGATAAACGCGCCACCGATGCCTTGGATGGCATAGCCACCCGCTTTGCCTTGCCACTCATTGGAACGCAGATAGGCCGATATTTCCATATCCGACAGGCGTTTGAATTTCACGACCGTTTCGACCTGTCGCGACCAAATCTTGCCGCCAAGCCGCAGCGCCACACCCGTAATCACGCGGTGCCGCCGCCCTGACAAAAGCATCAGGAATTGCGCAGCTTGCGCAGCATTTTCAGGTTTACCCAGAATGCGCCGCCCGACAGCCACGACTGTATCGGCAGATAAAATCAAATCATCAGATTCAATCGCCTGCGCTTTTTCCACGGCAAGCCGCGCCGCGTAAGGGCGTGGCAATTCGGCTTTATGTGGGGTCTCGTCAATATCGGCGGGCCGAATTTCGTCCGGCACGACACCAATCTGCGCCAACAGCTCGCGCCTGCGCGGGCTGCCTGATCCAAGGATCAGTCGCAATTTACTTGAAGCGATAGTTGATGCGCCCTTTGGACAAATCATACGGGGTCATTTCGACCTGTACTTTGTCACCTGCCAGCACGCGAATACGGTTTTTCCGCATCTTGCCCGCAGTATGCGCTATAATTACGTGGCCGTTCTCTAGCTCTACCCGAAACGTCGCGTTTGGTAAAAGCTCGGTCACGACACCCGGGAATTCTAGAAGTTCTTCCTTGGCCATGTGATCTCCGATCTGGTTGTTTAGTGCAAACTATTGTCTGCGGGGCATAGATGAGGGGTAATCCTTGAAAATTCAAGTATAATCGGTGTTTTAGCCCTCGATTTCATCGGGTGGCCCGAAGCGGTCAATTATTCGCTGTAAAACCTGATCCCGCATCTGGCGATAAACGCGCAGTTTGTCTTCGCGCGAGCGCCCTAAACCTGTGGGGTCGAAGATTGGCCAATATTCGACCTCCAACGCATGAACGCGCGTATATTCCAGCGCACGGCGTTGCGAGGCTGGTGAAAGGGCGATAACGAGGTCGTAGCCGTCGATGTCATCGCCCCATTCTTCCATATCGTCGAAAGATCGCACACGGTGTTTGTCTAGGGTCACGTCAATTTCAGCGGCAACGGCCACAGAAAACCCGTCAACTTCCAGATCATGTTTTACGCCAGCGGATTGCACGAAAATTCGTGTGCCGTAGAATTTCTTCATAATACCTTCGGCCATAGGCGAGCGCACGGCGTTATGATCACATGCGAACAACACAGATGTTGGGTTGTCCGCCATGCGCCCTTAGCCCTTGAAATGCAGGACGCAAATCAGCGTAAACAGACGGCGCGCGGTGGCTTTGTCGGTGATGACCTTCCCATCGAGACGCTCCTCGACAATATTGCCGCCCTCGTTGTGAATACCACGCCGCCCCATATCTATCGCCTCGATCTGGGAGGGGGGAAGACACTTCACAGCATCAAAATAGCTTTCGCAAATCTGGAAGTAATCTTTAATGACTTGGCGAAACGGGGTTAATGAAAGATGAAACTCCCCTGCCTTTTCGCCTGCTTCCGTGTGCAAATCAAAAACCAACCGGCGATCTGCAATGGATAGGTCAAGACGATAGGGGCCAGCAGGAACCATCTGATCGTCGCGGCCAATCGGTTGAAAGAGGTTCTCCTCCAACAGATCAAAAATCGCGACACGGCGTTCCTGTTCAATTTCAGGTGTGGGCGCGGGTAAGCCGGAATCGTTCAGATTAACCTCGAATATGCGATCCGTGTCAGCCATTCTTGCCGCCCTCGTTCAGTTGATCTAGACGCAAGCGAACGGACAGCCCGTGTGCCTCTAGGCTTTCGGATTTTGCCAAAGTTTCCGCCGCTGGGCCGATGGCTTTCAGCGCTTCGGGCGTCATTCGTGCAATCGTGGTACGTTTCATGAAATCAAGCACSKWKAGGCCGGARGAAAACCGSGCMSWKCKYGCYGTYGGCAGMACATGGTTSGGYCCGSCGACATAATCGCCAATSGCTTCKGGCGTMYRMSSRCCAAYGAAAATYGCSCCGGCRTKGSKRACKTYRKYKGMCAGYYSTTCGGCATCMKCRMMGSMMARCTCCAGATGTTCMGGKGCSAKKYGRTCKRMCAGYKYCRCSGCWWSATCRAGATTGCCAACAAGGATCACGGTGCCATARTCAGCCCAGCTTTTTGCCGCWATATCRCGTTTGGGMAGRCTSACMAGCTGGCGTTCCACTTCGCGTTCAACTAAATCGGCAAAATCAGCATCATCACAAATCAGAATTGATTGCGCAGCGCTATCATGTTCGGCCTGGGCCAGCAGGTCGGCAGCAATCCAGGCGGGATCATTGTGCCGGTCTGCCACCACCAGCAMTTCGGATGGACCGGCAATCATGTCAATGCCGACAAYRCCRAAAACCTGCCGTTTGGCGGCTGCCACATAGGCATTTCCCGGACCGACAATTTTTACAACCGGTTTTATGGTGTCGGTGCCATAGGCWAGYGCTSCGATSGCCTGAGCCCCGCCGATGYGRTAGATMTCGCTGACCCCGGCCATGTTTGCAGCSACAAGAACCGCGGRATTAAGTTTGCCTCCCGGTGTTGGCATCACCATCACCAGACGCCTGACCCCGGCAACTTTTGCGGGCACGGCGTTCATTAAAACCGAACTTGGATAACTTGCCAGTCCGCCGGGTACATAAAGACCGGCAGCTTCAACTGCTGTCCATYTGTGGCCAAGYTCAATGCCWTCRCCTTGMAWAAACCGGTCATCTGCSGGTTTTTGGCGCTCGTGATAGGTTTTAATGCGATCAAGAGCAAATTCCAGTGCCGCAATCACCTTTTTATCGCAGTYCCTGAAGGCCTGCTCAATCTCGTCACCGGAAACAGCAAGAGACGGGGCTTYAACGTCAAACCCGTCAAACTTTGMGGTRTATTCAAYCARRGCTGCATCSCCGCGCGTTTTAACCTGCGYCAGAATTTCAGCAACAGTTGCATTCACATCRASSGARACYTCGCGYTTCATYGTMARAAGAYGGSCGAACCYGTCCCTRAATCCGRTCTGTGATGTATCGAGCTTCAGCACCATTGCGGCATTCTTTCCTCTTCAGGATTTTGGGAGCACTATTGTTCCTCGTGATCCGGAAAATTACCGGTTTGCCACGCAAGGCCCAAATCACTCAAACGTGCTTCGATGCACTCAACCTCAAGCCTGATGGCACCATCACCGGCAAAAATCAGCGTTATAACKCCGGAAGGTGCCTGTGTTGGTGTAAATTCTATCGCCAGCAGGTCAATCACAGCATCAGGATTGGTCTGCATCACTTTTGATTTTTTAACACTGAGCACATGGCCAAACTGAAGCCCGGTTCGCACCCGTGTATAGGTCTTTTTGCGCCGCTCCGGCGTCAAGGCATCGCCCCAGTCGAACCGGTTCAGCACCATGACAAATTGCCGATCCTTTGCGAGGTAGCGCATATCGCCAATTTTGATGACAGCATCCTGAAGATGCGCCGAAACGACACCTAAATCATCACTGTCGAGAGCATTGAGTTTTAATAATTTCATGAATGCAGTGATACCGGGAGTGGCCATTGTGTGCAACAATTTATCTTGCGGTCGCCTCCAAATAAGCCCTGTGTCCATCTGTGGTCATTTGCACCCGTTAGCCAACCGTGAGGCTACATCGCTCATGAAGATGTTTGCGTAATCTGCATCACGACCACCAACCAGATAAGACACCAACAGCATGCTATCCGCATCAATCGCGGTCCAAGTCCATGTGTCACCATAGGCCAGGTCTTTGCGTTTGGCTGTTGCTACATTTTTTTGCTTGGCATTATGTGAATGACCAAATTTCATCACACTGGATACGAGCAACCTTCACATTACGAACGTTCTCATCATGGTATTGAGCGCAAACCTTGCCAGCGTCTATCAGCAGCTTTGAAACTGTATTAAATGAGACGCCTGTAAGCTTTGCGATTGCCTTCATTTAACAATTGATAGGTGACTCCGCCCGCCTCCACTTGGAATCGCAACGCCGTACAAATGGCGGACTTCGTTTACTGTCAAGTGCAGCATTCTTCCCAACTCATCCGCGCTATAGCCGAGACCATTTTCATGCAAAGAAATAATCTCGGAGTACAGTTGTGATAACTCGTGTGGAAATTGAGTTTCGTCCGGCTCCCTTTTTCTCCACCCACGTGAACTGATCTGTCTCCAAAGGTAGCTCGACTGGTTTTTAGTAACTAATCCGGCACGTCCTGCACGATACAGAAGGGAAGCAACAGAAACTCGCCAATATTTTTTGAGTTGAACAAGCCTCTCAAGCGTAACCCTTCCACCAATGAGATCTGACCGGAGTTCTTTTATTGGGGCCAGTAATTCACCGGCGAACATATCTGCTTCTTCTTCCATTGAATCGGTTGGGATGGAGTGCATTATCAAGTGCCCAAGCTCATGGCCTAAAGAATGCCGCATTCGATCAGCCGGAGCATTTTGGTTAAGAAAAATAATAGGAGGCACATCACGCAAACGCATGGTGACTCCATCAATTTTTTCGGGGAAGTTACAATGCACTACAATGATGCCTGCGCGTTCACACAGGGTCGTTAAACTCTTAACCGGCCCGTCTGGAACCCCCCAAGTTCGGCGTATGTGGTTAGCCACCTTATCGGCTCCCCCCAAATCATCAGCATCCAAACGCGGCAAAGGTAATTCAGATTCAACATCAACAGACAGTAGGTATCGCCTGATGTGCATAATACGCAAATTCAACTCCGCATGAAGGCGTTTCAAATCTCCAGACTTTACTGACGCGCGTTTTCTCCAAGAGGCTTCGTGTATGCTCAAAGGTAAGCCCGAAAGCTCATCATTCTGCTGAAAGTATGAAACTGGAAAATCGAGTGCATCAGCTATACGCGCAATCGTATCATCTTGTGGCGGAGCATTGAGCAGGCCGCGCTCGATTCGCGAATAGTGTCCTTGGTCAAGGCCGCTGATATCAGCAACCTCGGCTTGACTCCTTCCTCGATACTGCCTAGCCAAAAGCAGTAGCTCATTGTTAAATTTTACTATCATAATTAGCCCGCTTCGTCGTCTTTTTTCCGAGCATTTTGACTGCCAGGTTTCAACTTAGCCAGCTTGCTGGTATTCGCGGTAGTCTCTGGCAACGGCAGGCGTTCGGGAGCAGCAATAGCTCCAAAGCCATCAAGTTCGATCTTCCAAAGAAAGTTTCCGTTGTTGGTAGCGGCAACACCAGACCACAACAAATTGGTCTGGAATTGATCAGGAACATAGCAAAGTCTCACCCTTTGAAGTCCCTTGAAACCATACAAATCGACGCTATGATCATCAAATTCTTTGGCTACTCCTGTGGGGTAGTTAGCAGTTAAAAGAGAGGTATCGGCATGTTTTACTCGGAACAAAACTTCATGTTCAACAACCAATGAAATGGTATCTCTGTGTTCTATCACCTGAATTTCATTGTCGTCGGCAGCTATATTGATCAATCGTTTGACAATTTCCTCCCAAACTATGTGTCGGCTACTCGATTTTCTGCGCCAAATATGGCGTTGCGGATATCCTTCGTTGAAGGCCTTCCATCCTTCGCTAATAGCATAATGGAATTTTGCGCCGCGCTTGTTTTCCAGCAGAATTTGGCGTACATGATCTTCGAGAGGAATAGGCATTAGCATCTCCTAAGTTGCTACAATCCTACTCTACCGTTTTTACAAAAGCAACACCATAATATGTGCATAATTATGTTTTTTCAACATACCAGCGGTTTTGTCCTTTAGGTCCGGTGGGCATTGTTATTCCTTATGCTTTACGGCAAGCATATTGGAATAATATGGGGAAATCACTTGTCAAATTCAAACTGATGCACTACCGAAACTTTCGTTCATTGGACCAATGCTAACTTTTGAGCTAACCTGAAAGAGGAGATTTTTTCACGACTGAACAGTTTAGTCGGAAGGGTTAAATAATGTGTCAGATTTTTGCAGGTCAGGATCCGGATAGATACGAAAGCCACACCCGGCGTTTGCGTCTTAATGGACAAAGCACAAGCATCAGGCTGGAAAACAGCTTTTGGGAAATAATCGACGAACTGGCGGAAAAAGAAGGCGTCTCTTCACCGGTTTTTATTTCCACACTCCATTCTGAAGTTCTTGAATTGCGCGGTGAAGTGCCAAATTTCACATCCTTGTTGCGCTGTGCCTGCCTCATTCATATGGACCAGAGCGGTGCCCCCTCAGCCAAGCCCGTAACAGCGTTTGGTTCCGAGAGAATTCATCTGTAGTAACTGACTACTACCACGCCGCCGAAATAGGCTCTTAGAATATCCTTTCACACGTGAAGATATGAACAAAAGAGGGTCCATGGCAAAAGCTATCCACATGATGCTCCGCGTCTTCGAGGAAGCGCGTTCTTTGGCGTTCTACAAGCAAGCCTTCGGCCTTGATATCGCCGAGCGTATCGATTTTGAGACATTTACACTCGTCTATCTTTGCAACGACGAAGCTGATTTCGAGCTCGAATTAACCATCAATAAGAACCAGACCGCACCGTATGATCTCGGCGATGGCTATGGCCACCTGGCTGTCTGTGTTGATGATCTTGATGCTGAACATGCCCGATTTGAAGCTGCCGGCCTCAATCCGCGCAAACTTGTCGAATTCAAGCGTGAAGGCAAATTACTTGCCCGGTTTTTCTTTGTTGCCGATCCTGACGGATATGAAATCGAAGTGTTGCAGAAATTTGGCCGTTATCAATAACTCTGAAAGAGGGAGGAATTATGAAGAAGAAAAAATCATACATATCAATGAACCGTCGGGAATTGCTGACGCATTCATTGGCGCTGGGCGCGAGCTTTGCGATTGGCGCGGGATTTGTCGCCAGCCCGAATGCAGCCTGGGCTGTTGAGGCAAAGTTCCTTAAAGCACCCACCCTGGCAAAACTGATCCAACTGGCACGCGATATCTATCCCCACGATAAAATCAGCGATGAATACTATGTTCTGGCAGTCAAAGGGTACGATGCCGAGGATAAAGTCAAAACGATTGAAGCCGGTATCGCGGATCTCGATAAACGTGCAGGTGGTGATTATCTGAAACTGGGTTGGGAAGAACAACGTGTTGCTGTTCTGCGCCAGATGGAGGACACGGCCTTTTTCCAGAGCATCAGAGGTGGTCTGGTCACCGGGCTCTATAACCAGGAGGCTGTATGGTCGATCTTTGGTTACGAAGGGGAATCCTATTCCAAGGGCGGTTATATAAATAGCGGCTTTAACGATATCAACTGGCTTTAAGAAGGAGAATAAAAATGGGAGCTCCATTTGATTTAGGCGACAATAGTGTGGTTGTTATCATTGGCACTGGTGCAGGTGGCGGTGTTCTTGCCAATGAACTGGCCCAAAAAGGGGTGAGCGTTGTCGCCCTGGAAGCGGGCGGTCGCTATTTGCCCGAAGATTATACTCAAGACGAGTGGGCAAGCTTTGGCCAACTGGCCTGGACGGATGCCCGTTCCACCAGYGGAGACTGGCGRGTGGCCAAGGATTTTTCWGGCCTGCCGGCATGGATCGTTAAAGCGGTWGGCGGYACRACGGTTCACTGGGCCGGGGCGTCATTACGGCTTCAGGAACATGAATTCAAGGCCAAAACGACTTATGGAGATGTTRCTGGYGCCAATCTGCTGGACTGGCCGATTACGCTGGCCGAAATGGAGCCATACTATGATCTGGCGGAAAARAARCTTGGSGTAACSCGCACCAATGGCATCCCCGGCCTGCCACCTTCCAATAATTATAAAGTGTTTGAAGCCGGAGCCAAAAAGCTGGGGTATTCACAAGTTCATACCGGCCGGATGGCTGTTAACAGTCAGGACTACGATGGCCGTACAAGCTGTCAGCAATCCGGTTTTTGTTTTCAGGGCTGTAAATGGGGGGCGAAATGGTCATCTGCCTATACAGATATCCCCCGTGGAGAGGCCACTGGAAATCTCGAGGTGCGTGAAAAYTGCCATGTGGCCGAAATTGAGCATGACAAGAGCGGCAAGGTAACTGGTGTSGTATATTTTGACAAAGACGGKAAAACYCARCGGCAAAAAGCCAGAGTWRTCTGCGTYGCYGGWAAYTCCTTYGAAAGCCCGCGCATGTTGCTGAATTCAAGTTCCACCATGTTCCCYGATGGTCTGGCCAACAGCTCCGGCATGGTCGGCAAAAACTACATGCGTCACATGACCGGTTCGGTCTATGCGGTCTTTGACAAGCCGGTGAAGATGTGGCGCGGAACCACCATGGCCGGCATCATTGCCGATGAATCGCGCCATGACCCTGCCCGCGGTTTTGTTGGCGGCTATGAAATGGAAACCCTGTCACTCGGCCTGCCATTCATGGCAGCTTTCCTCGACCCCGGTGCCTGGGGCCGTGAATTTGCCTCTGCCCTTGATGGTTATGAGAACATGGCTGGCATGTGGCTGGTGGGTGAAGACATGCCGCAGGAGACAAACCGCATTACCTTGAACACGGATGTCAAGGAYMAGTGGGGGCTGCCGGTGGTCAATGTCAATTTCACCGATCATSCCAATGACATTGCCATGCGYGMSCACGCCTATAAACAGGGGCAGGCGGTCTATGATGCCGTTGGTGCAACCCGTACCTTCCCAACCCCGCCATATCCCTCAACTCATAATCTGGGAACCAACAGGATGTCGGAAAACCCGCGCGATGGCGTGGTCAATAAATGGGGTAAAACCCATGATATTGATAATCTGTATATCTCGGATGGCAGTCAGTTTACAACCGGCGGTAGCGAAAACCCGACACTGACAATCGTCTCGCTTGCCATTCGCCAGGCTGAACATCTGGCAGCAGAATTGAGCAAAGGAAATCTGTAAACAATCCGGCCAGAGGGCTTCGGCCCTTTGGCTCTAGGTAAATTTGCGAAACTGCTTGGTTCGGTCAAACAGTCCTTCGAGGGTTTTCATTCTGTCTTTGGTTTCGTCCCAGGTTTCAGTCTGAATAGCGGCGATCAGCGCTTCAACGATAAACAGGGTGACCACGGATGAATCCCAGGCTGAAGGCACCTCTATGCGGCTGTGAAAGCTGTAGGTTGCATGTTTGGCCGCCGGTGATCCCCACTGGTCGGTGAACAACACCAGAGTTACGTCTTTTTCTTTTGCCATTTCCGCCAGGCGTAAAATGTCGTGCTCATACCGGCGAATATCGAAGGCGACAAGAATATCACCGGGCTGCATATTCAAGACATAATGCGGCCAGGTATTAGAATTTTCTGCCAATAAAGTCATATGGTTGCGAATCACCTGCATGTGGGTGAAAAAATAATCCGCAATCGAGCGCGTAATGCGTCCACCAACCACATGCACCGTGCGGCTTTGATCACACAACAGTTTCGCCACCGCATTAAAATCTTCCGGGTCAAGCTGGCGCAAAGTCTGGCGCATATTATCCGTTACCGCATCAGCAAACCGGTTGAGAATATGGGCATCTGGGGCATTTTGTGCCCAGCGGTCATGTTTGGCAATCGGATTGGAGATTGTCGCTTCAAGTTCAACGCGCAAGGCAGATTGAAGTTGCGGAAACCCGCGATACCCGAGTTTTTTGGCCATGCGCACGACTGTTGGCGTAGAAACGCCGGAAGCTTCAGCAATGGTGGTGATGCTTCCCAGACCTGAAACTGGATAGTTTTCCAGCATGGCATTGGCAAGCTGGCGTTCAGCCCGCGTCAGGTTTTCAAATCTGTTGCGAATGCGCTCGGCTACCGTGTGGTTTTGCCCTGTTTCCATTGTTTTTTTCCCGCATTCTATTCAGGCCCGTGGTACAGGCCTATGCCTGTATTTGCCTTCCGGCACATAATATATTGATACAGGGGGAATTCTCAAGAAATTTACTTGACAGTCTGGTTTGATCTGAAATTATGTATTCACAAAAAAGGAAAACGGGAGCGCCCCTAAACAATGACTGCTTTGGCACAGGCAAACAACCCGTCACAGGAAGGCGTGGTGGCCGCTATCAATTCGTCTGGTCAGGGCGATTTCGTGCTTGTGTGCGAACACGCTTCGCGCTTTATTCCCGCAGAATTTAAAAACCTCGGACTTGAGAACGATGTGCTGCACAGCCATGTTGCCTGGGATCCCGGAGCGCTTGGTGTCGCCGAAGAAATCTCCACCCAACTCGATGCCCCGTTGGTTGCCCAGCGTATCTCGCGTTTGGTCTATGATTGCAATCGCCCGCCCGAGAGCGAAAGTGCCATGCCGGCAAAAAGTGAGATTTTTGATGTTCCCGGTAATATCAATCTGTCACCATCCCAGCGTCAGGCACGAGTTGATCAGTACTATCTGCCGTTCCAGCACACCCTGTCGGCTCAGATTGACAGCCACACCGCCCGCACTCTGCCACCTGCATTGGTAACAATCCATTCGTTTACA
>NVXA01000010.1 GCA_002746395.1 Paracoccaceae bacterium
TGGCTGGGGGGCAGCGTTTTCACCGCATCAAAGTAGCTTTCGCAGATCAGAAAATAATCCTTCACCACTTGGCGAAACGGACCCAGTGACAAATGGAATTCACCGGCCGCATCCGCAGCCTCGGTTGTCACCTCGATCACCAGACGCCGCTCGCGGATCGCCAGTGTCAGACGATACGGGCCTTGTGGCGGCACCAGATCGCCACGGGTGGGCAGCGCAAAACTGTTCTCTTCCAGCAGATCGAACACCGCGACTTTGCGCTCCTGTTCGATCTCGGGCGTAGGCGCCGGCAGCCCACTGTCGTCAATCTCGATATGGCTGATGCGGTCAGTCATTGTTCAACCGATCCAGACGCAGCCGAACAGACAAGCCGTGCGCCTCTAGGCTCTCGGAAATCGCCAGCCGTTCAGCGGCAGGTCCAATGGCCGCCAGCGCTTGCGGTGTCATTTTGGACAGCGTAGTGCGTTTCAGGAAATCCATCACCGACAGACCGGAAGAAAACCGCGCCGAGCGCGCCGTGGGCAGAACGTGGTTCGGCCCGCCGACATAATCGCCAATCGCTTCGGGCGTCCACGCACCAACGAAAATCGCGCCGGCGTGGCGGACTTTGTTGGACAGTCCTTCGGCATCAGCAACGCAAAGCTCCAGATGTTCAGGGGCGATGCGGTCTGACAGTTCCGCCGCAAGATCGAGATTATCTACAACAATCACCGCCCCGTAATCCCGCCAACTTGGGGCGGCTACAGCGCGGCGCTCCAGCGTTTCGAGGCGCTTATCAACGGCTGCATTCACCGCACGCGCAAAATTTTCGTCATCGGTTATCAGGATCGACTGTGCGCTTTCATCGTGTTCGGCCTGTGAAAGCAAATCAACAGCAACCCAATCGGGGTTATTGTCTTTATCGGCAATCACCAGAATTTCGGATGGCCCTGCAATCATATCAATCCCGACACGCCCGAAAACCCGCCGTTTGGCCGCAGCTACAAAAGCGTTCCCCGGCCCTGTGATTTTGTCGACTTGCTTGATCGTCTGCGTTCCGTAAGCCATCGCGGCAATCGCTTGTGCGCCACCGATGCGATAAACGGTTTCAACGCCGGAAAGGCGTGCCGCAAGCAGAACCAGCGGATTAACTTTGCCGTCCGGTGTCGGCGCGCAAATCACAAGGTTTTCGACGCCCGCGACATTTGCGGGAATAGCGTTCATCAACACGGACGACGGGTACGACGCCAAGCCGCCCGGTACATACAGCCCGGCAGTTTCAACCGCGGACCAGCGCCAGCCAAGTTCCGCGCCTCTTTCATCCGTCCAGCGTTCATCCTTGGGCAGTTGCCGCTGGTGGTAAGCGCGGATGCGGTCTGCGGCCAACTCCAATGCTGCGCGTTCAGCGGCAGGAACCTTGGTGATTTCGGCGTCCATTTCGCTAGCCGAGAACGCAAGCGTTTCCGCTGTCAGGGCTAGGCGATCAAACTTGCTTGTAAGCTCAATAACAGCGGCATCACCGCGCGCCGCCACGTCTGCGATGATATCAGCAACAACCGCATCAACATCCGCATCGGACTCGCGTTTCATGCCGAGAAGATCGACAAACCGCGCCTCGAAGTCAGGCTGAGCGGAATTCAAAAATACGGGCATGTTATTCGTCCGGATGTGTTGGAACGTGGGTAGAACGCGCGATATAGGGGCGCGACACATCGCTAAGGGTCACATCCAGACATTCGACATCCAGTGCAATCGCGCCGTCGCCAGCCAGCGTCAGGATTACCTGCCCTGCGCCATCTTCGCCAGCTTCAAAACTGATCGACAACAACTCAAATGCCATATTTTTATCCGACGGGTCCAACCCTTGCGCGGAAACCTTTAATGTTGATTCCACCACAAGCATCGACTGAACCCGCTCATAGGGGCGGCCCTGTTGTTCCGCGTTTAAGCGATCTTCCCAGCGGAAACGGTTCAGCAGAACTGCAAAGCGGTGTTTTTTGGTCAACCACGAGATTTCAGAGTTTTGCCCGACAGCATCCTGAACATAGGTCGAAATCACCGCCAGATCATCAACGCTTTCCGCTTTTAGGCGCAACGCTTGTTCTGCACCGTCCGAGAATTTTGCATCTGCCATAATTTACTCCGAAATCCGTTCAATTTTAGCACCACACGCCGAAAGCTTGCGCACCACGTGTTCATAGCCGCGATCAAGGTGGTAAACCCGCGTTACCACAGTTTCCCCCTCCGCCACCATCCCCGCCATGATCAAACTGATCGAGGCGCGCAGGTCCGTCGCCATTACTGGCGCGCCTTTTAGGGACTTCACGCCTTTGACTGTCGCAAGGCCTCCGTGAACTTCGATGTCGGCCCCCATGCGRATTAGTTCAGGGGCGTGCATAAAGCGGTTCTCGAAGATGGTTTCTTCCAGGATTGACGTGCCATCAGCCAGCGTCAGCAAYGCCATCATCTGTGCCTGCAAATCRGTKGGAAAACCGGGGTGAACTTCGGTTKTAATATCAACCGGATGRATAATATCACCTTTGCGCGACACKATMAGRCTGTTGGGGGTTTCTTCGATRATTGCCCCCGCGGCCTCYARYTTATCGCTGAAGGTCGMAACCAGATCGCGTCGACCRCCCAAAAGYTCAACCTTRCCGCCTGTGATCACAGGGGCCAGCATATACGTGCCAAGTTCAATCCGGTCGGTTACAACCTGATGCGTAGCACCCCCCARACGATCRACRCCTTGGATGGTCAGGGTSGARGTCCCYTCCCCTTCRATCTGCGCGCCCATGGCCCGCAAACAYTTSGCCAGATCGACAATCTCGGGTTCGCGCGCCACGTTTTTAAGAACCGTKGTGCCTTTGGCCAGYGTCGCRGCYGACATCAAATTCTCGGTCGCTCCAACTGACGCGAATGGCAGTTCATATGTTGTGCCAATCAAACCTTTGGGCGCAGTCGCGTGGATATATCCGTCGCGAAGGTCCAGCACGGCACCCATGGCCTCGAACCCTGACAAGTGAATGTCCACGGGGCGTGCGCCAATCGCACAACCACCGGGCAATGAAACCACCGCTTCGCCGTCACGGGCAAGCATCGGCCCAAGCACGCCGATGGAGGCGCGCATTTTGCGCACAATATCGTAATGCGCTGTGTGGTTCGTGATTTTCGCCGTACCAATCGCCAACACGCGCCCGTCTTGCAARGATGCCACCTCGCAACCCAGCGATTCCAGCAGTTCCGTCATGGTGCGAATGTCCGAAAGGCGCGGGACATTGGTTAACGTCAACGGCTCCTCGCTTAGCAATGCAGCAGGCATCAATGTCAGGCAGGCGTTCTTTGCCCCTGAAATTGGTATTTTGCCGTTTAGCGCCGTGCCACCGGTAACTACAATTCTATCCATCCTGCTCGTCCTTATCTGTCACTTGCCGCGCACGTTTTTGCGACTTTCGCCTGTGCATATTTACCCGCAAAGCCTCGCGCAAGCGTTCTTCGCGCTTGGCCGCCTTGGCCTTTTTGCCCGTTCTATCGGGGATCGGATTTTGTGTGTCATCTGCCATACCAACTTCTCTACACCAACATCGGGGACGGGGTCCAGATAGCCCTTGCACTTGTCGGTATTTCGGCTAAAAGGCGCACAAATGCTGCCGTAGCTCAGGGGTAGAGCACTCCCTTGGTAAGGGAGAGGCCGGGAGTTCGAATCTCCCCGGCAGCACCAGCCACAACTTCCTTGCCACGTTTGCCCTTTGGGGCCAGAATGCGTGGATGAGAAACCACCATCATGGCCACGAGGAAGGCTCCGCGTTTTCAGACACAGCGTTGCGCGTTCGCTCCCTCGAAACATTGCTTGTCTACAAAGGGTATGTAGACCCCACCGCGCTTGATGCGCTGATTGACACCATGAAAACAAGGTTGGGCGCGAAACGGTGCGGCGGTTGTTGTGAAGGCTTGGGCGGATGAGGCATATCGTCGACGCCTGTTAACCAACGCAACTGCGGCCATTGCTGAACTGGACTTTACGGGCCGTCAGGGTGAACACATGATTGCCGTCGAAAACACACCCGAAGCCCATAATATGGTCGTTTGTACGCTGTGTTCTTGCTATCCATGGCCCGTTTTGGGGCTGCCGCCAATATGATATAAACCCCCACCCTACCGTTCCCGCGTTGTTATCGACCCACGCGGTGTTTTAGCGGATTTTGGCGTAAGCATTCCTGAAAACACCGAGGTTAGCGTTTGGGATTCGACCGCTGAAGTGCGGTATCTTGTTATCCCCCAACGCCCGAAGGGTACTGACGGGTGGTCACAARAACGGCTCRCTGCCCTCGTCACACGGAATTCTATGATCGAAACAGGCATGGCCCTTATGCCCGACGAGCTGGAAACATGAACGGCGGGCAGGACCTTGGCCCCGTTATAGAGAAACCGAATAAACCACATTTCCACGAGGGGTGGGAGGCCCGTGTTTTGGGCCTGACGCTGGCGATGGGGGCTTTGGGATCTCAAATCCGGCGAAACTGCTGAAGGGGCCGACACCGCCGAAGCGATTGACGTGTTGGAACGGGCAATGACGCAAGCGGGCGGGATGCAACATCCCGGCGTTCTGCATCTCTACATCCACTTGATGGAAATGTCGCCGCACCTCGATCGCGCGCTGAAGGCGGCGGATGCATTGCGTAATCTTGTGCCCGACGCGGGGCATTTGCAACACATGCCCACCCATATTGATGTTTTGTGTGGGCACTATGAGCGTGTCGTCACATCAAATCAGGCCGCGATAGACGCGGATCGAAAGCTTCTGGAGCGCGAAGGCCCGTTGAATTTCAATTCCCTTTATCGCTGTCACGATTACCATTTCAAAATATATGGCGCGATGTTTATGGAGCGCTATCAAGATGCCATCGAAACCAGCGACGAGATGATATCAACCCTTCCCGAAGATCTGTTGACGATCGAATCCTCGCCTCTATGGCCGACTGGTTGGAGGGGGTCATTCCGATGAAGCATCACGTCTATATTCGTTTCGGAAAATGGCAGGAAATTATCGACCAACCCTTGCCAGAAAACGCGGAATTATTCTGTGTGACAACCGCCATGATGCATTACGCCAAAGCCGTGGCATGGGCCGCTAGCGGCCATGTTGAGCCTGCTGAAAAGGAAGCGTTCCGGTTCGAGGCCGCGGTGTTGCGCGTGCCAGACAGCCGGTATGTTTTCAACAACACCTGCCTCGATATTCTTGCCGTTGCCCGTGAAATGATGTTGGGGGAAATCGAGTATCGGAAAGAAAACTACGATGCCGCCTACGCGCATCTTCGCAACTCGGTGGAAATGGACGACAACCTACCCTACGACGAGCCATGGGGCTGGATGCAACCGACGCGCCATGCGTTGGCCGTTTTGCTGTTGGAGCAAGGCCATGTGGAAGAAGCCGCCGCCGTTTACAAAGCAGACCTTGGGCTGGATTCCACCCTGTCGCGCGCTTGCCAACACCCAGATAACGTCTGGAGCCTGCATGGATATCATGATTGCCTAACGCGCCTTGATCGCATGGACGAAGCCACCATCATCAAGCAACGCCTCGATCTGGCCAATGCGCGCATAGACACTCCGGTTAAATCACCCTGCTTTCGCAAAATGGGCAGCTTTAAGCCGCACGCCTATTTCGCAGGTTCCCACTGCGGTGTGAAGCAACCAAGAATATTGTTAACGGCATCATCACTAACCGCAGGGTCGTTGTATTTCACGACGGCAACCAAACCACGCTTTTTATCCTCGAAAACCGATTCCACATTTGCGCTAATATCCGCTTCGACCAGTGCTGCATCAAAAACCCGCGTAATCGCCATTTTGCGTAAATCTGGTTTGAATATTTTCCCAACCTGCGTTTTTGGCAACTCATCCAGAATTTCAACATACTTCGGGATAGCCGCCTTTTCGCCGACATGTTCCTTCAGGTATGCGTTCAGATCATCGACCGTAATGCTCGCACCCGCATTCAGTTCAACATACACGCAAGGCACCTCGCCGGAATGGGCGTCCGGTTGGCCGATAGCACCTGTAAAGGCTATCGCTTCGTTGCCAGCCAAAGCCTCCTCGATTATCGCGGGGTCAATGTTGTGTCCGCCCCGAATGATCAAATCTTTCGCGCGCCCTGTAATCCACAGATATCCGTCCGCATCAATGCGGCCCAAATCACCCGTCCGCAGGTATTTTCCAGCGGCGAACAGCCCGACATTTTTTTCGTCTTCGGTATAGGTATGCCCTGTAACGACGCCCGGATTATCGACGCAAATTTCGCCAATTTCATCAACGTCACATTCTTTGATAATATCCCCAGCGGCATCGCAATGAAGAATTTTTGTCTCGCAATATGGAAACGGCAACCCAACGGAGCCGATCTTGCGCTCCCCGTGCGGTGGGTTGATGGACACAAGGCACGTCGCCTCCGTCATGCCGTAACCCTCAAGAATCTTCACACCAGCGGATTGTTCAAACCTTTTCGCCAGCTCAACCGGCAATGGCGCAGACCCGCACAAAACATATTTCAACTTCGAGACATCCGCATCAACTGGTCGCTGCATCAGCGCCGAAACCGCCGTTGGCACAGTGACCATGAAGGTTACATCCCAGCGTTCCAGAAGTTTCCAGAAATTATCAAACACCCCGTCCCCACGATACCCCTGCGGCGTTGGCATAACCATATGCGCACCGGACGCCAGACATGCCATCAGGATCGGATAGGCTGCAAATACATGGAACATTGGCAACGGACAGATCAGAACATCTTCTTCGGTGAACAGCATTTCTTGCGCACACCACCCCTGATAGATCATCCCCGAGAACATATGTTGCGCCACTTTGGGCATGCCCGTCGTACCGCCGGTATGGAAATAGGAGGCAACACGGTCTTCGATAGTTTCCTCAAAATCCAGCGACGTGGCATTGGCTTTGTCCATCTCGGCGTTGAAATCCAAAACTTTGGCCGAATGTCCTATATCTACCTTCGGGCGGATCAATGGTACAATCCAGCTAAGCGGTGGGCTTAGATACCGCGCCAGATCGACCTCCAACACCGTTTCAACATTTGGAGCCATTTTTATGGCGTTAGCCACCTTTTGCGCCACTTCAGTCTTTGGAAATGACTTAAGCGTCACCACAACCTTGGCACCCGTTTCGCGCAGAATAGCGGCTATTTGGCTATCTTCGATTGTGGGATTTATGGGATTAACTATACCGGCAGTTGATCCGCCAAGAAGGCTGATAACCGCCTCGTTACAATTGGGTAAAAGATAGGCTACTACATCTTTTTCACCAACACCAAGCCCGCGAAACACGTTCGCGGCCTGCGTTACTCGCGCCTTGACACCAGACCATGAAAGCGTTTCGGCCTTGTCTTTAACGCCGGACTTGATTTGAAAGCTCAGCGCCTTGCGGTGAGGAAAGCTTGCGGCCGTGCGTGAAAGCACCTGATAGAGCGTCACCTCTGGTACGCGCTCCGCAAAAGTCATCGCAGTTTCGGTTGCAATTTTATCCGCTAAGGTCGCGTAATGTGGCATTCTTTATTCTCCCGGTCATAGTACTCGCCATTTATTGGCAATATTTGATCAGCAGAATGTGCGGTTTCCCCTTAGTAAGCAAGGGGAAACCTAACGTCAGGCGACATTACCATCGGTAAATTGCAGCTTCGCAAGCCGCGCATAAAGACCACCCTGTGCGACCAACTCGTCATGCGTGCCCTCGGCCTCGATACGGCCCTCGTTGAAAACGACAATTCGGTCGGCTTTTTTGACGGTCGCTAAACGGTGGGCAATAATCAACGTCGTTCGGTTTTGCGACAACCGCTCCACGGCCAATTGCACCGCGCGTTCACTTTCCGCATCAAGCGCAGATGTCGCCTCGTCCAAAAGCAAAATCGGAGCATCGCGCAAAATGGCCCGCGCAATAGCGATGCGTTGTTTTTGACCACCCGAAAGCATCACGCCGCGCTCCCCGACATAGGAGTTGTATTTTTTGGGCAATCGTTCAAGAAACTCATGTGCCGCCGCCGCTTTGGCCGCCTCGACAACTTCAGCGTCCGTTGCTTCCGGACGGCCGAAACGGATGTTTTCCATCGCGGTGGTTGCAAAAATAACAGGGTCTTGCGGGACCAGCGCATAGGCGCGGCGCATATCCTCGCGCAGCATGGTATCAATCCCCATATCATCGACTGAAATCGTGCCTGTATCAGGATCAAAAAACCGCATCAAAAGTTGGAAGATCGTCGATTTACCTGCCCCTGATGGCCCAACCAAGGCCACGGTTTCCCCCGGTTTGATATGCAGGTTCATGTTTTCCAACGCGTGAATTTCAGGTCGCGCTGGATAGGTAAACGTCACRTCTGTAAACTTGATATCACCCGTGACCCGTTCAGGGGCYGGMACAGGCAARACAGGGTCTTTGATGATGTCTTCRGCYTCTAACARTTCWATCARGCGYTCGGTKGCACCGGCTGCACGTTGCAGCTCGCCCCAGATTTCTGACARRGCCGCAACAGCGCCTGCAACCATGACCGAATAGATCAGGAACTGCACCAACTGCCCTGCCGTCATATTGCCGGCGATCACRTCGCGCGCGCCCATCCACAGCACACCAACAACGCCGGTAAACACAAGAAAAATCACMGARATCGTCAGGATYGCCCGCGTCACAATCCGTCGCCTTGCGGCATCGAAGGCTTGTTCKGTYAGAACRTTAAAACTGTCTTGGCTAACGCCTTCGTGGGTGTARGCCTGCACGGTTTGGGCKGCCAGTAACGTCTCGGATGCCTCGCCAGAGCTTTCAGCGATGCGGTCCTGACTTTCACGGCTAAGCACGCGCAGTTTGCGGCCCAGCAGCATGATCGGCAGAATGACGAATGGCACCATCAACAGCACCAAGCCCGTCATTTTGAAAGAGGTCAGTGACATGAATATCAACCCGCCCCCCATCATCAACACATTGCGAAGCGCGACCGAAACCGAGGAACTAATGACCGACAGAATCAACGTTGTGTCCGTTGTTAAGCGCGACAGAACCTCCCCCGTCAGGATTTTTTCGTAAAATGCGGGGGAAAGGCTTATGACTTTCTGGTAAATAGCTATGCGGACATCGGCAATCACCCGTTCGCCCAGTTTGGTGACGAAATAAAACCGCAAACCCGTACCGATTGCCATAGCGCCCATAACGACGATGATCGCGGCGAAATACCCGTCCAGTTCCTTGACCGCCTCCAGTGTGAAGCCGTCAACAACTTCGCGCACCACCCGTGGCAGGGCCAGTGAAACCGACGCCGTAAACACCAGCGCAATACCAGCCGCAATCATCAGGCCTTTATAGGGCGCTAAAAACGGAAACAACCCTCGAAGAGGGCTGATATTTTTGGATTTCTCGCGGTCATCTTCGATTTTTTCTTTTTTAGCGCGCGCCATAATATGTCCCTTGGGTCAACGGTAACTGGAAAGTCAGATAAGAACTAAAGCTAATCGGAACAAGTTGTAACAAGCAATAACTGTGGTTAGCCACCAGTGGTCACAACCATCAAGCCACCAATGATTAATGCTGCCCCGATAAAGTTACGGATCGTTAACACTTCACCAAGAAGCAACGCCGACAGTATCGGCACAATCACGAACGTCAGCGCCATAAATGAATACGCAAATGACAGCGGAACGGAGCGTAGAACGAACACCCATGCAAACGTCGCCAAGGCATAGATCGTGATTGCCAGAATGAATACAGGGTCTGTAATCAGACGAAGGAACCCCGCCATGTTCGCCTCGCCCATGCGGCCACTTGATATTTTGAACAGGATTTGCCCGCCTCCGATGGTCATCGGGGTCAAGATAAGTCCAACCCAAACGGCTGGTGGTAGAGTTATGGAAAACATAGCGAATCCTTTTGTCAGGGCTGCGTTTTGTAGATGTATAACAAGCTTTCGGCATCATCCGAAACCGGCGTTAAGAATTCAGGGACATCCCCCTTAAAGAGGCTATTCCAAAGGCCATCCGGATAGGTTTCAGCCAAGACTTTTGTGGCAAAATCATTGGCGCATAGTACAACATAATCCACACCCAATTCAGCCAGCAAAGCAGGCGCGTCGGTTATGTCAGCATGCATCAAGTCGATACCGGCCTGAATGCCATCTTGATTTCGGTGAAAATTCGCCGCCAACGCCCTGTGTGGTGTTGAAAACATCACCCGCACCCCCATATCGGTCGATGTCGCGACAAGCCCCGGCGGTAACGTGGCCAAAGCATCATAAACCCGTGGTTTATAGCAATCCTTGAACACGCCCGTGGGTTTCGTTTCAGCCGCTTGATCCTCGCGCCCCCCGAMCCAAGCAGCCCCAACAATCCATGTGTTCGGGATCGAGGCAAATAACAGYACRATRAACARCASCCCWGCCTTGGGCGAYTTGCTGTCYTTATACCAYCCATAGRCGCGCCCCATCATKGCSGCCAAGGGWAYTRCACAAAGAAGYAAMAGRAAGAACAAGCCACGTATCTGGTAGAACATCATCGCATAAGCACCGACCAAAATCAGAAGYAGCGCTATGGCACGCAATCTAAGATCCGGCGTGCGGAGGCTATAGATRGWATAMAGGATYGCGATWRYYGGRATRRCTASGAARCCYAGATTTTTYAAMCGMCCTTCCGCGATAGCWCCAAGCAASGATTTRCTTTCTCCGATGCGCCCCAACCATTCTCGTGCAACATCGGGGTAAAGTGGATYATAAGGGTTTCCGAGGCATTGTGGCGCAAAATTCATCGCGACCAGAATAACGGCTACGCCCAAAACCAGCACAGCGCCGATCCTGACCCTCATCGACTTGGTGCTAAGCGTCGCCGCCAAAACCAAAAGCCCAATGGCACCGCTGACACCAATAATCAACAATTCACGCCCAAAGGCATCGCATCTAAAAATGGTCTGGCTGAAATCCGGCCGCGTCAACAAAAACACAGCCATCATCGCGCCAGCAAAAGACCCTGCAAACAACATGGTTTTTGTCTTCGCCTGCGCGCCAACCCATACCCAATTGATCCCCATCATCAGGCTAATCGAGGCGATGAAGGGCAGCATTTCCAACCCGATCGCAATGCTTAGCGCTGCCGAAACCCCGATGATAACACCGTCCCGCGCATAGCTTTTACCA
The DNA here is from genome assembly GCA_002746395.1 of Paracoccaceae bacterium. Taxonomy (GTDB): domain Bacteria; phylum Pseudomonadota; class Alphaproteobacteria; order Rhodobacterales; family Rhodobacteraceae; genus NORP23. The sequence continues at coordinate 11,150 of NVXA01000010.1, forward strand.
TGCATCATGGCCATCAGGATAAACGCCATCAGCATCATCTGAACGTTATGATGATCCAGCGCACCTACCTCGAATTTACGGGTCGTCATGATGGCAATAATTGCAAAAATATACCCAAACGGCCCTGCCCGCACCCCGCCAAACCGCACCGAGGCACGATGCATAGCCCAAAGTGTTGGCGCGATTAACGCCAGCGGCCAAAGAGTCATCGTCACGGCTTCGGCCCAATCTGGGTTCAGGAACAATGACGCCACCCATAAAATGATTGCAATCGGCAGATCAATCAGGCGCGACCAGTGCATGGGAGTCCCGGCCTCGAATCCCAAACGGTATTGGGTTACGTCAAACCAGCTTTGCCCGCCTAAAAGGTCGCGAACCTGTATCAGTCGCATGGCATCATCATTGCCAATATCCCAAATAGGAACGGACAAGCTCGGCCCCTTAAGGATCACGACAAATATCGTCGCAAAATAAAGCGCCCAAAAAAGTGCGCGCGGCCGCGTTTGAAAGGGGAATTTATCTGAATCGTTTTTCATTATTAGGTATCTATTTATAAATTGTGGCAAAAAAGCCAACATAATATGCTAATTGCACCTTCTTAGTTTACTGACCGATGCAAACACAACCTGCTTGCAGTATACAGGCGTTAATAATCATTTTGCGATTTGCCGTTATATCTAGTCTTCGATTCGATACAAACCCGCAAATTCCAAAGGCAATCTATGCACCAGATCAGACCAAATCGTAGGCTATGGCAGCTCATGCTATTGTCATTGCTGATATTTCTCGTCGGCTGCAAGCAAGGGGCCGTCATTACGCAACTTGCCTCCGGGACCGGCCTGACCGGTACCGCGTGCGAGAATCAGTCAACTGGAACCGACCCTGCATACATCGACGTTTATTGCGTAACGGACTTTGATCAAGTGGCCGTAAGCCTTGCTCGGAGCGTTGCCGAGTTTGCGATACAGCAGTTTGACTGGGTGTTTACCGATATTCCCGGCACATATTCCAGCTTTTCGTTCCGCGCCGTTCGCGCGGAATTTGCACATTCTTTAGGCTTGTCTGGCAAGGGCGAAACCATCGCGATCGTAGACACCGGGTTTTACACCGCCCATCCCGAGTTAGACGGAAAGTCCGTCACGCTTTACGGTCTTGCACGACCAGTCGATGACCACGGCACAAGCGTCGCCGCAGTTGCTGCCGGTATCAAGGACGACTTTGGTATGATGGGGGTTGCCTATGATGCGGGATTGCACCTGACCGCGCTGTCCAACGGACTATCCGTGATTGCGGATGCAACGGACAATGCACGCCAGGCGGGGGCAATTGTACAAAATAATTCGTGGGGGTATCAGGATTCCAGTATTGCGAACGTGCTTAACCGCCCCCCAAACATAAGTGCAGAACAAGCCTTTGCTAACGAGGTTGGAACAAGCTTATCCACCGCCACAAAGTATATCAACGCACTAGACAGCTTTACCCAATCCGGGATCGTCGTGTTTTCAAACAGCAACGATGAAACGGCAACAGCCTTATCTTTGATGGCAGCACTACCACTAGCATTTCCACAATTGGAGGCCGGATGGATCACCGCCTTAAACGGCGTTCCAACGTTCAATACTGCTGGCGAAATCACTTCAGCCCAACGAGTATCTGCCGAGTGCTTCGAAATGGCCCGCAGCTGTTTGATGGCCGAAGGCGTAGTATATGCAACCTCTGGTGCGGATTCATATGCAGGGCCGCAAATTGGCACATCCTTTGCCGCCCCGATAATTTCTGGCGGAATCGCCATATTAGCCGAGGCATTTCCCAGTCTCGATGGACCAGAAATCCGTGACCGCCTGCTGGTTACCGCCGACAATTCGTTTTTCGCACCAGCCGATATAAAAGGCACACGCCAATTCACATCGTCCATTTCACACAATTATAGTTCCGAGTATGGGCACGGCTTCATGAATCTGGAGGCTGCCTTATTACCCATCGGCACTGTTGGTGTCCCGACGGGACTATCCGTAAGCCAAGGAACCATGTCGATAGAAGAAGCATCGGTCGCCACGGGTTTCGCGCAAGGTGACGCTGTCGTCACGGCCCTTAGTAAAGTTGGGGTAATGGTAATCGACTCGCTTGCCGGAAACTTCACCATTCCAGCAGACACCTTTGTTGTTTCGACAAAAACGCGGGATAATTTCGATGCGTTCGCCCTGTTCGTTGACGGCGGAAACACTCTGACGGGCGTTTCAGGGGCGCTAAAATCCCTCGCCTTTGGTTTGGACGGGATAAGTAATGCCCACATATTTGGCGGAAGTACATTTGATGTAATTTCCGATATTGGCCTGGTACCTGAACGCGTTGGTCTGCTGTATGATCCTATCTCTATGGCAGAGGTTCCCAGCGGTGGTTATTCCCTCGGGATACAGACACCAATTGATGATCGCCGTGACCTGTCGGCCTACGTTTACGCCGCAAATGACGACGCATTTAGCACCGCGCTAGGTGCAGGATTTGCGCTGCAAATTGGGCCAAAGTCCAGCCGGTTATCCCTAGGGGCCTCGATCATGCAAGAACAAGGTGCGGCGTTGGGCATGCAAAGCCTAACTTACGACCAACGTCTTTCCAGTGTGTCGCGTGCCATTGATGTTGGATACAGGGCGGCCCTAGATAAAGACGTCAGCATTAGTGCTAACGCTCAAATCGGGGCGGTTACAGCCAACGGCCAAGGCATGTGGGGCAATCAGAACGGCACGACGTTCAGCGCATATGGCATGGCCTTGAATGTCACCAATGTTTTTGCAGGAAATGATCGCATTACAGCATCGGTGCGCCAACCAATTGCAATTGACGGTGGCACAATGTCCGTGGCCCTGCCCCAGACACGTGATGTTAACGGGAACATCGCCTCAAGCGTACTTGACATCGGCCTTGCTCCGTCTGATCGCCAACTTGACCTTGGGTTGGAATACGAAATGCCATTGGATTCACTAGAAACCATCCGGTTTGGGGCCGCCTATATACTTAACAGTGCCAATGTGACGGGCGAAACCGCCCTTGGGTTGGCCGTAAGCTATTCGTTAGAGTTCTGATTGCGCAGGCTGCCTTGCTGTAGGCGCAAACTATTGCCATACTCGCGCCAGACACGAATTTGAACCAACGGATTTCTGAACCATGAGCGAAACGCCCCCCCCAAGCATTGCGGTTCTGTTGCCTTGCTACAACGAAGAACATGCGATTGCCTCGGTCGTACAGGGTTTCAAAAAGGCCATCCCGACGGCAACAATTTACGTCTACGATAACAATTCCACCGACCAAACCCGCTCGCGTGCGGCCCAAGCCGGGGCCGTTGTTTGCACCGAACCACGACAAGGAAAGGGTAACGTAATCCGTCGGATGTTCGCGGATATTGATGCCGATTTTTACATCATGGCGGATGGTGATGGTACATATGCAGCCGCCGATGCCCCGAAACTTCTAAGTGCKGCAATGGATGGTAGCCTCGATATGGTTGTCGGAAACCGCAAAGACATCAACGTCGATGCCGGGCGCACTGGCCATGCCTTTGGCAACACAATTTTCAACTTCCTGTTTCGCCAAATGTTTGCAGACGGATTTTCTGATATCTTTTCCGGCTACCGCGTGTTTTCCCGACGCTTCGTTAAAAGTTTTCCCGCCCTCTCAAGCGGGTTCGAGATTGAAACGGAGCTGTCCGTCCATGCATTGGTCCTTAAACAACCCTTCACCGAGATCGAAGTGTCTTATGGAACCCGCATGGAAGGTTCAGTCAGCAAACTATCCACATTCGGGGACGGCTTCAGAATTTCGTCAATGTTTGTGCTATTCATGAAAGAAACCCGCCCGTTTGTGTTCTTCAGCTATCTCGCCGGAATAGCGCTTCTGATCTCTGCTTTCTTTGGCTTGCCTGTGTTGAGCGAATACTTCCAGACCGGCTTTGTAACCCTAATCCCTCGCTGGATTTTATCCGTTGGTATGCTGATGGTGGGTTTGGTTATGTTTGTTTGCGGATTGATCCTAGATTCCGTTGCACGGGGCCGCATCGAACATAAACGCATGGCGTATCTTGCAATCCCACGCTGGACAAATGGGCGAAACTAGCTCCACGGGTTCGAATTCACCTTCAAAGCACGACCATGTGGTAACCATCGGGAAACACCATCTATGTCTCAGATGATGGCAACACTACAGCATCGATGGAGAGACAGTATCAGCCACAGAGTACGATGCGACCGGCAGCACTTCATTCTTATCTACAGTTAACCAATACAGGGGCCGAACACCGTAGTTTATGACTGAAATTTGGTAGGTATCATTGAATTTTTCAACTGGTGCGGTCGAGAAGACTCGAACTTCCACGGGTGTTACCCCACAGCGACCTCAACGCTGCGCGTCTACCAATTCCGCCACGACCGCACTTAAGGTAGCGGGCGTATAGCATTGGCCTCTGGGCTTGTGAAGCCCTCAATGGTATGGGTGGGATGATTTATTTAGCAGCGGAGTTTTGCAGTGGTCGAGTGGCTGATATCAGACGGGTTAACGAAGTATCCAGACGCAATTGAAGCAATGGAAAACCGTGTCGCAGGCATCCTGTCAGGCGAGATGGATGAACAAGTTTGGCTACTTGAGCACCCGCCGCTTTACACAGCAGGAACCAGCGCGAACGAGACAGACTTGCTGGATCACACCCGTTTTCCGGTTTACGAGGCCCGGCGTGGTGGCGAATACACCTATCACGGCCCCGGCCAGCGGGTGGCATATACGATGCTTGATTTGAACCGGCGCGAAAAGGACGTTCGCAAATACGTCAACCTACTGGAAGAATGGGTTATCCAGACGCTTCAGCAATTCGGCGTCAAAGGCGAACGCCGGATGGGGCGCGTCGGTGTCTGGGTTGTGAGGCCAGATCGCCCGCCCCTACCCGATGGTTCCCCCGCCGAAGACAAGATCGCGGCCATTGGCGTGCGGATCCGGCGCTGGGTGACGTTTCACGGGATTTCCATTAATGTCGAACCAGACCTTGAACATTTTAACGGCATCGTTCCGTGTGGCATAAACAACTACGGTGTCACAAGTTTGGTGGACTTGGGTATCCCCGCGACAATGAATGACGTAGATATCGCCCTCAAAACCACTTTTTCACAGGTTTTTGGAAAATAGTCGTGCTTGCGGCATTCTCAACAGTTGATGTAGATCAAGGTGCGCGATAAACATTTCCATGGGAGTTGGTGAATTCGGGACAGGATTCGCCCTACATATAACAGGTGTCAGGAGAATAATAATGGCGGACGCAGCCACGCACACCCAAGACGAGCATCCACGCCCGGGCTTTTTTACCCGCTGGTTCATGTCTACTAATCACAAAGATATTGGTATCCTCTATCTTTTCACCTCTGCAGCTATTGGCCTCGTTTCGGTCAGCCTAACCGTATATATGCGGATGGAGCTGATGAACCCCGGCGTTCAATACATGTGTGCCGACGGCGCGCGTGCATTCGTTGATGCGGGCAAAGAATGTTTGCCAAACGGGCATCTCTGGAACGTTATGATTACCTACCATGGTATCTTGATGATGTTCTTCGTGGTTATTCCGGCCCTTTTCGGTGGCTTCGGTAACTACTTCATGCCGCTTATGATCGGCGCGCCCGATATGGCGTTCCCGCGTATGAACAACTTGTCCTTCTGGATGTATGTAGCCGGTGCTTCGCTTGGTATCGCCTCGTTGTTGGCCCCTGGTGGAAACGGTCAGGCAGGTTCCGGTGTTGGCTGGGTGCTTTATGCACCGCTTTCGACTAGAGAAGACGGATACTCCATGGATCTCGCGATTTTCGCGGTTCACCTTTCGGGTGCTTCCTCGATCCTCGGAGCTATCAATATTATCACGACCTTCCTGAACATGCGTGCGCCGGGTATGACCTTGCATAAAACGCCACTGTTTGCCTGGTCGATTGTGATTACAGCCTTCCTGATCCTTTTGTCTTTACCTGTTTTGGCGGGCGCAATCACAATGTTGCTGACCGACCGTAACTTCGGCACGACGTTCTTCGATGCCGCAGGTGGTGGTGATCCGGTACTTTATGCGCATCTATTGTGGTTCTTCGGCCATCCCGAAGTGTACATGATTATTGTTCCCGGATTTGGTATCATCAGCCACGTGATTTCTACATTCTCGAAAAAACCGATCTTTGGCTATCTGCCTATGGTTTACGCGATGATCTCGATTGGTGTTCTGGGCTTTGTTGTTTGGGCGCACCATATGTATACGATGGGCTTGTCCACATCACAGCAGTCCTACTTCATGCTGGCGACAATGGTTATCGCTGTGCCAACAGGCGTCAAGATCTTCAGCTGGATTGCAACAATGTGGGGCGGCTCGATCGAGTTCAAAACCCCCATGTTGTTCGCAATGGGCTTCTTGTTCCTGTTCACAATCGGTGGTGTTACCGGTGTGGTCCTCTCGCAGGCCGCCGTTGACCGTGCCTATCACGACACCTACTACGTTGTGGCGCACTTCCACTATGTGATGAGCCTTGGTGCCGTGTTCTGTATCTTCGCCGGTATCTACTACTGGATCGGCAAGATGTCTGGCCGCCAATACCCTGAATGGGCTGGTAAGCTGCACTTCTGGAGTATGTTCATCGGTGCGAACATCACGTTCTTCCCGCAACACTTCCTGGGCCGTCAAGGTATGCCGCGTCGCTATATTGACTATCCGGAGCAGTTTGCACAGTGGAACTACGTTAGCTCCATCGGCGCGTTCATCACGTTTGCTTCGTTCCTGTTCTTCATTGGCGTAGTTTTCTACACCATCAAGTGGGGCAAGAAAGTAACCGAGCCTGCGTACTGGGGCGAGCATGCTGAAACACTGGAGTGGACACTGTCAAACCCTCCACCAGAGCATACGTTCGAACAGCTTCCTACACAGGATATGTGGGATAAACCGAACCACTAGGCCAACGGGTGAAAATTTCGAAAAGGCCGGATGTATTTCCGGCCTTTTTCATTTGCAGGGGGCCATATGACACAAGACATTGATCCTTTTGAGCGCACGGATGAACCAGTTTACCACGTGACCCTTTGGCCGAACCGTTCCCTCAATGCCGTCGGATTTCGCAACACCATGATTTTGGTGATTGTTGGTTCAAGCATCGGCATCGCTCCGATTTTGATAGCAACCGGAAACCTCTGGATGTTGCTGTTCGTCATCGCCCCGATCGGGGCACTCTATGTCCTTTTCATGCGCAACTATCGCGATGGCCGACTGACCGAAGAATTGCGGATATACCCCAACGTCATCGCCCTTGAGCGCCGCGAGCCTTCAGGCAAAACCCATCGTTGGCACGCCAACCCTTACTGGGTAAAGGTAAAACTGCACGACGAACCCGTTGAGCATTACCTGACACTGGAGGGAAACCAGCGCACAGTCGAGTTGGGCGCATTTTTATCACCAAAAGAACGTCTCGCCCTAAAGGGCGCAATCGATGATGCGCTCCGAAGCCTAGACATAAACGCTTAAGCACGAAACGGGTGGTTATTGCTAAGAACCCCGCTAGGTTGCGTTTATGAAACAGCAACAAATGAACAGTCGCGCATGGTTGGAAATGCTCCTTCTTGGGGCAATATGGGGTGGCGTATTTTTGGCTGTTGCCCTCGCACTAAAGGAAATACCGGTCTTTTCCCTCGTCACGATGCGGGTCGGTTTCGCGGCCATGGTTCTGTGGATATACGTCCTGATCCACGGCCAACAATTTCCAGCAAGTTGGCGGATGTGGTCTGCGCTAATTGTCATGGGCATCCTGAACAATGCCATCCCCTTCACGCTGTTGAACTTCGGGCAAACCCAGATAGAATCCGGTCTGACATCCATCCTGAATGCAGGCACGGTCGTGTTCGCAACCCTGATATCCGCCATATTCCTGAAAGATGAGCGCCTTACCAAGCGCAAACTCCTGGGCGTCATTCTTGGGATGTCGGGCGTAATCACCGTCATCGGTTTTCAGTCGTTACAAGCATTCGACCTTCGCAGCCTTGGCCAAATCGCATGCATAGGTGCAACCGTTTTTTATGCCCTCGCCGGAGTGTGGGCCAGAAAATACCTGTCAGGCATAAGCCCCGCCGTTTCCTCGGCTGGTATGCTTACCGGCTCAACACTGGTGATGGCCCCGATAAGCCTATGGATAGACGGGTGGCCTACATGGGGCTACTCCGGTCAAACATGGTTGTCGCTGATATACATCGTCATCGTCGCAACGGTTGCGGCCTATCTTCTGTATTTTCGCGTACTAAATGCGGCCGGAGCCAGTAACACCTTGCTGGTAACCCTCGTTGTTCCCCCCATCGCTGTCAGCCTTGGCGCACTTGTCCTTGCCGAACAATTACCCCTTCGCTCGCTTATCGGGTTTGTCCTTATCGCTTTGGCGTTAGTCGTGATTGACGGTAGATTGTGGAAACTCGCACGCCGGACCTTTTCAACCGCGCGTGGCTCGTCTATTCCAAGGTAACAATATACTGAGGACTGCCCCATGATCTATAATACCGCCGCCGACTGGAACAACGCCGCACATAAAAATGTGGCCCTGTTTGGTATGTCCGGCCTAGGAAAAACCTACCTTTCCGACATGCTGCACAGCGGTGGCGAGTGGTATCACTACTCCGTCGATTACCGGATTGGCACGCATTACATGGATGATTATTATGGCAATGCCCATGACATCACCTTTGAAAACCTCGCGCCACTGTCGAGTTATCTCGGCAAGCCGGGCAATCCTGATAAAGGCGGCATTGCGTTTGAGGAATACATAAAACGCCAACGCCAACACCGCGTAGCCGAGATCGCGGCCCTGAAAGATACCGCGAAATTCGTAACCAAAGCCCAAGCAAACTACGCACATTTCATCTGCGACACCTCCGGTTCAATCTGCGAGGTTGTTGCCCCGGATAACCCGCAAGACCCGGTGCTAACCGCCCTGTCCGCCGCCGTTCTTCCGGTCTGGATCCGCGGCGATGAAAGCCACACCGAAGAACTGGTTCGCCGTTTTTCCGCCGCGCCAAAACCGATGTATTACGACGAAGAATTCCTGCGCCAAAAGTGGACACAATATCTGGCGGCGCGCGAAATATCCGAAACCGACGTTGACCCCGATGATTTCATCCTTTGGGGATACCGCGAACAACTGGATCACCGCTTGCCCCGCTATGAAGCCATCGCTAAAAACTGGGGGGTGACCATCACCGCAAACGAGGTGGCTCAAATTCGTGATACAACTGACTTCACCGACCTGATTGCCAAAACCATAGACCGGAACACCTGATGCCTATTCGTATCCCAGCCGACTTGCCCGCCTACGAAATCCTTCGTGACGAGGGCGTGAATGTGATGTCCGAAGAGACTGCGAACCGTCAGGAGGTTCGCCCTCTGCAAATTGGCCTGTTGAACCTGATGCCAAAAAAAGAACAAACAGAAACCCAGTTCGCGCGCCTTATCGCCGCCTCGCCGATCCAGATCGAATTTACACTGATCCGCATGACCGAACATGTGGCCAAGAACACATCGCCCCAACATATGGAATCCTTCTACCGTTCGTTTCAAGATGTGAAAGGCGAAAAATTCGATGGCCTGATCATCACTGGTGCCCCGATTGAACACCTTCCGTTCGAGCAGGTTTCTTACTGGGATGAAATGCAGGAAGTGTTCGAGTGGACACGCACAAACGTTCTGTCCACCTTTGGCGTTTGTTGGGGCGGCATGGCAATGATTTACCATTTCCACGGCGTGCCAAAGCATATGATCGACCAAAAAGCCTTCGGGTGTTTCCGCCACAAAAACCTTTCCCCTGCCTCGCCTTACCTGCGCGGGTTCTCGGATGATTTCGTCGTGCCGGTCAGCCGCTGGACGGAGGTGCGCGTTGAAGACACCCAAAAACACAAAGGCCTCGATATTCTGATGCATTCCGATGAAGTCGGCCCCTGCCTGATCGAGGATAAACAAAACCGTGCGCTCTATATATTCAACCATCTCGAATATGATCGTGGCACCCTCAAGGAAGAATACGACCGCGATGTAGCCAAGGGGACGGCGATTAATGTGCCAAAAAACTATTACCCAAACGATGATCCGACCCAAGAGCCCGAGAACCGCTGGCGCAGCCACGCACATCTGCTTTATGGCAACTGGATCAATGAAATTTATCAAACAACAAATATAGACATCGAGAAAATCCTCGAAGGGGATTCAAAATGACAAAACCATTTGACGGCGCCATCACCAAATACTACGAATCCGGCGTACCCAAAAGCATTCGAAAAGCGATCAAGAAGGGTAAGAAAAACGATATTCTTGCGCCTAACTTTCCCTACAAGAAACGCCTGAAACGCGACGAATACGACGTGATCTACGCCGAATTGCAGATCGAAATGGTCAAAATGCAATCATGGATTTCGCAAACCGGCCAACGCATCGCGATTATATTCGAGGGGCGCGACGGAGCCGGCAAAGGTGGTACCATATATCGTTTCGGCGAAAACCTGAACCCGCGTGGTGCGCGCGTAGTTGCCCTTGCAAAGCCAACCCCGCGCGAAAGCAGCCAGTGGTATTTTCAACGATACGTTCAGCATTTACCCAGCGCGGGCGAATTGGTGTTTTTTGATCGGTCCTGGTACAACCGCGCCGTCATCGAACCGGTTTTCGGCTTTTGCACCCCCGAACAAAACCAACACTTCTACAACCAAGCCCCCGGATTCGAGGATATGCTTGTGGAAGATGGCATCACGTTGATCAAAATCTGGTTAACCGTTGGCCGTGCAGAACAGCTCCGCCGCCTATTGGCCCGCGAGGGGGATCCGTTGAAGCAATGGAAACTGTCGGGCATCGACGTGAAAGGGTTGCAGTTGTGGGACGAATACTCGACCCAGATTGAACGGATGTTCAAGGAAACCGACACCGAAACTTCCCCGTGGAATGTTATTCGCTCCGACGACAAACGCCGCGCGCGGATCGCCGCGATGCGGTTGGTGCTGGCAAAAATGGATTATGACGGGAAAAACCACGATATAGTCACCGCGCCAGACCCTGAAATCTGCGGTACTCCGGCGATCATGGGCCTTGAGGACAGTTGACCACCTTGTTCCAGCACCGCTTCAAGGTTATGTATATTCAATGAATAAGCAGTCTCCTGAACGCAAAGGGTACCACCACGGAAACCTGAAGCAAGCCTTGGTAGAGGCCACCCTTTCCCTGATCGAAGATAAGGGACCAACAGGTTTCACCTTGGCCGAAGCCGCACGCCTTGCAGGGGTCAGCGCCGCCGCCCCCTATCGCCATTTCAAAGGCCGCGAAGACCTGATCGCCGAGGTTTCCCGTCAAGGATACGTCCTGTTCGCCGAACAGATGGAGGCCGCGTTTGATCGCGGTAACCCCACCCCGATGGCGGCATTCGAGGCCGTGGGGCGTGCCTACCTGTCTTTCGCGCGCGAACATGCCGGGTTTTACATCGCGATGTTTGAATCAGGCGTGTCTATTGCCGGAAACTATGAATTAAACATGGCTGCCAACCGTGCTATGGCGGTGCAAACACAAGCAGCCGAAAAGCTTTTTGAACATGTGCCGGCCAATCAACGCCCGCCTGCAACCATGGTCAGCCATCACATCTGGGCCATGTCCCACGGTGTCGTTGAACTGTTCGCACGCGGCGAACCGGGGGGACGTGCGCCCTTCTCGCCCGAAGAGTTACTGGAATCCGGTGTCGGTATTTACCTGCGTGGCTTGGGTTTATTGCCTAAATAGAGATTGATGTAAGAAACATTTACATTAATTGCCCCCTACCCCTTGTGGTTTTCTCAACACGCCCCAAATATGTTAATGTGAACATCATTTACATTGAAAGGAACACAGATATGAACTCTCCGGCGCACCTCCTTGAACAAGCACGGGACAAGCTGGACGAACACGGGACGAAAGCGTGGATCGCCACAATGATCCTCGGATTTATCTTTCTGTGGCCAGTTGGCCTCGTCATCCTCTTTTATATGATCGGAACAAATCGCATGGGCAAGAATTGCAATCGTAGTAAATGGCACCGTCGTGGCCGCCACAGTTTCACCACCGGTAACACAGCATTTGACGCTTACCGTGACGAAACAATCAAGCGTCTGGAAGATGAACAAAACGCTTTCCAGAACTTCCTTGGCAACCTGCGCGCCTCTAAGGACCGTGTCGAATTTGACCAGTTCATGCGCGAACAGAACGCAAAAGACGTAACCCCCGAGTCAACATCGAGCGAAACCCGTACATCTGAATATCCGGGCAATCCGGCACAGGCACCGGCCTAAACAACTCCCCCGCGCAAGCGGGGGCTTACCTTACACAGTGGAGCTAAAATGACAGATTATGACGCCGCCTACACAGGCCTGCCAGACCCGGAGTTGGACAGCCAGTTTTATGACAACGTTCCTACTCGCCGTCTTGTGGCTTGGGTTTTCGATGGAATAATTACCTTTGCTATAACTTTGCTAATCGGCATTTTCACTATCGGAATCGGTTTTTTCATTTTCCCGTTCATTTGGTTGGTCGTCGGATTGCTGTACCGCACATTCACCATCGCCTCCAAATCCGCTACTTGGGGTATGCGAATGGTCGGGATCGAATTTCGCGATAAAGACGGTCAAAAGCTAAGCACCAAACTGGCCTTGGCGCATACAGTGATATTTATTATCGGCACGGGATTCTTCATTATTCAAATCCTTAGCATCGTGTTGATCCTGACCAGTCGTTACGGTCAAAGTGTCCAAGACATGATCCTCGGCACAACGGCAATTAACCGCCCTCTAAATTAACGATTGCCCACACCACCTGTGCTTTGCTAGGGTTAATTAAACTCTAGCAAAGTATTTCGTTTATGCGCCACACGCTTCCAACCGCGCCCCAGTTCTATGTGACGGCCCCGCAACCCTGTCCCTATCTCGATGGTAAGGTAGAGCGTAAGTTGTTTACGGCGCTGTTTGGCGACGGTGCAAAAACCTTGAACGACAGTCTTTCGGCCCAAGGGTTTCGGCGCTCCCAGAACGTTTTATACCGCCCGACATGCCCTGGATGTTCCGCTTGCATGTCCGCGCGTGTCGTTGCCGCTGGCTTTGAACCCTCCCGCAGCCAAAGGCGCGTGTTGAAACGCAATCAAGCCCTTAGCCGCGAGGTCAAAGCCCCTTGGGCGACCGAGGAACATTACGAACTATTCGAAAAATACCTAGACCACCGCCACGCTGACGGCGGCATGGCTGGCATGGATATGTATGAATTCGCCGCCATGATCGAAGAAACGCCCGTGCAAAGCCGCGTGATCGAATATTACGAAACAGACGATAGAGGCAAAAAAATTCTGAAAGCCGCTTGCCTGACAGATGTGCTTCATGACGGCCTATCAATGGTCTATTCCTTCTTTGACCCTGATTTGAAAAACCGCTCCATGGGGGCGTTTATCATCCTCGATCATATCCGCATGGCCCGCGAAGCAGGGTTGCCGTACGTTTACCTAGGGTTCTGGGTGCCGGGCAGTCAAAAGATGAACTACAAGGCAAACTACCGCCCGCTGGAAGTTTTTAAAGACGGTATCTGGCACCCTCTAACAGACGAGATGGTCGAGGATGTCAGCGATGATCCACTCGGGAACGATCCGGTCGCAGAACAGGTTGCCGCAATCCACCTCCCCCCACAGACTTAAATAACTCCACAAAAAAGGCCTCGATTTTAATCGAGGCCTTTTTGCTTATCTTGTGTGAGGATCAGCTCAACAGGTTTGGAATGATCGTCACAACGCTTGGGAAGAACCACAGCAGCAGCAACCCGAACACCTGAATAAGCACGAACGGGATCACACCACGATAGATATGCGCCGTTGTCACGCTCGCCGGAGCAACACCGCGCAAGTAGAACAGCGCGAAGCCGAACGGCGGGGTCAAGAAGCTGGTTTGCAGGTTCACCGCAATCATGATCGTCACCCATTTAGGGTCCATCGTGCCGCCGTAGATAACAGGCCCAACGATGGGAATAACGATGTAAATGATCTCCAGAAAATCGAGGACGAAACCAAGGAAGAACAGCACTGCCATCACGATCAGGAAGACCACCCACTCACGCTCAAAGCTGCGCAGGAACGACTGGATATAATGCTCTCCACCAAACGAGATGATCACGAGGTTCAACATTTGCGAGCCGATCAGGATCGCGAAAACCATCGACGTCACCTTGGCGGTTTCGCGCACAACCGGCGTTAACACGGCCGTTTTCCATAGCGTCCAACAAGCAAACAACAGCCCGCCCATGGCAATGTGGTAGAAAATCAGCGATGCGATGATCGCAATCCAGTTTTCGAACTTCACATCCGAGATATTGGCGCGGAGGTCAAAGTTGATACCAACAAGCAACAACAGAACCATGGCAAAAGCGGTTACCAGAATGATTTTTCCTGTGCCGCCTTCGTCCTGCAATTTGCGGAACGCCGCCAACATGATCGCCCCGCCCGCACCAAGTGCGGCCGCAGGTGTCGGGTTGGTAATGCCCCCAAGGATCGAACCAAGCACCGCGATAATCAAAATCAGCGGCGGGAACACGACGCGTAGAATATCATTCGCGGCCAATCGTTTCGCGGCAACTTTAATGCCGACGAACATCACCGCAAACGGTATCGCCTGTAGTGCAAAAATCGTCCCCGACGAGGATTGAGGGCCAAGCAGCAGAATATCCACCAACAGCGACAGACCAATACCGACTCCACCGATATAAAGTGGGCGTTTTTCCTCGTTCGGTGCGATGCCGTATGCCGTTGTTAGCATCAGCGCGAATAGAACCAGAATTTTAATCAGGCCAGATCCGATAGGTGCGGCGTTGGCAATAACCTCGGCACGAACTTCTTCGATCTGCTCTGGTGTCCGGCGCCGTTCTTCGGATGTTAGACCACCGCCAGATGCCTCGATTTCGGCCTGCACAGCAATCGCTTTGTCCCAAGCTTCCTGACCGTGTAGTTCGATCATCGACGCCTGACACTGCTCGCCTACATTCGTGCGAAGCTCGGCTTGCGTACCAACGCCCGCAACAGTTGAAACATATGTACTTTGACTGCCAACAAGATTGAACGACGACGCCGCAATTGCGAACAGGATGATGCCCGTGGGAACACCCAGCAACCAAAGTAGTTTATGGTTGCGGCTTGTACGCGGACCATCCGACGCCTCAACGTGGATAGGCGGCGCTTTTGATGGGTTCAGCAACGCATAGCCAAAGGCATACGCACCATAAAGGAACGCCAGCATGATACCCGGCAACAACGCTGCCTTAAACAATGTACCAACCGACAAAACAGCCGCCTGCCCCAGATACGTCAACGCATCGGTACAACCGGCCTCCATTGCGCGGCCTTCTTGTGCTGCAGAATAGATGTCACCCGCCAACGTACCAAGTAGAACGATAACAATGGAAGGCGGAATAATCTGTCCAAGCGTTCCCGACGCCGCGATAACCCCCGTCGCCAGTTCCGGCGAATAGTTATGCCGCAGCATGGTCGGCAACGTCAGCAGCCCCATGGTCACAACAGTCGCGCCAACAATACCGGTGGAAGCCGCAAGGAACGCCCCAACCACCACAACCGACACGGCCAAACCTCCCGGCAGCGGACCGAACACACGCCCCATAGTTGTTAACAAATCCTCAGCGATTTTGGAACGCTCAAGCATAATACCCATAAGTACAAACATCGCCACCGCCAGCAGTGTCTCAATCGACTGCCCTGCAATGACCCGTTCATTCATACGGTTTGCAATGAACGAAATATTCCGGTTCATCGCAGTTTCCCAGCCACCATTCAGCAGCGGTTCCATCGTTATCGGTAATTCGGGATACTTGAATATCGAAATAGCCTTCCGATCGACACCCGAATTCAACAAGTTTGCGTATGCATCACTGGAGGTGTCCAACACCTCTTTCAGCAGCAAGCCGGAACTGTCCAGCATGGCCAGAATACCAAAAGAAATCGTCGCGGCACCACCGATAGCAAAAGCCACCGGAAAGCCTGACATAATTCCGCCAAACAGGCAGATAAACACAATAATCAGGCCTATTTCAACGCCATCTAGTCCGAAGAGCATTATATTATCCTACCTTTAGTGTGCTGCGGCGGCTATTTCAGCCGTCTCGTCGTTCGACTCGTCCAGTTGCTGGTATTTACCTGCACTGGCCTCGCCCTCTATAAATTCCAGCATAGAGCGCCAGAAGAACGTCAAACCTTGTATGAACATCATACCTGCAAAACTGATCAGCAGAATTTTGAACAAGAAATAGGCGTCAAACCCGTTTGGCGAAAACCCGATGGTTTCCACATTCCATTTCAACAGACGCGCCTTGCGTTCAAGCAGTTCAAGGCTGTCGGCCACGGAAACTTTCGGGGTAACCAGATGGCGCCACATAAAGAACCAGCCGAACATCCAGATGATTGTCATGAACGGAATGATAAAGAACAACGAACCAAACATGTCCACAACCCGTTTGGCGCGGTGCCGCATCCCTGCGTAAAACAAATCAACCCGCACATGGCCGCCCTGGACAAACGTATAAGACGCCGCCAGACACACGATCAGGGCATTGTAGAATTTCAATTCCTCACCGTACCAGCTTAGATCGCGGGTAAAGGCATAACCGAACGGGCTGATCGAAATCTCGGCGACTTTGAAAATCCGTTGCAGGAATACGATCATGATTTGTTGTAAAACCATGAACAATGAGGCCCATGCGAAGAAGCGGCCAACCGTGTTGGCAAATGCCTCGAATCCGCGAACTACGGCCCACAAGAACTTGCGGTAAAACGCGCCAACGACGGTCATTACCAAGAATATATCGAAAATAACGAAGAACAACTCTTTTGAAGCGCCATAATAGATGAAGCGCACCATCGCCGTTTTATCGGACCAGTCCAGCCATGCGGAAGGATTGAAAATAACGTAGAACAGGTTCACAAAACCCATGCCGATGTTGGTGAACACCCAAATAATAAAATCCATAGTGCAGAAGTCCCTCGTTAGACGCTTGCCCCTTCTAACCGTGCAAGTCGTCAAAAAAACCTTCCCCCCGAAAACGGGGAAAAGGTAAATTCAGGTACGATTATTAATCGCTTAACGGTTAGCCAGAACGCGGTCGCGCTGCGCAACATAGAAACCGTCCGACTTGGAAATCCAAGCAGAGGATTTTGCCACAGACGCTTCAAAGCTGGCACGGATACGAACAAACAGTTCGTCATCCATGAATTCATCCATAACTTCAGCAGAAGCCACACCGAACGCATCCCATACGTCGTCGCTGAACTGAAGGGTTTGAACACCCTGCGCTTCAAGACGCTTAAGGGCCGCACCGTTGTTTGCCAATGTCAGCGACAGATTGTGATTGGTTGTAGCCAATGTTGCCTGCTCGATGATTGTCTGGTGTGCCGTGGACAGACCTTCGAATACGCTGCGGTTTACACCAAGTGCAAGACCGGAACCAGCTTCGTGGAAACCAGCGGTGTAATACACTTTCGCAACTTCCTGGAAGCCAGCGCGTTCATCAGCCCATGGGCCAACCCACTCAAGGCCGTCCAAAGCACCGGACGATAGCGCTTGATAAAGCTCGCCGCCTGGAATGTTCTGAACAGATGCGCCCAGTTTACCCAGTGCTTTACCACCAAGACCCGGCATGCGGAATTTAAGGCCGTTGAAGTCTTCTGCAGATTTGATTTCGGAACGGAACCACCCACCAGACTGCGAACCGGAGTTACCAGCCAAGAACGATTTCAGGCCAAAGATTTCGCCAAGTTCGTTGTGAAGCTCTTTACCACCGTCATGGTTGTACCAGTTGGTCAGCTCTTGGGCTGTTGCACCAAAAGGAACCGATGTGAAGTATGCGAAACCAGGATGTTGACCCAAGTAGTAGTAATCAGCGGAGTGATACATATCAGCCTGACCAGAAGTCACAGCGTCAAACACTTCAAGCGCGCCAACCAACTCGCCCGGAGCTTTCTTGTCGATTGTCAACTCACCGTCAGACATCGCGGTTACTGTTTCAGCAAAGTGAACAGCAGCGTCATCAAGAACAGCAAAGCCGTGTGGCCAAGATGTAACCATAGTCAACGTACGCTTACCCTGTGCAATTGCAGGGGCCGCGAGCGTTGTGGATGCAGCAACCGCTGCACCGCCAAGTGCGGAATTTCTTAGAAAAGAACGACGATCCATTAATAACCTCCCAGTTTATACTTCGCAGTCGTTGCGAAGCTGATCGAATAACATATTCTAAACTACTTAACCGCCACCATTATGCAACGCATATTTTAGCCAATTGGTCAGTTTTGCCGTCCAATTTCAATGCCATCAAGACTCCCTAACCCACACACGATACAGCTCAGTGCAGTTTGCGCACCGCAAATTGCGGATTAATACCTAATTATCTAATTCAACGCAATATAATGGCAAAAAAGATCACATATATGTAACTTAATTCAAAAAACCCTGTTGACCTTCCCAAGGCAGAATACTAAAAATTGTCAGTGACGAGGCGTATTTAATTGATATGCCGGCGTCGCAAAAATACGTTTTTGTCCTATTCGTACCTTTATTGGCTTAAACGACCGCCCCCCTGCAATCAGGGGGTTTTTTGTGGCCACTCTGGCCGCCCTATAATCGAAACGGGCTAACCCCCGAAAATTGGAGTAAATGCAATGACCCGTCAAATGACCGGCGCCCAGATAGTAGTTCAAGCCTTGAAGGATCAAGGTGTAGACACAGTTTTTGGTTACCCCGGCGGCGCTGTCCTTCCAATTTATGACGAGATTTTCCAGCAAAACGAAATCCGCCACATCATCGTGCGTCACGAACAGGCCGCCACCCACGCGGCCGAAGGCTATGCCCGCTCCACCGGCAAACCCGGCGTTGTTTTGGTAACCTCCGGCCCCGGTGCGACAAACGCCGTGACAGGTATGACAGATGCGCTGATGGATTCGATCCCGATGATCGTTCTGACGGGTCAGGTCCCCACCTTTATGATCGGCAACGACGCATTTCAGGAGGCCGACACCATCGGCATCACCCGCCCCTGCACCAAGCATAACTGGCTGGTGAAAGACACAAACATCTTGGCCGAAACCATCCATCAGGCCTTCCATGTCGCCACAACCGGCCGCCCCGGTCCTGTTCTGGTAGACATCCCTAAAGACGTTCAATTCGCGACGGGCAATTACACCACCAAACCAAAAACCAAGGTTTCGCACTATCAGCCACGTGTGAAAGGCGACATAGACGCCATCACCAAAGCTATCGAGATGCTGGAAAAGGCCAAACGCCCAATCATCTATTCCGGCGGCGGCGTTATCAATTCCGGCGTTGGCGCCAGCCAACTGCTGCGCGAGCTGGCTGATGCCACGGGCATACCAATCACCTCCACGTTGATGGGCCTTGGTGCATATCCTGCTTCGGGCAAAAACTGGCTGGGTATGCTGGGCATGCACGGAACTTACGAGGCCAACATGGCCATGCATGATTGCGATTTCATGCTGTGCGTTGGCGCGCGGTTTGACGACCGGATCACTGGTCGCACAGATGCGTTCAGCCCTAACAGCTTCAAAGTTCACATCGACATCGACCCCTCCTCGATCAACAAAATCATCCATGTGGACACGCCGATCATCGGCGACATTGGCCACGTTCTTGAAGATATGCTTAAAATCTGGAAATCGCGCGGGCGTAAAACCAACACCGCAGGCATCGCCAAATGGCAAGCCCGGATCGCTGGATGGAAAGCTGTCGATTGCCTGAAATACAAAGGCTCCGACACCATCATCAAGCCGCAATACGCGCTTGAACGGCTAGAGGCGTTAACCAAAGGTCGTGACCGCTACATCACCACCGAAGTTGGCCAACACCAGATGTGGGCCGCACAATACCTGACGTTCGAGGACCCGCACCGCTTCATGACATCGGGCGGCTTAGGCACGATGGGCTACGGCACACCTGCCTCCATGGGCGTGCAAATCGCCCACCCTGACGCGCTGGTTATCAACGTCGCGGGCGAGGCAAGCTGGCTGATGAACATGCAGGAAATGGGCACGGCCATCCAGTTTGGCCTACCGACAAAGCAGTTCATCCTTAACAACGAACGCCTTGGAATGGTCCGCCAGTGGCAGGAACTTCTGCACGGCTCGCGCTATTCGCAAAGCTGGTCTGAATCCCTGCCAGACTTCGTGAAACTGGCCGAGGCCTTCGGGGCAAAGGGCATCCGCTGTTCCGACCCCGCTGATCTGGACGACGCAATTATGGAGATGCTGGACTATGACGGCCCCGTTATCTTCGATTGCTTGGTCGAGAAACACGAAAACTGTTTCCCGATGATCCCCAGCGGTGCCGCCCATAACGAGATGCTCATGGGTGACGACAAAACCGAAGATGCGATCAAAGGCAAAGGTGCCGCGTTAGTTTAACAACACGGTGCAATCGCATGAAACCTCTGATATATTTCAGTTACGGCATGACAAAATGCGGCACCACGCTGGCCTTCCACATGGTCAGCGAGGCGCTGTCGCAGGCGGGGTTCAAACAACACCGCCTGCCCGCACACCTTATTGGCCTAAACAAAAAGCTGAACTTCGGGCAACATTTCACCGAAGATCAAGCCGAGGAGCTGTGGAAAGCCGTGCAATCCATCGGCCACCCTATCGCCATCAAAACCCACACCCGCCCCGACCCGGCAATCGTGCGCCTAATCCAGAACGGCCAAGCCTGCGCCCACGCCTGTTACCGCGACCCGCGYGACATGGCRCTTTCKATGCTAGATCACGGGGTGCGCGCCCGTGCCAACGRCAAACCSGCCTTYGCCGAAATMGAAACGCTAGAGGACGCCAAATCCGGYATCCGCAAYCAATGCGACAGCCTAACCGCATGGCTRCGCCTRCCAAACGTGCTGCCACTGGATTTCGAGGACATCGCCTTTGACATGCAAACCACCGCAGRMCGSATCYTGASCCAGCTRRAYATARMCGGAGAYCCCGAAARAATCGTTAACGCCGTCCTCGATGGRCGGTTCACGCAATTCAAYAAAGGCAT
This sequence comes from Paracoccaceae bacterium, assembly GCA_002746395.1. Classification (GTDB taxonomy): domain Bacteria; phylum Pseudomonadota; class Alphaproteobacteria; order Rhodobacterales; family Rhodobacteraceae; genus NORP23. The sequence continues at coordinate 32,258 of NVXA01000010.1, forward strand.
CAGCCAACGGTATAAAACCGAGATGTCCAAACAGAACGGCCACGAATTCGCCCGTGAATTCGCCCCCCTCCTGTCYYRCCTGATTGAYARCAAACCCGACCTACCGACCGATGGCAGCATTATACTGCCCCCGCCATATGAACTTCGCATATCCGTTTAACCATAGACATTGCCGCGGATATTGCGGACACTAAAGACGACAAAAAGGAAAACATGATGAACGCTCTCGCTTTGAAGAAAGGTGCTTCCAAAAAAAGCGCTTACGACCTTAAAAACCCGCTAAGTGACGATGTGGAAACCCATACCCTAAGCGTAATCGTTGATAACGAATCCGGTGTGCTGGCCCGTGTCATCGGTCTGTTTTCCGGCCGTGGTTACAACATCGACAGCCTGACCGTTGCCGAAACTGATCACGAGGGGCATCTGTCCCGCGTCACTATTGTCACAACAGGAACTCCGGCTGTGATCGAACAGATCAAAGCGCAACTTGACCGTATGGTCCCCATCCACAGCGTAAACGACCTAACCGTCGAAGGGCCGTCCGTTGAACGCGAACTTGCGATGCTAAAGGTAACCGGCGAAGGCGACAAACGCGTCGAAGCCATGCGCCTCGCCGATATTTTCCGCGCCAATGTGGTTGATACGACGCTGACCAGTTTCGTGTTCGAGATCACCGGAACGCCCGAAAAGATCGGTGCCTTCGTCGAACTTATGCGTCCGCTTGGCTTAACCGAGGTGGCAAGAACAGGTGTCGCCGCCCTGGCACGTGGCCTTTAACTTCAATTAGTTACACGACAATCTTAATGCATAAAAATGGGGGGCGGATAATCCACCCCCCAAGTTTCGCGATTCAGGCTCACCATTAATACCGCTCGGTTCGTTGCCTGCGGCCTGAAACGCCGGAGGTGTGCTTAGCAGATAAGCAGCACCTCCACCTGTCTGTAATTCAGCTACACCCAGAGGTTCCCCCACAGGTGTTACACTTCATACAGGTTCCGTTGCGCACCAAAGTGTAGTTTCCGCATTCGCCACAAGCATCGCCCTCGTAGCCCTGCATTTTCGCTTTGGTCCGGTCATCCATTACCGCGCCCGTCGTCATGGTCACAGTTTCACTTATCGTCGCCGTCGCGGTTTCCACCACGGCTTGCATTCCTGCGAGTTCATCCGGTACGCGCTTGCGCAAATACCCCGTGGATGAAATCTGGCGGATCATATCAATCGAGGATTTGGCGGCCTCCCCTTCGACATTGCCGATATTGCTAATGCCTTCCTCCGCGCCGCGCCCCATGGAATCAAAGCTCTCGCCGCTTGGCTGAACATGCGCCAGATCGGTGCGGTCCAGATAGGAAACCGCCAGCTCGCGGAAGATATAGTCAAGAATCGAGGTCGCATTCTTGATGCTATCGTTCCCCTGCACCATGCCCGCAGGCTCAAACCGCGTGAAGGTGAACGCATCCACATATTCTTCCAGCGGCACGCCGTATTGCAACCCGACCGAGATCGCGATGGCGAAATTGTTCATCATCGCGCGGAAACCGGCCCCTTCTTTGTGCATATCAATAAAGATTTCACCAAGATTGCCGTCTTCATACTCGCCAGTGCGCAAATAAACCTTATGCCCGCCAACAACGGCCTTCTGCGTATACCCTTTACGGCGTTGCGGCAGCTTTTCACGGCCCCGCGCAACTTCCTGCACGATGATTTTCTCGACGATCTTCTCGGCCAAAATCGCCGGACGATCCGCAACAAGCGCCTCGTTCAGAATTTCTTCCAGATCCTCGTCGTCATCCTCAATCAACGCGGACGAAAGCGGTTGCGACAACTTCGATCCATCACGATAAAGCGCGTTCGCTTTCACACCCAAAGACCAGCTAAGCTCATAAGCCGCCTTACATTCTTCAATCGTCGCATCGTTAGGCATGTTGATGGTTTTAGAGATCGCGCCCGAAATAAAGCTTTGCGCTGCCGCCATCATATGGATGTGGCTTTCAACGCTAAGATACCGCGTACCGATCCGCCCACAAACGTTTGCACAATCGAAGACTTTGTAATGCTCTTTCTTCAAGAAAGGCGCACCTTCCAGCGTCATCGTTCCGCAAACATGGTTGTTCGCATCGCTGATTTGCTGGCGCGAATACCCCAAATGACGCAGAAGGTCGAATGACGGATCATTCAGCTTTTCTTCAGGAATTCCAAGGGTGTTACGGCAGAAATCCTCGCCCAATGTCCACTGGTTGAACACGAACTTGATGTCAAACGCCGTTGGCATTGCGGCCTCGACCTTGTCAATCTCCACCGCGCTAAACCCATGGCCCAGCAAGGATGTATGGTTAATCCCCGGTGCGTTTCCAATCGTGCCATGCCCGACTGCGTACGACTTTATTTCCTCGATCTGGCTAGTTGAATATCCCAGATTGCTAAGGGCCGCAGGAACCGAGCGGTTGATGATTTTGAAATACCCGCCACCGGCCAGTTTCTTGAATTTCACCAGCGCGAAGTCAGGCTCAATGCCGGTCGTATCGCAATCCATCACCAGCCCGATTGTGCCGGTTGGCGCAATCACAGACACTTGCGCGTTGCGATAGCCATGTTCTTCGCCCAGCTTCAGCGCATCATCCCATGCCTTATGGGCAAGGTTAATCAACTGACCGTCAGGGCAATTGTCGTGGTCCAGCGGCACAGGCATCACGGCCAGCCCCTCGTACCCTTTTGTTTCCCCATAAGCCGCACGGCGGTGATTACGCATCACCCGCAACATGTGATCGGCGTTTTTGGCATAGCCATCAAACGGCCCCAATTCCTTGGCCATTTCAGCCGAGGTTTTATAGGCAACCCCTGTCAGGATCGCCGTCAAAGCCGCGCCAAGCGCGCGCCCCTCGTCGGAATCGTAACCAAAGCCCATGTTCATCAGCAAACCACCGATGTTGGCATAGCCAAGACCAAGCGTGCGGAACTTGTAGCTGAGTTCAGCAATTTCTTTTGACGGGAACTGGGCCATCAACACCGAAATTTCCAACGTCATCGTCCACAAACGACACGCATGCATATAGCCAGCCGCATCAAACACACCATCATGCAAGAACGTCAGCAAGTTGATCGAGGCCAGATTGCACGCCGTATCATCCAAGAACATGTATTCCGAACAAGGGTTTGACCCACGGATCGCCCCGTCTTCAGGACATGTGTGCCAGTCATTAATCGTGTCGTGGAACTGAATGCCCGGATCGGCACAAGCCCATGCCGCGTGGCCAACCTGATCCCACAAATCCGTCGCTTTAACGGTTTTGGCAACCGTGCCATCGGTACGGCGCAGCAATTCCCAATCCGCATCATCCTTAACGGCCTGCAAGAACGCATCCGTCACGCGAACCGAATTGTTGGAGTTTTGCCCCGAAACCGTCAAATACGCCTCGGAATCCCAATCCGTGTCATAGGTCGGGAATTCGATGCTCGCGTAGCCTTGTTCCGCATATTGCAAAATCCGCTTCACATATGTTTCAGGCACCGACATTTTCTTGGCCGATCTCACAGCAGCCTTCAGGCCTGCGTTAACCTTCGGGTCAAACGCATCAGCCTCAGCCCCGTCCCATGCACGGATCGCCGCGAAAATTTCGTTCAGGCGTTGCTCATGGATTTTGGAACCTGCAACAAGTGCTGCAACCTTTTGTTCTTCAATAACTTTCCAGTTGATGAACTCTTCCACATCGGGGTGGTCCATATCACAGATAACCATCTTGGCGGCGCGGCGTGTCGTGCCACCAGACTTGATCGCACCCGCGGCGCGGTCACCAATCTTAAGGAAAGACATCAAGCCCGAAGACTTGCCGCCCCCCGCCAAAGTTTCATTCGAGCCACGAAGCGAGCTGAAATTCGTACCCGTACCRGACCCRTATTTGAACAACCGCGCYTCGCGGGTCCAAAGATCCATAATGCCMCCCTCRTTCACCAGATTGTCGGAAACCGACTGGATGAAACARGCGTGYGGYTGYGGRTGTTCATAAGCRCTGGMRGATTTCACCARYTTGCCGGWTTTGTARTCMACATARTGATGCCCCTGCCCCGGWCCATCRATTCCRTARGCCCAATGCAGGCCGGTGTTGAACCACTGCGGGGAATTCGGCGCGGCCATCTGGCTGGCCATCATAAAGCGCATCTCGTCGTAATAGGTCTTGGCGTCGGCCTCRGTGGTGAACATGCCACCCTTCCAGCCCCAGTAACACCACGTGCCCACAAGGCGATCAAACACCTGYTTGGCAGTCGTCTCGCCKAYRTARCGCKCATTTTYRGGCARCTTGGCCAAKGCAGCYTCGTCCGGTACGGACGGGCGCAGGAATTCAGGWATACCYTTTTCCTTAACCTTCTTCACSGCCGCYGGCACACCAGCTTTACGGAAATATTTCTGGGCAATCACATCAGAGGCAACCTGGCTCCACCCCACAGGRATTTCCATGTTATCGAGCGCAAACACGATGGAGCCGTCAGGATTTCTAATCTCCGARGCTGTCGTCTTGAATTCAATTTCGCCGTAGGCACCTGTTTTTACTTTAGTAAATTTACGCTCGATCTTCATACTTGCCCTCGTATTGCCGTGACCTCCATTAATTCTAGAGGTCTTTGATTTTATATCCGCCACAACAGATCATGTCTTTGCGCCTAATATTTACAATTAGACAAGCTATGCTGGGTTTTTAATCACCCCGCTAACACACTACATATTGTGGTTGGTATTCCTATGTCACCTAATTGAAGTATTACCCCCCACAACGTCAACGAATTTATTTTCATTTTTGCCACAAAAATTTGTTGACTAAACTATGCGGCAAACCTGCAAGGAGAGTCGCTTAATCTGGAAATTTTCGGGATAAAAAAATACGCCCATACATGCGGCGAAACTAATATAAATAATACCAAAGCTTTTCAATTGTTTTGGCTTTGACTTTGTCACGAAGCGTTAAGGTATACAAATGTTCACATTCGGCAGAATCACCGCACCGCGTGTAAGCGGGCCATAAAAAACATTTATGGAAAAATTGACGGCTTCAGAAAATTTCAAAATCCAGACAGCACCAATCAAAATCGGTTTTGTTCAGTATTTGTATTTTCTGGAAAATATTGGTCGGGGCGAGAAGATTCGAACTTCCGACCTACGGTACCCAAAACCGTCGCGCTACCAGGCTGCGCCACGCCCCGACTAATGAGGTTCATCTACAATGTAGAATCCCCGAAGGAAAGCGAAAAATCAGTCGCAGGCCCAGATAACTTCAGCGCCTGATATCGACGGGTGCCGAACCTCGGATCCAACAGCGATTCCAAGGGTTTTGGCCAAGCCACCATTGATCTCGAAGACGTATTGAATGTCGTTCCCGCCAAATATCGTAGTTTCATCCAGCGGGATTGCATTTTCATGTACGTTTTGCACAACCCCTTGCGCATCAATAAACACCATATCCAGCGGGATCAGTGTATTACGCATCCAGAATCGCATCGGTTGTGGCTTTGGATAGACAAACAGCATGCCCGCAAACCGCCCCAGCGATTCACGGTTCATCAGGCCCAAGGCCCGCGACTCGGGCGAATCAACGACTTCGGTCGTGAAGCGCACAGAGCTGCTGCTGGATCGAATATCAATCTTGTCTGGCGCACACGGAGTCGCCGCATTGGCTGATGTCAGCCCAAGCAGCAAAACCACAGTGGTCAGAAAGCGTAAAATATCAGATGCCCTTGTGAATCACATGATCCCACGACTGAACCTCGCCAGCCATCTTGCCACGAGGCCCGGCGATAATACGTACTGATATCGCCTCCCCCGGTTGCAAATCAGACAACCCGTAATGGCGCAAGATTTCAACATGTAGGAAAACATCGTCGTCACTACCAAAGATATTGGCGAACCCAAATCCCTTGGCCTTGTCGAACCATTTCACCCTTGCCGGTTGAAACGGAATATCAGCCGCCACCTCGGGAATGCTTGGTGCATCCTCCGAATTTGCAGCCACATTTTCCGCTTCCGGCGCGTCGATTTCGTGAATTACCGACGCTTGACGACCCCGATCGGTGACTTGCACCTCGATCACGATACGCGAGCCTTCGGCAACCGAACTCCGCCCAAAATTTCTTAAAACATTTGCATGCAGAAGGATGTCTCCGTCTTCATCGTCACAAACGACGAATCCGAATCCCTTCGTTGCATCAAACCACTTGACCTGCCCCTTGATCATCTTACTTACTTCTCTCTCTTCATATGTACCCGATTGTATACAACAACGCACAGTCAGTATTTTAACATGCCCTACCAGTTAAACTAACAACAAATTCAGTATCTAGTAAACAGGTGGATATGACAAGAGATCATAAAACGCTCCTGTTTACGCTTGAATATGCATTGCAGCGGGAATATCAATGCCACACGCAATCTAAACGTGCCTTACGGCTGCAAACGGTTGATTTCCCACACATCCTCAGGTCCGCTTCGGGACCATCGAAACCGATCATGCAAACGGTGTTGACCATCGGCCCAGAACTCGATTTCCGTCGGAATAATCCGGTATCCGCCCCAAAACGGTGGCCGGTTTGGGTGCAATCCTTTGGACGCTGTGACCTTGGCCACTTCCGCCAATAGCTCCCCACGCGACCCAAGCGGTTGTGACTGTTTGGATGCCCAAGCCCCCAAACGGCTTGGCAAGGAACGTGACGCGTAATACGCATCCGCCTTTTCCCCCGCCTCGCGTTCAACCACACCGCGTACGCGAATCTGGCGGCGCAAGGATTTCCAGTGCATCACAAAGGCGGCCTTACCGCCCTGATCAATCTCGGAGGCTTTGGCGCTGCCATAGTTGGTATAAAAAACGAACGCCCCGTCCTCTATGTCCTTCAACAGAACCATCCGCGTATTTGGCATACCATCCGCGTCCACTGTCGCTAGCGCAATGGCATTTGGGTCATTGGGTTCCGCACTCTCGGCCTCCGTCAACCAGTTGCGCGCAATCAAAAACGGGTCATCGCCCGCGAATATTCCAGTTCTTTTCGAATTTTCCTGCATTACGCCCTCAATCGGTTCAACAATCTTGCTGCATGTGTTTCAATAGCTTAAACCAGCGAAATAAATCTATGACAAGGGACATACCGATGGGTGCAGGACTTATGCAAGGCAAGCGCGGCCTGATTATGGGCGTCGCGAATAACAAATCAATCGCATGGGGCATTGCACAAGCATGCGCCGAGCAAGGCGCAGAACTCGCCTTCACCTATCAAGGCGAGGCATTGGGCAAACGCGTTAACCCYTTGGCCGAGAGTTTGGGYTCAGACATCGTGCTGGAATGYGACGTTACMAACGACGAWTCWATGGACGCSGTATTCGCMACAYTGGAAGAAAAATGGGGCAAGCTGGACTTTCTGGTGCACGCCATCGGCTTTTCCGACAAGGCCGAACTGCGCGGGCGYTAYGTTGACACCACSGCMRMMAAYTTTGAYCTKACCATGAACATYTCSATCTATTCGTTCACYGCCGTYGTGCAGCGKGCCGAAAAGATGATGCCGGATGGYGGRTCGTGYCTGACSCTKACCTATTACGGYGCYGAAAAAGTCATGCCGCATTATAACGTYATGGGTGTKGCCAAGGCTGGGCTTGAGGCCTCCGTCAAATATATGGCGATGGATCTTGGCCCGAAAAACATTCGCGTAAACGCGCTTTCAGCTGGCCCAATCAAAACGCTGGCGGCCTCCGGCATTGGCGATTTCCGTTACATCATGAAGTGGAACGAGCTGAACTCCCCGCTTCGTCGTAACGTAACCCAAACCGAGGTTGGCAAATCTGCCATGTACCTGCTTTCTGATCTATCATCAGGCGTCACGGGCGAAAATCATCACGTTGATGCCGGGTATAATGTTGTCGGCATGAAGGCCGAGGATGCACCGGATATTGACGTAGTACAGGGACGCAAGAAAAATGACTGATAAATTACCACACGAAAAAGGCTTCCACATCAGCTGGGACCAAATCCACCGCGACAGCCGCGCCCTTGCGTGGCGCCTCGATGGTAAAGGCCCCGACGATGGCGCATGGAAAGCCGTGATCGCAATCACCCGTGGCGGCATGGCCCCCGCGATGATTGTGGCGCGCGAGCTGGACATCCGCACAGTCGATACGATCAGTGTGAAATCCTATGACCACCAAGAACAATCCGAGGCCGTCGTGTTGAAATCCCCGGATATGAGCCTGATGGGTGACGGGACCGGCGTGTTGATTGTTGACGATCTGGTCGATACCGGCAAAACTTTGCGGGTCGTCAAAGAGCTGTTCCCAAAGGCCCACATCGCAACGGTTTACGCCAAACCCGAAGGCCGCGAGATGACGGATACGTTCATCACCGAAGTGTCCCAAGACACATGGATTTTTTTCCCGTGGGATATGGCGCTGCAATACGTCGAGCCTTATCGCGGCAACGACTGATATCAAACGCCCCGCATAAACTGTGGGGCGTTTACCAAAAATTTACCAATTATCTGTATAACGAACTTTGCCGAGCAGGACTTAAAACGTTCATTGGGGTATCGCGCTTGTGCAAACTGTAATCTAATTCTAACAGACTGCCCGCTCAACAAAGGGTCGTCAGACTAGCAATTGGCGACACTGGCTTCGGTGTTGGGCCGCAAAGCGCGATAGCTCCGCTACCACTCGATCTGTCCACCCCGATAGATCAAATCCGGTTCTTCGGCAGAACCTTCCGAGAATTCAGGCAAACAAGGCGCGGGTTTCCCCGAACGCCCTATTTTTCGTGCCTTATTTCGTAATAATCTCCGGCCCCATGAAGTATGTCGGCAGGAAGGTCGAGATTTCCGGAATATAGGTAACCATAATCAGGAACACGAACAGGATTGCCAACCATGGCAACGCGGCTTTCACCACGTTCATCATCGGCATCCCCGCAACCCCCGAGGTCACAAACAAGTTTAACCCCACGGGCGGCGTTATCATCCCTATCTCCATGTTCACCACCATGATGATACCAAGGTGAATCGGGTCAACGCCCAGTTCAATCGCGATCGGGAACACTAGCGGGGCAACAATAATGATCAAGCCAGATGGCTCCATGAATTGTCCGCCAATCAGCAGGATAACATTCACAAGCACAAGGAACATGATCACGCCAAATCCGGCATTCAGCATCGCGCCTGCGATCTGCTGCGGGATTTGCTCTTCGGTCAAAACGTGTTTCAGGATCAAAGCGTTGGCGATAATAAACAACAGCGTTACCGTCAGTTTACCCGCCTCGAATAACGTGTCTTTGGTGTCCTTGTGGAACCACGCCGTCACCAACGCCCAAGGTTTTTGCAACAAGGTTGAAGGCGCGCCACCGTTTTTGCCAGCCAACGGTCCCATGTCTCGATAAATGAACGTCGAAATCAGGAAAGCATAGATCGCCGCCACCGCCGCCGCTTCGGTTGGTGTAAAGACACCGCCGTAAATGCCGCCCAGAATGATGACCATCAGGAACAACCCCCAGCCAGCATCGCGTGCAGATTTGAACACCTCAGCCCAGCCAAGCCATTCGCCTTTGGGCAGGTTCTTCACCCGCGCCCAAATGTAGATGGCAATCATCAGCATACTACCCGCCATCAACCCGGGGATAACTCCGGCAAGGAACATCCGCCCAACGGAAACATCCGTCGCCGACGCATAAACCACCATCACGATGGAAGGCGGGATCAAAATCCCCAGCGTTCCCGCGACGGCGATAATCCCCGCCCCGAATTCCTTGGAGTACCCGACTTTTTGCATCCCCACGATCACAACGGACCCAATCGCTACCACCGTAGCTGGCGAGGACCCGGATAAAGCCGCAAACAACATACAAGCCACAACGCCCGCAATCGCCATACCACCGTGCAAATGCCCGACCAGCGCGATGGAAAACCGGATGATCCGTGTCGCCACACCGCCCGTTGCCATGAAAGACGACGCCAGAATAAAGAACGGAATCGCCAGCAAGGTATAATGCCCCGCCATCGCCTGAAACATCGTCTGTGCGACGGACGCCAAAGACGTATCCGACAACACCAGCAAGAACAGGATGGAGCTTAGACCAAGCGAAATCGCGATAGGCACACCGATCAACATTAGGCCGATGACCATTACAAATAGAACTATAACTTCCATGACTTAGGTCTCCGCATCGCGTTTGACCGCAACTTCGCGTACGGCATCTTCGGCTTCATGGCTAACGATCAGGCTGGTTTGCTGCCCGGTCGCCAAACGAACTGCCGCTTGAATAAAGCGGAACAACAACAGCGCCATACCAATCGGCAGGATCGCATAAGGGATAAAACGCGGCAGCTTTTCATATTCGTCGCCCTCGTTCATCCACCCTTCAATAAAGCGCAACCATTCCGGCAAAGGGATGTCGTTGGTTTCATACCAGGCACGGCCAAGGAACTTGTCCTGAAACCCTGTCGGGAACCAACGGCCATCCGTTTGCGGCAGGTTGGCGAAATTCGCCCAGTAATCCCATGCCCCTTTGAACATCAGAAACGCATAAGCAATACAGACCGTTACAGCGATAAGCGCCATAACTTTGCGCGCCTTGGGGCTAAGCAGGTTCAAAACCGCGTCCACCCCCAAATGCGCCGTAATTTTCACAGCATAGCTCATGCCAAACAGCACCAGCCACGCGAATAAGAACAGCGTTACCTCAAGCCCCCAAATCAAGCCGGTATTAAATCCGTATCGTAGCACAACGTTGGCAAATGTGACGAGCGTCATCAGACCAAGGATGATGGCAATCGCCGTTTCCTCGATTTCATTTATCACGTGGCCGAATTTTGATTGCTGGTTCATGGTGTCCCCCATTCGAAAAAACTCCGGCCCGCTTGCGTGGGCCGGAGCTGATAGTCTTAGTGCTTTTCGTTGATAGCCTGAGCAGCCGCAATGTTATCTGCACCCACATCGCCTTCGAACTGATCCCAAACCGGCATCATCGCATCAACCCATGCCTGACGCTGTTCAGGTGTCAGATCACGAACAACACCACCGGCAGCTTCAATCGCTGCACGCGCTTCGGCGTTGATACGTGTGGATTCAGCGTTACGCGTTGCAGTCACTTCGCCAACGATTGTCAAGAACTGGTCGCGAACATCTGCGTCCAGACCGTCCAGCCATTCAGTCGAGGTTACCAGAAGGTAATCGATGATACCGTGGTTCGTAGCGGTTGAACCGTCTTGCACTTCGAAGAACTTCTTGCCGTAGATGTTGGACCAGGTGTTCTCTTGGCCGTCAACAACGCCGGTTTGAAGCGCGCCGTAAACTTCCGAGAAAGCCATTGGCTGAGGGGATCCACCGATCGCCGCCATCTGTGCCTTCAGAACGTCAGACGCCTGCACACGGAATTTCAGGCCTTCGGCATCTGTTGGCAAAATCAGCGGTACGTTTGCTGACATGTTTTTCATGCCGTTGTGCCAGAACGCAAGGCCCTGAAGACCACGACGTTGCATGCTGTCTTTCATCGCTTGCCCGGTTTCGGACAATTGGAATTCGTCCACGGCATCGATGTTTTTGAACATGAACGGCAGATCAAAAATACGGAATTGCTTGGTGAACGCTTCGAATTTCGAAAGCGAAGGCGCGGCCAACTGAACGTCGCCCTGCAACATGGCTTCCAGAACCTGATTGTCGTTATAAAGTGTCGARTTCGGGAACACTTCCATACAAGCTTTGCCGTTCATCTCTTCGTTGACACGCTCTTGCAGAAGTGTCGCAGCGATACCTTTAGGGTGCTTGTCAGTGTTAGTCACGTGTGCGAATTTGATAACAATTTCGCCCGGATCACAGGCTTCCTGCGCCGTAGCAGCCGAGAAGCTAGTAGCCGCGATAATCGCAGCAGCAGTAATAATACGCATAATGTTCCTCCCATAGCGTAAACAGCCGCGGGGTCCCGCAGCATTACTGCTATAAAATCAGACAATGCTCACTGGAAGAACTAAAACTACCGAATTTCTTTCTTTCAAAAATACTCCTGTAAAATCATGCAATTACATGCCAGGGTTAAAGGTAAGAATACAACACCCATAAAACTTGTGCGAAATTTCGCACAACAGTGCAGCCCTGTGTCACAAAATCCACACATAGCGCCAAGAATCACCCGTTCCGGAATGTCTCGGGCAGAATCGCGTGTCGCTTCATGCGGTCGTACAAAGTTTTACGCGGGATTTGCAATTCCTCGCAGGCCTGTGTCACCTGCCCGTTTGTACGCTTCAGGCAATCCATAATGATCTGTTTTTCAATCCGGTCCATCTGCGCATTCAACCCGCGTGGCAGRTCAACCTCCGGCCCCTCCAGCCCCATTGCCAAACGGCCCGCATGGTTTTGCAACTCGCGAACATTGCCCGGCCAGCCATGCGCGAACAATTCCGAAAAGCTATCCTCGTCCATCTCTAACGGCGGCAACCCCATGCGCCCGCGCGCTTCGGACAGGAAGACACGGAACATGCCGCCCACGTCTTCTATCCGCTCGCGCAAGGGGGCCACGCGCACTCGCGCCACATCAAGACGGAAGAACAGATCTTCGCGGAAACTGCCTTGCGACAACATTTTGCCCAAGTCTTCCTTGGTGGCTGCAATCACACGGCAATTCAGTTGCACCTGATCACCGTTCGCGTGCTCAATCACGCGGTCTTGCAGTACGCGCAACAGGCTGACCTGTTGATCCAGTGGCATTGATCCGACTTCATCGAGAAACAGCGTGCCACCCTCAGCGCGCTCAAAGGCGCCAAGGTTATCGTCGCCAAACAACGTTCGGCGCGTCAAATCCGCCGTCAACATTCCGCAATGCACCGCCACGAATTCGCCGCTTGCGCCGGAAAGCTCATGCACGACGCGGGCGGCCAGTTCTTTGCCAACGCCGGTTTCGCCAGTGATCAGCAAATCCGTTCCGGTCGCCGCCACCATTCGTAAACGATCGCGTAATTTCGAGGTCGCCTCGGACCGCCCGAGGATCAACCTTGACGCCGCATCTTCGCGTGTCAGTTTCCGCCGTAAAGCGCGGTTTTCCATAACCATTTCACGGGCGGCGCAAGCCTTGCCAGCCACTTCGATCAGACGTTTGGGGGGGCAGGGTTTTTCAAGGAAATTGAACGCCCCCCTGTTCACGGCCTGCACGGCCATGGGGATATCTCCCTCGCCCGTCAGCAACACAAATGGAATGTCAGGGTCAATCGCGGCAGACCGCTCAAGCAAGGCGAACCCATCCTTGCCCGGCATCCGCACATCGGAAATCACCACGCCCGTAAAATTTGCCGAGATATGGTCCGTCGCCTCGATAAAAGACGCGGCCAAAATCACATCGAATCCTGCAAGGTCCAGCGTCTGCCCCAAGGCTTCACGCACCGATTTATCGTCATCAACCAGAAGAACTGTATTCATACTGCCTCCGCCGGGGTTAGTTCTATGCGAAATACTGCGCCGCCGTTCCTGTGGTTCTCGCCCACAATTTGCCCACCGAAACTTTGCACGATTCCATAGGAAATGGACAGGCCCAACCCCATGCCGTCGCCCTCCCCTACGGGTTTTGTGGTGTAGAACGGCTCGAATATCTTGTCCTTGTCGATTAGTCCGGGGCCGTTATCGCGTACTTGTAAATAAACCGCGCTGTTGCGTGAAATATCTATCCATATTTGCGGGTCATCCTGCCCTTCCATCGCGTCCGTGGCGTTGGAAATCAGGTTTAGAACCACCTGTTGAAGGCGTACGCCGCCACCGTTTACAAACACGGGCGCGGCAGGTTTTTTCCAATGCACGACCACATGCTTTTCGCGCAATCGAATGCCTGCAAGTTCTAACGTATCCTCGACAACTTTGACCAAATCAACACGGGTGGCTGGCTCCCCTTCTTTGCGTGCAAATGCGCGCAGGTTGCGGATAATCCGCCCCATCCGCCCCGCCAGACTGGAAATCTGGCCAAGGTTTTTGCTGGCATCCGCGCCCCGATCCCGTTCCAGCAAAATCACCGCGTTTTCAGCGTAAGACTGGATGGCCGCCAAGGGCTGGTTCAATTCGTGGCTGATACCGGCGGACATTTGCCCCAACGCGGCCAGTTTTCCGGCCTGCACCAAATGTTCATTGGCCGATTGCAATTGCGCTGTGCGTTCTGCCACGCGCATCTCCAGTTCAGCCGTGGCTTTTTCCTCGATCTCTAGACGATCCGCCAGCGTGCGCCGCCGTTGCAGCAAGTTCATGATCAACAGCCAAAGCATTACCAGCGCCGCCGCCGCCAAGGCCGTGCGCAAACGCGCCTGTTCTTCGACGGGTTTCAAATCCAGCAGGATATTCCCTGTCATCCCGATCACCGGCAGCGGCGTTTTCAGATAGAGCGCGCGTTGTGGAATTTCATGCTCCCCGCTTTGCATCCAGCGCGTACGCCCGAACTTTTCATCTGCCGTAAACGAAAACATCGACTTAAGGCGATCGCGCACATAGCGCCCACTTTCCTTTTCATCAGCCAGCAAGCCGTCAAAATTCCCGTAAACCCGTAACAAAAGCGAATGCCTGTTGGCAATGAAAATCACCCCGTTCGCATCCGTGAAAAAGATAATTTCGGGGTCGCCGCGCCATTGAACCTCAAGAACCTCAAGGTCAACTTTCACCGAAATTCCGCCAGTGATGCTGCCCTCGTCATCGCGCAAAGCGGTGGTGAAATAAAACCCGCGCGGGTCATCCGCGTTTTCCTGCGAATGATAAAATCCCAACGCTCCGTTCATTGCGCGCACAAAATCGGAGCGCTCGGCAAAATTCATCCCGATGAATCCCTCATCGCGCCAATTAGCGGCGGCAAGCGTTGTACCAGACCTGTCTAGCAATAGAATATCCAACGCACCCGTCACGTCCGCAGCATGTTCCAGAAAAATATTAATATCCTGAAAGGATTCCTCTGGGTCCCGAACAACAGCATCGCGCAACACAGGGTTATCGCTTAGGACGACGGGCAGTTGGCGATAGCGCGCGAACTGGCTGACAAGGCGGTCCGAAGCCAGTGACAGGTTGCCCCGCCCGCGCACCTCAAGCTGATCGAGCGCCTCGCTATATGACCACTGCCACACGCCCCACAGCAAGGGCGCGGCCAGTAAGGCGACCAACAAGGCAATAACGACACGCTTCAACACAAGACTCCGGTTCGCGGGGTTTAATCACCTATCACCCGTACCCGATAAGGCGTCAAGCGGCGAGGCTTGTCATCGCGCCGGTTCGGTCGCAGTATCGGTAGCGATTAACAACAGGATTCCCGCGATGTCGAAACCACCCAAACAGCTAAACCTGTCGCCCGCCACGCGTGCCGTGCAAGCCTTGCACATGATAGACGAGCGCACGGGGGCCGTCAGCCCGATGATAGATTTGTCCAGCACCTATGCGCGGGATGAAAACTATGATCCGCGCCAACCCTATATATACGGGCGTAGCGGTGGCCAAACTGTCAAACATGCGGAGGCCGTGCTGGCTGATCTAGAAGGCGGCAAGGCGTCCTTGTTGTTTGCCTCTGGCATGGCGGCGATGGTTACGTTGCTGGAGACACTGGAAACGGGCGATCATATAGTTGCGCCGCAAATCATGTACCACGCAGGCATGACGTGGATTCACCGTCTATGTGAAAAGCGTGGTATCGAGGCGACGTTTTTCGATCAAACAGACCCAACCGCGCTGTCAAATGCGGTGCGCGACGGCCAAACGAAAATCGTCTGGATTGAAAGCCCGACGAACCCGAACTGGGATATCATCGACATTGCAGAGGCCGCGAATATCGCCCACGGGGCCGGTGCCATCCTTGCCGTTGATTGCACGACCTCCCCGCCAAGCACAACGCAAGCCTTGGCGCTTGGGGCGGACATTGTTTTCCATTCCGCCACCAAATACCTGAACGGACATTCCGATATCACGGGGGGTGTGCTGACCTGCGCCAATGACGGCGCATTCTGGGATGAACTGGAAGAAATTCGCACTCTTCAAGGCAGCGTTATGGCAGGGTTCGAGGCATGGTTGTTGATCCGTGGTTTGCGGACGCTCTATTTGCGATACGAGCGAGCCTCTGCCAGCGCCTTGACGCTTGCAACGCATTTTCAGGGTCACAAGGCGATTGACGCGGTGCTTTACCCCGGCCTGCCCACGCACCCCGGTCACGAGATTGCCAAGCGGCAAATGACGGGTGGTTTTGGCGGCATGATGTCCATCCTGATCAAAGGCGGCGAAGCGCAAGCGCGGGATGTCTCGCGGTTCACGCAAGTGTTTGTGCCGGCAACCTCGCTGGGCGGAGTCGAAAGCCTGATCGAGCATCGCAAAGCCGTTGAAGGCCCCCACTCCATCGTTGCCGCCAACCTTATTCGCCTATCTATCGGGATTGAAGATGTTAACGATTTGATCGCCGATCTGGAACAAGCATTGGAGCGCGCCGAATGATCGAGGTTTTCCACCAAGACCCGCGCGACCCAAGTTTCGTGCAAAACCCGTATCCGTTTTATGATAGTGTTCGCAGTGCTGGCCCGCTGTTTCACTGGGAAGATTACGGTTTTTTATGTTCTGTGGAGCATAAAGTTGTGAATGCCATCCTGCGGGACCGGCGCTTTGGCCGCGAAGCCCCCGAAGGGTTTCAGCCGGTTCGCCCTGCTCATTTGAAACCGTTTTACGATTTGGAAAAACACTCGTTACTGGAGCTGGAACCCCCGACACATACCCGTCTGCGCGGCTTGCTGGTGCGGGCATTTACCAACAGACGTATCGCCGAACTTGAACCCCAAATCGAGGCGTTAGCCTATGAGTTGATTGAGTATTTTCCAAAGGGAGAAGTCGATTTACTGCCTGCATTTTGTGAAAAAATTCCGATCATCATTATCTCGCGCCTTTTGGGGGTTCCTGAAGACATGGCCGATCAGATGTTAGCGTGGTCGCATGACATGGTGGCAATGTATCAGGTGCGCCGTGATCGCGAAATCGAGGATGCCGCCGTAAAAGCCACGCAAGAGTTTTCGGCCTTTATACGTGAATATATCGAGGCGCGGCGCGGGGAGCCACGCGATGATCTGATCACCCACTTGATTAGTGCGAATGACCAAGGCGAGAAGTTGTCGACAGACGAGCTGGTAACCACGTGCATCTTGCTGCTTAACGCAGGGCACGAGGCAACCGTTCACGGGTTTGCCAATGCAATCAAAGTGTTACTTGAGGAAAGCAATGCACCTTTAAAGCATTTTGAAACGCCGGAAAACACCGTTAAAATGGTTGAGGAAACCTTACGGATCGACCCGCCGTTGCACATGTTCACCCGTTACGCGATGGAAGATATCACCGCCTTCGGGCATGACTTCAAAACCGGCGATGTGATCGGGTTGATGTTGGCGGGGGCCAACCACGACCCCGATAAATTCGCCTGCCCGATGRATCTGGATGCGGTGCGCGGCGGGATTGGCAATGTCTCGTTTGGGGCCGGTCTGCATTTTTGCATTGGAACGCCGTTAGCCAAGCTGGAAATGGCGGTAGCCTTGCCGATATTGTTCGCGAAATACCCCGATATGAAACTGGCGGAGACACCCGTTTATGCGGACCGCTATCATTTCCATGGCCTTGAGGCCCTGCGCGTTAACCTTGGAGTAAAGAATGACGGATAAGATGGCGTTGCCGCTGCCCATGGGCGAATCTGACAAATTGGTTAACGACGAAACGGCAGGCTTGCCCCGGTTGTTGGAGATTATGCGGCGCTTGCGGGCCCCTGAAACGGGCTGCCCGTGGGATATCGAACAGGATTTCACCTCCATCGCGCCGTACACGATTGAGGAGGCTTACGAGGTTGCCGATGCTATTGAGCGCGGTGAAATGGGGGAATTGCGCGATGAGTTGGGCGACTTGCTGTTACAGGTGGTTTATCATTCGCAAATGGCTGCGGAATCCGGATTGTTCGGGTTCGACGATGTTGTGAACGCGATTTCGGCGAAGATGTATCGCCGTCACCCGCATGTTTTTGGGGATGAAAGCCGTGATAAATCCGCCACACAGCAGGTTTCGGATTGGGAGCAGATAAAAGCGGCGGAGCGCGGCGGCGGTGTCGTCAGTGCGCTAGACGGCGTGGCGGCGGGGCTGCCGGCGTTAACCAGAGCCGTCAAATTACAAAATCGGGCCGCGAGGGTCGGGTTCGACTGGCCGGAAACCGCGATGGTTTTGGACAAGATTGTCGAAGAAGCGGCAGAGTTGGTCGAGGCACGTGATAGTTTAGGCAAGGATGAAATAGCGGAAGAGTTCGGTGATTTGCTGTTTGTCATGGCTAATTTGGCACGGCATCTGGACCTAGAACCTGAAACTGTTTTGCGATCCGCCAATGCCAAATTTACGCGCCGTTTCAATGGGGTGGAAGACCTGTTGAAAGCCAAAGGGAATACCCCTGAAGGTTCAAACCTTGAGGAAATGGATGCGCTTTGGGATGTGGTTAAGCAGCAAGAACGGCTTTCCTGATTTTTTTAGTCACCTATTGACCTGACAATTTTAGTCAGGTAATCAATTCTAGAAATCAAACTGGAGTTAATGATGTTTAAACGAATCGCCGCCATTCTGACCGCCACGATCATCGCCAGCCCTGTGATGGCCGAAGTTAACATTTATTCGTCGCGCAACCCGCAGCTTATTAACCCAATTCTGGAGGTCTTCACCGCCGAAACTGGCATCAAGACAAACATCGTTTTCATCAAGGACGGGCTGATTGAACGCCTTAAGGCGGAGGGGAAACGCTCCCCTGCGGATTTGGTGTTAACCACGGATATTTCAAATCTGAATGCCATTGTCGAAGCTGGCGTTACGCAGACTGTGACCTCGGATATTATCAACGCCAACATCCCGGCGACGTTTCGTGACCCCGATGGTAACTGGTTTGGTCTGACATCGCGGGCGCGGGTTATTTATGCCTCGGTTGATCGTGTGGCGGAAGGCGAAGTGACCACATACGAGGATCTGACCGACCCTAAATGGAAAGGGCGTATTTGCACACGCTCCGGTTCGCATAACTATAATATTGGCCTGCTTTCCGCCGTTGTCGCCCACTACGGCGAGGCAGGTGCTGAGGAATGGTTAACAGGGTTAAAGGCCAACCTTGCGCGCAAACCGCAAGGTAATGACCGCGCGCAGATCAAGGCGATTTGGGCTGGCGTTTGTGATATTGCTATCGGAAACACCTACTACATGGGCGCAATGCTTCAAAACGAGGAGCAGCAGGCTTGGGCGAGCAGCGTCACGATCCAGTTCCCTATTTTAGGGGATAACGGCGTTCACGTTAACCTTTCGGGTATGGCTATGACCAAATCCGCCCGCAATGACGAAGACGCGTTGCGCTTGATGGAGTATCTGACCTCGGAAGCCGCCCAAACCATGTACGCAGAGTTGAATTTTGAATACCCGCTGCTGGAAACCGCGCAGCCAAGCGAGCTGGTACAAGGCTGGGGTGAATTTACGCCGGACTCAACACCGTTGGTGGATATCGCCAAGCTACGCAATATCGCGCTGAAGATCGTTGATCGGGTGAACTTTAACGAATAGTTAAGCGCGATACAGCGCCCCTCACCCCGATATTTGGTTGCCGCAGCGTAATTTTCCACACTATCTTGCGGTTGCCATCTTGTTAAACCAAACCGAATCCGGTAAGACTTTAATCCCGTGATACCAGCGAATGTGCGGCACGGCACAATCCAAAATTWAAGCATTTACACGGGGGCCAATCCGGCATGGCRCGTTATATTTTCATTACAGGTGGTGTGGTTTCCTCGTTAGGGAAAGGKCTYGCRTCGGCGGCGTTGGGGKCATTRYTGCAGGCGCGCGGATATTCKGTYCGKTTGCGMAAGCTWGACCCRTATTTGAACGTRGATCCCGGCACKATGTCSCCCTTTGAACACGGCGAGGTTTTTGTGACCGATGACGGCGCGGAAACSGATCTGGACCTWGGSCATTAYGAGCGYTTCACAGGCGTTTCRGCSTGCAARACGGATTCSGTWTCKTCWGGSCGGATATATTCCGATGTRTTGGAAAAAGAACGCCGCGGCGATTAYYTGGGCAAAACCATTCAGGTTATCCCSCATGTAACCAACGAAATTAAAGATTTCATTAARATCGGCGACGRTGAGGTYGATTTCATGCTGTGCGAAATCGGCGGCACGGTCGGYGATATCGAGGCCCTGCCCTTTTTCGAGGCSATCCGRCARTTCAGCCAAGAYCGACGCGGMGAGTGTATATTYATGCACCTGACGTTGYTGCCATATATTNNNGCTGCGGNNGNYGAGTTRAAGACSAAACCRACGCAACACTCGGTTAAGGAATTGCGMTCCATCGGKATCGCGCCGGACATYYTGATGTGCCGTTCMGAACATGAAATYCCGCARAAGGAACGCGAAAAACTGGCGCTGTTTTGTAATGTGCGGCCAGATGCGGTTATCCCTGCGCTCGACCTGAAATCTATTTACGACGCGCCGCTGGCSTATCACCGCGAAGGCATGGACCGCGCGGTTCTGGAGGCGTTTGGCATTAAGGACGCGCCCGAACCCGACATGACAAAATGGGACGATGTGATGGACCGCGTCGAAAACCCGGAGGGCAAAGTCAAGATCGCGATTGTTGGGAAATACACCCAGCTTGGCGATGCATATAAATCCATTGCCGAGGCGTTAACGCATGGCGGCCTGCACAACCGCGTGAAGGTTAAGGTGGAGTGGATTGATTCAGAAGTATTTGAATCCGAAGAAGAAATCACACCAAGACTGCAAGGGTTCAATGCAATTCTCGTACCCGGCGGGTTCGGCGAGCGCGGCACTGAGGGTAAAATCAAGGCGGCGCAATATGCGCGCGAACATGATATTCCCTACCTAGGTATTTGTCTTGGTATGCAGATGGCCGTGATTGAAGCGGCGCGGAATTTGGCCGGTATCAAGGATGCCGGATCGGAAGAATTTGACCATGAATCAGGCGAAAAACGCTTTACGCCGATTGTTTATCATCTGAAAGAATGGGTCGAGGGCAATCGCACCATTCAGCGCGATGCAGGCGATGATAAAGGCGGAACGATGCGCTTGGGGGCGTATAATGCAACCCTTTCCGAAGGGTCCCGCGTGGCGGAAATTTACGGCACAACCGCGATTTCAGAACGCCACCGTCACCGCTATGAGGTGGATATGACCTACCGCGATGCGATTGAGGCGACGGGATTGAAGTTTTCGGGTATTTCGCCGGATGGCAAGCTGCCGGAGATCGTCGAAATTCCCGATCATCCGTGGTATATCGGCGTTCAGTTCCATCCGGAATTGAAATCTCGCCCGTTCGAGCCACACCCGCTATTCGCGAGTTTTGTCGAGGCGGCGGTGAAGCAATCGCGATTGGTTTGAGGCTGCCCCTGCGCGACATATTTATCAAGAATGGTTAGGTAATATTCCATGTTCAAAACACTTCTGAACCGCCTAAACGGCACCCCTACTTCGGACCCATTATCAACGGACGACGCCCGATTGGCGATGGCAGCATTGATGGTGCGGGTTGCACGCGCGGATCATGACTATGCCCCTTCCGAGGTGGCGGTGATCGACGCGCTGCTGATGAACCGTTACGGTCTGGACGCGGCCCAAACCGCCGAATTGCGGGCCGAGGCGGAGGAGTTGGAAACAAATGCGCCAGACACCGTGCGTTTCACCCGTTTGATAAAATCAGCCGTGCCGTACGAGGATCGCAACGCTGTTGCGGAATCCCTGTGGCGGATTGTTTTAGCGGACGACAAGCGCGACCATCACGAGGATTCGTTCCTGCGCTTGGTCGTTAGTTTGTTAGGGGTAAGCGATCGCGATAGTGGGTTGGCGCGCCAGCGGGCGCAAGCGGATTAACCTTTAAAGCGTTCCAGTTGCGCCGCAATACGGCGCTGGTTTTCCTTATACCTATCATCTTCCCTGCGCGCAGCATTCCGGCGATTGGCGTGCGGAAACGGTGCGTCAGGCAAAGGTTCGCACAGAAAATTACAAATTTGCGGCCAASCRTCSSCYTCTTCCCARCARACYTCRCACAAAACATCGGTGGCGTCTTGATCGGCGAAATATTGGCGAACCGTTGACAAGTGGTTTTCGTAATATGCGATRTGCTGCGCTTCTGCGCCGTGGGGGTARTCRWARCCGAAGATCTTTTTGCGCGGGTTGTTTTGCGGGTTTGTWCCCAGCGARTGCGCCTTCAGGCTTTCGACCCAYGCATCCGNNGTGTNGCGGCGSSKTRKMARAWASYRYNGNNCGGTTTTYCCATATTTTTCAAATACCTGCCGATACATCARYGGCCAWGGCCAATCCTCAAACGAGTCRTAYTCKTCCACCGTTTTGAAAATTTTATCGAAATTGTTGTTGAAATATTTGTGMGTCATCTGCCCGCGCAACGTGCAGTGATTATARCCAAGCGTTATCAGCGCGTTTTTCAGGCTGGACGTGCCTGTTTTGTTTAATCCGATTCCGAAAACTTTATGTGCTTTGCTCATTTTTCCTGCGTACCCTTCCTGCGGCACCAAGACAATAGATTCCAGCTTTCCAAGTGGGGTTACAAGCAGTAAAAGACCTCAAATTCTGCTGCCCACCGGAGAACCCCCATGACCAAAGAGCCAGCCATCACCCTTGAGATGATCCGTAAACACGGGCTTAATCAGGAAGAGTATCAACGCATACTTGAACTTCTCGACCGCGAGCCGACCTTTACCGAGTTGGGTATTTTTTCCGCAATGTGGAACGAGCATTGTTCGTATAAATCCTCTAAGAAATGGTTAAGGACGTTGCCGACGGAGGGGCCGCAGGTGATTTGCGGGCCGGGTGAAAATGCCGGAATCGTCGACATTGGTGATGGACAATGCGTTGTTTTCAAGATGGAAAGCCACAATCATCCGTCCTATATCGAGCCTTATCAAGGGGCGGCGACAGGCATGGGCGGCATTTTGCGCGATGTGTTCACGATGGGCGCGCGCCCGATGGCGGCAATGAATTCGTTGTCGTTTGGGGAGCCTTCGCACCCCAAAACCAAACAACTCGTTAACGGTGTCGTTGAAGGCATTGGCGGTTATGGCAACTGTTTTGGCGTGCCAACGGTCGGGGGCGAGGTGCGTTTTCACAAGGCCTATAATGGTAACTGTTTGGTTAACGCTTTTGCGGCCGGCATCGCGAATACGGATGATATTTTCTATTCGGCAGCGTCGGGCATCGGGATGCCGGTGGTTTATCTGGGTGCAAAAACTGGTCGTGACGGGGTTGGCGGAGCGACAATGGCCTCGGCTGAGTTTGACGACACGATCGAGGAAAAACGCCCGACCGTTCAGGTGGGTGATCCGTTTACCGAAAAACGCCTGATGGAGGCAACGTTGGAACTGATGCAAACCGGCGCTGTGATCTCCATTCAAGATATGGGCGCGGCGGGTTTGACTTGTTCGGCCGTTGAAATGGGTGACAAGGGTGGCCTTGGCGTGGCGCTGGATCTTGAGAAAGTTCCGGTGCGTGAAGAAAACATGACCGCATATGAAATGATGCTGTCGGAAAGTCAGGAACGCATGTTGATGGTGCTTAATCCTGACAAGGAAGATGTGGCCAAGGCGGTGTTTGACAAGTGGGACCTCGATTTCGCGATTGTCGGGGAAACCATTGCCGAGGACAAATTCCTGATCCGTCTTAACGGAGTGTTAATGGCCGATTTGCCGCTAAAAGCGCTGTCGGGCGAAGCCCCGGAATATGACCGCCCGTGGGTGGAAACGCCTAAGGCAGCGGCGCTGGAGAACATCCCTGACGTGGACATTTCAGCGGCTTTGTTGGCTATTATGGGGTCGGCGAATTATTCTTCCCGTGCGTGGGTTTGGCAGCAATATGACCATATGGTTGGCGCGGATACGGTTGTGCGCCCCGGGTCCGATGCGGGGGTTGTGCGAGTGCATGGCACGCCGAAAGCCTTGGCGTTTACGTCGGATGTAACGCCGCGTTACTGCAAGGCGAACCCGTTTGAGGGTGGTAAGCAGGCGGTGGCCGAGGCGTATCGTAATCTGTGCGCAACGGGTGCAACGCCCTTGGCTACAACGGATAATATGAATTTTGGTAATCCCGAAAAGCCTGAAATCATGGGCCAGTTTGTCGGCTGCATCAAAGGTATTTCGGCAGCGGTTTCCGCACTGGATATGCCAATCGTTTCGGGTAATGTCAGTCTTTATAACGAGACGGATGGCTCGGGTATTTTGCCCACACCAACGATCGGGGCTGTGGGGATTATGCAGTCATTGGATGAAATGATCCGCATTGCGCCCAACGATGGTGATGTGCTGGTTTTGATCGGGGAAACGCAAGGGCATCTGGGCCAATCGGCATTGTTGGCCGAGGTGTTTGGCCGTGAAGACGGCGATGCGCCGCACGTTGATCTGGTTGCTGAACGCAAAGCCGGGGATGCGTTACGGGCAGCGAAGGCAGCTGGTTTGATTAGTGCCGCGCACGATCTTAGCGATGGTGGTTTGGCGATTGCGGCGGCGGACATGGCGCTGGCGGCGGACCTTGGGGTGACGCTGTCAGGCGAAGGCGCTGGCTGGTTTTACGGCGAAGATCAGGCGCGGTATCTGGTGGCTTGCGATTCAGTAAAGGCCGATGCGTTGCTGGCAATGTTTGCTGATCAAGGCGTTCCGGCGGCCAAGGTTGGCGCTGTCGGTGGCGAGGCGTTGAGGCTTGGCGCGGATAGCATCCCGCTTACGTCCATTCGCGAAGTTTTTGATACAGGTCTGATCAAAGTAGCCGTCTAAAGTTTTTCTAAACTTCCCCGCAAAACACTCCCCTCGTCGTGACACTTCACGGCGAAAGGAGGTGGTGTATGTGAAATCTAGTAATTACAGACTTCTGGTCGTAATCCTGATCGTGTTCAGCTTGATGGTTGCGATTATAAGGCTCTATCTCGGGCAATAGTCCGACAAAGCCGAGGCCCGCAGCCACCACTGCGGGCCTCACTTTAAGGTGATTTCTGTGAAACCAACTACAGACTTGCCTTTATATACGCCTCAAGCCCTAACAAATCAATAACGTCGCACCCCTTGCGTCCATGCCCTCGCGGGCTTAAATTCAGCCCAACACTTAACGGGAGATTCCGCATATGGCTATTGAAGCCCACACGATTGAAGCCCTCATCCAAGAGGCATTTCCATCCGCCAAGGTGGAGATTCAGGACTTGGCCGGAGACGGCAACCACTATGCGGCGACCGTTGTTGCAAGCGAGTTCAAAGGTCTTAACCGTGTTAAGCAGCACCAGCTGGTTTACGCGGCTCTGAAAGGCAAAATGGACGGCGCGCACGGCGAATTGCATGCGTTGGCGTTGACTACGAAAGCACCCGAATAGGTGGTTTGGTGGCAGCTGATAATCCTTGGTGTTGTGGCACTTCTGGTCGTAGCCATCCTGATCGAGGCTTGGTTGAAACGAGGTAAGCCGCCAAGCCCCTTGGCAGATACTATTGGCAAAGAAAGTAGCCATGAACGGGAAAGCAAACCGGAGTTGGGAATGGAAGCAATAGACATGGATGTGGTGCGCCAAGCTGAGCGGCTGAACACCACTTTGGACCGAAAAAACACTATATATTGAAAATAAACCAAGGATACACAGAAATGACAAATGCAGCGGATACAATCAAAGCTGACATCACAGACAACAATGTTGTGTTGTTTATGAAAGGCACCTCGCAAGCTCCGCAGTGCGGGTTTTCCAGCAAGGTTGCAGGGATCCTGAACTATATGGGCGTTGAGTTTAAAGACGTTAACGTGCTGGCCGACGAAGGTGTTCGCCAAGGCATCAAGGATTTTTCGGATTGGCCGACAATTCCACAGCTTTACGTCAAAGGTGAATTCGTTGGCGGCTGTGACATCATCATCGAGATGACAATTTCCGGCGAACTGGATACTTTGCTGGCGGATAACGACATCAGCTTCAACAAGGAAGCTGCTGAGAAAATTCGCGAAGCTAACGGTTAAGTTTTCCGAAATTCGTGTACTAAGCCCTGCCCTTTCGGGTGGGGCTTTTTTTATGCGCGCTCTATCTCGTCTGCTAGTTCTTCGAGGCGCAGCACGGCGTCCTCGTAAGAGCGCATCAGAACGTCTTCGTTCGGGAAGGCCTTGGGGGCGGCGGATGCAAGGGCGGCGTTGCGAACTTCTGCGGCGCGCAGTTGGCCTTCAAGTTCTTTGACCCGTTCGCTTGCGGCGCGGGCCTCCCATTCCAGTTCTTTGATTTTATCGGCCAGCATGAGGCCGGACATTAGCAACATCCGTGCTTCGGTAACGCGGCCAATCTGGGCTTGCAGAGTATCTGCCTCTGCGCTCAAAAGTTTGGCGGCGGCCTCCAAGTGGGGTTCCTCCCCCTCGTTACAGGCTAGTGCGAAACTTCGAGAACCGATGGTGACGTTGACTTCAGGCATTGGAGTTTCCTTCCATCAACGGGCGGATTTGTTCGATCAACTTGTTAATTTCCACCAGATCGCCTTCGCGTTCCTGGCGCAATCCATCCAATTGCGCGCGCAAGGCGGCATTGGTTTCTTGTGCTTCGTTTAAACCGTTATTCCGGCTATCCCGCTTGGATAACGCCACCGATATACGGTCTGTCGCCAATTTAAGGCGGTCTTCCAAAGTCTTCAATTCGTTCATTACTGTACTTCCCGCGTCGAACAAGGTGTCTGCGAATCACATTTAGGTATCAACGCGGCGATTATAACCACATTTCATGCGTTTTGCCGCCCTTTTGAGTCACCTCGATGCTTGACCCTTATGATGGGCCTGATATCAACGAAGAGAACCATCTTTCAAAGGATATCACCGTGAACATTGAAGACCTTCGCAAACAGCACCCCGACCACTGGAACAAAGCCGCCGCGTTGCGGATGTTGGCAATTGATGCGGTGCAGGCCGCAAACTCCGGTCATCCGGGGATGCCGATGGGCATGGCGGATGTCGCCACTGTCCTTTTCGAGAAACACATGAAGTTTGATGCCTCTGCGCCGCGCTGGCCTGATCGGGATCGTTTTGTGCTGTCTGCCGGACACGGGTCTATGTTGCTGTACGGGCT
Organism: Paracoccaceae bacterium; assembly: GCA_002746395.1. GTDB lineage: Bacteria > Pseudomonadota > Alphaproteobacteria > Rhodobacterales > Rhodobacteraceae > NORP23. The sequence goes on from NVXA01000010.1 coordinate 59,337, forward strand.
GTTGCACCTGACGGGTTACAAAGACATGACGATTGAGGAAATCGCCAACTTCCGCCAGATGGGCGCTAAAACGGCGGGGCATCCGGAATACGGCCACGCCGAAGGAATTGAATGCACCACAGGGCCGCTTGGCCAAGGTATCGCGACAGCCGTTGGTATGGCGATGGGTGAGCAATCCATGGCGGCGCGGTTTGGCAAGAAGATTGTCGATCACCACACCTATGTAATTGCTGGCGACGGATGCCTGATGGAAGGTATCAGCCACGAGGCCGTTGGTTTGGCTGGCAAACAGCGGTTGGGWAAACTGATCGTGCTTTGGGATGACAACGGCATTTCCATTGACGGCAARGTTGAACTTTCSGACATTACCGACCAGATGAACCGCTTTGCGGCGTCGGGTTGGTCGGTGTTTTCRTGCGACGGGCATGACCCCGAAGCCATCGACAARGCGATCACGCAGGCCAAGCAAAGCCCGCGCCCATCCYTGATTGCRTGTAAAACACATATCGGTTTCGGCTCRCCYGCCAAGCAGGAYACRTCRGGGGCGCACGGCGCGCCGCTGGGTGCGGAAGAAATCGCGAAGGTTCGCAAGATTTACGGCTGGAAAAGCGGTCCGTTCAAAATCCCGAAAGATATCAAATCTGCTTGGGAAGCCATTGGTTCACGCGGGGCTGTGGATCATGCGGCTTGGGTTGAACGGAAAACGTCAATTTCCGAGCGCAAGCAGGACGAATTTGATCGTGTTGTTGCGAACATTGCCCCTAAACGTCTGGGGTCTGCAGTTCGCGGGCTTAAGAAACAGATCACAGCGGATTTGCCTAAAATGGCGACACGGAAATCCAGTGAAATGACGTTGGCGGCGATCAATCCGGTGATGCCGGAAACAATTGGTGGCTCGGCTGATTTGACAGGGTCGAATAATACGATCACGCCCGATATGGGCATGTTTGATGCGGACAACCGTAGCGGGCGATATGTTTACTATGGCATTCGCGAACACGGAATGGCGGCAGCGATGAACGGTCTGGCGCTGCACGGTGGCTGTGCGCCTTATGGCGGCACGTTCATGGTGTTCAGCGATTATGCCAAGGGCGCGATGCGGTTGTCGGCGCTGATGGGAATTCGGGTGGTTTATGTTTTAACCCACGATTCCATTGGTTTGGGTGAAGATGGTCCGACACACCAACCGATCGAGCATCTGGCGATGATGCGGGCCATGCCTAACTTTAACGTCTTCCGCCCTGCCGATACGGTTGAAACGGCAGAAGCGTGGGAATTGGCGCTGTCGGCTGAAAGCACACCTTCGGCACTGGCGTTGACCCGCCAAGGGTTGCCAACGGTTCGCACCAAGCACACCAACAAGAACCTGACCGCACAGGGCGCATATGTTCTGAAGGATGCGGTAAATAAACGTCAGGCAATTTTGCTGGCGACAGGTTCCGAGGTGGAAATAGCACTGGCCGCGCAGGAAATTCTGGAGGCCAAAGGCATCGGCACACGGGTTGTTTCCATGCCATGTTGGGAGCTGTTCGAGGCGCAGGATGAAAAATACCGCAAGCGGGTTCTTCCGGCGGGTTCTGTGCGTGTCGGGATTGAGGCAGCCGCGCGCTTTGGCTGGGATAAATGGTTAACCGGCGAACGTGGCAACTCCAAGAAAGCCGATTTCGTGGGCATGGAAGGTTTCGGTGCCTCCGCCCCGATTGCCGAGCTTTATACGCATTTCGGCATCACTGCTGAAAACGTCGTGGCCAAGGTTGAAGCATTATTGACGTAATTCACCATAGCATGAAACAAGGCTGGCCCGGTTTTGGAAATCGGGCCAGTGTGCAGCATGGATAACAAAACAGCATTCTGGTTGGCCCTGATTATCGTCTGCATTATTGCGTCCGATATATTCTATTTCGAATGGGAGCTTTTGGAGTTTCTGGGCAAACAAGTCGCGCGTGCAAGCACCTGGATGGCTTTTTGGCACAAGTTCTAGCGGAAATGTACATAGAGTCTTTTCGGTAACAATTCGCCATATGTGAAGGTTTTTTCATTTTAGGGATTCCCTTAGCGAATCACTTGTGACATGATTCGAATAGAGGCGCAGCAAGCGCACATTCGAGGCAGGCATTATGGAACAACTATCCATTAAAAATGGTTTCACCGGCATTCTGGCATCCGTCGGAATTATCGCCAGTGTTGCGTTTTTTACCTATGCCGCCTTGCAAGGCGAATACGGCATGTTCCGCCTGTTTCAAGTTCAAGCCCAAGAAAGCCGCCTATTGGCCGAGTTGGAAGTGTTGAGCGAAACGCACAGTCGGCTTCAAAATCGCACCCGTCGGTTATCAAACGATTACCTGGACCTCGACCTTTTGGACGAGCAGGCTCGTAAGGTTCTAGGGCTGGCACGCGGCAACGAAATCGTTATCCGCTAAGGTTCCCACTTTATATATTTTGTCATAACTCCGTTCTTGAAAAAATGGGGGTTTTTTTTGACGATCTCTTGGCGTATAATGTAGTTCAACATTAAACTACCTTCATTCCAAGCGGGAGAATGCCAGTGGCAGCCAAGAAGCCAAACGTCTCAAAAGAAGATCTTTTAGACCATTATCGCGAAATGCTGATGATCCGTAGATTCGAAGAAAAGGCCGGCCAGTTGTATGGCATGGGCCTGATCGGTGGGTTTTGTCACCTTTATATCGGCCAAGAAGCGGTCGTTGTTGGTCTGGAGGCCAACACGAAAGAAGGTGACCAGCGCATAACATCGTATCGTGACCACGGCCATATGTTGGCGTGTGGTATGGACCCGAAAGGCGTGATGGCGGAATTGACTGGCCGTAAGGACGGGTATTCCGGTGGCAAGGGTGGTTCCATGCACATGTTCTCGAAGGAGAAGAACTTTTACGGCGGCAACGGGATTGTCGCGGCGCAGGTTCCGATTGGGGCTGGGCTGGCATTTGCCAACAAGTATCGTGGTAATGACAATGTCAGCTTTGCGTATTTCGGCGATGGTGCGTCAAATCAGGGCCAAGTTTACGAGACGTTTAACATGGCGTCCTTGTGGGATCTTCCCGTCGTATTTGTGATTGAAAACAACCACTATGCAATGGGTACCAGTCAGGAACGGTCATCCTCCACCCCTGCGATCCACACCCGCGGGGAGGCGTTCGGCATTCCGGGTGAAGAGGTTGACGGCATGGACGTGTTGGCCGTGAAGGCGGCGGGTGCCAAGGCTACCGCGCATTGTCGTGCTGGCAAGGGACCGTATATTCTGGAAATGAACACCTATCGCTATCGCGGACATTCGATGTCTGATCCGGCGAAATATCGCACACGCGAGGAAGTTCAGAAGGTTAAAGAAGAACGCGACCCGATTGACCATGTCCGCGAGATGTTACTTGCAGGCGGCCATGCGGATGAAGATGCGCTGAAGGCCATCGACAAAGCGATCAAAGCCGTGGTTTCCGAGGCCGCGCAATTTGCCACCGATAGTCCCGAGCCGGATGCTTCCGAGCTTTGGACAGATGTATACGTGTGAGGGAATAACAATATGGCAATTCAAATTCTAATGCCCGCGCTTTCCCCGACCATGGAAGAAGGCACGTTGGCTAAATGGCTAGTTAAAGAGGGCGATACTGTATCGTCCGGCGATATTTTGGCCGAAATAGAAACCGACAAAGCAACGATGGAATTCGAAGCGGTTGATGAGGGTGTAATCGGGCAACTGGTGGTTCCTGAAGGAACCGAGGGCGTTAAGGTTAACGCCGTGATCGCGGTTCTGCTTGAAGATGGGGAGGATGCATCGGCGGCTGAAACTGTGGCCGCACCTGTGGCCGAAGAAGCCCCTACCCCCGTGGCGGCAGTTGCTGCCGCACCTGTGGCCGTGGTTATTCCGGCAGAAGACGATCTGCCCGAAGGCACGACGTTCAAATCCATGACGGTACGCGAGGCGTTGCGCGAAGCGATGTCCGAAGAAATGCGTGCAAACGACAACGTATTCCTGATGGGCGAAGAAGTTGCCGAGTATCAGGGCGCCTATAAAATCAGCCAAGGAATGCTGGATGAATTTGGGGCGCGTCGCGTGATTGACACACCAATTACCGAGCATGGTTTCACGGGCTTGGCAGTCGGGGCGGCGTTTGCTGGCCTGAATCCGATTGTCGAGTTTATGACTTTTAACTTTGCATTGCAGGCAATGGATCACATCGTCAACTCTGCCGCCAAGACATTGTATATGTCCGGTGGCCAGATGAATTGCCCTATCGTATTTCGCGGGGCCAATGGTGCGGCGGCGCGGGTTGCAGCACAACACTCCCATGATTTTTCGGCTTGGTATGCACAAGTTCCGGGGTTGAAGGTTTTGTCGCCCTACTCGGCGGCGGATGCGAAGGGGCTGTTGAAATCGGCCATTCGCGATCAAAACCCCGTTGTCTTCCTTGAAAACGAGATCATGTATGGCCGCAGTTTTGATGTGCCCGAGATTGAGGATTACACAGTCCCTATCGGCAAGGCCAAAATCTGGCGCGAAGGCACGGATGTGACCATCGTCAGTTTCAGCATTGGTATGCAATATGCCCTTGAGGCTGCCGACAAACTGGCCGAAGAAGGCATCAGCGCCGAGGTTATCGATCTGCGAACATTGCGCCCGATGGATACGGAAACAATCATCAATTCGGTCAAGAAAACCAACCGCTGTGTGACGGTCGAGGAAGGGTTCCCTGTGGCCTCCATCGGTAATCACATTTCGGCGGTGCTGATGGAACAGGCGTTCGATTATCTCGACGCACCTGTGATCAACTGCACGGGTAAAGATGTGCCGATGCCCTATGCTGCCAACCTCGAAAAACTAGCGCTGATAACGACGGACGAGGTAGTTGCCGCCGTTAAATCAGTAACGTATCGTTAAGGAGAGCCAAGATGCCTATCAATATAATGATGCCCGCGCTTTCCCCGACAATGGAAGAAGGCACGCTTGCCAAATGGCTGGTTAAGGAAGGTGACACGGTTGCCTCCGGTGATGTCATGGCCGAGATTGAAACCGATAAAGCCACGATGGAATTTGAGGCCGTTGATGAAGGCGTGATCGGTAAAATCGTTGTAGCCGAGGGAACGGAAGGCGTGAAAGTYAACGCTGTGATYGCSGTTCTKCTKGARGATGGCGARGATGCTTCRGCGATTTCGGAYGCWCCTGYWSCRGCRCCWRCTSCSGTARMAACCGAAGARGTTGTRGCSGARGTKRCSYCKRCMGCCGCSCCYGCRCCTRMWGYRCCAGYGGCYAWTGACRGRGCRCGWGTATTCGCCTCCCCCCTCGCSCGSCGMATTGCRGCKGACAAGGGTTTGRATTTGRCGAAYGTTAAGGGTTCCGGCCCYAARGGYCGTATCGTYAAGGCMGAYGTTGAAAAYGCRACYGYTGCCYCYGCARCMGCCMCGCMRTCAACAAGCGYWAGCGCKGCCCCTGTSATGGCGCAAAGTGCGGATGCCGAGACCGTTAAGAAAATGTATGCGGATCGGGAATATGAGGARGTCAAACTCGACGGGATGCGYAAAATCATTGCRGCGCGCCTGACCGARGCCAARCARACSGTGCCGCATTTCTACTTGCGCCGTGACATTCARCTTGATGCCTTGCTGGAATTCCGCGCCAAGCTGAACAAATCGCTGGAAGCCAAGGGTGTTAAGATTTCGGTGAACGACTTCATCATCAAAGCCTCCGCGCTTGCGCTGCAAGACGTGCCGGATTGTAATGCGGTTTGGGCCGGTGATCGCATTTTGAAACTGGCGCCCTCCGATGTCGCCGTCGCTGTGGCGATTGAAGGCGGATTGTTCACGCCCGTGTTGCGCGACAGTCATCTTAAAACTCTGTCGGCCTTGTCGGCTGAAATGAAAGACCTCGCCGCGCGCGCAAAGTCGCGCAAACTGATGCCTGAAGAATATCAGGGGGGCAGCTTTGCAATCTCAAATCTGGGTATGATGGGGATTGATAATTTTGATGCGGTTATCAATCCGCCGCAAGCCTCGATCTTGGCTGTGGGGGCTGGTGCTAAGAAACCCGTCGTTAATGCGGATGGCGAGCTGGCGGTTGCAACTGTTATGTCTGTGACGCTTTCGGTAGATCACCGTGTGATTGACGGCGCACTTGGTGCAACATTCCTTGCGGCCATCAAAGGCTATCTGGAAGAACCCCTAAGTATGCTGGTGTAAATAAAAAGGCCGGGTCATCGCCCGGCCGTTTTTATTATTCCGCTATCAACGCGCGCCAATCGGGAGGCGCGGACGGTGCCGATTGAGCCGTGGGTTGGGAAAAGTTGAAATCCAGTTTATCCCACTGCGTCGCCGATATCATTGGGTAGACGAGTAATGCGATGACCAAAAAACTTATAAAAGCCAAGGTCGTTTTCATTTCAAATGCCATAATAAAGCCCCACACTCATTACTTAACACTACATCTGGCACCCACAGAATCGTCGGAGGCCACAATTGGTTTATATCATATGAATCGGTAGAGCGCTGCATAATTTCACCTTTTCAGTAAAATGTGTCCTTAATTCGATCCAAATATGGTAATGTTGCCTTAGCCGTTAACACGCTGCGTATTGGCAAACTTCCGTTAACTTGCGGCAAATACATCTAAATTGCGCTAATATCGGTGGTGACTATTGACGAACGGTGCAAACTTATACACTTATCCTCTATCGGTGCGGAATCCCGTGCTGGTGCATGAAAATGACAAAAGGACTCGAAGGCCATAGCCCGTAGACCACATAACGCGCCACCGCAGCGCGACACCGGACCCCGCGTTAATGAACGCATTACATCCGCAGAAATCCGACTAATTGGCGCCGAAGGCGAAAATGTAGGCGTAGTTTCCCCCGCTCAAGGGTTGGAGATGGCGCAAGAGGTTGGACTCGATTTGGTGGAAATTTCCCCGAATGCGAAACCGCCCGTCGTGAAGATCATGGATTTCGGCAAGTTCAAATACGAACAGCAGAAACGTGATTCCGAAGCGCGTAAAAAGCAAAAAATTATCGAGGTTAAGGAAGTTAAATTCCGCCCGAACACAGATACGCATGATTACGACGTGAAAATGCGCAACGTGTTCAAGTTCCTCGAAAACGGCGACAAGGTGAAAGTCACTTTGCGTTTCCGTGGCCGTGAAATGGCACATCAGGACTTGGGGCGTAAATTGTTGCTCCGTGTTGCAGGTGACATCACGGAGTTGGGCAAAATTGATATGATGCCCAAAATGGAAGGTCGCCAGATGGTGATGATGATTAACCCGCTTAAGCAGCAATAATCATCGAAGTTCAAAGGCGGGTGCAAGTGCCCGCCTTTTTCATGCCTTTTTGCCCGTTGACCAAACCACAGGAACGAGAGTCTTGAATGTCCAAGAAACGTCTCAGAAACTTTCGACACGGTATCGAGTACTCGCTGATGCGGGTGTTTCTGGGTGCGCTCAAAATCCTTCCGTTCAAGCAGCGGGTTAAATATGGCGGGGCGTTGTTGGGCAAACTTATTGCCAATGCCAAACCAGCGCGCAACCGGATTGAGCATAACCTGCGCGAAATATATCCTGACATGGCCCACACAGAAATCAGGCAGCTTACCAAAGCGGTAGGGGCTAATTTTGGCTGCTCGTTCGTGGAAATCCTTAACAATGACCTTAGCCAAAAGTTTCCACAGTTTCGCCATGCCTCCGGCCCAGGCTTACAGGTTCTGCGAGATGCGGCGGCAACTGGCATTGGTGCGATCATCGTTTCGGGGCATTACGGGCAGTGGGACGGCGCGCGTCATTACCTGAAATCCGAAGGAATGGAGGTTGGCGCGATTTACCGCCCAAGCAACAACCATTACTTTGACCGGATTTTCGTGCCCCAAATCGAAAATGCAGGCAAACCCGCTTTTCCCAGTGGGCGGCGTGGCACGGCCGATATGGTTCGCCATGTTCGCGGCGGCGGGATGGTGGCGATTCTGCCCGACCAACGATTTGGCAAAGGGGAGGTGCTGGATTTTATGGGGCGGCCTGCCCTGACCTCCACCGCGGCGGCCAGCATTGCGTTGAAGTATAACCTGCCAATGGTACCGGTTTACGGCACGCGGCGCGATGGATCACTAGACGTGGACATTGTGTTCGAGGCCCCGATCCCGCACACAGATGCCACAACAATGACCCAAGCGGCCAACGATAGTCTGGCCGCGCAAGTGCGGCACAACCCGGGACAATGGTACTGGTTGCATAACCGTTGGAGCTAGGCGAACAGGTTTGCGTATTCTGTCCGCAAGGCTTTTTTCTGGACTTTACCCATGGTGTTGCGCGGCAAGGACTCAACGATCAAAACACGTTTTGGGCATTTGAAGCGGGCTAGATTATCAGCCGTCACGGTATTGATCACATCTATCGTCAGGGCTGGATTACGCGCTACGACCACGACCACAACCGCCTCGCCAAAATCGGGGTGTGGCAGGCCGATCACGGCACTTTCCAGCACGTTTGGCAAGTCGTCGATCACCGATTCCACCTCTTTAGGGTAGACATTGAAGCCCCCGGATATGATCAGGTCTTTGGAGCGCCCGACGATAGAAATGTACCCGTCTTCGTCCCGCACCCCCAAATCACCAGTGATGAACCAGCCGTTTTCGCGCAGCTCCTCCGCCGTTTTATCCGGCATTTGCCAATAACCGGCAAAGACATTATCCCCGCGCACCTCGATTGAACCGATCTGGTTTGCGCCAACCTCTGCCCCGTTATCATCCACAATTTTCACCTCGACCCCCGGTAAGGGCAGGCCAACCGTTCCGGGTTTACGCGCGCCCTCGTACGGGTTGGAGGTGTTCATATTGGTTTCGGTCATCCCGTAGCGTTCAAGGATTTCATGGCCGGTGCGCGCCGTCCACCCCGTGTGCGTTTGCGCCAATAGCGGAGCAGAGCCGGATATGAACAGCCGCATGTTTTGCGTGCTGCCTTTGGTCAGGCGCGGATCATCAAGCAGGCGGGTGTAAAATGTCGGAACCCCCATCAACGTGGTGGCCGTCGGCATCGCCGCAAATATCGCGTCCAGATCGAATTTTGACAGAAACACCATCGCCGCCCCAACCATTAGCACCACATTTGTGGCGACGAACAAGCCGTGTGTATGGAAAATGGGCAGCGCGTGGATCAAGACGTCATCTGGCGTGAAGCGCCAGTAATTAACCAAAGTTTCAGCATTGCTGGCCAGCGCACGGTGGGTCAGCATTGCCCCCTTGGATCGCCCTGTCGTGCCGGATGTATAAAGGATCGCGGCAAGGTCGTCAGCGTCGCGTGGAACGGGATGGAACCCCGCAGGCATCGTTATGGCCGCATCGTTCAGCGTGCCGCCCCCTGCACTGTCGAGCGTCAGCACGTCGCGCACTGCGGCAGCATCAACGGCGGATTGCATCTCGGCTTCGCGTAACGGGTCCACCACAAACAGGTGCGGGGTTGCGTCTTGCAAGAAATACGCAACCTCGGAAGATGTGTAATCGGGGTTAAGCGGCAGGAACACCGCACCCGCCATCACTGTGCCGATGTAAAGCTCCAGCGCCGCTAAGGATTTATTAACCTGCACGGCCACACGGTCACCCGGCACGACACCGCGGGCGACAAGCAAAGCGGCGTAGCGTTCAGCGTTTGCAAAGAACGCACCGAATGTGCGGCCACCCTGCCCTTGTACAAAAACATCATCCTCGCGGCCCACCGATGCCGCGCGCAACCGCGCTACGAGGTGATTGTCTTCATACATTATTAACCCTCGCTTTGATCTGCGCCCGTTTTACGCCGGTAAATCTTGGCCAGCAAAATCATGGCCGGTGCCGTGTGGAACAGCATGTCAAAGAAGTCGATAGGCTTGACCAAATCCCCCGCCGCCAACATTTTCAACTTCTGCCAAATGTGGGGTTCTGGCACAAACGGTGCTAGCCCCAGAAAAATAGTCATAATGATTGCCGTACGAAACGGGATTTTATCAAGGAGTTTCATGGTTCACCTATAAGTGTTGCGTTGCCACCTTATATGGAACCTTGCCCCACCCCTGCAATAGGCGGAAATGTGGCTAAATTGGCGCAGTGTTAAGCGGGAAACGGCCCACTTTTCGGGTTGCGCTTCAATGCCAATTCCAAATGCATCGCTCCAACTGTATACAGGCTTGGAATTTTAATTTGTTTTGGAGTCCGTGATGAAAACCTCCCGTCTATTTCTGATTGTTGCACTACTTATGTCCAGCGTTTCAACGGCCTCCGCCTATACCGAGGAACAATTGCGCAGTGGTTTGAAGTTATTCTTAAGCCTGCAAGGGTTTGAGTGTGGCAATATTTTGAACGTAGATCAGCGTGAAGAACCGCGCGCGTTTGATATTTTATGCGCGGATAATGACGATGGAAGCGGCGAAGAGACGATGTATTTCTTCCAGTTTGTCGGTGCGGGCGCTGTTGTCAAAATTATCGAATAACCTTAACCCCCTATAAATCTTTTCATGTCAAAACCGCCTTGCTCTAAATGAAAAGGCGGTTTTGCTTTGTCTGGTTCTGACACAAACATCTTGCGGCGAAAAATCAAGGCGGCGGAAGCACGACAGGCGAAGGCCTCGTTGCAAAACGCGCTGGTGCAGAATATCGAAAAGGCGACAACCAAGGTCTTTCTGGATTCATTGGGAATCGAGGTGGTGGCGCAGGTTTGCGAGCGCACGATCAGTTCTCACACCCAAACGATTGAAGCGATGACCTCTCGTATGTTCGGGATTGTCGCATTTGGCGAGGATGTCGGCCTAACCGGTTTTGATTCACAGTTTATTAACACGGCCATTACGCATCTGGCTGGTGGAGCGTCTGGTGCAGGTGCTGATCGCCCAGTCACCAATACAGATGCCACAATTTTCAAGCTGATTATTAACAAAATCCTTACGCAGGTGTTTGATATACCCGAAGCTGTACAATCTGACGTAGGCATGCAGGGATATGAGCTGGAAAAAGCCCCGCTGATGTTTTTGCTGGCTGAAAAGAAATACGCGTTGCTGCGGGTGGATATTACCGATGTTGAAGGAAGCCATCTTGGGCGGTTCGAGTTGGCTATACCGCTAAGTTGTATGGAAAAAATCTCGGCGATGGAACAGCGTAATTCAGTTTTGCAGGAGCACGATACATGGTACGCCTCCATGTCACAAATCGCAATTGATGCGCCCATTGAACTGGACACGATTGTTAGCCGGATGGATGTCTCGCTAGGAAAAATTCTGGATATGAAAAAGGGCGATTTGCTTGATTTGGCTAACGGTTCGTTGACGAACCTGTCGCTGGAGGGGCGAACACTTAATGGCGCTAAAACTATATTCACGGGGCATTTGGGCGCGCTGAAAACCCACAAGGCCTTCAAAATTACCCGCATCCCAGAGGAGGAACAGACGTTGTTCTAGGTAGCGCCAATCGCGTTCCGCTGCGTAATTCGCCAGCAACCACTTGCGGTTTATGCCTAAATTTGTCCAAACTGTTGTAAACGCAAAACAGGAGATGGTTATGGATTTGGGAATCAGCGACAAGGTCCGCCCTTTAATCAAGCAGGTTAGGGATATGGTAACCAACCAGATCGCTCCGCTAGACGAAGAGTTCCACAACGAGGTCGGAAAAACCGGTAACCGTTTTGAATACACCGCACGCATGACCGAAATTCTGGAAGGCTTGAAAGACGATGCCAAAGCCAAAGGCCTGTGGAATTTCTGGTTAACAGATAGTGAACGCGGCTTTGGTCTTACTACCGTTGAATACGCGTATTTGGCTGAAGAGATGGGCAAAACCCGTTTGGGGGCCGAGGTTTTCAACTGCTCCGCACCCGACACCGGCAACATGGAAGTATTCGAGAGGTACGGAACCCCCGAACACAAGGAACGTTGGTTGAAACCGCTGTTGGAGGGGGAAATCCGGTCAGCGTACTTGATGACGGAGCCAGAGGTGGCCTCGTCCGATGCGACGAACATGTCGATGAGTTGCGTGCGCGATGGAGATGAATACGTTCTGAATGGCGAAAAGTGGTGGTCTTCGGGTGCGGGTGATCCGCGGTGCGCGATTTACATCGTTATGGTGAAGACCGGAACAGACGCAGACGCGAAGCACAAACGGCACTCCATGGTGCTGGTCCCTGCGGCAGCAGCTGGCGTTGAAATTGTCCGCGCCATGGAGGTTTATGGCCATGACGACGCGCCGCACGGCCATATGCATATTCGTTTTACCGATGTCCGAATTCCGGTATCAGACCTGCTGCTGGGCGAAGGGCGCGGATTTGAGATCTCGCAAGGGCGGCTTGGGCCAGGCAGAATTCACCACTGCATGCGCGCGATTGGCCACGCCGAAGCTGCACTGGAACTAATGTGCAAACGATCCCTTGAGCGGGAGGCTTTTGGCAAAAAACTGGCGCAACTGGGGGCTAATTACGACATCATCGCCGAATGCCGGATGGAAATCGAACAAGTGCGTCTTCTATGTCTGAAGGCCGCGTGGATGATGGATCAAGGCGACGCCCGCGCCGCTGCCCCTTGGATTAGCCAGATCAAAGTCGCCGCCCCGCGCGTGGCACTTAAGGTGGTTGATGAGGCCGTACAAATGCACGGAGCCGCAGGTATTAGCCAAGACACCAGCCTCGCGGCGAGTTGGACGCATGTTCGCACATTGCGGTTGGCTGATGGGCCGGATGCGGTTCACCGCCGTCAAATCGCACGCGTCGAGTTGCGGAAATACACGAACGAGAAGGTTTGATATGGGCGACCCTCTCGATCTTGATGTCGTTGCAAAATATATGTCGGGGCGCATTGACGGGTTTCACGGGCCGCTTAAGGCTGAAAAAACACCTACAGGGCAATCAAACCCGACATTCATCCTAACCGCCTCTAGTGGAAAGTACGTTTTACGGCGCAAGCCACCGGGGGTGCTTTTAAAATCAGCCCATGCGGTTGATCGCGAATTTCGGGTGATGTCAGCGTTGGCGGCAACGGATGTCCCTGTCCCAAAAATGCATTTTCTGTGTGAAGACGAAGACGTAATTGGCAGCATGTTTTACGTTATGGAATATATTGAAGGGCGAAACTTTGTTGATCCGCGCATATCCGATGTGACGTCAGAGGCGCGGCGCGGGATGTACGATGCCATGAACGGTGGCCTTGCAGCACTACATTCGGTTGATGTTGAAGCGGTCGGGTTGTCGGATTTTGGCAAGCCTGGAAATTACTTTTCCCGCCAGATTTCGCGTTGGTCGGGCCAGTATCGGGTTAGCGAAACGGGTACAATCCCGCAGATGGATCAATTGATCGAATGGTTGGGTGAAAACATTCCTGAGGGTGACGATAAGGTGTCTTTGGTGCATGGCGATTGGCGCATTGATAACCTACTTTTCGCACAGGACGGCCCAAACCTTGTGGCCATTCTGGATTGGGAGCTTTCAACCCTTGGCCACCCGTTGGCTGACCTTGGCGCGCAATTGATGCAGTGGGCCATGCCTATCGGCCCCGAGGGGCGCGGTTTGGATGGTGTAGATCGCCGCGCGCAGGGTATTCCCGAGGATCGCGAATATGTGGAACTGTACGCCAAACGCGCAGGGTTAGGTGATGTGCCTGACATGGGGTTTTACGTGGCGTTCAGCTTTTTCCGTATGGCCGCGATTTTGCAAGGCGTTAAGAGGCGCGCGCTGGATGGCAATGCCTCCAACCCTGAACAAGCGTTGCGTCTTGGGGCGTTTGTGCCAATTTTTGCCGGTAAAGGCTTACAAATAGCTAACGCGGAATCGTGAGGGTTGCTTTCAATCCACCCAGCTTTACGCTGTCGGATAATTTCACCGTACCACCATGGCTGCGGGCCACATCAGCAACAATGGCTAACCCCAAACCAACCCCGCCACTATTATCCTGATTGCGCGCCTCATCAAGGCGAACAAACGGATTCAGCGCATTTTCACGTTCAGATTTCGGTATCCCCGGCCCGTCATCTTCGACAATAATCTTTAACCGATTTTCCGACAACGTGGCGCTTAACGTGACCTGTTCCCCGTATAGAAGTGCATTCGAAAGCAGGTTTGCGATCGCGCGCGAAACAGCCCCTGAATGCAGCGATATTTCGCATGGTTTCAGCGTTTTATTATCAAAATCAAACTGCACCGTGCGACCAGAACGTTGACAATCCATCACGACTTTATTGATCAAGTCCTGCGGGTTAACCACTTTGCTTTCCTCAAGGGAATCCCCGCGTGCGAAGGATAAGAAGACTTCCAGCATCTGTTCCATATCCTCGACATCCTGCTGCATGAGGCGTATTTCTTCGCCCTCCTCCATCAGCTCAAGGGATAATTTTAGGCGGGTAAGCGGGGTTCGCAAGTCGTGGCTTACGGACGATAACATCTGTGTGCGCTGCTCTATTTGGCGTTCCAGTCGCGCACGCATCGCAAGGAACGAGGTCCCTGCCCGCCGCACCTCTGTGGCGCCCGAAGGGTGGAACGGCACGGCCTGCCCTTTCCCGAAAGCTTCCGAGGCTTCGGCCAACCGGCGGATCGGTCGCACCTGATTTCGCAAGAACAAGGCTGAGATTACGGTCAGGATGATTGCGGTCAACAGCATCCAGATCAGCAACTGGTGCGGGTTCGTCGCACTTACCCGAACGCGTGGAACTTCTGCATAAAGCACCCCGCGAGAGGTTTGCAGTTTCACTTCTACTGCCCGGTTTGCCTTGGTCAAATCGATGGCGATTGTACGCTCGATATCGTCGCGCAAACTTGCAATCAATGCTCGTCCCGACACGTCATAGAAATAAAAACGGGTTTCGGGGGACACTGTTTCACCCAATGCCAATTCCAATTTGATGTTGAAGGGGCGCTCAAGGGAAAACAAAACTGCCCTCGCTTCCTCCACACTGTCCATTTCCTCAACGAGGTCGGCGGCGTATTTCAGCTCTAGCGCGACGGAAGACGCCATTTGGGTGGTAACTTGTGCATAATGTCGTTGAATGAACACGAAGCTGACCACCAGTTGCAGGACAACGACGGGAAATAATATCATCAGCAACGAGCGCCCGAACAGGCTTCGCGGCATATAAGACTTGAGCCACTGGAAGTTCATATCCTAAACAGGGTTACGCGCAAGTTTGCTGACTGGCAAGGGAGAACCCGTTGAAACCACCATTCCAGACCGATCACACCCCGCAAGTCGGCGTTCCATTGCAGTTGGCGGAGGGGTTGCGCGTGATAACTTGCGGCAATGCAAGCCCGATGACGTTTACGGGTACGCAAACATACCTGTTGGGCGAGGTCGAGGTTGCGGTGATTGATCCCGGGCCTGACAACCCCGCGCATCTGGCGGCAATTGAGAAGGCGCTGAATGGGCAAGTGTTAAGCCATATTGTCGTGACGCACTCGCATGTGGATCATTCACCATTGGCGGCGGTTTTGTCTGCCAAAACAGGCGCGCCGGTGTACGGGTTTGGCCCTGCTGATGCGGCAAGGTCGAAGCTGATGAACCGCCTCGCGGTTGAGGGAAACCTTGGTGGCGCTGAAGGTATTGATCCGCAGTTTGCTCCCGATATCCTAATTGCAGACGGCAGCGAAATTCGTGGAGCAGAATGGGCGTTAAGCGCCATACACACCCCCGGCCACCTTTCAAACCACCTGTGTTTCGCGTGGGAAGGCAACGACAGCCTGTTTTCCGGCGATCATGTGATGGGCTGGGCCTCCACGTTGATATCGCCGCCTGACGGGGATTTGACGGCTTTTATGGCCAGCCTGAAAACCCTGCAAAACCGGCCCGAGCATACCTATTACGCGGGTCACGGTGCGCCTTTGTTGGAGGCGCACAATATGCTGGATTACCTGCTAGCGCATCGTTTGGGGCGCGAAGATCAAATCATGGCGCGTTTGCAAGATGCGCCACGCACAGTGGCGGAACTGACGGTGGATATGTACGCCGATGTGAACCCCATGCTGCAAGGTGCGGCATCGCGTAACGTATTGGCACACTTGATAGATTTATTTGAGCGAGGACTTGTGACACCCGAAGGCGCGTTTAATGCGCAGGCGCGGTTCAAACGAAGCTAGAGCTGATCGGCGATTATTTGTGCATGTTTTAATGCGACGCTTCCGGCGATGCAAACTTGTGCGAGTGCCAGTTTTTCTAACGCTAACACGACGTTTTCTCGTGTTTGTAGCGGCGTTTGGCCAAGCTGGTTTTTTATAAATATTGCCATCGTCTCCAACACCTCACGATGTATGGATGCTGGGAAGTCTTTCGTGATTTCAGCTAACAATGTCGTGATTTGTGAAATCTCTGCTACCAATTCAGCGATCACGTCGCGCATCGGAACTGTTGGAATTGAAAGTTTGAGAGCCTCGGCTAAGGCGGCTTCGACCTCGGATATGTTCGTAATGCTGCCATCACCCGCAAACCGGACGGCCAGTAATTTGGCTTGAACCGCCTGTAATTGTTGGCGCGCCTGTGCCAGTTCGGCAAACTGGCCTTTGGTTATCAACACCTCCAACCGCGTATCAATCAACCGTAAGTACTGGCGCAACCGAAGAACCAATGCTGTGTTCGGTATGTCTTGTGAACCTGCGCCGCAATGGATGTATTTCGCATGGTCCGGTGCCTCCATCGCTTTGCCAAAGGCCGTTACCATGGCTGCAACCGGGCTGCCCGTTTCCGCCATACCCGCCGCCAACCCCGCCGGATCAACCTGCACCTCCATCGAGGCGCGATGGATATAGAGCGCGGAATCCAGTGGGATCAGGCCCAATTCCCCCTGAACTTTGGCGAGCGTCCCTTCCACCAGCAGCATCGCACGCACCTCCGCGCTGTCGGTGAACAGGGCGCGGACCTCCGCATCACCGTAAAGGGTGCTGTAAATCGGGCTATCGAAGGGGGAAAACGTCATAGGAGGCCTATTTCAAAGGAACTTCAAGGATTTCGCGGGCTTGCTGCCATGTGGCGACGGAGCGTTCGTATTTATCACACAAATCAACGGTACGCGTGACCAGCGCCGCGTTGGAAGGCGCGAGCGTGTTGCGATTTAACCGCATGTTATCTTCAAGCCCGGTTCGTGTATGACCACCCGCCGCAATAGCCCATTCGTTAACGACTATCTGCCCTGGCCCAACACCGGCAGCGCACCACTGTGCATCCGGCACAAGACGGTTCACGGTGGTGATGTAAAAGTCGAAAACCTGCTTATCCACAGGCATAGCATTCTTGACACCCATCACGAATTGCACGTACAGTTTGCCGGAAATTCGCCCATCACGGTTCATTGCTGCAGCTTGAAATATATGGCTTAGATCAAAGGCTTCTACCTCGGGCTTTACGTTATAAGTGCGCATCTCACCGGCCAGCCAATCGACCAAATCAGGTGGGTTTTCATAGACACGTGTGGGGAAGTTGTTCGACCCAACGGATAAGGAGGCCATATCGGGTGCTAGCGACAACATCGCGCCGCGCGCAGCCCCCGCACCCGATCGCCCTCCCGTAGACATCTGCATGATCATGCCGGGGCAATGTTTGGCGATCCCCTCTTGTAGGCGTGCGAACTTTTCGGGGTCGGATGACGGGGATTCATCGGCATTGCGGACGTGGCAATGCGCGATGCTAGCCCCCGCTTCAAAGGCTGCATGTGTGCTTTCAATTTGTTCACTTATCGTGATCGGAACCGCTGGATTGTTCGCCTTTTTGGGCACGGATCCGGTGATGGCTACGCAGATAATACAGGGSTTTGTCATTTCATCCTCCGATATGGCCAATCAGTCGTRYCAGCGCGGCGGGCTGGCTGARAAACGGTGAATGGCCGCAATTCATGCGATGCACGTCATGCGCGGGCCAGTCTGCGATCATGTTTTCCTGTTCTTCGGGCGGAATTGTGTGATCATCCTCGCCCAGAATRTARCTTCGCGAAACGGATTCATAATTTGCGCCAAGGGTGACGGGCGTTTCTTGCGGCAAAATGGGCTGTGGGCCTAAATGCGCCAATGCGTATTCRACAGTTTCAGCAGAACAATCATGATAGAAAATTTCGGGGGCTTTCGCRGRRTCYACHGTRTAACTTARRCCRTCRDBTGAGCGCACAATVGCSGGYAAAACCAACTGCCGCTTGGCGCGTTTACGCATGATATGCAAGGCATCTCCGTCTTTGGGYGCATATGCGCAAAGRTAAATGAGGYGTGAAATTCGCGCAGGRATACGYTCCGCAACCGAAGCGATAACGACCCCAGCGGCRGAATGCCCAACCAGAACAACGGGTTCAKGGTGTTTGTTAATTTCCGCRATTACAGCDTCAACATATAGATCAAGCGTAACGTGAGGAATGGAYGTCGTATCATCGCCATGGCTGGGCAAATCAATTGCCRCTCCGTTTTTCAGCAACGGTAAAACATCGCGCCAACACCAAGCCCCGTGGCAAGAGCCATGCACCAGAATGGTTCGCGCRCCCTTAGCCAAGACCGTTGTCCTTCATAAATGCCGCAATCAGGGCCGCCATTTCAGSCGGTTGTTCCACGCAAGGTAGATGTCCGGCTTTGCGGATGACGTTGAATTGACAGCCTTTAATCAGCTCTGCCGTTTCACTCACCATATCGGGCGGGGTAGAGCCGTCTTCCGACCCAACGATTGCCAATGTTGGCAGAGTTAAACGTGCGGTACTAACGTAAAGATCCGTCTCCGCAATCGCTTGGGAACAGCCTATATACCCTTCGACCGGCGTGCGGCTTAACATGTGACGCCAGCCCGCCAATTCATCTTGCTTATCGGCGTGAAATCCTTTGGAAAACCAGCGTTGCAGGGTTGGGTCAGCCAGTGCGGCGATCCCGCCTTGACGCACGGCATCCACGCGCTCCGCCCAGATTTGTTCGTTACCGATTTTCGTAGCTGTGTCTGACAAAACCATCGCACACACGAGGTCCGGGCGTTCAGCCGCAAGCCCTTGTGCAATCATTCCGCCTATCGAAAGACCGACAAACAAGGCCCCCTTCACGCCGACGAAATCCATCAGTGCGGCTGCATCTTGCACCAGATCACCCATATAGTAAGGGGCATCGGGCACCTCGCTCAGGCCATGGCCGCGTTTGTCRTASCGKATGNANNTCMGCNNNCCYTTCGGCAKMWRTGGCARWASCGCATCCCACASMCGMARGTCSGTKCCMAGYGAATTWGAGAACACAACAGGGAAGCCATCAACCGGCCCCTCAACACTATAGTGGACTTTGATGCCGTTAATCGTTGCTATCTGCATAAGAAGCCTCCGTTATGGGGTGAAAATACACGAGCCTTGCACCATGTAAAACGATAATTATGCATTCATAAAAATAGAAAATTGATAATCCGTTAGAAAGCATATTTTCGCCCATTATTTCACTTGCCGCCCCCAATCCGCTTTGCTATACGGCCCTCACCGACGCGCAAGCGTGGCCTGTTCCGGCGTAGCTCAGTGGTAGAGCAGTTGACTGTTAATCAATTTGTCGTAGGTTCGACCCCTACCGCCGGAGCCATTTATTTTCACCGCACATGATTTTGACACGCGAATATTCGCCGATGTTTCCTGTGCAATAGTTGACTTGCAACCGAGTTCCTGACACCTATAATTCAATAACAAATTCGAGCAACACAAGGAATAATTGGCCGTATGCGTATTCTCAAACTAGCCGCCATCTTTGCCCTCGCAGGGTTTTCCGCCCAAGCGCAAACCACCGAGAATTATCCCGTTGGCGGCGCCACGGTTACTGAAGAGCAACCTGCGGAAATCGTTCGCGAAACCCATGGTGATTGGGAGATTCGCTGCGCGACAGCAACCGAAACCTGCTTTTTGTATCAGCTTATGTTGAACGACGAAGGTACGCCCGTTGCAGAATTCAGCATCGTTAAATTGCCCCTTGGCAGCGAAGCAGTTGCGGGTGCCACCATTGTTGCCCCGCTCGGCACTTTATTGACACGCGGCGTTGTCTTTGCTGTTGATGATGCCGAGGCCGTGCAATATCCCTTCAGCTGGTGTACGCGACCTGGGTGCTTCGCGCG
Organism: Paracoccaceae bacterium; assembly: GCA_002746395.1. Taxonomy (GTDB): domain Bacteria; phylum Pseudomonadota; class Alphaproteobacteria; order Rhodobacterales; family Rhodobacteraceae; genus NORP23. Next base: position 79,349 of record NVXA01000010.1, read on the forward strand.
TTTTGGTCTGACGGACCTTCTTGTTTCAAGCATGAAATCGGGATCGAACGTGAATATCGCCCTCTATTCCATCGCAAATGCGCAGAAGGCTATTCCGGTTACTGCATCCTTGAACGGTTTCACAGCCGCGTTTGATGCATTGGAAAATCAAAGCCAATAAATTATATTGAACGCAGTGCCAGCACTGCGTTCAAACCACCAAAAGCAAACGCGTTGCTTAGTGCAACGGTAACTTTTACATCGCGAGCGACGTTTGGCACAACATCCAGATCGCACGCAGGATCGGGTTTTTCATACCCGATTGTCGGGGCAATCACCCCGTCGCGCAAGGCCATTATACAGGCCAGTAATTCTACAGCACCCGTACCGCCAATCAGATGCCCGTGCATGGATTTAGTCGACGATATCATCAGTTTATCTGCATGCGCCCCGAAAACATCGCGCACCGCGGCACATTCGGTTTTGTCGTTCGCGGTCGTGCCGGTTCCGTGGGCGTTGATATACCCGACCTCATCTTCATTCAGGCCCGCATCCAACAATGCGCCTTTGATCGCTCGCGCAGCACCGTCCTTGTTGGGCATCACGATGTCGGTGGCGTCCGAAGTCATAGCAAAACCAATCACTTCAGCCAGAACTTCAGCGCCCCGCGCCTTGGCGTGTTCATACTCCTCAAAGACGAATATCGCTGCCCCCTCGCCCTGAACCATACCATTGCGGGTGGCAGAAAACGGGCGGCAGGCATCCTTGGACATCACACGCAGGCCTTCCCATGCTTTAATTCCGCCAAACACCAACATGCTTTCACTTCCGCCAGTCAGCATAACATCTGTCGCGCCAGACCGGATCATATGGAACGCCTGCCCCATCGCGTGGTTCGAAGATGCACAGGCAGTGGCCACCGTGTAAGATGGTCCTTGTAAACTATAGGCCATAGAAACATGGCTGGCCGCCGCGTTATTCATCAGGCGTGGCACAACAAACGGATGCACCCGGTTTTTCCCGGCCTCGTAAACACTACGATAATTTTCGTCTTGCGTATGTAAACCGCCGCCAGCCGTGCCCAGAATAACGCCGGAACGCAACGACAACCGATCTGATATTCTTAGCCCGCTTTGCGTCATTGCCTCCTTCGCGGAGAGCAGCGCAAACTGTGTGAACCGATCATACAAAACCAGTTCTTGACGGCTGAAATGATCCGCCTCATCAAACCCGTGAATCTGCCCACCTATCTTGACGGATAGCCGGTCCATATCCTTAATCATCAAATCCGAGATGCCGAGCCGCCCCTCGCGCATACCTTCCATCGTGGTGGTTGCACTTTGGCCAAGTGAGCTGATGGCACCTTGGCCAGTAATGACGACGCGTTTCATGTGGATTTAATCGCCAGCTGCTACGAGACCTTCAACGGCCTTGATCATAGCTTGCACATTTGAAATATCGAACTGGCCATCCGCCGGGTCATTTGCGTTGAACGGCACTTGCACATCAAAGGTTTCTTCGATTGCGAACACGGCCTCGACCAAACCAAGGGAGTCGATCCCCAAATCTTCAAGCGTGGCTTCCAGCTTAACATCGGACACGTTCATAAGCGCTTGTTCAGCCAGTATTGCTACAACCCTATCCTGCACGCTTTGTGCCATCGGATGTTTCCCCTTATGAGATCAAGTCTTCGTTTACTTGGTCGTATTAAGTTTTGAAACCTGTTTTTCCAGATCGGCGAGCTTCCGCGCCATTCGCGGCAATCGACGCAGAGCCTTGTAACTTTCAATGCTGGCGGTCATCGGCACGGCGGGATTACCCATCATCACACGGTTCGGTGGTACATTCGACAAAAGGGCGGCCTTGCCCGTAGCAATCGAGTTTGCCCCGACGATCACATGATCCATCACGCCAGCGTTTCCGCCCAGAATAACACGATCATGCAAAACCGCACTGCCTGCAATTCCGGCCATACCGCACAGCAAACAATGCTTGCCGATTTTGACGTTATGTCCGACCTGTACGAGGTTATCTATTTTTGTCCCCGTCCCGATCACCGTATTTGAAATCGTGCCGCGATCAATGGTGGTGTTCGCGCCAACCTCGACCCGATCTCCGATGATCACGGTTCCAAGTGAATTAATCCGCGCATATTCATCCGTGCCAGCAGTGATTTCTTGCGACATACTGCGCGCTTCTTCAATCGCTCCGGCCTCTGGCGTTACGAACGAGAATCCGTCACCGCCAATCACCGCGTTTGACTGGCAGATGAAATCGTCGCCAATCGCAACACGCGCGCGGATACGCACGCCTTCAAAGATTAATGCATTCGCCCCGATGTGGGCGTTTTCGGCGATGCTCGTGTGGGATAAAATCCGTGCATTTGCACCGATCTTCACGCCCTTGCCAATAACAACGAACGGCCCGATAGACGGATTTTTACCGATAACGGCTGTTGGGTCAACAACCGCACTGGAATGGATGCCATTGGCGACTTCCGGTTCAACACCGAAAACCTTTGTGACCCCCGACAGCGCATATCGAGGACGTGGCACAAAGATCGCAGCCGTTAATCCCAGCGCCTGCCAATCCGCATCTTGCCACAAAATGGCAATGCTTGCATCGCTTTTCTGTAACGCCTCGGCATAGGATTGATCCATCGCCAAGGCGATAAGGCCAGCGGCTGCCGCACGCGGTTCGCAAGGGCCGGAGATCAGCTGATCAACATCCCCAACGGCCTTCGCCCCTAACGCACGCGCCAGTTCTGCTACGGTAATTTGCATAACGTCTCCGCAAGGGTTAATCGCCAAACTGGCCACCTTACCCGCTTTTACCCCTGAAGTGCGGGCAATGTAACCCCGGCATTCGTCAGAGCATCAAAGACCATTGCATCGCGATTGTAGACATCGTGGCGGAATTGCGCCTCGCCAGCCTGATCGATCCAAACAGTACGGTAAACGATGTGAACAGGAACAGGCTTCACCAAATTAATCTGGGTTTCTCGCCCCGTGTTTAATGCACGTTTGAAGGCAGCCTCAGGGTCGTCTTCTTGCAAGGACAACAGCGTATAGGCAAATTCAAATGGGTTTTGCACACGCACACACCCGTGGCTGAATGCACGTGCATCCCGTGAAAACAAACTTTTGGACGGAGTGTCATGCAAGTAGATGTTAAAGCGGTTCGGGAACATAAACTTCACGCGCCCAAGTGCATTGCCACGCCCCGATTGCTGCTGAAGGAAAAACGGAAAATTGTTTTTGTCAAAATACGAAAAATCAATCATGGTAGGGTCCACAATTTGCCCGGAACCACTAACAGACATTCTTATATTTTCACGCGCCAAAATCGTCGGGTCAGCCCGGAGTTTCGGCAAGTATTCTTGTGATGCAATGCTGTAAGGTACGTTCCATTTAGGGTTTGCAATCATGTGGGTCATCGAGTCCGAGAACTCGGCTGTCTGGTTTTTGCCAGTTCCAACCACGACGCGGAAACTAAGTGTTGGCACGCCAAAGTCCATAACCGAAGCCGTGAAATCCGGAATGTTCACATAGATATGGCGATCGCCCAAATCATAGTTCATCCAGCGGATACGCTCCAGATTGACGATAACCTGTTTTAGGCGTCCGTCTGGCTGTGCGTTGATCGAAGACAGGGTTTGTGGACCAACAAGACCATCGGCGTTAAGCCCGAAATCTGCTTGGAAAAGTTTTACAGCCTCAACCAATGCATCATCGTAAGTTCGCAAGCTTAGGTCATCCAGCGCATATCCACGTTGGTTAAGGCGCACGCGCAATACCGGAACGCGGTCATCTGTATTACCCGGGCGCAATGTGCGCCCTGTCGGTACAAGCGGCCCCCACCCTTCGGATGAAATCAACGCTTCCAGTTCTTTTTTCAAATCCATCAACTGCGCATATTCAGAGCTTGACGGGGCCAGCGTCTTATAGTGTGCAGCCATATCTTCAGCGCCAGCAACATCAGCCAAAACATCGGCGGTTTCAGGCACAAATCGGGTGGCGTTCATCTCTCTGTGGATCGATCGCGGGTCTAGAATGCCAGACGAAATTTCCTTGGCAAACTTCACATAAGTTTGCACGGCGGCAGCTTCTAGTGTGGCCAAATCCTCTGGTGTGTTCCCAGCCACCCAGAGCGCCTCAAGCTCAGGCAAGTTATAGCGCCCCAAGGCCATGCCGTGGTTTGGCGCTTGTTCAATAGCTGTGATCAACGCCAACATTGACGCGGAATTACCGTCGGCCCAAATTGGCTGGTTGTCGCGCGCGGCATAAAAGGTCGCGAAATCTGACATGCTTTTGCCACCATCCGCAAATATTTCTTGCAAGGTGTCCGAAAAGCGTTGCTCTGATGTTAGCTCAACAACCGTTTCTGTGGCTGTTTCTTGTGCGACTGCGGGTGAGACTGCACCCAGCACGGAAATGGAAATCGCGGCGAAAATATTTTTAAAACTAGAATAGTTGCTGAAATGATACATTGTTGCCTCTAAAACACTAAAAACTATGGTTCGATGCTGCTTACACGGACAATGTGGCAGTTTCGAGGAAAATCCCGATTTTTCGGCGAAATGTCGCCCATTGTGGGATAATGGTTACACAGAAGAAGAACAAACTAAGATCGCGGGAATGCTGTCATCAGTTTCGACAGAAAAGCGAAAGTTTGCTTGCCACAAAACATGGGGCAAAACTGCCACTTGGACTGTGAATCGTTTTGTGCCATAAATGTAGGTAGTTATACAGTTAAGCAGTAAAAATATGGTCGAAAAACGATCAATGCGAAATTGAGACGAGGCAGTCTACTATGAAATCTAATGATGTAATGACATCGCGGCGGCGACTTTTGGGTGCTTTTGCAGGTGTTGCAGTCGTTTCCGCGGCTCCGGTTTATGCTAATGCAGCCGGATTCTTGCGCAACGCAGGCGATGTGCGACGGATCAGCATGCGTAACCAGCGTACTGGCGAAACTATCGACACAATTTACTGGATTGAAGGCGAATACATCAATCCAGCGCTCAAGGAAATAAACTTCTTCATGCGCGATTGGCGCCGCGAAGAAGTTATCGAATATGATCGCCGTAACATCGATACTCTGGCCGCATCCCATCGCCTGATGGAAACAACCGAGCCTTATACGTTGCTGTCAGGGTATCGCAGCCCACAAACCAACGCCATGTTGCGCTCTAGAAGTCGAGGTGTTGCGTCTAATTCTTACCACATCAAGGGCATGGCCGCTGATGTGCGGTTGAAATCACGCAGTGTTTCGCAGATGAGTGCGGCAGGTAAAGCCTGTAATTCGGGCGGCGTTGGCAAGTACAACGGCTCGAACTTTGTGCATATGGATAGCGGCCCCATTCGTTCCTGGCGCGGTTAAAACCCATTAACTTAATTGACGGCCCGCCTTTTGGCGGGCTTTGTCGTTTAGGGCCGTGTGGTTCCGTCGCCCACCACCAGATATTTAAAACTGGTTAACTGTTCCGCCCCTACCGGACCCCGCGCATGCATTTTACCCGTAGCGATGCCAATTTCGGCCCCCATGCCAAACTCCCCACCATCAGCAAACTGGGTGGAGGCATTGCGCATCAGGATCGCGCTATCGACGCGTTGGAAAAACCGTTCAGCAGTTGCATCGTTTTGCGTCAGAATTGCATCGGTGTGGTTGGAGCTGTACTGGCCAATATGCGAAATCGCCCCATCGACACCATCCACCAGCTTCACAGCGATGATCATATCGAGGTACTCGTTACCCCAATCATCTGGCGTTGCTGGAATTGTACCTGTGATGCCCTGCAAGCCTTCGCCAACACGCACCTCGACACCGGCGTTAACCAAATCTTCAACAAAAGGCGCACCGTGTTCAGCATAAAACGCTTGATCAATCAGCAGGCATTCAGCCGAGCCACAAATCCCTGTGCGTCGTGTCTTGGCATTCAAGATAACTTCGCGGGCTTTTTCCACGTCGGCGTTAACATCGACGTAAACATGCACGATGCCTTCGAGATGGGCGAAAACGGGCACCCGCGCCTCGCGTTGTACAAGCCCGACAAGGCCTTTGCCACCACGCGGCACAATCACGTCAATGTAATCCGTCATTGTTAACATTTCTCTAACGGCTGCACGGTCGCGTGTGGGTACCAGTTGAATGGAATTCGCGGGCAAACCCGCCGCAATCAACCCATCAACAAGACATGAATGGATCGCGGTGGAGCTGTGAAAGCTCTCGGATCCACCACGCAAAATCGAGGCGTTGCCCGCCTTCAAACACAAACCGCCAGCGTCTGCCGTAACATTCGGGCGGCTTTCATAGATCACACCGATCACGCCCAATGGCGTGCGAACACGGCGGATATTCAGGCCCGAAGGCATGTCCCAATCAGCCGTCACAACCCCGACAGGGTCAGGCAGTTTAGCGACGGAACGCAGACCATCCACAATCCCTTGAATACGATCCTCATCCAGCATCAACCGGTCCATCATCGCATCGGACAACCCCTTGTCGCGGCCATAATCCATGTCCTTGGCGTTAGCCGCGATAATTTCGGCCCGACGCGCCCAAACCGCATCTGCCGCGCCATTTAACGCTGCACTTTTGCTTTTTGATGTCGCAAACGCCAGCTGTGCGCTTGCGGCTTTTGCATTCGCACCAATCTCGGCCATGATTTCTCTGATGTCCATAATCCCTCACATCGCCATATCGTCACGATGGACCATCGCGGCCCGCCCTGTGTGCCCTAAGCGGGCCTCGATTTCATTAGACTGACAGCCCATTATCAATCGGGCTTCGGCCGCATCATATCCTGCTAACGCTTTAGCAACACTATTCCCGTCCGGCCCAATTATTTCAACCGCTTCACCGCGGTCAAAATTCCCCTCAACGGCTTTAACCCCCGCTGGCAGCAAGGATTTTCCCTGTCCCAACGCAGCAACTGCACCGGCATCCAGAATGATCCGGCCCTTTGCCTTCATACCAGATATCCAGCGTTTTCGCGCGACTCCGGGCAAGGCTGCGGCGGCAAACCACGTAACTGTCGCCCCATCGAGAAGCGCCTTGATTGGGCGCGAAACTTCGCCTTTCGTGATCGCCATGGCACAACCCGCGTGCATCACAACTTTGGCAGCCATAATTTTGGTTTTCATGCCTCCGCTTGCGCCTTCAGTGCCTGCGCCACCTGCCATTGCTTCGATCGAAGGGGTAATGGCATCCACATGCGCCAGAAACGTTGCGTCGCGATCAATTCGCGGATCAGCGGTATAAAGCCCACCCACATCCGACAGCAAAACCAGCACATCGGCCCCCACCATAGAGGCCACTTGCGCCGCCAATCGATCATTATCACCATAGCGAATTTCATCCGTCGCAACGGTATCATTTTCGTTAACAATCGGGACGGTTCCCAGTTCCAACAACGTGCCGATGGTGGCACGGGAGTTCAGATATCGACGGCGGTTTTCGGTATCTTCAAGGGTTAACAAAACTTGCGCAGCTTCTATGTTGTGCGGCTCCAGAACTTCCTGATAGGCCTGCGCCARACGGATTTGGCCAACCGCTGCTGCGGCCTGTGCGCGCTCCAAACTAAGCGCACCATCGGGAAACCCCAGCACCCGCCGCCCCAAAGCGATGGAGCCGGAGGACACGATTAAAACTTCCTTGCCATCTGCCTTCAGCATCGCCACATCTTGGGCTAAATCGGCCAACCAATCGCGTCTGAGCAACCCCGTAACACTATCCACTAACAGCGCCGAGCCGATCTTGATTACGATCCGTTTAGCCCCACCGATAAGCGAGGCGGAATTTACGGTCTCCATGCCTCGGGTTCCTTATCTACATCAAGATCGGCAGCGGCGTTCGTGTCGATAATTTTACGCAATACACGCAATGTGTCTTGCAATCCTTCGCGGCTAACACCGGATTGGCGCATCACGGGGCCGCCGGTCGCATCCTCCAACGCTTTAGCCACATCCTCGCGTTCATCATCTGTTAATGCATCAATTTTATTCAATGCTGTGACGCGCTGTTTACCAGCCAGATCGCCTCCATACATTTCCAATTCGTTAATGATGGTTTTGTAATCCGCGACAGGGTCTTCGCTGGTCGCATCCACAAGGTGCAACAACACAGCACAGCGTTCAACATGGCCAAGGAAACGGTCGCCAAGCCCTGTGCCTTCGTGCGCACCAGCGATAAGGCCGGGGATGTCAGCGACGACAAATTCAGTTTCATCAATGCCGACCACGCCCAGATTCGGATGAAGCGTTGTAAACGGGTAATCGGCAATCTTGGGGCGCGCGTTCGAGGTCGCGGCCAGAAACGTCGATTTTCCGGCATTTGGCATGCCCAGCAAACCAACATCAGCGATCAGTTTAAGCTGCAACCAGACGTCACGCACGATCCCGTCTTGCCCGGGATTAGCCTTGCGTGGTGCGCGGTTAGTCGAGGTCTTGAAACGCAGATTTCCCCAGCCCCCATTACCACCGGCAGCAAGGCGCACACGTTGGCCAACTACTGTCAGGTCAGCCAGTACAACTTCTTGTTCTTCATCCAGAATTTCAGTGCCAACGGGAACTTTCAAGATGATATCATTGCCATCCGCGCCCGTCATCTGACGCCCCTGCCCGCCACGGCCATTTTGGGCAAAATAGTGCTGCTGATAGCGAAAATCTATCAGAGTATTCAGGCCGGTCACGGCCTCCACCCAGACGTCACCCCCCTTGCCGCCATCGCCACCATCAGGGCCGCCGAATTCAACATATGCCTCGCGACGGAAACTGGCACAGCCATTACCGCCCGTGCCGGACCGAATTTGGACCTTGGTAAGATCAAGGAATTTCATAGCTCTATCCTAACTGTTGCCGAATTTGGCGTTAATCATGGCGTATATCATAAGAAGAATATCCTCAACCCAAGCTGCACGCCCAAATCAGCCCCACGTTATCCATCAGCGAAATCCAACGCGTAATTCCACGATTGCACCATTCCACCGCGCGGGATGGAATGGGTTTCGGAATCCCCACAATACGCGAACCCTTCCTTGATCAACACTCGGGCCGAACCTTGGTTACCTTGATGCACGGCAGCATCCAGTCCTTTGAAACCGGCTTTGCGGGCATGTTTTATCACTGCCTCCAAAGCCTCGGGCGTGAACCCCGCCCCCCAGAATTGCGGGGCCAGCCAATAGCCAATGTTGCCGCGTCCCGTGTCTTGGGGGGAAATCGAAATCACGCCGATAAGCTCTCCGTTAAGCTCCATCACCCAGATGATTTCGTCGGTATCGTCTTTACGCGAATATTCGATATACGCCTCAGCCGCCCCGTCAGGATATGGGTGCGGCACAACCGCAAGGTTTAATGCCACCCGTTTATCACCTACATAAAGCGCGATCAGCCCCGCGTCGCTGTCTTGCAACGGGCGCAGAGTTAGGCGCTCTGTATCTATAATTGTCGAAATGTTCTGAATATTCATCTCAACCTTCTTTCATCAAAACGAGCAGCACACTGGCGACCGTCAATCCCGCCAGCACCCACATCAGATATTTTTCGGATTTTTGGCCTGCCATCCGCGCGGCAATGGCCTGCCCGCCGAGTGCCCACAACGGGTGAAACACAAGTTGCACGGACATTAACGACAGTGCAATCACCGCGGTGGCAGTAAATGTAGGGGTTCCTTCAGCCACGAAACTGGTGAAGCCAACTGTTACCATCGCCCACGCCTTCGGGTTTAGCGGATGCACGATCAAGCCAGCAAAGAACCCCGGCACTTTGGTTTGCGTTGTTGTGCTGATGCGGCTGCCAGCAATGCGCCACGCCAACCAGAATATATAAGCAACCGATGCCCATTTAAGGACTTCGAACGCCTGCGGTGCGCGGCCCGCTACCTCCATCAAACCGTAACCGATGGGCCAAATGATCAGCTGCTTGCCCAGCAGTACACCTGCCACAAACGGCAAGGCGCGGCGCAGACCAAAGCGGGCCCCTGCTGATAGCAGGACCATGTTCGCCGGTCCGGGCGTGCCAACCATCGCGCTTGCGAAAATCAGGAAACTAAATACTTCGACACCCATTGTTGCCTCCGTAACATAGAAAAAGGGCCCGGTGTTTCCACCGAGCCCCTCATAAATTTTATCATGCCGAGGGTTCGGCTATTCTGCGGCCTCTGCTGCCGGAAGAACGGAAATGAATGTGCGGCCCTTAAAGCCTTTTTTGAAGGATACGTTACCTTCTTGCACAGCGAAGATCGTGTGATCTTTGCCCATTCCAACGCCAGTGCCCGGATACCATTTGGTACCGCGCTGACGGCAGATGATGTTACCAGGAATTACCAGCTCTCCACCGTATTTTTTGATGCCTAAGCGACGTCCTGCGGAGTCGCGACCGTTGCGGGTTGAGCCGCCTGCTTTTTTATGTGCCATGTCGTACTCTCCTTATTTCGCGTCTGCGACGAATTTCTTCGCCTGTTCGATCCAGCCTTCACGCTCGATGCGGCCCTTAAAGGACAGCTTCTCGCCAAAGTTTTCAACGTCAGCATCGTTCCATTTCGCGATCTGCGCGAAAGTAGTAATACCTTCAGCGTGCAGCTTTTTCTCAAGTGCCGGACCAACGCCTGACAAATCTGTCAGCTTATCCGCACCAGCCGCTTTGGGGGCCGCTTTAGGTTTTGCCGCAGGCTTTGCAGCCGCTTTAGGTTTTGGTGCAGCCTTAGCCGCAGGTTTTGCAACCGCAGCAACAGCCGCGCTAACCGAACCAGCGCCGATCGCGGCTTTGATACCGGATTTTTCAGCGCCCTTGGCCAGAATCTCTGTAATCTTGATCACTGTCAGCTGTTGACGGTGGCCTTTTTTGCGTTGGGACGAGTGCTTACGGCGACGCTTCACGAAGTGAATTGTCTTTTTGCCTTTCATCTGGTCCAGAACTTCAGCCTGAACACCAGCGCCTGCAACCATTGGCGAGCCAACTGTTACCGTGTCGCCGCCCAGCATAAGGACTTCGTTGAATTGAACTGTCTCGCCAGCGTCGGCTGCCAGTTTTTCAACTTTAAAAATATCGCCTGTAGCAACTTTATACTGCTTGCCACCAGTTTTTATAACCGCGAACATACGCGCATTCCTTTAATCATTCGCGTCGTGTGGTCCCGCAAAGCGGCGTTTCGCGGATCACCCGCACCTCGGACTGCGTGCCCCGCTTGGGACAATTGCATAAACCTGTCACAGGAATCTCTCCTGCAACAAGCGCGCGTTATCGTTGACATAGTGCAATATGTCAACAGCAGATGGCGGTATCTGTGACGTGAGTTAAATTAGTGACAGCTTAATTATCGATACACACCTTTAGTGCGAGTTGCGAACCTCGGTGTAATCTTTTAGTTTAACCTTAACGCGGCAAATGAAGCAGGAACAGATTATGCCAAAGAACATCGTTGTTTTCTCGGATGGTACAGGTCAGGTGGGCGGCAAAACAATCGACACGAACATCTACAAGCTTTTCAAAGCGATAGAAAATCGTACTCAAAATCAGATTTCTTTCTACGACCGCGGAATCGGCACGGAACCCCGAGGAAGGCTTGGAAAAGTATTCACATCAGCGCGCCGCGCCGCACGGCAGGTAACCGGTTGGGGATTTAGTAAAAACGTTAATGATTGCTATAGGTTCATTTTTGACAACTACGAAGCAGGTGACAAAATTTACCTTTTCGGCTTTAGCCGAGGCGCGGCAACCGTGCGCAGTGTGGCCGGGTTCATACATATGTTTGGCATATTGCCAAAATCCCGCCCCGAATTGATTAAAGAAGCCTACAATATCTATAAAAATGAAAACGGCGAAAACCGACTTGATATTGCAAGTGCATTTCGCAAAAAGCATCATACCATGTGGGCAACAGTAGAGTTTATCGGTGTCTGGGATACAGTTGCCGCACTATTTGGCAAGCGAGACTTCCATGATTTCTCGCTTAGTCCATCTGTCAACAATGCGTACCACGCCCTGTCCATCGATGACGACCGGAAAAAGTTTCATCCGATTCTTTGGGATGAAACGTTAAAGGATCGACAATCCATGGAACAAATGTGGTTTTGCGGTGTTCATACCGACGTTGGCGGTGGATATCCCGAAACTGGGCTTTCTGATATCGCTCTAAAATGGTTGCTGGATCACGCCATATCACACGGATTGTTGCTCTATACGGACAAAAGCGGGAAACCTAATGATATACTGAAGTTTTCTGGAAACCCTGATGGGCCAATTCATGACCTACGGATAAAATGGTGGGAAAAAATCGCTTACAAGAACAAAATTGAACGATTTTGGCCCGAATTGGACAGCGACGGCGTGAAGCGCAGCACACCAAACATACACCCAAGCGTCAAAGCACGAACACATAGCAAGAATAATGACCTCACGGCCCCTTATGATCCGTGGATATTGAGATGATTCATAAAATTCAGCGCAACTGGGTAGCTTTTATTCCGCACCGTACAGAAAGGTAAAATTTCCCTTGCACTACTCCTCATGCCACCTTAATTATCGCGCCACTGAAACGACCAGTTTCACTTCGCGGAGAGGTGCCGGAGTGGTCGAACGGGGCGGTCTCGAAAACCGTTGAGCCTTCGGGTTCCCAGGGTTCGAATCCCTGTCTCTCCGCCAGATACCCATTTCATTCAATATTACTTAATAGCTTTAAGTAAGGTTTAACCCTTAATATTATGCTATATATGCTGGCCATCTATCTTTTCGATATATTTCGATTATACTGAATGCTACTCGTTGTGTGGTATGTAGTGTGGGATAGCAATGCGGAGGCTAGGCGATGGCACATCTAACAGGTAAACTAACAAAGCGTGGCGTTGAGACCGCAAAGCCCGGTCGGCATGGCGATGGAAGCGGCCTTTATCTCGTTGTTGACCCGTCAGGCGCACGTCGCTGGGTTTTGCGCGTGACAGTAAAACGCAAGCGTCGTGACCTTGGGCTGGGCGGCACTAGCTACGTTTCCCTGCAAGAGGCGCGTGAAAAAGCTCAGGAATATCGCCGTATTGCAAAACAGGGTGGTGACCCGCTGCTGGATGCGAAAAAAGAAATCCCGACATTCGCAGAAATGGCCAAGCAGGTTCACATGGAACGCTTGCCGACTTGGAAAAACCCTAAACACGGCGACCAATGGATAAATACACTTCGCGATTATACCTTCCCGAAAATTGGCCGCCTTCCAGTGTCTGATATTGGGCAGCCCGAAGTTCTGTCTTGCCTGAGTCCTATTTGGACTGAAAAGCATGAAACCGCAAAGCGGGTCTCTCAACGCATTAAGTCTGTTTTGGATGTTGCCAAATCCAAGGGTTACCGAACTGGCGAAAACCCTGTAACAGAAATCAAGGACGCGCGGGTGTTGCCTAAGGTAAATGTCGTGGTGAAACACCACAAAGCGATGGATTGGCAGGACGCGCCAGATTTTTATGCCGATTTGCAAACCCGATCCGCGATGGCGGCCAAAGCGTTGATGTTCACTTGCCTGACGGGCTCGCGCACAGGCGAGGTATTGGGAATGCAGTGGGCCGAGATTGATTTTAAAGCCCGTTTATGGACCTGCCCAGCCGAGCGCATGAAGGGCAAAGTTGAACACCGCGTACCGCTTAGCAACGCGATGCTATCTATTCTTGAGCCTCTGCAAGCGATGAAAAGTGAATACGTCTTTGAAGGGCAGAAACGTCACAAGCCGCTATCCAATATGGCCATGCTTATGCTGTTACGTCGCATGGGTGTTGAGGGTGTCACCGTCCACGGGTTCCGCTCAACCTTTCGCGTGTGGGCCAGCGAAGTAGCGCACGCACCACGCGAGGTCGCAGAAATGAGTCTTTCGCATAAAATAGGCAACGATGTTGAGCGGGCCTATGCTCGTTCTGACCTGTTGGATCGCAGGCGTATTCTGATGGAGCGTTGGTCGGGGTTTGTGATTAACACAGATACAAAAATTATCGCGTTGAGGGCAAAACATTGATTAAGCGAATGGATGATTACAGGAAAGAGCGGTTGTCATGGCTGAAAATTCCTCGCATAAACTTTGAAAATTCGCCTACACGCGATTTATGGTGTCCTGAACTAATTGAAAAGCACCGTTATTATAACTACCGAGCTGAAGTTGTTTTCGGGAAAAGAACCGAAGACCTAACATGGCCTGAAAGTGAATTAATTAATCTTTCCCAGAGAGTTCACTGTGAAACTTGCTATAGAAAAATACTGTTACATAGAGGTGAACGCGAAGTGCTTGAAAAGGCATTGGCAAAGAATCTTGATTTTCTGGATGAAATGGGCGAGACGGATTTCGGATTGGTAGTAAAACGTGGCGTTATAGAAGAGCTGTATTACGGTATAGAATACGACGAAATTGGAAATTCGGTATCGAATAATTACTACGGTCATGGCTCAGACTTAGCGCATTACCAGCGAATAGTTTATTCACATCTCGAAATTGTAACATTTCTTCGAAACATCTTAGCAGATAACGCATCTAGTCCAGAACTGGTTTTTGAGAAACGTCGATATGTACAATCTATTGTCGAGCACTTCGATAGCTTGGAGATTTTTTGTGACCCTAAAATGGAAGCACATGAGCCGCCCGATTTGGCGATGCAAAAGAACAGAATCTACGAAAATTCATGGAGTTTGGGTTTCTTGATTGCAGAATACAAAAATCGGTTTCCAATAGAAGCTGCTATGGAAAAAGGCTTGGTTCGTGCAAAACAGACAAGGCTAAATGATGGAAATAGACGACGAAAAGCAACGGTTAAGAGGGCTAACCAAATTCTTCGAGAGCAGAAGGAACTCATCGCCAATTTGCCTGCATTGGCAAAACTTATAGAAGCTGAAAAGCTCACCGCACATAAACAAAAAACTGGAATCCACATCGGCTGGCAAGCTATTGCAGCGCAATTAAGGGAGGCACTAAAAAAAGGCCTTCTGAAAAATTCCTGACAAATATTTCGTTAGAAAATTTCCTCAGAAGTTTTTCTATCAATCGTGTGGTCAGATCAAAAAATATGAATACAATTGGGAACCATCTTATTACAGCTTAAGGAGCTATACAGATGGTAAACCTATTCGATAATACCCGAAATTATTTACTCGGCGACCCCGAGTTAAACTTAATAGGCACGCGCGAAAAACTCGGGCAGTGGCGATGCCGTGGGGTTGGTCCTGCCTATTTTACGCTCGGTCGGAAGATCATTTATAGCGGTGTGGACCTTAATGCATGGGCCAATGCCCAACGAGTTCAAGCCGACACACCCGAAGCCGCTTAGGCGAAAACCCCAACAGCAATGCAGGGGCTTTCGTTAGGTTAAATGTTGGTGGTGGTTCACCCATTTATATACCGGAAAACCGTCTGCATTTCAATAAATAGTATTGGAGTAACGACCATGAATAGAGAGGTGGTCGCAAGATTTCGGACCAGTAGTTAAGATGGATCGACTTATGAGAAAGACGATTCAAAATGACAAAACGAAAGAACCATTCGCCCGATT
>NVXA01000020.1 GCA_002746395.1 Paracoccaceae bacterium
CAGAGACAGACCACTGAATGGCTCTGGACATACAACAACGACCGCCCCAACATGGGCATCGGCGGGATCACACCCGCCAGGAAACTGAAAATAGCCGCGTAATTCTACAAGCGGGCCCCATTGAAAATGGGGGGGATTACCACCCTTCCAATATTTGAGCATTTTAATTGTACGGTAAACAGTATAAATCGAACGATGTACTAGCCGATCCAAATGTACCCACAAGTTCTGAAACCCAGAATGACACCAAGAGTATTGCGGGCTTTTGTTCTTGCGTTGGCCGGCATTCACCGAATTACTTTTCACTTTATTGACGAACATCAAGCCGGAAAATCTTTAACTATGCTACTCGATTCTGCATGGTCTACTTCAGTTCGATATCAGATATTCTCGGTCACTCGAAGAGGCTTCCAAGCTGGATGCCGCCCCCGCCGTTGTTCGCGATTCAGCCCGTGCTTCGGCGCATTGTAAACCGGATTGCAAAAGGCAATCCTAACATGTTCGGGAGACTGGGGCCGCACTATAACGCGCTTTTCGTCATTGATCCTGTGAACCTACCGTTCGTGCTGGTTCTGCGYCCYGATCCTGATGATTTGTTGYTGGTTGCCYGCCAACGCAACRAWATCCCGCCGCAYGATGCAAAAATTTCTGGCAGYTTTMTCGATCTKCTGATGCTGGTTGACGGCGATCTGGATGGTGATGCGTTRTTTTTCGCCCGCGACCTGACCATCACCGGTAATACCGAGGCTGTTGTGTGYCTGCGCAACGCACTGGACGATATCGACGACAGTATCGCGGAAAATGTYGCTGATATGTTTGGYCCACTCGGGCGCGCRGCCCTTGGAACTCTTCGCCGCACTAAACATAGCAACAACGCAAGACGGGAAAAGCACAGATGAACCGACCGGAACTGGTATGCCCCGCCGGCACACCTTCRGCGATGCGKACYGCYGTTGATGCMGGTGCCGATGCYGTYTATTGYGGSTTTCAAAATGCRACCAACGCWCGWAATTTTCCRGGATTGAACTTTACCGTTCCKGAAYTGGAAMRRTCWGTTGCGCATGCCCATGCWGSGGGAACYAARGTTCTKCTGGCYGTGAACACMTTYCCGCCCGCCGGAAAGGTYAAYCTGTGGAAAGAGGCGGTAGACACCGGTGCGCGACTGGGGATTGATGCGTTTATCGTCGCCGACATTGGTGTTGCAGCTTACATTCACAAAAATCACCCCGATATCCGGTTGCATCTGTCAGTTCAGGCGGCGGCCTCTACGCCGGAGGCGATCAAATTCTATTGTCGGGAGTTCAACGTAAAACGTGTGGTGCTTCCGAGGATTATGACCGTTTCCGAGATTAAAACGATGGCGAGCGAAATCCCTTGTGAAATCGAAACATTTATCTTTGGCAATCATGGTCTGATGGTTGAGGGGCGGTGTAGCCTGACAAACTATATCACCGGCCTATCCACTAACATGGACGGCGTCTGCTCACCCGCCGCGCAGGTTCAGTATGTCAAAGACGACGTCGGAAACCTCTCGACTAAACTTGGTGATTTCACCATTGATTGTTTTTCCTGCGATGAAAATGCCGGATATCCGACAATTTGCAAGGGGCGGTATCTGACCCCCGCGCATGACGGTGCGTATTACGCCTTTGAGGAACCCATCAGTTTGAACCTGTCCTCTCTGCTGCCTGATCTTATGGCCGCAGGTGTGACCGCCCTGAAGATCGAGGGCCGGCAGCGATCACGCGCTTATGTAAAATCTGTGGTGACTGCCTATCGTAAGGCCGTTGATAGCATTATGGATGGGCGCAACCCGCAAATTTCCGATCTCCTGGCCTTGACCGAAGGCCAAAAGGAAACCCAAGGCGCATTCAAAAGCAAGACGTGGCGGTAATGATGAAAACCCAACTCACCATAGCGCCAATCCTGTTCCATTGGAGCGCTGAGCAGAAACTGGATTTTTACGCCCGCATCGCAGACGAGGCGCCGATAGATGTCGTCTATCTGGGGGAGGTTATCTGTTCAAAGCGCACCCCGTTTTTTGAAAAACACTACGGTGAGGTGGCGGAGCGTTTGACCCGTGCCGGCAAGACTGTAGTTTTCTCAACCTTGGCCGAGGTGATGTTGAAGCGTGAGCGTAACATGATTGCCAGGTTTTGCGACCTCGAAGATTATGAGCTGGAGGTCAACGATAGCTCGGCGCTCTGGCATCTGGAGAGAAAACCATACCGTATTGGTTCACTGATGAATGTCTACAATGAGGATACTATGGCTTATTTGGTGGGGAAAGGTGCTACGCATTTTAGCCTTCCACCAGAGCTGCCGCACAATTCCATCGCGATTCTTGCCGCTCGCGCCAAAGAGTTGGGCGTAACGATCGAAGTGCAGGTGTTTGGCCGCGTTTCACTCGCGCTGTCTGCCCGCTGTTACCATGCCCGCGCGCATGGCCGCATCAAAGACAATTGCCAGTTTGTGTGCGAAGAGGACCTCGACGGAATGCCCCTGAATACGTTGGAAAAAGAAGAGTTTCTAACTATCAACGGAATTCAGACACTCTCTCATACGTACCTGAATCTGCTGGGTGAATTGGATGATATGAAAAATATGGGAGTCACGCATTTCCGCTTGGCCCCCCATACACAGGACATGGTGGCAGTAGCAAAAATCTTTCGAGAGGCGCTTGATACTACGGCTTCTGTAAAGGAATCCAGTGAGAAACTAGCCACGCTGGGTATTCCGGCTCCATTATCCAACGGGTTTTGGCATGGGCGGCCAGGGCATCAATGGGTTGATCAAATATGCTGAAAAAAGGTTTGGTAGCGCTAGCACTGTTTGGGTTTCTTTTTCAAACCCTCATTCCGCTTGCCCAAACAATCCCACATACGAATAGTGGAAAAAACCTCGCGGGGCTGCTTGTCATTTGCACGGCCTTTGGTACAAAAACCATTGATATTGCAACGGGTGCCGAAATTCCCGATGATGAAGATATCCCCGAAGATTCCACAGAATCTGTTATCTGCCTTGCCAAGACGATTGTTATTAATACGCTGATCACTGTGCGTACGGCCGAACGGCTCCAGTCGCCGGTCCGATTCATTAAGNCCCCCCCTTTCCTCTTTAAATACGTTTCACTCCCCGCATCTGACAGATGCCCACGGAGCGCGCGCACCTCCCGCCGCCTAGCTCTCACCATTCATCCATAAATCAAACTATTCAATTACTTGGCGGTTTCCGTGTCTTGCGCGGCTGCGTGATGTGATTGATGGGAGCAAATTATGAAACTTAAGAAACCAACCAAAGGCAATCTGCTTGCCGTCGGTGCGTTTGCCCTACTTCTTTCAATTGGTGCGGGGGGGGCTGTTGGCCTAGGGTATTATAAAACCGCCGTGCGCGCCTATGAACGCACCAACTTCAAGTTCACACTACCTGGGGGTGAGGTTAAGCCGGTTGTCATCAACATGTCCGGCCACGGCCTTCCCAAGCAGATTCTACAGCCGGACAGCATCCGGCTAAGGTCTCGCTCAATAGTGAACACGGGCGACGTCCCTCTCCCTCTAATGATCGCTTTCGACGGCATTCCGGGAACTCTGACTGTCAAATCCGGCGGAGAAGTTTTCGACCCGGAAACACAGCTAAAAGTTGTTAGGCCCGGCGCAAAATGGAGGTTTGATGTCTACATTCATTTACCTCCGGAATTCAGGGAGCAAGAGGCCGTGATTAATGGGCAAATGCTTGTTACGCATGCGACCGACCATACGATTATGGCAACGGTCCCGATCAGCATATTTTGGGGCGATACATAAAGACACCCCGCAGAATACTCTAAAAATACACAGAGAAATCCTCTGTGGAGAAAGGAAAACTTTATGGCCAATGCCAAAACTTCACCGGGTAACCCGAAGAAAATCACAAAGCGGGCACGAGAACGCGCGAGGGCGTTTCTTTATAATCGAGCCGTCGGTTATACGATTGGGTTCATCCTTTTTTACGCACCATTCGCGCTTTTTGCCCGCCTTTTGGGGCAGATTACGGGACAGAAAGGTGCCGATGCAATCCATGATACTTGCCTGCGAATCCCCATTCAGAAGATCATTCAGGGGGATCTGGATTTCTGGACAACAAGGGGGCTAAGCATTCTGATCCTGACAGGATTGGCCGTGGCTATCGGTCCCTATTTCTGTGGCCGGGTCTGCCCCACAGGCGCGGTAACTGAATATCTTAGCCGCCCAATTCCAGACAGGTTCAAGGTAGACTGGGCTGCATACATTAATCCGGCCGGAATTCGTTACGGTTTTCTAGTCGGTTTTGTGATATCCCCATTTTTGGGCGGAAGTATTGCCTGTGCATTCTGCGGCTACTCTTTTCTGGAAAAAATCGCGAATGGCAATATCATCACCGAGGCTGGGATTCTGGGTTCGCCTGCGATTATCACCGGTTTCTTGTGGCTGATTGTTTTTGGTCTTTTCACCAAAGGCGGGCGTGGCTACTGCAGCTTCCTGTGCCCGGTTGGTGCTTACCAAAATGCGATTCACAGTGTTGCATCGCGCCTGCCCTTTACTGGGAAACTGCGCCTTGATGCTTCAAAATGCACATCATGCGGCCATTGTGTCGAGAATTGCCCGATGAGTTCATTGCGCCTGACCGATGAGCATCTGAAGTATAATATCCACACCTGCTTGACATGCCGCCAATGTATCGCAGGCTGCCCATCTGCGGCATTAAGTTTTGGAACGGGGGAAAGCGGGTTCTCTAAAGCGCTTCCTGTAATCCCAGAGAAAAGCACTACTGGTGCGATAAAGGAGGTGACGAATGGGTAATCATATAGGAGACCTGATCAAAGGCAAAGCCACGGAAATAGCAACCGGAACCGGTGCAGCCGGGGTGATGGTCGGAAACTCGGTGTTCGGAAAGGTGGCAACCTCTCCTTGTGCCGGCGGCGCTTGTGGTTCGGGTTGTGGGATGGCATGCGTTTTTGTCGGTGCCGGAACTGCAGCCGGGCTATCAGTCTATGTCTGGAGCAAGAAGCGGTTTACAAAGTCGAGCACAGAGCCCGGATAACAAACCACCGCCCAGGGGAACTTGTCCCCCGGGCGACAGGTCCAGTCAGATTGAGCATGAGATGTGTCAGTTTATTTCACTGGCCTTACAAATGGATTTAGCCCATGGCATGCAAGAGGTCGAGGGTTCGATTCCAACGCAAAGAACCTGAACAGCATCCAGAATATTATATTTACCAACATCGAAATCAAAACGTTCAATAAACGCGTCTCTGAGCATTGCAGCCCCGTCATCCGTGATATCGCCTTGAAACGATTGAAGCAGATGACCGCCCATGCGCTTATGGTTGTGGAATAAGTCATTTTCGAATCGGATTTCCATGCATATCAACCCGTATTTGGTGTTGCGCATAGTTTTCATGGGGTAGCCGTCCCGCGTAACATCGGGCCAATCGTCGGTGGTTAACGCGACAGCATTTTCGGCCTGGCGATATGCGTAGGTGATGGAATTGGACTTCTCCAGAATTGACTCGGAAATACCAAGTAAATTATTCAACAAGATGCCCGCGATATCTTCCGGACTATGATTACACCGTGCCAACGCACATGCTGCTGCAAACACGGATTCGCTGCGTGATTTGTGCTTGGGGTTTTCCGATGTGCGCGGGTTGTCTGGGTCGTCACCAAGGTTAAGCAGTGCTATCAGCTTATCCTCTTCACCAATTCCCAGATCGGCAGGCGACCTGATATCAATTTTATCTGGGATCGCGGCTCCTGAGTCCAGATATAGCTAATATTAACAACCCATTTCTGGTTGGGCCGGTTCGCATAAAAATCACGATTCAGCAGGTTGGGTGCAATGTTGAACTTGTGGTTGCTGTCCGTCGTTACCTTATGCTTACGGGTTCTGATCACCGATATGTTGTTCTGGCGCATCAAACGGCCAACACGGCGGTGACCAACGTCAAAGCCCAGCTCTTTCAATTCCTCCGTCATTCTTGGGCGACCATAACTACCCAAGAACAGGCGATGCTGTTCTCTAATATGAGAGGTGGTCCTACATTTTCGACCAGTCAGTAGCCAATTTAAGATGGATCATGGTTTCATTCAGGCTGCCAATCTCACTGGTTCCACTTTTCTTTCATAGGCTTCATCCGGCGTCAATATCCCGTGGGTGGAATGCGGGCGCTCGGCGTTGTAATATGCCAGCCATTTCCCGATCCCGGCGCGGGCCTGTGAACCCGTTTCAAAAGCGTTCAGGTAGATGCATTCGTATTTCAGGGACCGCCACAGTCTCTCGATCATCCGGTTGTCCACCCAGCGGCCTTTGCCATCCATAGATATTTTCACCCCGGCATCTTTCAACGCCTGTGTCCACTCAAAGCCGGTGAACTGGCTGCCCTGATCACTGTTCATGATCCCGGGCTTGCCGTATTTGGCCATGGCCTCGCTCAAAGCTTCGACGCAAAAATCGGCCTCCATACTGTTGGACAACCGCCAGGATAAAACCTTGCGGCTGTGCCAGTCCATGACCGCCACCAGATACAAAAAACCCCGCTGCATGGGAATATACGTGATATCCACGCACCACACTTGGTTGGGTTTTGTGATTGGCAGCTTCCTGAGCAGATACGGGTAAATCTTGTGTTGCGGATGCTTCTTGCTCGTGTTGGGCGTCTGATAGATCGGCACCAAACGCATCAGCCGCATCAAACGACGCACCCTGTGGCGGCCACACTTGTGGCCTTGGCGTTGCATGTAACGGGCTATTTGCCTTGAGCCATACCATGGCGTTTGCAAAAACTGCTTGTCGATTATCTCCATGAATCGCAAATTCTCGGCACTTTCACCCTTCGGCTGATAATACAGCTTCGACCGCGTCAGCGAAAGCAATCCGCATTGCCGCCGCACACTCAGATCATGATCGCGGCTCACCATTTTTTGCCTCGCTTCCCGAGCAACTGAACCGAGGCGTTGGCTAAAAAATCCCGTTCCACAACCAGTTGGCCAATCTTGGAATGTAGCTTGTCGATTTGAGCTTCATCGGATCGCCCCGGATCACCGCCTCGTTTGGAAAATGTTGAGACCATATTTTCAATCGCTGCTCGCTTCCACGTTCCGATCTGCGTTGGATGCACACCATACTTCTTCGACAGCTCAGCCATCGTCATTTCCTCGCGGATCGCTTCAAGCGCAACTTTGGCTTTGAAATCGGGCGAATGGTTCTTTCGTTTTGTCATTTTGAATCGTCTTTCTCATAAGTCGATCCATCTTAACTACTGGTCCGAAATCTTGCGACCACCTCTGTTCACGAGGACAAAACCACTTTTTATATTCTCTGTTGGTCTTTTCATTCTTGATGTCAGAATTGTGTTCTACGAAGAAATTAAATGCGTCTGAGATTGTAACTTTGTTTTCAATACTACCAAAGTTAGCATCAAATCTAGAGTCGGTTGGTTTGCCCTGCTTCTCCCACTCTTCTGCTACTGCATGTGCGTCAGACAATCGCTCTTTATCTGTCATATCTGACTTTGATGCAGCAGACATATATGACTGTCCAAATGCCTTTGAGATAGATTGTAAGGCTGCCACACGACCCTTCTCAGACTTCTGCGCTCAACGGAGTATGAATTAAATAACGCCGCTGCTTGCTTGTCTGCAGCCACATAACGCTCCAAGGCAATGTGTTTGTCTTTGGTCTTCAGGCTGAAACCGTATTCTTTCTTACCAATGATGTCGCGCAACTCTGTTGGCACTGCACGACGTAGTAGAAAACACCACTGGTCTTTTGCTTCAAATACTTCACMYYCMMAWYYYCKMYKTWKAAGTTTCGGCCTTCACTTGCAAGAAAACCTTTATTTTACAGGGATTTGGAAGTTTTCTGGCGGAGAAGCAGGGATTCGAACCCTGGGTAGACTTTCACCTACGTCGGTTTTCAAGACCGGTGCATTAAACCACTCTGCCACTTCTCCGTCGCGGGTCTTTTACCTAGAAGAAACCGGAACGTCCACACATGGAATTCAAATCTGGGTACTTTTCATTTCAACCGTAATTGTCTAGACTCCGCACAACGACCGCAAAACGCGGCGATGTCGAGGCGAGCAGACCTAGGAGTGCCTATTTGGCCGGGGTTCAGGGGTAATACATGAGATTTTTTACAAAACGGTTGCCGATGCGAAAGCCAGCGATTGTGCTGTTAGGCACCTTGGTGTTGGCGGGCTGCGAAGCAGGCCTGTCAGGCGCAACATTAGATGCACCATCCACCAATGGCGATACCGTTGAAACGATCGAGGTCGATGTAGCTGCACCCGAAGCCTTCAGCATATCAGACAAGGCCCTTTGGGATGGTCGGCCCACATTTGGCGGCGTCTGGATCGCATATCCTGACATCGAAAAACCGGAACGGGTCCGCATCCGAAATGACGCCACCGGGAAAGAGGTTATCGGCGCGCTTTACAAACGTGAACGCGAATTTCCCGGCCCTAAAATCGAACTTTCTGCCGATGCCGCCGCCGCCCTTGGCGTTCTGGCAGGTACTCCGGCAGAACTGACAATCGTTGCGCTTCGCCGCAAAACTGTCGAGGTCGTTGTCGAATCCCCAGAACCCAAAACCCTCGACATGACCGTTCCATTACGGCGCCCGACTCCGGCTGAAACCGAAAAACCAGTGGCCGCCGTAGCCCCCATAGTCGAGGCTCCCGAAGTTCCTGCGCCGCCACCGGCACCAAAGCCCGCACCAAAACCAATACCCACACCAATCATCGCGACAGACATAGCAGAATCCACCCTGCCACCCGTTAGCTCGGCGAGCGATGCCACGAACGTGCAAGGAACCTACCTGCAAGTCGCCACGCTACAAAGCAAATCACGCGCAGAAACAACGGTGGCCAAGTTAACCACCGCAGGACTGGATGCAGAAATTCGCGAACGTAAAATCGGCGAAAAAACGCTGTACCGCATCATTGTTGGTCCAGCTAAGACCCCTGAAGCATTGGAAATACTGTTGGGTGTTGTTAATGAGCTTGGCTATACAGACGCCATAATTCTGGGATAAGGAAACCCAATGATCCTGCGATTTTTCATAGCCGTATTCGCCCTTTCAAGCCTGCTGGTACAACCGGCAGTCGCGCTTGAAATTGCGGACCGATCGGCCTTCGTCCTCGATTACAACACCGGCACCGTGCTGCTATCTAAGAACGCGGACGAGGCGTTGCCCCCTGCCTCCATGTCCAAACTGATGACCCTGAATATGGTATTTGAAGCGTTGGCCGATGGTCGCTTGTCACTCGATGATACCTTCCTTGTTTCGGCTGAAGCTTCGCAAAAAGGCGGCTCTAAAATGTTCGTGCGCGAAGGTGCCCGCATCCGCATCGAAGACCTCATCCGCGGTGTCATCGTACAGTCCGGCAACGACGCCTGTATCGTATTGGCCGAAGGTCTGTCTGGCACCGAAGATGAATTCGCCAAACGTATGACAGAACGGGCGCGCGAACTTGGCATGACAAACTCCAACTTCGTGAACTCCACCGGCTGGCCCGACCCCGGACAGGAAATGAGCGCTAGAGATCTCGTGTTTCTAGCCACCCGCCTGATTGAAGAATTCCCACAATACTACGGCTACTTTGCCGAAAAAACCTTCACATGGGAAAACATCGTACAAAACAACCGCAACCCGCTGCTAAGCTTGGGGATCGGCGCAGACGGCCTTAAAACCGGCCACACAAACGAGGCCGGTTTTGGCCTCGTTGGCTCCGCCGTTAACGATGGGCGCCGTATTGTCTTTATGATCGGCGGGCTGGATTCCAAGCTTGCACGCTCAACCGAGTCAGAACGGATYGCCCGCTGGGCCTTTCGCARCTTCGAAATGAAAACCYTGTTCAAAGCCGACGYRCCGATCGACAGCGTAGATGTSTGGTTGGGCGCAGAACAAARCGTCGAGATGGCCCTSKCCAGTGACGTCGAACTKCTCATCCCCCTCGGCAGTATCGACGAAATYACCGCGCAGTAYACCTAYACCGATCCGGTCGAGGCCCCYATCRKTGCAGGCCAAMAACTCGGTGAATTGATCATCACAATYCCTGATTCAGMCCCGTTAACATTCCCGCTAACCGCCCTGACAGCCGTMGAGGCCGGTGGTTTTATGGAACGCATTTATGCCGCGRCTGACATCCTTCTAAGGCGCATCCGCACCGCCACTTCGGGGGRCTGATTGTGGCCAAAGGCGTGTTCCTGACGTTCGAGGGGATCGACGGTTCCGGCAAATCCTCCCAAGCCAAAATTCTCGCCGACGCGCTGCGCGAACGCGGGCATTCGGTGGTGCTAACCCGCGAACCGGGCGGCTCACCCGGCGCCGAAGAAATCCGTAAGTTGCTGGTGGAAGGCGACC
Organism: Paracoccaceae bacterium; assembly: GCA_002746395.1. GTDB lineage: Bacteria > Pseudomonadota > Alphaproteobacteria > Rhodobacterales > Rhodobacteraceae > NORP23. Next base: position 10,384 of record NVXA01000020.1, read on the forward strand.
CAAACCGCTGGTCACCAGAAACCGAGATTCTGCTGTTTTACGCAGCACGGCGCGATCACGTAGAACGCACCATCCTTCCCGCATTGGAACACGGCGACATCGTAATTTCCGACCGCTTCGCCGATTCCACCCGCGTTTACCAAGGGGCCGTTCGCGCCGATTTACGCGAAACCGTTGATGCCATCCATGACCGCATGATCGGCTTTGAACCCGACCGAACCTTTATCATCGACATGGATCCTGACGCGGCCCTTTCCCGTGGTTTAGCCCGCAAATCAGGCGAGGACCGGTTCGAAGATTTCGGCCTTGAATTCCAGCATCGCCTGCGCGACGGCTTCAAAGCCCTCGCCAAATCTGCCCCCGAACGCTGTTTGCTGATCGACGGAAACCGCCCCATCGACGAAATCGCCCCCGAAATCCTGACCCTCGCCCTAGAGTTAACCAAATGAGCGACCCCGATGAAATCCCTGAATCAGACCGCGTAGAGGGCGCACCGCACCCCCGCGAAACGCCCGAATTATTCGGTCAAGATGCAGCAAGCGCAACCTTTCTGGACGCCTTCAACCAAGACCGCTTGCACCACAGTTGGCTGATAACCGGCCCCAAAGGCATCGGCAAAGCAACCCTCGCATGGAACATCACCCGCTTCCTTTTAGCCAGCGACGAGGACACCGGCATGTTCGGCGCCCCCGCCACAGACACCTTGCAAATCGCCGCTGATAATCCGGTTTTTCGCCGTACCGCCGCCCTCGCCGAGCCCGGCGTTTTCCTGTGCCGCCGCCCGTGGGACGAAAAGAAAAAGCGCCTCAAAACCGCGATCACCGTCGAAGAAGTCCGCAAACTCAAAAGTTTCTTCACCCTCTCCGCCGCAGATGGCGGCTGGCGTATCGCGATTGTCGATGCAGCCGATGAAATGAACACCTCCGCCGAAAACGCCCTGCTGAAGGTGTTGGAGGAACCTCCCGCCAAAACCCTCATCCTGCTGATCAGCCACCAGCCCGCCAAACTGCTACCAACCATCCGGTCGCGCTGCCGCGAATTGCGCTGCAATACCTTGTCATCAGACGCGCTTGGCCAAGTCATGACGCAAGCCGGATTTCCTGACGACAACAGCGAAACCCTCAACGCCCTCTCCGGTGGCTCCGCTGGTGAAAGTATCGACCTGCTGGCCAACGACGGGTTGGAGATTTACCAAAACATCCTCTCGCTTCTGTCCACCGCGCCTCGCATGAACCGCCCCCGCATCATCGCGCTTGGCGAAAAATGCGCCGGAAAAGGCTCCGAGGCGCGATACGATATGACCATCCGCCTGCTGATGCTCGCCCTTTCTCGCCTTGCCCTGAATGGTGCAAAAGGCCAAACAAACACGATTAACGGCGAGGCCGAACTCGCCACTCGCCTATCCGCCAATCCTTATCAAGCCCGCGAATGGGCGGTGCTGGTGCAAGACCTAACCAGCAGAATTGCCCATGCGCGCGCCGTAAACCTTGACCCCGCGCAAGTGATCCTTGATACGTTCCTTAGTATTGATGCGACCGCCGGACGGGCCTCCCTTCTGTCGGCTTAAACCGAGGGCCATGATGACCAAACCCGCAATTGTCGACAGCCACTGCCATCTGGATTTCCCGGATTTTGAAGGCGAGCTACCCGATGTTATCGCCCGTGCAACCGACGCTGGCGTCACCCGCATGGTCACCATCTGCACAAAACTGCAAGCCGAACCGCAAGTCCGCGCCATCGCAGACGCGCACGCCCCCGTTTTCTTCGCCGTCGGCACCCACCCGATGAACGCTGAGGCAGAACCGATGGCCACTCTCGATCAACTGCTGGAAATAGCCAAGCACCCCAAAATGGTCGGGATCGGCGAAACCGGCCTTGATTACCACTACACGGCTGAGACAAAAGACGTGCAAAAAGAAAGCCTGCGGATACATATCGAAGCCGCCCGYCRAACCTCCTTGCCGCTGATAATCCACGCGCGCGCAGCAGACGGTGAYATGGCGMAAATCCTGTCCGAAGAACACAAATCCGGCGCRTTYACCTGCGTCATGCACTGTTTTTCYTCCAGCSYCGAACTRGCYCGYGCCGCSMTYGACCTCGGATTTTAYCTATCCATGTCCGGCATCGCCACCTTCAAGAAAAGCCACGAGCTGCGCGAAATTTTMGCCGCMGCYCCCGTTGATCGCATCCTAACAGAAACCGACGCGCCCTACCTCGCGCCCCAACCCCGYCGTGGCAAACGGAATGAACCCGCCTACACCGCCATGACCGCCGAAGTTGGCGCRSAAGTTTTTAACATGGACTACGCCGMTTTCGCYGCCCAAACATCCGCCAACTTTGAYCGCCTWTTCRCCAAAGCCGCYGCTTGGAGGYCCGMATAATGGCCACCCTACGCTACACAATCCTTGGCTGCGGATCMTCCGGCGGCGTYCCGCGCCTCGGCGGATTATGGGGYGCKTGCGACCCGTCAAACCCCAAAAAYCTGCGCCGMCGYTGTTCGATGTTGGTGGAACGGATTGACGGCGAWAAAACCACCCGYGTSCTGATCGACACCTCGCCAGACATGCGCGCCCAACTGCTTGACGCCAACATCGGCCACCTCGACGCCGTGATTTACACSCACGAYCACGCCGACCATATCCACGGYATCGAYGACCTTCGCATGATCGTTTTCAACCGCAAATCCCGCCTGCCCGTCTATGCMGACACCCGCACCGCAGACGGCCTTTTGGCGCGGTTCGGCTATGCCTTCATCCARCCRCCSGGCAGCATGTAYCCGCCAATTCTGGACCTAAACGCCATAACCGAGCCCACCGAAATCACTGGCGCAGGCGGCACCATCCGCTTTGAACCTATAGAGGTGAAACACGGCAGAATAGACGCCCTCGGCTTTCGGATCGGTGATCTCGCCTATCTGCCCGACGCCGAAGAAATCTATGACGCAGGCTGGGAAAAACTGAACAATTTGAAAATCTGGGTGGTCGACGCGCTACGCTACAAACCCCACTCCAGCCACGCCCATCTTGCCCGCACATTGGAATGGATCGCGCGCGCCAAACCGGACCGCGCCATCATCACCAACATGCACATCGACCTCGACTACGAAACCTTAAACGCCGAAACCCCTGACCACGTCACCCCCGCCCATGACGGGATGGTGATCGAGATTACCGAATGATCCTGCAACTGCTCAACGTCGTTATGCCGGTTTTTTTGGTGATCGGCGCGGGCTATATCGCGGTCAAACTCGACCTGTTCAAAATCAGCGCCGTTGATGGGCTGATGACCTTCACCCAAGGCCTCGCCATCCCCTGCCTGCTGTTCCTAAACATCATGCGTCTGGATTTCGCCGCCGTGTTTGACTGGCGTTTAATGGTGTCATTCTACACCGGCGCAATCATCAGTTTTACCATCGGAATCATCGGCGCACGCACCCTTTTTCGCCGCCGCCCCGGCGATTCCGTCGCCATTGGTTTCGCCGCGATGTTCTCCAATTCCCTACTGCTCGGCCTCCCGATAATGGAGCGCGCATACGGTGCAGGGGCGCTGGCCGGAAACTTCGCCATTATCTCAATCCACGCCCCCCTCCTATACCTAATCGGCATCACAATGATGGAGGCATCCCGCGCCGACGGTCGCGGCGTTGCAGGCACAGTGCAGACCATTATCAAAGCAATGTTTCGCAACACGCTGATGATCGGCCTTGCCCTTGGGTTCGCCGTAAACATCACCAATATAACCCTGCCCGAACCCCTTATTTCCGCCGTCGAGATGATCGCCCGCGCCGCCCTGCCCGCCGCCCTATTCGCGCTCGGTGGAACGCTCACCCGCTATTCCCTTCGCGCCAGTCTGGGCGAGGCCACCATGATTTCCACCCTGAAACTCATGGTCCACCCCGCCATCGCCTACGTCATGTGTACAATCGTCTTTGACCTGCCAATCGAGTTCACACGCTCCGCCGTCGTGACCGCGGCAATGGCCCCCGGCATCAACGCTTACGTCTTCGCCAACATGTACAACCGCGCCAAAGGGGCCGCCGCCAGCGCCGTTTTACTTGGCACTGTGGCCTCGATTTTCTCCGCTTCCATGTGGTTGGTGATTTTGGGGTAAGCACCGCTGGCACATCACCGCAGAACCCCGTAAGAAGGCCCGAAACAAAAGGCGAAGCAAACAATGTCCGAAATCCTAGTTAAACTCGAAGTCGCACAAGGCCGTCGCATGTTCGGCGTGCTAAGCATAATCGGCCTCGGCCTAACATTGCTCTATATTGCCGCCGTCTATCCGCCCACAATTCTCGCTGCCCTATTATCCCTAGCGCTCGTTGGATTCTTCTTCATCTGGGCCGGCTACCGCCTTTACCAGTCCACCGACAATACGATAATTCTAACGCGCGAGGCCATCACCACAAAGTCCGGCCGCGTTCTATGCCGCCTCGACGACATCGCCAAAGTTGACCGTGGCTTCTTCGCCTTCAAACCCTCCAATGGGTTTCTAGTGCTGCTAAAATCCCGCGGCGAACGCTCCTGGGCGCCCGGCATGTGGTGGAGCTTTGGCAAACACATCGGCATTGGCGGCGTCACCTCGCCTCGCCAATCCAAGGAAATGGTTTCCATCATCCAGATAATTCTGGCCGAGAATAACGCCGCTAAATAGCCCAAACGAAAAAGGGCCGCCCCGAAAGGCAGCCCAATTCCAATATACCAAATCGAGTTACTTACTCGATGATTTTGGAAACAACGCCCGAACCGACTGTGCGGCCACCTTCGCGGATCGCGAAGCGGAGTTTTTCTTCCATGGCGATTGGCGCGATCAGTTCAACTTCGAACTTCAAG
>NVXA01000003.1 GCA_002746395.1 Paracoccaceae bacterium
GGCGCGCACTTCAGTCGAAAATCTGTTTGCTCTGTTACTTTTTTCCATAGGCTCCATCCATACTTACTTTGGAGCCTCCGGCAAACTGGGGGCGGTTCAGATGCGTTAGTTCACCTTGTTAAGTTCACTTTGTTAGTAACTAGTACCGAGGACCGTGAGTGTCATGTTGATACTCGGATCGCTTGCCCCGTGTTGTGGTGCATGTGAGCTAGCTGGCGGGCCACACTGTTTAACGCGTAGCGATTTGGTCGAAAGACCTTTGTTTTGTGAGTTTGCGGTGGGGTATTAAGCAATGGTTCTTGTTTCGGGGGGTATCCCCTTCTGTGCAAGGTACCGAGTTCACACGTATTGCCCGAATGGCGTACGGTGCTTATAGTTTAAAAGCATGGGTCCACCCTACGGATCCATGCTTTTTTTATGTGTAAACAGTTTTTGGCCTAGCCAACAATAAGCCCGAGCTGTTCCAACTTCAGGATCACCTGATGGGCGCAGGTGTCGACGTCAACGTTTTCTGTGTCGACCACCAGCTCGGCTTTGGTAGGGGCTTCGTAAGGGTCCGATATACCCGTAAATTCTTTGATCTTGCCTTCGCGCGCCAGCTTGTACAGGCCCTTGCGGTCGCGACGTTCACATTCCTCAAGGCTGGTGGAAACGTGAACCTCGATGAAAGTGCCGAAGCTTTCGATTTCTTCACGCACAGCACGGCGGGTCGCGGTATAGGGCGCGATGGGGGCGCAGATGGCGATACCGCCGTTCTTGGTGATCTCGGAAGCAACGTAACCAATACGCCGGATGTTCAAATCGCGGTGTTTCTTGCTGAAACCTAGCTCCGAGGACAGGTTTTTACGCACGACGTCACCGTCAAGCAGGGTGACAGGGCGGCCGCCCATTTCCATCATCTTAACCATAACCGCATTTGCGATGGTCGATTTGCCGGAACCGGACAGGCCAGTGAAGAACAGGGTGAATCCCTGTTTGGATTTGGCCGGACGTGTGCGGCGTAATTCGGTTACCACGTTCGGGAACGAGAACCAGTCGGGGATATCCAAACCTTCCATAAGGCGGCGGCGTAGTTCCGTGCCGGAGATGTTCAGGATCGTCAGGCTTTTGTCGACTTCATCAATCGGTTCGTATTGGGCTTTTTCCTGCACGTATACCATGTGCTTGAAGTCAACCATTTCGACACCGATTTCGTCTTCATGCTTTCTAAACAATTCTTGCGCATCGTATGGGCCGTAGAAGTCGTTGCCGTCTGAATTTTTGCCCGGCCCTGCGTGATCGCGGCCAACGATGAAGTGTGTGCAGCCGTGATTGGCGCGGATAAGTCCGTGCCAGACAGCTTCGCGTGGGCCGCCCATGCGCATGGCGAGGTTTAGAAGGCTAAGGGAGGTGGTGGAGGAGGGGTATTTATCAAGAACAGCCTCGTAACAGCGCACGCGGGTGAAGTGATCAATATCGCCCGGTTTGGTTAGGCCGACAACAGGATGGATAAGCAGGTTAGCTTGCGCTTCTTTGGCGGCGCGGAACGTCAGTTCTTGGTGCGCGCGGTGCAAGGGGTTACGGGTCTGAAAGGCCACGACACGACGCCAGCCCATCTTGCGAAAGAATGTGCGCAGCTCATTCGGAGTGTTGCGGCGGCCACGGTAGTCGTAATGCACTGGGGCTTGGATGCCTGTGATCGGCCCGCCGAGGTAGGTTTTACCGGCAGTATTGTGCAGATAGTTCACGGCAGGGTGGGCGATGTCATCCGTTCCAAACACACCTTTTGCCTCAACAGATTTATCGGGATTCCATTTATCGGTGATCGAAAGGATGGCAAGTATAACGCCTTCGGGGTCGCGCAGTGCTATATCTTGGCCCGACTCAACGGTTGCTGCAAAAACGTCCGACACATCAAGGTTGATTGGCATCGGCCAAAGCGCGCCATTTGCAAGACGCATATCTTTCACAACGCCGTCGTAGTCTTCTTGGCTAAGGAACCCTTTAAGCGGATTAAAGCCGCCGTTCATCAGCAATTCCAGATCGCACAACTGGCGCGCGGTTAGATCCCAACTGGGCAGATCACCCGCCTCGACCTTCAGCTTCATGGCGCTGTCGTAAGAGACGTAAAGTTCAGGGACGGGGGCGTGAGCTTGGTTGGACATCTGGTTCTCGATCAATTGCAGGAAACGGAGGCAGTTATTGGCCCCGTTTACCCGCACAATCAATCGGAATCCAACCCAAATGCGTGAAAACCGCTGAAAAACACGAATTACCGTTGTAGACAGCAGGGATGGAATTACTTCCTGTTACTCCTCAGCAGACAGGAAGCGTTCCGCCTCTAGCGCTGCCATACACCCCATGCCTGCCGAGGTGACGGCTTGGCGGTATTTGTAATCCGTCAAATCGCCGGCAGCAAACACACCGGGAATTGAGGTTTCGGTGCTGTCGGGTTTGGTTATTACGTATCCGCCCATGTGAGTTTCAAGCTGATCTTTTACCAACTCGGATGCTGGCGCGTGGCCGATCGCGATAAAAACACCTTTGCAGGGTATATCGGTTATCTCGCCAGTTTTGACGTTTTTGACTTTCACGCCCTCGACGCCGAGTGGCATGTCAGTACCGTAAACCTCGTCCAGTTCGTTAAACCAGAGCGGCTCGATTTTAGGGTTGTTTAGGAGGCGTTGTTCCAAGATTTTTTCGGAACGTAGTTCGTCGCGCCGATGGATCAGTGTAACTTTGGAGGCGAATTTGGTCAGGAATAGGGCCTCTTCAACAGCCGAGTTGCCGCCTCCGATCACAACCACATCTTGGCCGCGATAGAAAAAACCGTCGCAGGTGGCGCAGGCTGACACGCCGAAGCCTTTGAATTTCTCTTCGGTTGGCAGGCCCAACCATTTGGCTTGCGCGCCAGTCGCGAGGATTACAGCGTCGGCGGTGTAGGTGGTGCCGGTGTCACCCATCGCCGTGAACGGGCGTTTGGATAGATCGAGCGAGGAAATATGATCGGCGATGATGTTGGTTCCGGCGGCGCGGGCGTGTTCTTCCATCTGGACCATAAGGTCGGGGCCTTGGACCTCTTTATAGCCGGGCCAGTTTTCGACTTCGGTCGTGATCGTTAGCTGACCACCGGGTTGAATACCTTGCACAAGGGTTGGTTCAAGCATGGCGCGCGAGGCGTAAACGCCTGCGGTATATCCCGCAGGACCGGAGCCAACGATGAGGACGCGGGTGTGATGAGTTTCGGACATTTTCAGTACCTTTTAATTTGAGTTGGTAGGTATATAGGTCTTGCGGGGCGGCGTGTGAAGGTGCATCTAGGTGCGAAATAATGTTGCGGGTATGCGAAATATTATTGCGTCTGATGGGCAGTACGCCTAATAAGAAGACTTCAAATGAGCAGGAAAAATTATGCCAGGCAGTAAACTCGATCCGATTGACCGGAAAATCCTTGCGGAATTACAGGCCGATGGCCGGATGACGAATGTGGAGCTTTCCACGCGTGTCGGCATTTCCGCGCCGCCCTGTTTGCGCCGTGTGCGGTCCTTGGAAGAGGCCGGGTTTATCAAGGGATATCATGCAGATGTGAATGCCCGCGATCTGGGGTTCGAGGTGCAGGTATTCGCGATGGTTGGCCTGCATTCGCAAGCCGAAGTTGATCTGTCGGAGTTCGAAAACAAAGCCCGTGATTGGCCGTTTGTGCGCGAATGCCACATGCTTAACGGCGAGATCGATTTCATTTTGAAGTGCGTCGCGCCGGATTTGTCGACATTCCAGCAGTTCTTGACTGAGGAGCTGACCTCCGCTGCGAATGTGGCCAGCGTCAAAACGTCCTTGGTGATCCGCTGTGCGAAGGATGAACCTGGTGTGCCGTTTGATGTCATCGAAGCGCGGGCGATTGACCAGACTTAAAGTCTGATGACCGAGATCAGGCGGCCGTAATCCGGTTCGCCTGCATGGGTTGTGCGTCGATAGGAATAGAATTTCTTAGGTGTAGAATAGGTACATTCCCCGACCCATGCGGCGGTTTTAATACCGGTTTCGCGCAGGCGATGCAGCACAAATGACGGCAGGTCAAACTGCATTTTGTCGTCTTTGCCGTTAATGAAGAACCGCGTGTAGTCGGGGTTTTCATCTGCGAAGGTTTCAAAGAACTCTTGACCGACTTCATAGGCCGCTTGACTGATGCACGGGCCGACGACGGCGGAGATGTTCTCGCGGTTCGCACCGAGCCGGATCATGGCGTTGATGGTGTTGTCGGCGATGCCCGACATGGCACCTTTCCAGCCCGCGTGTGCGGCACCAATGACTTGTGCGTCGGGGTCGGAAAACAACACGGGTGCGCAATCGGCGGTTAGGATGCCAAGGCCAATGCCTTTGGTTTTTGTCACCATCGCGTCCGCTTTGGGGCGTTCAAATGCCCATTGCGGTTCGGTTACCTCAACTACATCGGCGGAGTGGATTTGGTATAGGGATAGTAAGGCATCTGCGGCCAGCCCCGTGGCCTCTGCGACGCGGGCGCGGTTTGTTTGGATCAAGGCGGGGTTGTCTGCGGAGCCTATTCCGCAGTTCAACCCCGCATATATGCCTTCCGAGACGCCGTGTTCGCGGGTGAAAAACCCGTGGCGTGCCGGGTTCAGGGATGGGTCACTCAGGTGGTTCAACGTCATCTTCAAATCCGGGTGCGAGCGGCGCGTCTTTGTGGACGATCGCCATGACTTTGAACAAGGTTCCCATTTCATCGGGGTGGGTTAGGCGGTGGTGGGCCGAACCGATTTCCTCGACAATGTTTTTATCGGCGCCACCTGCCAGTGTCTGGGCGCGCTGGTTGATGCCGATGCGTTGCAAGAATGTGCCTTGCGGGGCAAGACCCTCGGTTCGCGCAGCACCGGCCGCGCGCGCGATGGCGGCGAAGTTAACGTGTGCCGTTACGTCGGCGTCGCCGTGTGGATGGTCCAGTTCGTTAACGGGATCGTGGTTTTGCACCGCTTGCAGGGTGTCGCCCGCGCCGTCCCATTCGCCGTAATCAATAACCAAAGCCACGCCGCCGTGTTTGGCGATATGGTCGCCAACGGTCGCGGCGACGTTTTCGGCAGCGTAGGAAACCTCTGCGAACAAGTTTTCCGGCAGGCCTGTGAAGAATTCGTCAAGATCGGCGTTTGGTGTTGGTCGACCAAGCGTGAAGGCAAGTTTGCCGTCGACTACGTCAACCATCCGTTCGCGCCAACCCGCATCGCTGGGGCTGAACTGGTGGATTGGTAGGGCGTCGAAGAATTCGTTCGCGACTAGGAAGATCGGTAAATCAGGCAGGTCTTCGACGGAGTTCACCCAGTTTGGTGTGCCTTCCATAATCAACGTGGCGGCTTGTTTGCGGCGCATGGCTGGGCTGGTTTCGACCAGCCAGATTTCAGCGGCCTCAAGAAACGATGGCATYGCCGCAGCGGTGCGTAGGATGTCTGCCATCAAAGTGCCGCGACCGGGGCCAAGTTCAACCAGTGCGAATTTCGCGGGGCGGCCTTGGTCAACCCATGTCTGGATTAGCCAAAGGGCCAGCATCTCGCCGAACATCTGTGAAACTTCGGGGGCAGTGACGAAATCGCCGTCAGGGCCGAAGGGGTCGCGCGTCGTGTAATAACCGTGTTCAGGGTCGCTAAGGCAGATGTGCATGTACTCAGCGACACTGATCGGGCCGGATTCAGTAATGCGGGATTTAAGGGTTTTGGTAAGCTCGGTCATGTGCGTCTACGGCTCCATAATATCAGGGCTATGCCGATGAAAACCATCGGTAGCGATAAGATTTGACCTTGGGTTAGGCCAGCGTTGCCGAGCGTAATGACATACCCAAACGGATTATCCAACGAGACAAATTGCGCGTCAGCCTGACGGAACAGTTCAACGAACATGCGCGCCAACCCGTAGCCAAGGAAAAATACACCGGTGATAAGGCCCGGGAACTGCAAGGCGCGGAAGCGGGTGACGAGCCATAGAATGATGAGGCCAAGCAAGATGCCCTCTAACCCTGCCTCGTATAATTGGCTGGGGTGGCGGGTGCAGGCCAGAAGCCATGTGTCGGGGCAATCAGCACCGGGGAATTCTATTGCCCAAGGTACGGTTGTTGGGCGCCCCCATAATTCTGGCATGATAAAATTCGCGATACGGCCAAGGAAAAGCCCAACAGGGGCGGCCACGGCGATGGCATCGGCGACAGACCAAAGGGGCAGTTTGTGACGCCATGAATAGATGGCAGTGGCGACAATCACGCCTGCAAATCCGCCGTGGAAGGACATGCCGCCTTGCCATACTTTCAGGATCTCACCGGGGTTGGCGAAGTAGTATTCGGATTGGTAGAACAGCACGAATCCCAAGCGGCCACCAAGAACAACACCGAAGATCAGCCATGTTAACAAGTCCTCGGCCTGATCGGGGGACATTGGGGCCGAACCCTTCCAAACGGATTTGCGTTTCATCAGGCGGACGATTATGCGCCATCCGATTAACAGGCCGCCGATATACGCCAACGCGTACCAGCGTAGGGCCACGTTGAAGCCGAATAGGTCGAATGCGAAAATTTCTGGGTCTATATTGGGGTAGGGTATCGCTAGTAGCATGGAAGCCTCCGATTTTGGGCCGACAATTCCGAAAGACCCCGCCAAAGTCAATGTGGTGCTTGGCAAAGCGTTTGTGAAGGCCCATATAGGGAGGAACAGATATTGAAGGAGAGCGCTATGCAGAGCCGCAACCGTATATTTGACGATATGTCCCAATTGATGACCAACGCCATGGGTGTGGCGCAAGGTGCCAAAGACGAGGCGGAAACCGCCATGAAGTCGATGATCGACCGCTGGATGGCCGACCGCGATTTCGTGTCGCGCGACGAATTCGATGCTGTGCGCGAAATGGCCACCAAGGCCCGCGAAGAAAACGCGACGTTATTGGCGCGAATCGAAGCGTTAGAGGCGAAACCCAAGCCCAAGCCACGCGCGAAGCCGAAGGCTGCTAAAAAGTAATCAGGCCAGTATTCAGCTTTAACACCGCCTAGGCCGCAAGGTTTGGGCGGTTTTGCTGTGGATAACTGAAAAATTCCCCTTTACTAAACCTCGCTTTACAGACACCATATATCGCGTGGTTCGTGGTAATATCCACGACCAGTAGTGTGGCGGCCTGTTATTAGTGGATTTTTCCTGAAAGGCCCAAGGGGGCAATATGAATGCCGAAGAGATAACCACCGACGATTTTCACCCGATTGATATTGTCGAGCATTTGGCGCATTTCCACGCATGGGATTTCGACCGGATCGAAGACAATCAGATCGCCGTGATCATTGACGGGGCATGGGCAAATTATGCTTTGTCATTGGCGTGGCATCCGCATGACGAAACCTTGCGGATGATCTGCACCTTTGACATGGATCCACCCGAGGACCGCTTGCCGTTGCTGTACGATGTGTTGAACAGGGCAAACGACAAGAACTGGTCGGGGTCATTCAGCTTGTGGCGCGAACAATCGATGATGGTGTACCGGTACGGCTTGAATTTGACGGGTGGTGCGACAGCATCTGCCGCGCAGATAGAAGATATCGTTGGCGCAGCCGTTGCGGCGAGCGAGCGGTTTTATCCGGCGTTCCAACTGGTCTGCTGGGGCGATAGTACGCCTGAACAGGCGATGACAGTCGCAATGGAAGAGGCCTATGGCCGCGCCTGAAACTAGGAGAGTTCGATGTCATTAGAGGCGATTAACCAACGCGGATTGGTGCTGCTTGGCTGTGGGAAAATGGGAACGGCGATGCTTGAGGGCTGGCTGGCGAACGGGGTGAAACCTGCCTCCGTGACGATTATTGATCCCTATCCGTCAGAACGTCTGGTCGTGTTGCAGGCTGATGGATTGCGCCTGAATGTGGGTTTGCCTGCATCGCCTGCGATCTGCATTCTGGCTGTGAAGCCACAGATGATGGGCGAGGCTTTGCCGCAAATTACCGCACTGGGAAATGGCGAAACCGTGTTTTTGTCGATCGCGGCAGGCACGCCGATTGCGACATTCGAGGATATTTTGGGGGCGCAGACGCCAATCATCCGCGCCATGCCCAATACGCCTGCGGCTGTCGGGCGAGGGATCACAGCGTTGATCGGGAACGCGCTGATTGATGATACCGCGATGGCAATGGCGGAAAGTTTGCTGCAAGCGGTTGGGCAAACCGTGCAGCTGGATTCCGAGGATCAGATGGATGCGGTAACGGCTGTTTCCGGCTCCGGCCCCGCCTATGTTTTCCATTTGATCGAGACATTGGCCGCCGCGGGCGTGGCCGAAGGGTTGCCCGCCGATATGGCGATGCTGTTGGCTAAAGCTACGGTTGGCGGCGCTGGCGAGTTGGCGGAGCGCGCCGAAGAGGACCCGTCCACGTTGCGCGTTAACGTAACCAGCCCTGGCGGAACGACGGCAGCGGCGTTGCGTGTTTTAATGGACGAGGACCGTGGATTTCCGGCGTTGTTGCGCGAGGCGGTGAAGGCCTCGGCTGATCGAAGTCGTGAGTTAGGCAAGTAAAATGCTGCAGTGCACAACGGGTGATTGACATTTTGTGCAGTGCAGCATATATAGGAACCTGAAACACAAAACCCGATCAGGAGCCTATCATGTTTGACCCAAAATCCTCCCCGTTCGATCTGGAACAGATGACGGAATTCTTTAAAGCCAACGATTTCACCAAAGCGTTTACGGCACCAACAATGCCCGGCGTTGATGCGGATGCCATTCTGGCGGCCCAGAAGAAAAATATGGCAACACTTATCGCTGCGAACAAAGCCGCCGCCGCTGGCTATCAGGAATTGTTTGCTAAACAAGTTGAAGTGTTCGAAGCAACATTGGGCGAAGCGCAAAAGCAGATTGCTGATTTTGATCCATCCAAAATGGATGCAGATAGCGCAACCACGCAGGGTGAAGTTGCCAAAGCCGCTTTTGAAAAAGCATTGGGCAATATGACGGCACTGGCCGAAGGTGCGCAGAAAGCCAATGCCGATGCGTTTGAAGTCGTTTCCGCTGGCATCAAAGATTCAGTTGCTGAGCTTCAGGAAATGTCAAAAAAGACTTCCAAGTAAATTCAACTCCTCCCGTTGAATAAACCGCTTGCCCTTTCAGGGTGGGCGGTTTTTTATTGCGTGAACGGAGGGCGTGATGGCTGACTTGGATTTTGATACGTTTCTGAAAACCGACATTCGCGTTGGGCGGGTTCTGCGGGCGGAACCGTACCCCGAGGCGCGCAACCCCTCGATTAAACTGTGGGTCGATTTTGGCGCAGATATTGGCGAGAAAAAAACCTCCGCTCAGATCACCGCGCATTATACGCCCGAAGAATTGGTAGGGCGGATGGTGATGGGGGTTATCAATTTCCCACCACGCCAGATTGGCAAGTTTATGTCTGAATTTCTGATACTGGGCGTGCCGGACGCAAAGGGCGGGATTGTTCTGCTGACCCCCGATCAAGACGTGCCGGTTGGCGGGCGGATGCATTAACTAATCGTTAACCGCTTCGCGCCAATGGCGACGGCAAAGACTGACGTAGGTTTCATTACCACCGATTTGCACCTGTTCACCTGCCGTTAACGTATTGCCGTCTTGGTCTTGGCGAACCACCATCGTGGCCTTCTTGCCGCAATGGCAAATCGTACGGATTTCGCGCATTTCGTCGGCTAGGGCCAGCAGGGCCGCTGATCCGGGGAACAGTTTGCCAAGAAAGTCGACGCGCAGACCGTACGCCATTACGGGGATCTTCAAGTCATCCACTACGCGTGCCAGTTGCCAAACTTGATCTTCGCTAAGGAATTGTGCCTCGTCAATCAGAATGCAAACGAAGGGGCCTTGCGCGCGCCGCGCCTCGATCATGGCGAACAGATCGCTGTTGGGGCTAAACATATCAGCGTCCGCTGTGATGCCGATGCGGCTGCCGATCTGGCCTTTCCCGACGCGGTCATCAAGGCGGGCGGTCAGCAGGTAAGTATCCATCCCGCGTTCACGGTAATTATGGGCTGCTTGCAAAAGGATCGTGCTTTTACCCGCGTTCATCGTGGAATAGTTAAAGTATAGTTTAGCCATCGTTTAGCAGGACCGTTTTAGTAGGACAGAGCCAACCGAATACCCCGCTCCGAAGGAGCAAATCAAGCCCAGTTCGCCGTCTTCTATATCATCAGAATTCTGCGAAAACGCGATGATGGAACCTGCTGAAGATGTATTGGCATAATCTTGCAAAATGTTGGGTTGCTCATCCGGTTCCGGCACGCGGCCCAACACCTTACGCCCGATGAAATCATTCATGGCTTTGTTGGCTTGGTGAAGCCACAGGCGTTTCAACTGATCAGGGGTAGCACCTTCGGATTCCAGATGGTTAAGAATATGTTTAGAAACAATCGGTAACACTTCCTTAAACACTTTGCGCCCGTTCTGCATAAACTGCATATCGCGCCGGTCAGCCACCCCGTCTGGGCGGGAACGACGCAAAAAGCCGTTGTTGTTACGGATGTTGTTGGAAAACTGCGTTAGGCATTTGGTTGAGATCACTTCGAAATGCGCGCTGGTTGCGTCTTCTTTGCGTTCAATCAACGTGGCGGTGCAGACATCGCCGAAAATGAAGTGGCAATCGCGGTCGCACCATTCCAGATGGCCCGAGCATATCTCGGGGTTTACGACCAGAATCGATCTTGCAGAGCCAGAGCGAACCATATCGCTGGCCGCCTGAATTCCAAACGTGGCGGAGGAACACGCGACGTTCATATCAAAGCCGAAACCGTTAATCCCTAACAAATCCTGAACCTCGATCGCGATGGCAGGATAGGCGCGTTCAAGGTTGGAGGCCGCGACGATCACGGCATCTACATCTGCCGCCGTCTTGCCCGCCTGCGCCAGCGCTTTGTTACACGCATCGACGGCCATTTCCGCCATTACCCCCGGTTCATCATCAGCGCGTTGGCGCAGTTGTGGGTGCATGATTTCGGGGTCCAGAATGCCAGATTTATCCAGCACGTAGCGTTGGTGAATTCCACTGGCCGCGACGATGAAATCGGAACTGGAATGCGCCATTTCGGTTTCGTCACCTGCGGCAATCGCATCGGCATTTTCGGCGTTGAATTTGTCAGCGTAAGCGTTGAAGGCTACAACCAGTTCGTCGTTCGTGATGACGTTGGGCGGGGTGAAAACGCCGGTACCTGAGATGACTGGTTGATGCATGGTCGGCTCCTGAATAAGTTGGCAAGATTGAAGCCTGCGGGCGGCGTTCGGTCAAGTGTTAACCACAGGTTAATCACGCGCACTAGCGGTAAAAGATGTTGCCCCCGAAGGTTCCCAACCGCCGCAACGTTCCAAACCACCCCGGTGCCATGGAGCGTGCGTGGAAGAATAACGCACCGTTCGTGATGTCCTCGCCTCGATTGGTTAACAACGTGTTTGCGGTGGTGTTTGCGCGCGCGAGGGCTTGTGGTTCGTTGTAAATTAACGGACCTGTACAGCGGTAGGAAAACTGGCAAGACCCGTTGTACCGTTGATCCACGACACCGCAGACGGTTGATGGGAATTGGGGGTTATTCATACGGTTAAGGATGACTTCGCCCACTGCACGCCGCCCAGCCTCGCCTGTTCCGCGGGCCTCGAAATACATTGCTTCCGCAAGGCAGGATTGGGCGCTTGTRCCGTATCCAGATGCAACGGGTTGGGGACGGGAGCCGCAAGCGGCCAGAAATATGAAGGTGGCAACGGTGAGTGTTTGGAATAAAGTCATGCGGCGTCCCTCGAATAAAATCGAGGCGATCATAGGTGGTAATACACGAGATGTGAACGCTCAACGGCATTAGGTGTTGATGCGGTAAGGAAATTCCGATTAATACAGCCCAACGGCCCCTTAGCTCAGCTGGATAGAGCATCTGCCTTCTAAGCAGAATGTCGCAGGTTCGAGTCCTGCAGGGGTCACCACTCTACCTAATACACAGATAGCTATATGGATTTTGGTGTCTTTACGTTCGGCTGGTTGCCCGGGTTGGATGCGAATTGTATTGGAGGCGGTATTATGCCGATACGGTTATCTGGTCTGAAAATCGATAATGGAAATCCTATATTCATACTGACACGAACACACTTGTGCTTGATCTCGGGTTTAGAGGTAATCCCCCCATTTTTAATGGGGTCCGCTAATAGAATTACGCGGCCATGTTTAGTTTGGGAGTTATATACATTGCTAGCCATCATTGAATGAAACCCAATCCAGCTCCCAAATTTGTACCTGCAACGTTTGCCGAGGCGCCAACTATATTGAAGTCTGTGTATGTAAGAGCTTGATTTCCATATGCACCAGCCACTCGACTCACATTGCCGTACCCACCAAAAGTAATTGTATTTCCAGAACCATCACTACCTGCCATCGCTCATCTCCACCCCTTTTTATATCTTGCTCGGACTGGACGCCCCTTAATTCCGAGGAAATAGTATATCCCTATTGAGCTCCAAATAAACTCGTTCGCCAATAATACGACCATGACAACCGGCTTGAGAAGGTAAATGAAGACCGGTGAAAGCAAAAACACAATAGCAATTGTGGATAGGCCAGCTAGCTCGTTGATTGCAGCTGTAGCCACCCCAATAAAGGAGAACGCAACAAATAGAAGCGTCAACCCCACTAAGCTCCCCATAAAGGGCCGCTTGTCGTAAAGAGCCAAGAACCAACTTTCCACCGATCTACCCATGATGCGCCTCTCCGTGCAATCGGCTTCCCGAAACCTCCATTATCTCGCTAATACAGATCATCTCCCACATCCCTCCCAATGGACCTGTCGCGCTTTCGTTCCGCTCCAAGTGCCATGGTTTATCTCCTTTGTGGCAGAATATGCTCTTAAAGGAGCGGAATAAATCCGCGACAGGTCCATTGTCCCGGGCAAGCGCGGCTGCTTGTTCTAACGCATCCTCTGCACCGATCGCGTCATTGAATACGACCAGTATATTAGTGAACCTCTTCAGGACTTTCCTTTCCGGTTAGTTTGTCTCTTCGGCCAGTTGCTTGGCTTCGGAGGCTGGCTTGCCTGCAATATACAGCCAGACAAACCCCGTCACACCAGCAAGGAACGACGCAAAAAGGATGCCGGTTTTAGCCATCAACAGCATCTCGGGTTGATCGTTAAAGGCAAGCTGGGCCACGAAAATCGACATGGTAAAACCGATTCCAGCCAACAGAGACGCTCCGGCAATTTGGGTAAACCGGGTGCCGCTGGGTAGAACCGCCACACCAAACCGGATGGCCAGCCAACTAGCACCGGTGATACCGATAAACTTGCCAAAAATAAGACCTAAAGATACACCCATCATAACAGGATTGCTGAGCGTTTCACCGATACCGGCCAGCTCAATCGGGATACCTGCGTTGGCCAATGCGAAGATTGGGATCACCACGAAGGCCACCGGCATATGCCAGAAATGTTCAAGCCGCTGCAACGGGGCCTCGACACCAATGACACCGTTTCGAAGCGCCTGAACCTCGCTGCGAAGGGCGATATTGGTCATGACACTTTTGCCTGGCTGATGGCTTGCATCAAACCTGTCCATAAGCGTGCGAACATGGGCGCTGAACTTTTCCGGATTGTATTTCGGATAAGCTGGCACGGTCATAGCACCGATCACTCCGGCCAATGTCGCGTGAACACCGGACAAAAGCAGCGCATACCACAATAAAACGGCGACTGCGAAATATGGAATCGGATTGCGAACGCCGCTCCGGTTCATGCTGATAAGAACCACGAACAACATGACTGCAATGAACAAGGGTAGAAGCGCAATGCTGTCGGTGTAAAAAATGGCGATCACCATCACTGCACCCAAATCGTCAACGATGGCCAAGGCGACCAAAAACGTCACCAGCGCCTTAGGGGCCCGTGTACCCAACAACGCCATTGCGCCGACGGCAAAAGCAATATCGGTTGCCATAGGAATACCCCAGCCCGCCGCTGCTTCGCCGCTCGGATTTAGGGCGAAGTAGAACAGCGCAGGTACAACCATACCACCGATGGCCGCAGCAATCGGCAGTGCCGCATTACGAGGGTTCGCAAGCTCCCCAACCAGAAACTCGCGCTTCAACTCTAACCCGATAACAAAGAAGAAAAACACCATTAATCCGTCGTTGATCCAGTGATGCAACGACATCTTCAACGACCAATCACCAAAACCGATGCTGACATAGGTGCGGAGTACTTCTCTATACACCTCGGCAAATGGCCCGTTGGCCAAGACCAAGGCCAATACAGCCATCGCCATCAGTAACAGGCCACCTGTTGTTTGGCGATGCAGGAACTCGTCAAATGGTGTGATGATACGACGAAACTTCCGCTCCCATGGCGCTAGGTTCAGGCCATCTTCAGTCAGCTCTTGGTCAGTGTATTCGGTCTTGCTCATCTTGTGCCTTTCAAAGCTCAGCTCGCTCGCAAGCGGCTGGAATTTATTGTGTTTCTTCGGGTTCCGATTCCAGAAACGACAGTGTGCCCTCAACGAGGTCATAATGCCACCCATGTAAAGATAACGATCCACCCTCAACGCGAGACTTTATCCAAGGGTAGGTCATCAGGTTTCCCAGCGAATGTGCGATTGCCTGCTGTTCGCAGCACGCATATTGCTCCTCGCGATTGGTCTCGGTCATGGCGCTCACGGCTTCTCGTACCGGTTCTGCGATGCTCATCCAACGGTCGATGAAAGAACCGCTTCCGGCACTTGATCCTTTGTCCATAAGCGCACGGATCCCGCCGCAATTTGCATGRCCAAGCACAACAATATGCTGCACTTCCAGCCCGGTGATGGCGAATTCCAATGCCGCACTCGTGCCGTGAAACAGGCCATCTTCCTCGTAAGGGGGGACAAGGTTGGCAACGTTACGGATGACGAAAAGATCACCGGGGTGAGCATCAAACACCGTCGCAGGATCCACACGGCTGTCACAACACGACACCAGACAAATGCGCGGGCTTTGCCCTTCGGCTAACGCATCCAAGCGCTCCCTATTGTGTTTGAAATACCCGTTACGAAAACGCTGGTATCCCGCGATAAGTTCTTTAGGCATGGTTGAATTCCTTTTGTGCAGCAACTCTTTTACGACGGCATAACGTCCATTTAAGCCTTATCGATTCATAGTTAAATATAATTCCTTTTGATACTTTGATAGTAATTTACTATCATCCTTGAAATTACAAACAGCCGAGAGAACAATGACCCAATCCGAGGTAACCCTGAAACAATTCCGCTATTTAGTAGCATTGGCCGATATTGAGCATTACCGTCATGCAGCCGAGTTTTGTGGCATCAGTCAGCCATCCCTAAGCGTGCAATTGCAAAATCTGGAAAGCATCCTCGGCACTCGTTTGGTAGAGCGTTCCCGCGGCGGCGTAATTTTCACCCCCATTGGCCGCGAGGTAGTCGCCCGCGCACGCCAAATTCTGTTTGAAGCGCAAGCCATCAAAGATTATGTCACCTCGGCTAACGATGGCCTTGCAGGAACAATCCGGCTGGGCGTCAATGCTACCTTAGGTCCGTATCTTCTTCCACGGGTTTTGGCTGCCTTGCACCGCGAACATCCAGACACCAAACTCTATATTCGCGAAAGTAAGCCGACCAACCTTGAAGCTGATCTAGGGACAGGACTTCATGACGTGATCTTGGTACAATTGCCGATTCACAATCCGGACTACGACAGCACCCCGTTATTCAGCGAACCTATATTTCTGGCTGTATCCGCAGATCACCCACTGGCCACACAAAAGCATGTGTCGGTGATAGACCTTAAAGGTCTGCCGATTCTATCACTCACGCCAGACTACCATCTTCATGATCAGGTCCACGCTTTGTGCGAGTCCTTTGGCGCTCAGCTAATTCGCGATTACGAGGGCACAAGTCTGGACGCGTTACGCCAAATGGTGGCAATGGATATGGGCACGACATTCCTGCCTGCACTTTATGCCCAATCCGAAATTTCCGAGCTTGGGGATGTGGTCACTATTCCCCTCAAAGGCCGCCGTATCTCCCGCTCCATTGGTCTTGCGTGGCGCAAAGGGGCAGGGCGATCGTCTGGCTATGCGGAAATGGCGGACTTTATCAGGAATGTTGTTCGAAAGGACTTCAAAGTTCTCGTTCTGGATTACGAAGATGTTTCGCCATCCGCGTCACCGTAGCTCCACTTCCTGAAATGGCTGCGGGCGCGGAAACATGTTGCGCTGGGGGAGTACCCCCAGCCCGCTTTCTTTGGAACGCACGTGGTTTTATTTGGCCACTGTTTCGATTGGTTTGCTTAGGTCGATACCTTTGACTTCGGCGTTGTTAACCAAATCTTGCGTGTACGTTTGCGCCGCTTTGGCCCATGCGACTTGTTCCAACTTTTCCATGATCTGATGCTTCACGGCATCAAACGGTAATTGCTGACCCATCGCTTTTTCATCCATGCGGATGATGTGGATACCGAAACGAGTTTCCACGGGTTCGGGGTGTAATTCGCCAGCGTTCAAGATATCTAGAACCGCTTCGAATTCCGGAACCGTGTCGCCTGTACCGATCTGGCCCAAGGTGCCGCCCGCATCTTTGGACGGGCAGTCAGAGTTGTTCTTGGCGATATCCGCGAAGGCTTTGCGGTTTTTCTGGATCGTTTTGATGAACTCTGCTGCGTTCTTCTTGGCAACTTCGCGCGCGTCCTGATCTTCGGGCTTCACGGCGAAAAGGATGTGCGCCGGTTGGAACAGGTTTGGCGAGCGGAAGATTTCCTTGCGGGTGTCGTAGACGAACTGACACTCGGCTGCGGAAACGGCTGGAATTTCCATTTGCTTTTCAAGCACCGCGCGGATCAGGGATTCGTCTTCGGTTTCCTGTTTGTCGCCGTCTACCATTTGTGGGTCGGGCTTCAGGCCAAGGCGACCAGCTTCTTGCAACAACAACGCGCGAATAACCATCGCACGCGCCGCGGCTTTCCATGCCCAGCCGGGTTTATCCTGCGGGGCATTGTGGTTTTGCGCCTCGGCAGCGATGGCCGCCGAGGGGATGGTTTCGCCGTTGACGATAACGTCTGGCATTAACGGGTTCATGATTTTTTCCCCTTACGTGTGCGAACGATCTGGTAGCCTGGGCGCCAAAGGTAGCGAACAGGAACAGACAGCATGTGAACCAACCGTGTGAACGGGAAGACCATGAAAATCGTCAGGCCGAAGAAAATGTGCAGTTTGAACAGGATGTTCACGTCTTCTATATAGCTTGCGGCATTACCGTCGAATGTGAATATACCTGCGGCCCAGCGCATGAACTTGATCATTTCCTGGCCGTCTAGATGGCCAAGGCTGACGACGATTGTCATAAGGCCAAGGATTACCTGAACAAGCAGCATCAACAAGATTGCTGTGTCCCCAAACGAACTGCGTGCCCGAATTCGTGCATCAAACAACCGTCGATGTGCCAACATAAGGCCGCCCGCCAGCATTGCGATGCCTGCCGTGCCACCCAAAATGATGGCGATCATCTGTTTGACCGACGATGGAACACCCAGAGCGTGCCACACCGAGAGCGGTGTCAGAAGACCAACCAGGTGGCCGCCAAAGATCGCTAATACGCCGACGTGGAAAAGAACCGAACCCATGATCAACTGCTTGCGACGAAGCAACTGGCTGGAGCTGGATTTCCATGTGAAGGGGTCGCGCTCGTAGCGAACGATTGAACCAACCGCCAGCACTGTTAGTGCGATGTAGGGGAAAATTCCGTATAGAAACTGGTGCATTGTCGCCTCCTATTCGTTCATCGCAGCGGCTGGCTGCGTGTTTTTCGGGATGTCCATATTTGCCAAAATGTCCCGTGATACCGGGCATCCGGCTTCGGGGTCCGGGCCGAATGTGATTTCGGCTTCTTCCCAGACATCATCTAAGGCTTCCAGATCTTCGGGGTCGTCGTCCTTGACGCTGAGAAGTTCCTGAACCATTTCACTGGATGCTTCGGCACCTGCGAATTCAGCCAAGGCAGCCAGAACGGCAGCATAGTTACTTTCACGGCGGTGCAGGCGTTCAGCCAAGGCGGCCATGATGTGACCTGCGTCTTCCAGCATTTCTTTCGCTTCGTCTATTGGACGATTTGAAAGGAATTCTAGCAAGATTGGCAGATGGTCCGGCAATTCGGTGCTGACCAGATCGAAACCACCAGCGCGGTAGGTTTCAAGCAGATCAACCATCGCAGGGCCACGGTCACGGCTTTCACCATGCACATGTTCAAACAGGTTCAGTGACAGGGTGCGCGAGCGATCGAACAGCAGAACAAAGCGTTCTTGCAGTTCATACTTATCGAACTTTTCCATGTCGGTCAAAAGCGGCTGAATTGCTGCAACGGCATCCTTTGAAAGGATTCCTTCGCTAGTGATGATTTCGCGAATCTCCCCAACGGCGGCCTTAAGGTCGTCGCTGGGGTAGCTTAGCAAAACCGAGAGGGCTTTGAATGTAACGCTCATCTTGCACCTCCTGTCGGCACGACAAATTTGCGCGAACCGAAAATCTTCTTGCCGCTAGAACCAGTGGAACATCCGTTACCATCGGTAAAGCCACATCCGCCGCGCATGTCGTATGCATCCTCGACCTGTTCGCGGTGCGTTGTGGGCACTACGAAACGATCCTCATAGTCTGCAATAGCCATGATTTTATACATGTCCTCGATTTCCAACGGGGTCAGGCCAACTTGTTTGGCGATGCCGTGATCGACGACTCCGTCAATGGTTTTTGCGCGCATGTAAGCACGCATTGCCAGCATCCGTTCCAGTGCTGTGACCACAGGGGCCTCGTCACCGGCGGTTAGCATATTGGCGAGGTATTTCACCGGAATACGCAGGGATTTCACGTCTGGCATATTGTTGTTGGTTGAAATCGCACCAGCTTCGGCCGCATTCTGGATGGGGCTAAGTGGCGGGATATACCAGACCATTGGCAATGTGCGGTATTCAGGATGCAGCGGGAAGGCAATCTTCCAGTCCATCGCCATTTTCCACACAGGGCTATCGATTGCGGATTTGATCCAAGCTTCAGGGATGCCTTCCTCGCGGGCGGCGGCCTGAACTGCTGGGTCGTTCGGGTCAAGGAACACGCCTAACTGGGCGTCATATAGTTCCTGCTCGTTTTCAACCGAGGCGGCTTCTTGAATCTTGTCTGCATCATACAGCATCACGCCCAAGTAGCGGATACGGCCAACGCAGGTTTCCGAACAAACGGTCGGTAGGCCGGATTCAATACGAGGGTAGCAGAAGGTGCACTTCTCGGATTTACCGGATTCCCAGTTGTAGTAGATCTTTTTGTACGGGCAACCCGATACACACATCCGCCAACCGCGACATTTGTCTTGGTCGATCAGAACGATACCGTCCTCCTCGCGTTTGTAGATCGCGCCCGATGGGCAGGACGCTACGCACGTTGGGTTCAGGCAGTGTTCACACAGGCGAGGAAGGTACATCATGAAAGTATTTTCATACTCGCCATAGATTTCCTTCTGGATGCCATCGAAGTTGTAATCCTTGGAACGTTTCGAGAACTCCCCACCAAGAATTTCTTCCCAGTTTGGACCCCATTCGATTTTCTCCATCCGCTCGCCGGTAATTCTGGAACGAGGGCGTGCCGTTGGGAACGCATCCATTTCAGGGGCCGACTTCAGGTGGTCGTAGTCAAAATCAAACGGTTCATAAAAATCGTCGATTTCAGGCAAGTCTGGATTACCGAAGATATTCGCCAAAATCCGCCATTTCGCGCCCTGTTTAGGGTGCAGTTTGCCGGATTTAGTCCGAGTCCAGCCACCATTCCAGCGCTTCTGGTTTTCCCAATCTTTGGGGTAACCGATGCCGGGTTTGGTTTCGACGTTGTTGAACCAAGCGTATTCAACACCGTCGCGGCTGGTCCAGACGTTCTTACAAGTGACGGAGCAAGTGTGACACCCGATACATTTATCGAGATTAAGCACCATGCCTATTTGCGCACGAACTTTCATTAGCTCTGCCCTCCTTTTTTCGACGGCTCGTCGAGCCAGTCAACCTTGGTCAGTTTACGAACAATCACGAATTCATCGCGGTTGGACCCAACGGTTCCGTAGTAGTTGAACCCGTAGGATTGCTGGGCATAGCCACCAATCATATGGGTAGGTTTCAGCGTCGTTCTGGTAACCGAGTTGTGGATACCACCGCGAAGCCCTGTCTGTTCGGACCCCGGCACGTTCACGATCTTTTCTTGCGCGTGATACATAAACAAAGTGCCTTCTTTCATCCGTTGGCTGACAACCACACGGGCTGTTAGCGCACCGTTGACGTTGTAAGCCTCGACCCAGTCATTATCGACAAGGTTGGCTTTCTTGGCGTCAACTTCGGACATCCAGACCACCGGACCACCACGGTTGAGCGTCAGCATCAACAAGTTGTCCGAGTACGTGGAGTGGATACCCCATTTCTGGTGCGGTGTGATGAAGTTCAACACGACGTGTGGCTCGTTATTCTGCGCAGCTGTGTTCACGTCCTTGGTGATCGTTTTCAGATCAACAGGGGGGCGGTATGTACAGAACCCTTCGCCGAACGCCCGCATCCACAGGTGATCTTGGTAAAGCTGTTGACGGCCTGAAAGGGTGCGCCAAGGGATCAGCTCGTGGACGTTGGTGTAGCCAGCGTTATAGCAAACATCCTCGCTCTCAATACCAGACCATGTTGGGCTGGAAATGATTTTGCGGGGCTGTGCGGCAATATCGCGGAAGCGGATTTTTTCATCCTCTTTGGGTTCCGCCAAGTGCGCGTGTTCGCGACCCGTAGCTTTTTCAAGCTCGTGCCATGCTTTCACCGCAACTTCGCCGTTGGTTTCAGGGGCCAGCATCAGGATCATCTCTGCGGCATCAATCGCCGTGTTGAGCTTCGCCATACCTTGGGAAACACCCTCGTCCGTTACAACACCGTTCAATTCTTTCAGGTGATGCATTTCGACTTTGGCGTCCCAAGCGATGCCTTTACCGCCGTTGCCGACTTTCTCCATCAGAGGGCCAACGGATGTGAAGCGTTTATAGAGGTTCGGGTAATCCCGTTTGACCTCGATATAATTCGGCGCAGTCTTGCCCGGAATTAGCTCACATTCGCCTTTCTTCCAGTCTTTAACCTGATCCTGCGCGATTTCCGCAGGGGTGTCGTGCAGCAATGGAAGCGCCACAACATCGGTTTCTTCGCCCAGATAGCCCGGCACGATTTCGCTGAATTTCTTGGCGATAGACTTGAAGATTTCCCAATCCGAGCGGCTTTCATACGCCGGATCAACAGCCGCTTGCAGCGGGTGAATAAACGGGTGCATGTCGGATGTGTTCAGATCGTCTTTTTCATACCAAGAAGCGGTAGGAAGGACGATGTCCGAATACACAGCCGTAGTGGACATACGGAAGTCGATTGTCACCAACAGGTCGAGTTTGCCTTCTGGCGCTTCGTCATGCCATTTGGCCTCGATTGGTTTCTGACCACCCTCTTCGCCCAAGTCTTTACCCAGAACGCCGTGATCGGTGCCCAGAAGGTGCTTGAGGAAGTATTCGTGGCCTTTACCCGAAGAACCCAGAAGGTTCGAACGCCAAACGAACAGGTTGCGTGGCCAGTTTTCCGGTGCATCCGGATCCTCGCATGACATTTCCAAATCGCCTGATTTCAGGTTCTTGACGATGTAGTCCTTGGTATCCATGCCCTCTGCTTTTGCAGCTTTCACAACTTCCAGCGGGTTGGTTTTTAAGGACGGAGCTGACGGTAACCAACCCATGCGTTCCGCACGGATGTTGTAGTCAATCATGCTCGCGTCTTTCCAGTCGCCCTCCGGTGCTGTTGGCGACAGAATTTCGTCTGCGCCAAGAGTCTCATAACGCCACTGGTCGGTATGTGCATACCAAGCCGAGGTGGAGTTCATATGCCGTGGTGGACGTGCCCAATCGAGCGCGAATGCCAGTGGCTGCCAACCCGTTTGTGGGCGCAGCTTTTCTTGACCCACGTAATGGCTCCAACCACCGCCGGATTGACCGACGGCACCACACATGACCAGCATGTTGATGATACCACGGTAATTCATATCCATGTGATACCAGTGGTTCAAACCAGCCCCGAGGATGATCATCGACTTGCCGTTTGTGTCTTCGGCATTCTGGGCGAACTCACGCGCTACCTGAATGATTTGATCACGTGGCACGCCAGTAATTTTTTCTGCCCATGCAGGGGTGAACGGAATGTCGTCGTTAAAATCTTTGGACACCCACTCGCCGCCCAGACCACGATCAAGACCGTAGTTGGCGCAGAACAGATCAAATACGGTGGCCACTAAGGCCTCGCCACTTTCCAGTTGAACTTTCTTCACCGGAATGTTGCGGGTCAGAACGTCAGGGTGTTCGCATTTAACGAAATTTTCAGTGGCTTCACCACCGAAGTATGGGAAATCAACGCCAACAACATCGTCGTGATCTTCTTCTAGAATCAACGATAGTTTGAGGTTGGTGTCTTTGTCGGTGGCGCGCTCTTCAAGGTTCCACTTCTTGGAACCATCCCAGCGGAAACCTACGGAACCGTTTGGTGGGACCAGATCGCCGGAGGTGCCATCAATCGCGACAGTTTTCCATTCAGGGTTCTTTTCTTGACCAAGTTTGCCCTTAAGGTCATCAGCGCGAAGCTGGCGGCCTGGAACAAGCTTGCCGTCTTTTTCTTCCATGACTACGAGCATCGGCATGTCGGTATACTTGCGTGCGTAATCCTCGAAGTATTTCGCCTGACGGTCCAGATGGAATTCGCGCAAGATGACGTGGCCCATGGCCATCGACAAGGCGCTGTCTGTACCGGCTTTGGGGGCCATCCAGATGTCGCCAAACTTGGCGGCTTCGGAATAATCCGGCGAAATAACGGCGGATTTGGTGCCGCGATAACGTGCTTCGGTATAGAAGTGCGCGTCTGGCGTCCGTGTTTGTGGAACGTTGGAGCCCCATAGCAGCAGGAAGCCCGCGTTATACCAGTCAGCCGATTCAGGAACGTCTGTTTGCTCGCCCCAAGTCATTGGCGAGGCTGGTGGCAGATCGCAATACCAGTCATAAAAGCTCATCGCGGTACCACCCAGAAGGGACAAATAACGCGAGCCAGCAGCATAGGAAACCATCGACATAGCCGGGATTGGAGAGAACCCGAAGACGCGGTCTGGACCGTATGTTTTGGCAGTATAGGCGTTTGCTGCTGCGATAATTTCTGTGGCTTCTTCCCAATCGGCACGAACGAAACCGCCTTTGCCACGTGATTTTACATAGTCAGCGCGAAGGATCGGATCTTCTTGCAGCTTGGTCCAAGCCTCAATCGGGGAATTATTTTCGCGCATCTTGCGATAGCTTTTCAGCATGCGAGCGCGGATTAGCGGAGTTTTCACGCGGTTGGCGGAATATAGATACCAGCTGTACGATGCTCCACGGGCACAGCCGCGTGGTTCGTGGTTTGGCATTCCGGCGCGGGTGCGCGGATAATCTGTTTGTTGGGTTTCCCATGTAACAATGCCGGATTTCACATAGATTTTCCAGCTACACGAACCCGTGCAGTTCACACCGTGGGTCGAACGAACGATTTTGTCGTGACGCCAACGATTGCGATAGGTGTCTTCCCAGTCACGGTTTTCATCCGTGGTGTTGCCATGGCCGTCTGCGAATGTTCCTACGCTATTGCTTTTTAGGAAATTCAGCCTGTCGAGTAAGTGGCTCATTTCAATTCTCCATTTTCAAGTAAGTCGGTGCCGGCGAAAAGAGGGGACAAAACGCCGACACCATCGTTCACGGYTTTATGGGTTTTTCACATACGCATTAGGGCGCATGTAGAACCACCAGTTAATGGCGATACAAACCGTATAGAAAACCGCGAAACCATAKAGGGCTATCTCGGGTGTWCCTGCRCCCATYTGCTCACCRAATACTTTCGGAATGATGAAAGCACCGTARGCYGCGATGGCYGAWGTCCAACCCAGAACYGGKCCYGTYTGCTCTTTGTTRAACACAATCGCGATTGTGCGGAACGTGGAACCRTTGCCCAGACCRGTTGCTGCGAACAAGATCAGGAACAAGATCATGAATGGCAGGAAGTATGTTTCAGGTGTCGCCGAAGCATAKGCCTGTTGCAAAATCCATGCGACGCCAATTGCCGAAATAACCATCGCAACCGAGATCCACTGYGTAACGCGTGCGCCACCCAGTTTATCGGCCAGCATACCGCCKAWWGGRCGGATAAGCGCGCCGATGAATGGACCCATCCATGCGAACATMARGGCYGATGGGCCGTTGGGGTTGGCRATRCTRTGGTCAAYAATACCGTCAGCWCCAACGATGTGCTGGAAGCCAAACACAACTTTGATAGTCAGCGGAAGCGCTGCCGAATACCCGATGAACGAGCCAAAGGTCATGATGTAGATGATTGTCATCGCCCATGTGTGCTTGTTTTTGAAGATTGCATACTGGCGTGTCAGGTTTTGACCAACCGAGCCTGGAATCATTTTCAAGAAAAACACAGTCAATGCGATAACGATTGGCAATACCAGCCACTTTGAAACACCGAGGCCGGAAACAGGCAAGCCGCCTGCGGTTTCAGGTAGCATAAGCCACAGACCAAACATTGCGGTGGCAAAACCGATTGCCAGCATGCCTGTCATAATGGCGAAGGCACCGAAGGGGTTCGGGATGTCAGGGGATACATGTTCATCACGAATGTTGTTCATACCGAACCAACCAATGATGGCCAGCGGAACAAGAAGCAGCAGCCAGACGAACCCGGCATTGTGGATGTATGTTTCGGTTCCCGCAGGAATTTTACCAATCAACGTACCGGAGGTTTGCTCCAGGATCAGAGGCTCGCCACCAAACAGGCCGAATGTCATCACTAGTGGGATAACGATCTGCATGGTTGTCACACCGAAGTTACCCAAACCAGCATTCATACCTAGCGCATAACCAAGGATTTTCTTAGGATAGAAGAAGCTGATGTTGGACATCGAAGACGCGAAGTTACCGCCACCGATACCAGACAGAAGGGCCAGCAACTGGAATACCCAAAGTGGTGTTTCAGGGTTTTGCAACGCAATACCCGCCCCGACGGCCGGAATAATAAGAAGTGCCGTAGTAAACACAATCGCATTTCGCCCACCCGCGATGCGGATAAAGAATGTTGACGGAATACGCAGCGTTGCACCGGTCAATCCAGCGATCGCACCAAGTGTGAACAGATCGGATTTCGCAAAGTCAAACCCGAGGTTTAGCATTTGCACCGTGATGATGCCCCAGTAAAGCCAAACAGCAAAACCGCTTAATAGGCTTGGGATCGAAATCCACAGATTTCGGGTGGCGATGGACTTGCCGGTCGACGCCCAGAAGGCCTCGTCGTCCGGTGTCCAGTTTCTTAGATCTTTTCCCATTTCTGTCTCCTCGTTTGAGTAGGTAGGATCGGGCAGGCCGTAACGGCCCGCTCGTTTTTTTGTTACTATTTAGATTTTATTTTCACGGTTCTCGTTGTAATCCGAGACGACTTGAGCGGAGTGCGCTAGCGCCTCGTTTGCTCGGTCAGCACGGATTTTCAGTAGATCCATATTAGCTTTTTCAAACAGTGCTTTCTCTTCTGCTTCCTGTTCCGGCGAGAACCGGATGAAGAATGTAAGGAAGGAAGCGATCACAACAACCACACCGATTGTGAAGAACACATCGTTCCATTCCATCGTGCCTTTGAACAAGAAGCCCGCAGCAACCGCACCGGCGTTACCGCCTGCACCAACCACACCGGCAACTGCGCCAAGGGCTTTTTTGTTGATGAACGGAACAACCGAGTACGTCGCGCCTTCGGCCATTTGTGTGAACAGCGAGAAGACGATCAGCATCGGGATCGCAAGAAACAGCACGTTCATTTGGCTAAAGATCATCAATGCGATGCCTTCGCCCATCAGGACGATGAATAACCAGTAAGTCCGGCCTTTAAGTCCCCAGATGGAACCGAAGTTGTCGCCGAAAATGCCGCCTAGTGTACGGGCGAAGATGTTCATCAAGCCGAACGAGGCCGCGATTGCACCTGCAGTTACCAGATTCACATCGAAGTAATCAAAGAAGTAAAGTGCAGCGGTGTTGTTCACAGTCAACTCAATGCCGAAACAGGCACCGTAGATCAGGAACAGAACCCAAACGCGGTAATCCTTCATTGCCTTGAAATACGCGCCCGTCACTTTGGTCTTTTCAGGCATCATGCCTTTTGCGCGTAACTCTTTGAAGTTCCCGTCTGGCGCATCCTGTGTCAGGAAGTAATATGCGATACCAACCAGGAAGATAACGATGCCAACGGCAACCATCGACATACGCCAAGCTTGCGCGTCAGTGAAACCAAAGCCAATCACGAAACCGGAAAAGATCAACGGCATTACAATCTGCGTTACGCCACCACCAAGGTTACCCCAGCCAGCGCTTGTTGCGTTAGCAGTTCCAACCACGTTGGGTGCGAACATCACAGATGTATGGTATTGCGTAATAACGAAGGAAGCCCCGATGATACCGATCAACAGGCGGAAGAACAGGAAGCTTTCAAAACTGTCAGCAAGCCCGATACCCGCAACAGGGAACGCGCCGAATACCAATAGGTATGTATAGGACAATCTGGGACCGATCCGGTCAACCAGCCAGCCAATAAAGAACCGCGCAAACACCGTCACGGTGACCGAGGCAATAATTGTCCAACCGACCTGCGATTTCGTCAGATCCAGTTCTTCACGAACGATGATCATCAGAGGCGCTATTCCGAACCATGCGAAAAAAGCGGCAAAGAACGCAAACCAAGACATGTGGAATGTTCTGATTTGCACCATGTTAACTTTGAAGAAATTCCCCCAAAGTCGTGTTGATTTATTTTGTAGTTCCATTTCTAATCCCTCTTCGTGATTACAGCTGAGACACTGTTTATTCCGGTAGATTGATATGCCTAAATTGCCGGAGGCTTATTGATCCATATCAATCGCTTGGATTTTTCCTTAAAAATTAATGGGTTAACCACATTAGTTTTGTGTGTTTTGTGCTTTAATCAATCACGAAGCCCAATTCTGTCTGCCGCCACCTTGACATTGCCTCGGTCACCTGCTTGATAAATGTCAAGCCAGACCGAAAGACAAGAAATGACATCCACACGATTCGAATCAATTCGGGAACTCCCGCTTTTTGCCGAAATGACGGAAGAGTCTTTCGACATCTTGACCCGTGGTGCCTACGTTCAGAATTTCCCTCCGAACATGGTGATGATTACGGAAGGGGAGGCCGCGGATTTTTTGCATATCGTGCAATCCGGCTGTGTGGAGTTGTTCTCAAGCTGGACAAATCGCGAAACCTCGGTGACGACGCTTTATGCAAACTCTACGTTTATTCTTGCTGCGACGATGAAAGACCGGGTGAATCTGATGTCGGCGCGTACATTGCAAAAATCGCGGATCATTATGATTCCGTCCGAGAATGTCCGTGATGTTTTTGCATCAGATCCAGCCTTTGCACTGGCCATAGTTGACGAGTTGGCCAGATGCTATCGTGCCACGATCCGCAATATGAAGAACCTGAAATTACGCACATCTATCGAGCGGTTGGCAAATTACATCCTGAAGCAGCACCATCGGCAAGGTGATGCCGTGGCGTACCAACTACCCATCGAAAAGCGTCGGTTGGCGTCTTATCTGGGTATGACTCCTGAAAACCTGTCGCGGGCGTTCAATAACCTTAAACCCCATGGTGTGGTGGTTGACGGGCAAACTATCACGATCACTGATATGACTAAGCTGACTGCGTTTGCAAAACCGGATGTATTGATAGATTAGAGCCGCCAATTGATCGCGCCTTAATCTGTGATCCGCTTGTGAATAAGTCGGGATGCCGCGAACACCATCGCCACGATTGGCAGGGTCACTATCGCCAGCACTACAGATTTGTCGTAGCCATATTTGTGCGCCAACGGGGCCAACAAATATCCTGTCAGGCTAACGGCGTAATAACTGATTGCAACAACGGATAACCCTTCGACCGTTTCTTGCAACCGTAGTTGCAGTGCGGCTCGGCGATCCATTTGTATCAGCACTTCGTGGTTTTGCTCCGAGGCAGCCACATCAACGCGAGTTCGCAGCAAATTGGCGGCGCGTTCAGCCCGCGAGGAAAGGTCTTTCAAGCGTTCTTGCGCGGATCGGCAGGTCCGCATTGCCGGATCATAGCGCCGCGTCATAAATTCGCTTAACAACTGCCGCCCTTGCAGGCGCTCTTCGCGCAGCACGGAAATACGACGGTTAACGATCGCTTCATATGCGCCAGCCGCACCGAAACGAAAGGCGGTAGACGACGACAATAATTCGATTTCTGCGGCCATTATTAGCAGTCGGTCGAGTGTCTCGATTTCATCCCCATCACCCTTGGCCATTTGCTGCACGATTTGTGACAGGTCAAAATCCAAATCCGCTACGCGACGTGAAACCGTCCGTGCGATGGGCAGGGTCAACATGGACGCCGTTTTATACGTCTCAATCTCCAACAATCGTTGCACAATGCGCCCAAGGCGACGCAACCCGATGTCGGGTTTGGTCAAAACGACGAAACGGACGTGCCCGGCCTCGTCTATGCGAAAATCACCCGCAACTACGGCCTCACCATCAATCACACGCGACGCGGCGAGGCTTTCCGGCACAAACCAGTGCGGAATTTTGGTGGTCATAATTCGATCAAGGTCGGCTTCGTCTTTGTATTCTTCAACGCGAACCAAGGCGGATGTCAGGACCGCCCCGGGCGCATCTGCCAGCCAGTCTTTCGGGAAGATCGAAAATACAGCGGCATCAAACGGTGTGTCCGCAACGGTATCTGCGAAAATGGTATAGGTGACGAACTCGGTGTGCATTTCCCACTTCAAAAAACCACGCCCAAGCTGGCCGGAATAATGATCTGTATCCGGTGCAGGGTGTGGTGCCCCGTGACGGTCTAGCAGATCAATCAGATGTTTGCGGTCCAGCGCGCGATCACGTTCAACCGCTTTGCTCGGCTTTTTGATAGCAAGGAAAGCAGCACGGCAGGGCGATTTCAGTTCTGGGAACGGGCGAGCGTGCAGCTCGTTGCTAAGCTCGTAGCGCAAGGGATGATTGGGGAGTGTCGTTTCAGACATCAAAGGCTCCTTCAGGTTCGCCCGAACAGGCGTTCTATATCGCTCATCTTTAGCTCAACATAGGTCGGGCGGCCATGGTTGCATTGCCCTGAATGCGGGGTTGCTTCCATTTCGCGCAGTAGCGCGTTCATTTCGGGCGCGGACATACGGCGACCTGTGCGAACGGACCCATGGCAAGCAACGCGGGACAAGATCGCYTCGATCCGGTCTTTGACGGTTTGGGTTTGGCCGAGGTCCGCCAATTCATCCGCGATGTCTTCGATCATGGCGCGAGCGTTTACCTCGCCAAGGATAGCGGGGGTTTCGCGCACGCAAATGGCGTTGCCGCCGAAGGCCTCGATGGTCAGACCCAGCTCGGTCAGGTCAGGCGCGGCTGTTAGAAGGCGGGAAATATCGTCGGACGACATCTCGATTATTTCGGGGATAAGCAGGGCTTGGGCGGCGATGCCTTTTGCGGCCATCTGGGATTTGAGGCGCTCGTATACCAACCGTTCATGTGCGGCGTGAGCATCCACAAGGATCATGCCATCGCTGGTTTGTGCGATGATGTAATTCTCGTGCAACTGCGCGCGCGCTGCCCCAAGTGGGAGAGTCTCGTCAGCGGCCCCATCTGAAGTGTTGGGAGCGGGTTCCACCCGACCTGATGCATGGCCGAAATCCGTGAAGCCTTCTTGAAACCCATCTTGCTGGATTGGTTGTTGGAATTGGTATGCACCGCGTAGGGCGGATTGCGAGGGGCGATCCATTTGGTAAACACGCCCTTGCGGAATTTCGGGCCGCATCGCGCCCAGTGTCGCATCCGAAACGGTGGTGGAGGCACGGTGTCCGGCATCGGCCAGCGCATGTTTCAGCGCCGAGACGATCAGCCCGCGCGCAAGGCCGGGTTCGCGAAACCGTACTTCGGATTTCGCCGGGTGGACGTTAACGTCTACGCGTTCGGGATCACACGACAGGAACAGCGCAACGGCGGGATGGCGGTCACGGCTAAGGAAATCYGAATACGCGCCGCGCAATGCACCTGTTAGAAGCTTGTCTTTRACGGGGCGGCCGTTGACGAAAAAGAAYTGYGCGACRGCAGCACCGCGCGAATATGTCGGCAGGGCRGCGTATCCKGTTARCAACAAGCCTTCGCGYKCAGCTTCAATCCGCATSGCGTTSGTYGTGAAATCTGCRCCWAGWATMCCRCGAAGCCTTCCGGCAAGGGCGTCRAACATATCGCCKGTYTGTGGATCWGCGCGAAAGGTCACSCGSCCTTCGCCACCRCCSGTYACATCGCGTAGGGTAAACCCGACATGCGGTTCRGCCATAGCGAGGCGTTTKACGACATCACCAATAGCTTGCGCCTCTGCGCGGTCAGTGCGCATGAATTTCAGGCGGGCGGGGGTKGCGTGGAACAGGTCGCGAAGCTCGACCACCGTGCCTGCGGTTAGGGCGGCGGGTTCGACTGGCCCGATAGCACCACCGTTTACGGAAATTTTAGCGGCCTCGGATGCGCCCGTGAATCGGGAGGTTATCGTTAGGCGGCCAACGGCCCCCAAGGATGGCAATGCCTCGCCCCGAAAGCCGAAGGAGTGGATGTTTAGCAGGTCCGACCCGTCAATTTTTGACGTCGCGTGGCGGGACAACGCCAACACCAGTTCGTTCGCTGGAATGCCGTGGCCATCGTCCGTGACCCGTATCAGCGTTTTGCCACCGTCGGCGTGCGCGATGTCGATCCGCGTGGCTCCTGCATCAAGTGCGTTTTCCACCAGTTCTTTCACGGCAGATGCCGGACGTTCCACAACTTCGCCGGCCGCAATACGGTTGGCCGCCGCATCGTCAAGCTGGCGGATTGGCCGCCTTTGGGCGGGTATATAGGGGGTCTGGGCGTTCATACCACTAAGTATAGCATCCCGTGGCCGATTCTGCCACGCCGTAATCTAGTGCTTTTTCTTTGGGTCGCCGAAGAAAATCAGGCCAAACGCACCCGCGAATATGGCTATGTCGGCGGTATTGAAGGCGTATGGATTGTTAAACCCGCAACACGACATGTTCAGGAAATCCGCCACTGCGCCATAGATCACACGGTCCAGAACGTTGCCCAATGCTCCGCCGATAATTGCGCCAACGCTTAGCGGTATTAGCCAGCCGTCCTGTTTGCGGACCCAGAATATCAACCCGATTATGATGGCAAAAGCCAGTATGATCAGGAAGTATCGCATGAAATCGTTACCGGACCCGAACAGGCCGAAGTTGATCCCCTCGTTCCAGCCCATCACGAAGTTTAGGTAAGGGGGGAAGACCTCGATATATATACGTCTTGGCAGGTCCATGACCTCGATCACGATCCATTTGGCGATGCGATCGACCATGAAAATGATTGTTGCCGTTAACAGTGTGCGGAAAAGGGGCATTGATACCTCGTGCAAAAATTTCCGCGATACTAGCGATGACAATCACGGGCAGCAAGCGGTTCGGGACGTGGCGGCAGATGAAATATATGTGGCGCGCTGTAGGCGAAGTCTGATAGCCTCGTGCAACCGTTCGAAATTGAATCGTGCGGGTGCCAATAGGTGACACATGACATCGACAGATACCATCCCCCCTGCGTCCGCGCAGAGCAACAGCTGGTCTGCGCATTTTAGCGCAACACTGGCGCTTGGTTTGCCCCTGATCGGGACGCAGATGGCACAGATGGGAATCAATTTCATTGATACAGTCATGCTGGGTTGGCTTGGGGCCGAAACTTTGGCGGCGTCCGTTTTAGCGACCACATTGTTCTTTGTCGTGCTGGTCGTGGGTTTTGGTCTGGCAAACGCCGTGATGCCATTGGCTGCACAAGCGTCGGGCGAGGGCGATATACGATCGCTCCGCCGCTCGGTTCGAATGGGGTTTTGGGTGGTAATGATCTATGCCGCGCTGATGATGCCGGTGCTGTGGAATACTGAAACCATCTTGCTGGCGATCGGGCAGCAACCTGACTTGGCGGGCATGGCGCAGGATTATGTCCGCGTCGCGCAATGGGGGATTTTTCCGGTGCTGATTGTGTCGGTTTTGCGGGCGTACCTATCGGCATTGGAACGCATGCAAATCGTGTTGTGGATCACATTGGCGGCCGTCGGGGTTAACGCATTTTTGAACTATATGTTCATCTTCGGAAATTTCGGTGCGCCAAGGATGGAACTGGCAGGGGCCGCCGTTGCGACCGTCGGCACAAACATTCTGTCTGCAACAGCGCTTATAATCTATTGCCTGCGCGTACCTGAATTGCGTGAACACGAGATATTTGTCCGCCTATGGCGTCCAGACTGGGTGGCTTTCCGCGAAGTATTCCGCTTGGGCCTGCCCATCAGCCTGACAATTCTGGCCGAGGTGGGATTATTCGCAGCAGCATCGCTAATGATGGGATGGTTGGGTGTTATCGAACTGGCGGCGCACGGGATTGCTCTGCAAATCGCCTCGATTTCATTCATGATACCGCTTAGCTTCTCGCAAGTCGGAACCGTCAGGTTTGCCCGTGCTGTCGGGCGCGGGGATACCGCCGGCATGGATCGTGCCGGTAAAACCGTCTTGGTGCTAGGCGTTGGTTTTGCGGTTTTAGCTGCCATTATTTTCGTGCTGTTCCCGGTTCCGCTTATCAGCATGTACCTTGATAAGGCGAACGCCGACGTGCAGCTTATCATTGATTATGGCACGCCGTTGCTTGCTGTCGCAGCTGCATTCCAGATTGTGGATACCTTGCAGGTGGTCGGAGCTGGCTTATTGCGCGGCATGAAGGACACACAAGTTCCAATGTATATAGCGATGTTCAGTTACTGGGCTATCGGCGTTCCCGCCGCGTATATTTTCGGGTTTGTTTTGGATTTCGGCGGTCAAGGTATCTGGAGTGGTTTGGCCTTAGGCTTGGCCGTTGCGGCAATTCTGATGAATTGGCGGTATTTCAATCGTGAAAAGCTGGGATTGATAAAGCTGTAGCGCAGAGCGGCATACTATAGTCTAATCGCCCGATAACCTGACGGAGGGCGGCTAATGCCAAATCACATTCGCAATATTGTCGAACGCATCAACCAATTGCAGGAAGAGCTTGAGGTTGCGCTTGGTGAGAAAGCCGAGCAGTTCAGCTACTCCATCGAAAATCAGCGCATCAAGTTCAAATCCGATACAATCAAATGGCAAAAGCAATTCAAGCTGGGGTTGCCCAAATACATATTAGGGGCACCCTTACTGCATATCCTTTCGGCACCAGTGATATACTCGCTTGTTATCCCGTTTATTATAATCGACCTTTGGATCAGCCTTTATCAAGCGATATGTTTTCCGATTTACGGGGTCAAGAAAGTCCGGCGTCGTGACTATATAACCTTTGATCGACGCCATTTAGCGTATCTTAACATTATCGAAAAACTTAATTGCGCGTATTGTTCCTACGGAAACGGATTGCTCTCATATTGTTTAGAGGTGGCCGCCAGAACCGAGGCCTATTGGTGCCCCATCAAACATGCCAACAAGATGCGTGCGTATCACAAATGGTATGGCGGTTTCTCGGAATACGGGGATGCGGAAAACTATCAAGCAGATCGCTTACGGAATATCGCGGCGGTCAGTCAGGACGATAATTCACAAGACCCAGCCGAGTAGCGGATTGAAGTTGATGTGGAATATACCGTAAGCTGTCTGGAATAATACCAAAGGGGATATCAGGTGGCTAATAAAGACACGCGGATACAACGCGAGAAGCGCGAAATCATACTGGATGCGGCGTTACAGGTGTTCTCGGAAAACGGATTTCGCGGCGCGACGCTGGACCAGATCGCAGGCGTTGCAGGGCTGTCGAAGCCAAACATGCTGTATTACTTTTCCGGCAAGGAAGCCATCTATACAACATTGCTGAACCGCCTGCTGGAAACATGGTTGCAGCCGCTTGAAAACATCGACTCGGAGGGTGATCCGCATGCGGAAATAATGGGGTATATTTGCGCGAAGCTGGAATTTTCCCGTAAGTTCCCCCGCGAAAGCCGTCTGTTTGCAATCGAAATTCTGAACGGCGCACCAAGGTTGTCAGGCGAACTGGAYGGGTCGCTTAAAAACCTCGTTGACCGTTCCGTGGGGATATTCCGAAAATGGATGAGCGAGGGGCAGTTGGCCAAAGTTGACCCCTATCACCTGATATTTTCGATCTGGGCAACGACCCAACACTACGCGGACTTCGCTGTGCAAATGCGCTCGGTGCTGGGTGATCAAGACCCCGACCCAATCACAACCGGCAGCGAATTTTTGGAAGCGCTGTTCTTCAAGGGCCTCGATCCACGGTAGATAATCTCCCTTGCAATCCGGCGAGTCGAGGCGTATATGGCAATCAACAGCGGCAAGATTGGCTTCCACCCCCAAGCTTCCACCGGAAATTATAACGGGCCGCGCGCCCGTTTTTTTGTGTTTGGAGAGACATGTCCGACCTTATTGCCAAAGCCGCCATTGACGTTCGTCTGGCCGAAATTGTAACCCCCGCGATCGAAGATCTGGGCTATGAATTAGTGCGCCTGCGCTTGATCACCGGCAAAACGATGATTTTGCAGATCATGGCTGACAAGCCGGATGGTGGCATTGATGTCGACGATTGCGCCGATATTTCGCACGCGCTGTCTGCCGTTCTAGACGTCGAAGACCCGATTGAAGGCGAGTATGCACTGGAAGTTTCCAGCCCCGGCATCGACCGCCCGCTAACACGCTTGAAGGATTTCGAAACGTTTGAAGGTTATGAAGTCAAACTTCTAACCAGCGAGTTGATCGACGGGCGCAAGCGTTTTAACGGTTTCCTGCGCGGTGTTGAAGGCAACGAAATTCTTATTGAAATACCCGAAGGCACGATTGGTCTGGAATTCGACTGGATTACTGAAGCCAAGCTGCTGCTAACGGATGAGCTTATCGCCGAGACATTGAAAGCCCGCAAAGCGGTTGATCTCGACGAATCGAAATTTGATGAAATTCAAACGGAAGAAAATTCCGACACGGAAGAGGAATAAATTATGGCTATTACCAGTGCAAACCGGTTGGAGTTGTTGCAGATCGCAGACGCAGTAGCGCGCGAGAAAATGATCGACCCCGATCTGGTTATCGGCGCGATGGAAGAAAGCTTGGGCAAAGCTGCGCGTTCGCGTTACGGCGCTGAATACGACATCCGTGCCACCATCGACCGTAAAACTGGCGAGCTGACTATGGAGCGCTGCCGCACCGTGGTTGAAGAAGTTGAAAATCAGTGGACGGAAGTGACACTGGCTGAAGGCAAAGAAATTCAGGACGATGCAGAAATTGGCACGGTTATTTCCGACCCGCTACCGCCAATGGATTTTGGCCGTATCGCTGCACAATCTGCCAAGCAGGTTATCATGCAGAAGGTTCGCGAAGCTGAACGTGAGCGTCAGTTCGAAGAATTCAAAGAYCGCGTTGGCGAGATCATCAACGGTGCTGTTAAGCGCGTCGAGTACGGCAATGTAATCGTAGACGTGGGCCGYGGCGAAGCCGTCCTTCGTCGTGACCAGCTTATCAACCGCGAGGCTTTCCGCACAGGCGACCGCGTTCGTGCATATATCCGTGATGTTCGTGCCGAAGTTCGCGGGCCGCAGATTTTCTTGTCGCGTACCGCGCCGGAATTTCTGTCAGAGCTGTTCAAAATGGAAGTGCCTGAGATTTATGATGGCATTATCGAGATTAAAGCCGTTGCTCGTGATCCGGGTTCGCGCGCCAAAATTGGTGTAATTTCGTATGATAATTCCATCGATCCGGTTGGGGCATGTGTTGGTATGCGTGGCTCCCGCGTTCAGGCCGTTGTTAACGAACTTCAGGGTGAGAAAATCGACATCATTCCTTGGAATGATGACGCCGCAACGTTCCTTGTGAATGCGCTTCAACCTGCGGAAGTTTCCAAAGTTGTGCTGGATGAAGAAGCTGATCGTATCGAAGTTGTTGTACCTGAAGATCAGCTGTCATTGGCAATTGGTCGTCGTGGTCAAAACGTGCGTCTGGCATCCCAGATCACAGGTTTCGACATCGACATTATGACAGAGGCAGAAGAATCCGAACGTCGTCAGGCCGAATTCGCAGCCCGTACTACCTTGTTCATGGAAACCATGAATGTGGATGAACTGGTCGCGCAGTTGCTGGTGTCCGAAGGATTTGCTACACTCGAAGAGGTYGCGTTCGTTGAAATYGACGARYTGCTGACAATCGAGGGCTTTGAAGAAGCTATCGCCGAAGATTTGCAGGCCCGYGCCCGCGAGTGTCTGGACGAGATCAACACCAAAGCKATYGARAAAGCCAAAGAGCTGGGCGTYGARCAAAGCCTGTTYGACTATGAAGGTCTGACACCACAGATGTTCGCGGTTCTGGCCGAAGAYGGCATCAAAACGCTGGAAGAATTCGCSACYTGTGCGGATTGGGARYTGGCKGGTGGWTACACAACCGTTGAAGGCAARCGCGTWAAAGACGAAGGKTTGCTGGARCAGTTCGATGTTGGYCTGGAAGAAGCRCAAACGYTGATTATGAACGCGCGTCTGGCCCTTGGYTGGGTRACCGAAGAGATGTTGGCCGAAGATGCAGAAGCAGCGGCCGCTGAAGAYGAAGAAGACGCAACGGAGGCCGAGGCCTGATATAGGGCCACGGGGAAACGTMGTGAACGAAGTACATTGGAAAAAACCCARRGCGGAGGACGAGCGTCGTTGCATCGTCACCCGCGAAACCGAAGTTAAAGCGGGCTTGGTTCGCTTTGTCGTTGGGCCGGATGATCAGGTTATTCCAGATGTTCTGGAAAAACTTCCGGGGCGCGGCATGTGGGTTTCGGCCAGTCGCAAGGCGATTGACGAGGCGGTTAAAAAGGGCCTGTTTGCCCGCGCCGCCAAGGCCCCCGCCAAAGCAGACGCCGGTTTGGCCGATCTGGTGGAGGGAATTCTGGCGCGTCGCGTCGTGGATATGCTCTCCATGGGGCGCAAAGCTGGTCGTGCMGTTGCAGGGTTGGAAAAAGTTAAAACGTGGTTGATCGACGAAAAAGCCGTCGTTCTACTGCAAGCTTCTGACGGGTCCGAGCGGGGCAAAACCGCGCTAAGGCCACCCGATGGGCAGGAAACCTTGATTGATTGCCTAACAAGCAGTGAATTGGGCATGGCCTTTGGACGAGATACTGTGGTACATGCCGCCATGACGAAGGATGGCATCACAAACCGAGTCCTTTATGATGCAGCCCGCCTTGCGGGTTTGCGAAAAGAATAAGGCCCGACGGGGTTTGAAGAATTCGCGAGGAGTGCCCTCGCACTGAAAGGTTAAGACAAGAATGAGCGATTCAAAAGATAACGACGGCAAGGGCAAAACACTTAGTCTAGGTGGTGGCCCCGGAACTGTGCGCCAAAGCTTTAGCCATGGCCGCACCAAAGCGGTCGTTGTCGAAACTAAACGCAAGCGCGTGATGGTGCCAAAACCGGGTGCCGGTGGTAAAACTGGTGGTCGACGCACATCAGCGGTCGGTGTTTCCGATGGCGAGCTGGACCGCCGCCGTAAAGCTTTGCTAGCCGCACAAGCAATGGAATCCGAACGTCAGGCCAAAGAAAAAGCCACGGGCGATGCACGCGAAGCCGAACGTAATCGCCGTCGTTCCGAAAAAGAAACGGTTGCACGCGAGGCCGCCGAAAAAGAAATCCGCAAGCAGCGCGAAGCTGATGAAGCCAAGGCAAAGGCTGAAGAAGAAGCTAAAGCCAAAGCTGCGGCGAAAGCTGAGAAACCCGCCGCCCGCGCACCGAAGAAAGATGCAGGGCAAGAAATGGCTGCCGCACAAGCAGGAGGTGCTCGTGCTGAAGCTGGTCGCCTTGGTCCGAACCTCAAAAAAGCGGTCCCACGTCAAGAAGACAAAAAACAAAGTCGTGGGCGTGGTGGCGATGATCGCCGTCGTTCCGGCAAGCTGACAATCAATCAAGCGCTTGGCGGCGGCGGCAACCGTCATCGCTCCATGGCGGCGATGAAACGTCGTGCCGCGCGTGAAAAAGCGAAACTGAACGGCCCGATCGAGCACGAAAAGGTAATTCGTGACGTACAGCTTCCTGAAACCATCACGGTGCAGGAACTGGCGAACCGTATGTCCGAAAAGGTTGCCGCAGTTGTGAAATCGTTGATGACCAACGGTATCATGGCCTCGATGAACGAAACCATCGACGCGGATACAGCCGAGCTGATCATCGAAGAATTCGGCCACAAGGTTGTCCGCGTTTCCGATGCCGACGTCGAAGACATTCTCGTTGCCGAGGAAGAAGATCCAGCACTACTGAAACCYCGTGCGCCGATCATCACCATTATGGGCCACGTTGACCACGGTAAAACATCCCTGCTGGATGCTATCCGGAAAACCAATGTTGTTACCGGCGAGGCTGGCGGTATTACCCAGCACATCGGTGCCTATCAGGTAACTACCGACAACGGCACAAAGTTGACATTCCTCGACACTCCGGGTCACGCGGCATTTACGTCCATGCGTTCGCGTGGCGCCCAAGTGACCGACATCGTGATCCTTGTGGTTGCGGCTGACGATTCCGTTATGCCACAAACAATCGAGGCGATCGCCCACTCCAAGGCGGCAGGCGTTCCGATGATCGTGGCCATCAATAAATGCGATAAAGAAGGGGCTGACCCCAACAAAGTTCGCGCGGAATTGCTGCAACACGAAGTTATCGTTGAAGCTATGTCTGGCGATGTTTTGGATGTCGAAGTTTCCGCCATTACAGGCCAAGGCCTTGATACATTGCTGGAAAACATCGCCCTTCAGGCCGAATTGCTTGAACTGAAAGCCAACCCTGACCGCCCTGCCGAAGGTGCTGTGATCGAGGCCAAGCTTGACGTGGGCCGTGGCCCTGTTGCGACGGTTCTGATCCAGAAAGGTACGCTGAAACGCGGCGATATCTTCGTTGTTGGCGAGCAATGGGGTAAAGTCCGCGCGCTTATCAACGACCAAGGCGACCGTGTGAACGAGGCTGGCCCATCTATTCCTGTAGAGGTTCTCGGCCTTAACGGCACCCCCGAAGCTGGCGACGTTCTGAACGTTGTTCCGGACGAGGCAAAAGCCCGCGAGATCGCTGATTATCGCGCGCAGGTCCGTAAAGACCAACGTGCAGCGGCTGGTGCAGCGACAACTCTCGATCAACTGTTGGCCAAGGCCAAAGCAGACGAAACCGTCGCCATACTGCCAATCGTTATGAAGGCTGATGTACAAGGTTCTGCCGAGGCGATCGTGCAAGCGATGGAGAAAGTCGGAAACGACGACGTTCGCGTTCAAGTTCTGCATTCCGGCGTTGGTGCGATTACGGAATCCGATGTGACCTTGGCCGAAGCTTCCGGCGCGCCAATCATTGGCTTTAACGTCCGTGCAAATGCCCCGGCGCGTAATGCAGCCAACCAGAAGGGCGTTGAAATCCGGTATTACTCGATCATCTACGATCTGGTTGATGACGTGAAAAAAGCGGCCTCCGGCCTTCTATCGCCCGAGATCAAGGAAACCTTTATCGGGTACGCCACGATCAAAGAGGTGTTCAAAATTACTGGAGCTGGCAAAATCGCTGGCTGTCTGGTTACCGAAGGCGTCGCGCGCCGCGCGGCAGGCGTTCGTTTGTTGCGTGACAATATCGTGATCCACACCGGCACGCTGAAAACTTTGAAACGTCACAAAGACGAAGTCAAAGAAGTTCAGTCCGGTCAGGAATGCGGTATGGCATTTGAAAAATACGAAGACATCCGCGAAGGCGACGTCATCGAAATTTTCACCACAGAAGAGATCGAACGCTCGCTTTAAGCGCGTTCACCACGAAA
Organism: Paracoccaceae bacterium; assembly: GCA_002746395.1. Taxonomy (GTDB): domain Bacteria; phylum Pseudomonadota; class Alphaproteobacteria; order Rhodobacterales; family Rhodobacteraceae; genus NORP23. The sequence goes on from NVXA01000003.1 coordinate 39,962, forward strand.
TTTCGAAGGGCAGAGTTCATTCTCTGCCCTTTTTTCGTGTTTYCYCTTGCGTTTTACCACCGTTACGGACCTAATTTGTGCCGTGAATTAATAGTGAACGCTCGACAATCTTAAGGATCTTGGAAAATGGCAAAATATCTTGAAACCACCCCCAACAGCGACGGCTTTTTTGGCGATTACGGCGGCGCGATGCTGCCACCCCCATTAGAGCCACATTTTGCCGAAATCCGCGCGGCTTACGCCGAGCTGTCAAAATCTCCGGAATTCCTTGAAGAATTACGATACATCCGCAAGCATTTTCAGGGCCGCCCAACTCCGATTTCGCACCTGAAAAACCTTTCGGTGATGTCGGGTGGCGCACAAATTTACGCCAAACGCGAAGATCTGAATCACACTGGCGCACATAAGTTGAACCACTGTATGGCCGAAGGTTTGCTGGCCAAGCACATGGGTAAAACCAAGCTGATCGCTGAAACCGGCGCTGGTCAACACGGTGTGGCGCTGGCAACAGCGGCGGCCTATTTCGGCATGGAATGCGAAATCCACATGGGCGAAGTCGATATAGCGAAAGAAGCCCCGAATGTGACCCGCATGAAGCTGCTGGGCGCGACAGTTGTTCCGGTTGGGGAGGGCGCAAAAACCCTGAAAGAAGCCGTGGATAGCGCCTTTGGCAGCTATATCGCGCAAGCCGACCATGCACTGTTTGGCATCGGTTCCGTCGTTGGCCCGCACCCGTTCCCGATGATGGTTCGGGATTTCCAGTCGATTGTCGGCCTTGAATCGCGTGAACAGTTCGCAGAAATGTCGGGTGGTCTGCCCGATGTCGTTGCCGCCTGCGTTGGCGGTGGTTCAAACGCTATGGGTATCTTCTCGGGCTTCATTGACGACGAAGGTGTTGAGCTTGTCGGGGTGGAACCGATGGGTACATCCTCCAATCTCGGCGATCATGCGGCGACCATGACGTACGGCGTTGACGGTGCCATTCACGGCTTCATGACGAAGGTGCTGCTGGACGCAGACGGCGAACCTGCGCCCGTGAACACTATTGCATCCGGTCTCGATTACCCCGGTGTTGGCCCTGAACATGCGCATTTGCAAAAAATCGGGCGCGTGAAATACGACAGCGCAAACGACAAGGAAACGTTGGAGGCTTTCTATACGCTTTCGCGCAAAGAAGGGATCATTCCGGCGCTTGAATCGGCGCATGCCATTGCGTGGGCGATGCGTGAAGCGAAGAATTATCAAGGCAAATCAATCCTGCTGAACCTTTCGGGGCGCGGTGACAAAGACCTCGATTTCGTCACAGAAACGCACGGCTTCGGCGCGTAAACCCATAAACCTGAAGGCCGCGCACTGGTGCGGCCTTCATAAGTGCACCGCCCCAACCCAACGCGGACTTGTACGCCTGCCCCATAGCCGCCATATAGGTTTGAACCGATAGGATGGAGGCAGACATGCAAAACGATCAGAAATTTCCCGGCTGGCACGGCACCACGATTGTAGGTGTGCGCAAAGGCGGCAAAGTGGTGATTGCAGGGGACGGGCAGGTCAGCCTTGGCCAGACTATCATCAAGGGCACGGCCAAAAAGGTTCGCCGGATTAATCCGGGCGGATTTGATGTGGTATGTGGTTTTGCAGGCTCCACGGCGGATGCCTTCACCTTGCTGGAACGCCTTGAAGCCAAGCTCGAAGCCTCGCCGGGGCAATTGGCGCGCGCATCCGTGGAACTGGCGAAAGATTGGCGCACCGACAAATACCTGAAAAATCTCGAAGCGATGTTGATTGTGACCGACGGCAAAGACCTGTTCGTAATCACTGGTGCAGGCGATGTTCTGGAACCTGAACACGACGTAACCGCCATCGGGTCTGGCGGAAATTTCGCATTGGCCGCAGGCCGCGCRATGTATGAYTTCGAGGAAGAYGCCGAAGTGATCGCCCGYCGRTCCTTGGAAATCGCCGCCGAGATTTGCGTYTATACMAACGGMAAAATGACYGTGGAAAGCATCAATGGCTGATTTTTCTATAGACGATATTCGTGCAGGTGTCGCCGCTGGCGTAATCAATGAAGGCCAAGCCGCCAGCATGATCGCCATCGCCAACCAACGCCTCGGGTATCGCCAAAATATGGGCGCGGAGGATGAACCGTTTGAGCTGTTCAAAGGGTTCTCCGAAATCTTCGTGACCGTCGGCCTTGGCATCCTTTACGGCGGCTTTATGTCCGTGGCGATGCTGGTGGGCAATCCTGTGATCGTGATGGTTCTATCCGCCGCAATTACCGTGGCGCTGGCCTATTACTTCACCCTTAAACGCCGCATGATATTGCCCAGCATCGCGTTGGCGATTGTCTTTGCAGGATCCATCGGCGGGCTGTCGGTGTTCTCGCTTTTCGATTTGGAGGCCAACACCCCCAACGGCTACGATGTCCTTGCGACCGCCACCATCGGGGCCATCGGCATGCTGGTCTATTTCTGGAAATTCCGCGTCCCCTTCGCGATGTTCCTGTTTGGCCTGTTCGGCGCAGGCATCGCCTTTTCCATCGCCGGCATAATCGCTCCAGAATCCATATTCGCCAGCGCCTTCATCGGCAACGCTGATGGCATATTCGACATCAGCCGTAATCCGACAATGGCTTACACCATGCTGATCTTCGGCATCCTCGCCTTTCTTGGCGGTATGTCGTTCGATCTGCGCGACCCTTACCGCATATCGCGCCTGTCGGCCTGCGGTTTCTGGCTGCATATCCTTGCCGCCCCTGCAATCGTTAACGTTGTCGCCCTAAGCCTGCTTAATCTCGACGGCACGATGGGCTATGGCCTTGCCGCCGTCGCACTTGTCATCATCGCAATCGTGGCCCTAGTGATCGACCGCCGCTCGTTCCTAACGGCGGGTATCATCTACATCGGCATCATTCTGGCATGGGCGCTCGACACCGGTTCCGGCGATGATTGGAGCATCGCTGTCACCCTGCTGGTCATGGGTGCATCCATCACCGCCCTTGGCACATGGTGGGTGCAACTGCGCTCCGTGATCATGCGTTTATTGCCAGATTTCCCACTTAAAAACAGATTACCACCCTATGAGGACGCAGCATGACTGACCTTACCCCCCGCGAAATTGTTTCCGAACTGGATCGTTACATCATCGGCCAAAATGACGCCAAACGTGCCGTCGCTGTTGCCCTTCGTAACCGTTGGCGTCGCAGTCAATTACCCGATGATCTGCGCGATGAAGTGTACCCGAAAAACATCCTGATGATCGGGCCTACGGGCGTTGGTAAAACCGAAATCAGCCGCCGTTTGGCCAAACTCGCGAACGCGCCTTTCCTGAAAGTCGAGGCAACGAAGTTTACCGAGGTGGGCTATGTCGGGCGTGACGTTGAACAAATCGTGCGTGATTTGATGGACGGCGCAATCATGATGGTGCGCGAACAGTTGCGCGAGGAGGTCAAAGCCAAGGCCCATCACGCCGCCGAAGAACGCGTGATTGATGCGCTGGCAGGCGAGGATTCCCGCGACCAAACCCGTGAAATGTTCCGCAAGAAACTGCGCGATGGCATTCTGGACGATAAAGAAATCGAACTAGAGGTGGCCGATAATTCCAACCCGTTGCAAATGATGGACATCCCGGGGCAACCGGGTGGCGGCATGGGTATGATGAACCTCGGCGATATTTTYGGCAAAGCGATGGGTGGGCGCACACAGCGCCGCCGCGTTAAGGTTTCAGAAAGCTATAAACTGCTGGTCGAYGARGAGGCYGACAAACTTCTGGATGAAGAAACCATTAACAAGAAAGCGCTGCAATCGGTTGAACAAAGYGGCATCGTGTTTTTGGAYGAGATCGACAAAGTCTGCGCCCGYTCCGACGCRCGYGGYGGCGATGTATCCCGCGAAGGYGTGCAACGGGATTTGCTGCCTTTGATCGAGGGTACAACCGTTTCCACCAAATACGGCCCCGTCAAAACCGACCACATCCTGTTCATCGCATCWGGYGCGTTCCACATCGCGAAACCATCGGACCTGTTGCCGGAACTCCAAGGYCGCCTRCCMATCCGYGTTGAACTYCGCGCSTTGACGGAGGAAGACTTCGTYCGCATCCTGACGGARACCGACAAYGCCYTAACGCTGCAATACACCGCCYTGATGGCYACCGAAGAGGTTACCGTCGATTTCACGATTGATGGCATCGCCGCCCTCGCCAAGATCGCCGCCGAGGTGAACCACACGGTCGAAAACATCGGCGCGCGGCGTTTGTACACCGTGCTGGAACGCGTGTTCGAAGAACTGAGTTTCTCGGCCCCGGACAGGGCAGGGGACAAGGTTACCGTTGACGCAGACTTCGTCGAAAAGCATCTGGGTGAACTGTCGCGGTCAACCGATATCAGCCGTTACGTTTTGTAATTAGTGCCCCGCCTCAGCGGGGCGCCAATTCAAACCTTCTTCATGAACGAAGCCTTAAGAACAATCGTGGCCTTACCTATCCGGCATTCCACCTGATCCGGATTGCCCGTCAGGCGCACATTCTTGATTTGCGAGCCGCGCTTCAACGTCTTCGACATGCCCTTAACTTTCAGGTCCTTAATAACCATCACCGTGTCGCCATCCTCCAAGATTGCGCCGTTGCTGTCTCTGGTATCCATTGGTATTCCTCTGGGTTAATCGGGTGCGAGCATATAGCCCGCCCCGCGCACTGTTTGTAAATATCGCGGCTGCTTCGGGTTCGCTTCCAGCTTGCGCCGCAGTCGCGTGATCTGCACATCAATCGCCCGTTCTTGCGCGGAGCCATCGCCCTTGCCAAGATCATCAACCAGTTTCGCGCGACTAACGGATTCATGTGCGTTCGCGGCAAATATTTTCATCAAGGCGTTTTCGGTCGCGGTCAGGCGAATGCGTTCATCGCCGCGCCACAGCTCGCTTCGGGTCACGTCATAGCGCACATCCGCCATTTGCAAGGTCTTGGGTGGCTCGACAACGATATCGGTTTTTGGCACGCGTCGCAGGATGGCGTTCACACGTAACAACAATTCTTTGGGCTCAAACGGTTTGGCCAGATAATCATCCGCCCCCATCTCAAGCCCTTTGATCCGGTCCTCGGCATCGCCCCGCGCGGTTAGCAAAAGAATGGGCGTGGTCAAGGTGCGACGTAAATCCTGCGTTAGCGAAAATCCGTCTTCGCCCGGCATCATGATGTCGATAATCAGCATATCGAATTCCAGCCCCGTCAACAGGCGCCGTGCATGTGCCGCGTCGCGCGCACCGGTTACCAGAAATCCGTTTCGCGCTAGAAATTTTTGCAACAAAAGGCGAATGCGTTGATCGTCATCGACGACCAAAAGATGGGCTTCACCGTGTTCGTCAGGGGCGCGCATCAAGCGTCGCCTGACATATTCAAAACTTTTTCTCGCAAGCTAGGGTCGATCATTTGTTCCAGAACGGTGCGAAAGCCATGCACAGCCTCTGGTCCCGCGTTTGAATAGGCTTTGCGCATGCGTTTGCGTTGCGCATCCGACAATTCCCGCTCCAACGCCTCGCCAGTGTCGGTCAGGTACAAGTTCCGTTGGCGGCGATCTTGCTTGCCAACACGGCTGTCGACTAAACCATCTTCGACCAATTGCCTTAACACGCGGTTAAGGGATTGTTTGGTCACGCCAAGGATGTCTAACAATTCGTTAACCGTCAGGCCTTGTTTGCGGTTGATGAAATGGATCGCACGGTGGTGCGCCCGCCCATAGGCGTAATTCTCCAGAATCAAATCAGGATCGGCGGTGAAACCACGATAGGCGAAGAACATCAGCTCGATTCCCTGTCGCAATTGATCGTCGGTCAGGAACAACAACTGCTCGGATCGACCGGGTTGTCGCGCTAAACGGTTTCTATGCATGGCTTTTTCCTCACCCTGATTTGCTTGTTCACAGTTTATGTCAGTCTTGTTGACTTTCCAAGAATCATTTGTTAGCAAAATGAGGAATTAACGAAATAAACTGTCGAATACTTATCGCCCTGCGCAATATTCGCAAATATCGAAGGATAGAACAATGGCTGAAGCCCCATACGACGATCGCGACGGAACCATCTGGATGGACGGAAAGCTAATTCCGTGGCGTGATGCGAAGGTACATGTGTTGACACATGCGCTGCATTACGGCTCGTCCGTTTTTGAGGGCGAGCGTTGCTACAACGGTAAAATTTTCAAAAGCCGCGAGCATTCGGTACGCCTGTTGAAATCGGGCGAATATATGGACATCCCTATCCCCTACACAGTGGACGAAATCGAAGACGCCAAGGCTGTYGCMCTTGAGGCMAGTGGCCTAACGGACGCTTACGTTCGYGTRCTKGCATGGCGCGGTTCGGGGCAGGATATGGGWGTCGCWTCYGCGAATAACCCTGTCCATATGGCCGTGGCCGTTTGGGCGTGGGGCGCGTATTACGGCGATGCGAAATTCGATGGYGCKAAGCTGGAYATTTCCAAATGGAAGCGCCCCGAYCCYGCAACAATCCCGTGTTTYGCCAAGGCYGCCGGTCTYTACATGATCTGCACCATGTCCAAACACGCMGCCGAGGCCAAGGGCTGTTCGGACGCGTTAATGTATGATTACCGCGGTTATGTGGCCGAGGCGACGGGTGCCAACATCTTCTTCGTGAARGATGGGGTTGTGCATACACCTATCCCCGATGTTTTTCTGAACGGCATTACGCGCCAGACAGTTATCGGCATGCTGAAAGRCAAGGGTATCGAGGTGRTYGAGCGCCACATCATGCCCGACGAACTTGGCGATTTTGAACAGTGCTGGCTAACCGGCACCGCCGCCGAAGTAACGCCYGTGGGTCAGATCGGCGATTACAAATTCACCGTTGGCGACATCGCSCGCGACATCGCSGAAAGCTAYGAGAMGCTCGTTCGSGCSTAARCATAWCATCGAAAAANTAACGGGATTACCATGGCCAGAAAAATCATCATCGACACCGAYCCGGGTCAAGACGACGCCGTGGCAATCCTGTTGGCGCTCGGYTCYCCKGARCTWGAGGTYTTGGGRATCACCGCCGTGGCCGGAAAYGTGCCGCTGGCGTTAACGCAAAAGAACTGYCGCRTTATTTGTGAATTGGCWGGYCGCCCYGAYATTCSGGTGTTCGCAGGGGCYATCCGCCCGTTGGTGCGCGAATTGGTGACRGCGGAAAATGTRCATGGCAAAACGGGCCTGAACGGGCCGGATTTGCCGGAACCGACCATGGYGTTRCAAGAACAATAYGCCGTGGATTTCATTGTTGAAACGTTAATGGYSGAACCYGAAAAGGCGGTYACCCTTTGCGTTCTTGGTCCGCTTACCAACATCGCGTTGGCCATGATCCGCGAACCTAAAATCATCCCGCGCATTGCTGAAATAGTGCTGATGGGCGGTGGTTGTTTTGAGGGTGGCAACACCACCCCCGCTGCCGAGTTCAATATCTACGTCGACCCCCACGCCGCCAAAACGGTGTTCGCGGCGGGCGTGCCGATCACCATGTTCCCGCTTGATGTGACGCACAAAGCGTTAACAACACATAAACGGGTCGAACAATTCAGGGCGATGGGCACAAAAGCAGGCGTTGCCACCGCAGAACTCCTCGATTTTTTTGAACGTTTCGATGAAGAAAAATACGGCACCGATGGTGGCCCGCTGCATGACCCCAACGTCATCGCGTGGCTGTTGAAGCCCGAACTTTACACGGGTCGTCACATCAACGTCGAAATCGAAACCGCCTCCGAATTAACCATGGGCATGACCGTCGCTGATTGGTGGGGCGTTACGGATCGGCCTAAAAACGCGTATTTTGTGCGCGATTTGGACGCTGACGGCTTTTATAACTTGCTAGTGGAGCGGATTGGCACGTTGTAGCCCTTGACTCCGCTGGCTTGAGGCAACAAATGCGCTGTGATACAATTATACACATGTAGCGCCACGGTGGCGCAAAGAATTAGGAGGACATTGTCCTGTCCGATAATGTTGATGCGGCGAAAATGACCGCAAATTCCGCAAATACCACCCTTGGTAAAAGCGGTGACAAATCCGAAAGCGATGCGATGCTCGCGCGGATTCTCAAATTGCTTGACGAAAGCAAAGCCGAAGATATTGTGACCATTCCGTTGCAAGGAAAATCCGAGATGGCCGACAATATGGTTATCGCTTCGGGTCGTTCCTCGCGGCAGGTGTCGGCGCTGGCTGAACAGTTGTACCGGCTGATCAAAGAAGAAACCGGCATCATTTGTCGTACCGAAGGTAAACAATCCGGTGACTGGGTTTTGCTGGATTGCGGCGATGCTGTCGTGCATATCTTCCGCCCCGAAGTCCGCGATTTCTATCAGCTTGAAAAGATGTGGCTGACAGCCGGTGGTGATCAGCCCGAAGAAGACTGATATGCGTGTCACCTTATGCGTTGTTGGCCGCTTGCGGGCAGGGCCGGAACGCGATCTTATTGACGATTACTTAACACGGTTTGACCGTACGGGCCGCGCGCTTGGCCTTGGCCCAGCTTCGGTGATCGAGGTCGAGGATAAAAAAGGTGGCGGCTCGGCCGCAGAAGCCGTGCTTTTGCGCAAAAGCATCCCCGACGGCGCGTTTCTTGTGACAATGGACGAGCGTGGCCGCGTGATGACTTCGCCCGAATTCGCCAACAAGCTGGCCGGATGGCGTGACAACAGCCAGCGCGATCTGGCGATTGTGATTGGTGGCGCGGACGGTATCGCCCCTGAGCTGCGCGCCGAGGCGGATTTCTCCCTATCATTTGGCAAAATGGTCTGGCCACACATGCTGGCGCGGGTAATGTTAAGCGAACAACTCTATCGCGCCGCGACGATTTTGTCCGGCGGCCCCTATCACCGCGCTTGATTACTTGCGCTTGGGCGCACACGATCTTAAATAAGGGTTAACCAAAACCGGAGGGCCACCATGCCTGCACCAAAACCCGTAGTTCTATGTATTCTTGATGGTTGGGGCCTGCGCGAGAACCGCGAAAACAACGCGGTTGCGCTGGCGCACACTCCGAATTTTGACCGGATCATGGCGGAGTGCCCTAACGCGACATTAACAGCAAGCGGTCCTGATGTTGGCCTGCCTGAAGGCCAGATGGGCAATTCCGAGGTTGGCCACACCAATATCGGCGCGGGCCGTGTTGTCTGGATGGATCTGCCAAAGATTAACAAGGCAATAACGGATGGGACGTTCCAGACAAACGCCGCACTGTTGCGCTTTGCCGCGACGCTGAAAAAGACGGGCGGCGTGGCGCACATCGCCGGTCTTGCCTCCCCTGGTGGTGTGCATGCGCACCAAAACCATATCGTCGAAGTTGCCAAAGTGTTAACCGGCGTGGGCGTTCCAGTGGTGTTGCACGCGTATCTAGATGGTCGCGATGTGGCCCCGAAAAGTGCCGACCAACAAATTGCCAAACTGGTTAACGACCTGCCTTCAGGCGCGAAAATCGGCACGGTTTGCGGGCGTTTCTTTGCGATGGATCGCGACAACCGTTGGGACCGCGTTCAAGCCGCTTTTGACGTTATGACAACGGGCAAAGGCAAAGCCGCGGATACCGCACTTGATGCGATTAACGCCGCTTACGCGATTGGCGAAACCGACGAGTTCGTCTCGCCAACGGCAATCGGGGATTACAGCGGTATGAGCGACAACGACGGTTTACTGTTCGTTAACTTCCGCGCGGACCGCGCTCGCGAAATTCTGGCGGCACTGGCTGATCCGGCGTTTGATGCCTTTGATGCCTCGGCCCGTCCGAAATTTGCTGCCGTCTGCGGGATGGTCGAATATTCAACCAAGCATAACGCCTATATAGACGTGATGTTTCCGTCTGAAGAAATCGTTAACACGCTTGGGCATTGGGTTTCCAGCCATAGGAAAACTCAATACCGGCTGGCAGAAACCGAAAAATACCCGCATGTAACCTTCTTCATGAACGGTGGCGAGGAAACCCCCGAAGCTGGCGAGGACCGATACGTTGCCCCCAGCCCCAAGGTTAAAACCTACGATATGCAGCCTGAAATGTCGGCAGCCGAGGTCACCGACCATCTGGTTGATGCGATAAACGGGCAGACCTACGATTTGATAATCGTCAATTTCGCCAACCCCGATATGGTTGGCCATACAGGTGATTTGCAAGCTGCGATGGAGGCCTGCGAAGCGGTAGACGAAGGCGTTGGCAAAGCGCTTGTCGCGCTGAAAAGCGTTGGCGGCGCGATGATCCTGACGGCAGACCACGGCAATTGCGAAACGATGGTGGACCCGATAACGGGCGGCCCACACACCGCGCACACGCTAAATCCGGTTCCCGTGGTGCTGATCGGCGGCCCGTTGGGCGCCAAAATGCGTAGCGGGGGGCGGTTGGGGGATCTCGCGCCAAGCCTGCTGCAATTGATGGAATTACCCGTCCCTAAGGAAATGACGGGCCAATCCCTGATCGTTTAGGCGGATAACTGCGCGATGAAGTGAAGAAAATGTGATTAGAATGCACTTAAAGGCTGGTGCAGAAACGCAGGAAAGGTTCTATATAGGCCTTAGTCTCGCGTCAGATTCCCGTTTCGGGCGAAATTATAGGATGTAGTTGAATGAAAAAGATTCTCTTAGGAACAGTAGCCGGTGCCGTTGTTGGTCTGGTTATCGCCGTACAAGTTTCCGGCCCGATCACAGCGCAAGAGAATGACCGCCTCCAAACCACCTATGAACAGCTTGACCTGTTTGGCGATATTTTTGAACGCATCCGTTCGACATACGTTGAAGAAGTCGATGATGTGGCCCTGATCGAGGCGGCGATTAACGGAATGTTAACCTCGCTTGATCCCCACTCCAGCTATCTGCCGCCCAAGGATTACGACGAAATGCAAGTCGAAACCCGTGGTGAATTCGGCGGCCTTGGCATCGAGGTGACGCAGGAAGACGGCTTTGTGAAAGTCGTCTCGCCGATTGATGATACGCCTGCATACCGTGCTGGCCTTGAAGCGGGTGATTTCATCACCCAAATCGACGGTGAAAGTGTACTTGGACTGACACTGAATCAGGCCGTTGATATGATGCGCGGTGAAGTTGGTGAAGAAATCGTGCTGACGATTTTCCGCGAAGGTACGGACGAACCGTTCGATGTGACGATTGTGCGCGACATCATCAAACTAACGGCTGTTAAAGTCCGCACCGAGGGGCGCGCGATTGTGCTGCGGATCACCTCGTTTACAGAAAAAACCTACTCGAACCTCGCTGAAGGTATAGCCGAGGAAGTAGAGGCAAACGGTGGCGTTGATAACATCGACGGCTTTATTCTTGACCTTCGCAACAACCCCGGTGGCCTGCTTAGCCAAGCGATCGCGGTTTCCGATGCGTTCCTTGATGCGGGTGAAATTGTTTCAACCCGTGGCCGTAATGTTGAAGACAGCGATCGTTTCAACGCCCGAGATGGCGATTTGGCCGAAGGTAAACCGATTGTTATTCTTATCAACGGCGGTTCTGCCTCGGCATCCGAAATCGTGGCGGGCGCGTTGCAAGACCACCGCCGTGCGATTGTGGTTGGTACGAAAAGCTTTGGCAAAGGGTCTGTTCAAACGATCATGCCAATCGCCGGGGATGGTGCAATGCGCCTGACGACGGCACGCTATTACACACCGTCTGGTCGCTCCATTCAGTCTTTGGGGATTACGCCTGACATTCTGGTAGAGCAACGACCAAAGGTTGAAGATGACGAGGGCAGTGAAACCCGTCGCGGCCGCTCCGAAGCGGACCTGCGTGGGGCATTGAATAACGATTCCTTGACCGAAGAAGAAATCCAGCAGCTAGAAGCAGAACGCGCGGAGCAAGAAGAAGTCGCCGCGCGCCGTGCCGAGGATTATCAATTGTCTTACGGCTTGGATATTCTGCGCGGGCTGAACGTGCTGGCCAAATAACCGGATGACTGACGAGGAACTCGCAGCACTGCCCTATCGCCCGAATGTCGGGTTGATGGTGCTAAACGCACAGGGGCAGGTCTTCACGGGCCAACGCCTCGATTACCTCGGCGCGGCTTGGCAGATGCCACAAGGTGGTATTGATGTGGGCGAGGATGCCGAAGTTGCGGCGTACCGCGAATTGCGCGAAGAAACCGGCATTTCGGCTGAGATGGTTAATATTTTGGCGCAATCATCCGATTGGATTTCTTATGATTTTCCCGTGGAATTGGCGAAAAAGCTGTGGAAGGGCGGATATCGCGGCCAAAAGCAGCGCTGGTTCCTGATGCGCTTCAGCGGGCTTGATAGCCAGATCAACATCGAAACCGAAGAACCCGAATTCGCGGCGTGGCGCTGGATGTCCCCAAACGAACTGCTAGACAATATCGTGCCGTTCAAACGGTCGGTTTATGAACAGGTCCTTAACGAGTTTAGCGACTATCTGAAGCCCTAAAGCTCGGCTAGTGGAATGAACGGGAAGAACACGCCAGACGACCAAACGCCGAACCATTCAACCCCATCAACCATCCCCGGCTCGCCCTGATCCACAAGGCGATAGAAACTTTTACGATCTATTAACGCTTCAAGATTGGTGCGGACCAGAACGTATGGTGATGGTTCCCCGTGGTCAGGGTCCAGAACGATCCTGATAGGGTTATCCGGCCCCGCTTGCACGGTGTCACCGACGTTCGTGGTGAAGGTAATAACCTTATCCGCCACGTCGAAATCCACAGCCACAAAAGGCGCATCGTCAACTTTGATGCCTACTTTTTCAACGGGTGTCACCAGAAAGTACTCGTCACCATCCTTACGAATAATGGTCGAGAAAAGCTTAACCAATCGTTTACGACCAATCGGCGTGCCAAGGTAAAACCACGTTCCGTCCCGCGCGATCCGCATATCCAGATCGCCGCAAAACGGCGGGTTCCACAAATGGACGGGGGCAGGGCCTTGGCCCTTGGCGGCCTTGGTCGCAGCGGATGCGATGGTGTCCGCGTTGGCACTCACAGATTTCTGATCGGAATCGGACATTATCCACTGCCTTATTATGTTTTGCTGTATTAAGATAAGTACGCATATAGGCCGTTGCAATCCAGCCATCGGCAATAATCATTTGGTAAAGGGGTGGTCATGTCAAACCCGGACGTCGCGGCATTCGAAGAAATCTCAGAAAAGCTGACCCAAGCGCAAGAGATGATCTCGCGTCGGATCATCGGGCAATCGCAGGTCGTTGACGAGACCTTGATCGCTATTTTATGCGGCGGGCATGGCCTGCTGGTTGGCGCACCCGGCCTTGCCAAAACCCGTCTGGTCGAAGCGATGGGCGTTGTCCTTGGCCTAAATTCCAACCGTGTGCAGTTTACGCCAGACCTGATGCCAGCCGATATTCTTGGGGCCGAGGTTCTGGAAACGGCATCCGATGGCGCGCGTGCGTTCCGCTTTATCGAAGGTCCGATTTTCACCCAGCTTCTGATGGCGGACGAGATTAACCGCGCCAGTCCACGCACCCAATCCGCATTGTTGCAAGCGATGCAAGAACACCATGTTTCGGTTGCAGGCCAACGGCGCGATTTGCCGGCTCCGTTTCACGTTCTAGCGACGCAAAACCCGATTGAACAAGAAGGCACATATCCGCTGCCCGAAGCGCAACTTGATCGTTTCTTGCTGCAAATTGATGTGGATTACCCTGACCGCGACGCCGAACGTGACATTCTTCTGGCCACCACAGGTGTTGAGGACGCAAGCGTTTCCGCCGTGTTTGATGCCGAAGGTCTGATCGCGGCCCAAACCGCCGTTCGCCGCATGCCGATTGGCGAAAGTATTGTGGAGCAGATCCTCGATCTGGTTCGGGCGGCACGCCCGGGGGATGGGGCATCAGACCTCGTTAACACTTCGGTAAGCTGGGGGCCGGGGCCGCGTGCGGCGCAAGCGCTGTCGCTGGCCGTTCGGGCGCGTGCCTTGATGGATGGCCGGTTCGCCCCGAATGCAGATGATATCGCCGCCCTTGCCCATCCGGTTCTAAAGCATCGCATGGCGCTCGGTTTTGCGGCGCGGGCGGAAGGGTTAACAGTTGATAAACTCATCTCGACGCTGGTTGATCAGGTGCTTGGCAAGGGGTCCGCTGCTTGAACCAACCCCGCCCATCAGCCGATCTTCGCGCCGCCAGCGAGGGTTTGGCCACCACATTCCCCGCGTTGATGGTGGAGGCCTCGCGCCTTGCCGCAAGCGTGGCGATGGGTGATCACGGGCGCAGACGCGCAGGCGTGGGCGAAGATTTCTGGCAATACCGCCAAGCTATGCCGGGCGATGATCTGGCTACCGTTGATTGGCGRCGATCCGGTCGATCCGATACGGCTTATGTTCGCGAACGCGAATGGGAATCCGCACACACSGTYGCSATYTGGGCGGACACCGCRCAATCCATGGATTACAGCGGMAAACGGGGTGTTTCCAGCAAAGGCGMGCGCGCGAAATTGCTGGCGATGGCCCTTTCGGTTCTTTTGTCAAAAGCAGGGGAGCGMATCGCCTTTCCCGCAACAAATGCCGCTACCCCCCGATCGGGSGARCGRCAAATGCAACGCATCGCGCAGGCTTTATCGGTCGTTGATCCCACACGTCCGGAATACGGTGCCGTGCCGGAATTCGGTGATYTGAAAGCCGCCCGAAGTGTGTTCCTGTCGGACTTCATGGGGGCRGACRAYCAGATATTYCCGCRCTTGAAAGCCATYACTGAGCGCGCYGGAACRGGRTGTCTGGTGCATATTCTGGATGACACCGAAGAARYCTTTCCYTTTGATGGCCGCGTGATCTTTGAAAGTATGGGCGGCGGGCTGTCGTTTGAAACCCAYCGYGCCAAAAGTTTGCGCGACGAATACCGCGAACAATTGGCCAAACGYTGCGCCGCAYTGGAAGAATTCGCGCGGCTTGCTGGCTGGCAATACTTGAAACACCACACCTCGCAAAGTCCACGCGCGGCGTTGTTGTGGTTGCACATGGCCATCGGGGGGCAGCGATGAGCGCGCTTGTKTTCYTGTCACCGTGGATACTGTTGGGCCTGCTGGCCTTGCCGCTRTTRTGGTGGCTGCTGCGCGCSACGCCACCTTCGCCCAAGCACYTGCGGTTTCCGGGYGTGCGGTTGTTGCTGGGCYTAAARGACATCGAAAAGATGCCCGAAAAAACGCCGMTCTGGTTGCTGCTTTTGCGAATGCTGGCCATTGCCGCRGCGATTTTTGCTTTYGCCGAACCCGTGCTGAACCCTGAAACTCGCGCMGAYGGWARYGGCCCGTTGCTGATCGTGATGGAYGCAGGTTGGGCYAGYGCCCCCGATTGGGSCGAACGCGTTGAAGAGGCCGAGCGCYTGTTGGAACAAGCCGCACGCGCTGGTCGCCCAACGGTRTTTTCCGCCTTAACRCAMCCTTTGCCRCAAGGAATGCCCTACCGYGATGCCCGCGAYTGGCTGTCGGTTTTRCGCGSSYTGGAACCCCAAGCGTGGGCACCGGACAGRCAAGCCGCAATCGAMTGGCTGGYKGATGAACAGGGTTTCGAGACCTATTGGTTAACGGATGGTTTACAGTATGGCGACRGCGATCTKGCCAGCRCGYTGGCYRMAATYGGCYCGCTRCGGATCATTGGMACAACCACRCGGCCRTTRGCATTGTTGCCGTTGGAACTTGACGCAGGGCAGCTAAGCGCGACYGTGATCGGMACGSCTKCAACGGCTGAAGCAATAACSCTGACCGCGCAYGGRACYGCGCCAAAYGGCACCGAAGTKTCGTTCGSYKCGATCACCGGAACGTTGCCARCGGGKGAMACCGAAWTAWSYTTAACCTTTGATTTACCMTTRGAATTAACYAACCGCGTRACGCGCGTTACGGTGCAGGGKCAAACCTCCGCCGGGGCGGTTGCTTTGGCGGATGACGGGTCGCGKCGTCGCAAGGTGGCGYTGGTTGGCGCGGCCCTGCAAGAAGGCCCGCAGCTTGTYGCGCCGATGCATTACCTTCGCAAAGCCTTGGAACCCTCCGCYGCGTTGATCGAGGGAAACTTGGCCGATGTCYTGCTTGGCGCGCCCGATGTGATCGTGCTKTCAGATGTCGGGCAGCTGTCGGTCGCGTCCTCCAARAARCTGTTGGCGTGGGTGGAAAAAGGCGGCCTTTTGGTCCGTTTYGCTGGYCCTCGKTTAGCGGCGGATGGTGCGGGGCAGGYGGTTGATGACCCGTTAYTGCCKGTTCGGCTGCGGGCTGGCGGGCGCACGCTTGGCGGGGCGATGGCGTGGGATACGCCCAAACACCTAAGCCCGTTCCGCGAAGCCAGCCCGTTTTTCGGCCTGCCAATCCCTGCGGATATCGAGGTGTTCGCCCAAGTCGTCGCACAACCCGCACCAGACCTTAGCGCGCGCACGTTGGCCACACTCGAAGATGGCACGCCGCTGGTTACCCAACGCCTGCAAGGCGACGGGCGGGTGGTTTTGTTCCATGTCACAGCAAATGCGGAGTGGTCAACTTTGCCGCTTTCGGGCCTGTTTGTGCAGATGTTGGAACGCTTGTCGATTAGTGCCAACACAAGCGGTGCGGAGGCCGTTTTGGAAGGGCGGATGTGGATGCCGGATCGTGCGCTCGACGGGTTCGGGCGGCTGGGCGATGCGAATGTCGCCATGCCCGTAAGTGGCGAACGCTTGGCGAAACCGGTTGGGCAGGATGCGCAACCGGGGCTTTATACGTCTGGCGATTTGCGTGTGGCGGTGAATGTTATGCAGGAGGGCGATACGCTTACCCCGCTTGATCTTCCGGTTGGCGTTGGCATTGAATTGCTTGGTCAAACTAATGAACAATCTCTTAAGCCGTGGTTTCTGATCGCGGCGTTAACGCTGTTCATGCTGGATATTTTGGGGACACTCTGGGTGACAGGCCGCCTGTTTAATAGGGACGTGGCACAGGCCGCGTTGATCCTGTTTATGGCCGGCCTAATCCCGATATCGGAGGCTAAAGCCAACGAGGATCGTGCGATTTTAGCCGCGAATGACACGGTGTTGGCCTATGTGATTACCGGCGACAAGGCGGTTGATGACGTCAGTGCGGCGGGGTTGCTGGGCCTAAGTATGGTGCTGTTTGATCGCACCTCGATCGAACCAATCGCGCCTATGGGCGTTAATGTTGAAAGCGATGATCTTAGCCTTTTCCCGATGCTGTATTGGCCGATCACCACAGATCAACCGACCTTATCCGAAGGGGCCGTGCAACGTCTCAACAGGTATCTGGCGACCGGCGGAATGATCATTTTTGATACCCGCGACGCCCAGCTTGGCAGTGGTTTCGGGGTGCTGACCGCGAACGGTAAAATACTGCGAAGTTTGACAGAAAGTCTTGATATACCCCCCCTTACCCCTATTCCGAAGGGTCATGTGCTGACGCGGGCGTTCTACTTGCTGGAAGATTTTCCCGGCCGTTGGTCTGGCCCCGATGTGTGGGTCGAGGCTGCGAACGGCACTGCAAGCCAGAACGACGGGGTGACGCCGATTGTCATTGGCGCAAACGATTGGGCCGCTGCTTGGGCCGTATCCGAAAGTGGTCAACCGATGTTTCCCGTTGGCCGTGGTCTTACAGGCGAGCGGCAACGCGAACTGGCGCGGCGCTTCGGGGTTAATCTGGTGATGTATGTGATGACGGGGAATTACAAAACCGACCAAGTCCATGTTCCGGCGATTTTGGAAAGGTTGGGGGAATAGTGGTTAGCTCCATCTCATATGCACCGCTGATCGGCTGGGAATTGCTGGCGGGGTTGGCCGCAATTACCCTGTTGTTGCTTGGCATCGCTGCATGGCTGGGCCTGCGTGGTTGGTTTTTGCGAGGGTTGGCCGCGGCCGTGTTGCTGGGTGCGCTGTCTAACCCGTCTTACAGGCAGGAGGATCGCACACCCTTATCCGACATCGTGTTCGTGGTGATTGACGAAACCGCCAGCCAAACCTTGCCTGCGCGCACCGAACAAATGCAAACCGCCGTGCCTGACATTATCGCGCAACTGGAACGCCARACCGATGCGCCGCTGGATGTTGTTACTGTTACCGTTCGCGACACGCCCGAAGGGGCAGCGGCGCAGGGAACGATGCTACTGACSGCGTTGATTAACGCCACCGCGCAGGTTGCGCCAAACCGGATTGCGGGKGCGATWATCCTAAGCGACGGGCGCATTGATGATTTGCAAACMCCRCCRGANTTTCCMNGCCCCTGTGCATTTACTGCAAACWGGGCGCGCGCAAGAYTGGGACCGCCGSATGGTGATGGAAAACGCGCCAGCCTTCGGGATTGTCGGTGAGTCCCTAGAGATAAAACTGCGGATYGAAGAYAGCGGYGCGGTTCCTGACGGGYYYGSGGTGGCCGCCGTTCTGATCTCCATTGATGGGGGGGCGGAACAGCAATACCAGATACCCGTGGGCGAAAGCGTGACGCTGACCATGCCGCTGCAACACGCCGGTATCAACCTGCTGGACGTGCGAACCCCTGCGRTTAACGGCGAGRTTACCGACCGGAACAAYCGTGTWATTYTRCCGATMAAYGGCGTGCGCGACCGCCTGAGGGTGYTGCTGGTTTCGGGCGARCCTTAYGCAGGCGARCGCACATGGCGCAATTTGTTGCGGGCCGATGCCTCGGTYGATYTGGTGCATTTYACCATTYTKCGCCCSCCYCAAAAACARGACGGKGTGCCGGTGTCGGAACTGTCGYTRATYGCYTTTCCRACYCGYGAAYTRTTCATGGAAAAGATCGATGATTTCGATTTGATCATYTTTGACCGYTATCGCCGYCGCGGGATWTTRCCYGATRCCTATCTYGATAAYACCGCGCGGTATGTTCGTGATGGYGGYGCWATTTTRGTGGTRACCGGCCCCGCTTTTGCCGAAGTSGAAAGCCTCGCRCGRTCCCCGATGCGCGCCGTTTTRCCRGCSYTKCCRACCGGACGGGTGATCGAGGAAGGGTATTTACCGCGCCTRACCGATGTTGGCCKCCARCATCCCGTGACTGCTGGTCTTGAAAGCACGGCGGGTGATTGGGGGCGGTGGATGCGCCAGATTGATCTAAAGCCGCGTTCGGGGAATGTGGTTATGGACGGCGCACTTGGAAAGCCGCTGTTGGTGCTTGATCGGGTCGAACAAGGTCGCATTGCGATTTTGGCGTCAGACCAAGCGTGGCTTTGGTCGCGTGGCTTTGAAGGGGGCGGCCCACAGCTGGAATTACTGCGCCGACTAGCGCATTGGCTGATGAAAGAACCGGAACTGGAAGAAGAGGTTTTAGCCGCTACTGCCGTCGGTAAACACATCAAAGTGGAACGCCGGTCTTTGGGCGATTCCGTGCCAAGTCTGACGTTCACCGGCCCTTCCGGTAAGCAGGGAACATCCGCCCTAACCGCGATTTCAGCGGGCAAATGGCAAACAGAGTTCGACGTTGAAGAAAACGGCATTTACCGGATAACTGACGGCACCATCGAAACGGTTGTGGCTGTTGGCCCGACCACACCACGCGAATTTGAACGGCCCGTCGGGGTCAGCCCCGAATTGCTGGCACTGGTCGCCGATACAGGTGGCGGTGTTTTCAAGCTGGAAACCACCACGCCCGATATCCGCCGCACCCGCATGGAGCGCGTGGCCAAGGGCCGAAACTGGCTGGGCCTGCCGCGCCGCGAAGCCTACACCGTTGATGATATCCGCCTGTCGCCGCTTGCGCCGGGGTGGTTGATCTTGCTGCTGGTGGGGATGTTATCGATGGCCGCATGGCGGTTCGAAAGTCGCTGAGATGAACCTTGCCAAAATGCACCATTGGTAATATAAGTTTACCAATTATTACAACTGAGGTCTCTCATGGACTTGCCGAAGCCAAACTCCGCGATTATCGCCCGTAAATCACAAATTGTGGCACGGTTGCAAGCGGTGTTGCCTGATGCCGCCGTAATTTACGACGATCACGAGGTGAAAGCCTATGAATGCGACGGGTTATCGGCCTATCGCTGCCCGCCAATGATCGTGGTGCTGCCTGCCAGTACTGAAGAAGTCGCCGCAGTTTTGAAAATTTGCCACGCCGAAGGGGTGCCTGTGGTGCCGCGTGGTTCTGGAACCTCGCTTGCTGGCGGGGCTTTGCCCACGTCGGATTCGGTGGTTCTGGGGGTCTCCAAACTTAGCAAGGTGCTGGAAACCAACTATGCTGATCGCTATATCCGCGTACAAAGCGGGCGCACGAACTTGTCGGTTACCGGCGCGGTTGAAGCGAACGATTTCTTCTATGCGCCTGACCCGTCCAGCCAGCTGGCCTGTGCGATTGCGGGCAATATCGCCATGAACTCCGGCGGCGCGCATTGCCTTAAATACGGCGTGACCACGAACAACCTGCTTGGCGTTAAAATGGTCACGATGGAGGGCGAGGTGCTGGACATCGGCGGCGCGCACCTTGATGCCGCCGGCTATGATCTGCTGGGCCTGATTTGCGGGTCCGAAGGGCAATTGGGCGTCGTAACAGAGGCCACGTTGCGAATTTTACACAAACCCGAAGGCGCGCGCCCTGTGCTGATCGGTTTTAACAGTAACGAGGTTGCGGGGGCTTGCGTATCCGACATCATCAAGGCGGGCGTTTTGCCTGTGGCGATTGAATTTATGGACCGCCCCGTGATCCGCGCGGCCGAAAAGTTCGTTAATGCAGGTTATCCTGATGTTGAGGCGTTGTTGATCGTGGAGGTTGAAGGATCCGAAACCGAAATCGCCGAGCAACTGGCCCTGATCACCGATATTGCCAAACGTCATAATCCGGTGGAATTGCGCGAAAGTCAAAGTGCCGAAGAATCCGCCACCATCTGGAAAGGCCGCAAAGCTGCGTTCGGCGCGATGGGGCAAATCAGCGATTATATGTGTCTGGATGGAACAATTCCGGTCAGCCAACTGCCGTTTGTTCTTGGCCGCATCACGGAGCTGTCCGAAGAATACGGGCTGGCCGTGGGCAATGTTTTTCACGCAGGTGATGGCAACATGCACCCGCTGATTTTGTATGATGCGAATAAGGAAGGTGATCTTGAAACTTGCGAAAAAATGGGCGCTGAAATCCTGAAACTATGTGTTGAAGTGGGCGGTTGCCTAACCGGAGAACACGGTGTGGGGATCGAAAAGCGCGACCTGATGACCACGCAATACACCGATGCCGACATCGAAATCCAGCTATGCGTTAAAGATGTGTTTGACCCCGAATGGCTACTAAACCCCGCCAAAGTGTTCCCACTGGCAGCAACTGAGCGGCGGAGGGCAACATGAATCCGACAAATGAAACAGAACTGGCCGATGCGATAGTCTCTGCCACCGGCCCATTGCGGATCATTGGTGGGGACACGCGCCGGATCGGCCATCCGGTTGACGGCGATGCGCTGCACACATCCGGCCTTAGCGGTATCACGCTTTACGAACCGGGCGCGCTAACGCTTGTGGCCAAGGCTGGCACGCCGCTGGCCGAGATTAAATCGGCACTGGCATCCGAAAACCAGCGCCTGCCGTTTGAACCAAGCGATATGCGCGGCCTTTACGGCGCGACTGGCCAATCCACCATCGGCGGGGTCGTTGCCACCAACGCTTCTGGCCCGCGCCGCATTCAAGCCGGCGCATGTCGTGACAGCGTGATTGGCGTGCGTTTTGTTGACGGGCAGGGGCAGATTTTGAAAAACGGTGGGCGGGTGATGAAGAACGTCACCGGCTATGATTTGGTTAAACTGATGACGGGCAGTTTCGGGACACTTGGCGTGCTATCCGAAATCAGCTTCAAGGTTTTGCCTGCACCCGAAGCCAGCGCAACCGTTATGATCGAGGGTCAGTCCAGCGCGGAAGCCATCGCCAGCATGTCCGCCGCCCTCGGGTCGCCTTTCGATGTAAACGGCGCCGCGCATGTTGTGGGCAAGACGGTAATTCGGGTCGAAGGGTTGGAAGGTTCCGTTAAGTATCGCGCGGCTGAACTGGTCAAAAAACTGGGCGGAAGCGTGGTGGATTTCGACTGGGTTACCGTGCGGGACCTAACGGATTTCGCCAACCGTGCAGGCGATATCTGGCGTTTCTCGGTTAAACCATCGGATGGCCCGAAACTTGGCGCGGCACTGTGCAAAACCGGCGCACTCGATGTGCAATTTGATTGGGGCGGCGGGTTGGTTTGGGCGCTTGCGCCGGAAGGTTCCAACCTGCGAACCGTTCTGGGTGATATCGGCGGGAATGCTACGCTGGTACGCGCATCCGAAGCCTCGGCGAACTTGCCGGTGTTTCACCCCGAACCCAAAGCAATCGAGTTTTTGAACGCAGGGCTTCGCGCAAAGTTTGATCCGCGCAATATTCTTAACACCGGGCGGATGGGCTGACATGCAGACGAACTTCACCGACGAACAGTTAAAAGAACCGGGCATCGAGCGCGCAAATGAAATTTTGCGAACCTGCGTGCATTGCGGATTTTGCACCGCGACCTGTCCGACGTACCAGATATTGGGCGATGAACTCGACAGTCCACGGGGCCGGATTTATCTGATCAAGGACATGTTGGAGAACAACCGCACGCCGGACGCCAAGACCGTGCTGCACGTGGACCGCTGCCTTTCGTGCCTTGCGTGCATGTCCACCTGTCCGTCGGGGGTGCATTATATGCATCTGGTGGACCACGCGCGGGAATACATTAACGACAATTACAAACGCCCGCTGTTTGACCGTGTCATGCGGTTCGTGTTGTCCAAAATCCTGCCCTATCCCAACCGTTTCCGGCTGGCGATTTATGGCGCATGGATGGCGAAGCCGTTCAAATTTGCGCTACCGAAATTGCTGAAATCCATGGTTGATTTTGCACCCGCCACGATGCCGCCGCCCAGTCTGATGGACAAACCGCAAGTCTTTCCCGCACAAGGAACACGCCGCAAGCGTGTGGTTTTGATGACGGGCTGCGCGCAACGCGCCCTTGATACGGACATAAACGAGGCCACCATCCGTCTGCTAACCCGCCACGGTTGCGATGTTGTGATCCCTGAAGGGCAGGGCTGCTGCGGCGCGTTGACCCATCACATGGGCAAAACGGACGAGAGCCATAAATCCGCCGCCAAGAACATCAACAGCTGGATGGCGCATGTGAACGGCGAGGGGCTGGATGCCGTCATCATCAACACCTCTGGCTGTGGTACGACCGTTAAAGATTACGGTCATATGTTCCGTAATGACCCAATGGCGAGTGACGCCGCGACGATCTCCGCGTTGGCCAAAGACATAACCGAAGTGATGGCCGACCTTGGCCTGAACACGGTCAAAAAGCGCGACATCCGCGTGGCCTATCACGCCGCCTGTAGCTTGCAACACGGTCAGCAAATCAAACTCGCGCCAAAACGCTTGTTGGCGCAGGCGGGCTTCACGGTTCTGGAACCCGAAGACCCGCATTTATGTTGTGGTTCCGCCGGCACATATAACCTGATGCAACCTGAAATATCCGGTGAATTGAAGGCGCGCAAAGTGGCGACGCTGGAAGCGGTTGAGCCTGAAATTATTTCCGCAGGGAATATCGGTTGCATGATGCAAATCGGCTCGGGCACAGGCATTCCCGTGGTCCATACGGTGGAGCTGTTGGACTGGGCCACGGGCGGGCCGAAACCTGCGAAGCTTGGCTGATGCTGCCGGATTTCATCCAGTTGTTGGGCGTCGTCTCGGATCGTGGATCGAAATATGCGGTAACGGCGGGGCGGGTGACCAGTGACGCCGACATCAAAGATTTCCTTAAGCGCCTGAAAAAGGCCAAGAAGTTTGCCAAGGCCACCCATAACACATGGGCCGCGCGACTGGCTGACGGCACGGAAATCAAGAACGATGATGGCGAGGGCGGGGCCGGTATGATTATCCTGCAAATGTTGGCCCGCGAGGGGATGGAGGATGCGATTGTCGTCGTCACCCGCTGGTACGGCGGCACGCATTTGGGCGGCGACAGGTTCCGGCATGTGAAAACCTCTGTTCAGCATTTGTTCGATGCGGTAAGGTCTGGTCAAACCTAACAACGGACCACCCAAAATGATCGCTGACTACGTGACACAAATTCAGAATGACCCCGCGCTGATGGCACTGGTGGTCGCGGGGCTGCTTATCTTAGGCTTGCTGATTTGGCGGCGCGCTGGCAGTCTTGCGAACGCGAAGGCCGAGGTGGAAACGCTTGAAGGTAAGGTRASMGAACAAGCGCAAAACCTGTCTGAAATGCGCGAAGAAATGGTGCGCTTTACGGCCCTGAAAGAACAATGGCAGACGGATCACGATGATCTTTTGGATACACGCCACACGCTTGGCCAGCGCAGCGCAGAAGTGGCCAGCTTGAAGGCAACCGTTGAGCATCAACGTGAAACCGACGGTACGTTGAAAGCGCAATTCACGGCATTGGCGAACGAGGTGATGAAATCCCAAGGGGCGGACTTCAAGAAGGCGAACGAGGATCACCTGACACAGGTTCTTAAGCCGCTGAAAGAACATATCGGGCGTTTTGAAATTGAACTGCGCGAGGTGCATAAAGCTGCTGACAAAGACCGCGTTGCTTTGAAAACCGAGATTGAAACGCTAACAAAGCGCAGCCTTGAGGTGTCCGAAGAAGCCCACAACCTGACGCAAGCCTTGAAGGGCGACACCCAGAAACAGGGCGCGTGGGGGGAGATGATCCTCGCCTCAATCCTTGATCGCAGTGGCCTGCGCGAAGGCGAAGAATACGAAACCCAAGCCCACCACCGCGACGATGAAGGCCGATCCTTGCGCCCCGATGTCGTGGTCAATCTGCCCGGCGGGCGCAAGCTGGTGATCGACAGTAAGGTCTCGCTGGTGGCGTATGAACGATCCATCAACGCCGAAAACGAGGCCGCGCGGGAAATCGACATGAAGGCGCACGTGCTATCCGTTAAAACCCATATCGATACGTTGTCGGCCAAGAAATATCACCAACTTGATGATGGCACGGTCGAATATGTCATCATGTTCATGCCGATCGAGAGCGCATTTTCCGAGGCTGTTCGCGCCCGCGAAGACCTCGCCCTTTATGCGACCGAAAAGAATGTCCTGATCGCTTCGCCCACCAATCTGATGCTGGCATTGAAAACCGTTGAAAACCTGTGGTCGGTCGAAAAGCGGAACAAGAACGCCATCGAAATCGCGAAACGGGCAGGGCTGTTATACGATAAATTCGACGGGTTCGTTGAAGATATGAAGAAGATCGGCACGCAGTTGAACACGGTCCAGAAAACCCACGAGGCCGCCGTTGGCAAGCTGACTTCGGGGCGTGGTAATCTGGTTTGGCAGGCCGAAGACCTCAAGAAACTCGGGGCGCGGGCTACCAAACAGCTTGATATTGATCACGATGGCGAGGATGATTTACTGCCTCCGCCCGACCCCTCTTGAAACGCTGAAAACCGCGCATATGTATCAGCTACCGGATGCCACTAACGGGTCCGGTGAATGTAAATCGGCTCGTCCATATCGGAGGGCCAAACTAACCATCGCTTTTAGGAGGATGCATTATGCGTACTTATGACCTATCCCCGCTTTACCGTTCCACTGTCGGTTTTGACCGTCTGGCCAGCATTATGGACAGCGTGAAATCCACGGATTCCAGCCAAAGCGGCTACCCCCCTTATAACATCGAAAAAATCGGCGAGGATGCGTACCGCATTTCGATCGCCGTTGCCGGCTTCACCGACGCCGATCTGACGATTGAAGCCCGTGATGGCCAGTTGGTCATCTCTGGCAAGAAAGTCACGGAGGAAGAAGAAGTAAACTACCTTCACCGTGGAATCGCCACGCGCGCGTTTGAAAAACGTTTCCAGTTGGCAGACCATGTTCGCGCCCTTGGCGCAACGACTGAAAACGGCCTTTTGCACGTTGATCTGGTGCGCGAAGTGCCCGAAGCCCTGAAGCCGCGCAAGATTGAAATTGTCGCTGCCGGTCAGGTCGAAGGCTCCGTCGAAGTATAAGCCTGCTTTTAATACCTGTTCACAGACCCGCTCCGATTCCCTCGGGGCGGGTTTTTTATTTTCGGCGAAGGACTGCCTGTTTTTTGCTTCGCCTGTATAATTTGGTGTGAAAATACAATCGCTCTGTTAACATTTCTACAAATTGATTGTCGGAGGAAACATTATGCAAGTTCGATTCAAACATTTGGCAACCGCCTTGACCCTTTCAATGGCCGCTATGGCGGGGGGCGTTTCAGCCGCCGACCTCGCGTTGATTATCAGCAATGGTGATTACGATAACCTGTCGGATCAACGCAAAATATCGCGCAAGCACGCTGGTCTGGTTCAAGCCTTCAAAGATCAGGGATTCGAGGTGATCGAGGGTTCTGACCTTACCCGCCTTCAGATGCTGGCACTGACCAAACGCGCAAGCAGCATCAGCGAGGCGGTTGATAATTTTGTTATCGTTCTGTCCGGCAATATCGTAAATGACGGTCAACAGACGTGGGTTCTGCCTGTTGATATGGCGGGTGGTTCCTTGTTGGATGCCGCCTTTGGCGCGCCGACGCTGGATACATTCTTGGCGATGGCTGGCGCGAAACCCGGTCATGCCTCCGTTTTTGTGGGGATCAGTGATGTTGATCCGGCCCGTAACAGCGGCCTGAAATTAGGCATTGGCGATGCCGCCATTCCGCAAGGTGTGTTGCTGGTAAGCGGGCAGGCGAGCGATATCGAAGACTTGCTAAGCGATGATCTGCTGGGCAGTAATCGCACGATGTCCGAACTGTTGGCCAACCCGTCTCGTATGGATGTTGCCGGGTATGTCTCGCCTGACAGTGGCCTAAGTGGCCCGTCTGCGCCGTCGGAAACATCCGCCCCCGGCAACTGGGTGGATTTCGTGGCCGAACAAACGCTGTGGGCCGTTGCCGACAAAAGTAACAATCCTGACGACCTTGAAGAATATCTGCGCCGCTTCCCGAACGGAATTTTTGCACAAGCCGCGCGCGCACGCCTAGAGGATGCCACGCCTGTTATCGTTGCGCCGACACCCAAAGAGATCGAAGCCGCCTTACACCTAAGCCGCGATGCACGTCGGGTGATTCAGAGTAACCTGACGTTATTGGGGTTTGATACGCGCGGCGTTGACGGTATCCTTGGCCGTGGTTCTCGCGCTGCAATTTCGTCGTGGCAGCGCAGCCAAGGGTTCGAGGCAACGGGATATCTGACCAACACACAAATCGCACGGTTGAACCAACAAGGTGATACCGAACGTTTAATTCAGGAAGCTGCCGATCGCCGTTTCTGGAATGCGACGGGCGCCAGTGGTAACAAAGCCGATTTGGAATTGTATCTGCAACGCTATCCCGCAGGTGTTTTTGCGGACGAAGCGCGTGAACGTCTGGCGGTTTATGAAGCCGAAGATCATACCCGTCAGGACAGTGCTGCGTGGACCACTGCAATTGCTGTTAACACGGCTGCCGGTTACCGCGCTTACCTAGTTGATTTTCCCGAAGGGATTTACGCAACTGTGGCCAAGCAACGGATCGAAGCGCTGGACCCTGCCGGACGAAACGATGCCAGTGTTGCCAAAGCGGCAGAAGATCGTCTTAACCTGAATGTGGCCACCCGTCTGTTGATCGAGAACCGTTTGAACAGCGCGGGCTTCAATCCCGGCCTTGTGGACGGCAGGTTTGATGATCGCACGCGCAGGGCGATTCAGAAATACCAGAAGAACCGCGGCCTTAACCAAACCGGTTACATCGATTCTGCCACGGTGCGTGCGCTTCTGCGGGGATAATGCATACAAAAAAGCCGCGCTAACCGGCGCGGCTTTTTCGAATTCAAATTGTCGAGGCGTATCAGCCCTGACGTGCCTTGAAACGTGGGTTCGTCTTGTTGATGACGTAAACACGGCCCTTACGGCGAACAACGCGGCAATCGCGGTGACGCGCCTTAAGGGAGCGAAGCGAATTTTTGACTTTCATAGTCTCTCTCCTATCAGCGGCGCGGTCATTGCGCCTGGTTTATCTTGGTCTCCATCCCCACGCGGGTGGGGAATGGTGGGTATAACTGGGATCGAACCAGTGACCCCTTCGATGTCAACGAAGTGCTCTCCCGCTGAGCTATACACCCGAAAAGCAATAAGTGCTGCCGAAGCAACACTCACGTGAGGGTTTCTATAAAAGGAGTCGCGATAGGGTTCAAGGCCTTTTCCAAAGAACCTGCCTGCGGTATCGTTGTCTTAACAGGTCGTGAAGGAAAATATTGAAGATGCGCGATATTTACACCCTTAAATCCCCGCAAAACCCGCATTCCTGCGTGGTTTTCAATTCGCCTCACAGCGGATCGGCTTATCCAGCTGAATTTATGGCCTCTACGAAACTTGATTCTCTGGCCATTCGCAGTTCCGAAGATGCGTTTGTTAACGAATTATTCAAAGATGCCCCCGAACATGGCGCCCATCTGTTGTACGCTCATGCACCCCGCGCCTTCATCGACCTTAACCGCAGCGCAACCGAGCTGGACCCAGCCATCGTGCAAGGGGCAATACGCGCGCCTGCCAACCCGCGTATTGCCGCAGGTCTGGGGGTGATTCCGCGAATCGTCGGGAACGGGCAGGTCATCCGAACCGGCAAAATCCCGATGACGGAGGCCCGGAACCGTATTGCCAGCTATTACACGCCTTATCACAGCTGTCTGCGCAATCTGATTGATATGCAGCGCGGCATCCACGGTATGGCAGTACTGATCGACTGCCACTCCATGCCGCAAAAATCGCTGAAGGCGGCCCCGTTGGTGCGTGGCAAGCAGCCCGACATCATTCTTGGCGATAGGTTCGGGGCATCGTGTGATCGCTGGATCATGGACGCGGCCACACAAATATTGGCCGCTGCCGGATTCGTTGTTGCACGAAATGCCCCGTTTTCGGGGGGATATATCACCCAGCATTATGGCCGCCCCTCCAAAGGGGTGCATGCCTTCCAAATCGAGATTAACCGCGCCCTTTACATGGACGAGACCCGCGTTGAGCGCGCTGAAACCTTTGATAAAATCGCTGAAACGCTGTCAGATGTGACCCGCCAGTTGGCCAAGATCGGCCCCGCATCAACCGCGCTTGCGGCTGAATAGCGGGCGAAAAAAAAGGCCGCTCAAGTGGCGGCCCTAAGTCCAGGGAGGAAATAACTTCCTATTCGGAAGCCAACGATAAAATCATATCGTGTGAGGTGAATGTAATCGTGCAATGCAGCAAAGTAAATTGTGCGCCGCAGCATAATTCGCATTATTGGCGAATCTGTGTTATTTTTGCAACCCGCGGCCCTTAAGTATTGCAGAAGTACCATATTTTGCCCTGATTTTATCCGTTGCCCGTTCAACCGCTGCCCGCTTGGGCGCGCTTAAATCCAGCAAATCTCCGGCAAAGCCGGCGTCTTCTGCATCCGTTAACCCGCTGATACCCACTCCGATCAGCCTGAACGGGCCGTTTGGCAGCTCGTTTTCCAGCAGGGGGCGCGCGGTCTCATAGATTACATCGGCCAGTTGCGTCGGCTCGCTTAGGGTCACGCGCCGTGTTAATTGCCGGAAYTTYGCGGTCTTCAAYTTCAACGTCACGATCTGGCCCGCCATGTCCCGCGCTTTGGCGCGATCCGCCACYTGYTCSGTCARKCGCCACAAYTGCCCGTCCAGAATTTTCGCGTTGGTTGTGTCTTTGTTAAACGTGGTTTCCTTGGAAATRCTTTTYACAGGYGCGCGGTTGGAAATGCGCCGACGATCCTCGCCGCGCGCCAGATGGTACAGGCGTTCGCCCATGCTGCCGAACCGTTCCGACAGGTCCTTACGGTCGCGGCGCGTGATATCGGCAATCGTCCTGATCCCGTCGCGCTCCAGCGTCTGGCGCATGGCTGCGCCAACACCCCAGATAATCCCGACCTTCTGCTTTTGCAGAAAACCAAACGTCTCGGCCTTGCCAATCACCGACATCCCGCGCGGTTTATCCAGATCCGAGGCTATCTTGGCCAAGAATTTATTGTGCGATAACCCGACAGAGCCGGAAATCCCCAATTCTTCTTCCATCCGTTGCACAAGGCGCGCCATTTGCACCACGGGAGGCGCGGCGTACAGGCGTTCGGTTCCGGTTAAATCCAGAAATGCCTCGTCCAGCGACAGCGGTTCGATCACCGGCGTCAGCTCTTGCATCATGGCGCGAATGGCACGGCTAACCTCAACATAAACGGACATCCGGCCGGGTACGACCACGGCCTCTGGGCACAGCTTTTTCGCCTGAAACATTGGCATGGCAGACCGCACACCTTTGATGCGCGCGATATAACAACACGTCGAAACCACGCCGCGCGTGCCACCGCCCACGATCACGGCCTTGTCTTTCAAATCAGGGTTATCGCGTTTCTCGACGGAGGCATAAAACGCGTCGCAATCCATATGGGCGATTGATAGCTCAAACAATTCAGGGTGACTAACGATACGCGGCGAGCCGCATTCAGGGCATCGCGCGCCGCCTTCAAAGGTGGTCAGGCAATCACGGCACAGGCTGGGAAGGTTCAAAACCATTCGATCCATCGCCCGTGAAAATCCATGCGACCAAGGTTGCGGGCCTCTCCGCCGGGCCACAAGCTTAGCGTAATCGCCGCCCCCTCGCCACGGTTATCAGGTTCTGCGCGCAACCGATCAGCCGCATCGTTCGGATTTAGCGGTTTTATATCGCACCCTTCGCGGTCCAGAACTTTGATATCGGCCATCGGGGGCAGCGGCCCGCGCCATTCCGGTGCAAGGCGCACGCGCGCGTCATCCGGCGCCCAAACCGGCCCGTCAATTTCCATCGCGAACAGATCCCAGTTCAGGTTCAATCCCGTACTTGCCCCGATTTCCGACATCACTAGCGGCAAGTCTGTTTTCTTGGCAATCAGATGAAATCCCGGAATTAACGCGTTAGACCGCCGGATTTCGTTGGTTTGCGGCGGCGATTTCATCCACCCGATGATGTGATCAGAGTGCGCCCGCATGGCTTTATCGACGGCTTGCCAGAATCTATCTGCATCGGCCAGTTGGATCATCCAAACTTGTCCTTCAACTTTTGCAAGGCCGAGCGGGTATCCTCCGCTTTAACAGGTGCAGACGCTGGCTTGGACTTCGGAACGCTTGCAGGCCGTGCTGGTACAACCCTCAAGGCCACCGCATTCATAAAACGCGCGGCGTCACCATCCGCCAAATGGGGCGCACCATCGCCGATTCCGCGCAACACATCGTCCAGCCATTCGGCGTCCGCCTTGGCGAAATCGTGCAGCACATAAGCCGCGACGCGGTCTTTATGCCCGGGATGCCCGATACCAAGCCGCACGCGCTGATATTCAGGCCCGATGTGCTGATGAATCGAACGCAAGCCGTTATGCCCCGCATGTCCGCCCCCCGTTTTCACGCGGCATTTACCGGGGGCCAAGTCCAATTCATCATGAAAAACGGTGATGTCCGCAGGTTCCAGCTTAAAGAACCGCATTGCCTCCCCAACTGACTGGCCTGACAGGTTCATGAAGGTTTCGGGTTTCAGCAGCATGACTTTTTCACGCCCCAAACGTCCCTCGGACAATTGCCCCTGAAACTTTTTGCGCCAAGGGGCGAAGCCGTGGTCGGAGGCAATCTGGTCCAACGCCATAAACCCGATGTTATGCCGRTTGCCCGCATATTTTGAACCGGGRTTCCCGAGGCCAACGAAAAGTTTCATAGTAGTTCCTTAAACGAAAAACGCGCCACCCGAGGGCAGCGCGTATTCTTTAGCATAAAGATTTGGGGGTGGGAATTACTCCTCGCCGCCCTCTGCGTCTTCACCGACAACTTCTACGGCGTCGACTGCTGTTCCATCTTCATCCTCGACCTCTTCTTCAGCGCCACGTGGGGCTGCGATGCTGGCGATCACGAAGTCACGATCCGTAATCATCGGGCGCGAACCTTCGGGCAAYGTGATGTCGGACATRTGGATGGTKTCACCCATTTCAACGTTTTCCAGATCCACTTCAAGGAATTCAGGAATGTTGTTCGCCGTAACCTTAAGCTCAACATCGTTACGAACGACAACCAGCGTACCACCAGCTTTCATACCAACGGATGTTTCCTCGTTAAGGAAATGCACGGGGATCTGAAGGTTGATACGGGATTTGCCGGACAAACGCAGGAAGTCTACGTGACGGGGCAGGTCTTTAACGACGTCGCGCTGGACGCCACGACAGATCACGCGTTGCTCTTTGCCGTCAATGACGAGCGTCAGAAGGGTGGACATGAAGCCACCTGCTTTGAGCATTTTGAAAAGTTCGTTGAACTTAACTGTGATCGCGACGGGCTCTTCGCCGCCACCATATACTACTCCGGGCACTAGGTTTTCACGGCGTGCTGCGCGGGCGGCCCCCTTGCCAGTTCCTGCGCGTACCGAAGCTGCGAGAGTTACATTCTCAGCCATTGGGAATTCTCCTAAAATTAAATACCGGCGATCCTCCAAGGGTGTAAGCGCCGAACGAAGTTGGCCGTATAGGAGGTTTTGGTGGGGAAGTGAAGGGGATTCGGTGCTTAAGCTCCGATAGTCAGGTTTCAGGAGAATTAGTTCGACCCGTTAGTGTGTTGTAATTTGCAATACAACCAATAAGGTAGTGCCGAACATGTCAAGACTAAGGATTTATATTGTGCGGAAACATTGGAAATGAAATCACGTTTGGATGTTTCCCTTAAAGCTATATTGCTGCTGGCCTTGGGCTGTTCCGCCCTACCTGTTTCAGCGCAAGAAGGTTATTTTTCTAGCCGTGTTATTCGAGGGTATGATCTTAGCGCCGACGGAACAATGCTCGTTATTGCGTTAATGGACGACCGTACCGGCGTTAATCCTCAGGTGCTATTATCACGAGACGTAAGCTTTACCGACTTCAGAACGCTCGATTTACCGAAAGGGTATGTCTGGATGTCTCCGGCGTTTTCGCCTGATGAAAGCCACATTGCTATATCCGGATACTGTGTTGAAAACACGTTATGCCCTGACGGTGATATTTCCAATGTCTACGAAATTGATCTGCAAGATGATTCAATCGAACGTATTAGCCCTGCCCAGCCTGATTTCTACCAATCTGATCCGGCATACGCTGACAATGGGCAGATATACTATGTGCTGAGAGAAAACACCGGATCTTATTCGAACAGCAGATCAATTGGAGATTCTCTGGTCGTTACCGTTTCAAAAGACGAAAAACTGGAAATTGTATTTCCAATTGATAAAGCGATTTCTGAGGTAAACGGCAGAAGATTTTTAAATCCTCCCGAAGTGTCCTTTAGAATTGATAAGCTGTTGGATGTTGGCTCCAGCCCACTGACATTTGTGTCTGGTGCCAAGTCCCATTTTGATCCGATTGACGGGCTGGGATTGGCGAGACGTAAAAGATCAACCGATCCCAGGATGATAGAACTACATGAAGCTATGCAGGAACTTCCTAGCCTCACAGGATGGGTGCGCGAGCTTAACAATCGAATCTATTCGGTTACGGACGAGTCGATTGTGATTGTAACGGACGATCAGGACGCTTCGGAATCAATTGATCAAAGGGATATTCACGCAGCCGATAAGTTGGGTGTTGGACGCTATATTGTTGCGACGCAACTCATTCCTTACGGATACGGCGAGAGCGACGGCGAGAAGTTTTTTGTGCTCGAAAATGGAACCATCAAGTACCTTATGGACGCGCCAGATGGAGTCCAGATTGCGCGGAGCATGGAAGCTTCATCGGATGCCAGTGTTATCGCATATAGGCGCGGTGTGTGGTTCGATCTTAGTGAATCATTCGATTATCAAGCATTGGAACACCAAGGGGCGTTGGTGATTATTCGGCAAGGTCAACCTGTACAGTATTTGGATTAGGATAAAGGGCAATAAATTGGTGAGAAGTGGAGCAATTGGGATTTAACTAGGATTTCTCAAACCGCCCGCGAAAATCTTCCGGTATCAACAAGTTCTCCCGATCCAGCTCCGTCGCCTTTCGCCGCCCGCAAAGGGCCATGGTTTTGTCTAGTTCCATGTGGATGATCTCAAGCGCCTTGGTCACTCCAGCTTGCCCCATTGCGCCCAGGCCATAGACATAGGCCCGCCCGATGTAGACGCCCTTGGCCCCCATCGCCAACGCCTTGAGGACGTCTTGGCCAGACCGGATACCGCTGTCGAAATGCACTTCGATGTCATCCCCCACAGCGTCAATAATATCCGGCAGCATACGGATGGCCGACATTGCGCCGTCCAACTGCCGCCCGCCGTGGTTGGATACCACAATCGCGTCGGCGCCAGATGCAACGGCCAGTTTGGCGTCCTCGACATCTAGAATACCCTTGATGATCAGCGGCCCGCCCCAGCGATCCTTGATCCATGCCACATGATCCCATGTCAGCTTTTGTTCGAACTGCGCGCCGGTCCATTCCGACAAAGTGCCCATATTATCGACGTTTTTCACATGCCCGACGATGTTGCGCAGCTCGTGCTTTTTTGTGCCCAGCATCCCCAACGCCCAACGCGGTTTGGTGGCCATGTTGAGGATGTTCTTCAGCGTCAGCTTAGGCGGCGCGCCCAGTCCGTTGCGAATGTCGTTGTGCCTCTGCCCCAAAAGTTGCAAATCGAGTGTCAGGACCAGTGCCGAACAGCCCGCCGCTTTGGCGCGGTCGATCAGGTCGTTGATAAAGTCGTGGTCCTTCATSACATAAAGCTGGAACCAGAACGGCTTGGTCGTSGCRGCCTTCACATCCTCGATCGAACAAATGGACATGGTGGARAGGATGAACGGCACCCCGAAGGCCTCGGCTGCCCTTGCCGCYTTAATCTCGCCGTCCGCCGATTGCATGCCGCACAGRCCGATMGGGGCYAGCGCCACGGGCATCGCCACATCTTGCCCAACCATCGTRCTKGCGGTYGWGCGGTCCGTCATATCCACCGCCACCTTCTGGCGCAGGTGRATTTCCGCGAAATCCGAGGTGTTCTCGCGGAACGTCTGTTCGCTCCACGAACCGCTTTCGGCGTAYTCATARAACATTTTCGGAACYCGCCGTTTGGCMAGTTTTTTAAGGTCTGCGATGGAGGTGATGATCGGCATGACGTACCCTTATAAGCAAGAATTGGTCGGNTTTTTTTGACCAATAACACTTCAWCTTCTGYGACTAAAGCGAATTTTGMCTGACAGGCGYGGATTGTCAAYGTGCAAGCCGGATGCTATYCCGACSCAAATCGWAAYGTCRGGGYAARAAATGTTTAACGTAAGCACAGTKGATACCATYGTYTGGGATTTTGACGGGGTTCTGAACCGSAATACSGTTGATGGTCRSGYCGTCTGGATTGATGGTTTCGAGGACGAGTTTGGCCATTCCGGTGATATTTTCCAAGAGATGATCTTYAACGAYAAATTCSCTGAAATYMTTGTSGGCCARATGAACCTGATGGACGCGGTGGCGGATTGGGCCGGAACGGTCGGATATCACGGTGATCTTCGCCAAATTTTGGAATTCTGGTTTCAAACCGATTACAAGCTGGATGACAAAATCCTGAACTGGCTGGCGGCTTCCAAACGCTCCAATCTGCGCAACGTGATGGGCACAAATAACGAACCCATGCGCACCCAGTTTATCGCCGAGGATCTGGGCTTTGCCGACCGCATGGACCGCATATTCGCCTCCGGTCTGATGGGCGTCGCCAAACCGGACGAGGCGTTCTTTGACATGGTATCGGATGAACTGTCCGTAGAACCAGACGAGATGCTGTTGATTGATGATCGCCAAGACAACATTGAGGCTGCCGAGGCCTGCGGTTGGCAGGTGCATTGGTTCGACGGGCAGGATTACGACGGATTGGAAGCGAAGCTGACGGAAGTTGGTGCGTTGGGGTGATGGTGGAATGGTGCGCTTATAATATACATAATAATAAGGAAAACAGAATTTGAAATCCGCTTTATCCTGCCTTTTATTTCTGGTGTTGTCGTTTAACACATCCGTCGCTGGTGTTATTGTGAGTACCGAAAAATTCCAAAACCTAGCTTTTGATAATTTGGAGGTTTCTGTGAAGGCGGGTAGTTTCGTAGGATATCCATTTGATATCCCTACGTCCGGAAATATTACGGTGAATGCCCGCGTATTAAACGCAACTTTCGACGATGGGTCGATATGGGTTTGTTCGTCAAAAGGCTTCCAGCTAATGCAGCAAAAGCAAAAAAACAAATGCAGAGGAATTAACCGTGGTCGAGGCAATATTGAGTTTTCGGTTCAGGCACCTCGACCGGGTCGATATTTCTTGGTGGCCGACAATAGATTTAGCCTTCTTGAAACCAAACACTATCGAATATCGGTAAATGCTCCGAATATTATTGATATAAAACTCAGGCAGGCATTGACACAGTTGTTAACGGAGTTCAGTGAGTTCATCCCGGAGAACTATATTGTTCCAGATTTTGATATCTCTGTTGTTCCCTGCGGAACAGTAAATGCGTTTTCTCAAACTTCGAATGGAAATATTACGCTTTGTTCGGAATTTGTATTTGAAGCATTAAAAAACCGCTCTACGGGTGCATTAATTGGAATTTTATTTCATGAGACTGGCCATTCACTTCTAAACCTTTGGGGGCTGCCCAATTACGCGAATGAAGAAACGGTAGATGAATTTGCAACCTACCTACTTTTAAAGACTGGGTCGCCGACACTATTACAAGAGTATGTTGAATATTTTAAACTTCGAGACTCTAGCGCAGAGGCAGACTACATAATATCGGTTGGAGGAACCCACCCACTGTCGGTTCAAAGAGCGCGCAATGTGTTGAACAACGCGAGAAATCCGGTTCCATTCTCGAATAGATGGAATCGGTTGCTATATCCGCACATGACAGACACGTCTCTAATGAAAATTGTCAGAAACCCCGATGAGCTTGACGCCTTGGCAATTGCTAAAACCGAACTGCGGAGAAGAGGTGTTTCTTTTTGAGATCACCCACCCTAACCCAATCAACCTCGATGCGCCCCATCAGCCAATGTCTTAACAAACGCTAACACTTCCGCTGTCGATTTCCCGTCGGCGATCTGTTTCACAATTGCCGTTCCCACAACCGCGCCGTCTGCAATGCCTGCGATCGCTTGGGCGGTTTCCGGTGTGTTAATCCCGAAGCCGACGCAAACCGGCAGGTCGGTGCTGGCTTTGATGCGGGCAACCTCGGGGGCAACGATGGAGGCTTCGGCGCTGGCAGCGCCCGTAGTGCCGTTAACCGAAACGTAATAGATGAAGCCGGACGAATTGTTCAACGCCGTTGGCAGGCGTTTTTCGTCTGTGGTTGGCGTGGTCAGGCGGATGAAATTGATGCCGGCGGCTTGGGCCGGAATGCACAGCTCCGCGTCTTCTTCGGGGGGCAGGTCGACGACGATCAGGCCGTCAACGCCGGCCTCTTTCGCCTCGACCAGAAACTTGTCGACACCTTTGTTATAGATCGGATTGTAATACCCCATCAGCACGATGGGCGTGGTGTTGTCGCCTGTGCGAAACTCCCGAACCATCTGCAAAGTGCGGTCTACCGTCATCCCCGCCGCCAACGCGCGTTGGCCTGCCAACTGGATGGCGATGCCGTCGGCCATCGGGTCGGTGAAGGGCATGCCCAGTTCGATCACATCGACACCCGCTGCGGGAAGGCCGCGCACGATTTCAAGGCAGGCGTCATAGTCCGGATCACCGGCCATAATGAACGAAACGAAGGCGGATTTTCCTTCGGCTTTAAGGGCTGCAAATTTGGTGTCTATGCGTGTCATGTCGTATCCCTTCCGGTTTGGATACGGTTTGCGCGATGGGCGCGAAAAAATCAATCGGATTGTGGGATTTGCCGATGGGCCGTGATGGGTTTCATCACAAATAGTCATTTTGAATCGGCGCATGGCATACTTAAGTGTTGTAGAAAGATACAGCAAAGGGGAGCATGATGGATATTCAACGCATATCGGCATTTGCACTAAACGGGCAGGGTGGCAATCCGGCAGGCGTGGTGTTGCTTGATGAATTGCCCGATGCCGCAATCATGCAAGCCGTTGCTGCCGATGTCGGGTATTCCGAAACGGTATTTGCCGCGCCACAAGGCAATGGTTTTCGCACCCGATATTTCGCACCGCAGGCCGAAGTTCCGTTTTGCGGCCACGCAACGATTGCCCTTGGTGCGGCCCTCGGCGCGGCGAACGGGGCGGGCGTTTACCCGTTGATTTTGAACGACACAGACGTCAGCGTCGAGGCGATGCCGAACGGCGACGAATGGTCCGCCACACTGCAATCCCCCCGCACGGGTTATCGCACAGCGGATAAAGATTTGGTGGTCCGCGCGCTGGATTTGTTCGGTTGGGACATGGACGACATCGACTCGAACCTTGAAATTACACGCGTAAACGGTGGTGCGGAACACCTGCTAATCCCCCTTAAAACCCACGCGTTGTTGCAAGGTATGTCTTATGATTTTGATGTAGGCGCGAAGTTGATGCAGGAATTCGGATTGGTAACGATCAACCTGATTTGGCGGGATTCAGACGGCACAGTTCACAGCCGCAACCCCTTCGCCGGCCACGGCGTATATGAAGACCCTGCCACAGGGGCCGCCGCTGCCGCGCTGGCCGGATATCTTCGTGATGCGGGGCATTCAGGTACGCCGTTTGATATTTATCAGGGGGCAGATATGGGCGCGCCATCCTTGCTGCACGTTGTGGCAATGGAAGGGGCGGGGTCAGCCGTGCGGATTACCGGAGCCACCCGAAAAATTTAAATCGGGGCGTCGCAGTTAACCATCCACGGAATACCGAAACGGTCGCGCACCATGCCAAAGCCGGAAGTTACGGGGGTTGCCTCGAACGGCATTTTCACCTCGCCACCCATGGCTAAAGCGTCAAAAACGCGTTGGGCGGTGGTGAAATCCGGCAAACCGGTCTGAACCTGAATGCCACGGGGCGGGGTGTAATTGCCCGATGGATCGTCGGACGCCATGATAACCTGGTCCCCGATGCGCAAGGAGGCATGCATTACCAGATCATGCATTTCAGCGGGCAGGTTAACGGCCAACGCAGATTTGCCGAACGTCTGCATGGCGGTCACTTCACCACCAAATACATTGGCATAAAAGGCCATCGCCTCGGCACAATTATTGTTAAATGTCAGGTAAGGGGTAAAGTTCATGCTGCGGGCCTCCGATATACTTTTATACATAGGGCAATTATGAGGCCGCCGCAAATAACCTTGATCCTTTCGCCGTGTCGCCCTAGAAGCCCCGCAAACGTATTTCTTAAACGAGGGCTGTTATGGGCTTCAAGACCGGTATCGTGGGCATGCCCAACGTGGGCAAATCGACACTCTTTAACGCGCTGACCAAAACGGCAGCGGCGCAGGCGGCGAATTTCCCGTTCTGTACGATTGAACCGAACACCGGCGTGGTTGCCGTTCCAGATGCGCGGTTGGACAAATTGGCTGCGATTGCTGGCTCCAAACAGATTTTGCCAGCGCAGATGACGTTTGTGGATATCGCGGGCCTTGTGAAAGGCGCATCCAAAGGCGAAGGGCTGGGGAACAAGTTCCTTGCGACTATCCGCGAATGTGACGCGATTGCCCACGTGTTGCGCTGTTTTGAAGACGATGACGTAACCCATGTCGATGGCCGCGT
Source organism: Paracoccaceae bacterium (assembly GCA_002746395.1). Lineage (GTDB taxonomy): Bacteria > Pseudomonadota > Alphaproteobacteria > Rhodobacterales > Rhodobacteraceae > NORP23. Next base: position 79,540 of record NVXA01000003.1, read on the forward strand.
TAATCCGGTTGAAGATGCAGAAACGATTGAAACTGAATTGATGCTGGCCGATCTGGAAAGCATCGAAAAACGCATGGTTAACATTGTGCGCAAAGTGCGTGGTGGCGACAAGGAAGCCATAGATCAAGAACGCCTGTTGAATGCGGCCAAGGCAGCGCTGGAAGACGGCAAACCTGCGCGCACGATTGCAATTGACGAAGATGATCGCAAGACTTGGGAGGGACTGCAACTGCTGACCTCCAAGGCGGTTCTGTTTGTCTGTAACGTCGAAGAAGAAAACGCCGCTGAAGGTAACGCCCATTCGGCGGCTGTCGCGAAAATGGCGGCGGAACAAGGGGCTGCGGCAGTGGTTATTTCCGCCGCGATTGAAGAAGAAATCAGCCAGCTTGAACCTGAAGAAGCGGAAATGTTTCTAGAGGAAATGGGCTTGCAAGAAGCCGGTTTGGATCGCCTGATCAAAGCAGGTTACGGCCTGTTGCACCTGCAAACCTACTTCACCGTTGGCCCCAAAGAGGCTCGCGCCTGGACCATCCATGAAGGCACATCGGCCCCGCAAGCGGCAGGCGTAATTCACGGCGATTTTGAACGCGGGTTCATCCGCGCAGAAACCATCGCTTACGATGATTTCATCGAATTCGATGGCGAGCAAGGTGCCAAGGAAGCTGGCAAGATGCGGTCTGAAGGTAAGACTTATATCGTCAAAGACGGCGATGTGATGCACTTCTTGTTCAACACCTAACGCTGGCTCGGCTTACGGGGTTTGAGTATTTTTGAAATAGAGAAGCTGTGGAATTTCGAATCTGTCTCAAATTGATTGTAGATTGGTGTTTGAAGTTTAGATTCGATTAACCTGTGTGGATCATCCTACTGCTACCAGTAGGAGGGGTCTTATGTGGGTAGAACTTCAATTTTTGAGGGCGGAATTCGATTCGCCCGAACGGCAACTGCTCGGGCTGTCGGATATGGAAACGGTCTCGATTTCGGGGCGTAACTATCTGCTGGCCGCAGGCGCGGCCGATGCAGGGTTAAGCAGTTATGAAATCCTTAACGACGGGTCGCTGGTGGCCAGTGATGATGTGCTGTGGTCAACGTCTTCGGGAACCGAGGCGGTCTCGGACCTAAGCGTTTTTACCATTGGCGCTTCGACGTACCTGTTGCCCACGGGCAAAGCGGACGATAACCAAACCATCTATGAAATCGGTGCGGATGGCGGGTTTGCGGTGGCGAACACCTATGTGGATGCGGCGTCAACCTATGCGAAATGGGAAATTGCGACGGTGGTGGAGGCCGGCGGGAACAGCTATCTCTACGGCTCCATCTGGGGGCAGGGCGGTTTCTTCCGGTTTGATCTGCAAGCGGGTGGGGCGTTGTCGAACCCGTTCCTGCAAAACGATACGATTGGCATGTATCTGGGCGATGTCAGCGCGATTGAATCGGGCGTGCTGCATGGCAAAACATTCGTTTTCGTCGCCTCCGCATTGGACGCAGGTTTTCACAGCTTTGAAATCGGGGTGGGTGGCGCGTTAAACCTGCTGGATACGGTCGCGGCGCCGGACATCGGGTTCAGCGGCATCACGGCGATGGCTGCGGTTGATGTGGGCGCGCGGGCTTTTGTGATTGTGGCCTCGGCTGGAACCGACAGCTTGCTGGTGATGCGCGTTTCGGAATGGGGCACGATGAAATTGGTGGACCGATTGGTGGACACAAACGACACCCGTTTCGCAGGCGTTTCGGCGCTGGAGGTGTTCGAGGCTGACGGCAGATATTTCTTGCTGGCGGGCGGGGCAGATGACGGGATCACCTTGTTCGAGGTCACCTATAAAGGCCAACTGGATATTTTGGCAACCGTGGCAGACACAGCCGATATGACCTTGCAAAATGTCACGGATATCGAGGCAACAGTGATCGGCAGCACCGTGAATATTTTCGTCAGTAGTGCGACAGATCAAGGTTTCACGCAGTTTTCCATGAATATTCCGAACGGCTCCAACATTATTCGTGGCGGGGCGGTTGTTGATATTCTGACAGGCACGGCGCAAAGCGACACGATTTTCGGCCATGGTCGTAATGACGAGCTGCGTGGAATGGGTGGCGATGACCGCCTGATTGACGGGCGCGGAAACGATAAACTATGGGGCGGTGCGGGGGCGGATGTGTTTGAATTCGTTGCAGACGGGCGCAAAGACTACATCATGGATTATGAAATTGGCGTTGATAAGATCGACCTACGCGACGCTGCAATGCTGTATTATTACCAAGACATTACCTTCACCCCGACGGCGGATGGCGCGATGCTGGCATACGGCGATGACCAACTGGTTCTTACCACCATGGATGCCACGTCGTTGACGATCGACATGTTCACGCAGGATGATTTTATCTTCGGTTAAGCGAAGGGATTTTCTGGGTAAGTGACCGCCGCCAAATACAGGCCATGAGGCGGGCAAACAGGCCCACATTCTGCACGATCCATGGCTTCCAACGCGTGTTTCACACGTTCAGGCACCCAAGCACCTGCGCCGACACGTTCTAATGTGCCGACAAAACTGCGTACTTGGTTGTGCAGGAAACTGCGGGCGCGAACGTGGAAGCGGTATTCAACCCCGCCGGAATATTCCAGCGTTTCGATCCGCAATTCATCCAACGTCTTAACRGGYGTTAACCCTTGGCAGATGGAGGAACGGAAGGTGGTGAAATCATGYTTKCCCARCAGRTAATYMGCCCCTTCCTGCATCYTGACCGGATCAATCGGATGGTTSACCCGCCAAAYCGACCCTTCATCAAACGTCATCGGGGCGCGGCGTTGAACCATGCGAAACAGATAGCGCCGCTCAACCGCGGAAAAYCGSGCGTGRAARTCATCSGAWACCCKYGCSGCATCAACAATCGCGACGGGCTGCGGCTTCATATGAAAGTTTAACGCTTGGGAAAGGCGGAACGGGTCCCACTCCSCYGCCAWATCCACATGCGCAACTTGCCCCGTCGCATGTACGCCCGTATCCGTGCGCCCCGCMCCYTGAATGCCTTCGCATTSGGGTTCAAGAACACGCAACGCGGCCTCGATACAGCCCTGCACCGACGGTACATTTGGCTGTTTTTGCCAACCGCGAAACGGCAGGCCGTCATATTCGATTTTTAACGCATATCTGGGCATGCCCCCGCGTACCCTGAAAAACAGGGTTTGCCAAGAGACCCTGTAATTATGCAAACTGCTGACTATATGAAAGCTAACGGAAATTTCGAGAGGCCTCGATGGGAATTGGCAGTATCACAGACACGATCGCGCGCGCAGTGGAGGATGCCTCCGACGGCATGGTCGAGGTGTTCCAACCCGTTATCCGCGTCGGTGTTACCGGTCTGTCACGCGCCGGAAAGACGGTGTTTATCACATCACTGGTGGCGAATTTGCTGGATCGGGGGCGGATGCCGCAATTGCTGGCGGCCTCGGAAGGGCGGATCGTTTCGGCATTTTTGCAACCGCAGCCTGACGATACCGTGCCGCGATTTGCCTATGAAACCCACCTTGCAGCGTTGACGGGGGCAGAACCGCATTGGCCGAATTCCACACGGGCGATCAGCCAGTTACGCCTGTCATTAAAGGTGCAACCGCGCGGCATGATGGCTGGCATGCGGGGCCTGAAAACGGTGCATATTGATATCGTCGATTACCCCGGCGAATGGTTGCTGGACTTACCGCTGCTGAACCAAACTTACGCTGAATGGTCAGACCAAGCGCTTGAACTGGCCCGATCAAAAGGGCGTGCATCGTTGGCCGAAGGTTGGCTTGCACAACTCGATCGCAGTGACCCGACGGCGGAACTTGACGAACCCAAGGCGCAAGATTTGGCGGCAGGGTTTACGCAATATCTATCCGCCAGCCGCGAGGCCGGATTTTCCGCCTGCGCCCCTGGTCGTTTCTTATTGCCTGGTGATCTGGAAGGCTCGCCTGTGTTAACTTTTTGCCCGCTAACGCGGCCTGAAAAACCCCGTTCCAAAATGCTGTACGCTGAATTTGAACGTCGTTTTGAGGCGTATAAACGTAAAGTCGTAAAACCCTTTTTCCGCGATCATTTCGCCAAAATTGACCGCCAGATCGTGCTGGTCGATACATTGGGCGCAATTCACGCCGGCCCCCAAGCGGTGGAGGATTTGCGCAGTGCGATGGGCGAAATCCTGACCAGCTTTCGGCCCGGTAAGAACACGTGGCTGTCGAAAATCCTGCGTAAACGGGTTGAAAAAATCCTGTTTGTCGCAACCAAGGCCGACCATTTGCATCATACACAGCACCCGCAGTTAACGGCGATTATGCAGGCCATGTTGCGCGACGCCAAGGATCGTGCGGATTTCAAGGGGGCGAAAACGGCAGCCATGTCGATTGCCAGTTTGCGCGCGACCGTGGAGCAGACGGTGACGCATGAAGGCCAGCCCCTTGATTTGGTGCGTGGCACGTTGTTGGAAACCGGCAAAGTCGCGGCGATGCACGCAGGCGATTTGCCAAGTGATCCGGCGCATTTGTTAACACCGGCACGGCAGGGTGCGGTCGCGTGGCTGGATGATGATTTTGATGTCATGCGTTTCGCGCCCCCCGTTTTAACCCGCAAACCGGGGGATGGGCTGCCGCATATCCGGCTGGATAAAGCCGCGCAATTCCTGATCGGAGACCGCCTATGAATGAAGAAACCAAAATTCGGCGTGGTCCAGTGATGTTTGACACTGATTTGCCAGACGCCGAAACCCCGCAAGACGCGTTGCCCGTGCCGGAACTGGAAGGGCGCGCAATGCAACAGGTAACACGGATTGCCACGCGTAAATCCGGCTGGCTTGGGCGGTTGTTCTGGGGTGGAATTGTGGCGTTGATCGGGATGATGGTCTCGGTCGCGGTGTGGGATTTCGTTAACGGTTTGTTAGCGCGAAATGCGTACCTTGGGCAGCTCGCACTTGGCCTTACGGGGTTGGTTGTGCTGGTGCTGTTGATCGTGCTGTTGCGCGAGTTTGTGGCTTTCGTTCGGTTGTCGAAGGTTGACGCCCTGCGCGACGAGGTGGCCGATGCCTTGGGTGATGGCACCTTGCCACGGGCGCAGAAGATCACCAAAAAACTTGACGGTTTTTATGCCTCGCGCGAGGAATTGCGCTGGGCGCGCCAGACCGTGGCCACGCATCAAGATACCATTTTTGACGGGCCGGACCTTATCGAGTTGACCGAACGCCAATTGATGGCGCCACTGGATCAAATGGCCGTGCTTGAGGTTCAGACCGCGACGCGCAATGTTGCGGCGGCGACGGCACTTATTCCGCTGGCGATGGTTGATGTTCTGGTGGCGCTAACCACCAACGTGCGCATGGTGCGCCGCATTGCCGAGGTTTACGGTGGCCGTGCCGGAACGCTGGGATCATGGCGGTTGTTGCGCGCGGTTGCCACGCATCTTCTGGCGACAGGTGCGGTGGCGATTGGCGATGATATGATCAGTTCTGTCGCGGGGGGCGGGGCGTTGTCCAAAGTCTCGCGCAAGTTCGGCGAGGGGGTTGTTAACGGTGCGTTAACCGCAAGGGTTGGCCTAGCTGCGATGGAGGTGTGCCGCCCCATGCCCTTTACCGCCCTGAAACGCCCCGGGGTTTCCGGCATTTTGAAACGCGCGTTAGCGGGTATGTTCAAATGAGCAGGATTGCTTAATTTCCCGTTAAACGATAGCTTTGCGTGATTGAATTTAGGGGTTTTATTATGGAATTTGTCGTTTTGGGGCTGGTAGCCGCTGCTGTTGCATTTGTTTTGCCGATTTTTTTACTTTTCCGCACATATAATATGAAAAACCAGATCGCGGCGTTGGAGCGTCGCGTTGAAGGCTTGAGCGGTGCGTCTGAAGTGCAAGCGACGCCTAAGCCGTGGACCCCGCCAGAACAAAAAACCGCGCCTCCTGTGGCCGCTAAAATTCATGACGAACCCAAACAGGTTTCGCCAGTACCGAAGCCGAAAGAGCCGCGCAAAGCTTTTGTTTTCAAACCGGAGTTTGGCGAAAAAGTTGTCGCTTGGATGCAGAAAAACTGGTTCTTCGCAGTGGCGGCGGCGTCACTGGCGTTGGCCGGCGTTTTCCTAGTGCAATACGGCGTTGAAAGCGGTCTGCTTAGCCCTGCGCTGCGCGTTATAGCGGCGATACTCTTAGGGATAGTTCTGGTCGGTGCTGGCGAATTTGTGCGCCGGAAACTTGGCAATGACGAGGATGGATCTTTCGCGTTGCTGCCCTCCGTCTTCGCGGGCGCAGGGCTGGTTGCGTTGTTCGCAGGCGTCCTTTCGGGGCGGATGATGTATGGCCTAATCGGGCCGGAAATGGCGTTTATCGGGTTGGGATTAACGGGCGTTTTGGCCGTGGTTCTGGGCTGGTTCTATGGCCCGTTGTTGGCAATCGTCGGCGTATTTGGCGCGCTGGCCGCACCGTTTTTAGTGGGTGGCGACAGCGACAGCAGCCAGTTTCTTCAGTTCTATTTCGCCGGCATTGCGGCGGTGGCCTTAACGATTGATACGATCAAACGCTGGGCTTGGTTGTCCACGCTGGGGTTGATCGGGGCATATCTGGCGGCTTGGGTGTTGTATATGGCCAACGGATTCGAGCTGTATTTTATCGCGTTCGCACTGATCGCCGTGGTGCTTTCGGTGACTATTCCGATCCGCAATCTGATGCCGAACCATTCAGGCCCACGTGTTTTCAATCTGGATTGGCGCAGCAAATCGAGGCGTGCAGCAAAGGCCGAGTGTAAGCATTCCGAGTTCCCGACCCGTTTGGCGGTTGGCGCGATCATTGCCTCATCGGGCTTCATTGGCATGGTTTACCTAATCGAGCTGTCAACCTTCTGGCTTACGCTTGGCGCTATTACGGTTCTGTTGATAGGCACAATCGTATGGATGGAAAAAGCCGTTGCTTTGCGCGAAATGGCGTATCTTCCGGCGGTCATCGGGCTTGGTATTATCGGGTTCGAGGCCGTGAATATGGGCTACATCTATAACGCGTGGCTGGCGGATGTTCGTCGCCCTGAACTGGATTTTGCATCACCCATCATGGCGGTTTTGCTGTTCGGTGGGCTGGCAGTAAGTCTGGCGTTTGCATGGCGAAGTGCGCGCAACCGGCAATTGCGGCTGGTTGATGCGGGGGTTGCGGCCTTATACGCCCCGATTGTTGCAGTTATCGCGGAGGTGACGTGGGCGCCAAGCTATGTGCTGGGGTCTGGCAACTGGGCGCTGTATTTGTCGGTGGTTGCGATTGCCATGACCGTGCTGGCGGAACGTTTTTCGCGCAAAGACGGGGCGGACAGGTTGCGCACAGCGATGTTTGCGCTTTCGGCGATTTCGATGCTTAGCTTTGTGCTGATTGTTATGCTTGGATCCTTCGCATTGACGCTGGCTTTGGCCGTGATGGTTGTGGCGGCGGCGTGGATGGGGGCGAAGTTTGATCTGCCGTTGTTTGATCGCTACATGCAAGTCGGCGTGGTGATTGCGACGTGGCGTTTGATCCTTGATCCGGGCGTTTTCTGGGCGATTGATGTGGCCTTATGGAAATTTGCGGCGGCATTTCTTGGTGTGATCGGGCTGCTGATCGCGGCCTACTTCCTGAAACGGAAAGGAGCGATTGCGGGTCTGACGGTGATGCTGGAATCGGCGATATGGTCGCTGGGCGGGGCATTTCTGACCATCCTGTTAATCCGCTATTTCCGAGAGTTTGACGTGCAGTCCGAATTCGTCGAGGCCTCGCTGATCGGGTCGATCTGGCTGATTTCATCGGCCAACCAGTTGTACCGCCTTCGCGGTGGAGCGGAATTGCGGCGCACGCGTATTATTCTTGCATCCGGTTACGGGATCGCTGGTTTGGGTTCTCTTGCGGTGGCACTGTTTGTCGTGAATCCGCTGTTTTATTGGAACGCCACAGTTAGTGGGCCGTATGTGATTGACAGTCTGGCGGCGGCGTATTTGTTGCCGGCCTTGTTGATGGCAGGTGTTGCGTTGCGGTTTACGCATCTGCCGTTGTTGTTGCGTAAAATTATGGGCGTAATCAGCGCAGTCCTTGGGGCGTTTTATGTCGGGGCCGAAATTCGGCGCTGGTGGCAGGGCGATACATTGTCGGTCAATGGTGTGCTGGACGGCGAGCTTTACAGCTATACCGTTGCGATGATGCTGGCCGCCGCCGCGTTGCTGGTGTTGGCGTTCGTGCGCCAATCCGCAACACTGCGCCGCTTGGCGCTGGTGGCGGTCGGGCTGACGGTGGCGAAGGTGTATCTGATTGATATGTCGGGGCTAGACGGATTGCTGCGCGTCGTTTCATTCCTTGTGTTCGGTCTGGTGCTGATCGCGATGGCATGGGTCAACCGGATACTGCAAAAGAACGAGGTTAAGGCCTTGGACGCTGAATCGGAGGGATAATATTCCCGCTTCCGATTTTGGATAAAAGCCAAGGGAATGGCGGGATTTTGCTAAGTGGCGCAAGGATCCAGTTGCGTAACCACGGCATGATTTTGCTGTCGGATTGATACATTGGTGTCAGTCCCCAGCTCATGAATTGGTAAAGATGCACATGCGCGCGCCGCGCCTTTTGATAGGCAGGCAGGGCGGTTTGCAGGGGGTGTTTTGCCAAAGCTTCGGCCAAGGCCGCGGCATCCAGCAACGCCATGTTTGCACCTTGGCCAAGTTGCGGGCTGGCGACATGGGCCGCATCGCCGATAAACGCCAGCTTTGTATCGAAGTTTTTCCACATGGCCCCGTGTTTATATCGCGCCATGGTTAAATCGTCGTGGCTGGTTATTTGCGACAGGAACGGTGCAATGTCGGGCCAAAGGGCCGTGGCTTCGGCCTTCCAATCAGCAAGTGGCGCACCCTGCCACGTATCAAAATCCTTTTGTCGTAAAGACCAAAAAATCGTCGCTTTGGGGGTGTCATCATCGGGCATGGTGCCGATGGGCAAAATGCCGATCATCTTGTCGGCACTATGATAGCGTTGCTGCAGCTGGTTTTGTGCAAGCGCGGTGCTGGCAGGCCAGTCAACGACCCCCCAAAGTGCGCCATATGTGATCGGTTCGGCGCGCAAGGGGCTAAGCGGTGAATTTGCACCGCTGGCGTCAATGACCAGATCAAACGGGCCGCAGACCTTGCCGGAGCTCAGTGTGATTACCCGCCCGCCATTCTGTAATTCTGTTGATTGCACCTTGGAATTAGCACGAATTTGACATCCGGCCACGCGCGCACATTGATATAGCGCGTCAAACAAGCTGGCCCGATGGATCGCGAGGCCGAACCCATTTTCGTAGCGCACATCCAGTACTTTGCGGTTTGACGGGGTTTCAAACCCCTCCATCGACGTGATTTTCGCGCCGAGGCGCAGCGCGTGTTCGGCGGCCCCGATTGTGTGCAAAACATCCAGCCCGACAGGTTGCACGACAAGACCGGAACCTATGGGCGAAGGGGCGTTGAACTGGTCAAACAGGGCCACCTTATGCCCTTGTTTTGCCAACAAGGTGGCAACTGCCAATCCGCCGATTCCGCATCCGGCGATGCCTATGTTTAAGCTGCCCATAATTTAGCGCAAATTGGGCACTGCACCCTCGACGGCGCGAGATTGGACGACGCCCATTTTCAACCCGCGCCCGATGCGATGGGCAAGGTTGGACCACGCCGCCGCTTGTTCGGGGTGCAGTCTTTCTTTCAGAACCTCGTCAAACAGATCAAGCCAGACGGCGAAGTGTTGGGGTTCTACCGCTTCGCGTTCGCCGTGTACCTTTTGCGGATTACCGCTGTAGGAGCGTTCAAACAGGATCGCGTTGCGCCAGAAGGCGGCGATTTTCTCCTCGTGTTCTATCCACACCTTTGGCAACGGCGGCAGGCTTTGGAAGAACACAGGGCCGAGGGTTTCATCCTCGCGGACGCGGGCATAAAACTCGGTTACGACCGTGTCAATTTCTTCGGCGGTTATTGGAAACCGTGGCGGTAGCGCGTTCAAAATATTACGATGAAAACGATGGCAAGGCCCACGGCTGTCCAGATCAGCGTGTTGAACAAGGACCGCAGCAATCCGAATTCGCTGTCAGGGTCGATGTTAAGCTTTTCTGTTAATTTGGTGCCGGGCCAAAAAAATGCGCGGCGGAGTTTATCTAGAAATTCCATCGGTAATCCTTTTCGTTTGGGCGTTGCTAGCATGCCCGTGCGCCGCTTGCAATTCGATGCTGGACCGCAGGCGGGCTTGGGCGTATACCGTCGAGAATGTGGAAAATATTCGCGATTATCATACGAATTAGCACCCCGGCGCTGTAAAAGTTGCCGGTCACAGGCGTATGGAAACTCCGCGCTGCCCCACCCCAGAATTTTTCTTGATTACGGAACTTGCAAAATGTGCGCCGAAACACCCGACTATAAATCGACCCTGAACCTGCCGAAAACCGACTTCCCGATGCGGGCCGGATTGCCCAAACGCGAGCCTGAATGGTTGGCTAAATGGGCGGAGATGGACCTGTATGAACGTCTGCGCGCCAAAGAAGGCCGCAAGCCGTTTATTCTGCACGACGGCCCGCCATATGCGAACGGGCATCTGCACATTGGCCACGCGCTGAACAAAATCCTGAAGGATATGGTTGTGCGYTCCCAGCAGATGATGGGCAAAGAYGCGCGCTACGTTCCCGGTTGGGATTGCCACGGCCTGCCGATCGAGTGGAAGATCGAGGAACAGTACCGCGCYAAGGGCAAAGACAAAGACGACGTGCCGATYAACGAGYTGCGCGGCGAGTGCCGYAARTTYGCSCARGGTTGGGTGGAYATCCAGCGCGARGARTTCAAACGCCTTGGCGTGCAGGGYAAGTGGGAYAAACCATACCTGACGATGGATTTTGAATCCGAGGCGGTGATTGCYGARGAATTCATGAAGTTCGTSATGAACGGCTCGCTTTATCGTGGGTCGAAGCCGGTGATGTGGTCKCCGGTAGAGAAAACSGCSYTGGCYGAGGCMGAGATCGAGTATCACGATCATMMKAGYCATACGATTTGGGTTAAGTTTGAGATTGTTGACGCGATTGGCGCAGACGCGACACCGTCGATGAAAATTCCAGAACCTCTGGAAGGCGCTTCGGTTGTTATTTGGACGACGACACCGTGGACAATTCCATCAAACAAGGCGGTCGCCTATAATCCAAAAATCGCATATGGATTATATCGCGTGCTGGAAACCGAGGACGAAAGCTGGACCGCTTCCGGCGACCTTCTGGTTTTCGCGGATGCGCTTGCAGAAGATGGGCTGGAGAAATCCCGCGTGACCAAATGGGAACGTGTTCAGGACGTTTCGGGAGAAACTCTTGGGGGCGTAACCTGCAAACACCCCTTCGCCGACATGGACAAATTCTGGGACTACCCCGAAGGCGTTCCAATGATCGACGGCGACCACGTYACCGAKGAKGCCGGAACGGGCTTCGTGCATACGGCCCCCTCCCACGGTGCGGAYGAYTATGAAGCGTTCACCAARCGYGGYTGGACCGAYCGKATGACCCAYAAYGTCAACGARGAATCCGCGTTYGAGGAWTTYGTGCCGTTCTTCGCGGGCCTTGAGGTGTTTAACCGCAAGGGTAAAGAGGGCAAGGCSAAYACYGCCGTTATCGCSAARYTGGTCGAGGCGAATGCYYTGATCGCGCGGGGGCGGGTCAAGCACTCGTATCCGCATWSYTGGMGMTCSAARGCYCCGATCATTTTCCGCAATACGCCGCAGTGGTTTGTGGCGATTGACAAGGAACTGAACGACGGGATGGACACGCACGGCAAGACCATCCGYSARCGTGCGCTGACCGAGATCGACAATGTGAAATGGACCCCGAAAAGCGGGCGTAACCGCCTGTATTCGATGATCGAGAACCGCCCTGAYTGGGTGATGTCGCGCCAACGCGCGTGGGGTGTGCCGCTGTCTTGTTTYATCAARCATAACGGYGACGGCACGGTTGAAATYTTGCGCGAYRAGGCYGTKAAYGMYCGTATTGCGGCGGCTTTCCGCGCCGAGGGTGCGGATGCGTGGTTTGCTGAYGGSGCGCARGAACGSTTCYTWGGSGAACATTCCGGCCAAGGCTGGGAGCTGGTTAGCGACATTCTKGAYGTGTGGTTCGACAGTGGCTCGACCCATGCGTTTGTTATTCGTGACCGTGCCGATGGATCGCCTGACGGGATCGCCGATGTGTATCTTGAGGGGACCGACCAGCATCGCGGGTGGTTCCATTCCTCGCTGCTGCAATCGGTTGGCACCAAGGGCTGTGCGCCTTATCGCGGCGTGATTACGGCTGGGTTTACGCTGGATGCGAAGGGCATGAAAATGTCCAAATCCATCGGAAATACTATCGCGCCGGAACAGGTTATCCGCCAATACGGCGCTGATATTCTGCGCCTCTGGGTGGCGCAGGTTGATTACACCAATGACCAGCGGATCGGGGATGAAATCCTGAAAGGCGTGGCGGATAGTTATCGTCGCCTGCGCAATTCCATGCGGTTTATTCTTGGGAATTTGAACGATTTTGACGATGCCGAACGGGTTGATGCCGCCGACATGCCGGAGCTTGAACGCTGGGTTCTGCATCGGTTGTCCGAGCTGGACGAGGTGGTGCGCGATGGCTATGCCTCTTACGACTTCCAAGGGGTTTTCCAGAAGCTGTTCCAGTTCTGCACCGTTGATCTTAGCAGCTTTTATTTCGATGTTCGCAAGGATGTTTTGTACTGCGATGGCAGCTCGATTGAACGGCGCGCGGCGCGCACCGTGCTGGATATCTTGTTCCACCGTTTGACAACATGGCTTGCCCCGATGCTGTCTTTCACGATGGAAGATGTGTGGTTGCAGCGGTTCCCCGGCGACGAGAGTTCTGTGCATATGCTGGACTTCCCTGAAACCCCGACCGCGTGGCGCGATGATGCGCTGGCCGCGAAATGGGAGGTTGTGCGCCAAGTTCGCCGTGTGGTGACTGGTGCGATTGAAATCGAGCGCACGGCCAAGGTTATCGGGGCATCATTAGAGGCCGCACCGACCGTGCATATCCGTGATGCGGATATGTTGGCGATTGTGAAAAGCGTGGACTTTGCGGATGTTTGCATCACGTCGGGCGTATCGCTAAGCAGTGACCCGCTTCCAGAACGTGCCTTCCGCCTGCCCGAAGTTGCAGGCGTTGGTGTGGAATTCGAAAAAGCCGAGGGCGAGAAATGTCTGCGCTGCTGGAAAGTTCTGCCGGATGTTGGCAAGCACGCGCATGAGGGCGTTTGCGGGCGGTGTGACGAGGCGTTGGGGTGAGGGGATAGTTTGGCATCAAAAATAGGAACCTGCCGACTTTGCGAACGCGAGAACATCAAGTTTGCAAAGTCGCATATCATCCCCAAAAGCCTTTGGGGAACTACTCTGAATAGCCAGAGTGGACCTGCGAAAATTGTGTCTTCGGCACGGGATGTACTGCCAAAACGTTCACCGATGGGAGAATATGATCAAGGTATTCTTTGCCTTGATTGTGAAGCAAGTTTCTCTCCGTGGGATGATTACGCACATGAGATTTTCGTAAAAACGGCTCCTACCCCAGTATCTTTTGATGGAGGAAAACCACTTGCAGGGCAGTTCGAAAATTGTGACATCCACAAGCTCAGGATGTTTTTCATTTCCCTCATTTGGAGAATGCATGTCACGAAACGCCCTACATTTAGCAGTGTGGATGTTGGGCCGTTCTATGAAAAGTTAAAGCTTGCGTTGTCTTCTAATAATCCCGATATAATACCTGAATTGGATGTGGTTGTTACTCGGTTTGAGGCGAATCTTTCAGATGTAATTCTAAGTCCGACGAAATCTAAAATGCTTGGGATCWCTGTTTACTGGGTTCATTTTGCTCGGCATTCATGCCTAGTGAAGTTAGACCAACGCTCATTCCCTGAACCTTTCAACGAACTGGCAATTTCTAAAGGCACGCCATTTCGTATAGTGAATAGAGATTTTCATGATAGCCCTGAGCTGCGAGCTATGAAGAAAATCGTAAAAAGCAGAGGTTCACGTATTCTAGCCCACAATAAAACCGACGTTCGGGTGAAACCCGCGCCTTGATATCTGAAATTTCTCGGGGAGGCCAATCAGGCCATGATTTCGGTGCTTCGGGTTAGAAATCACCTGTCATTATGAGGACGGATTTACCGCGCCAAGGCCCGAACCCTGAGGTGTGTCGCTGCCAAATACCGCTTGTCAGGCGGCGCAACGATCGGGCGGTTTATTGGTGTTGCAAAATGTGCAACGAATAGTCAAAGTTATTTGGCGCGATAAACCCACGGGTGGAAAGCCCGCCTCGCTCAGTGCAGAAACTTATACAGAAGAATGGTTAATAAATTATGACCAACCACCGAGCGCAGCGAGGCCACGCCCAACGGACGGGCGTGCGCGCCGCCTTTCACGGAGATTATTAATGGAATTTTCTGTCTTTCTGGCAGTGCTGTTTGCYGCTGTCCTGCATGCCAGTTGGAACGCGGTTATTCGCCGTGGWGAMRACCGSTTTCAGGGGATGTTRTTRYTKACRTTGACCCAAGGRTTRATGGGGTTGGCGATGGCRTTGTTCGTGCCGRTRCCMAGCGGAATYGTYTGGRTYTGGGTGATYGGKTCSGGGGCWTTGCACACGGCRTATAAGCTGTTTTTGRCGGCKGCGTAYCARCATGGYGAYCTTAGTCGGGTYTATCCGATTGCGCGGGGAACTGCRCCRATGATGGTGGTGCTGGTCGGRTTTTTYSTGYTGCCRGAYAGYGTGCAARCCAAGGAATATYTGGGGATYGCRTTGATCGGCGTGGGYGTCATGATGATGGCGAACGGGGTKTTCAAGGATGGTGAAACRCGCAGGTTRATYCCGCTGGCACTTGGTTCGGCGGCTTGCACGGCGGGRTATTCGCTGGTCGATGGTATGGGCGCGCGGGTGGCTGGCGATGCGACAATGTTTACTGCGTGGCTGTTCGTGTTTGATGCGATGTTTTTCGCGGTTTTCACAGGGGCGACGCGGGGGCGGCAAGTGTTTGTGGCCTCGCGTAGGGCGTGGACAATCGGGGCTGTGGCGGGGGCCTTGTCGCTGGTGACCTACTGGATTGCGGTGTGGGCGATGACGGTTGCGCCGATTGCGCTGGTGGCGGCGGTGCGCGAAACTTCGGTGCTGTTCGCCGTGATTATCGGCGTGGTGGTGCTGAAGGAAAAGACCAGTATCGGAAAATTTGTTGCGGCGCTGGTGATCGTTTCCGGTATTGTGATTATCCGGCTTTAGCGTTTGGTGCGCGGGTGGGCTTTGTCGTAAACTTCCATAAGGCGGGCTTGATTTACCGCCGTGTAGGCTTGGGTGGTGGACAGCGATGCGTGGCCTAACAGTTCTTGGATTGAGCGCAAATCCCCGCCTGCCTCCAACAGGTGGGTAGCAAAGGAGTGGCGCAGCGCRTGCGGGGTTGCCGTGGCTGGCAGGCCGAGTTGCAGGCGYGATTGTTCCATCGTTTTCTGGATTTGGCGGGGGTTTAACGCGCCGCCCCGTAAGCCCAGAAACAACGGTCCGTCGGGCGRYGGTTTRTAGGGGCAATGYTTGATGTAATCGGCCASAGCGGCGCGGGCAGCGGGCAGRACGGGGACGATRCGGGTYTTGTCGCCTTTGCCTTTTATGCGCARAACTTCGGGCAAGGGATGATCGGCGCGGGTCAGGTTTAGGGCCTCGGATATSCGYAGGCCGCARCCGTATAGCAATGTGACCACGGCGACRTCGCGCGCTGCAATCCACGGGGTTTGGTGTTGCAGTTCCACSCGTTCKATCARGGCTTTGGCGGCGTCGGGGTCTACGGGGCGCGGCAGGCGTTGTTTCAACTTGGGSGCGCGGGTGGCGGTGACGGCGGCGGCCTCGATCCCGAAGGCCTCGCCYAGCCARCGGTAGAAGCTTTTCACCGCYGATAARGACCGCGCCARTGATCGGGCCGAAAGCCCGCGATTGCGCTCAGAYGCCATCCAYGCGCGCATATCTGAAATGGTRACRGYWGCCAGCGCCGATTTGCCAGCRGGTGCGCCGAGGTGGTTGCCAAGGAACCCKAGRAAACCGGASACRTCRCGCCGGTACGCCTCSACCGTTTTRTCGGATACACCGCGCACGGCATRCATTCTTTCCAACCACTGCTCCATCAGATGRAGCGCTTGATCGGARCCTTCGGTCACGCCACCCARCGGCGCAAYATACGCTCGATCGTTTGGGCGAAGAAGGCCAGCAGYTCSGTGCCTTGGTCGGCGGAAAAACGGTTAGGATCGGTTGACCCGAACGCCACCAGACCTTGCGGRGCGTTGGAACCAAGATCGAGGCGCAGAATTGCCTCGGATTGTATCGGGTTGGAGGCACCGAAAATAGCGTCTTTGGCATCGCTCGCCGTGCGCAAGGTTACCTGTTGTGTTGCCCGATTTCGCCCGCCGGTAATGTAAGCCGCCACCCCGTTCAGTGGCAGCGCTATGACGGTTTCTTTTAGGGGGCCATCAGGACCAATCGCTTTGCCACCGTCGGCCTTGTCGCTTTCAAGGCACAGGCGGATAACGTCAACGGCAAGAATGCCCGCTACGTCTTTTTTCATGGCTTGCAGAAAGCTTTCAAAGGTATCCGCATCAAGCAGTGAAAGGATTGCGCGGTGAATCTGGTTGGTGCCGGCAAGATTGTCATAGGCCGCCGCGATTACGGTGCGGTGGGTGTCTTCCAGCTTGTTCAGGCGGTCTTCTAGGCGCGCTACGAACGCCCCGCGCAAATCGACGACGTTYTCRCCTTTGGCTTCGTCGTCGGAAACCAGAAGGGCGCGCATGACYTCTGGGTCGTCCAGAATAAGGGCGGGATCTTTAAGGATTTCGCCTTTGAGTTCGTTCAGTTGATCAGTCATRCGCTCGCCTTYTTAAAGGATTTTTTGRCCGGTTTTRGCCCAGTCTTTCATRAAGCCTTCGAGRCCAGCTGTGGTCAACGGATGTTCGACCAGTTTTTTCAACACGGCTGGYGGWACRGTCACAACATCRGCGCCGATRATGGCGGATTGGGTGACGTGGTTAACCGTGCGGATGGAKGCCACGAGGATTTCGGTATCAAMCGCGAAATTGTCGTAGATTTGGCGAATTTCCGCGATCAGGTCCATGCCGTCGATGTTRATATCRTCRAGGCGKCCAACGAAYGGGCTGATGAATGTCGCGCCTGCTTTGGCGGCAAGCAAGGCTTGGTTGGCCGAGAAACAAAGCGTGACGTTAACCTTGAAACCCTCGTCCGTAAGGGTTTTGCAGGTTTTCAGACCATCCCATGTTAACGGAACTTTAACGGCGATGTTGTCTGCTAGGGCCGCAAGCTTGCGACCCTCCGCGATCATTTCGTCGGCGGTTAGCGATACCACTTCGGCAGAAACGGGACCATCAACCAGATCACAAATTTCTTTGGTAACTTCCAGAATGTCACGACCTGATTTCAGGATCAACGAGGGGTTGGTGGTGACGCCGTCAACCATTCCCAGATCGTTCAGCTCGGCAATATCGGCGATTTCAGCGGTATCTACAAAAAATTTCATGTCGTTCTTTCAGTTTGCTGGAAAGCGCGCTCGCAATCCGTTCGCGGGCAACATACAATATGTCGCATGGCGATGAAACCACATATTCTACGGATTTTTGATGCGTGAGCGCGGGTTCTACAATGAGGGGGATCTMGTCTCGGTTCTAACAGCCGAGSCGCTGGACAGGTTCCTTGATTATAAGGCCCCTGAGGGGGGCGTGTTCGCGGGCGCATTTGTGATGGCTCCGCTTGGGCCACGCCGTGTTTTGGGCGTGGTTTGGGGGGATGGTGCGGGGGATTTTGATATCTCCAAGGTACGCGCGATCGGGCGGGTTCTGGATGTGCCGCCCATGCGCGCCGAAATGGTGGAATTTTTAACCAAGGCGGCGGAGTACACGTTAACGCCGCTGTCGTTGATGTTGCGATTGGCGACGCGCGCACCGGGGTTAGCGCAACCTGCGAGCATGCGGAAAATATTGCGCAAAGGCTTGGTTGCCCCGACAAAGATCACGGTGGCGCGGTCGCGGGTGTTAGCGGTGCTGGATGACCACGGCGGGGCAGGGTTTGCCCCCTCCGAATTATCCGCGTTGGCTGGGGTTTCCAGCAGTGTGATCAAGGGGTTGATCGCGCAAGGGGCGGTTATTGAAGAAGTCGCACCACGGGATTTATCTTATCCTAAGCTGGATGCGGAACATGCGGGCAAAACACTGTCGGCGGATCAGGCAGTAGCGGCGAAAACGCTGCGCGAGGCGGTTCGATCAGGCGCTTATGGCACGACGTTGCTGAAGGGTGT
This sequence comes from Paracoccaceae bacterium, assembly GCA_002746395.1. Lineage (GTDB taxonomy): Bacteria > Pseudomonadota > Alphaproteobacteria > Rhodobacterales > Rhodobacteraceae > NORP23. Next base: position 97,862 of record NVXA01000003.1, read on the forward strand.
GACGGGGTCCGGCAAGACGGAAGTCTACCTTGAAGCGGTGGCGGAGGCGTTGAAAACGGGGCGACAAGCTTTGGTGCTGTTGCCCGAAATCGCGCTGACGGTGGAGTTTCTGGACCGTGTCGAAAAACGGTTCGGGCAACGTCCGGCGGAATGGCATTCGGGGGCTTCGCAATCGGAACGCCGGCGGTGCTGGAAAGCGGTTGCCGAGGGGGGCGCGCAACTGGTTGTTGGCGCGCGGTCGTCCCTGTTTTTGCCGTTCCGAGATCTGGGCCTTATCGTTGTGGATGAAGAACACGACGGGTCTTACAAGCAGGAAGAAGGGGTGTTGTATCATGCGCGTGATATGGCGGTTTTGCGGGCCTCCCTTTGTTCTGCGACGGTGATTTTAGCAAGTGCTACGCCTAGTTTGGAAAGCTGGGCGAACGCCGAGGCTGGCAAATATGCGCGGATTGATTTGCATGAGCGTTTCGGCACAGCAGAGCTGCCGAATATGGACAGCATCGACATGCGAAGCGAAGCGATGGAGGTGAATCGCTGGCTGTCCCCCACGTTGGTCGGCGAGATGAAGGTGCGCCTTGAAGCGGGGGAGCAAAGCTTGTTGTTCCTGAACCGCCGCGGCTTTGCGCCACTAACCCTGTGTAGGGCGTGCGGTGAACAGATCGGCTGTTCGGATTGCGATGCGCGGATGGTGGAACACCGGTTCTTGAAACGGTTGGTTTGTCATCAATGTGGGGCCTCCAAGCCCATCCCTGACACGTGTCCGTCTTGTGATGTTGAGGGTAAGCTGGCCGCGATTGGCCCGGGGGTGGAGCGGTTAGCGGAGGAGGCAACGGAGCTGTTTCCCGATGCGCGGGTCGCGATCCTGTCGTCGGATTTGGCGGAAACGGCGCGGGCATTAAAGCAGCGGATTGATGACATTGCGGCAGGCGGGGCGGATATTATTATCGGCACGCAGATTGTCGCCAAGGGGCATAACTTTCCGCACCTAACGCTGGTGGGGGTGATTGACGCGGACCTTGGGTTGCAAGGTGGCGACCTTCGCGCCGCCGAGAAAAGCTTTCAACTTATCCGGCAGGTGGCAGGCCGCGCGGGGCGGGCGGAAAAGCCGGGTACCGCATTGCTGCAAACCCATCAGCCCGAACATCCGGTGATTAAAGCGATCCTGTCGGGCGATGAAGAAGGTTTCTGGAAAGCCGAGGCAGAGTCCCGCCAGCGTGCAGGTGCGCCGCCCTATGGGCGGATGGCGGGGATTGTGGTTTCAGGGGGAAAGGAGGCGACGGTGTTTGATTTGGCGCGGTATCTGGCGCGTAATTCCCAAGCGATCCACCAGATTGATGCGCAGCTTTTCGGGCCTGCCGCTGCGCCGGTTTCCAAGATCAGAGGCAGGTATCGCGTGCGGTTGTTGGTGAAGGCCCCGAAGGGCGCGCCGATGCAAAAGGCGATACGCGCGTGGTTGGCGGGGGTGAAAGTGCCACCAAACATGCGAATTACCGTCGATATAGACCCGCAGAGTTTTTATTAGCGACTGGCAAAGGTTCGTTCCGGCCGATAGAAGGCAATTGAACACGAGGGAAACACAATGACTGAACCGCACCCCACAATACGCCCACAGCCCGGCATTCTGGACATCGCGCTTTATGTGGGCGGTGACAGCAAGCTGGCGGGGACGGCCAACAAGGTCACGAAGCTTAGTTCGAATGAAAATCCATATGGGGCCAGCCCGCTCGCGGTTGAGGCGTATAAGGCGGCCTCCGCTGATTTGGCAGTTTATCCTTCGACGGACCACGGCGATTTGCGCGCGGCCATCGGGCAGGTTCACGGGGTTGATCCGGCGCGGGTGATTTGTGGAGCGGGTTCTGACGAAATCATCGCGTTTCTGTGTCAGGTTTATGCAGGCGTTGGTGACGAGGTTTTGTATACCGAACACGGGTTTGCCATGTACCGGATTTCCGCTTTGGCGGCGGGGGCAACGCCGGTCGAGGTTCGCGAAGATAACCGCCACACGGATGTGGACGCACTGTTGGCGGCGTGTAATGACAAGACCAAGCTGGTGTTTATAGCCAACCCCAACAACCCGACAGGCACGATGATTTCGGGGGACGAGGTCGCGCGTTTGGCTGAAGGTTTGCCAAAACAGGCGATCTTGGTGCTGGACGGGGCTTATGTGGAATACGTTGAAGACGCGGATTTCGATGCGGGTTTGGCCGTGATCGAGGCGCGGGACAATGTTGTGATGACGCGGACGTTTTCCAAGCTTTACGGTCTTGGCGGATTGCGGATCGGGTGGGGTTATGGCCCGGCGCATATTATTGATGCGCTTAATCGTGTGCGGGGGCCGTTCAATTTATCGGGCGCGGCACTGGCCACGGCGCAGGCCGCCGTGCTGGACGAGGTCTATACCGCCAATTGTAAAGCGTTGAACACGCAGTGGCGTGGATGGCTTACGGAAAAGTTGATCGCGCTGGGGCTGGCGGTTGACGAAAGCCACGGTAATTTCATTTTGGTGCGGTTCGCCACACCCGAGTTGGCTGAGGGTTGCGACGCGGCCTTGCGTGAACGCGGGTTGATTGTGCGTAAAGTTGGTGGCTATGGTTTCCCTGAAGGGTTACGAATAACCATTGGCGACGAGATCGCGTGTCGCCAAGTGGCGCAGGGCGTAAAAGAATTTCTTGAGGGGCAGGACGAATGAGCCAGCAGTTTGAACATGTTGCACTGATCGGATTGGGGCTGATTGCCTCGTCCATTAGTCATGCGATGCGCCGCGCGGATATGGATACGCGGATCACGGGGTATGCGCGTTCATCCACGACCCGCGGAAAAGCGCGAAAGCTGGGGCTTTGTGACAAGGTTTACGATTCCATGGCCGATACGGTTCGCGGGGCTGATTTGGTTATTCTGGCCGTGCCTGTGGGGGCGATGGGCGCTGTCGCCAAGGAAATTGCGCCGTTCCTGAAAGAGGGCGCGGTGATTACCGATGTTGGGTCGGTTAAGCGCGCGGTGATCGAGGCTGTCGGCCCGAAGCTGCCCAAAAATGTGCATTTCGTGCCGGGTCATCCGATTGCCGGAACTGAAAAATCCGGTCCCGATGCCGGGTTTGCCAGCCTGTTCGATAATCGCTGGTGTTTGCTGACGCCCGAGGGTGACACGGACAAGAACGCCGTGGCGAAGCTACGAGCATTCTGGGAAGCCTTGGGCGCGAATGTTGACGAGATGGAACCGGACCACCACGATCTGGTGCTGATGGTAACCTCGCACGCGCCGCACTTGATTGCTTACACCATGGTTGGTGTGGCAGATGATTTGAAACGGGTGACGGATACCGAAGTGATCAACTATTCCGCGGCGGGCTTTCGGGATTTCACCCGAATCGCGGCGTCTGACCCGACGATGTGGCGGGATGTGTTCTTGAACAACAAGGATGCCTCGCTAGAAATTCTGGGGCGGTTTACCGAAGAACTATTCGCGCTTCAACGGGCCATTCGCACGGGTGACGGGGATTTTCTGTTCGATTATTTCACTCGCACCCGCGCCGTTCGACGTAGCATTATCGAAGCGGGGCAAGATACGGACGAGGCCAACTTTGGCCGCGGTAGTGCGGAGTCCGACACATGACGGCGAAGCTCGTATTTCTGACATTGGTAGTTGTGACCGTGGTGGCAGCTTGCGGGCGCCGCCAGCCTGCGCCGCCCATTCCTGCAAACTTGGTGCAGCTTTGCGGGGATCCCGGTTTGGCGGGAATTGTCCTGCCTGCGATTGAAATTTCCGGTAATGCCTGTGGTATCCAACGCCCCGTCGAGGTGCATTTCGTATCTGGTGTGGCGTTGAGTACAAAAACAGTATTGAACTGCGACACGGCGCGCAGTTTGCGTGAATGGGTGGATGGTGGCGCGCAGCCGGCGGTACGCTCGTTACGTGCGCGCATCACCAACCTGCAGATTGGTTCTTCCTATGCGTGCCGGACGCGCAACAGCCAACCCGGTGCTAAGATTTCGGAACACGCCAAGGGAAATGCCATCGATATTGTTGGATTTACATTGGATACCGGCGAACGGGTTTCGGTTTTGGATGGGTGGCGCTCCAAGAAATTCGGACCTGCTTTGCGCGCGATGTATTCGGCGGCCTGCGGGACGTTTAGCACGACGCTTGGACCCGACTCCGACCGTTTTCATCAAGATAACATACATTTTGACAACGCTAATTATCGCGGTGGGACCTACTGTAGATAGCGGGTGGAATGTTGAATGTTGCAGGGCGTTTAGATCAAAACGCCGCTGGTTTTCGACCTGTGGATTGGCCTGAAAGTCAAAAGTTAACCATTGATATAACTTTACTTGTGAGATTTGTCGGTAATAATGGTAAACAAATTGTAAATATTGCGTGCCGGAGAAATGTGCCGAGGTTTGGAATAGTGATGATGATTGAAAATAAAAGCATCAAAATTTGGCCATAATAACTGTATATGTTGGTTGTGCTGGCAAAGATGAGTGCTGGCACATAACAAGTTAATAAACGCTTAAATAGAATAATATAGAATAATAACGAGGTTACCAAGTAATGAAGACCGCATTAAGAGAATCGCCCGCTGGACATCAAGGAGCCAAAATGTCTATTTGGAAAAGACTACTGAGCGCCCTTATTCCCGCCACAATGTTGTTGGCAGGGCCAGTGCAGGCGCAGGATGTCTGGATTACGCCAGACCTACCGTTTTTCGAATTTGAGGCGGGCGGCGAATTTTATCTGATCGAGCGCGATCAAGATAATGAAGCCGTTATCGTCGATATGTTTGCCAAGACTTCGCGAGCGTGCCCACCGTTCTGTATCCAGCCAATAATTGTGGCGGATGGTGTCGAAACCGTAGGCGAAGTAGAACTTTTGGATTTCATCGAAGACTATGTAGAACCGGGCAACGGCTTTCTGGTCGATTCCCGTGTCGAAAATTTCTATTTTGCAGGTACCATTCCGGGTGCTGTGAATATACCGTTCAATATGTTTGCACCGTCTTCGGCGAATCCGTTTCTTGATCAACTGTTGATTTTGATGGGCGGTAAGGTTGATGCTGCTGGTAGCTGGAATTTCGATGAAGCAGCAGAGCTTCTGTTGTTCTGTAACGGCCCATGGTGTGGCCAGTCACCACGTGCAATTAAAAATCTGTTAGCTATTGGTTATCCAGCAGATCGCTTGCACTATTATCGCGGTGGGATGCAGGCGTGGACGTCGCTAGGAATGAGCGTGTTGGTGCCGGGGTGAAGGGGACTGCGCAGGCAGGAGGACGCGCCCGTTACAAGTAAGTACGTTTGGTTCTGATTATTAAACGAAACAGTAATGGTTTTGGGGGTATGATGCAAAAACGGTTGTCAGTGAGCGTGGCGGTAAGCGCCTTTTTACTTGCCGGTGCGGTTGCGGCCAGCCCAGTTCCGCCGAGTTACCTTCCTATTGGTTTTGTAGATCACGGAACCCGTATTGCACAGGCAACCGAATTGCCGCCAATTGCCCCCTCCTCTTTGCGCAGGCTGACGTTTTATTCTGATAAGGCAATGCTGGCACTTTTCGATTTGGTAAACGAAGACCTGGTCGCCGGAGAGGGTGGCACGATTTCGGTAAAAACTACCGACGCTTTCAGAAGTGCGATTGAACGGTTGATTGGAGCCGGTGATAAGGCTGATTTGAGCGTTGAGCAGACAGCGATTTTCTTTGGCCAAGAGGTACTTGTACGTTTTTCGGGGCCAATCCCGCAACTATTGCAAGGCGCTGGTGGGGAAATTGACCCGCGCAGCCTTTTCCTAGGTATCGCAGATGGAAAAGCTTCGGCCGGAGCGCGGCAAGCAGCAGATTCCGCCTATTTGTTGGCGCTGCAAAGCGAAATTCAATCTATGCAATCGGCACCTGAGGAACCTGAGAGGATCGCACCAGTAGATGATAACGTTGACCCGGAATTTGCAGCACGTGTTGTTATCATTGACGGCAACAGGACCATAGCTGTCGAACAGGGTGATTCACTGGCCGACTATGCGAACGCATTTTATGGTGATACGTTGTTGTACCGAATGATTTATTCGGCCAACCGGGACATCCTGAGTAATCCGAACCTTCTGGATATCGGGCAGGTGGTCGTGATACCTTACCTTCAATAAATGCGCGGGGCCGGACCGATGGGTATTGCCCCGATGTAGGTCAGCCTGTCCTTGAAGCGTAGTTTGATTTCAATGTCGTCAGGGTTACCAGCCAATGCTGCGACCAAAGATACGCCGCGATCCAATGCCGTGCTGAAATCAGGTGGCAGCAGTTGTGCGGCGATTATTACATCCAGCAACTCGCGCCATTTTTGGGCTTGTAGGGTGAAGGTACCGTCCATGTAGCCATCAGCGCTGATGTCGATGGAGCCTTTGCCATTCAGGTTCAAAGCCCCCCAGAGGAACCGGAGGTCGCGAATTTCGATCGCGGTCATGCGCGGGTTGGTTTCTTCAATTGCGAAGCGATCCCACGGATTGTCGTAGGTCAGGGTGGCATCGAAGATCGCTTCGGGGATGGTTTCGGGTAGCACGCCTTCCTTATCAATGGAATCGCGCCAAGTGACGGGTGGCGAGAATTCTAATGCTTTTAGGTAAAAGTCATAGGAATTCGGCGGCATGTCCGGGGCGTTATGGGCAAAAAACGCAACGCTGGCCTCTTTGGCCGAGGCACGCCAATCGGCGGTTCCCGTAAGGGCCAAATCGCTGGTTTCCAATTGCATACGATCAAGCGAAAGTGCCGTGTCAGGTTTGAAGATTAGGGATCCGCGCAGTTGTGAGCTGGTAATCGTGATGGTGTCGTTGCGTGTGGAATAGCTGTGCGTGCCGGGCCAAACCGCGATGATGTGGTTGGGTTTGTAGGATAGCGCCAGAAGTTGAAATTGCGGGGCTTCCCATATCCAACCGGCTTGGGGGTTGCTTAGGGTTAGATCGGTGAATTTGCTGTCGAAGCGGTTGGGATATCCGGTGACTTTGAACTCTTCGACTTCCGCCACCCATCCAGCATCACGGCGTTGCTCCATCCACGTCTCGATTGCGGTTTTCTGGGCGGTTGTGCCGACGACCCACCACGTGCTCCACGCGACAGATACTACCAGTACCAAAGTAATTAGGCCGCGCATGGAATCCCCTCTCCAACTTTGCAAGAATGCAGGGTATACACTGGCCATAAATCGGAGGCAGATACAATGCTGCAAAATGACCTTTGGGTTTTTGGATATGGTTCGCTGCTTTGGCGGCCAGGTTTTGAGTATGTGGAACGCCGCGTAGCAACGTTGCGCGGGTTTAATCGGTCTTTTTGTATGAGTTCGGTTCACTATCGTGGCACGCACGCGGACCCTGGACTGGTGTTGGCACTGGACCCTGACCATTTGGGCGAATGCCACGGTGTCGGGTTTCGCGTGGCAGCGGATTTGGCGGCCGATACCATGGCGTACTTGCGTGAGCGCGAACTGATTTCATCGGCTTATATGGAACAAACGCACCCGATTACGTTTCACGGCGGTGGTGTGGCCGAGGCGGTTTGTTACGTGATGGATCAATCTCACGAACAATACGTCGGCGGTTTAAGCATCGAGGAACAGGCGATGATAATCGCCAAGGCTACCGGATCGGCAGGGCCRAATGACGAGTACTTATTCAACACTGTCGCGCATCTGGTTGAACTGGGCATTTCAGACGATGAGCTGGAACGTCTTGTGGCGCTGGTGCATGGGGCAGACTAGGCGCGTTGCGCTTAATCCAATCGGTTGACCAGATAATCACGCGCAATCGCGCTCCATTCACCCGTGGCTAACATATCCCATATGCCGGCGTTCAGTTGATCCATAGCGATCATGCCTGCGGCGTTGTCGTTTGCTGTTATGGCGTGAACGGTGTGGACCGTCGCAAGATCTGTCAGCTCCACGATGCGATCACTACGGCCTGAATAGGCGAAATACACATCGGCGGTCAGGCCGTTAACGCTGACAATATCGACAACATCGTTTTCCAGATCCACAAAGCATGTGGTGAGGTCGGTGGCGGTTTCCAGCGATATGATAGGCTCGATCATACCGTCTTCGAGAAGGTCATATGTGTGCAAAGCGGCAGGGCGGCAGACGCGCGCGCCGACCAGATCAACTTCTTTCGCGGCTTCGCTGAACGGGCCATCGGATACAGTGAACATGGCCATTTGCGCTTCGTAGATCGGGGCGGAGAAGGTGAAGTTTTCGCACAGATCGCGGATGTCGGCATCGAACTCGCCAAGTTTACAATCGGGAAGCAGCCACGGGAACGACAGATCGAAACTGTCTGGCAACACGGATGTTGCCAAACCCGTTTCCGGGCGGGTGACGAAGACCGGCTTGTGAACTTTGGCCGCATCGCTTCGCAGTAACGCGGTTTCGATCAGTGTGGTGATCAGGCCGCCTTGCAACAGGCTTTCGTCTGAATAGGGTAGATTGTCCGTAAAGCCGACGAGGATCATTTCCGCCGCTGGAGGTGTTGTGGACGCAGGTATGGGGGGCTGTTCCACTTCAGCCTCGACCACGACCACGACCGTGGGCGTTGCGAAAGCGGGAGTGTCTTCGGGGATCACGGGTTGCCCGATCGCGGCTGCTGTTTGCGTATCGGCTTCGGTAGTTGCGCTGGCGGCAATGAATATACCACGGCACGGAAGATCGAGGGTTAGACCGATGGGGATAATATGCGGCGTGCGGCCAAGATTGCCACGATTTTCCTCGAAAACATAGCGGTAATCCCGAGGGTTTCCATAAGTATCGTTGGCAATTCCGCGCAGCGTGTCCCCTTTGACAATCGTGTAGGTTCCACAGATATCCTGGGCCAAAACCGGAGTCGCTAAAATGGCTGTGACAGCTATTCCCACAGCTGCCAAAAGTTGTTTATTCAATAGTTCGACCCTTTAGTCATGTCGCGCTTTGCGAAGGCAAATCACCCGCTGCAGGTTATGACAGGTTCCTAGATGTTTTCAACCTGTACCGACATGCCATCGGCGGCAACTATCTTAACGACTTGGCCAACTTCGGCGCTTTGACCTTCGGGCCACTCGGCGGACCAGCGAAGCCCGTTCAGCTCGATATGGCCTTCGCCAAGGTCGAAGGCTACGACCTTGGCTTTATGGCCTACCAATTGTTCGGTACGGTTATTGAGGGTGGTTTCCGGTTCGCCGTCACCGAACTTTCTGATGTAGCCACGACCTGCGAACATGGAGCCGATGGTCAGGGCCGCATAAAGTGCGATTTGCAGCTCGCCCTGCATGCCCGGGGCGATCCACAAAATAATTGCCATAAGGATGGCAGCAATGCCGGGCCAGATCAAAATGAACGAGGAGATTACCATCTCTAATGCGCCAAGTCCGACGCCAAGCGCGATCCACCACCAAGGGGAAAGCGTTTCGATCCAGCTGAAAAGTCCGGCTTCCATCAGATTAATCCTTTGTTACGGCTTTGGCGATGTCGGCAATACCTGCGACGGACCCAATCAGGCCAGTTGCCTCTAGCGGAATCATCACGGTTTTGCTGTTGGGCGAGGCGGCGATGTCACGTAAGGCCTCGGTGTATTTCAGCGCGACGAAGTAGTTGATCGCCTGAATATCACCTTTGGAAATAGCTTCGGACACCATTGCGGTCGCTTTGGCTTCGGCCTCGGCCAAGCGTTCGCGGGCTTGGGCGTCTAGGAAGGCGGCTTCGCGGGCACCCTCGGCTTCGCGAATTTGGGCTTCGCGCAGACCTTCGGCTTCCAGAATAGCGGCCTGTTTCAGGCCTTCGGCTTCCAGAATGGAGGCACGTTTCATACGTTCAGCTTTCATCTGACGGGCCATGGCCTCGTTGATGTCCTCTGGTGGGGCCAGATCTTTGATCTCTACGCGGGTAACTTTCACGCCCCATGAGTGCGAAGCTTCGTCGATAACATGTAGCAGGCGCGTGTTGATGTGATCGCGATTGGACAGGCTTTCGTCTAGGTCCATCGAGCCGATAACTGCACGAATGTTAGTCATGGTCAGGTTGGTCAACGCACGTTCAAGATCACGGATTTCATAGGCGGCTTGGGCTGCATCAATCACCTGATAAAAGGCCACCGCGTCAGCCATAACCATGGCGTTGTCTTTGGTGATCACCTCTTGCGAGTGGATATCCAGAACGGTTTCCATCATGTTAATCTTTGCGCCAACCTTATCCATGATCGGGATCAGGAAGTTAAGGCCGGGTTGCAGCGTGCGGGTATAACGCCCGAAACGCTCCACCGTCCATGTTTCGCCTTGTGGAACTGTCTTTACCATTAGGTAAAGCATGATGATGGCGAAGACCAAAATGGCTAGTGCCGGTGCGCCGATTGCTTCTAACATGAAATATCCTTCCCTCGTGCCTGATTTCAGACAGCGTGTGTTTTATAAAATATGGGCGCGTCTTTGAGTGCCGCTGCGCCTTTGATGAATTACCTAATACATATGGGGGTTTGTGGTGTAATTGCAAATAATTTGTGGTTTGAGAACACTGTTGGAATTCTAGGTAATCGACTCTACAGTGACGAGATTCATAGATAGAACGGCAAGGAAAGCTGCATAATGTTCCTGGATACGCGAAACGACCCCGAGTTCACTCAACCGGTCCGTCAAATTGTAACAATGTTGCTGATAATGGTGCTGGTTGGGGTGATCGGATATCTGCTGTTTCCGACCGTCTCGCCAATCTTTTTGGTTTCGCCCTATCTGAACGGTTTCATCCTTAGCGTTTTCGTTTTTGGTGTCTTTGCCAGCTTCTGGCAATTGCGGGCGCTGTTTTCGGCTGTTGGCTGGATCGAAGGCTTTGCGATGGACCGCCCGGGCCATGAATTTGTCAAAGCCCCGCGCTTGTTGGCGTCTTTGGCAGCACTGCTTAGCGACAGCCGGTCGCGCAAGTCGATCAATTCGTCCTCCGCAGCGTCAATCCTTGATTCCGTAAGTACGCGGCTGGACGAGGCGCGGGACATTTTGCGTTACATCGTAAACCTGCTGATTTTCCTTGGTTTGCTGGGTACGTTTTATGGTTTGGCGACGACCATTCCGGCGGTTGTGGATACGATCCGCACGCTTGCCCCGACAGAGGGTGGCAGCTCGATTGACTCGTTTGATAACCTGATGACGGGGCTTGAGGAACAGCTTGGCGGTATGGGTACGGCGTTTGCGTCTTCCTTGCTGGGTTTGGCGGGGTCTTTGATTATTGGCTTGCTTGAGATTTTCGCGGGCCACGGACAGAACCGGTTCTATATGGAGCTTGAAGAATGGCTGTCTTCGATTACCAAGGTCGGCTTTGGCGGCGATGATGCGGCGGGCATTGATGGCTCCGTGATTTCCGAATTGATGGGGCAGACGACGCACCAGATTGAAAGCCTTAAAGAACTAGTGATGCGGGGCGAAGAACAACGTATGCGGACCGACGGGCGCTTGGCATCCTTGGCCGAAGCAATTAGCGTATTGGCTAAGCAGATCAGCAACCAGTCGCGCGGTGGCAAAGGGAGTAGTGACCCCGATGTGATGGAGCGCATCGCAGGCGGCCAAGATCGCATCGTAGAGGCGTTGGGCAACATGGGCGAGGGGATGGACGCAGAGGCACGGATGCGTTTGCGTAACATTGATGTGCAATTGCTGCGCGTGCTTGAGGAAATGTCGTCAGGGCGCCAAGATTCCATCGCGGAAATCCGGCAAGACTTTGCAACCCTTATTTACACCCTTCAGCAAGCCATTAATCAGGACGAGGCGTAACTTATGGCGCGTTCGCGGCGACTAGGTAAACGCGCCGAGGCCAACATCTGGCCCGGCTTTGTAGATGCGATGACCGCGTTGCTGTTGGTTATCATGTTTGTATTGTCGATCTTTATGATCATCCAGAATGTGATGCGCGAAACGATCACCGGACAAGATCTTGAGTTGAGCAACCTGTCGTCGCAAGTCGCAGGTTTGGCACAGGCGTTGGGCTTGGAAGAAAAACGTAGTGTTGATCTTTCCAATCAGTTGGGGCAGCTGGACAGCAAGCTGTCGGACAGCGAAGCAGCGTTGCAATTGCAAACGGCACTTGTCGCTTCGCTTAGTAATGATCGCGATGTCGCAAACCAGCGGATCGCGAGTTTCGAGGAACAGGTCGCGGGATTGATTACGCGCAACACGAGCTTACAGACCTCTTTGGCGGCGGCTGAACAAACTACGCAGGATCAGGCCAGCCAGATCGAGGCGGCACGGGCGAGCATCGCGGAACTGGATGCGGCGCGCGAGTTGGAATTATCGCAAAAAGAAGTAGCGCAATTGGCGCTGGCCCGCGCGCGGGCCGAAATCGATGTTGGGGCCGAACAAGCACGCTTGGCGGCAGCAAAAGCCGATGCGTTGGAGGCGTTGGTTGCTGATTTGGAAACCAAAGTGGTTGAAACCGAAACCGAGCTGGCAGCCTTAAGCGACGCAGAAGCCGCGCGTTTGGTTGAAGCGGCCGCAGCAGAAGCCTTGCGCGCACGGCTGTTAAACGCGGACACGGAGCTGACAGCGATGACGTTGGCTTTGGAAGAGCAGCGCCAAAAGGCCGAGGATACGCTGACGTTGTTGGCCGCAGCGGAAGTTGCACAACGCAAGCTGGATAACTCCGAAGCCGAAAATATCGCGGAAATTGATCGTCAGGCGGCGTTGTTGGAACAGGCCAACAATTTGTTGGCGGGTGAACGCGCATTGTCAGCGGAAAGCCAGCGACAGGTTGCGTTGTTGAACCAGCAAACGGCGGCATTACGCAAGCAGTTGAATTCGCTGCAAGGGTTGCTGGATGCCTCCAAGGAGGCGGACCGCGAGGCGCAAGTGCAACTTCAGACGCTGGGCGCGGATTTGAACACTGCCTTGGCGCGGGTTGCCGCAGAGCAAAAAACGCGCGCCGATCTGGAAGCGCGCGAGCGTGAGCGGCTTGAGGCCGAGGCAGTTGATCTGCGCAGTTTCCGGTCGGAGTTCTTTGGGCGCGTGCGTGAAGTATTGAGCGGTCGTGATGGCGTGCAGGTGGTTGGGGATCGGTTTGTGTTCTCGTCCGAGGTGTTGTTTGCGCCGGGGTCGGCTGATCTTGGGGCTGGTGGCAAAGCGCAAATTGCCGTGGTTGCTGCGGTAATCCGCGATATTGGCGACGAGATTCCAGACGAGATAAACTGGGTGCTGCGCGTGGACGGCCATACAGACAAAATCCCCGTTGGGCATAATTCCGAGTTTGCGGACAATTGGGAATTGTCGCAAGCGCGCGCGTTGTCGGTTGTGAAGTACCTGATCGAAAACGAGGGTATTCCAGCCAACCGGTTGGCCGCGACGGGCTTCGGGGAATTCCAACCGATTAATCCGGGTGATAGCCCTGAAGCGTTGGCGCAGAACCGCCGGATCGAGTTGAAACTTACGGAAAAGTAAAAGCAGGCATCGGTTAATAACGAGAGCGGTAAAGGCCGCTCCCGTTTTTCGCGATGCTATTTTGCTGTCAGCAGCGGTGGCTTTTTGTTGCCGATGCGAACTTTGGGTAACTCGTCAATCACCAGATCAATATGCCCGTCTTTCACGCCAACCTTCACCAATCCACCTTTGGAGAGCTTGCCGAACAGCAATTCTTCGGCCAGTGGTTTTTTGATGTGTTCCTGAATGACCCGCGCCAAGGGGCGTGCGCCCATGCGGTCGTCGTAACCCTTTTCACCCAGCCATGCGGCGGCTTCAGGGGATAGTTCGAACGTTACGTTCCGGTCCATAAGTTGGGCTTCGAGTTGTAGGACGAACTTGTCGACAACCTTCATGATTACGTCTTTTGATAGCGCGCCGAAGCTGATGACCGCATCCAGGCGGTTGCGGAATTCGGGGCTGAAGGTGCGCTCGATCGCGGCGGTGTCTTCGCCTTCGCGGCGCGATTTTCCAAACCCGATGGCCTCTTTCGCCTGTTCGGTTGCACCGGCATTGGTGGTCATGATCAGCACAACATTACGGAAGTCGATAGACTTGCCGTTGTGGTCTGTCAGCTTGCCGTGATCCATGATCTGCAACAGAATATTATAGACGTCAGGGTGGGCTTTTTCGATCTCGTCGAGCAGCAAAACACAATGCGGTTGCTGRTCAACGCCGTCGGTCAGCAGGCCGCCTTGGTCAAACCCGACATACCCCGGAGGGGCACCGATCAGGCGCGAWACGGCGTGTTTTTCCATRTATTCGGACATATCRAAMCGCAGRAGTTCAACRCCMARKGTATCGGCCAATTGYTTGGCAACCTCGGTTTTRCCCACGCCCGTTGGCCCTGCGAACAGGTAGTTGCCGATGGGYTTTTCCGGTTCRCGCARRCCYGCGCGRGAMAGTTTGATSGCMGAWGACAGCGCGTCGATSGCTGCATCTTGACCAAACACCACGCGTTTGAGGTTCTTGTCSARRTCTTTCAGCACCGTWGCRTCGTCTTTGGAGACGTTYTTWGGCGGGATGCGGGCGATTTTGGCCACGACATCTTCGATTTCCTTGGTGCCRATGGTCTTGCGRCGYTTGCTTTCGGTGACMAGCATTTGSGCGGCCCCTGCCTCGTCRATCACGTCGATGGCTTTRTCSGGCAGTTTRCGGTCGTTGATRTAACGCGCSGCMAGATCAACRGCGGTTTTTATGGCGTCGTTGGTGTARCGGATTTTGTGRTGSTCCTCGAARTAGGGYTTCAGGCCCATGAGRATTTTGATRGARTCCGGAATRCTRGGTTCWTTCACGTCGATYTTCTGGAAGCGGCGCGAWAGGGCGCGGTCTTTCTCRAAGTGYTGACGGAATTCCTTATACGTKGTCGACCCCATGCAACGSAGCTTGCCGCTTTGCARCGCCGGTTTCAGGATGTTKGAGGCATCCATCGCGCCGCCGGACGTAGCGCCCGCACCGATAACRGTGTGGATTTCGTCGATRAACATGATGGCGTCGTCGTGRTCTTCCARYTCTTTCATCACCGCTTTCAGGCGTTCCTCGAAATCRCCGCGRTARCGGGTTCCGGCSARCAGYGCGCCGAGGTCTARTGAATARATYGTGGCGCCGGACAGAACTTCGGGAACCTGTTCGTCAATAATCATGCGRGCCAGACCTTCGGCGATGGCGGTTTTGCCAACGCCCGGATCGCCAACCARCAASGGGTTRTTTTTGCGGCGGCGACACAGGATTTGAATGCAGCGGTCCACCTCGTGTTGGCGACCGATYARCGGGTCRACRTCACCGTCRCGGGCTTTTTGGTTTAGGTCGTCGCARTATTTTTCAAGTGCGGTTTCTTCGGGTTTKCCGGGGGCCTCGGAKGCTTCTTGYACATCGTCACTGCCTTGAATGGCGCGTTCTTCACCCAATCGTGCGTCTTTAGCAACGCCGTGGCTGATGAAATTCACCGCGTCGTAGCGAGTCATATCTTGTTCTTGTAGGAAATACGCGGCGTGGCTTTCGCGTTCGGCGAACATGGCGACAAGGACGTTACCGCCCGTTACCTCGTTATGGCCGGACGATTGCACATGGATCGCGGCACGCTGGATGACGCGCTGAAAACCGGTTGTCGGGGTGGCTTCTGAGCCGTCGATATCGGAGATCAGCGAATCCAGTTCGGTATCAATGTATTCGGACAAGGCACTGCGCAAGGTGTCGAGGTTCACGCCACACGCCTTCATTACCCGTGCCGCTTCGGGTTCGTCCACCAAGGTGAACAGTAAATGTTCCAGTGTGGCCAGTTCGTGGTGGCGTTCATTGGCAAGCGCGATCGCTTGGTGAATGGCCGCTTCGAGCGTGGTGGAGAATGATGGCATGTCGCGTATCCTTCGAAATTCATCCCACGGGAAATACCGTAGTGTGAGGGTTCAATACCTCTTAGATGTAAACTTCGGGTTTATTTGCCCATGTTCAAGGGGAAATTTGCCGCATCGTTGAAAAGTTGACTAAAAAAGTCGTGATGTCGGGGRAATTGCCTARAAATTRTCCTTTTGTTTTCGGATTRCSGCGAARGCTTCGGCRTCTGCWGCGCGCAAGAACGGGTTTGTCGCYAGTTCTTCRGCYAAGGYCGAGGGAACCGTGGGGATGCCTTTTGCGCGTTTGGCGGTGATRTCGGCAGCGCGTGCTTGCARGGCGKCRTTGTCGGGTTCGATCGTCAGGGCGAACTTGGCGTTGCTGGCGGTGTAYTCRTGRCCRGAATAGACGATTGTGTCATCAGGTAGSGCSGCGAGTTTGGATAAGCTGGCCCACATCATTTCGGGTGTRCCYTCAAAKAGGCGRCCACAGCCAAGGGCCATYAGGCTGTCGGCGGTAAACACCGCGTTTGCGGTTGGGAAATGGAAGGCGATATGGCCGATGGTGTGGCCGGAWACGTCTATWATATGNCCCNTCGGTTTCGCCMAYMMKGAASGTRTCACCCTCGTTYAGSGCAAGRTCAAGYGGGGGSAGGCGGYWRGCRTCRRCYTTGGCSCCGATCACYTGCGGGTGATATTCTTCGASCRGTTCGGGCAAGCCATCRACRTGGTCATAGTGGTGRTGGGTCAGCAGSACCATGTCCAGTTTCCAGCCTTTATCYTGMAGGGCTTTCTGGATGGGRTAGGATTCCGGYGCATCAACCAGCGCTACTTTAYCTGTGGCTTGATCTCGCAGCAAAAAGGCATAGTTATCGGCGAGGCAGGGGATTGTTATGATTTCTAATGTCATGACCGACTCCTTGAGAGGTTTACGAAAGTCTGGCCTATAGACTAGGGTGATGCAATGCATTTGGACGTCATTGATCTTCGGGCTTTTTATTACAAAACGAAACTTGGTCGTTCGGCCCAGCGTTCGTTGCAAGAGGGCCTGCGCGAGTTGTGGCCAAACACGGAAGGCCAGATCGTTGCCGGATTCGGGTTCGCCGCGCCGTTCCTGCGCCCGTTCCTACATAATTCCGAAAAGGTCCTGTGCCTGATGCCCGGTCAGCAAGGGGTTATGCATTGGCCCCCCGGCGAGGCGAACTTGTCGACCTTGGTGGAAGAATTCAACTGGCCGCTACCTGCAGGATATGTGGATCGGTTAGTTGTTGGCCACGGGATCGAAACCTGTGATCACCCTGGCGAATTATTGAACGAGATTTGGCGGGTGCTGGCCCCCGGCGGGCAGGTGGTTTTCATTGTGCCGAACCGTTCGGGTCTGTGGGCGCGCCGCGATGTGACGCCGTTCGGGTATGGGCGTCCCTATAGTCTTTCACAGCTGGAATCGCAGTTGCGCAAGCATCGGTTCCGGCCTGATCGGCACATTTCGGCGCTATATGCACCGCCAAGCCACAAACCCTACTGGTTGAAATCCGCGCGCTTCTGGGAAGGTGCAGGGAAACGCCTTGGCTCCAGCGTGGCGGCGGGGGCGCTTTTGGTTGAAGCAACCAAGCAGATATATGCGACACCGAAATCCGGCTTGCGCGAAGTGGTCAAGAAACCTTTGGGGGTGCTGGAAGGGTTGGCTAAACCCAAGCCCAAACCGGCTGCGAGCCGAACGGGAAACGGGATGGCGAACCGTATGGAACGCTAGATTCGACTGCATTTCAGCCTAAATTCGGATTCGGTTAACCAAGAGGCGGATTTTGTTAGGAATAAATGGGTGCAAAGCGTCGCAGTTAAAGCCGTGTCGCGATTTACCCGTTGAAATATATGGGAAATTTTTTCACGAGTAAAACACTCGCACACTTGCCTCAAGGCAATACCTCTGGTATCACCGCGCGGATTTCAAAGGGTTTGTTCTGCGGGCCCGAATACTAATGCACTCCGGCCAAACAAGGTCGGGCAAACTGGATTGGAAGGATTTACGTGTCTGACACTAGTTCTTTAACCTCGGGAGTGGCTGGTCGTTATGCGACAGCACTATTCGAAATCGCCAACGAGGCATCGACGTTGCCAGCCGTGGAGGCTGACCTGACTGCGTTAGAGGCCGCCCTTGCTGAAAGTGGTGAGCTTCGCGAGTTGATCTCCTCTCCTATATATACACGCGAACAACAGGCTGCCGTAATGGCAGAGCTGTCCAGCCAGATGAAAATCGGCAAGGAAGTTGCGAACACGGTCGCCTTGATGGCTTCCAAGCGTCGTCTGTTTGTTTTGCCAGAACTGATTGCTGCCGTTAAAGCGCTGGCAGCGGATGCACGCGGCGAGATTTCCGCCGATGTAACAGCCGCCAAAGCGCTAACGAAAGCACAGCAAGAAAGCCTCGCCAAGGCTCTTTCCAAGAACACTGGCAAGGACGTCACGATTAATATGTCCGTTGATAAAGATATTATCGGCGGCCTTATTGTTAAAATGGGTTCGAAAATGATCGACACGTCGGTTGCTTCGAAACTCGCTAATCTTCAAAACGCAATGAAAGAGGTCGGATAATGAGCATCCAAGCTGCGGAAATTTCTGCAATCCTCAAGGAACAGATCAAGAATTTCGGTCAAGACGCCGAAGTTGCTGAGGTTGGTCGCGTACTATCCGTCGGTGACGGTATTGCGCGTGTACACGGCCTCGACAACATTCAGGCTGGCGAAATGGTTGAATTTCCCGGTGGTATCCGCGGAATGGCGCTGAACCTAGAGATTGACAACGTTGGTGTTGTTATCTTCGGTTCCGACCGTGACATTAAAGAGGGCGACGTTGTTAAGCGTACGAACTCTATCGTGGACGTGCCCATCGGTGATGCACTTCTTGGTCGTGTTGTCGATGGTCTGGGTAACCCGATTGATGGCAAAGGCCCGATCAAAACTACAGCACGCGGTGTTGCGGATGTTAAAGCACCCGGCATTATGCCTCGTAAATCGGTTCATGAACCGATGGCAACCGGTATCAAATCCGTTGATGCACTTATCCCTGTGGGCCGTGGCCAGCGCGAGCTGATCATTGGTGACCGTCAAACAGGCAAAACTGCCGTAGCGCTGGATGCGATCCTGAACCAGAAAGCGTATAATGACGCGGCTGGCGATGACGAAAGCAAAAAGCTTTACTGTGTATATGTAGCGATTGGGCAGAAACGCTCGACTGTTGCGCAGTTGGTTAAGAAACTGGAAGAGTCCGGCGCGATTGAATATTCGATCATCGTTGCGGCCACCGCTTCCGAGCCAGCACCAATGCAGTTCCTTGCACCATACGCTGCGACTGCGATGGCTGAACACTTCCGTGACAATGGCCGCCATGCACTGATCATCTATGATGATTTGTCCAAGCAGGCTGTTTCTTATCGCCAGATGTCCTTGCTTCTTCGCCGTCCACCCGGACGTGAAGCTTATCCTGGTGACGTTTTCTACCTTCACTCAAGACTTCTTGAGCGTTCGTGTAAGTTGAACGAGGAAAATGGTTCCGGTTCCTTGACGGCCCTGCCGATCATTGAAACCCAAGGTGGCGACGTTTCGGCGTTTATTCCAACCAACGTGATTTCGATCACGGATGGTCAGATTTTCCTTGAAACCGATTTGTTCAACCAAGGTATCCGCCCAGCGGTTAACACTGGTCTGTCGGTTTCGCGTGTTGGTTCTTCGGCACAAACAAACGCAATGAAATCCGTTGCGGGTTCGATCAAACTGGAATTGGCGCAGTATCGCGAGATGGCCGCCTTTGCTCAGTTCGGTTCTGATCTTGATGCATCGACACAAGCGTTGCTTAACCGTGGTGCGCGTCTTACCGAGTTGCTTAAACAGCCTCAGTATTCGCCGCTTACTATGGCCGAGCAGGTTATTGTGATTTACGCAGGCACCAAGGGTTACCTTGATACAGTCGACGTAAAAGACGTTGTTCGTTTTGAGGCTGGCCTTCTGGCGCACTTGCGCGCGAAGAATGCTGATCTTCTTGCAGACATCACCAACAACGACCGTAAGGTTAAAGGTGATCTGGAAGATGCTATCAAAGCAGCCCTCGAAGCGTTTGCGAAAGATTTCGCGTAATTTTGGCCTAAGGTGAAGGAGTTAGCTTAATGGCGAACCTCAAAGACCTAAAAACTAGGATCGACAGTGTTAAAAGCACTCGTAAGATCACCAAGGCCATGCAAATGGTTGCGGCGGCGAAACTCCGCCGTGCCCAGGAATCAGCCGAGGCTGCGCGTCCTTACGCCAGCCAGATGGATGTGGTTCTTGGTAACTTGGCTAAAGGGGCTGCGAACAGCCCGACTGCGCCACGCCTTTTAGCTGGTTCGGGCAAGGATGACGTTCACCTGTTGATCGTCGCTACGTCTGAACGTGGGCTTTGCGGTGGTTTCAACTCGTCAATTGTGAAATTGGCCCGTTTGAAAATCGCCGAACTGGTTGCAACTGGCAAAACTGTGAAACTTATCACAGTTGGTAAAAAAGGCCGCGAGCAGTTGAAGCGGGAATTCGGCGATCTCATGATCAAACATGTGGATATGTCGGATGTGAAAAACGTTGGGTATGCGAATGCGCAGGAAGTTGCGACAGATGTTCTGCATCGTTTCGATGAAGCAGAATACGACGTTGCAACAATATTTTTCAGCCGTTTTCGCACCGTTATGGATCAGACGCCAACAGCATTGCAGCTTATCCCTGCGGTGTTCGAGGATGCTGGCGATGATGCTGCTTCGCCGAACTATGAATACGAGCCTGACGAGGATGCTATTCTTGCGGACTTGTTACCTCGTTCGATTGCAACGCAGATTTTCACAGCTTTGCTTGAAAATGGCGCGTCAGAGCAAGGTGCGCGTATGTCCGCAATGGATAACGCAACCCGTAACGCTGGCGACATGATCGACGCACTGACAATTCAGTATAACCGCTCCCGTCAGGCAGCGATTACAAACGAACTTATTGAGATTATTTCTGGCGCTGAAGCGCTCTGAGAACTGGAGAAACCAAAATGGCACAAGCTGTAGGTAAAATTACACAGATCATCGGGGCGGTCGTCGACGTACAATTCGAAGACGAACTTCCCGCGATCCTTAACGCTCTGGAAACAGAGAATAACGGTAACCGTCTGGTTCTTGAGGTTGCTCAGCACCTCGGGGAAAACACGGTTCGTACAATCGCGATGGACTCCACCGAGGGTCTGGTTCGTGGCGAGCGTGTTACTGACACGGGCGACACCATCAAGGTGCCGGTTGGCGAGGGTACACTTGGCCGCATCATGAATGTGGTTGGAGAGCCTGTTGATGAACAGGGTCCGATCAAAGTTGAAAAAACACGCTCCATTCACGGCGACGCGCCTGATTTCGCGGATCAGGCAACTGAATCCGAAATTCTGGTAACAGGCATCAAAGTTGTTGACCTGCTGGCGCCTTATTCCAAAGGTGGTAAAATTGGCCTCTTCGGTGGTGCGGGTGTTGGTAAGACAGTTCTGATTATGGAATTGATCAACAACATCGCCAAAGTGCACTCCGGCTACTCCGTTTTTGCGGGGGTGGGCGAGCGTACACGTGAAGGYAACGACCTTTATTACGAAATGGTTGAATCCGGCGTTATCGTTCCCGAAGACCTGACCAAGTCCAAAGTGGCACTTGTTTACGGTCAGATGAACGAACCTCCAGGGGCGCGTATGCGTGTGGCTTTGTCTGGTCTAACCGTGGCCGAGGAATTCCGCGACGCAACTGGTACAGACGTTCTGTTCTTCGTGGACAACATCTTTCGCTTCACACAAGCTGGTTCCGAGGTGTCCGCGCTTCTTGGCCGTATTCCTTCCGCTGTGGGGTACCAGCCAACACTGGCCACAGACATGGGTGCGATGCAGGAACGTATTTCTTCCACTAAAGGTGGTGCGATTACGTCCGTGCAGGCGATTTATGTTCCCGCCGATGACCTTACCGATCCGGCCCCTGCGACATCGTTCGCGCACTTGGATGCGACAACCGTTCTTGACCGTTCAATCTCGGAGCTGGGTATTTACCCGGCTGTGGATCCGCTTGGTTCAACATCGCGTATTCTCGACCCGCTTGTGGTTGGTGAAGAGCATTACCAAGTTGCACGTGACGTTCAGGAAATCCTTCAGCGCTATAAATCCCTACAGGATATTATTGCGATTTTGGGTATGGACGAGCTTTCGGAAGAAGACAAACTGGCTGTTTCGCGTGCGCGTAAAATTCAGCGTTTCCTTTCGCAGCCGTTCGATGTGGCCGAAGTGTTCACTGGCTCGCCTGGTATTCAGGTGCCATTGGAAGATACAATCGACTCGTTCAAACGTGTTGTTGCTGGTGAATTCGATCACCTTCCAGAATCTGCCTTCTATATGGTTGGTGGCATTCAGGACGTGATCGAAAAAGCCGAGAAACTGGCAGCAGCCGCTGCTTAATCGAAAGGTCCAACTATGGCCGATACGATGACATTTGATCTGGTTTCACCGGAGCGCAAGCTCGCTTCGGTTGAAGCAACCAGCGTCAACATTCCAGGCATGGAAGGCGATTTGACTGCCATGCCAAACCACGCTGCGTTTTTGACCACGCTTCGCCCCGGCGTTGTGAAGGTTAACAATGGCAACGATGTGACTGAATACGTTGTGACTGGCGGTTTCGCCGAAGTTTCAGCGGAAGGCACATCTGTGTTGGCCGAACAAGCAATGCCGGTGAGCGAAGCGACAGCCGAAGTTCTGGCTGACGTTTTATCTGCGGCTGAAGCTACGCTGGAAATAGCGGCTGAAGATGCCAAAACGGCGGCGGCACAGCGGGTTAACGATGTGAAAACTTTGATGGTGCAACTAGGCCACTAGGGTTTTACGTTTAAGACAATTGATTAAGCCTCGGCGTCTTCGTCGGGGCTTTTTTGCATTTTAGCCCTATTATTGTCGCGTTTTATTGTCATATTAGTGGCGCAATCAATAGGCGAGTGACGATGAAAAAGCTTAACAGTTATAGAATTGGTGTAGATTCCGGCCTCGCGCATGGGTTCTCCGATTTTGCCGACGATGGCGATATGTGGGCAGGAAAAGGCAAGCGAGTGCGATCAGTAGAGGTCACGTTCAACGAGGCATTTTTAAGCCCACCGGTCGTGCATCTGGGATTCGCAATGTGGGATATCTCGAACGCGGCGAATACGCGCGTTGAACTGGCCTCGGAAAATATCACGGAGACCGGGTTCACTGCCGTATTTCAAACATGGGGCGACACGAAAGTCGCCCGCATGCGCGCGAACTGGTTAGCAATCGGAGAAGTCGAAGACGATGAAGTCTGGGACGTTTAGCCTTCGGGATAATACGCTTCGTAGATAGGGCCCAAGGTTTTATTCTTGAACAGCGATGACACCGAAGTACCATTGGCAATATTCAGCATTGCTTGCGCGAAGATTGGCGCAGTCGGGACGTAGCGAATTTTCTTGGAGGCTTTAACCTTACCGGTGGCCTGAATCGAATCCGTGACGACGAGAGATTTGAGCGAAGACGCCTCGACCCGCTCGACGGCAGGGCCTGAAAGCACGCCGTGCGTGATGTAGGCATGCACTTCTTTGGCACCTTTTTCCTTCAACAAATCGGCCGCTTTACAAAGCGTTCCGGCGGTATCGACGATGTCATCGACAATCACGCAAATACGGTCTGTCACATCCCCGATTACGGTCATTTCCGCGATTTCACCAGGCGCGCCACGGCGTTTGTCAACAATCGCAAGGCCAGCGTCGATACGCTTGGCCAACTCGCGGGCGCGGGCCACGCCGCCAACGTCAGGGGACACGACCGTGACGTCTTTCAGGTCTTTGAAGTGGTGTTTAACGTCCAGCGCGAACACGGGTGCTGCGTAAAGGTTATCCACCGGAATATCAAAAAACCCTTGAATCTGCGTTGCGTGCAAATCAAGGGTCAGGATGCGTTCGATGCCAGCTTCGGTAATCAGGTTTGCAACCAGCTTGGCAGAAATCGGTGTGCGCGCCTTGGTGCGGCGATCTTGGCGGGCATATCCGAAATAGGGAATTACCGCCGTGATGCGCTTGGCTGATGATCGGCGAAGCGCATCGGTGATGATCAGCAGTTCCATCAAATTGTCGTTTGTCGGGTTTGAGGTTGACTGGATAATGAACATATCCTCGCCGCGAATGTTTTCGTAAACCTCTACCCAGATTTCGCTGTCGTTGAAACGCTCGATACGGGCGTCGGATAATTCGACAGGGACACCCTGATGGATCGTCATGCGTTTAGCGATGGCTTTGGCCAAAGGAATATTTGCATTGCCGGAGATGAGTTTAGGCGAGTGCGATGTGCTCATGTGATGGACCTTTTCATGGGCTGTAGGAATCACTGATCGGTGCTTGTGTGGGGTGTAGCAAAACCCCTCGCACTTGCAAAGCCTGTAGGGTAGGACTGAGGGGATTTATTTGGAGGGGCGCATGACGGTCGAGATTATTGCAGGTCGAAAAACGGGTGTTCGATATGCGGGGGCGGGCGAGCCGGCGGTGCTGCTGCATTGTTCGCTGGCGCATTCGGGTGCGTGGGGTGGCGTTATGGCTGGCCTTTCGGATCGGTTGGCGATGGTGGCGATTGATCTGCCGGGGCACGGCGCGACTTCGTTCGATCCGGCGGTGGATATTCAGGATCAGGCTTGCGAGACGACGATTGCAGTTTTGGAAAGGTTCGATGCCCCCGCGCATCTGATCGGACACAGTTTCGGTGCAACCGTGGCGTTGCGCTGTGCGGTTGAACGGCCAGACTTAGTCGCCAGCGTTTCGATGTATGAACCCGTGTATTTTTCGCTTTTGGCGGCGGGTAATCCGGCGGCTTATGCGCGCGAAATGACGGATGCGGAGGCGTTCGGGAAACATCTTTTGGCCGGTGAATGGCAACAAGCGGCGGAGGCTTTTCTGGATCGTTGGGGTAGTCACGGCGGGCTTCAGGTGATGCCGGAGGCGCAGCAAAAATATATGCTGAAAACCATCCCGATGATCTTGGAAAACACGCACTCGGTTATCGAAGATCGTGTTGGGCCGGTTACATTGGCGAACATCGGGCAGCTAACTATGCCGTGTTTGTTGATGGAAGGGGCGCGATCACCGGACAGCATTCACCTGTTGAATGACCTGTTGGAGAATGCGTTGCTCAACGTCCAGCGACGGGTTTTTCAAACCACCGGACACATGGGGCCGCTTAGCCACGCGCCCGAGTTTGCGCGCGTGGTCAGGGAATTCCTATTCGGCGATGATGCGTAAGAAATTGTTAATGTCTTCGTCAGTCGTCGCCCAGTTGCACACCATACGCGCCGTTAAGATTTCGTTAGCATCACCGTCTAGCGTTTGATCGAAGGGCCAGAAGTAATAGTGTGCGCCCGCGTCTTGCACCGCTTGATGGCCGGAGCGTTTCCAGCCTGCGAACACGATATTTGCGTCCGTTGGGTGCAGCAGGGTTGCGCCCGGTAATTCCAGAATTCCGGCGGACAGTTTGGATGCAGCAGCGTTCGCTTTTGACGCCATGTTCAGCCAGAGATCGTCGGTAAGGTATGCCTCCATTTGTGCCGAAAGGTAGCGGTGTTTGGAAATCAGGTGGCCGCCCCTTTTACGGCGCAGCTCGAATTCCCATGCGCGGTCGGGGTTGAACAGGATGACGGCTTCGACTCCGAGGCAGCCGTTTTTGGTACCGCCAAAACTTACGGCTTCAACACCGGCTTTCCATGTCATTTCGGCTGGCGTGCAGCCAAGGCTAACCAAAGCGTTGGCAAAACGGGCACCGTCCAGATGAACAGGGATGTCGTTGGCTTTGGCGACGGCGCATAACGCCTCGATTTCTGCTATGGAATAAACCGCGCCGTTCTCGGTGGCTGTGGTGATCGACAATGCACCCTTTTGCACGTTGTGAACCCCGACTTGCCCAGTCGCTGCAACAGCTGCTTCGAGCGACGCGAGGTCGATTTTGGCGTCGGCGCCGTCCAGCAATGTCAGCTTTGCACCGCCTGCATAGAATTCCGGCGCGCCGCATTCGTCTTCCTGGATATGCGCGTGACGGTGGCAATAGATGGTTTCCCACGGCTGCACCATGGAGGCCAGTGCCAACGAATTAGCGGCCGTGCCGGTGGCAACAAGATAAACAGCGGCATCGGGGGCTTCGAATATGTCGCGAATTTTATCGCGCACGCGGTCCATGATTGGGTCAGCACCGTAAGACTGGCTGTAGATTGTGTTGGCCTTCATCATGGCTTCCATGATTTCGGGGGCGGCGGGGCCGGCATTATCGGAGGTGAACCACATTTACGTCATTCCTTCTATGGTGTGATCTAGTAGGTCGTCTTCCTCGACCTCGAATTCGGGAACCGTGCGGTTTCGCATGGAGATTTCGGCCACATCAACGCTGTCGCGTGTGCCGGAAATTAGGGGGTGCCAGTCGAACAGGGGTTTGCCCTCGTCTATCAATTTGTAGGCGCAGGTGGCGGGCATCCAATGCAGGATTTCATCCAGATTGTCGGGGCGCACAATCACGCAGGTTTTAACAAGTTGTTTACGAAGTGCGTAGTTGCCGCAGTTGCAGGTTTCGTCGTCAAAGAGGCGGCACGCGATGTTTGTGTAAGCGATCCGGCCGGTGTCTTCGTCTTCAAGTTTCAACATGCAGCAGCGGCCGCAACCGTCGCACAATGCCTCCCATTCATTCATGGGAAGTTCGGATAGCGGGAAGCGTTTCCAGAATTCGCGGCGCAGGCCGGTTCTATCAATCGGGTCGTTGGACATTGGCGCAGGTTGCCTTGAATTATCGGGAATGAAAAGGGCTAGTCGCGGCATTCCAGAAAGGAATTCACGAGGGTATTTAGGAAGCGTGGATAGTACCCTTCGCCGAGTTGGTCGAACCCCATTGGGTCAACCACGACGAGCTTGATATTGTCAGGCAGGTTCGCGGTTATTCGGCTGGGGTTAGTCGTATCCGCGATTATGCAGGTATTGGGGCCAAGCTGGCCGAGCAACGCGTTCAAACTGCGTGCGCCAGCTTTTTGCCCGTCGCTGGCCGAAAATGCACCGATGACGTTCAGCCCGAAGGCCTCTTCGAAATACTGGGTGGAGTCGTGCGTGACGACCAGTTCAACATCCGCAATGGGGGCAAGCGCGCGGCGCGCGTTTTCAGTGGCGTCAACAATTTTTACACGCGTACGGTTCAGGTTATTGCGGTAGGTGGCTTTGTTATCAGGGTCGGCGATTTCCAGAACACCCGTGATGATGTCCAGCCATATCAGCGCGTTTGATGGATCAAGCCACATGTGGGGGTCGTGGGCGCCTGCATGATCATGATCATTATGATCGTCACCAAAGTCATCGAGTTCCCGTGCTTTTAGACGGTTCAGGTCGGGCATGTTGCCAAGCGCTATCACCAGATTCTTGTTGTCACGCGACCTTAGGGCCTTTTCCAGCCACGGCTCCAAATCCTGACCGATGTAAAACAAGACATCCGCCTCGCTAATCGCTTTGGCTTGTGAGGGGCGCATAGCGAAGTCGTGCGGCGAGATTGCCTCGTCCAGCAGTAGTTTGGGTGAGCCTACACCGCGCATAATATCTGCGACTAGACCTTGAAGGGGTGCGATGCTGGTGACAACGCGCGGCACATCGGCACTAGCCAGCGGGGCCAGCAGCAGGGTGATGGCGAATAGGAGGCGTGCTATCATTTTGGTGCGTACCCGTGAGTGCGCGCAAACGCGATTTTGAACGCAGCTTGCTTTTCGTCGTCGGCTTCGATTTGGTTGATGGTTTTCCATTCATCGTAGGGCACGCCGTGAACGTGTTCGCGGGCATCGTCTTTGGTCATCTCGACGCCGCGCGCGTTCGCGGCCTCCATATACCAGCGGCTTAGGCAGTTGCGGCAAAATCCGGTCAGGTTCATCATGTCGATGTTCTGCACATCSGTGCGKTCTTGCAGGTGSGCRAKMAGGCTGCGAAAGGCGGCGGCTTCGGTYTCYAGGCGGGTTTKATCATCCATTGTCGRYTTCTTTCTYWAGRTTTTCCARKGCCATCCAAAGGGCGGGYGCGATGCGRTCGGCCCATTCAAACTGGCCTTCRGSGGTYKCGATCAGGTCGTTGCGGAYCTCGATCAATATATGGGGCARWCCRCGACGKGTWCCATGGAAAAACATGGTGTCGCCTTCAAGTTCGCCGGAATAGGGTTCRTTATCRCCAACGCAGACATCGTCRTCYTTGGCGAARTAKTCCATGAAMGGKTTYGMMARRCGMCCRTCATGCGCCCATAAAACGCCCAAATGCCAAGGGCGSGGWGGGCGGTTTTTCAACTGYTTGGTGAAGGAATGRATGGAGACCAGCGCRGGCGTTCGCCCCTCCGCYACCATCATGTCGATCTGGCGGTGCAGGGCRTCGTGATAGGGGCGATAGAACTGGCTTAGGCGGCGTTCYTTTTCCGCGTCATCGGCGTAACGGTTCCCCGGAATGATRGAGCCATCATAAAGCTTCATCAGGATTGTCGGGTCGTCTTCACCACGGTTCGGGTCGATCACAAGGCGGGAAAATCGCGAGACAATGGCGTGGGCATCCAGCAGCTCGGCCAAGTGTTCGGTAACACCGCGCGCGCCGACATCGTAAGCGATGTGACGCTCCATATCGTGTTCCGGCAATCCGAGCGTGCCGCCGTTCACCGAATCCGGTATGGCATTCGATGCGTGATCGCAAACCAGCAGAACGGGGGTTTTGCCGTTCGGGTTGAGAATTTCGAAAGCGGGATAGTCTGGCATTTGTCATATTCCTGTCATCTACAAAGTGTAGATAGCCCTTGTCGCAAGCTTGAACCAGATGTTGCGACCATAAAGACAGGATATTTCCCCGTTTATTACGGACATTTACCGAAATTTCCTATATATCGCCACTTGGCCCGCCCGAATTGTATGAATGGAAGAAGAAAAAGATGCGTAGACAAAGAAATGTAAAAATCGTGGCGACTCTTGGGCCGGCTTCGGATACTCGCGAGATGATCAAGGATTTGTTCATTGCCGGGGCCGATGTGTTCCGCCTGAATATGAGCCACGGGGCGCATCCTGATATTCGTGAACGTCACGCGATGATCCGCAGTGTTGAGGAAGAAATGGGTCGCCCGATTTGTATTTTGGCCGATTTGCAGGGGCCAAAGTTGCGGTGCGGCGTGTTTCTGAACGGCCATGAGATGTTGGAAGAGGGCGCGGTGTTCCGGTTTGATCTGGATACCGATGAAGGCGACGCCTCGCGCGTCAACCTTCCCCACCCCGAGATTTTTGCGGCGTTAGAAGTTGGCTCCACGCTTTTGGTTAACGACGGGCGCATCAAGCTGGAAGTGATCGAATGCGGTACGGATTATGCCGAGACAACCGTGGTTGTCGGTGGTGAAATCTCCAATCGTAAAGGTGTGAATGTTCCTGATGTAGTGTTGCCGCTGGCGGCCTTGTCGGAAAAGGACCTGAATGATCTGGAATTTGTGTGCGAGCTGGGTGTCGATTGGCTGGCACTGTCGTTTGTGCAGCGCGCGCAGGATGTTGAGGAGGCGCGTGTCTTAATTCAAGGCCGTGCATCTATAATTGCCAAGATCGAAAAACCGGCGGCAGTTGATGCGTTTGATGAAATCCTCGCTGCGGCTGATGGTATTATGGTTGCACGTGGCGATCTTGGTGTGGAGCTGCCGGTCCAAGCGTTGCCGCCAATTCAGAAACGTCTGGTACGTGGATGCCGCGCCGTCGGAAAACCGGTGATTGTGGCCACGCAGATGATGGAAAGCATGATCTCCTCGCCCGTGCCAACGCGCGCCGAAGTATCCGATGTGGCGCAAGCGATCTATGAGGGAGCCGACGCGGTGATGCTTTCAGCAGAATCAGCCGCTGGTGATTACCCTATCGAAGCGGTCACAACGATGAACAACGTGGCCGAAAGTGTTGAGCAAGACGATATCTACCGTCAGGTGATCGAGGCTTCGCGCACCACTTCGCGAGACAGGGTTGCGGATGCGATTACCATTGCCGCAAGACAGGTTGCCGAAACCACCAACATCAAGGCGATTTGCTGCTTTACCCATTCGGGTACAACGGCATCTCTGGCCGCACGTGAAAAGCCACGTGTCCCGATTATTGCTTTGACTCCATTAGCAAAAACCGCGCGACGGTTGTCACTGACTTGGGGGCTGCATTGCGTGATTGTGGACGAGGTTGAACGCTTCAAGATGGCGGTTACGGCTGCCACGAAGGCCGCGCGAGACGATGAATTTGCAGTGGGCGAAGAACAGATCATCGTAACCGCAGGTATTCCTTTTAACGTGCCCGGCTCCACCAATATTTTGCGTGTGGCATCTGTTTCTGAAAAGCTTATGTACGGCGACGAAACGGAGTGATAACGTAGCCCTCGCATTTTAAAGGGGGCTTGAAATGTCAAAATACGAGATGTTTTTAATTGGCGGAAGCAGTATGGCTGTTTTCGCGGTTCTGTTGCTATTTTCAGCAGGCGCGCACGATCAACCTTTACGCAAAAGTATGGCGTTTTCTCTACTTGCTGCGGGGCTACTGTACATGGCGGATCGGTATTCACCGGGCGGGATTAATCCGGGCGACATTCCGGGAACATTCATCAAATTCGTTAGGATGTTTTTCTAACGAATTAGGCGTGCGAAACAACGCTTTTCCACTTGCGTTATCCCCTGCTTAACCCTACAACGCGATCTTCACTGGTGCGTCCGGCTTAAGGGTATGCCGAGTCGTGCTTTCTACCACGCCTTAAATAAGGAGATGGAARTGCCCAAGATGAAGACTAAATCAGGCGCCAAGAAGCGCTTTAAAGTTACGGCTTCTGGTCGTATCAAAGCYGGTCAGGCAGGCAAACGCCACGGCATGATCAAGCGCAGCAACAAATTCCTTCGTAATGCTCGCGGCACAACAGTGCTTTGCAAAGCAGATGAAGGCATCGTCAAAAAATACATGCCGTACGCGCGATAGGAGTCTGACACTATGAGAGTTACATCTGGTCCTACGACCCACGCCCGTCACCGCAAAGTTGTTAAGGCCGCCAAAGGCCACTACGGCGCACGTCACCGCAATTTCCGTACGGCTACGCAGTCCGTCGACAAGGCAATGCAATACGCAACGCGCGACCGTATGGCCCGCAAGCGTAACTTCCGCGCTTTGTGGATCCAGCGTATCAATGCGGGCGTTCGCGCAATCGACCCTGCGTTCACGTACTCGCGATTTATCAACGGTCTGAATTTGGCTGGCATCGAGGTTGACCGTAAGGTTCTCGCTGACTTGGCCGTTCACGAACCGGAAGCGTTTGGTGCGATCGTCGCACAGGCCAAAGCCGCACTTTAGGGTCGGCTCACAGGTTAAACRAAAAGCCCCGGTGGAAACATCGGGGCTTTTTGCATGTGGGAAGCTTGCAATTTTGCCCCCCGCGCCGTAACCAAATCCAAACGAGAATAACGAGGGTGACATGGACGGAATTCAGGAACTCAAGGCCAAGTATCTTGCGCAGGTCGCGGATGCAGGCGATGAAAGCACGATTGAAACCGTGCGTTTGGCCGCCGTTGGCAAAAAGGGCGAGGTTAGCCTGAAAATGCGCGAGCTGGGCAAAATGACGCCCGAGGAACGGCAAGTTGCTGGCCCBVMGCTGAATGCGTTGAAGAACGAGATTAATTCCGCGATTTTGGCACGCAAAGCATCACTGGCGGATGCGGCSCTTGAAGAACGKCTTCGCAGTGAATGGCTGGATGTDACCCAACCCGCGCGNCCCTCGCAGGCAGGBACGATCCATCCGATTTCVCAGGTGACBGAGGAAGTCATCGCGATCTTCGCTGACCTTGGYTATTCCGTCGCCGAAGGGCCGCAGATTGAAAACGATTTCTATAATTTTGACGCSCTGAACATCCCGCCHGAACACCCCGCGCGTCAGGAATTTGATACGTTTTACATGCACCGTGACGAGGGCGACAATCGCCCGCCCCACGTGCTGCGTACCCACACCAGCCCCGTGCAAATCCGCCATATGGAAAAGCACGGCGCGCCTTGCCGGATTATCGCGCCGGGTCGGGTGTATCGGTCTGATTACGACCAGACGCACACGCCGATGTTCCATCAGGTTGAAGGTTTGGCGATCGACAAGGATATCTCTATGGCGAACCTTAAGTGGACGCTGGAAGAATTCTGCCGTGCGTTTTTCGAGGTCGACAATGTGGAACTAAAATTCCGCGCCTCCCACTTCCCGTTCACGGAACCGAGCGCGGAGGTGGACATCAAATGTTCATGGGCAGGCGGCCAGCTGAAAATCGGCGAGGGCGACGACTGGATGGAAATCCTCGGCTCCGGCATGGTGCATCCCAAGGTGTTGGAGGCCGCAGGCGTTGACCCGTCCATCTACCAAGGCTTCGCCTTCGGCATGGGCATCGACCGTCTGGCGATGCTGAAATACGGCATCCCCGACCTGCGCGCGTTCTTTGATTCCGACCTACGCTGGCTGCGCCACTACGGCTTCGCGAGCTTGGACATGCCTAATATGCATGGGGGGATAAGTCGGTGAAACGCGATTTAGACAGGATTCGTGGACTCCTTATAGAAATTGAAGAGTCTGATAATTCCCGTTTTCGCGTAAAGGACGGGCAACTATCTGGAGAAAGCAAGGGCTCCCCTTGGTCCGACTTTGACCTTCACCACATCAGTTTGATGTGGGAAGCTAAGTTGATCCGTGAAGCAAGGATGCTAGGCGAGTTTCCAGAGACCGGCGAATTTTTTACGATTAGCTGGGACGGGTACGAATATTTGGATTCAGTTCGTGACGATGGAATTTGGGCTAAAACTAAAGAAAAACTATTGTTGGTTGGCGGCTCCGCTTCGCTAGATGTGACGAAATCAGTTGCGATTAGTATGATAACTGCGGCATTGGCCTAGAGGAAAAACAAATGAAATTCACACTCTCCTGGCTTAAAACCCACCTCGATACCGAGGCTACGCTCGACGAGATTACGTATGCCCTGACCGACCTCGGTTTGGAGGTTGAGGGGGTGGAGAACCCTGCCGACACGCTCGGCGCGTTCCGTCTTTGTCGCGTGATCGAGGCTGTCCAGCACCCCAACGCCGACCGCTTGCGTCTGTGCCGTGTCGAAACCTATCCCGATGGCCCGAACGGTAAAACCGTCGAGGTTCAAGTGGTGTGCGGCGCCCCCAATGCCCGCACCGGCTTGGTCGGCGTTTTCGCCCCCGTTGGCAGTTACGTGCCCGGCATCGACATGACCCTGAAGGCCGGCGTTATTCGGGATGTTGAGTCCCTCGGCATGCTGTGTTCCGAACGCGAACTGATGGTTTCGGACGAACATGACGGCATCATTGATCTGCCCTCCGACGCGCCATTGGGCGAATTGTTCATTGATTATACTGACCGCAACGACCCCGTGATCGACATCGCCATAACCCCCAACCGCCCCGACGCGCTGGGCGTTCGTGGCATCGCGCGGGATTTGGCGGCGCGTGGTTTAGGCACGCTGAAACCCGCGCCTGTAGCGGCGGTTCAGGGCAGTTTCCCTAGCCCCGTGAAGGTCTCGATTGACGCGGATGTGCAGGAAAAAGGCTGTCCGGTTTTCTATGGTCGCGTGGTGCGCGGCGTGAAAAACGGGCCTTCTCCGCAATGGCTACAAGACCGTCTGCGCGCGATTGGCTTGCGCCCTATCTCGGCACTGGTGGATATCACCAACTTCATGACCTATGACCGCAACCGCCCGCTGCACGTTTTTGATGTGGCCAAGGTTTCGGGCGATTTGCGCGTACATTACGCCAAAGGTGGCGAAACGCTGGTTGCGCTGGACGACAAAGAATACACGCTGGACGCGGGTATGATGGCGATCAGCGATGATAGCGGCGTTGAAAGCATCGCGGGTATCATGGGCGGCGTGGCCTCTGGCTGTACCGAAGACACAACCGATGTATTCATTGAGAGCGCGTATTGGGACCCGATCACCATTGCGATGTCGGGGCGTAAACTGAAAATTAACTCCGATGCGCGATATAGATTCGAGCGCGGGGTTGATCCGGCGTTCACGGGTGATGGTCTGGAAATGGCCACGCAGCTGGTGTTTGATCTTTGTGGGGGTGAAGCGTCCGAGGTTGTGGTTGCGGGTGAAACCCCTGACACGAACCGTGCGTATACGCTCGACCCTGCGCGCGTGATCTCGCTGGTCGGGATGGATATCGCGCAGGCTGAACAGGTGCGGATTCTGACGGACCTAGGGTTTATTGTCGGTGATGATCTGCAAGTCGCAGTGCCAAGCTGGCGGCCAGATGTGCAAGGCGAAGCTGACTTGATCGAGGAGATCGCGAGGGTTGCCTCGTTAACCAAGCTGGTCGGAGTACCGATGCCGCGACCGTCCACGGGTGTGTTGAAGGCGGTGTTAACGCCGATGCAAAAACGCCAAGGTATGGTTCGCCGCACGATTGCGACGCTAGGGTATAATGAATGTGTGACCTATAGTTTTATCGACAAGAAATCGGCGGAACTGTTTGGTGGCGGGTCTGACGCGGTGATGCTGGGGAACCCGATTTCGTCCGAGATGAGCCATATGCGCCCCGATTTGCTGCCAAGCTTGCTGCAAGCAGCGGCAAAAAATCAGGCGCGTGGCTTTGCCGATCTGGCGCTGTTCGAAGTTGGGCAAGGCTTTGAAGGTGGCGAGCCGGAAGACCAGAAAATGCTGGCCTGCGGAGTTCGTATCGGCCAGACCGCTCCGCGTAACGCTTTTGGCACATCGCGCGCAGTTGATTTATACGACGCCAAGGCAGATGCAGAGGCCGCGTTGGCCGCAATGGGCGCGCCCATAGATCGCTTGATGGTGATGCGAAATGCACCCGACTGGTTCCACCCCGGTCGCTCGGCTGTGCTTAGCCTTGGGCCGAAGAACCCGCTGGCTGTATTTGGCGAGTTGCATCCTAAAGTTCTGGCAGAGATGGGCGTTAAAGGCCCGGCAGTGGCCTTCACGTTGTTCCTTGAAAACGCGCCGTTCCCGAAGGCCAAAACGAAGACTCGGCCTGCGCTGGTGATCTCGGATTTCCAAGCGGTTGAACGGGATTTCGCATTCGTCGTTGATGCCGATGTCGAGGTTGATGCATTGTTGAAGGCCGCGAACGGGGCTGACAAGA
The DNA here is from genome assembly GCA_002746395.1 of Paracoccaceae bacterium. Lineage (GTDB taxonomy): Bacteria > Pseudomonadota > Alphaproteobacteria > Rhodobacterales > Rhodobacteraceae > NORP23. The sequence continues at coordinate 132,815 of NVXA01000003.1, forward strand.
AGTTGATCGRTGCGGTWAMYCTGTTTGACGTGTTTCAYATGGAYRACGCCAAGAAATCCGTGGCGATTTCGGTGCGTATTCAGCCCAMGGYWGSYACATTGACAGACAAAGAGATCGACGCGATATCCGAWCAGGTTATCGCYAAAGTTACMAAAGCCACCGGCGGTGTATTGAGAGGATAAGCTATGACATTGAAAGTRTATCTATCGGGTGAGATTCACACGAATTGGCGCGAAGAAATCATGGAAGGGGYSGCSAARGCTRGCCTTGATGTGCARTTTTCKGCKCCYGTCACRGATCACGATGCCTCGGAYGATTGCGGTGTGGCGATCATGGGKGCAGAGGAAAAYAAGTTCTGGCATGACCGYAARGGCGCGCAAYTGAAYGCYATTCGYACSCGCAAAGGRATTGCGGATGCGGATGTTGTTGTTGTGCGRTTTGGCGAYAAATACAARCARTGGAACGCSGCATTTGATGCGGGTGTTGCTTCGGCCTTGGGCAAGTCGCTGATCGTTTTGCATGGACCGGAACATCAGCACCCGTTGAAAGAAGTCGATGCGGCGGCATTGGCTGTGGCGCAGCATCCGGCGCAAGTTGTGCAGATGTTGACCTATGTTCTAAACGGAGCGCTGCCGGAATAACCGCAGCGCCCCGAAATGCTTAATCCCGTGCTGGTGTTTTAATACCGATCTGCGATGCCGGACGTGCTTCGCAGCGTTTGCACCATTCGCGAACATTCGGAAAATCGTCGGTGCCAACCAAGTCACTGGCTTTATAACCACCATCAACTGTGCGAACCCAAGGCCAGAGGGCTAGATCGGCGATGGTGTATTCGTCTCCGACAAAATATTCCCGATTCTCCAGTCGGGCTTCCATGACTTCGAACAAACGGGTTGCTTCGTCAACGTAACGATCACGAGGTCGCTTGTCCTCATAGGATGCGCCCGCAAATTTATGGAAAAACCCGAGTTGCCCAAGCATGGGGCCAACTCCGCCCATCTGGAACATTAACCATTGGATAACCTCCCATTTACCGCGTGCATCAGCGGGCATCAGTTTCCCGGTCTTTTCCGCTAGATACAGCAGGATTGCGCCGCTTTCGAAAACCGCGATTGGTTCGCCGTCAGGGCCATTCGGGTCAAGAATAACAGGGATTTTGTTGTTCGGGCTAAGGGAAATGAATTCTGGTGTCATCTGGTCGTCTGTCGCGAAGTTCACGAGGTGCGGCTCGTAAGGTAGTCCCATTTCTTCCAACGCGGCAGAAACTTTAATGCCGTTTGGTGTTGGCAAAGAATATAACTGAATGCGGTCTGGATGTTCTGCCGGCCAGCGTTTGGTGATGGGGAATTGCGATAAGTCTGACATTGAAAGGGTCCTGTTGTTTGCTGCTATAAACTCAAGGTAGGTGTTCATGTTGACATAATCAATTCGCCTGATGCGAAATAGTCAGCCAAGAAACTTTAGCGCCCGAATATTGAAACCACTTGCTGAAATGATGCTAACATCTGTAATGTTTGCAAACTGAAATCATTTTAAGAGGGATATGATGTTAAAAGAATTTAAAGACTTTATTGCCAAGGGAAATGTCATGGACATGGCTGTTGGTATCATCATCGGGGCTGCATTTACTGCGATTGTTAAGTCGATGGTTGCCGATTTGATCAACCCGTTTATCAGTCTATTTACCGGCGGGATTGATTTCATCAACCTGTTTGTGGTTCTTGGCGAAGGCGAGTTTGCTACTTTATCCGCTGCACAAGAGGCAGGCGTTGCGACGTTCGCCTATGGCTCTTTCATCATGGCGGTCATCAATTTCCTGATCATCGCGTTTGTGGTGTTTATGTTGGTAAAGGGTGTCAACAAAGCCAAAGATGCCGCCGAGGGGGAGAAAGAACCAGAGGCAGCACCTGCGCCTAAAGGCCCAACTCAGGAAGAGTTGCTGGTTGAAATTCGGGATTTGTTAGCGAAAGCTTAACGCCGTATTGTTAGTAAAAAGGCCCGCTAGAGTAATCCGGCGGGCCTTTTTTGTATTAAATTTTCAGTGCTTCTTCAGTAGTGATGTAATCCAGACCCAGCGCTTCGCCCACGGCAGCATATGTCAACTTGCCAGCGTGTGTGTTCAGGCCGTTCATAAGGTGTGGGTCGGCGGCGCAAGCCTCTTTCCAGCCTTTGTTTGCCAGTGCGATCATGAATGGCATCGTCGCGTTGCCAAGGGCAATGGTCGCCGTGCGGGCAACAGCACCCGGCATGTTGGCCACGCAATAGTGCATGATACCGTCAACTTCATAGATCGGATCATCGTGCGTGGTGGCGTGTGATGTTTCGAAACAACCACCTTGGTCGATGGCAACATCAACGATGGCCGCACCCGGTTTCATTGTCGAAAGCATTGCGCGTGATACCAGTTTAGGGGCTGCTGCGCCGGGGATCAGAACCGCGCCGATAACCATGTCGGATTCTGCGACCAGTTCCGCAGTGTTGCCCTTGGAGGCGTAGCGCGTTTTGAATACGCCGCTATAAGTATCATCCAGATAGCGCATGCGGGGTAGCGACATATCAAGCACTGTCACATCCGCGCCCATGCCCGCTGCGATTTTCGCTGCGTGCGTTCCCACAACACCGCCGCCGATTACGGTGACCTTTGCAGGTGCAACACCCGGTACGCCGCCCATAAGAACGCCGCGCCCGCCGTTGGCTTTTTGCAAAGTCCAGCTGCCGACTTGCGGAGCCAAGCGGCCTGCAACTTCGGACATAGGGGCCAATAGGGGTAGGCCGCCCATGCGGTCGGTTACGGTTTCGTATGCAATTGCAGTGACGCCGCTTTCCAACAGATCAGCCGTTTGTGGCGCGTCTGGTGCGAGGTGCAGGTATGTGAACAAGATCTGGTCTTTGCGAAGCTGGGCACGCTCCACCGCCTGTGGTTCTTTAACCTTCACGACCATATCGGCCTTGGCGAAGATTTCTTCGGCGGTATCGACAATCCGCGCACCGGCAGCGATGTATTCTTCATCGGGGAAACCGGCGCCAGCACCAGCGCCTTTCTGGATGATCACATCGTGGCCGTTTGCAACGGCTTCTTGTGCGGCGGCGGGGGTAACCCCGACGCGATATTCTTGATTTTTGATTTCTGATGGGCAACCGATAAGCATGACGACCTCGTTGTGTTGAACGTTGAACTGAATCGACATTTGGCGGAAGTCGAACGCAATTGCTTTGCAAATACACACTAGTCATGGCCTATATTTTCGAATAAATGTGCGTAAATAGTGAAAATATAAGTGGATTAGTGCAATGAGTCGAATGGATGCGCTTGATATCAAGATTCTCGAATCTTTGCAACGCAAGGGGCGGATGTCTAATGCGGAGCTGGCGGAAAAAGTAAACCTGTCACCCTCGGCTTGTCACCGCAGAATTCAGAGGTTGGAGGATGACGGCGTCATTCGCGATTATGTGGCGTTGCTGAACCCGCGCGCAGTAGACAAACCCTCAACGGTTTTTGTGGAGATAACGCTGTCAGGGCAGGCGGATGAATTGCTGGACGCGTTTGAGCGGCAAGTGGCCTTGGTGCCCGATGTTCTGGAATGCCATCTGATGGCGGGGTCTGCGGATTATTTACTGAAGGTGGTGGCGCGTGATACGGATGATTTCGCCCGTATTCACCGGCAGTATCTGGTGCGCCTGCCCGGTGTGGCGCAGATGCAATCCAGTTTTGCGCTGCGAACCGTGTTCAAAACGACTGCGATTCCACTTTAGCCAAGAAGATATAACATCAAGTAAAGTGTCGCCATGCCRCCGAAAATWGCGCCSAGMACACTGCGRAATAYGCTGCCGATCARCAGGGCYRYNNNCGCGGCGRYKANNAGNCGGGCAGGGTCAACATCRCCACCCGTSGCTTGGGGCCARACGGTTAGCGGYGCGATCAGGCCGGGCATGACSGCRACSGGYACATARCGCAARTGKCGCGTCATCCATTCCGGCAGTTTRCGATCACCTACAAGRCCGATGAACGAGAACCGCAACAARAATGTGCCKATGCCAAGGAAGATGATGGTTAGCCAGATGTCCAGATCGCTCATTTGCGTGCCTCCAGCCATTTTTCGACTTGKGCRCCAGTGAYCATCGCAAGGACGGCGGCAATCATTAACCAAAGGTTATAGGGCATCCATGACAATGCTAGTGCTACGACGATCGATACAACCGCTGTCGCCAAATGTGGTAAGCTGCGAAGGCTGGGCGCGATGATTGCGATGAAGGTAATCGGGATGGCGAAATCGAGCGCGTATTCGGGCGGGATGGCGGAACCGAGCAACCCGCCGATCAACGAAAACCCGTACCAAAACGGGGCGATGGCCGAGATAACACCGAAAAAGTAGGTTACCTTTTCGCCGAGTGGCATGTCTGGCGAGCGCTCGAATTTTTCGATGGAAACACCGTAGGATTGATCGACCATGAAATAGGAAATCAGGACTTTCTGCCACGGTAACGCCTTGCCCAGATGGGGCGTTAGGGATGCGGAATACATCACCATGCGCAGGTTCACGGCCAATCCGGTCAGGATGGCGACGAACACCGGCGCGCCGTCCACCAGTAATTGCACGGATGCAAACTGTGCTGCGCCAGCGATAACCAGTGCCGTCATGGCCATGGTTTGGATCAGGGAAAAGCCGGCCTCCGTGGCCACCACGCCAAAAAGCATCCCGAACGGGGCGATTACCAATAGAAAGGGCGATCCGGCGCGAACACCTTGCCAATATACGCTGCGAGTTCTGGACATATCCGGCCCCATGTTGCAAATTCCTTCACGCGTATAGCGCAGCGATATTCCTTTGACCAATCAAGAGTTTTGCGACGTGATGGAACATTTATTGATAAAACCAGACCCTACCAACCCACGCTTGACGCGCGCCGTCTCAGGAGTTGATCATAACGGCGAGGCGCAGGAAATCCGTGTGGTCGAAGAACGGCCTTTGACAATTTATCTGAACTCGCAAGAAATCGTGACGGCGATGACGATTGGGGATTATCCCGAATATTTAGCGGTTGGGTATTTGCGCAATCAGGCAATGCTGCTGCCGGACGATGTAATCACGCGTGTGGACTTTGACGAAGAGGTTGAAACCGTGGTTGTGCGGACCAAACGCAAGACGGATTACGAAGAAAAGCTAAAGAAGAAAACACGGACATCGGGTTGTGCGGTTGGTACAGTTTTTGGCGATATGATGGAGGGGTTGGAAGATGTGCAATTGCCGGCAACTCCGTTGAAAACCAGCTGGCTGTATTCGCTGGCGCATCAAATCAACACGATGCCGAGCCTGTACCTAGAGGCAGGTGCGATCCACGGATCAGTGCTGTGTCGAGAGGATGCTCCGCTGGTCTATATGGAGGATGTCGGGCGTCACAATGCGGTTGATAAAATCGCTGGCTGGATGATGCTGGAAGGCGAAAGCGCGGATGACAAGATCATGTATACAACGGGGCGATTGACGTCCGAGATGGTGATTAAAACGGCAATGATGGGGATTCCGACGCTGGCGTCGCGGTCAGGTTTCACGGCGTGGGGGGTGGAAATTGCACGGCAAGTTGGGCTGACGTTGATTGGGCGAATGCGTGGCAAACGATTCATTTGTCTTAGCGGCGAGGATCGGTTGGAGTGGGATGCGGATGTGTCTGCGATAAAGGATGAGCCAAAGAAATCTGCGCGAAAAGGGGCGGCTTCATGAAGGTTTCTGGCGTTATATTGGCGGGYGGKCAATCCTCGCGCATGGGCGGTGGGGACAAGTCGTTGATGGACCTCGGTGGGCAGACGATTTTGGCGCGTGTAATAGCACGGCTTGCCCCGCAGGTTGACGGTTTGGCYYTGAACGCYAATGGYGATCCRGYGCGGTTTGCGGCMTAYGGRYTRCCSGTYGTGGCKGACACGATCGAGGGTTTYGCWGGGCCGCTGGCWGGYGTGCTTGCAGGYATGGAYTGGGCGYAYACGCARGGYGCGGATTATATTGTAACGGCGGCGGCAGACACGCCGTTTTTCCCCGATCACCTGTTGGTMGGCTTACAAATGGCACGAGAGTCCGAGGATGCGCCTTTGGCAATGGCCATGACACCGGACCCCGTGCGAAAGTTCGCRCGGCACCCGACGTTYGGCCTTTGGTCRGTTGGTTTGCGGGATGATTTGCGCGSRGCGYTGGARGRYGGCGTTCGCAAGGTTGTGCAATGGACRGAGCCGCACGGGTGCGCAAAAATGGTTTTYAAYTATGAYGGCGGGGACCCATTTTTCAACGTGAACACACCGGAAGATATGGTTATGGCACAAAACTTGTTGAGGGAGTTTGACGCGTGAAAGTTTACGGGATCGTGGGTTGGAAGAACTCTGGCAAAACGACGTTGGTGGAACGACTGGTGACCGAGATAACAGGCCGTGGATTTACCGTTTCAACGGTGAAGCACGCGCATCACACGTTCGATGTGGACCACGAGGGGAAAGATAGCTTTCGCCACCGTGCGGCAGGGGCGCGTGAGGTGTTGTTGGCCAGCCGTAATCGCTGGGCGTTGATGCATGAAATCCGTGATAGTGCGGAACCACCGTTGGCCGTGTTTCTGGAAAAACTATCCCCCGTCGATCTGGTTTTAATTGAAGGATACAAACGCGATAGCCACGCTAAAATCGAGGCACACCGCGTAGAAACCAAACAAGGTTTACTGACTGTGGAGGACGCTACAATTACCGCAGTTGCCTCCAATTATGTGGTAGACGGGCTGTCGGTACCGCAGTTTGATCTGGATGATATTAGCGCTATTGCCACTTATATCCTAAAGGAGGTTGGCCTTGCGTAACCCCCCTAAACTTTCCAACGATTGTTTTGCGCTGCCCCCTGGTGTGCATTGGACGCCTGTGGACGAAGCTTTGGCGAGCCTTCGCGCGCGCGTGTCGGTCGTCACGGGTATCGAGACTGTTTTAACCACCGCAGCAGGTGGTCGCGTGTTGGCCGCAGATGTAGTGGCCAAGCGCAACAGCCCGCCTTATGCGAATTCAGCGGTGGATGGTTATGGTTTTGCGTTCGCGTCGTTGGGTCGTGGTGAACACACGCTGCCACTGGCGCAGGGGCGTGCCGCGGCTGGTGGCCCGTTTGACGGCGTGGTTCCTGTGGGCAAAGCATTGCGGATATTGACGGGGGCGATGGTACCGGCGGGGATTGATACCATCGTGCTTGAGGAAGACGTGGTTATCGAGGATGGCGTCTTAAAGTTTGCGATGGGCCTTAAGAAAGGCGCAAATGTTCGGCCAAAAGGCGAGGATGTCGCGGTTGGGGGTGACACTCTTTCAGCTGGGTGTATTTTGCGGCCACAAGACTTGGGGCTGTTGGCCGCGGTGGGTGTTGATAGCGTGCAGGTTTATAAACAGTTGCGGGTGGCAGTGTTATCCACAGGTGATGAATTGCGCCAGATTGGCGAGGATATCGCGCCGCATCAAATTTACGATGCTAACCGCCCGATGTTGCTGGAGTTGATCCGCCGTTGGGGGATGGAGCCGGTGGACCTTGGGCATGTGCGCGACGACGCAGTTATGGTTAAGCAGATGTTAACGCAAGGTGCGCGCGAGGCAGATGTGATCTTGACGTCGGGCGGGGCGTCCGCAGGGGACGAGGATCATATCTCGGCGGCGTTGCAAGCGTCCGGCAGCTTGAACCTGTGGCGCATTGCAATCAAGCCGGGTCGCCCGCTGGCACTGGCGATGTGGGATGGTGTTCCGGTGTTCGGGTTGCCGGGCAATCCGGTGGCGGCGTTCGTAACGGCGCTTATATTTGCGCGCCCGACATTGTTGGAACTTAGCGGTGCTGGATGGACAGAGCCACGCGGCATGGATCTGCCAGCGGCGTTTAGCAAAAATAAAAAACCGGGGCGACGGGAGTATTTGCGAGCAAAGATGAACGCCAGTGGTCATGCGGAGGCCTTCAAAAGCGAAGGCAGCGGGCGGATTTCCGGCCTTAGCTGGGCAGAAGGTTTGGTTGAATTACAAGACGAAGGTCGTCAAATCGCTGAAGGTGACCTGGTTCGATACTATCCGTTTTCCGAATTTGGATTGTAGGGCTGACTTGGGGAAACCCCGAAAGCTATCCAAACATTCCGGCGGCACGGCCAAGCAGCATAAACGCCCTGCCGGTGCGTGTGTCTGCAAGCAGTTGTATCTGCGCATCACTTGCCCCTTCAATGAAGCTTTTCAACAGGATGTCGAAGCGGCGCAAAAAGTATAATGATGTATCACGGAAAATCTGGTCGCGTTCTTCACGGGCCTTAATCCGTTCCATCGCTTCGGGCGCAATGATGCCACCAACGGTACTTACATCGCTGCCGCGTGTACCCTCGGCAAACATGCGCCAGTCGTAGGCGGGGGCGATATCGGGGCGAAGGTCATCCATATAGATGCCATCTTGCGCGAGAAGATTGAGGATATCCTCGGCCGCGCGAAGCAACTGGCCAGTATCCTCGTCGCGTTTGGCCAAGCGCAGGGCGCGAAAGCCCTCCGCGTCTTTTTCATCACGCGGAAAGTCCAGTGCCCGCAGTAAATCTGACCAGTCCATAGGTTGGTCTGCTGGTTTCACGGTATCAGGGGTTTGTTCGGGCGTCGCATTGGGGGCGGTTGCTTGTGTTTGCATTGCTGCCTGCATTTGGCGCACCGAAGTTATCGTGGTTTCCATCTGCTTGATCTGGTTGGTCAACTCTGTGACGCGTTGTTGCAGGGTTTCGACCCGGTTGTCCTTGATCCTTGGCTGGGAAACGCCGCTTTGGTTTTGTGCAGGGCTGCCTCCTGAACGTAGCTCGCGCACTTCACGTTCCAGGCGTCGGGCTTCGTCTTGTATTTGGAAGCTTCGCCGGATCATGGCGGAACCAAGCCACACGAATGCGAGTGGCAGGATCAGCATGATCAGGAAGAATATGACCTCCAGAAAGACTGCATCGCGTGGTTCGGCGACATCGCCAAACAATCCGAAATAGCCAGCGCCATAGGCTGCAAGCAAGAACACCCATACAACCGACAGAATCGTAGCAACGATGATCTCGCGCCCCTCAAAGATCGAGCGGGGTGTGACTTTTTCCAATGGGCCGAGCAATCGCGGCTCCTTTATTATCTGTGGTTCTAGACCTTAGATATACGAAATTGACAGAATCTCGTAGGATTTTCCGCCACCGGGGGTGCGGACCTCGACGCTGTCACCTTCTTCTTTGCCGATAAGGGCGCGGGCGAGGGGGGATTTTAGGTTTAATAAATTCGCTTCAATATCAGCTTCGGGTTCACCAACAATCTGGTAGGTAACTTCCACGTCGGTGTCTTCGTCAACCAATTCGACTGTTGCGCCAAATTTGATGGTGCCTGACATTTTGGTAACGTCGATCACGTCTGCAAGGCCGATAATGCCTTCCAATTCCTTAACGCGACCCTCGATGTGACTTTGTTCCTCGCGCGCGGCGTGGTATTCGGCGTTCTCGGACAGGTCACCATGCTCGCGTGCTTCGGCGATGGCACGGATAACGGCAGGGCGTCGCTCGGATTTCAGAACCTTTAGTTCCGCATCCAGCTTCTTGAAACCTTTGATTGTCAAAGGGATCTTTTCCATAATTCTCTCCGGTCCGTCTGGTTTTCGTTAATATCCGAGTGAACATAGGTTTGTGCGCAGGTTACTTCAAGTAATATCGGTAATTTACGCCTCGTTAATGTCGTGTCCTGATTGACCTGTTAAGCTGGAACGCGGTAGAAATTGTGCAACGGATATATGAACCAAAGGATTGTCAGCATGTCGGAAATTGAACGCGAGTCTATGGAGTACGACGTTGTTATCGTGGGCGCGGGGCCAGCGGGCCTGTCTGCTGCGATCCGCCTTAAACAACTAGATACAGATTTGAATGTTGTCGTCCTTGAAAAGGGATCCGAGGTTGGGGCGCATATCCTTTCTGGCGCGGTTCTGGACCCGATCGGACTGGACGCATTGATGCCGGATTGGAAAGAGCGCGGCGCGCCGATCAAGACCAAAGTGACCGAGGATCGTTTCTTGATGTTGGGGCAAAACGGGTCAGTTCGTATTCCGAACTTTCCGATGCCGCCGTTGATGAACAACCACGGTAATTACATCGTCTCAATGGCGAATGTGTGCCGCTGGATGGCGGAGCAAGCTGAAGAAATGGGCGTGGAAATTTTCCCCGGCATGGCCTGTTCCGAACTGGTTTACGGTGACAACGGCGAGGTTACGGGTGTCGTTGCGGGGGAATTTGGCAAGAACGTGGATGGGTCCGAGGGGCCAAGCTATGAACCGGGGATGGTGCTTTATGGCAAGTATGTATTCCTGTCTGAAGGGGTACGTGGCAGCCTGTCCAAGCAGGTGATTGCGAAATATGATTTGCAAGCTGGGGTAGATGTTCAGAAATACGGTCTGGGCATGAAGGAAATCTGGGAGATCAAGCCGGAAAACCACCGCGAGGGCCAAGTGACCCACACGATGGGATGGCCTTTGGGTGGCAATGCGGGCGGTGGATCGTTCGTTTACCACCTCGAAAACAATCAGGTTTATGTCGGGTTTGTGGTTCACCTTAATTACAAAAATCCACATCTGTTTCCTTACATGGAATTCCAGCGTTTCAAACATCACCCTGTAATTGCCGACATGCTTGAGGGCGGTAAACGTGTTGCTTACGGCGCGCGTGCGATTACCGAAGGCGGCTGGCAATCAATCCCGAAACTGGCGTTCCCGGGCGGGGCGCTGTTGGGATGTTCGGCTGGTTTCATGAATGTACCGCGCATCAAGGGTAACCATAACGCGATGCTTTCGGGCAAAGCGGCGGCGGAAGCTGCTGTCGAGGCTATCAAAGCCGGGCGTTCGGGGGATGAACTGGCCGCCTATGATCTGGATGTGAAATCTGGCCCGATTGCCAAAGACCTGAAGCGGGTTCGGAATGTGAAACCGTTGTGGTCGAAATTTGGTATGTTGGTCTCATTGGGCCTTGGGGCGTTTGACATGTGGGTCGCAAACCTGACGGGCTGGAACCCACTTGGCACGCTTAGCCACGGGAAAACCGATGCGGCGGCGACTGGTAAGGCGGCAGATCACAAAATTTTGGAATACCCCAAACCGGATGGCAAACTCAGTTTTGATCGTCTGACCAACGTAAGCTTCTCGGCGACGAACCACGCGGAAGAACAGCCGTGTCATTTGGTGTTGGCCGACCCGAGCATTCCGATTAACGTCAACCTGCCCGAATATGCTGAACCTGCGCAGCGATATTGCCCCGCTGGCGTTTACGAAATTTTGCGCGACGAAGACGGCTCCAACCCGCGCTTCCAGATTAACGCACAAAACTGCGTTCACTGTAAAACCTGCGATATTAAAGACCCAAGCCAAAATATTACGTGGGTTACACCGCAAGGTGGCGAGGGGCCAAATTATCCAAACATGTAGCGTTTTGCGTGTCAGCATTCTGTTCGATCACATTTGGTAATGTTCTTTAGTGAAGTGATTGTATACTTCGTTCATGGCGCATACGTTCGCTAGAACGTGCAGATATTTCAGGAGTATCCGATTTATGGATAAACGCTTTTTTAAAGTACTAATTCTTGGCGCCAGTTTATTGGGCACGACTGCTATGCCAGCGTTTTCACAAGGTTTAGCTGGCCCCTATCTGGCGGCCAATCGCGCTTTAGAGCATGGTAGCTTTGATGCCGCTGCGCGCTACTACGTCCGTGCAATGGCGGCTGACCCAACAAATGTGCGCCTTAAGCAAAGTGCAATGGTTTCGTTTGTTGCCGCGGGGGATTTTCGGTCTGCTGCTGGTATCGCCCAATTGATGCGTGCGAATGATCAGGCGGATGTTTTTGTTGATCTGGTTGCGCTTACGGATTTTGCCGACAAAGGAGATTTCGAATCAGCGACCTTGGCGATTACTCCGAACCAAGATTTTCTGTCACCGCTTCTGTGGGGCCTACTTGATGCTTGGGTGAAAATAGGGTCGGATGATATCAAGGCTGGCATGAAGGCATTTGATGAAATGTCGAAAAATGACGCGCTGAAAATTTATGCACGCTATCACAAAGCGTTGGCACTGGCGTATTTGGGTGACTTTGAGGCGGCAGCCGAAATTTTGGGTGGTAACGGCGATGGGCCGTTGCAKTTGAACCGYGAYAGCGTTGCWATCCATGTTGARATYCTTTCRGAACTTGGCCGAAAYGACGARGCATTGSAGGTMTTGGAYGRTGCRATTGCGCGYGGTTTCMGGGATGAACAGMTTTTGGCAYTRCGCAAKGATGTYGCGYTGGGCAACYTGCCRARTTTYACACAAGTTGATGCGCCMGCCTATGGYATGGCSGAAGCWTTYGTTACWYTGGCCGATGCGCTRAAYCGCGGTGAACCTGAYCGCACSGCGCTGTTTTATKCACGRYTKGCRYTACAGTTRCGRCCMGATTTTGTCGAWGCSTCRTTRCTTGTYGCGGAGCTRTTRGAGCTRGAAGACCAGTTCAATYTGGCMGARGAAGCYTACGGRTTAATCCCYGCGGRGTCYCCGTCGTTCAARGCTGCCGAAATAGGTCGTGCCGAAGCCCTGCGGGCAGGTGGTGATACAAGCGGGGCGACGGAAAYTCTTGTCGCTTTGGCGGATAGTTTTCCCGATGACGTCCTTGTGCTAAATGCTCTTGGCGATATTTATCGCGGCGTTGAAAACTTCGAAGCATCGGTTGATGCGTACACGAAGGCGATTGCGAATGTTGATGAATTTGGTTCTCAACACTGGGTGCTGTTTTATACTCGGGGCATAGGCTACGAGCAGTTGGGTGATTGGTCCGCCGCCGAAAAAGATTTACGCCGTGCGCTGGAATTATCCCCCAATCAGCCGTTCGTTTTAAACTACCTCGGGTACTCATATATCGAAATGGGTATCAAGTTTGACGAAGCCCAACAAATGATTGAAACGGCGGTCGCAGGCATGCCTTCGAACGGATACATAACCGACTCGTTGGGGTGGGTTTTGTATCGTGTTGGCAAATTTGATGAAGCTGTCGCCCCAATGGAACGCGCCGTTGAGTTACTGCCAGTTGACCCGATTGTTAACGACCACCTGGGCGACGTTCTTTGGATGGTTGGTCGCAAACTTGAGGCCGAATTCCAGTGGCGCCGTTCCATATCATTTGACCCCACGCCCGAGGATTTGGAGCGGATCAAGCGCAAGTTGGAAGTTGGGCTGGATGCCGTTCTGGAAGACGAAGTCGCAAACTGATGCGTGCGGAACTTGCCCGCGCCAAGGTAAACCTTTGCCTGCATGTTACGGGTCAACGCGATGATGGAATGCATTTGCTCGACTCTATCGTAGTTTTTCCGGCTGTTGGCGACGTGCTTGAAGCAACTACCGCCATTGATTTGACGCTGGAAATCACGGGTCCTTTTGGGGACGGGTTGGAGGCGGGTGACGATAATCTGATTATACGCGCTGCGCAAATGCTGGCCGATAAGGGCGCGGCCCTTCAGCTTCGTAAGAACCTGCCAGTAGCGTCTGGTATTGGCGGTGGTTCTGCTGATGCGGCAGCATGTATTCGCCTGTTGTCCGACATGTGGGATGCTGCTGTTCCCTCGTTGGAACGCTTGACCGATCTGGGGGCCGACGTGCCTGTTTGTATGGCGCAAACTCCAACCCGTATGTCCGGTATTGGTGAGAGTTTGGAGGCGATCCCCTCGTTGCCAAAGTTCTGGATTGTGTTGGTAAATGCTGGTCAGGGCGTTGAAACCGGGGCGGTGTTTGGGGCGATGACGTCTCGTGAGAACACGGGTCTTTCAAGCATTCCTGAAAGCTTCCCCAGCCCCGAAACCCTGTTTGAATATTTGCGGGCGCAGCGAAACGATATGCAGGATGCGGCGATAAAGCACTGCCCTATGATTGCCGAGGTTTTGCGTGCACTTGAAGCCACAGAAAATTGCGCGCTTAGCCGAATGAGCGGGTCAGGGGGAACGTGCTTCGGGCTGTTTGCACATGAGGCGAACGCAACTATCGCTGCATCGAAACTTCGCGAAAACCATCCCGATTGGTGGGTTGTTTCTGCCGCAGTCTAAACGATCCGCGAAACGACAAAGTCGGCCAGTTCTTCTAGCAGGTTTCGCAACTCACTTTCGGGGATTGGGGCCAACGCCGCCTTCGCCGTATTCGCCCAGTCCAACGCTTTCAGGCGTGTTTCTTCGAGCGTATTGTACTTGGCCATCAACTTCATAGCGTGTTCCAGATCGCCGTCTTCCTGTTTGCCCTTTTCGATGGTGCGAACCCAGAAGGCGCGCTCCATTGTTTCGGCTTTAGCAATGGCCAGAATAACCGGCAGCGTCAGTTTGCGTTCACGAAAATCATCACCCGTGTTTTTCCCCAACGAGGCACTCGCACCGCCGTAATCCAGCAAATCATCGACGATCTGAAAGCTGATGCCAAGCGCATCGCCGTAAGCGTGCAATGCGTCAATCTGATCTTGCGGCGCGTCGGCAACTTCACCGCCAACTTCGCAAGCTGCCGCAAACAGGGCTGCGGTTTTTCCACGAACTACCTGAAGGTAAATATCTTCCGTCGTCGCCAGATTCTGCGCGGCAGTAAGTTGAAGAACCTCGCCCTCGGCAATAACGGCTGATGCATTTGCCAGAATGTCCAAAACCTTCAGGCGACCAGTTTCAACCATCAACTGGAAGGACCGCGCAAAAAGGTAATCGCCCACGAGAATGGAGGATTTGTTATCCCACAGAAGATTCGCGGTAGGGCGACCGCGCCGCTGGCCACTTTCGTCAACCACGTCATCGTGCAGAAGGGTGGCGGTGTGAATAAATTCAACGGTAGCGGCCAATTTTACATGATCGTCGCCTTTGTACCCACACATCCGCGCGGCGGCCAAGGTCAGCATAGGGCGCAAGCGTTTGCCGCCAGCCTCGACCAGATGCGCGGTAACCTCGGGGATGCGCGGCGCATGTTCACTGGCCATGCGGGTGCGGATCAGTTCATTCACTGCGTTCATGTCGTCCGCAAGTACGCTTTGCATCCGCTCAAATGGTCCGGTATTTCCCGACATTGTTATCTTCCCTTTGTTTACGGTCTCGACGTGCTTGAATTCAGGCCCTAAGTTACGGGCATGAAAGAAATTTTGCGAACCACCGACCCGACGATCATCGCTTTCGCGACTGCAATGCTTCGGAGCGAAGATATAGAGGCCTTTGTGCTGGACGTAAACATGAGTGTGCTCGAAGGGGGCATCGGATTGTTCCCGCGCCGCCTGATGGTGGCCGATGCTCACAATTTCCGCGCTCGCGCGATCCTTAAAGACAACGACATCGAGCTTTCGGAGGGGCGATGAGCTTCACCGATGACCAGTTGACGCAGGATGATTTCTTGGGCGGGGCAATCAAGATGTGGCAGCCAAAAAACGGATACCGCGCCGCGACTGATCCAGTTTTTCTGGCAGCTGCGATTGTCGCAAAATCTGGCCAAAGCGTGTTGGAAATCGGCTGCGGTGCTGGCACAGCGTTAGCGTGTTTATGCAAGCGGGTGGCGGGGTTGGAGGCGCACGGCTTGGAAATTCAGGCGGATTATGCAGACCTTGCGCGGCGTAACGCGAATGATAACGGGTTAGGTTATGTCGTGCATGACGGCGATTTGTTGGACATGCCTGAACCTATCCGCACAGCCGCTTTCGATCATGTGTTTACCAATCCGCCGTTTTACGACGCATCGGCCAGTTCTGCCCCGGTTGATGCGGGCCGCAATACGGCGCACCGGATTGGCGAAGCGCGGTTGGTCGAGTGGATTACCGTTGGCCTGCGTCGGTTGAAACCTAGGGGTTATTTTACGATTATTCATCGAGCCGAGCGACTGGCGGATATTTTGGCCGTGCTAAATGGTAAGGCGGGCGACATCCGAGTTTTGCCACTGACCTCCCGCGAGGGACGTACGGCGGGGCGCGTGATTGTGCGTGCCCGAAAGGGAGCTGCTGGGCCGTTGGAGCTTCTCGCACCGCTAATACTTCATCAAGGTTTGGCGCATTCCAAAGACGAAGATTCTTTTCGGCCGGATGTGCGAAAGGTATTACGAAACATTCACCCTATAGTAATGTAAATTAACCATATATTAACACTTATCCTCCTAGAGTGTATTATTTGGTGAGGTTGAATGCGAATAGGTGTTGGAATTCTGGTGGCCGCGATGGCCTTAACGCCGCTAACCGACGGGTTTTCAAAAGCACTAAGTGCAGATCAAACGGCATTCTTCATTGTTTTTTCGCGATATTTTGTGGCGGGATTAATCGCATTGGCCATTGCTGTTGTTTTTCGAAAACCAATCGAAATCCCAAATCATGACCGTCTGGGACAAGTCTTCCGAACAGGACTAATGATGGGCGCAATGAGCGCGTTGATTTATGCGTTATCTATCGTGCCACTTGCCAAAGCCGTGGGGGGCTTCTTGATTGCGCCAGTCGTCGCTTCGTTGATTTCGGTGCTGCTTTACAAAGAAAAAATGGATGGCTTTCGATTTGCAGGTGCAGCGTTTAGCTTTGTAGGGGCATACGTAATTTTACGGCCCGAGGGCAGCTTTGAACTTGGCACCTTAATGGCGCTGCTTGGCGGGGTTTTTCTGGGTGCGTATCTGGCGACAACACGGCGTGCCTGTGCGTGTGGCGATGCGTTCTCGACCTTAGTCGTGCAATGTATCCTTGGGTCAGTAATGCTCGCCCCGTTGGCATTTTGGAACGGCATTCCAGATGTTTCCTTTCAAAATGTAACATACATCGTCGCACTGGGTGCTGTATCGGCGATCTGCCATTTCTTGACCGTGGCGGCGTATAACCGCGCCGACGCTTCGGTTTTGGCGCCGTTCTTCTATTTCAACATCGTGTTCGCTATCCCTGTCGGGTATTTCTGGTTTAACGAGGTTCCAACACCGGCAACCCTTATAGGCTTGGCCGGAATCACGTTGGGCGGTGTCATCGCTATGCTTTCAACGAACGCCCATGTGAACCCGTTCACAGGTATTTTTGCCGTACCTTGGCAATTTGTGAAAAACTTTACCTTGAAGGCTTGATGACAATGCATATCTCTTATGGTGAGATACATTCACTACCACAACTCAAATAAGGAGAGAAATATGAGCCTGACTTCCCATCTGTCCGAGCTACGTAAGAAACACGAGTCCCTTTCCGGTAAGATTGAAGTTGAGCAACGAAGTCCTGGGTCCGATGATTTAGTTGTCGCCGACCTTAAAAAGGAAAAGCTGCGTCTCAAAGAAGAAATCGAGCGGGTCGCCGCGCAGGTTTAACGATCAGCAACCGCGGCGAGGGCTGCGCCTGATGTAATCAACGCCGCTGCCAGCAACAATATCCAACTGGCTGTGGCGTATCCTGCAAATATCAAAATTACGGTCGATAGCATTGGTGCCGCGTAAGATGCGACGCCAAGAATTTGAATATCACCTTTTTTGACACCAATATCCCAAATATAAAACGCCAACCCGACTGGGCCAAGGCCAAGCCCGATTACGGATCCCCATCCGATTGTGTCCTTCGGCCAAACGGTTTCTTCCAAGCCCATATGTGCCAACCATGACAGACCTGCCGCAGCGATGCAGAAGACCGCGACGCTTTCGGTTGGCGTGTTACCCACGAGGCGCGAAAGCACCGAATACCCTGACCATGTGAAGGCGCATACGAGGGCGGCACCGTAACCAAGCCAGTTTGCAGCAGAAAAAGAAGATACCCCTCCACCAACAATTAGTGCAGCGCCACAAAATGCGATCACAGCGCCGATGATGTGCAATCGCTTCAGGTTTTCACCGGGCAAAAAACCTGAAAACAAGACGATCAATAACGGCCAAAGGTAGGCGATTAACCCGGCCTCGGCTGGCGGAGCCAGTTTTAGGGCGGTGAAGTAAAAGAAGTGGTATCCGAAGATGCCGCCAATACCCAGCGCCCAAATTTTCCAATTAATTCCGCGCAGTATTCCGAAGCCATTGCCCCCGAACACTATCCACAAAAGGCCAATTACGCCGCCAATCGTGAAGCTCATCGTGCTAAGTTGAAACGGGGGAACTTCGGATGCACCGACAGTAAGCGTGGCGAGGAATGCCCATAAAAGCACGGCGCCAAAACCAATATATGTGGCGCGAGCCCGGGTCATTCCTTGTTATGCGTGGCCGCTAAATCAAGGAACTTATGAATCCACAACGCCCAATCCGCGTTATTAACCGGCAGACCCAAAGTCGCTCGCGCTTTGCTGGCATCGTCTTCGGAAAACACGTCAGGCACACGGATTTCAATCAAATCATCGATAAAATCAGCCGAGAACTCAGGGTGGGGTTGCACACTCAGCGCATCCGGTTTTTCCGGGTCGCCGTAAACCAAGGCCGCGTATGGGCAAAATTCGGAACTAGCGATCACAGTTGCTGTTTCTGGCAAGTCAATGATTTGATCTTGATGTACCGCGTGACCGGAAAATGCCTCGTCGAATCCGTGCATCCATGTGGGTTTCGCCTCGACGGTGTAATCATGCACCCCAAGCCCCCAACCTTTATGGGATTTTTCAACCTTACCACCCAAAGCCTCGGCCAAAATTTGGTGGCCAAAACAAATCCCCGCAAGTGGTACTTTATGATCAATGGAGGTGCGGATGAATTTTTTCAATGGCACGATCCACGGCAAATCCTCGTAGACACCAAACTTTGATCCGGTGATGATCCAGCCATCAGCATCATCGGGGCCTTCCGGCAATTCACCGTCCAGAACCTTAACGCTAAAGAAATCGACATCGGGGTCGATGGCATGCAAAAGGCGCTTGAACATGGACGGGTAATCGCCATGCTTCCCCAATAAATCGTCGCTGATCTCGCCGGTTTCGAGTATGCCAATTTTCATGGTGGTGTCCTGCTAATGCCTTTTATAGAGTTTCTCTAAATCATGTTTTCATGCCTTTGGAAATCGGCATTTCAAAATAAATGCACGACGGAATGGACCGTCGCGCATTAAATTTTGTTATCCGTTCGGTTAAACTACGAACTGGCCACCGTTTGCCGTCAAAGTCGATCCGGTAATAAAGCCGGCATCGTCGGATGCAAGGAACACTACACAACGTGCTATCTCTTCGGGTTCGCCTAGGCGGCCAACCGGAATTTGAGGGATGATTTTCTCGTTGAGAACTTTTTCAGGCACGGCACGCACCATTTCGGTGCCGATATACCCCGGGCAAATTGCGTTAACTGTGATGCCTTTGAACGCACCCTCTTGCGCCAAAGCCTTGGTGAAACCAAGGTCGCCAGCCTTTGCTGCGGAATAGTTAACCTGTCCCATTTGACCCTTTTGACCGTTGATCGAACTGATGTTGATAATCCGCCCGAAGCTACGATCACGCATGCCAGTCCAAATCGGGTGCGTCATGTTGAAAACGCCCGATAGGTTGGTGTCGATCACTTCCTTCCAGCTTTGCGGGGTCATCTTGTGGAACATCCCGTCGCGCGTAATGCCTGCGTTGTTCACCAGCACCTCGATCGGCCCAAGGTCGGCTTCGACCTTGGCAATGCCCGCCACGCATTCATCGTAATCCGCGACGGACCATTTGTAGGTCGCAATGCCGGTTTCTGCGGTAAACTTAGCGGCAGCTTCGTCATTGCCGGCATATGTTGCGCCGACAGTATAGCCTTCGTTTTTAAGTGCGGTGGAGATAGCCGCGCCTATGCCACGCGTGCCACCGGTAACTAATGCAATTCGTCCCATTTTATTCCCCTAGATGTTGATTTCAGTCGCGCTCAAGGCACATGGCTACGCCCATACCGCCGCCGATACACAGCGTGGCAAGGCCTTTTTTCGCATCGCGTCGCTGCATTTCGAACAAGAGTGTGTTCAATATACGCGCACCGGACGCGCCGATCGGGTGGCCGACTGCAATCGCGCCACCGTTTACGTTAACAATTTCCGGGTTCCAGCCCATGTCTTTGTTGACGGCGCAAGCTTGTGCGGCAAAGGCCTCGTTCGCCTCGACCAGATCAAGTTCGCTTGCGTTCCAGCCGGCCTTTTCTAGCGCTTTGCGACTGGCATAAATTGGGCCAACGCCCATGATGGAAGGGTCAAGACCAACAGTTGCATAGGATGCAATTCTCGCCATCGGTTTAATCCCGCGTTTGGCCGCGTTTTCTGCGCTCATCAGCAACGTCATCGCGGCCCCGTCGTTCAGGCCCGATGCGTTCGCCGCAGTGACAGAACCGTCCCTCGCAAATGCAGGGCGCAGTTTTTGCATGGCTTCCATGGTGGCGCCGTACCGAATGTATTCATCGCTATCGACGACAATATCGCCTTTGCGGGTCTTAATGGTAAACGGCACGATCTCGTCAACGAACTTGCCAGCCTTTTGCGCCGCCTCGGCTTTGTTCTGCGAGGCGACAGCAAATGCGTCTTGCATCTCGCGATCAATCTCCCATTTTCCGGCAACATTTTCTGCCGTCGTACCCATGTGATAGTCATTGAAAGCATCCCAAAGCCCGTCTTTGACCATCGAGTCGATGAACTTCATATCACCCATCTTTTGACCCGACCGCAGGTTCGCGATATGTGGTGAAAGCGACATGTTTTCCTGCCCACCGGCCACCACGATTTCAGCATCACCAAGCATGATGTGTTGCGCACCGAGCGCCACGGCCCGAAGGCCGGAACCACAAACCTGATTAATGCTCCAGGCGGCACTTTCAATCGGCAAACCCGCATTAATGTGCGCCTGACGCGCCGGGTTTTGTCCTTGACCAGCGGTTAATACTTGTCCGAGGATGGTTTCGGATACGTCCGCTGCATCAACGCCCGCACGCTGCAAAACGGCCTTGATGGCGGCTGTGCCCAGATCATGCGCTGGTGTTTTTGCAAACGATCCCAGAAAACTCCCGACGGCGGTTCGTGCGGCAGAAGCAATTACGATATTGGTCATGGGGTATTCCTTTTGTCACGCCCTGTTTATGTGATTCGCATTGTGACGTATTGTGCAGTGCAGCGCAATTAAATTTCTTAAAATGTTATAATTTGGTAATATTCGGTTGTTTGAATGGAACTACAAGTTGCCGGTAAAGAAATCAGAAACGGGTTTCCATACGGTTTCCCGAGCCTTGGACCCGACGATCATCCCGACGTGCCCCGCATCAGGCGTAAGCAGTTTTGCATTAGGGATTTCTTTAGCCATGGCCGCCGCGACATCAAGTTGCGTAATGCTATCGCGCAACCCGCAGACGTGAAGCGTCGGCTGCTGAAGTCGGGATAAATCGACCGGCGTTTCGCGTAATTTCCAACTGCCGGCCGCGGTTGCATTGTTTAAGTTCCAGTCGATCAAAACGTCTTTGGCACTTGGCAGCGCAAGCGGCACCCCGTCGGCTAACCAATCCTCGATAGCCACGAAATGATTTGCGGCAGGGCTGTTCAAATCCATATTGTCCAGTTTGCGAAACTTCACGGCAGCTTGCATGGGGTTGATCAACGCAAATAGTTGTTGGAAAAGCTCTGTCGGAATCATCCCGAAAACATGCCCGATATTTTCGATCATTTCAGTGGCTTGAGACTTTGTTGCCACCGACCGCAAGGAAGCCGTAACGCCCTTGCTAGCGTCGAAATTCCATGGCGACCCGATGGTTGCGAAAGCGCCCACATCGGTGTTTCGAAGGGACAAGACGCCTGCGGCCAACGTGCCCCCCATACAATACCCCAAGACCCCGACCGGCTTATTGGTTAGCCCGTTGGATACTGCAAGGGCAGGTAATAATCGCTGTGTGGTATAGGTATTCAAGCTAAATTCTCGCTCGGTGTCCGACGGAATTCCCCAGTCTAACAATAACGGGCGCAGCCCTTGTGCGGCCAAATACCGAAGCAGTGAGCAGTTTTCGTTAAGGTCCAAAATATAGGCGCGGTTGATCAGTGAAGGGACCACAAGTATCGGCGGGCCATTGGGGTTTGTGGCCTCTGGGCAATGTCCATAATCAAGCAAACGGGAGGAGCCTTCTGACCATATCACTGGTGGATCCGTGACCGCCCGTTTGTATGGATGTGCCTGCCATTTTTCCAACCCAGATAGCATTGCCCGTATGCGTGCAATTGCGGCGCGGTGAAGTGCGGGGGCGCTTAGATCGCCAATTGAGCTTGCTTGTTCAATTAGTTCTGGTTGCCACGTGAAATCTGCGGTGTCAGGGTTGGAGGCATTCGCAATGGCACTTTGGTATCCGGCTACCGCAGCACCCAAATGGAAGATTAGCGGTGATGGGTGACCCATCCTGTGTTGTGGGCTTTCAGTCATCTTTATTTTGTGGTTTTTGAGCAGGGCCATTGGCGGCTAGCAGTCGAATGTTCTCTTCCCACAAGTCCAGATAGTGTTCTTCACGGCCCCCAATATGAGGTGTTTTGTCGTTTGAAGAGGGGGGATTCTGCGCCATTTCATACCTTACATTCAATAATCCAGTGACCATAACATGGCACGGGATGTTCGCTCATGCGATATTTTCGTTGCAGTTGCGAAATACTGTATTAGATTGTTGTTAACATATGGCCGCAGGGCATCATCAGAAGGGTTCCGTAATGGCCGATAAAACCGATACAAACGAAGATACCGTTGTCATCAAGAAGTATGCCAACCGGCGGTTATACAACACCCAGAAATCGAGCTATGTAACGCTAGACCACTTGGCCGAAATGGTGCGGGAGGGGCAGGACTTTGTGGTTATTGACGCGAAGTCCGGCGAGGATATTACACGATCCGTGTTGACTCAGATTATTTTCGAAGAGGAAAGCAAAGGGCATAACATGTTGCCTACTAAGTTTCTTCGCCAACTTATCAGCCTGTATGGGGATTCGGTTCAGGGATTTGTACCCGGATATCTCGAGGCTTCGATGGAAACGTTTACGAAAAATCAGGACGGTCTTCGTGAGCAGATGCAGGGCGCTATAGCGGGAAACCCTGCGATGGCCGGATTCGAGGCATTGGCGCGCCAAAACATGGATTGGTTTGACAACGCAATGCGAATGTTTACGCCAGCGGTCAGTGGTGCAACTGACAAGGCTGCGGCCACAACGACTGATACCAATGATGATGCATCGGATGTCGAGCTTGGTGACTTGAAGGCGCAGCTTGCCCAGATGCAGGACCAGCTTAGCAAGCTTGTGGATAAATCGTAATACTATCCCGCGACTTTTTGATCCAGTTCCGGTCTTTGAAACGGAGCGATTGGTTGGGCAGTTGGTTCGCCGATCAGGTACCCCTGCAAGCAGTCGATGCCCAACTTTGCGGCCATTTCAGCCTCCCCATCGGTTTCAACGAATTCGGCTACGGTCACCATGTCGAAGTGCTTGCTGATGTCGATTAAGGCCTGAACTAATACCTGATTATCTTTGTCGTAGCAAAGGTCGCGGATGAATAGTCCGTCGATTTTGACGAAGTCGAACAGGAAGTCTTTGAAATACCGGAAGGATGTCGCGCCGGTTCCGAAATCATCCAGCGCGATACTGCAATGTTTGCGGCGAACGCGGTGCATAAAAGCGGTGGTCAATTCGACATCAGACATAGCCGCCCCTTCGGTGATTTCGATAATCAGACGTTCGCAAGTATCAGTGGCGGCAGATTCCAGAATGGTCAGCCAACCGGAATCCTGCATCGAAAGTACGCTCATATTGATAGAGAGGCGGATATCCGGGGTGTCATCCAACCGTTTCAGGGCCAAGCGTAAAATTTGACGATCCAATCGAGTTCCAAGGGCCGTATTTTCAACGAACGGCATAAATTGCCCAGCAGATATTATTGCTCCCTCTGGCATTTTTATGCGGGCCAACCCCTCGTAAAAAGCCACGAAGTTGTTTGTGCCCGAGCGCACGATGGGTTGGTAGAACAACTCCAACCGGTTTTCATTCATAGCGTTATGAACGCGAGCGGTTTCGAGGTCAGCCAGCGTGTTTGACATCACGGCAGGGATATCAGCATTTCTAGAAATCTGATTATTGGCACTGGCCATCATTCCCTCCCCTAACTCGTTGTTTCTGGGGCTATTGGGGGGTTAAAGAGTTAAATGTTCGTAAATTTTCCCGATATGTTCTTACAATGTTCGAAAAAATTAACATGAATTAGATGTAAATTGAGCAGATTGGCATCTGATAGATGCAGCGCGACATCGAATTGTATAAAAATGCCGCGCCGGTGGGATTGGCTCTATTCCGCGTCCATCAACGCCCGCAATACTGCAATGGCATTTTCAGATGCCCAATCTGCGCCGCCAGTCAGGCGCGAAATTTCGCGACCTTCACGATCCAGAAGAATCGTAACCGGCAATCCCAGTGCGCCCATACGCGTGGCCAGCCTACCCTTAGGGTCCAGCAAAATAGGCAGGTTGGTGACGTTGGCTTCTGCATAAAACTTATGGATACCCGACAGCCGATTACGGCCCGTGGCTATTGTCATGACCTGAAAATCGTCACCGCCCATTTCCACTTGCAAGGCGTCCAGTGCGGGCATTTCTTCGCGACACGGCGCGCACCATGTAGCCCAGAAGTTGACTAACCGGAACTGTCCGTTTGTATCAGCGAACGTCATTTTGTTGCCATCCACGTCTTCGAATTCAGTGTCGACGGGCTTGGCAGCCACTGCAAGAATTTTCATCTTCCGCATGTCGTCGACCCGCATGTCCAGAATGATCTGGCGTGTTTCCGGATCGATTGCCGCCGCAGGGTTTGCACCCAAAGTCAGAGCGGCGTATAGCAGGGCGGTAAGAAGGGGTCTTTTCATTTTGGCCTCGTGGATTGAACAGGTATCACAATGTCGGACAAAAAATCATCAAATGCAATGTGGGGCGGGCGGTTTGCCGCCGGACCGGATGCGATCATGGAGGCTATCAATGCCTCGATAGGTTTCGACAAACGTATGGCCCGACAGGACATTGAAGGTTCCCGCGCCCACGCGGCGATGTTGGCTGCCTGTGGTATTATTAGTGATAGTGACGGGAAAGCGATTAGGGAAGGCCTGCTCACGGTATTGTCAGAGATCGAGGCTGGAGAGTTTACCTTTTCGAAAGAGCTCGAAGATATTCATATGAATGTGGAATCGCGGCTGAAAGATTTGATTGGCGAACCTGCGGGGCGGTTGCACACTGGTCGTTCAAGGAACGACCAGGTCGCGACGGATTTCAAATTGTGGACACGGGAACAATTCGATGCHGCGATTGACGGGCTAGATGCGTTGATGAAGGTTCTGCTTGTTCAAGCCGAAGAAGGTGCCAATATCGTCATGCCCGGATTTACCCATTTGCAGGTGGCACAACCAGTGACGTGGGGGCATCACATGATGGCTTATGTTGAAATGTTCGCACGGGACAAATCGCGGATGCAAGACGCACGGGTGCGGATGAACGAATCCCCCTTGGGCGCGGCAGCCTTGGCAGGCACGGCGTATCCGATTGATCGGGAAATGACGGCAAAGGCGCTGGGCTTTGATCGGCCTTCAGCCAATTCGCTTGATGCCGTGTCGGATCGCGATTTTGCGTTGGAGTTTTTGTCCTGTGCTTCGATTTGTGCGACACATCTTTCGCGCTTTGCGGAGGAGTTGGTGATTTGGTCTTCAGCACAGTTCCGGTTCGTGGTTCTATCGGATCGGTTCTCGACGGGGTCTTCGATTATGCCGCAGAAGAAAAACCCCGATGCTGCGGAATTGATCCGTGCGAAAGTCGGACGGATTAATGGGTCGTTGGTTGCGCTGCTGACGATCATGAAAGGTTTGCCGCTGGCCTATTCCAAGGACATGCAGGAAGACAAGGAACAGGTGTTTGATGCGGCTGATAGCCTGATGCTGGCACTGGCCGCGATGACTGGAATGGTCGGCGATATGAAGCCGAACGTAGACAGTTTGCGCGAATCAGCAGCGATGGGGTTTTCTACTGCAACTGATCTGGCGGATTGGTTGGTACGTGAACTGGGTTTGCCGTTCCGCGATGCACACCACGCAACGGGGGCTTTGGTGAAAATGGCCGAGGATAAAGGCTGCGATTTACCGGAACTGTCGCTGAAAGAGATGCAATCTGCCCACCCTGAAATCAACCAGAGCGTTTATTCTGTTTTGGGGGTGGACAACTCTGTGGCGAGTAGGGCAAGTTATGGTGGTACAGCACCAGATCAGGTCCGCGAACAGGTCGCACGGTGGAACGGGAAGTTGAAATGAGGGTAATTCTGATATTATTAGGCGCTGCCCTTATGGGGGTCACCGCGTCTTGCGGGATCAAAGCTCCGCCGACATATCCTGCCGCCACAAGCCAATCCACCAACTGATTATCGGTATTGTTCCAAACATATAAAGGGACGACATAATGAAAACAATATTACGTGCATTAATAATCGGAATGATTGCAGCGATGGCCAGCCAACCGCTATTCGCGCAGGTTTGGCGCGAAGGAGAGTTTCGGGGTACCGTTATTTTGACCGTGACGGGAAATGTTGCGTTGCCAACACGGCAGGGTAGTTCGGAGGATGTTGATAAGTTTTTCATATTTAACGACATCACTTTTGATAAAGCTGCGCAGTTCGATGTGGCAGCATTGCAGGCGCTCCCACAGGTATCTGTGAATGCAGATTTCCCGATGGGTGGACGCGTTTACTTGTTTGAAGGGCCATTGCTGAAAGATGTTCTGGAATCCGTCGGAGCGACTGGTGAGGTCGTAACGATCCGCGCGCTAGATGGGTATGCTGTCGATATTTCGCTTACAGATGCGTATGCGGCTGGCGCGGTTGTCGCGTTGAAGCGTGACGGTATTCCGTTTGCAATCGGGGATTTCGGCCCAACGCATATCGTGTTTCCACGGGCTGATCGCGCTGATTTGGCCGATATGAACGACGATTGGTGGGTTTGGTCAATTTACCATATCAACGTGGAATAGGCGATTTCGGGGTTGGCCTGCGCTAACCCTATCCCTTATACCTGAAGCCTGATTTAGCTATATGGATCAAGCTTGATGGACCACTTTATCTACCGCAACGGCGCTCTGCACGCCGAGGATGTCGCGATTAGCGAAATCGCCTCGGCTGTTGGCACGCCGTTTTATGTGTATTCAACCGCGACGCTAAAACGCCATTATCAGGTGTTCGACGAAGCGCTGGAAGGCATGGACCATTTCATTTGCTATGCGATGAAGGCCAATTCCAACATGGCGGTGCTACGGATCATGGCCGGAATGGGTGCTGGTATGGATGTCGTTTCGGGCGGCGAATATGCCCGTGCGATTGCGGCAGGCGTTCCGGGTGAGCACATCGTTTTTTCCGGTGTCGGGAAAACCCGTGCGGAAATGGTGGCGGCGTTAACGGGTGGCATTCGCCAGTTTAACGTGGAAAGCGAACCCGAAATGCGGGTGCTGAACGAAGTAGCGTTATCGCTGGGCAAAATCGCCCCGATCACAGTACGGGTAAACCCCGACGTGGACGCCAAGACCCACGCGAAGATCGCTACAGGAAAGTCCGAGAATAAATTCGGCATCCCAATATCCAAAGCCCGTGAAGTTTACGCCGAAGCCGCAAGCCTGAAAGGGTTGGAAGTGGTCGGGATCGACGTGCATATCGGCAGCCAGCTAACCGATTTGCAGCCTTACGAGGATGCGTTCAACAAGGTCGCGGAGTTGACTGAAGCGCTGCGGGCGGACGGGCATAATATACGACGCCTCGATCTGGGTGGCGGGCTTGGCATTCCTTATGAACGCTCTAATGATGCGCCCCCGTTGCCTATGGAATACGGTGCGGTAATCCGTCGAACCGTTGGCCACCTKGGTTGCGAAATYGAAATYGAACCGGGGCGYCTGATTGCCGGAAAT
The DNA here is from genome assembly GCA_002746395.1 of Paracoccaceae bacterium. GTDB lineage: Bacteria > Pseudomonadota > Alphaproteobacteria > Rhodobacterales > Rhodobacteraceae > NORP23. Next base: position 160,646 of record NVXA01000003.1, read on the forward strand.
GCCGGATTRCTGGTGRCCTCGGTTATCTATCGCAAAGAAGGCGAGGGGCGTGATTTCCTGATCGTCGATGCCGCCATGAACGACCTGCTTCGCCCTGCGATGTATGAAGCGTATCACGATATTATCCCTGTGATAGAACCGGAGGTGGGCATCGAGCCAACGCCGCATGACATCGTTGGGCCAGTGTGTGAAAGTGGCGACACATTTGCCAAAGAACGCAATATGCCAGCGCTGGCAGCGGGTGATCTGATGGCGTTTCGGTCTGCGGGTGCATACGGTGCGGCGATGGCCAGCGAGTATAACTCCCGCCCGCTGATCCCTGAGGTTCTGGTGAAAGGCGATCAATTTGCCGTGGTTCGGGCGCGCCCGACCTATGAAGAAATGATTAACCGCGATACCATCCCCGATTGGATGGCGTGAGTCGAAATCGGGCACGCGAAATCGGGATGACGGTATGAACCAGCTTTGGGCAGGTTACGTTGACAGCAGATACGGCAGTATCCTTCGGACGTTGCGGTTGCGACTGGCCCTGTCGCGTGGTGCGATATGGCTGGAAGTTCTGGTGCGACGATTCTGGCCGCTTTGGACATTGTTGCTGTTTTCCTACACCTTTGTCGCCTTTGAGGGTCTGAATCTGGTTTCACCAAATGTGGGGCGCGGGTTGGTATTTGCGATTTTGATCGGATGCGTCGGGTTGTTAATATTTGGCCTGCGTGGCCTGAAAATACCTTACCGCAACGCTGCGATTGATCGGCTTGATGGCACGGATGCACCACTGGCATCCTTGCGCGACCAACCAGCGGTGGGAACTGACGATGCCCTCACCCGCGCGCTTTGGCAAAAGCACCAATCACAGATGGTGGCGAAGGCCGCAGAACTGAAGCCCGCACCACCTGATTTGCGGTTGGCTTCTTTTGACAAATACGGCCTGCGTTTGATGGCACTGGTTTGCGCAACAGTAGCGGTATTTTTCGCCCCGCCAGGTGGGCTAACATCTGTTAAAACTGCCATTTCAGCACCGGTTTTTGCAGTCAGCACAGAGGCAAGTATTGAAGCATGGGCGACCCCTCCGTCCTACACTGGCCGACCGCAGGTGTACCTTGGCGAGCTGGCAGACGGCGTTATTCTAGACCTGCCCGTTGGCACACAAATTGTGATGCAGGTTTACGGCGGGTCTGACGAAGTAACCTTGATTGACAGCGTTTCAAATGCGGGCGCAGTGTTTTCGGGTGATAAAACGACTGTACGAAATGCTACCATAACGGTTGAGAAATCGGGCGAAATGCAGGTGCTGGATGGCCGTGCTGAACTGGATACTTGGCGAATTGTTGCGACGCAGGATAACGCGCCAAATGTGTTCGTGATTGAAGATATCGGGCAGACAACCGCAGGGGCGTTGCAGTTGCCGTTCAAAGCCGTGGATGATTACGGCGTTGTGGCTGGTAGTGCGCGTATCACGCTGGATTTGGACCATGTGGATAGGCGGTTCGGCCTAACGGCAAATCCCGTCGCGCGGGAGCCATTAGTCGCCAACTTGCCGCTGCCGTTTCGCGGTGCAACGGACGATATTTCCGAAGTTCTGGTTGAGGATTTCAGCAAAGACTTATGGGTCGGGATGCCCGTAAAAATCACACTGACCGTGCGCGATGCAGCGGGGCAAATCGGCGAGACCGAAATATCTGGCGCGTTACCCGGCAAGCGGTTTTACGTACCCCTCGCAACCGCTTTTGTGGAGGGACGGCGAGATTTATTATGGTCACCGGACAACGACAAACGAGTGTTGCTGGTGCTCAAAGCCGTGACAAACCTGCCCACAGATTTCACGTTGTCGAGCGGGATATACCTGAAAATCCGTTCAGCTATTCGTCGATACGAGAGGATGTTGAAAAATGGCGTTTCGCCTGACGAACGAGCCGAGATCACCGACACATTCTGGGATATCGCCATATTCTTGGAAGACGGCGACCTCGGCGATGCACGGGAGCGTTTACGGCGCGCGCAGGAAAAGCTGTTGCAAGCGATCGAGCAGCAGGCCGAGCAGGAAGAAATTTCCAACCTGATGGAAGAATTGCGCGAAGCGACGGACGAGTATCTGGAAATGCTGGCCGCCGAGGCCGAACAAAACCAGCAGTCCGCCGAATCCACGCAGCAACCCGATGGTAACGAACAATTGCGCCAAATGATGGATGAACTGCAACGGTTGGCGGAAAACGGTGAATCCGAGGCCGCGCGCCAGTTGCTGGAACAGATGCGCCAGATGTTGGAAAATGCACAAGTGGCCGAGCAAGAAGGCGGAAATTCCGAGCAAATGGATCAGATGCAAGACGCGCTTGGTCAGCAGCAATCCCTGTCGGATGAGACGTTTCAGCAATTGCAGGAACTTCTGGAAAACGGTGGCGAAGGCTCGCCTGAAGCAGCGCAATCATTGGCCGAACAACAAGACGCTTTGCGCGAATTCATTGAAGGTTTGCAATCCCAACAAAGCGAATCTACGGGTGAGGCAACAGGCGATGCGGGTGACAACATGGAGGCCTCGCGCGATTTTCTGGGCGAAGGGGACTTGGGGCAGGCATTGAACGAACAGGCCGATGCGATCGAGAACCTGCGCGAGTCAATTAGGCGCCTCGGCGAAGAAATCCAGCAAGCCGCGCAAGGGCGGAATGGTTTGCAAGAGGGTGATACCCAAGACACGCCTGCGGGCGATGACCCTTTGGGGCGGCCATTGGGCCGTACCGGCACGACGGAGTCGGGCGAGACCCTCGTGCCTGATCAAAACACATCTGAACGGGCGCGAGAGTTGCTTGATGAAATTCGGCGCAGATCTGGCGATATTGATCGCCCAGAGGCAGAAATCGAGTATCTAAAACGGCTGCTGGACCGCTTTTAGAAGAATTTGGCTATTACCCAGTCAACTCCCTGCATCATTAAACCCCACACATACGCGCCCAAAACTTCGGCCTTGACGCGAAGTAACTCAACGAAAGTCGCGTAGGTTTCCAGATATGGTCCGACTGCTGGCATGTACTCGGTGATTGTACTGCGCGAGATATATATCGCGCCTAGAATTACAAAAACCAACAAAACCAACGTAAATCCGCGGCGGAACCTTCGAGCAGGGACTTGTTCTTGCAGTTCTTCGCTCGTTAACTGAACGGATTTTGTGCGGACCGATTTTTTTAAAGCTTCTACGTTTGGTATACGCGCCCGTGGCCCACCAAGTTCAACGGGAACACTGGAAATATCCCGTTCTTCGGGTTTCGGTGCGTCTTCTAGCGCATCCTCGATGGCCATTTGTTCGTTCAGGGCGGCGGCGATCAGATCGTCGTCCATTTCTTTAAGCGGCCCGCCGGATGTGTCTGCCAATGGGGTGAATTCAGGTTCATCTGCATCGTGGGCGGCAGCGCTGTCATCGCCTTTGGTTTCAGGTTCGTTCTCTTTGGACGGATCCTTCCAGACGAAACCCGAGAAATCCTCGTCAGATTCGGCATCTGCATCCCATGGGCGGTCATCTTCAGGGGTTGCCTCGACCGAGGGGTCGCCTCCGCTTGGAACCGCTGGAGAGCTTTGAATCGGCGGCAGATCGTCCGGAGGGGAATACTCGGTATCGGTGGCGATTCCTGCTTCCGAATCGGTGCGCGCCTTTTCTGCTAGTGCTGCGATTTCCTTCCAGACAGGGTTGTCTTCATCGTCATCGCTTGCGGCCTCCTCCGACTCAAGCGAGTCGTCATCGGTCTCAATACCCTCATCGTCTTCCGGTTCAACTACATTGTCGTCTTGTTCGTCTTCGGCTGCTTCCTCGTCCGTGGGGAGTGTACTTGAATCCTCCGCAGGAACATCTACATCCTCTGTAATTTCAGTCTCAGGTTCTTCAATTTCTGAAACCTCTACGTTATCGGATATGATTCCTTCACCGTCGTCCGCCAGTTCGTCGGCTAAACGTGGGTTGGAGGCTTCGCCGCTTCGGGTTTGGGTCCATACGGTCATGCATTCTGTGCATTGCACATCTTGGCCAATGAAGGCGATATCGTTCTCGTCAACATCGTATTGTGTTGAACAGGTTGGACATGTAATTCGCATAACCACCTCAATATAAATTCGGAATTCGCTTAAAACGAATCATCTAAAATACAGTTTTACCCATGACGCCGCAGCTTTCCAAGCGTTGCGGTGTATTCGGGCGATGTTGTCTTTTGAAGCCGTGAAAGATAAACGGTTTCAAAGAGATAAATTCAGGTGACTTTCATGCTTCTTATTAGATCACAGTTTGCCAATTTGGTTATGTATTTTTTTCTGGCTGTAGTCGGAATCCTTGGTCTTCCATTAGCGATCTGGTCGCGTACCGGTGCGTTGAGGGTGATCAAAGCGTACTGTGCCTCAGTGTTCTGGTTGTACCGTGTGACCTGTGGATTGCATGTAGAGTTTCGTGGGAAGGTGCCTGAAGGCGAGGTGCTCGTTTGCTCCAAGCATATGTCTTTTCTGGATATTCTGATGCTGGCCTATGCGTTGCCGCGCGTGAAGTTTATTATGAAACGCGAATTGATCTGGGCGCCGGTGCTTGGGTTTTATGGCTGGCGGATCGGTTGCCCACCTGTTGCGCGGGGCAAGAAAGGCTCGGCGATCAAGATGATGGTCCAGCACCTTGAGGCAGACAAAGACATCGGGCAAACGACGATATTTCCGCAAGGGACACGGGTTTTACCCGGGGCTGCGGATGCCTACAAAGTCGGCGCTGGTGTGATCTATACGCGCATGGAGCGCCCTTGCGTGCCGGTTGCCACGAACGTTGGCGTATTCTGGGCGCGACGCTCCCCAATTCGCAAACCCGGAACGGCGGTGTTGGAGTTTCTCGAACCTATTCCGGCAGGGTTGGAGCTGAAAGAATTTATGTCCAAGCTTGAAAATGTCATCGAGACAAATTCGGACCGTCTAATGATCGAGGCAGGTTACGAGTTCGACAAGTAATTACTTACCTTCACCAAACAGGTTGTCGACAAGTGACTTTAGAGCATTTGCCAATTCGTCCGCTTGTGGGCCAGTTGTTTTAACTTCGATTTGCGAACCGCAGGCCGCTGCTAGCATAAGCAACCCCATGATACTGTCGCCGGATGCTTCATTACCGTCGCGAAAAACTGTGGCATCGGCGTCATAATGCTCCACCACATCGACAAATTTGGCCGAGGCGCGGGCGTGTAACCCTTTTGCGTTTTTAATGTCGAGGATCATAGCAAACCTTTGCGTTAAGCGGTGATTTTTATAGTGCAATCCAGATACTTGTGACCGGCTGTGACCGCGCGTGCAACGGCCTCTTTCAACCCCATTTTGCGGGCTTTGGCAAGTTTCACAAGCAAAGGTAAATTAGTGCCATAAATAACGGCACGATCATCGGCTTTGCAGGCCTCAACGGCCAAATTGGATGGTGTACTGCCGAACATGTCCGTTACCACCACGACACCGTCACCGGTATCAACGGCTTTAACAGCCGCGTGAATCTCGGACTGTTTGGCGCTGCGATCGCAGTCAGCGCCTATGGCTATTGACCGGATACCGGATTGTTGGCCAACAACATGTTCCAACGCCAACAGATATTCGCGCGCTAGGCCGCCGTGGGCTACAATAACGATACCAATCAATTTTTGTCCGTTCCTTTCTGTGTCGCCAAAGACTCGTGTAGGCGATCCAGTTCTCGGTGGCGAATAGATACCTGCCAGCCGTCATCCGCAAGCAGTTTCGCGAGGCTTTCTGTCACACTTACCGATCTGTGCTTTCCGCCTGAACAGCCAAGCCCGATAGAAAAGTAGGCCTTACCCTCTTTACGATAAGCGGGCAGCAGCAGGCGGCACATGGCGCTGAGCTGTTCAAAGAACGCTTCATAAAGCGGGTCCGCCTGAACGAAATCGGCGACGGCACTATCCGTACCGTTCAGGGCGCGCAGGTCTTCTTGCCAATGGGGGTTTTGTAAAAACCGGCAGTCGATAATCATATCAACACCGCGCGGAGTGCCGCGTTTGTAAGAAAATGACTGCACCGAAATCGCCAAGCTGTGGGATTGGTCGTAATCGAATATCCGCCCCATTTCGGCTTTCAGATCATGTGGGGAAAAATCGGTGGTTTCGATCAGGATGTCGGCACGTTCACGCAGGCCTTGCAGTAGATCTATTTCATATCGAATGCCGACAATAGGGGTCTCATCAGGGGCGGCGGGGTGGCGACGGCGGGTTTCCGTGAACCGACGCAGCAGGGTTTCCTGATCGCAATCTAGGAATACCAGCGTCGGGGGCGTTTGCGTGGTGCTGTCCAGAATTTCCAATATAAGGGTGGGATCAAACCCCCGTGTTCGCGTGTCTATACCAATCGCCAGCGGGCGTTCCACGGGGCCACCAGACAGCAAGCGCGGCAGCAGATGCATGGGCAAATTGTCGATAGCTTCATAGCCCATATCTTCAAGAATATGAATCGCGGTTGAACGTCCGGCACCTGCGGGGCCAGTGATCAACAGGATTGGTTTATCAAGTTCACTAGACATTTCGGCCTCAGGGGTTGGTCACTCGATCCGCCCGATTTGCATCAGCTGGTTAAGTGCGGCAGCGAGATTCGGGGTATCTTTGCCAAAAACGAGATCAACCTCAACACCCAATATCGTGAGGGCGCGGCGTGGCGGCAACCGGTCCGGCTCGATTTGGTCAAGATCTACGACGCGGGTGATCAGCGTTGTTGGCTGGGTTTTGGCGGCCAGAAGGCCGATATTGCGCGCTTCTATCATGCCTTGGATTGCAGGGGGGCAGCGCGCAATCAACACTCCGTCGCGGTTGGTAACCATGGTGCGGTCGTCCGCCACCAACGTGGCATCCATCCCCATCAGTCTAAGGGCCAGTGCCGATTTGCCGGAACCTGAGGTGCCGATGATCAACAATCCAGACCGGCCATAGGCGACACAGGTTCCGTGTAAGGTGGATTCGATTGCCATCAGACGGGCAACAGAACAGTAAAACGCGCACCCGTCGGGGTGACAGGGTCATCACCGTAAATATTTTCAGCCCATATTTCGCCGCCATGCGCTTCGACGATCTGCTTGGAAATTGATAGGCCAAGACCAGAATTGTTGCCGAAATCCTGTTCAGGCCGGCTGGAATAAAAGCGTTTAAAAACGTCTTCGAGATTGTCTTTAGGGATGCCACAACCGGTGTCCTCGATCACGATAGCAACCTCGCCGTGTTCGTGTTGAAAGGCACTTACAGTCACGGAACCGCCTTCGGGAACGAAGGAAACGGCGTTTGTAATAAGGTTAACAAAGACCTGCGCCAAGCGGCTTTCAAGCCCTATAATATTCGGGGTTTCTTCGTCCAGGTTCGCGACAATTGACACCCCGCTGGGGGTCGCCAGTTCCGCTTGGTAGTCAACGATATTTCGCAACATCTTGACCACGTTTATCGAGACCATCTCGTCCGTCGCCAACTCCGCATCCAGACGCGAGGCATTGGATATATCCGTGACAAGGCGATCCATACGGTTAACGTCGTCGCGGATCACGTCCAACAGACGTTCACGCGCGGCATCGTCCTTGACTAACCGCATGGTTTCAACAGCAGATCCCAGCGAGGTCAGCGGATTTTTGATTTCATGGGCAACGTCAGCCGCGAAAGCCTCGTTCGCTTCGATCCGGTCGTAAAGCGCGGTGGTCATATTGCGCAACTGGCGGGACAAATCACCGATTTCGTCAGGGCGCGAGGTTAGATCGGGAATGTCGATACGGCCCGGATTAATACGGCCCGTATTCGCCACGCTGCCCTTTTGTGCGGCCCTTGCCAGTTGGCGCAATGGAAGGCCGATTGTGTTGGCCAGCAGGATCGACAAAAACACAGATGTCAGCGCGGCTAGCGCAAAAACTTGCAGAATTTGCTGTCGTTCGTTGCGGATATAACCGTCAATTTCCCCGCCGAGCGTTGAAAGAACGATCGCGCCGACCATTTCGTCGCCATTTGACACGGGGACAGCCACGGTCAGAATCAACTGCTGAATCTCGTTCATGGTTGTCGCAAGCGTGGAATCATCCGCAATCATCGATCTGATGGCAATCGCGGAACGGAATGCCAAAAGGTAGGATTCATCGGCGGGTGCTGGTCTTTTGACGAATACGGCCGCTAGACGTGTCCACGCATCATTGAGGATGTCGCTTAGGGTATTTGTTCGCGGTGCAGCAACGCGGTTCTCACGGCCATAAACTTCGGGGCGCGCACCAATGTCAGTGATCAAATGACCGCTCGTCGAAAACAGTTGCGCACGCGTGTTGATCGGCTCCGCAAGAGCTTCGAGAGTTACATAAAGGGTTGGTTCGTTTAAGTCCGAGATGCCGGAAAAGCCCATCTGGTATTCAAGCGCGGTTGCCAGAACGCTCGCATCAGCCATTAAGGTTTGTTTGCGAAGATCGATCAGGCTGGCACGTGATTGGCTAAGAAATAGAATTCCGGTAACCAGCAGGCTTAACGTCACAAGGTTAAAAATGATAATTTTGCGGGTTAATGGGGATCTAGAACGCTTTAGCGCGCCGCCAACCTGGTCGCGCACCACGCCCGAAACCATTGAAGGTGCCGGGCGTTGAAATTTGGGGCGACGCATCGGCACTTAGGCCTCGATAAACCGATAGCCGATGCCATATAGGGTCTCGATCGAGGCAAATTCAGGGTCACCCTTACGCAGTTTTTTGCGTAGCCGTTTTATGTGGCTGTCGATGGTGCGGTCATCGACGTAAACTTGGTCATCGTAGGCAACATCCATCAACTGGTCGCGGCTTTTAACCACGCCGGGACGTATTGCCAGCGATTGCAGTAACAAAAATTCGGTAACCGTCAGGGAAACATCGTCGCCGTTCCAGACAACTTTGTGACGCAGCGGGTCCATTTGTAAGCAACCCCGTACAAAAGAACTGTCTTCAGGTGCGCGCTGCGCATCGCTGTCTTCGGATGCTTCTTTGCGCCGCAAAATTGCTTTAATCCGTTCAATCAGCAGGCGCTGCGAAAACGGTTTGCGCATGTAATCATCCGCGCCCATTCTCAGGCCAAGAACCTCGTCGATTTCATCGTCTTTCGAGGTTAGGAAAATCACTGGCATTTCAGAGGTTTTACGTAACCGACGCAGTAATTCCATACCATCCATGCGCGGCATTTTGATATCGAAGACACCTAAATCCGGTTCCTCGTTCAACAGCGATGAAAGCGCACTGACACCATCTGTGAAAGTGATCACTTCGTAGCCTTCAGACTCTAACGCGATTGAAACCGATGTCAGGATATTCCGATCATCATCTACCAGTACTATTCTAGCCATTGCACGCCCCCGTTGCTATTGGACGCTTACATAATCGCGGAAGTGCGCTTGCGTTGCAACCCATCTGTTTCAATTACTAATTTCCGCCAATTTGCAATAAGTTATGCACTGCGACAAAATCCACATGGATTCACAAAAATGACATGTTATAGGGAGGGCCTTCTTTGCTGCACGATAGAATCGGCCGGTGTCGAGTTTGTTGTCGGGATTGGCCCTCTCGGTTTTGCGGTAATCTCTCTGTTAAGAGGGGGTTGTCATGGCACACATAAGCCCCTCGACATGTTTAAGGAGCGCACATCAATGGAAACAGGCAAGGTCAACCCGACCCAGACGTTAGGGAAGACTGGCATTCCAGATGTCGGCACAGTTCACTACAATTTGCGGGAGGCCGCGTTGATGAATGCCGCCGTCGCTAACGGGGAAGGCGAAATCGGTAACGGAGGCACATTTCTTGTCTCCACCGGCAAGCACACGGGGCGTTCGCCCAACGATAAATTCGTTGTTCGCGAAGCGTCCGTTGAAGACACCATTTGGTGGGAAAACAACAAACCGATGGACCCCGCTGCGTTCGACGTTTTGCACGCCGACATGCTGGCGCATATGAAAAATAGCGAAGTTTACGTCAACGATTTGTTCGGTGGCGCTGATCCGGCACATCGCCTGAATGTCCGCGTGATAACCGAGCTGGCATGGCATGGCCTGTTCATCCGCCATCTGCTGCGYCGCCCCGATATGGCCGAGCTGGAAACCTTCCTGCCCGARTTCACMATYATCAATTGCCCMAGCTTYAAYGCTGATCCGGAACGTCACGGATGYCGTTCTGAAACGGTKATYGCSATYTCGTTYGARMARAAACTGGTTTTGATYGGYGGYACGTCTTACGCAGGTGAAAACAAGAAATCTGTATTCTCGATCCTGAACTACCTGCTGCCTGCCAAAGGCGTGATGCCAATGCATTGYTCYGCTAATCACGCGCCCGATGATGTRARCGATACKGCGGTGTTTTTCGGCCTGTCCGGTACTGGCAAAACCACCCTTTCCGCCGACCCTGAYCGCACGTTGATYGGKGACGAYGAACACGGCTGGTCGGACSAGGGTATCTTCAACTTCGAGGGTGGCTGTTACGCTAAAACCATCAACCTGAGTGCCGAGGCAGAGCCCGAAATTTATTCCACCACGTCCAGATTTGCGACTGTGATCGAGAATATGGTCTACGACCCCTACACCAAGGAACTCGATTTTTCAGACGATAGCCTGACGCCGAACATGCGGTGTGCCTATCCGCTGGAATATATCGACAACGCTTCCGAAACTTCGCGTGGCGGTGTGCCAAAAAACATCATTATGCTGACATGTGATGCGTTCGGTGTGCTGCCTCCGATCTCGCGGTTAACACCGGCGCAGGCGATGTACCACTTCCTGTCCGGTTTCACGGCCAAGGTTCCCGGGACTGAAAAAGGAGTGGTTGAACCTATTCCGACGTTCTCAACATGTTTCGGCGCACCCTTCATGCCACGCCGCCCCGAAGTTTACGGTAACCTTCTTCGCCAGAAGATTGCCGAAACTGGCGCGAACTGCTGGCTGGTTAACACTGGTTGGACTGGTGGTCCCAAAGGCCACGGGGGATCCCGTATGCCGATCCGTGCAACTCGTGCGTTGTTGACAGCAGCTTTGTCCGGTGGCTTGAACGACCGCGAATTTCGCATCGATCCGAACTTTGGCTTCGATGTTCCTGTGGCCGTTAAAGGTGTGGCCATGGTTCTGCTGGACCCGCGCCGTACATGGGAAGACGGTGCAGCCTATGACGTGCAGGCCGCCAAACTGGCCAACATGTTCGCGGACAACTTCAAGCAATACGAACCCTTTGTGGACGAAGAAGTTCTAGCGGCTGCAATCAAAGCGCAGTAACGCTTGCCTTGACAAAACACCGGCGTCGCCCCGAAAAGGGCGGCGTCTTTTCGTTTAGGAATACCATGGGAAACTTCGCCGTTGCATCCGGCCACCATCTGACCACACAAACTGCTGCCGAGGTTCTGCGCGCAGGCGGCACAGCCGTGGACGCCGCGATCGCCGCCGCCTTGATGGCCTGCATTGCCGAGCCGGTACTGGCCTCGCCATTGGCAGGCGGGTTCTTGATGGTGTCGCCCCCAAACGGGAAAGTCCAAATCCTTGATGCGTTCATCCAGACACCAAGGCGCAAACGCAGCCTTGCAGATGTAGACATCCGCGCAATCGAGGTGGATTTCGGCCAAAGCCAACAGACATTCCATTGCGGTGCCGGAACAATCGGCACCCCCGGCCTGATACCCGGATTGTTCGAGGCCCACAGCCAGTTCGGGCGCATCCCGATGGCAGAACTGGCCGCGCCCGCGATTGAGGCTGCCCGTAAAGGCACACCAGTCACAGCCTTCCAAGCCGAAGTCCTTGGGTATGTGGAGGCGATCTTTATGTCCTCCGAAGCATCAAAATCGCTCTATGCCCCAAACGGCAAACTGCTGAGCGACGGGGATATTCTCACAAACCCCGATATGGCCGACGTATTGGAAACCATGGCGCTTGAGGGCCCGCGGTTCTTTCAGGAAGGCGAGGTCGCACAGGCGTTATTATCACTGGACGGTGGACATTTAACGGTCGACGATCTGAAATCTTACCGCCCTATTGGCCGCAAACCCTTGCAGTTCACGCGCCGCGGTGTCGAGGTTGATCTGAATCCTGCACCCAGTCTTGGCGGCGTGCAAATCGCGCTGGCGTTGCAGGCTTTGCCGCCCAATCCCGATGACCGTCAATTGGCGCGCTGCCTCTTTGAAGTCGCGCGAATTCGCAAAGAAACCGACCTTGATTACCACCCCATGCGTGGCGAGAAAATCCTGCTGGACCCCGCAATGGTTGCCGACCTTCGCAAAACTCTGGCAGCCCATCAAGCGGCGACGCGGGGTACCACGCATATCTCTGTGATTGACAAAAACGGCATGGGCGCGGCGTTTACCCTTTCTAATGGCGAGGGGTGCGGGCTGATCGTTCCCGGTACAGGCATCATGGCCAACAACATGCTGGGCGAGGATGATCTGGTGCCTGACGGCGTGAATTCGTGGCACGAGGACACACGCCTCGCCTCCATGATGTGCCCGATGGCTTTGCGGGAAAACGGGTCACTGACGATGATGGGGTCGGGTGGTTCCAACCGTATCCGCTCGGCCTTGGCGCAAGTCGCGTTGCAATTGATTGACGGGGGCGCAGCATTGGAAGACGCCGTTCACGCCCCCCGTATGCACATTGATGAAACCCCTCAGGTGTTGGACTTCGAGGATACCGGAACCGAAGCGCGGCGCGAGGCATTATTGGCGGAATTCCCAAGTGCCAACCCTTGGCCGCAGCCCTCGATGTTCTTTGGCGGCGTCCATGCCACGCGCCAAACCGTGAGGGGATTCGACGCGGCGGGGGATCAACGACGCTCCGGTTCTGTGTTAACCAAATAGGCCGCGCCGCAGCAGGTTTAGGCCGGCAATTGCCAGCACCATCAAGGTGATTTTTCGAAACCGCCCCTGATCCAGCTTGTCCTGAACGCGAAACCCTATGGCCATACCCACAACGGCGGGAATGATCAGCCAAGCTGACAGCGGAGCCGTGACCTTATTTAACAAACCGGATTGAAAATGCGCGCCCGTCAGAACGATTGCCCCGACGAGGAAGGATATCCCTTGAATGCGGATCATCTCGATTTTCGGGGTTTTTTGGGATAACAGGTACAACAATATCGGTGGCCCCCAAACACCGGACAGCCCTCCGAAGAACCCTGCTATCAAGCCTATAGGTGCTTGAATTTTCGTTGAAAGTCGCGCAGGGATATGAGGAATCCAGCCGATAATTTGCAGGCTTACAAAGAGTGTAATGCCAACACCTAAAATGATGAACAGCGCTGTTTCCGAAATGATTACAACCAATTGCGCGAATGCATAGATGGATACCAGCAGAACAAGATTTAACCGCCAGTACTGTTTCAGCGACACCCATGCCGCCCCGAAACCATTGCGCAAGGACTGCCAAATATTGGTGATCAGGCCCGGCAATATTAACGCGGCAATCGCAATTTCAGCTGGCAATACGGACCCGATGCCACTGATGCAAATCATCGGCAAGCCAAACCCGACAGCCCCTTTGGTGAAGCCCGCAAACAGCATAACGACAAACGTCGCGGCCATCGCAAACAGGCCGTATTGCGTGGTTAGAATGTTGAGAGCATCGATCATATGGGATCTTATCCGCCCGAAGCTCAAGTTTTGCAACGCAATTCGATAACAACAATATTCCGTTTGTTGGTATTTTTACGAATTATTGTTGCGCCTCCATTGACGCCCCTCTCGGGAAATCCTAAAGTCTTCGCAGTTGCACAAAAGTTAACGTGCAACGCAACATTTCTGGATAGCTGACAGGCAATAAGGTGAATTTGATGAGCAATGAAACGCAAAATGACGTGATCTTTCCTGACCTGTTGGAGCGTTGCGAAAATGCCGTTCCGGTTATCGAAGGTATCTTGGCGACCGCCCGAAATTTAATGGCAGATCGCGTGACAATTGATGGCCGCGTATCGGGCAAAGCGGTGGAGCAGGAACAGTTCGCGGCCCACGGCCTAAGTTGGCTGGCGACCTATGTTGAAAGCCTGCGGCAGATGTTGGCATGGGCAAAAAATCTGCAAACGAGCGGGCGTTTGGGCGAGATGGAAAACCTGCTTTTGCAAATTGGATTTGGCGAATACCTAAGCCAGATTCTCGGCGGAATCCCAATGGCACAAGGTGAAATCGTGCGACTGCATGATTTGGGGGTCGCGGATACTCCGGCCCTCAACGGGTTGGAGCACGGCAACACCGACGCTGCGCGAAAACGTCTGGTTGAGTTGATGATTGAACGCGACGGTGTGGCGACTTTCGGGGACACTGGGCTGGATGAAGAGTACGAAATGATCCGCGACCAATTCCGTCGTTTCGCCGACGACAAGGTCGTGCCATTCGCCCACGAGTGGCATCTGAAAGACGAACTTATCCCTATGGAAATCCTCACAGAAATGGGTGACCTCGGCGTGTTCGGGTTGACGATTCCAGAAGAGTACGGCGGCTTCGGCATGACCAAAACCGCGATGTGCGTGGTGTCTGAAGAACTATCGCGCGGCTATATCGGGGTGGGGTCTTTGGGGACTCGATCCGAAATCGCGGCGGAGCTGATTATTGGTGGTGGAACCGAGGCGCAAAAGCAGTATTGGTTGCCCAAAATTGCCTCGGCTGAAATATTGCCGACGGCGGTGTTTACGGAACCAAATACGGGTTCCGATTTGGGCAGTTTACGGACGCGCGCGGTGTTGGACGGGGACGAATATACCGTGACTGGAAACAAGACGTGGATCACGCATGCGGCGCGAACGGACGTGATGACTATGCTGGTTCGCACCAACCCCGAAACTAAAAATTATTCAGGTTTATCAATGCTTTTGGCGGAAAAACCACGAGGTACTGAAGCTGACCCGTTCCCCGCGAGTGGTATGTCCGGCGGTGAAATAGAGGTGCTGGGCTATCGCGGGATGAAGGAATATGAGCTGGGTTTTGATGGCTTTAAAGTGAAGGCGGAAAACCTGCTTGGGGGCGTTGAGGGGCAGGGGTTCAAACAGTTGATGCAGACGTTTGAATCGGCCCGCATCCAGACGGCGGCGCGGGCAATTGGCGTGGCGCAATGTGCGATGGAACTGGGAATGAAATACGCGATTGATCGGAAGCAATTCGGTAAGTCTCTTATAGAATTTCCGCGTATTTACAGCAAGTTAGCGATAATGGCGGTGGAAATTATGATAACGCGCCAACTGTCGTATTTCGCGGCGCGCGAGAAAGATAACGGGCGGCGGTGTGATCTTGAAGCGGGCATGGCCAAGCTGTTGGGCGCGCGCGTTGCATGGATGTGTGCGGACAACGGTTTGCAAATTCACGGCGGCAATGGTTTCGCGCTGGAATACCCGATCAGTCGGGTTTTATGCGACGCGCGGATATTGAATATTTTCGAGGGCGCAGCGGAAATTCAGGCGCAGGTTATTGCGCGTCGGGTGCTGGAAAAGGGCCGAAATTAGGGCGTTAACCTTTTTTTGAAACGGCGTTTTTTCGTGTACACAACCCGTACACAATGCGTACACAACACGTATGCACAAATTGTGGCACGCTGGCGTTAACTATTTTTTTCGCTGCAATGCAACAATGAGGCGTTCGCGTGCGGCGGGCAGGTTTTCTCGACCCAGCGCAGGCATTAGCCATTTGTTAAGAAAGTGCCCTGTAATGTGGAGGGAATTGGCAACGTCGCTGCCTTGGGTCATCGGCTCGTCCATCCGCAGGAACCTTGGCAGTGGCAGCATTAGATCGGCGTAATCCGCGCCGCCCGCGCGACTGACAGCGCGGCCGGATTTGGGGGAGACGTAGATCAGGTCTTGTGTCGCGCCCGTGGCGGCACATTCGGTTAGGTCCAGACCGAACCCCATGTCGGTTAACAGCGCGTTTTCCCAAAGCGCGTATCGGGCGGGCCAGTCGGGGGCATCGCCCAAGGCATCGACCAGATCAAGGGTGCGGGTATAAAGCCGCGCGTGTTCTTCGCGTTCGGGCAGGCCGAGGCACAGTAGTGCGGATACCGCCCCCATCGCGGCCAATGCGCCGCGGTCACCCATGATCTGGACGGCGCGGGATTTTATCGGGTCGATGGTATAACTGCCGAGGTGGTCTTCGAGGCGGGCTTTCCATTCTACGGATAATTGTGCGCCGGGTTGCAGAATGGGGGCCATTTTACGTGACCCGCCACCGCGCACTAGCCCCGCGTGGCGGCCGTGCTTTTGCGTAAATACTTCGATGATTGCGGAGCCTTCGCCGTGCTTTCGCACCGACAGCAAAACCCCTTCGTCGCGCCATTCCATTTGTGGAACCTAGCCCGAAAGCCCGTCTTGATCCAGTAGGCTTCGGCCTTGTTTGTCTTCGACCTCGATAATCCAGATATCGGGGTCGTATTTGCGCTGCCGTTTGAGAGTTTCTTCAACCTCTGCGTCGGTTCCCTCAACCAGCGGAACCCAGATGCGGTTACCGTCTGTGTCGTAGCTGCGTTGAAAGGCCTGCGCGTTTCCGTCCAGCGTGTTAATTTTCACTAACACGGCCCCAGCGGTTGCATCGCCGCGGGATGTTAGAAATGCGGGGATATTCATCACCCGCAGGCGCGTCAAATACGCCTGCACCCAAAATTCGGAGGTAACGCGCGGGGTCATAGACCGTCTTTGAAGTTTAGCCCCATTTCGGTGAAGCGTTCGGGGTCGTTCAGCCATTTTGGGCGCACTTTGACTTGTAAGAACAAGTGGACTTCGCGGCCCAGAAATTCTTTCAATTCTTGGCGTGATGCGACGGAGACAGATTTGATCGTCTCGCCTTTTGGCCCCAAAAGGATGCCCTTGTGGCCGTCGCGCAGGACGTAAATCAGCTGATCAACACGCACGGAGCCATCTTTGCGGTCCGTCCATTTTTCCGTTTCTACGGTCAGCTGATAAGGTAATTCCTGATGCAAACGCAGTGTTAGTTTTTCGCGGGTTATTTCGGCGGCCAATAGGCGCAACGGCAGGTCAGCGATTTGATCTTCGGGGTAAAGCCATGGGCCGTCGGGCAATTCACCCGCCAGCCATTTTTTCAAATCATCGGTGCCGTGACCCTTTTCGGCGGAGATCATGTAAGTGGCGGTGAAATCGAACAACCCGTTCAGCTCTGTGGATAGTGCCAGCAATCTATCACTTTTGACGCGGTCGATTTTGTTTATGGCCAGTACGATTTTACGGTCTTGGACGCGCTCTCTTAACGCTTCCAGAATGGCTTTGACGCCTTCGGTTACACCGCGGTGGGCTTCGACCAGCAACACAACCATGTCGGCGTCGGCGGCCCCCGTCCATGCAGCCGTGACCATGGCGCGGTCTAGGTTGCGGCGTGGGCGGAACAGGCCGGGGGTGTCCACGAAAACGATTTGTGTGTCGCCCTCGATGGTGATGCCGCGAATTCTGGCGCGTGTCGTTTGAACTTTGTGGGTAACGATGGACACTTTCGCGCCGACCATTTTGTTCAGCAGGGTCGATTTTCCGGCGTTCGGTTCACCGATCAGGGCGACGTAGCCGCATTTGGTTTCAGCCATGTTAGGCCTCCAGTTCTTTGAGTAATGCGGCGGCCGCCAATTGTTGCGCAGCCCGTTTGCTTGGGGCGGTTGCGCGGGCGGATTTGCCGTTTTTCAGTTGTGCTTCGATTACGAACACTGGCGCGTGATCTGGGCCGCTACGTTCGATTTCTGCATATATTGGGGGGGGCATGCGGCGGGCTTGTGCCCATTCCTGCAAGTCTGATTTCGGGTCAGCGGCGTTTTCTTCGGCGTGGGCGATGCGATTTCCCCACAAGCGTAGAACCAAATCTTTGGCAGCGTCGTAGCCTGCATCCAGATAAACGGCGGCGATAACGGCCTCCATTGCATCGCCAAGCAGGGCGGTTTTCTTGCGGCCACCAGATAACATTTCGGAGCGGCCCAGCATTAGCGCGGCGCCTAGATCGACGCCCTCGGCCACTTCGGCACAGGTTTCTTTGCGCACCAGTGCGTTCAGGCGGGGCGCGAGTTTGCCTTCGCGGGCTTCCATGTCGTCGATCAATAATGCTTCCGCGATCACCAAGCCCAAGACGCGGTCGCCGAGGAATTCAAGGCGCTGGTTGTCGGGGCGGGTGGTTGTGGACAGCGACGAATGGGTTAACGCTTGGTGCAGCAATTCGGGGCGGGTGAAGGGGTGCCCTAACCGCTTGATAAATGCCGTGGTGCTTGCTGAAAGCTTCAATCTATTGCCTTTAGGTAGCGGTCTGAACGCCAATCCCAGAACTTCCACAATGCACTTCCGGCAGCCGAAAAGACGATGCGGTCAGCGCGGCCAATGATGTTTTCTGCTGGCACAAACCCCACACCGGGGTTGTAGCCACGTTGCGGGAAGCGGCTGTCTACGGAATTGTCGCGGTTGTCGCCCATGAAGAAATAGTTACCCGCCGGCACCAGAAATTCCTCGGTGTTGTCGGCGCGGGAATCTTCGATGTTCAGCACTTCATGGGTCACGCCGTTTGGCAGCGTTTCCATGGCGCGTTCTTTGACGCAGTCACCACCCAAGGCCGGGCGCGAGTTGGCGCAGCGCGGGAAACCTTGCTGTGGGCCTTGTTTTTCGTAAACTTCCACGAAAGGGGCGATGGCCGTTTGTGGGGCGGGGTTGCCATTGATGTAAAGAATGCCGTCTTTCATCTGAATGCGATCCCCCGGCAGGCCGATCAAGCGTTTGATGTAATCCGCGCCATGTACGGGGTGTTTGAACACAACGACGTCGCCGCGCTCTGGTTCGCTGCCGAACAAACGGTCGTCTGCACCTTTGGCAAAACCACAGAAATCGACACCAAATAGCGTTGGGCAGGAGGCGTAGGAATACCCGTAGGTGAATTTGTTAACGAACAGGAAGTCGCCGATCAGCAGCGTCGATTTCATCGAGCCCGACGGAATCCAGAATGGTTGGAACAACAGGGTGCGGATCAGGCCCGCGAGAATAAGCGCAAATACGACCGTTTTGACGGTTTCCATCAAGCCACCGTCGTTTGAGGATTTAGATGCCATAGTTAATAATTTTCCTGTGTCCGATTTCCGGCAGCTTTTCGCTGTTGCGGTGGGCAGTGTCAAGCTATGTAGGGGTTTTAGGTAACGCCTCGATGATAACAAAGGCCTGCGCCCACGGGTGATCGTCGGTTAGGGTCACATGGATATGGGGGTCATGCCCCTTCGGTGTCAAGCGGGCGAGGCGCGCGGCGGCACTGCCGGTTACGTGCATCGTCGGCTGGCCGGTGCGCATGTTGCGAACTTCCATCTCGTTCCACGCGATTCCCATGCGCAGGCCAGTGCCAAGGGCCTTGGAACAGGCTTCTTTGGCGGCCCAGCGTTTGGCGTAGGTTTCTGTGGTCAAAAGGCGGTAATCGGCGGTGGCGCGTTCAACATTGGTAAACACACGTTTCAAAAAACGATCCCCGAAACGATCAATCGTGCCTTGGATACGTTCGATGTTGGCGAGATCAGAACCGATGCCAATGATCACGCGGCACCTATTCCGAATGCCTCGTTGCGGGATTCATCCATTAACGCGCGCATGCGGCGAATGGCGGAATCAAGACCGGAGAATATCGCCTCGCCGATAATGAAATGGCCAATGTTCAATTCCATCACTTCGGGAAAGGCAGCGAGGGGTTTTACCGAATTATAGGTAATTCCATGCCCTGCGTGGACTTCCAGCCCAAGGCTGTGGGCATAGGCCGCCATATCGCGCAGGCGTTCGAGTTCCGGATTGCTTTGGTCAAATTTTCCTTCTTCKAGGGCATCGCAATAGGGGCCGACGTGCAGTTCAATGATTTCCGCGCCGATGCGGGCCGCGGCCTCGATCTGCTTTTGATCGGCGGCGATGAAGATAGACACACGACAACCCGCCTCGCGCAGCGGCGCAATGAAATGGGCGAGGTGATTTTCTTCGCGCGCAACCTCTAGGCCGCCTTCTGTCGTGCGTTCCTCGCGTTTTTCGGGGACGATACAGACGGCGTGGGGCTTGTGGCGCAGTGCGATTTTTTGCATTTCGGGTGTCGCAGCCATTTCAAAATTCAGCGGGATGGTAAGGTGTTCCATCAGCGCGTCGATGTCGCTGTCGGTGATGTGGCGACGATCTTCGCGCAGGTGGGCGGTGATACCGTCAGCACCCGCAACCTCGGCCAGTTTGGCGGCGCGTAATGGATCGGGGTAGGCCCCGCCCCGCGCGTTACGCACCGTGGCGACATGGTCAATGTTAACGCCTAAACGCAGGCGACCGAGCGGTTGGGAAAGGGTGTTTGCCATTGGGTTCGACCTTATAAAAACGGAATTGATGCAACGATACTGCGGTTATTCACCGGAGTCAGCCAAAGAATCGCGCCCCGCACGGCGTTTTTCACGCCTTTCCGCTATAAATACTTGCCGGCGGGCCTGATAGGCGGCGATTGCGGGCTTTACCAGAAAGTATGTGACCGTGCCCGCTGCAATGCCAAGGATCGTGCCGCCGACCAGATACGGCAAGAACAGGTTGGACAGGAAATCCGCCAGCCCCTCGGGGCGCTCCGCCACGCCAAACCAGCTTTGGATCAACTGCCACGCGCCTGTGGAGGCTTCCCAAAATGCGGCATGCAGGCTTTGGAAATCCTCATCCCGAATATTCATCCCCAGCACCGTGCGCCCAAGGTTTAACGAGGCCGCCGCGATAAACGGGTAGGTGACCGGATTGCCGAACATGGTGCTGATGAAAGCGGCCACCAGATTGGCGCGCAGAATGTAGACCAGTATCAGCGCCATCGCCATATGCACCCCAAGGATGGGCGAGAAGCAAACGAATATGCCGATGGCGGCCCCAAGGGAGATTTTATGAGAGGTGTCGGGCAGGCGTTTTACACGGTGGCCAACATATTTGATGCTGCGCTTCCAGCCTTTTCTTGGTATAAAGAGGGTGCGCAAACGCTGAAGCAGCGATTGTTTATCCCGTCTTCTGAATACCATTATTCCGAGTCCTTATACGCGTTACCCATAGATATATGGGCCAATAAAAAAGCGAATGCCAGCGCGTTCAACGATCAGCCGCCGGATTTCTRTGCCGSACAACCGAGGCAATATCGGCGTCCGCCTCGATCGCGGTGCGAATGTGCATCAGGTGTTCMACRTCWCGTACCTGCAAATCAATTAAKATMCGGTAAAARTCKGGTTTGCGTTCSGTGAAATGGATGTCGGCGATGTTGGCGTTATGCTCGCCTATCAGCGTRCAGATGCGSCCCAGMACRCCYGCRTCATTGGCCATGATGATTTCGAGCGTGGTGAAGTGGTCGGCCTCGGACATGCCTTCTGTCCAGCGYAGRTCAATCCARCTGTCTTGRTCRTYYTCGTATTCCACCAGYGCGTCGCAATCWATTGTGTGAACGACAACGCCGCGACCGCGTACCATGATGCCAACGATGCGCTCACCGGGCAAAGGCTGGCAACATTTGGCTTCRATATGGCTTTGCCCCGGTTTCAGGCCAACAACTTCGGTRGTGGCTTTGTTGGGATTAACATCGGTYTTTTTCAGCAATTCGGGATAAAGGGCCATGGCCAGATCGGTGCCGGTAACCTGAGTGGTGCCGATTTGGGCCAGAAGTTCATCCTTGGAGGCCAGCCCCATGTTTTTAGCCGCTGTCGCCAAGGCTTTGTCGGTGGCTTTTTTGCCAATCTTGCCCAAGGCCACGCGTGCGATTTCTGTGCCTAGACGTATATGCCCCGCTTTGTTTTCCTCGCGCAACGACCGCCGGATTGCTGATTTGGCGCGGCCAGTGACGACCATGTCTTCCCAGCTTGGTTGCGGGCGTTGGCTGTCGGCACGGATGATTTCCACGGACTGGCCGTTGCGAAGACGAGTCCAGAGCGGTACGCGCTTGCCGTCAATTTTCGCGCCAACACAACTGTCGCCAATGCGGGTGTGGATGGCGTAGGCAAAATCAATCGGGGTCGCGCCGCGTGGCAGGTTGATAACCGCCCCTTTGGGACTGAAGCAAAACACCTGATCCTGAAACATTTCCAGCTTCACGTGTTCCAGATATTCGTTGGGGTTTTCCGCGCTCTCGAACCCGTCGATCAGGCCGCGCAGCCAATGGAATGGATCCACGGAAAACGGGTTTTCGAAGCGTTCGCCGTTGCGATAGGACCAGTGCGCCGCCACGCCGGATTCTGCCACGATGTGCATCTCGCGGGTACGGATTTGCACCTCCACCCGCTTGGCGTCGCGGCCCGACACGGTGGTCTGGATCGAACGATACCCGTTGGTTTTGGGTTGGCTTATGTAATCTTTGAACCGCCCCGGAATGGCCTTCCAGCGCTGATGCACCGCACCAAGGGCGATATAAGCGTCGCGCTCGTTTTTGGTGATGATCCGAAAGCCGTAGATGTCGGACAGACGATGGAAGCCGTGGCCGGTTTCCTCCATCTTGCGCCAGATCGAATAGGGGCGTTTTTCGCGGCCCGTCACTTGGGCCTCCACATCGCATTTCGCCAGCGCGGTTTTGATGTCTTCGATAATGACGGGGATCAGATCGCCGGTTTCGGCCCGCAGGGTAATGAACCGCCGCATGATGGAATTGCGCGCTTCGGGGTTCAGGACCGCGAAACACAGGTCTTCCAGTTCCTCGCGGATGTATTGCATSCCGACACGCCCTGCCAASGGCGCGTAAATCTCCATCGTYTCRTGGGCTTTTTTGCGCTGCTTTTCKGGGCGCATRTGTTTGATYGTCCGCATRTTGTGCAAACGGTCGGCCAGYTTCACCAGCAGCACGCGCACRTCTTTGGACATGGCCAGMAGAAGTTTRCGGAAATTCTCGGCCTGCGCGGTTTCGACGGAGGAAAGTTCCAAGTTGGTCAGCTTGGTAACRCCGTCCACCARYTGCGCGATTTCYTCGCCAAAYTTTTCAGCAACAAYCTGATAGCTYGCGCCGGTGTCTTCAATGGTGTCGTGCAACAGGGCGGTGATRATCGTGGCRTCGTCCAGCTTSACYTCGGTCAGCAGGGCGGCAACYTCKATCGGGTGGCTGAAATAGGGTTCGCCCGATGATCGGAACTGCCCCTCGTGCGCCTCCAGCCCAAARGCATAGGCGGCGCGAATCAATCCGGCGTCGGTTTGAGGGTTATAGGCACGTACGAGACCAATCAGGTCTTCGACTTCAATCATCAGGTGGGCTCCGGTCGGGGGGATTCCCCGAAGGACAGCTTACTTGGCTTCTTGGGCTTCCATCAAGGCACGAAGCAGATTTTCCTCGGACATATCGTCCTCGGCAGCTTCGCCTTCTTCGGTACCCATCAACAAGGTCATCTGGTCTTCTTCAGCTTCGTCCACTTCGATTTGTGTCTGATGGCTTTCAATCGCGGCTTCACGCAGGTGTTCTGCGGTTAGCGTTTCTTCTGCGATTTCGCGAAGGGCGACGACAGGGTTTTTGTCGTTGTCACGTTCCACGGTCAATTCAGCCCCAAGGGAAAGTTCGCGCGCACGGTGTGCAGCAAGCATCACAAGTTCAAAGCGGTTAGGTACTTTGTCGATGCAGTCTTCAACGGTTACACGTGCCATGCGTCAAGCTCCATAAGATTAGGGTGCGTATTGGAAGACCG
Organism: Paracoccaceae bacterium; assembly: GCA_002746395.1. Classification (GTDB taxonomy): domain Bacteria; phylum Pseudomonadota; class Alphaproteobacteria; order Rhodobacterales; family Rhodobacteraceae; genus NORP23. The sequence goes on from NVXA01000003.1 coordinate 184,214, forward strand.
CACATCTATGCGGCATTTGAGGGAAATGCAAGGCCGGAATGGGCCTGTTTACGTTGAAATCACAGATATTTCAGCCAAATCCGCCGTCGGGATCGCCGCCAGCATTTCTGAAACAGTGATTCCCGTGACCGGATGCACCCAATCGGGGGCGATATCATGCAGCGGTACCAGCACAAATGATCGGTCTTGAATGCGCGGATGCGGGAGTACCAGTTGATCTGGCGCCTTCGTTTTCTGGCTGGCTAAATCCAGCGCCTTCCACTGCTTGAACGTGGCAAGGTCTGGCAGGATCAGATCATCATAGGCGATCAAATCCAAATCGCACAGGCGTGGTTCCCAGCGGTTTTCGCGGGTGCGGCCCATGGCGGCTTCGATACGGTGCAGGGCTGACAGAACGTTTGACGGGGCTAACGACGTTTCGACCATGACCGCGCAATTAACGAAATCCGGCCCCGAACCTGCGGGAAAGGCGGGTGTCGAAAACCATTTACTGATTCGGCTAACCTGTAATGATTCCAACGCAAACAACTCTAACGACTTCTCCAGTGTTTGCAGGGCCGTTCCGGTGGCGGAAGGCAGGTTGGCACCTAGCGTAATGAGACAATAATGCTTACATTTTTGGTCTTTTGGGTCTTGCATGGTCAACAATACCACCTATCCTAAGGTCAACTGTGTTGCTGGAATGGTTTCTTATTATTTTCAGATGAAATCCAGCTTTTTCTTTGGAGACTTGAATGTTTTATCGTGACGAGCGCCTAGCGTTATTTATTGATGGTTCCAACCTGTATGCTGCCGCCAAAGCATTGGGTTTTGACATTGATTACAAATTGTTACGTACCGAGTTTATGCGCCGCGGCAAGTTGCTGCGTGCCATGTATTACACTGCCCTTCTCGAAAACGAGGAGTATTCGCCGATCCGCCCGCTGGTCGACTGGTTGAATTATAACGGCTATACGATGGTTACCAAGCCCGCAAAAGAATTCACCGATTCTATGGGGCGTCGTAAAATCAAAGGCAATATGGATATCGAACTTGCGGTCGATGCGCTGGAATTGGCGCCGCACCTCGATCATGTGGTGATTTTTTCTGGGGATGGCGATTTTCGCCCGTTGGTTGAATCGCTGCAACGCAAAGGGATTCGGGTTTCTGTGGTCTCCACGATCCGCTCACAACCGCCAATGATTGCCGATGAATTGCGCCGCCAGTGCGATAACTTTATCGAACTGGATGAACTTCGTGACGTAATTGGTCGCCCTCCACGCCCTGACGATCAACAGTTTGATCGGGCCGAAGACTAGGGCTGTAAATCAATCCATTGCTCCGCTATTAAGTTCGAAACGGATTAGCGGAGCAATCAATGCCCAAACCTTTGACATTATATCTGGCCGCCCCGCGCGGGTTTTGCGCGGGCGTTGACCGTGCCATCAAGATTGTCGAAATGGCGATCGAAAAATGGGGTGCGCCCGTCTATGTCCGCCATGAAATCGTTCATAACAAATTCGTCGTTGATGGCCTGCGCGACAAAGGGGCCGTGTTTGTCGAAGAACTGGAAGACTGCCCAACAGACCGCCCCGTTATCTTTTCTGCCCACGGTGTACCAAAATCCGTGCCCGCCGAGGCTGAGAAACGACAAATGATCTTTGTCGATGCGACCTGTCCGCTGGTCTCCAAGGTCCATATCGAGGCCGAGCGGCATTCAGAAAACGGTTTGCAAATGGTAATGATCGGTCACGCCGGCCACCCCGAAACTGTCGGCACGATGGGGCAATTGCCTGCCGGCGAAGTGCTGTTGGTTGAAACTGCGGATGACGTGGTCATGCTTACCCCGCGCGACCCGGACCGTTTGGCGTTCATCACACAAACGACCCTGTCGGTGGATGACACGGTGGAAATCGTCGCGGCGCTGAAGGCGCGGTTCCCCAACATTATCGGCCCGCACAAAGAAGACATTTGCTATGCCACCACCAACCGCCAAGAAGCGGTGAAGGCCATCGCCGCGCACGCGGATGCCCTGCTGGTGATTGGCGCGCCAAATTCATCTAATTCGCGCCGATTGGTGGAGGTGGGCCAAAAGGCTGGCTGTACGTATTCCCAACTGGTGCAACGGGCCAAGCATATCGACTGGGACACGCTGGCGCAGTTCGATAAAATCGGCATTTCCGCTGGTGCATCCGCCCCCGAAGAACTGATCAACGAGGTCGTGGATGCCTTCAAGACCCGTTTCGATGTAACGGTCGAGGTGGTGGAAACCGCGCAAGAAAACATCGAATTCAAAGTCCCGCGTGTGCTGCGCACATGACCCGCGACGACCAGACCATCGCATTCTACGATAAAGAAGCGCCGGCTTATGCGAAACACTACACCGACGTGGCCGAATCTGAGCGATTCAAGAAATTTTCGGGCCGCATCCGCAAGGGCGGCGATGTTCTTGACCTTGGGTGTGGCGCGGGAAATGCGGCGCGGGCCTTCCACGCGATGGGCTTCAAGGTAACGGCTTTTGATGGCTCCGAAGGGATGCTGACGCAGATCCGCAAGATCACCGAAATCACCACCATCTGTTCGGATTTTGACGGGCTGGATATGGTCGAGGCTTTCGACGGCATCTGGGCAAACTTCTGCCTTCAACATGTCCCGCGCGCTGAACTTCCCGCGGTTCTTGACCGCATAGCAAAGGCCCTGCGCACGGATGGCTGGCTGTTGATCGGCATTCATTCGGGGACCGAAACACGGCGCGATAACCTCGGGCGGCTATACTGCCACCACACCGAAGCGGATCTGACAGAGGCGCTGAAGAAGCGCGGTTTACGCGTGCATTCGGTGGCGTTTTCTGACAGTACGGGATACGACGGAACCCCCTTTAGCGGCATGACAATGGTGGCACAAAAACTTGGCTGAACTAACGATTTACACAGATGGTGCCTGTTCGGGCAACCCTGGCCCTGGTGGCTGGGGCGCGTTGCTGGTTGCCAAAAATGGCGACACGACGATTAAGGAACGCACGCTTTTTGGGGGCGAGGCTGACACTACCAACAACCGCATGGAACTAATGGCCGCGATAGAGGCGTTGAATGCGCTTGACCGCCCCGCGACCCTGACGCTGATCACCGACAGCGCCTATGTTAAAGGCGGGATCACCGGCTGGATGCATGGTTGGAAAAAGAACGGCTGGAAAACCAGCGCGCGCAAGCCGGTGAAAAACGTGGATTTATGGGAACAACTGGACGAAGCCCAAGCCCGCCATTCCATCACATGGGAATGGATCAAAGGTCATGCAGGCCATTGGGGGAATGAACGCGCGGACGAATTGGCCCGCCAAGGCATGGCCCCGTTCAAGAAGTAGCGCTACTTCTTGCCTTCAATGAATTTTTGGTAAAGCACGATCAAAACGACCGCCCCAAGGATTGCCCCCAAAAGCCCTGCGAACATGCCAAGGGCCGTCAGCAACAAGCGTAACACCCAGCCGCCGATCAACGCACCAAGTACGCCAATGGCGATGGTTTGGGGAACCCCAAGGTCCAGCTTGAACATGCGCGTGGCGATGAACCCTGCCGCGGTTCCAACGATAATGATAAATATCAGACTACCCAAAGTACCCCTCCGTTCAGTGAATGAACTGTTAATATGGGGAATAATTGCGTTCAGGGAAGGGTTTAGGCGTAAAAATTATTTACGGCGCCGCGCTGTGGGCACAATTATCAACGCGCCAGCCGAACCGATAATCGCATCAAGCCCCGGTGGTCCAAAGCTGATACCAAACATAATACGCAGCATATAAAACAGGAAAACCCCGCCAAGGCAGATGATAATGCTGGCCAGATACCCGTTATTGGTCAGCTTCCATTTTTCGGAAACATACCCGACAATGCCACCGATAATCATAGAACCGAAGAATGCAAAAAACATAAGCGCGCCTTTTCTAGATGTCTGCAAGTTACTGCCCGAAATGCCATCACGCAATCGGTTATTGTAGCACCGTACCTGCCGGAACCTTGGTGCCAAGCAGGAAAACATCGGCGGGTTGCGGGCCTTTTCCGGCCTTTTGAACCCTCAACAGCCGAACGGCCCCGCCGCCACAAGCGATGGTTAAGGTGTCATCCAAGGCCACACCCGCAGGCCCGTTGCCAGCCACCAGTTCGGAAAGTAAAACCTTCACCCGTTCGCCGTTCAATTCAAACCACGCACCGGGGAAGGGGGCGATACCACGGATCAAGCGATCCACCTCCACAGCGGGGCGGGTCCAATCAATCTTGGCCTCGGCCTTGTCGATCTTGGCGGCGTAGGTCATACCTTCGCTTGGTTGTATCACGGGGGTAAGCGTGTCAATTTTAGCCAAGGCCTCAACCATCAGCTCCGCGCCCATGTCAGCAAGGCGATCATGCAGCGTTGCGGCTGTGTCGCTGGCGGTAATCGCCGTTTCCGCCCGCATCAAAACTGGCCCCGTGTCCAGCCCGGCTTCCATCTGCATAATGCAAACGCCGGTTTTCGCATCGCCCGCCATAATCGCGCGTTGTATCGGGGCCGCTCCGCGCCAACGTGGCAAAAGGGAGGCGTGAATGTTGAAGCACCCACGCGTCGGTGCATCCAGAATTGCTTGGGGCAGGATCAACCCGTAAGCCACAACCACGGCGGCCTCTGCGTTCAGATCGGCAAAGGCTTCACGTTCTGCCGCGTCCTTGAAATTCAACGGCGTGCGAATCTGTAACCCCAGCTCCTCGGCCCGTTTTTGGACGGGCGAGGGCCGTGGTTTCTTGCCTCGCCCGGCGGGGCGCGCAGGTTGGGAATAGACGCAGGCAATTTCATGCCCCGCATCGACAAGTTCGTTCAAAACCGAGACCGAAAAATCCGGTGTTCCCATGAAAACCAGCCGCATCAGCCCCTCCGCTTCATGTTTTTGGCGTGTTTGGCCAGCAACATTTTCCGCTTTGTCGGGCTAAGAAGATGAACGTAAAGTTTGCCGTTCAGATGATCAATTTGGTGTTGCACGGACGTGGCCCACAGATGCACGAAATCCTTTTCAACGACCGCACCTTCCGCGTTCATATACCGAACCGTCACGGCGCGCGGGCGTTCAACCTTGCCCGATAGACCGGGCAGATTAGGGCTGGCTTCATCATGTTCGTTCATCTTGGCGGAGGCATGGATAACTTCAGGGTTCGCCATCAGAATCGCCGCGTTATGCGTGCCGGAACAATCCACCACCGCCAAGCGTTGCATCACCCCGATTTGCGGGGCCGCCAACCCGACGCCGGGCATCTTGTACATGGCGTTCAGCATATCGTCCCAAATACCGCGCACCTCGTCATCTATCGCTTCAACGGRYTCGCAAACGGCTCGTAAGCGTTTGTCGGGATACATCAGAAAMGGCTTAACCACGGGCCAGCTCTTTCTTCAGCTTTTTCATCTTGTTGGTAATCATCGCCCGTTTCATCTTGCTGATATAGTCGATGAACAGCACCCCATCGAGGTGGTCCAACTCGTGCTGCACGGCGGTGGCGTAAAGCTCGTCAAACTCGTCTTCGTGCTTTTTGCCGTCGGCATCCATATACGACATCCGCACCATTTCGGGGCGTGTCACTTCCTCGTATATATCGGGGATAGACAGGCAGCCTTCCTCGTAAGTATTCAACCCTTCGGATTCCCATGTGATTTCTGGGTTAATCAGGATCATCGGGTCGGGTGCTGCATCCTTATCCGCGCAATCAATCACAAAGATGCGTTTCATCACGCCAACCTGCGGGCCGGCCAGCCCGACACCCGGCGCGTCGTACATGGTTTCCAGCATATCATCCGCCAATTTGCGGATTTTAGCGTCAACGGCAGCCACAGGTTCACAGACCTTTTTCAGGCGCGGGTCGGGATGTATCAATATGTTTCGCAATGTCATGCGGGGCATTTAAGCGATGCGGGTCTGTGACGCAAGGTTTCCTCTTGCTCGTTGCCCTGAAATGCGTAGCCTGCGAATAATAATAACGGAGCCAGCCATGACCAACTTTGACGAAGTAATCGACCGACGCAACACACATTCCGCCAAATGGGACGCAATGGAAACGCTTTACGGGGTTTCGCCCGAAGACGGGATTGCCATGTGGGTGGCCGACATGGATTTCCGCGTGCCCCAAGCGGTGACCGACGCGGTGCAAGGTATGGTCGATCACGGCGTTTACGGCTACTACGGCATGGACGCCAGCTATAAGGCTGCGATCTGCGGCTGGATGGATCGTCGCCACGGCTGGAACGTTGACCCCGACTGGATTTTCAGCACCCACGGGCTGGTTAACGGTACGGCGCTTTGTATTCAGGCTTTCACCGATAAGGGCGATGGTGTGATCCTGTTCACCCCCGTTTACCACGCGTTTGCCAGGGTGATTAACGCCAACAACCGCCGTGTCGTCGAAAGCGCGCTGATCAACAATAATGGCCGCTACGAGATGGACCTCGACGCGCTGGAAGCCAACCTTAAGGGTGACGAGAAAATGGTCATCCTCTGTTCCCCCCATAATCCGGGTGGTCGGGTGTGGTCGAAAGCCGAGCTAAAGGCCGTGGCGGATTTTTGCGTAAAGAACGACCTGCTTTTGGTGTCGGATGAAATTCACCACGATCTGGTTTACGGGGAAACCAAGCACACCGTTATGGCACTGGCCGCGCCCGAAATCACCAATCGTCTGGTGATGATGACCGCCACCAGCAAGACCTTCAACATCGCCGGCGCGCATGTCGGCAATGTGATTATCGAAGACCCTGACCTTCGCGCCACTTTCGGGGCGACTCTGGCGGCGGGCGGCAATTCCCCCAACAGTTTCGGCGTGGTGATGACMGAGGCSGCCTATAAYGGCGGCGAAGAATGGCTGGATGACTGGCTTGCATATATGACGGAAAACAAACGTATATTTGACGAAGGCATCAACGCCATTCCCGGTTTGCGCTCGATGAACCTCGAGGCGACCTATCTGGCATGGGTGGATTTTGCCGACACTGGCATGACGCAGCAGGAATTCACCGACCGTGTAATGAAAACCGCGAAAGTCGCGCCGAACTATGGCCATACCTTTGGTAAGGGCGGCGAAAACTTCTTGCGTTTCAACCTCGCCACCCGCCGCGCGGTGGTGGAGGAAGCCGTCAAAAGAATCGCTGCCGCCTTCGCTGATTTACAATAAGTGATCTCGCGACCCGACGTTTCGGATTGCGCTTTTTAATAATCCGCCTAGGGTTGCGGAATGAGTAAAACCAAAATGTCCGCGGGCGCCATTTGGCTTAACCGGACAACCCCGCCACATGTGATGACGCTTGTCATGCTCGCCAGCATTTCCGCGTTGAATATGAATATATTCCTGCCGTCCTTGCCCGGAATGGCATCCTATTTTGATGCCGATTACGGAACTATGCAGTTGGCGATCTCGGCGTACCTAGGGGTTACGGCGCTACTACAACTAATCATAGGGCCACTGTCTGACCGCTTCGGTCGCAGGCCTGTTTTACTGGGCGGAATAAGCATATTCCTGCTCGCAACAATCGGCTGCATCTTTTCGCCCAACGTCGGCGTCTTCCTGTTTTTCCGCATGATCCAAGGCGCGGTTGCCGCTGGCATGGTTCTATCCCGCGCCATCGTGCGCGACATGGTAGAACCATGGGAGGCGGCCAGCATGATCGGCTATATCACCATGGGCATGTCGCTGGTGCCAATGATCGGCCCCGTGCTTGGCGGCTATCTGGATCAGAATTTCGGCTGGCAAAGCTCCTTCACTTTGGTGTTGGTTTTCGGCGCGCTGGTTTTGTGGCTGGTCTGGGCAGACTTGGGCGAAACCAACAAGAACAAATCCCCCAGCTTCAAAGCGCAATTCAAAGCCTACCCCGAACTTATCCGCTCGCGCCGGTTCTGGGGCTACGCGCTATCTGCCGCTTTCGCATCTGGTGCGTTCTTCGCCTTTCTTGGCGGCGCGCCGTTTGTCGCGATTGAATTGCTGCATCTCGACCCCGCCCAAATGGGCTTGTACTTCGTCTTTATCTCGCTCGGTTACATGGGCGGTAATTTCCTTGCGGGACGTTTTTCAAACGTCATTGGGCTGAACCGGATGATGCTATTTGGCAGCATCGTCGCCGTGTTCGGAATGCTGCTGGCAATTGTCTTGTGGGGCGTCGGCCTGCAACAYCCSMTRTCGTTCTTCGGCTCCATYATGTTYGTCGGYATCGGCAAYGGCATGACCCTGCCAAAYGCCAACGCSGGCATYGTATCYGTGCGCCCMCATCTSGCCGGAAGTGCSTCMGGYCTTGGCGGGGCSGTAATGATCGGYGGYGGYGCWGSCYTMTCRGCYATWACCGGYGCRATGYTAACGATTGAAACMGGYGCATGGCCGYTGCTGTWCATGATGYTMGGSTCYGTYGTWCTGGCSGTYRTCACCAGCGGATACGTGATTTAYGTSGCCAGMAAAGCSGGCGARCTTGGCCATCGYGGTGTCGTCAARTAAAYCTATTTCGCACWTGCAGCATTTTTTYGTTGACATGGGTRCGCAAGATTGTGATGAAATAGCCYYAACAAACGTAACTTCATTACCGCAAGGATTCYYCYCATGAGCTTCAAGGTCCAACCCGCATCCCCCGCCCGCCCGAACCGTTGCCAACTGTTCGGTCCCGGCTCCCGCCCTGCGATTTTTGAAAAAATGGCGGCCAGCGATGCGGATGTTATCAACCTTGATCTGGAAGACTCCGTCAGCCCCGCCGACAAAGACGAGGCCCGCGCCAACGTCATCAAAGCCATTAACGAAATCGACTGGGGCACCAAAACCCTGTCCGTCCGCATCAACGGTCTGGACACCGAATTCTGGTACCGCGACGTGGTCGAAATCCTTGAACAAGCCGGCGACCGCATTGACCAGTTCATGATCCCCAAAGCAGGCTGTGCCGCCGACATCTACGCCGTAGACGCACTGGTAACCGCGATCGAAACCGCCAAAGGCCGCACCAAACCGATCAACTTCGAAGTCATCATCGAAACCGCCGCTGGCCTATCCCAYGTYGARGAAATCGCCGCCTCCAGTCCGCGCATGGTYGCGATGAGCCTTGGCGCCGCCGAYTACGCSGCCTCCATGGGCATGCAAACGACGGGCATTGGTGGCACGCAGGAAAACTACTACATGCACACCCCGAACGGCGACAAACACTGGGGCGATCCGTGGCACGCCGTTACCGTTGCCATCGTCGCGGCCTGCCGCACGCATGGCCTGTTGCCCGTTGACGGACCGTTCGGTGATTTCTCGGATGACGCAGGGTTCACCGCCCAAGCACGCCGTTCCGCGACATTGGGCATGGTCGGCAAATGGGCCATTCACCCCAAACAAATCACGCTGGCGAACGAGGTGTTCACCCCGTCTGCGGCCCAAATCACCGAAGCCCGCGAAATCCTCGCCGCCATGGAAATCGCCAAATCCGAAGGGCAGGGCGCCGCCGTCTACAAAGGCCGCCTGATCGACATTGCCTCAATCAAGCAAGCCGAGGTGATCGTGAAGCAAGCGAAAATGATTTCGGAATAACCCTCAATAACGGTTCTAACTTGCAATCCACAGGTGCTGACGTCATATAATCCGGTAACGTTTATATCAGGGTCGGCACCATGCAAAACTATCTAGAATTCGAAAAACCGCTTGCTGAAATTGAAGGCAAAGCCGAAGAACTGCGTGCGCTTGCCCGCCAAAACGAAGACATGGACGTCTCCAAAGAGGCTGCGGCCTTGGATGACAAAGCCGCATCTTTGCTYAAAGACATGTATAAAAAGTTAACGCCGTGGCAAAAATGCCAAGTTGCGCGCCACCCTGAYCGCCCRCACTGCAAAGAYTATATCGAGGCGTTGTTCACCGAATTYACCCCGCTGGCTGGCGACCGCAGTTTTGCGGATGACCACGCCGTTATGGGWGGTTTGGCGCGTTTCAACGACCAGCCCGTGGTTGTGATTGGCCATGAAAAAGGYAACGACACCAAATCCCGTATYGAACGGAATTTCGGCATGGCGCGCCCCGAAGGCTATCGCAAAGCGGTGCGCCTGATGGACCTMGCSGATCGSTTCGGTCTGCCCGTCATCACRTTGATCGACACCACSGGSGCTTACCCCGGCAARGGCGCCGAAGAACGCGGSCAATCCGAAGCCATCGCACGTTCAACCGAAAAATGCCTCTCCATCGGSGTRCCACTSGTGGCCGTRATTATCGGYGARGGYGGCTCYGGYGGSGCYGTRGCATTYGCGGCRGCTGAYAAGTTGGTAATGYTGGAACACTCGGTCTATTCCGTRATCTCGCCCGAAGGCTGCGCCTCCATCCTTTGGAAAGACGCCACCAARATGCGCGAAGCCGCCGAAGCRCTGCGCCTGACCGCACAAGATTTGCACGAACTCGGCGTGGCTGACGAAGTTATTCCCGAACCCGTAGGCGGTGCACAACGCGACGCCGCAGCGGCCATCGCATCGGTTGGTGAAAAGGTATCGACCTTGCTGGCGGATTTGGGGAAATCCGACGCCAAAACACTACGCACCGCACGGCGTAAAAAGTTCCTTGATATGGGCAGCAAAGCGTTGGTTGCCTAAAAGGTTAACGCAAAACGTACATACGTGTTGTGTACGCATTGTGTACGTGTTGTGCATACGAAAAACACGGGTTTTAGGGCAAAGGTTAACGCCCTTGGGCTAGCGTGTAGGAACGGGCGGATCGACCCGATAGTCGTAAAATCCGCGCTGCGATTTGCGCCCCAACCATCCGGCCTCCACATACTTCACCAGCAGCGGGCAAGGGCGGTATTTAGTGTCCGCCAGGCCGTTATAAAGCACGTTCATAATCGCCAGACAGGTGTCCAATCCGATGAAATCCGCCAGTTCCAGCGGCCCCATAGGATGGTTCGCGCCCAGCTTTAACGAAGTATCAATACTTTCGACCGTACCGACCCCTTCATAAAGGGTGTAAACGGCCTCGTTAATCATCGGCATCAAGATGCGGTTAACGATAAACGCGGGGAAATCTTCGGCACTGGCCGAGGTTTTACCAAGCTTGACAACAACCGCCTTCAACGACTGGTACGTATCATCGTCCGTGGCGATTCCACGAATAAGTTCAACCAGTTGCATGATCGGAACAGGGTTCATAAAGTGGAACCCCATGAACCGTTCAGGCCGATCCGTTGCCGCCGCCAACCGCGTGATAGAGATCGACGAAGTGTTCGATGTAAGGATCGTATTCGCGCCCAAATGCGGGGCCAAACTGGCGAAAATCTGGTGCTTGATATCTTCGCGCTCAGTAGCTGCCTCGATGATTAAATCGGCCTTTCCGATCACCGCGATGTCCATTTCCATATGAATTCGCGCCATCGCCGCCGCCTGTTCGTCTGCCGTGATTTTCCCACGGCTAACTTGGCGGGCGATGTTCTTTTCGATCAACGCCTGACAGGCCTTCAACGCATCCTCAGACACATCGTTAACCATAACGTCATATCCGGCGAGCGCGAAAACATGGGCGATTCCGTTGCCCATCTGACCCGCGCCAATAACCCCTACCGATTTGATATCCATGGAAAAATCCTATGCCTGTGTTCTGAAACCCCTTCGAACATAGGCTTTGTAAAGGGCACGAGCAACCTGTTTGTCGCCGCCGTTAACTCCCCGTCAATCTTTGGGTGAAATTCTAGGAGAAGAATCGAAATTTGAGGTCGTCATTAAGGGGGCACCATGGCGTATGGAATAACCATCGAAGAAGCAGGAGACGTTGAATTGTACCGTTTTGGCCGCAGCAAACAGATATTTCGCGGGCCAAAGCCCGACTTGACCGCCCCGTATTTGACGTTCATCGGTGGCTCTGAACCCTTCGGTAAATTTGTGCTAGAACCGTATCCCAAACTCGTCCAAAACCGGATTGGAACAACCTGTGTGAACTTGGGCACACCCGGCGCTGGCCCCGGTTTTTTCCTGAAAGATCCGGTGGTTTTGGAAACTTGTTCACGCTCAACCAGATGCTTCGTTCAGGTGATGGATGTCGCGCCCCTGTCCAACCGGATGTACGCAGTATACCCACGTCGAAACATGCGCTTGCGATCTGTTTCAGGCGCGCTTCGATCGCTTTATCCACAGGTGGATTTTTCGGGTTTCAGGTATGTATCCGCGATGATCCGCAAACTGAAAGAAGTGGACAGTGAGGCATATAAAGTCGTGCTGGCGGAACAACGCTCGGCATGGCTGGCGCGAATGCTGGAACTGCTGCTGGATATCGAAACTGCCAAGACATTACTGTGGATAAGGCCAGAAGGGGGCAGTGGTTTGAGCCAATCTGTGACACAAGAAATGATCGATGTGTTGGCACCGCATGTCGATAATATTATGACAATTTCAATTGATGTGCCGAATAATCGTGGCAAAGGTTTAGCTGTTCTGAACAGGGATACCGGCTGGATGACGCGGGCCGCGCATGCAGAAATTGCACGTGTGATATCGGAAGATTTACAAGCCTTGCAGCCACAAAAAAGGCCCGCCTGAAACAGCGGGCCTTTGTAATGTCGGGTGGTTTAGCCTAACGCTTCGTCTAGCGCTGGCACGGCGTCAAACAGGTCGGCAACCAAACCGTAATCAGCGACTTGGAAGATCGGGGCTTCTTCGTCTTTGTTGATAGCAACAATGACTTTGGAATCCTTCATGCCAGCCAAGTGCTGGATCGCACCGGAAATACCGATGGCTATATAAAGGTCTGGTGCCACGACTTTACCTGTTTGACCAACCTGCCAATCATTCGGGGCATAGCCGGAATCCACAGCCGCGCGCGATGCGCCAACGGCGGCCCCCAACTTATCGGCCAGCTTCTCGATAATCGCGAAGTTTTCCTCAGAACCAACACCACGGCCACCGGAAACAACGATGCTAGCGGACGTCAGTTCAGGACGATCGGAGGCTTGAACTTTATCTTCAACCCATTCGGACAAGCCAGCGTTCGCAGCCGCAGAAATGCTTTCGACAGATGCGGAACCGGTTGAACCGGCAGCGTCAAAACCAGCGGTCCGAATGGTTAACACTTTCTTAGGGTCGCCGGATTGAACGGTCTGCATGGCGTTACCAGCATAGGTCGGGCGCTCAAATGTGTTGGCATCAGTTATGCCTGTCACGTCGGAAATCACCATAACATCAAGCAAGGCGGCAACGCGTGGCAGGATATTTTTGCCCGATGCTGTCGCAGGGGCCACGATGTGGTCAAAATCACCAGCCAGCGAGACAATCAGGTCAGCGATTGGTTCTGCTAACCCATTGCCATATGCGGCATCGTCGGCACAAAGAACCTTGGCAACACCGTCAAGTTTGGCAGCTTCAGCCGCCGCACCGGAACATCCAGCGGAGGCGCAAAGAACCGTTACATCCCCCAACACTTGCGCGGCGGTCACGGCTTTGGCCGTTTGATCAACGGAAAGGTCGGCCCCGTTGGTTTCGGCAAGAAGTAGAACAGCCATCAGAGAACCCCCGCTTCGTCTTTAAGTTTCGCAACCAGTTCGGCCACATCGGCGACCATAACACCAGCAGAACGCGAGGCTGGCTCGACCGTTCCAAGAATCGTCAGGCGCGGTGTGATATCAACGCCGAAATCAGCTGGCGTTTTCTCGTCCATCGGTTTGCGTTTGGCCTTCATAATGTTGGGTAAGGAGGCATAGCGCGGCTCGTTCAAACGAAGGTCAACAGTCACAATCGCAGGCATTTTAACTTTGATTGTTTGCAGGCCACCATCGACTTCGCGGGTAACTGTGGCACTGTCGCCGTCAATTTCCAGCGCGGAAGCGAAGGTCGCTTGGGACCAACCCAGCAGGGCGGAAAGCATCTGGCCTGTGGCGTTCATGTCGTTGTCGATTGCCTGTTTCCCAGCCAAAACCAGGCCCGGCTGTTCCTCGTCAATCACAGCTTTTAGCAGTTTAGCAACGGCGAGGGGTTCGATGTCAGTATGTACATCTTCTGCCGCGACGATCAGGATCGCGCGGTCAGCACCCATGGCCAAGGCGGTGCGCAAGGTTTCTTGCGACTGCTTCACGCCGATGGAAACCACGACGATTTCCTCGACTTTACCGGCTTCTTTCAGGCGGATTGCTTCTTCGACAGCGATTTCGTCGAAAGGGTTCATCGACATTTTAACGTTTGCCAGATCGACGCCGCTTCCGTCCGCTTTGACGCGCACTTTCACATTATAATCGATCACACGTTTGACAGGCACAAGCACCTTCATATTTGCGTAACTCCGAGTTAATGCCCCGTTAACCGAGGCGATGGGCCAATTCATCGAGGTTTACTGTTTTTTCGCCATGTTTGAAGTGAAAAAACGACTTCTGACGTCAGAATCCCCCGAAAAGTATCGCGCAGAGTGAAGCAGTAGTTTTGCTGCAATGCAATAAAAACATAACGTCATGCGAAAGTTTTGCACTGATTAACCAATTATTCAGACTTGTGATGTAGTGCTTTGTGACAGACAGGTCAGAATCCGGTGTGCCGATTCACGCTGCCTGCAAAATCCAGAGAATTAACCAAAAGTTACTGCGCGCCCGCGTTGTCGGGCCGTATTTTTCGTTGAAGGGGAATAAAATGGCGATTGATACATATAAAAATATGATGGGTGGGCTGGAATCTCCGGCGCGTGTGGCTGCCGTTGTAGTGCCGAATGATCTTGCCGATTTGGGTAATACTTCGCGCTCGATTTACGTTGGGACATCGGGGGATTTAGCCGTTCACATGATCGGGCAAAGCGTACCCGTGGTTTTTAAGGCCGTACCTGTGGGCATTTTGCCGATTAGAGCCGATCGGGTTCTGGTCACGGGAACGACGGCCGCCGACATTGTGGCGTTGTGGTAAGCGCATGCAACTTTCTTTGAAAATGGGGCTTGGTGAACGGCGTGCGCGCGGGGGCAAGCCGTTTGACGCCTTCGCGGTGTTGGGTGCGCGGGACGGGTTTGCCATTGATTTCACCAAAAACCGCATGGTGGTGAATGATGCAGGCAATCCGGCAAATGCGTTTGATGGTGATCCGCAGGCGAAACTGACGGTTTACGGTGTGGATTCGTGGGTCGTTGATGCAGGTGGTTTAAATCTGTCGGCGACGCGAAATTTTGCGATTGCCATGGCGACGGCCGCGTTTCCTTATGACCCGACAGCCTTACATATCTATGCGCGTTTCACGTTGAATGGTGCGGATAGTTTGGACCAACGCTATCTGTTCATGGTGGATAATAACGGCAATGATCGGTTTGCCATGTTCACCACCAGCGGTGCGGGTTTTCGGTGGGTGACGGGTGACGGGGCCAGCGCAGATACCGAGGTTTCGGGGCTCCCGCTGGTGGCGGATACTGAATATCGAACGTTCTTCGGGGCGGATGCGAATGGGCGCAGCTGGGTTGACGAGGGCGGCGTTCAGACCAAGGACCAGTTGCATCTTTTATCTGCCGCGACACCCAGCCATGTTGGTTTGGGAGGGTATCCTGATCAGGTATTAAGGGTGCTGGACGGGCATCTGGCCGAGATCGCGGTGATTTGCGGCGATGTTATTCTGGATCGCCGCCAAACGCTGAAACCTTTGGCGCCGTATTATGCGGCGGAGGGTGACAGCCATACTTTCAACGTCTCGTTTGGGATGCCGGAATCCGAATTTTATCCAGCGCTTGTTGGGTTGGGTGAAGGGGTTGTGGCGCGAAACTTCGGGGCCTCGGGCGAGAGTTCGGCGCAGATGTTGGCTAGTGTTAACGATTTGTTTGTCGAGGATGTGCCGAGCATCGCCAGCATATATGCGGGCTCGAATGACGAGGTGACGCAGATTTTGGCGGCACCGGTTCCGACCGCTGACAGTTTTGATGTGGTTGACGCCACAAAGCTTGCCGTTGGCGGTTGGGTGCAGGTGAACAGTGAAAGCCGCAGGGTGGCGTTGCTGATTGGTACGTCCGTAGTGCTGGATACGCCGTTAACCATTATTCCGATTGCGGGTGATAGTCTGGCGGTGGACACTTTCGCCAATATTTCTGGCTGGATTCAAGCCGTGAAGGCAAAAGGGGTGGCGCGGGCTATTGTGGTTGGCTCGCACTATCTGAACTTCGTAAGCGGTGGTGATACGGTTAGCACGGAACAATCGTTGAGGGCCTCTGTCAGGGTCGCGCAAAAGGCGGCGGCTTTGGCTGAAGGGGCAGATTATGTGGACACCTACGCCCATATGCGCGCACTGATTTTGGCGGGCGATGTGGTGCAAGGCGACTGGACGGTTTGGCATCAAGGGGCGACGAACACGCATCTGGCGCCGAGTGGCGAGGCGGTTCTGGCGGATGCTATAAGGGCTGCGATATTCTAACGCTTTGTCAACGATTGGCGCCGGGGACCCATAAAACGTCTTCGGCGCCATTATTATTTGCGGCGCGCGAAGCCACGAAAAACCAGTCGGACAGACGGTTCAGGTATTTGATAGCCGCCGGATTTACGCTTTCCGTTTCGTTTAATTCCACCGCCAGACGTTCGGCGCGGCGCGAAACGGTTCGGCACAAATGCAGATGTGCAGACAGCGGGCTACCACCGGGTAAAATGAAACTTTTCAGCGTTTCCTGATCGCGATTCATTGCGTCAATTTCTGCCTCTAGCCGATCAACGAGGGGTTGGTTAACGCGAAGGGGGGGGTATTCGGCGTCCGCGTCAGCCTCCATTTCAGGGCGGCAAAGGTCTGCGCCAAGATCGAACAAATCGTTCTGGATGCGGGACAGGGCCGTGTCCATATCGCCGCTGGCATGCAGGCGCGCCATCCCGACGGTGGCGTTGGTTTCGTCAACGGTTCCATAGGCGTTCACGCGGGCGGAATGTTTGGCCACGCGGGTTCCGTTTCCAAGGGCAGTGTCGCCTTTGTCGCCCGTGCGGGTATAGATTTTGTTAAGGGTAACCAAGTTAGACGCCGCCGTCGCGGAGATAGATGTATAGCATGATCAACACGACCGCGACGAACTGCAACCCCACGCGCCAGCGCATGATTTTATTGGCGTTTCGCTTGTGGAATTCACCGCTTTTGGCGAAGCTGCCGACGCCCAGAAGCAGGACGCCGAGTACGGCCACGCAGGCGAGAATTATTATGTAGAATAACGGATCTGCGAACATGGTGCGCTCCTTTTTTGCCACTTTTACGGCATTAGGCGGGTTTCGCCAAGGGCTACTGTCGCGACAAAACCGCGTCTAGAAGGCGGGTCGGAAGCACACGTCGCAGGATATTGGAGAAGTGCGTGGCAAGGGTTACATAGTAGCGTGGGTGTGGCCGCGTAGATTCCAGCGCGTGGATCAGTTTGGCCGTGACGGCGGAAACGGGTAGTTCTGAAAAATCCTTTTTACCGGACGTGTCATAAAGGCGTTTGCGTACCTCGCCCTCGTAATAATCCTTGCGATGGGCGTTTTTCCAGTCGATCCACTTTTCGAATTGCTTGGCAGCATTGATGCGGAAATCTGTTGGAATGGGTCCGGGCTCAATCAGGATGAACTTGATTTGGGTATCTTTGTGTTCCATGCGCTGGGCGTCGGTCAGGGCCTCTAGCGCGAACTTTGTTGCGCAGTAAGAGCCGCGAAACGGGGTGGATATGAACCCTAGCACAGACGAATTGTGGATGATCCGCCCGTGCCCTTGTGCGCGCATAACCGGAAGCAGGCGGTTGGACAGGTCGATTTGGCCAAATACATTGGTTTCGAATATATCGCGTAGCGCGTCGCGGGACAAATCCTCGACAGCGCCGGGGATGGCGTAGGCGCCATTGTTGAACAGTGCATCAAGCGTGCCGCCGGTTCGCGACAGAGTTTCGTCGATTGCAGTCTGGATGGATGCTTCGTCTTGGTAATCCAGCCGAAAACTTTCCAACCCCTCACCGCGCAGGCGTTCGCAGTCAACTTCGGAACGGCAGGTGGCGAAGACGCGCCAGCCGCGTTTATGCAAAGTGTGGGCCGCATCGTAGCCGATGCCGGACGAACATCCGGTGATCAAAATGGATTTTTGAGACATAATTAACCTTTGTTAAACGAGGGCGGCAGCCTTGCACATATTGGTCAGTTTAGCTTCAGCCAATTCGGCCGTTAGTAACCCAAGCCCGCAGTCAGGTGCAACCACCAGTCGGTCGCGGTCAATATGGGTAAGGGCGTGTTTCAGGCGCGCCTCGATTTCCTCAACCGTCTCAACGCGGCTGCTGGCGATGGCGACTGCGCCGAAAATCACGGTTTTATGTTGCAGTTTATCCAACAGGCTAAGGTCGTTGCAGCAATGTGCATCCTCGATCGAAATCTGGTCAAAGGCGGCGGCGTCAATCGCTGCGCTTAATTGGTGATAGCTGTCCGGATCAGCTTTGTGATATTCTGTGTCGTCCAGATGATCGGGGTARCCGCAGCACATATGSACGATGCGGGTGACGGANTTTGGGAMSNCCGTGGAAGCAACGCTCMARYCCCTCCATGCCAAATGCTAACGCRTCGTTAACCTTGCGGGCRAACAGKGGTTCGTCRACTTGGATGTACTGACAACCGGCATCGACCARYGCGAGGATCTCTTTRTTMACRGTTTCYGCYARRRCYGCGTTCAGTYTTGGGCGGTCGTYGTAGAAACAATCRGCGGTGGTGTCCATTATGGTTAACGGACCGGGGAGGGTGAATTTCACCGGCACGGGGCTGACATTCTGGCTGGCRCGCCAGTCGTGCGTTCCRTAGGCTTTGCCGTTATGCGTGATCGCGTGACGGATTGCGGGAAGGTCCGTTTCATAGGCGCCGTCACGCAAAACGCGGTGTTCCAGATTGTCGAAATCGAAACCCTCAAGGTGGCGGCAATGGTAATGGATGTAATTCTCGCGGCGGACCTCGCCGTCGGTGGGGATGGTGATTCCGGCGCGAAGCTGGGTGTCGATGACTTCTTTGGCTGCGCGGATAAACAAGGCCTCGTGGGCGTCTTTATTCTTCGCAATGTCGGCGGTGTAATCCAGCGTGGTTTGCGCCGTGTTCATGCCGCCTGTTTCGCGGGACAGGTCAAACCAGTCGCGCACCGGCACGTAGCTTGGTTTTGGGAAAGCGCCCAGTGTGGTGGTTTCAAGTGGTTTGCGATTTGACATGACATTCCCCGTTTCAATTTGAAATGCACGCTAGCTGCGGGGGAAACKGCCTGTCAACCAGCCCGTCATTTTCAAAGCAAAGTTGTTTTCCCGCTGGACCCGTAAACRGGACCGATATACACAACATCTATGGCTAAAAAGACTGACACCCCCGATATACCCGATGGCGGCGCGATGACGTCSGAACCSYTGCGCCGTGCGCTKGGCGACCGATATCTGACCTATGCACTGTCYACMATCATGCACCGYGCSTTGCCSGATGCGCGCGAYGGRATGAARCCTGTGCATCGGCGCATCATGTATGCSATGCGCGGGCTGAAGCTGGACCCGACGGGMAGTTACCGYAAATGYGCCAAGATCGTSGGCGAGGTGATGGGTAACTATCACCCCCACGGCGACCAAGCGATTTACGATGCKTTRGCGCGKTTGGCRCARGATTTTTCGGTGCGYTATCCGCTGGTCGATGGTCAGGGRAATTTCGGCAATATTGATGGCGATAACCCTGCGGCGCARMGGTATACRGAGGCGCGKTTGACCCACGCCGCSGTTGCGATGATGGAAGGYYTGTCSGAAGACGCRGTTGATTTYAARGATAATTAYGACGGGTCCGAACAAGAACCTGTSGTGCTGCCWGCCGCCTTTCCGCAACTGCTGGCCAATGGTTCCACKGGTATYGCGGTGGGCATGGCGACGAATATTCCGCCGCACAATGTTGACGAGCTTTGCGTTGCGGCCTTGCATCTGATCAAATCGCCAAACGCGCGGGAYGAGACGTTGGTKGAGATGATCCCSGGGCCGGATTTYCCGACGGGTGGCGTGCTGGTAGAGCCGCGCGAAAAYATYCTGAATGCSTATAAAACGGGGCGAGGGTCTTTCCGKCTRCGCTCCAAATACGAGATCGAGGATGTTGGKCGCGGGATGTGGCAGGTGGTTGTCACTGAAATTCCGTATCARGTGCARAAATCYAARCTGATYGAAAARATTGCCGAGGTTATCAACGCCAAGAAAATYCCRATWCTGGCTGAYGTGCGCGATGAATCTGCCGAAGATATYCGGCTGGTKCTGGAACCKCGTGCCAAGACGGTTGACCCGACGGTGTTGATGGAAACGCTGTTCAGGCAGACGGACTTAGAGGTTCGGTTYTCSATGAACATGAACGTGTTGATTGACGGGCGYACGCCGAAAGTSTCSACTTTGAAGGAAGTTTTGAAGGCGTTTATYGACCATCGYCGTGAYRTCCTGYTGCGCCGYTCCAAGTTCCGRYTGGGCAARATTGATGCRCGSCTWGAGGTGTTGGAGGGGTTCATCGTTGCCTTYCTTAACCTTGAYCGCGTYATCGAAATYATTCGSTATGAGGACGARGTTAAAGCAACRTTAATCGCCGARTTTGAKCTGACRGATGTTCAGGCCGAGGCGATTTTGAACATGCGTTTRCGGTCCCTTCGWAAACTTGAAGAGATGGAGCTGCGCCGCGAACGGGATGCGCTTTTGGTTGAACGTGCTGAAATCGAAGACCTGCTGGACAGCGAAGACCTGCAATGGGCGAAGATTTCCGAACAGCTACGCGAGACCCGCAAGAARTTTGGCAAGWCYGCCGARGGGGGCGCGCGCCGSACSGAACTGGCCGATGCGCCKGAYTTYGAAGAAGTGCCGATYGAGGCGATGATCGARCGCGAACCKGTTACGGTTGTRTGTTCCKCCATGGGYTGGATCAGGGCGATGAAGGGGCATGTGGCGCTGGATCARGACYTGAAATTCAAGGATGGCGATGAAAGCCGGTTTATTTTCCACGCGGAAACSACGGAYAAAATTGTGGCCTTTGCCAGCAACGGGCGGTTCTAYACGATCGCCTGTTCCAATCTRCCYGGYGGKCGCGGYATGGGSGAACCCATCCGCCTGATGGTCGATATGCCGAACGAGGCTGAYATGGTMGATCTGTTCATMCACAAGGCGGGGCGCAAGYTGTTASTGGCATCCTCTGCTGGTGATGGKTTYGTKGTGGCCGARGATGACGTGATCGCGCAAACGCGCWCRGGSCGKCAAGTKTTGAATGTTAAGGCAGGCGTGCGGGCKATGATTTGCAAACCGATTACGGGCGACCATGTYGCCTGCGTTGGYTTGAACCGCAAGGTGCTGATATTCCCRYTGTCGGAACTGCCWGAAATGGGGCGYGGYAAGGGTGTGCGGTTGCARAAATACGCCGATAAAGAAGGCGAGCTGTCGGATGCCAAGACGTTTGATCTGGYGGCGGGRCTTAGCTGGAAAGAYCCGGCKGGGCGCACACGGACGGAAACCGAACTGGGCGACTGGATAGGCAAACGTGCGGCCTCTGGCCGGATGGCGCCGCGCGGATTTCCAAGGGATAACAAGTTTACGGAAGATTAAGCATTTCAAATATCGGAGTTTTCTATGACCCACGCTCATATGACCCTGCCCAAAACGCCCGCGAATTACGCGGCTTTGTCGCCCGTATCTTTCATGAACAGCGCGGCAAGAACGTTTCCTGATCATGCGGCGGTGATATATGGCGATATGACGCGAAGTTGGTCGCAGACGTATGCGCGGTGCAAGCAACTGGCCTCCGCGTTGACCAAAGCGGGGCTGGGGAAGGGCGATGTGGTTGGCTACATGGCCATGAATACGCCTGAGCTTTACGAGGGCCATTTTGGCGTTCCGATGGCGGGAATGGTGCTGAATGCGTTGAATTATCGCCTCGATGCCAAGACGATTGCGTATATTATCGACCACGCGCAAATCAGGCTGCTGATCACGGACCGGGAGTTTTCAGACACGGTGAAAGCGGCATTGCAGATCGCGAAGGGTTCGCCAATTTTGATCGACATTGACGACCCTGATGCAGAGGGTGGCGAACTGCTGGGGGCGCAGAACTACGAAGAATTTATCGCGGATGGCGACGCGAATTTCGTTTACAAGGGTCCGGCGGATGAGTGGGATACGATCAGCATTAACTACACCTCGGGCACAACGGGTAATCCCAAGGGTGTCGTTTACCATTATCGCGGSGCGTATCTGAACGCGCTTGGYAACACGYTGGAATGGAATATGGCGGCGCATCCGGTGTACCTTTGGACGCTGCCGATGTTCCATTGCAAYGGYTGGTGTTTYCCTTGGACKGTGGCRGCGAAGGCWGGCACGAATGTKTGYATTCGCAAGGTTACGGCGGCGAATATCTATGATGGTATTGCGGATCAYCGYGTCGAYCACCTGTGCGGCGCGCCGATTGTGCTTAGCTTTATGATCAATGCAACGGATGAAAAACGGCCCTTCGATCATCTGTGTAARGTGATGACGGCAGCCGCCCCTCCGCCCGCGAARGTGCTGCAATCCATGAAGGAAGARGGGTTCGATGTGACCCATGCKTATGGCYTGACGGAAACSTAYGGCCCYGCGGTTTCTTGTGCKTGGCAYGAGGAATGGAATGAWCTGCCGATTGGCAAACAGGCGAATTTRAAGGCGCGCCAAGGGGTGGCTTACGTCGTGCAGGAAGACACCAAAGTGCTGGACCCTGAAACCATGATCGAGGTTCCCCAYGACGGCGAAACYATGGGCGAGGTGATGATGCGYGGCAATATCGCCATGAAAGGGTATCTGGATAATCCGGCGGCCACGGACGAGGCTTTTAAGGGTGGCTGGTTCCATTCCGGCGATCTGGGAGTGGTGCATCCTGACGGCTATATCCAACTTCGGGATCGCGCAAAGGACATCATTATTTCGGGGGGCGAGAATATCTCGTCCATTGAAATCGAGAGCTGTCTGTATGCGCATCCATCGATTCTGGCCTGTGCCGTGGTGGCGCGGCCTGACGACAAATGGGGCGAAACGCCTTGTGCCTTTGTGGAATTGAAACCGGATATGGTGGCAACAGAAGCCGAGATCATCGCTCATTGCCGCGAGCATCTGGCACGGTTCAAGGTGCCTAAGACGGTGGTGTTTATGGAGGTTCCCAAGACCTCCACCGGGAAAATCCAGAAGGTGCCTTTGCGGGATATGGCGAAGGCGCTTTGAATATCAGGCGGGCGGATATTACGGATGCGCCCAGCCTCGCCGCGATTTCGATGGAGGTTTGGTTAGGCACGTATATGCGCGAAGGCGTGAATGCCTTTTTCGCCGATTACGTTCTGAGAGAATTCACGACGGCCAAGTTTGAAGTGATCCTGAAGGACCCGGCGGAGTCGATTTGGGTCTCGCAGAATACCACCGGCATTGATGGTTTCGTTAGGGTGACACGCGGGAAAGTTGCCCCTGTTTCGGGGTGTTCTGATGTGGAACTAACGACGTTATATGTGCAGGGGCGGCATCGGGGTAAAGGCATTGGTTTGGCATTGTTGAAGCGCGCATTAACGCTGGGCGATCCTTGGCTGACCACGAATACTGAAAACGAAGGTGCGATTGCGTTTTATCTGGCGCATGGGTTTGCGATTGTTGGAAAGACGCATTTCAAAATTCAGGATCAGGCGTATTTGAACCATGTAATTGCATTTCAGGGGTAGGCGGTGGAACTTTGGGTCTTGATTGCAATCGGCGCGGCGTTCTTTCAGAACGTCCGTTCTGCGTTGCAAAAGCACCTGAAGGGGCGGCTTAGCACAACAGGGGCGACGTTCTCGCGTTTCATATTTGCCGCACCGTTGGCGATGGGCATGTTGAGCGCGCTGGTCTTGTTAGGCGGATACGCTTTGCCAACACCGAACCTGCAGTTTGCGGGGTTTGCGGTTCTTGGCGGGGTCTCGCAGATCACCGCAACCGCGCTGCTGGTACATTTATTCGGATTGCGAAACTTTGCTGTGGGGACGACGTTTTCAAAAACGGAAACGGTGCAGGCAGCGCTTTTCGGGGTGGTTGTGCTAAGTGATGCGATCACACCAATGGCCGGGGTCGCGTTGATTGTCAGTTTGATCGGGGTGGCGATGATCTCGTCTACGAACGGGTTGCGCGGCGGGATTTTTAATCGGGGTGCGTTAATTGGGATTGCGTCTGGCACGGCGTTTGCGGTTTCAGGTATCAGTTATCGGGGGGCCTCGCTGTCGCTTGATAGTGGGGATTTCCTGATACGGGCGAGTTTCACGTTGGCCTGTGTGCTGGTGTTTCAGACGGTAATCATGCTGGTTTGGTTGGCATGGAAAGACGCGCCTCAGATAGGCCGTGTGTTGAAAAGCTGGCGGGTTTCGATGTGGGTTGGAATTGCTGGCGGGATTGCGTCACTCGGCTGGTTTTCAGCTATGACGCTGCAGAACGCGGCTTATGTCAAAGCGGTCGGGCAGGTGGAACTGTTGTTCAGCTTCGCTGTCTCGGTACTGGTTTTCAAGGAACGGTCAAGTGGGCGCGAGGTTGGAGGAATACTCCTTGTCAGCCTTGGGATATTATTGCTGCTACTTTGGAAATAAGCAGCAGCAATGGAGTTTAGCGTTGGCCGTAATACAGCCCGACAACGTGTTCGGCTTCTGCAAAGAATAACCAGCGTTGGGCGAACAGGCCGACGAGGTGGATTGCGATTACCATGAGGCCAAGGATGTGGCCTGATGGCAATGCTAGCAGCATCACGGCTGGGATCAGCGAGCCGAGAGCCAGCGCGATGATCCGTAGTTTCAGGATGTGTTTGCGCCCGATCACATGGATCATCTCGCTCATCAGGTAATTGGTGCCGGAGTGTGGTTTTTCCAACAAGCGCACTTTGCCAAGGAATCCAAGGCCTGTTGCTGTGCCCATATCCGATCCGGTTTTGGCAAATGCGCCGTCACCGACAACCCATGTTACGACCTGCGCCACGGCCAGTGCCAGCATCAACCAGCCAGCCAATACCACTTGCGTAGTCAGTAATGCGCCGCCTGCGAACCCGTACAGAAGGTATAGAACCGAGGTCGTTGGGGAATGCCAGCGTGGAACCGATTTCATCTGTGCATAGATCATCGAGGTGCTGAAGATGGTTAACACGGACAGGGCGGCAGCAAGACTGCCAAGGGCTGGGTTGCGTACATCCATGAATATCCACATCAGGGCATAGATGCCGAAAACGCCCATAGTAACGATGGACAAGATGCCTTCGCGTGACAGCCAGCTTGATTGCCACTGGCGCAGGGCTTTCACGAAGCGTTCAGGGTG
This sequence comes from Paracoccaceae bacterium, assembly GCA_002746395.1. Classification (GTDB taxonomy): domain Bacteria; phylum Pseudomonadota; class Alphaproteobacteria; order Rhodobacterales; family Rhodobacteraceae; genus NORP23. The sequence continues at coordinate 209,414 of NVXA01000003.1, forward strand.
GCCGAGGTGGAAAAGCGAGGATAACAATCCGCCGCCTGCCAATGCGTAGGCGATGGCCACGAAGGCAAATGCTTCCCAACCGGATACGTCTAGAAAGCCGAGGCCAAGGAACACCATCATGCCGAAGCCGAGGCCCGAAAGTGCGGTGAAGATGATTACTGAAGGTGCTGGATGCATCAGAGTTTCTCCAATGTACGGTCAAGCCAGCCGAGGAAACCACCGGTTTCTTCTGGTTGGCGTTCTAGTAGGGGGGCGAGGATGTCGATTTGCTCGATGTCGGCTTTTGGCCGCGGTGGCAGGTATTTGTTAACCGGCTTGGTGCCTTGTTCGGGCATCAAATCCATGCCGCCACGTTCTGCCGTAAGGATCGACACGTTGCTTTCAGGGTCTGCGAAATCACCGAAGTGGCGTGCGCCTGCGGGGCAGGTGCGAACGCAGGATGGTACGCGGTCTTCTTCGGGGATGTTTTCGTTGTAGATACGGTCTACGCAAAGGGTGCATTTTTTCATGACCCCCTCGGCGGCGTCCATTTCGCGCGCACCGTATGGGCAGGACCATGCGCAAAGGCCACAACCGATGCAGTCACTTTCGTTCACCAGAACGATACCGTCTTCGACACGCTTATAGCTGGCACCTGTCGGGCATACGGTGACGCAAGGGGCGTCTTCGCAATGCAGGCAGGATTTCGGGAAATGCGTGACCTGTGCCGGCTTGTTTTCCTGTTTTACTTCGAACGTATGCACGCGGTTCAGGAATGTTCCTGCGGGGTCTTTGCCGTAGGCGTCCATGTCTGAAAGCGGCGCACCGTAGTTGCTGGTGTTCCATTCTTTGCACGAAATCACACAGGCATGACAGCCGACGCAGGTGTCCAGATCAATGACCAGACCAAGCTTCTTTTGCGTGGATTGTGGTAAAGTAGTCATGACCACTCCTTCCCGTATTCAACGTTTTTAGGACCGCGTCCGACAGGGGATTCCTGTGGGGCGACATTTGGTTCTGATTGTAGATCAGGCGGGGTTGCGGTTTTCTCGATCTTCACGCGAAGATCAAACCATGCGGCCTGACCCGTAACGGGGTCAGAGTTCGCCCAGCGTTGCCCATCCCCTTTGGAGGGTAGCAATTCGTGGATCAGGTGGTTCAGCAGAAAGCCTTTGGTGGTTTCCGGTGCATCATCCTGCAACGCCCAAGCACCTTTGCGTTTGCCGATCGCGTTCCATGTCCAAATTGTGTTGGAATTGAGCGCTTCCATCAGCGCAACAGGCACAGTGATGGAACCGTGGTGCGACGTAACCTTGGCCCAGTCACCGTCCTTAAAGCCATTCGCTTCCCAGATATCGGTGGGAATGTACATCGGGTTATGGCCGTGGATTTGGCGCAACCATGCGTTTTGTGAACCCCAGCTGTGATACATCGCCATCGGACGTTGCGTCAGGGCGTGGTGTGGGTACTCATTGTTATCAACGAGGGTTTGCTCAAACGGTTCCCACCATGTCGGCAGTGGGTCCATGCTGGCGCGCACTTGTTCACGCAGGTGTTCAGGCGGTTGAATGTCGCCTTTACCTTCGGCCGCGAGGCGGAACTTTTGCAGGGTTTCTTGGTAAACGTCGAAAACATAGGGTTGAACGGCGTCATATAGGCCGCGCTCAACGGCGTAGTTCTGGTAATCCATATTCCATGGTTTGAAATAGGACGCCTCTTCAGGGATGTGATCGATCCAGAAGCCGCCATTGTCGATATAGGCTTGAATCTGGTTCGGGTTCGGCTCGCCGCGCCCTTTGCCCGTTCCATCTTTGCCACGGAAACCAGCCAATGGGCCAACACCCGGGCGGCGTTCGTGAGACACGATATAATCGGCGTAATCTTCGAACTTGTCGGAACCATCCTCGTTGACAAACCCCGGTAGGCCGAGCTTTGCGCCAAGTTGGATAAGCGCGGTCTGGAAGCCGCGAACATCGCGGTCGGGTTCGACAACCGGCCAGCGAATGCTGTCGGCGATCGCGTCAGGCTCGCAAATCGGGCGATCCAGAAGGGAGATGCAATCGTGGCGTTCAAGATACGTCGTGTCAGGGAAAATTAGGTCCGAGAACGCCACCATTTCGGATGAATACGCATCGGAATAGATGATATGCGGGATCACATAATCGCCGTTTTCATCCTTATCCGTCAGCATATCCATCACACCGGTGGTGTTCATGGAGCTGTTCCACGACATGTTCGCCATATACATAAACAGCGTATCGATCTTGTAGGGGTCCCCTGCATGGGCGTTGGAGATAACCATATGCATCAGGCCGTGGGCCGACAGCGGGTTTTCCCATGTAAACGCTTTATCAATCCGTTTGGCCTTGCCGTTGGAATCGAGCGCCAAGTCTTCTGGTCCACGTGGATACCCAAGGTGCGGGCCGTCTAGTGGCTTGCCGGGGGTCACATTGTGGTGTGGTTTCGGATGTGCCGAAACGGGTTTCGGATAAGACGGTTTGAAGCGGAAACCGCCGGGAACCTCGACAGAACCCAGCATGATTTGCAACGTGTGCAATGCGCGCGCCGTCTGGAATCCGTTGGAGTGCGCCGAAATTCCGCGCATTGCGTGGAAGGATACTGGCCGCCCGATCATCTGTTCGTGCTTTTCACCACGGAAATCCGTCCATGGGCGATCCAGAACGATTTGTTCGCCAAAGGCGACGTCAGCCAGCTCCTTGGCAATCGCGCGGATCCGGTCAGCCGTAAGGCCACAACGATCAGCCACGGCTTCGGGGGTGTATTCGTCGCTTAGGTATTTGTCGGCCAACAGCATAAACGCTGGCGTCGACTTGATACCGCCGATTTCATATTCGCCTTTCATCGCAGGTTTGACGCCTTTGGCATCCCACGCTGCAGGGGCGTTTTTCACGCGGTCCCAGACCAGTTCTTTGCCGTCTTCGTCGCGCAAGAACAGGCCGTGTTCGTCACTGCTGGTGTCTTGGTTAACCAAAAACGGCATGTTGGTGTAGCGAATCAGATAGTCCAGATCGACGTTGCCGGATTTCAGCAATTCGTGGATAAGGGCCAGAATAAACAGGCCATCAGTGCCGGGCGTAATGCCGACCCACTCATCCGCAATCGCGTTATAGCCGGAACGGATCGGGTTGACGCCAATCACCTTGGCACCACGTTTTTTCAACTTGCCCAGACCGATTTTGATCGGGTTGGAGTCGTGATCCTCGGCCACGCCAAAGATCATGAACARYTTGGTRTKWTCCCARTCGGGCGCKCCAAATTCCCAGAACGCRCCGCCCATCGTATAGATGCCRCCAGCCGCCATATTGACGGAACAGAACCCGCCGTGCGCYGCRTAATTCGGGGTKCCGAAYGCCTGCGCCCACCAGCTTGTGAAGGATTGCGATTGRTCRCGRCCCGTGAAAAACGCCAAYTTTTCAGGRGCTTCTTCGCGGATWGGTTTCAACCARCCTGCGGCGATGTCAAARGCTTCRTCCCASSWGATTTCYTCGAAYTTRCCCTCGCCRCGCTCGCCAACCCGTTTCATCGGGGCKYKTAGGCGKGAMGGKGCGTAATGTTGCATRATGCCTGCCGAACCCTTGGCGCAYAGAACGCCTTGGTTGACCGGATGGTCTTTGTTGCCCTCGATATAGGCGACTTTGCCGTCGCGAAGGTGGACGTTAATTCCGCAGCGGCAYGCACACATATAACATGTGGTGTGGCGAATCTCGTCGCTAATCTTTGGCGAAGTATCGAGTTGTGGCTGGTGATGCTTGGTCATTTTGACGACCGCCCTCCCGTTGAATTTCGTGACCCTTAAGGATGCTTATATTTATACATGCAAATTAATGCAATTAATGTCTGTGATTAGGCAAGTGGGCAAATCCGCCACAAGGAACGGTTTATGCGCTATTCTGCCTCGATCAGGGGCAAAATTGCGGCGGTTTGCAAGTAAGTGGGGTCAACCGTATCGGCGTAATTGTCCAAGGTTTTGTTCATAGTTCCCTGAAGGACAAAGAAGTCGGCCAGTTGTTTCAGGTGGGTTTGCACACCGCCGCCCAACCAGTCTTCGCCAAGCTTTTCGGTGATCGTTGGAAACTCAAAACCCTGCATCGAAGCTTTGACTGTGTCTTCAAACATATCCAGCGGGGCCGCAATATTCAGGATCATTCTTGTGGGGTTGGCGGTGTAGGAGGCGTTAAGCTCGTTCGTGACTTTCAAGAATTTCGCCACCACTACTGGATTCTCGGTGCCAAAATCGGAACGAATTACGATAACATCATAGTTTTTGATGCCGATTTTGGTTTTCTGCTCGGGGCTTAGTAGTACCGTGCCAAAATCTTGCAACGTGGTCAGGGACGGCCCCCAACCACACGCGATATCAACTTTGCCCTGTGTTAGGGCCGCTGCTGCTTGTGCCGGTGCCATGTTGAGCATTTCAACGCCTGCCGGGTCGATGCCGAAATTAGTCAGTGTTCGGTTTAGGTTGAAATGCGCGGTTGTGCCAACGGCAAGGGCGACGGTCGCATTGTTTAGGACGCCAGTGTTGCCAGCCGAAAACTGTAAATCTGGATGCACGAAACATTTTTCGTTGTCGGGGTAGGAAACGGCGATATCAACGATTTTGAAGTTCAGACCAGCCGTGGAGACCACTAGAAACGGGACCAACCCTTGCGAGAGCGCGATCTGGATGTTGCCGGTTTCAAGGGCTGCAAACATTGCTGTGCTTGAATTGTAGCCATTCCATTGTGTGTCCGCGCCCAACACCTCGTCGTAAGCGCCGGAAATTTGCCCGTAATGTGCGGGCAGGGGCCATTCGTTGAAATACCCGATTTGCAGAGTTTCTTGTGCTTGGGCAGATGAAAATATGAAAAGTAACCCGAGGGTGAAAAAGCGTAGATGTTTCATTTTATCGGGCCTTGGTCGAGTTTAAGTATTTGGGCAAGCTAGAATTGGCCCGTTGTAGCCTTAAACCAGTGCCGTAACAAAGGGATTTTTGAGGGATCGGCGAGAATCCGATTGACAGTCGGTGTTTGCGGCATTCCCATAGGCATAATGATAATTTGGAGTTTACATGCCCTCTACCGACGCGATGAAGTGGTTGGAAAACCAGCCGGACATTAGCAGCGTGCGCGCTGCCGTAGTGGATTTGAACGGCGTTTGGCGCGGCAAGCGGTTACCAGTTGCACAAGCGCAAAAAGTTTTGGGAGAGGGCGCGAGGATGCCGCTTTCGACCAGCACGGTTGATATTTGGGGCACGGATACTGACAACAATCCGCTGGTGTTTGATACCGGCGATGCTGACGGATTTGCGCGGCCAACGGGACGTGGGTTGATCCCGATGGATTGGCTTGAACGCCCGACGGCSATGGTWCCGCTTTGGATGTGGCAGGAGGATGGYACRCCGTCCCCKGTTGACCCCCGCCAAGTTYTGGCRCGAGTGTTRGAYCGSTWTAAGGCGGCGGGCCTAACGGCTGTAACCGCAATGGAGTTGGAGTTTTATCTGACCGATCCGGTAGAGGGGCGGCCKTTACCGCCGCGCTCGCCWGTGACGGGGCGGCGRTTGGARGGCGAYGAYGTYCTTTCWATMGACGARATTGACGCCTTTGAATCGTTYTTTGCSGATGTTTAYGATGCCTGCGAGCGYCATGATATYGCYGTTGATGCCGCGATTGCCGAAAACGGCACAGGGCAGTTCGAGGTTAACCTYATGCAYKGYCCYGACCCGATGAAGGCGGCSGATGATGCGACGTTYTTCAAGCGGTTTGTCAAAGGTATCGCGCGYAAGCACGGGTTYGCGGCGTCKTTYATGGCGAAGCCGTATCTGGATTTGGCTGGCAGTGGTTTGCACGTGCATTTCAGTATTTTGGATAATGACGGTAACAACATTTTTGACAATGGTGGCGATGAAGGTACGCCTGCGATGTTGCATGCCGTCAACGGATTGATGGAGGCGATGCCGGAGTCCGGTTTGATTTTCGCGCCGCACCTGAATTCTTACCGCCGCATGGCACCCGGTGCGCATGCGCCGACAGGGATTTGTTGGGGGTACGAAAATCGCACGGCGGCAATTCGCATTCCCGGTGGCCCAGCCAAGGCACGGCGAATCGAACATCGGGTCGCCGGAGCAGATGCAAACCCGTATCTGATTTTGGCGGCTGTGTTGGGCCCAGCACTGGAAGGCATTGAAGCTGGCCGTAACCCCGTTGATCCGATTGTAGGCGATGCATACTCCATTGAGATGCCGCAATTGCCGACCGACTGGGGGCAGGCGATTTCGCTGTTTGAGGCAGGCAAGACCAATGCTTCGATCTATCCTGACCTGATGCGGCAGGTGTATGTTTTGGCCAAGCGGCAGGAGCTGGCAGGTTTTGCCGCCAGAATGACCGATTTCGAGATTGCCAGTTACCTTGAGGTTGTGTGACGCTCAAAAAAGATAAAAAATACTTGATTTCATGATGAAATCTAGTGCCAAGATAAAAACATAAGCCCGAAATGTGGCATTTGATTTAAACTAGGGAGACTACAATGAAACGTACTATACTACTCGCAACGGCCGCTACGGTTGTTGCTGGCGCTGTTGCCGCGCAGGAAAATGTTGTAAATGTTTACAACTGGTCCGACTATATCGCCGAGGACACAATCGAGAAATTCGAGGCGGCGACAGGTATCAAGGTTGTTTATGACGTCTTTGATTCTAACGAGGTTCTGGAAGCTAAAATGCTGACAGGCAGTTCAGGGTATGACGTTGTTGTGCCGACTTCGGACTTCTTGCAGCGCCAGATTGCTGCGGGGGCATATCAGCCGCTTGATAAATCAAAATTGCCTAACCTTGCGAACATGGATACCGACCTGATGGCCGGTGCGGCGATCTATGATCCGGATAATGAATACGCCACGATTTATATGTGGGGCACTACCGGTATCGGGTATAACGTCCAAGCCATCGCTGATCGCCTTGGTGAAGACTACGAAGTCAACAGTTGGGATTTGGTGTTTAATCCGGAAATCGTTGCCAAACTGGCCGATTGCGGTGTGACAATGCTGGACGCGCCGACGGAGATTATTCCAGCCGCGATGAACTATCTGGGCCTTGACCCACGTTCTACCGATAAGGCTGATTTTGAAGCCGGTGCAGCATTGCTGGAAACCATCCGCCCAAGCATCCGGTATTTCCATTCTTCGCAGTACATCAACGATTTGGCGAATGGGGACATTTGTGTGGCCGTTGGTTGGTCCGGCGACGTATTCCAAGCGCTATACCGCGCTGAAGAAGCTGAAAACGGTGTGGAAGTTGGTTATGTAATCCCGGACGAGGGTGCATTGCAGTGGTTTGACATGATGGCTATCCCTGTGGATGCGCCGCATGTTGACAATGCACACACGTTCATCAACTTCATTATGGATGCGCAGATTACCGCGGATATTACCAACTATGTTTGGTATGCGAACGGAAACGCGGCCTCCATTCCGATGGTTGATCCGGATATCACAGGTGATCCGGGCATCTTTCCGACAGAAGCTGCAAGCGCGAAATTGTGGAGCTCGAAAGTTTACGATGCTCGTACAGACCGCGTTGTGACCCGTCTTTGGACCAAGGTGAAAACCGGTCAGTAAGGCACAATTGCAGGGCGCGATTTAGCGCCCTGCTTCCCCAATATTTCCGGAGGTCCGATGGCCGAGCCATCCTTAGCTGCCGATGCCAAGCCGTGGAACAATTCCGCGGCAACGCCATTTATTCGCATCAAAAACATCACCAAGAAATTTGGTGAGTTCGCGGCCGTCGACGACATCACCCTTGATATTTATAAAGGGGAGCTGTTCTGCCTTCTAGGTGGATCAGGTTGTGGTAAATCTACACTCTTGCGGATGTTGGCGGGTTTTGAGGCCCCCACATCCGGCAGCATAGAAATTGACGGGCAGGATGTGGCGAAGATCGCCGCCTTTGACCGCCCGACCAACATGATGTTCCAGTCCTACGCGCTTTTCCCGCATATGTCGGTTGAAAAGAATATCGCATACGGCTTGCTGCGCGAAGGTGTGCCGAAGGGCGAAGCGATGGACCGTGTGGCCGACATGTTACGCCTTGTGAAGCTGCAAGATTTTGCCAAGCGCAAGCCGCATCAATTGTCCGGTGGGCAGCAACAACGCGTGGCCTTGGCGCGATCGCTTATCAAACAACCCAAACTGTTGTTGCTGGATGAGCCGCTTGGCGCGCTGGACAAAAAGTTGCGCGAAGAAACGCAATTCGAGTTGATCCAGATTCAGGAAACCCTTGGTGTGACCTTCATTGTTGTGACCCACGACCAAGAAGAAGCCATGACGCTTTCCACCCGTATCGGGGTGATGAAAGACGGCAAAATCGTGCAAGTCGGGGAGCCGCCACAAATTTACGAAGACCCGAATTCCAAATACGTTGCGGACTTTATCGGCTCGGTGAATATGTTCGAGGGTACGGTTGATGTGGCTGTTCCCGACACCCTTCGCATTAAATCGCCGGAGGCCGGAATCGATCTGCTGGTGGAGCCGATCGCAGGGTTGAAAGCCAATCAAGACGTCTCCGTTGCTATTCGCCCTGAACGCATCGCGGTGACCCGTCACAAACCCGAAGGGGCCGCAAACGTCGTTGAAGGGGAGGTCGAGGAGGTCGCGTATTTAGGCAACATTTCCATCCTGCGCGTCAAGCTGGCCAGCGGCAAAATCCTGAAAGTCACCAAATCCAACCTTCTGCACGACGAAGAGCCGATCAAATGGGACGAGAAAGTTTTCCTTAGTTGGAGCAACGCCGCCGGCATTGTCCTGACCACATGAGCGCCTTTCAAGCATCTTCTCCTTGGCGTAAAACGGCCGCGTTTCTGGCGCGGTTCGGTCTGACTGGTCGTGCGCTGATCATCGCCGTGCCGATGATCTGGCTTCTGGTGTTTTTCCTTGTGCCGTTCCTTGTGGTGATGAAAATTTCAGTCGCCGAACCGATGATCGCGCGCCCGCCATATTCCCCGTTGTTTGTGCAGGGACCGGATGGGTGGTCGATTAAGGCAACCATTGGAAACTATGCCTACCTTTGGGAAGATAGCTTATATATCAATGCTTATTGGTCCTCGATAAAAATCGCGTTTTTCTCCACCGTTTTAGCGTTACTGATCGGGTATCCGATGTCTTATTACATCGCCCGTAGCCCTGAACCCAAACGCTCTCTTTTGCTGTTGTTGATCGTGCTGCCGTTCTGGACGTCGTTCTTGCTGCGCGTTTATGCGTGGATAGGCATCCTCAAAACCAAAGGTGTTTTGAATGCGATGCTGATGAAAATCGGCCTGATAAACGAACCGCTGATAATCATGCAAACCGATGTCGCGGTTTATATCGGCATCGTTTACACCTACTTGCCGTTCATGATCCTACCGCTTTACGCGAACCTTGTGAAACTGGACGATTCATTGCTGGAAGCCTCCGCCGATCTTGGGGCCGGCCCGATTTCGACGTTCTTCCGTATCACTATACCGCTGTCCATGCCGGGTATTGTCGCCGGATCCATGCTGGTTTTTATCCCCGCGATTGGCGAGTTTGTWATCCCCGCSYTGCTGGGYGGYCCCGATACGTTAATGATYGGTAARGTTYTGTGGACSGAGTTCTTTAGCAATCGYGAYTGGCCKGTGGCMTCSGCTGTGGCWATTGCSATGYTGATACTKCTGGTCATCCCGATCATGTTGYTRCGCCTCGCGCAATCGAARGGGGCGGATACATGAAACGTAGTTTGTTCCTGCCCGTKGTGTCCTTCATCGGGTTCCTGTTCCTTTACATCCCCATCGTGTCGYTGGTGATCTTCAGYTTCAACAAATCSAAGCTGGTRACSGTCTGGGGKGGYTGGTCRACCAAATGGTATGGGGARCTGTTGAACGACCCGCAAATCCTTGGYGCGGCTTGGATCAGCCTTAAAATCGGGTTTGTCAGCGCRACGTTGGCCACCGTCTTAGGAACGATCGCCGCCATGGTCCTGACCCGTTTCGGRCGGGTTCGTGGCCGTGGGTTGTTAACCGGAATGGTCACCGCGCCGCTAGTTATGCCAGAAGTTATTACTGGCCTGTCGCTGCTACTACTGTTTGTCGCGATGGAGGCCACGTTCGGCTGGCCCGCTGGTCGTGGCATGTTAACGATCATCATCGCCCACACAACATTCTGCATGGCCTACGTTGCCGTCGTTGTGCAATCGCGTCTTGTGGATATGGACGATTCAATCGAAGAAGCTGCGTCAGATTTGGGTGCCAAACCCATGCGGGTATTCTTCGATATAACCCTGCCGATGATCGCGCCTGCGCTGATTTCGGGGTGGTTGTTATCGTTCACATTGTCGCTGGATGATCTGGTGATCGCCAGCTTTGTCTCCGGCCCGGGGGCTAGTACGTTGCCGATGGTTATCTTCTCCAAAGTACGGCTTGGGGTGACGCCGGAAATCAACGCGCTGGCGACATTGATCGTCGTTGTGGTAGCCATTGGCATATCAATCTCGTGGTATTTTATGCGCAAAAAGGCAAAAACATGAATTCTGGTGATCAAGCATTCCGCGCTAAAGGCAATAACGAGCGTTGGGCAGAAATGACTTATGGCGGCGCGCTTAGCTTCCTGCGCCGACGCTATTCTCGCGATATCGAGGGGGTAGACGTGGTGGTCAGCGGTGTGCCTTATGACAGCTCCGTCACCTATCGTTCCGGCTGCCGCCTTGGCCCGCGCGCGATCCGCGAAGCATCCGTGCAATTGGCGGAGCTTGAAGCGTTTCCTTTTGGCTTTGACCCGTTCAAAGCCCTGTCGGTGATCGACTGGGGCGACTGCATGGTTGACCCGCACCACCCCGAAACGGTTCCTGTAGACATCCAAGCGCACGCGGCGGAGATCATCAAAAGCGGTGCGAAAATGTTGACGTTTGGCGGAGATCACTTCGTTGCCTACCCGTTGCTAAAGGCTCACGCTGAAAAGTACGGCCCCGTCACCCTGATCCAGTTCGATGCGCATTGCGACACTTGGGAAGATGACCCAACGCGTCTGGATCACGGCACCATGTTTGGCCGTGCCGCCGCCGAAGGAGTGATTGATGTGACCAAATCCACCCAGATCGGCCTGCGGACCTATAACGACAGCGATCACGGCTTCGAAATTCTGACGGCCCCTTGGGTGCACCGCAACGGCGTTGATGCGGCGTTGAAAATCATTAAGGAGCGCGCGGGCGACACGCCGGTCTATATCTCGTTTGATGTGGATGGCCTCGACCCTGCGTTCGCGCCTGGTACCGGAACGCCGGTGATGGGGGGGCTGGCCAGCTGGCAAGCACTGGAATTGATCCGCGGGCTTGGCTCGCTTAATTTGATTGGCATGGATGTGGTTGAAGTATCACCGCCCTATGACCATGCTGAAATTACCGCCTTGGCGGCCGCGACGGTGGCTCACGACTGGCTGTGCTTAATAGCGCAGAAAAAAGGCGCCAAAGGTGTCGAGGTTGGGCGGCTTTGATGCCTGCAATTCCATAAGACCTATCAAGACAACCAATTACATGCCATCGTGACGGTGGTTTAATGAAATATAAAAAGGGATTTATAAATGATTAAAACTATTCTCGTTGCCGTTGACGGCTCTGACCATGCGCTTAAAGCTGTCGACTATTCGGCTTCCATTGCCGCGGCGATGAATGCGGAGTTGTGTATTCTCTATGTGGTTAAAAGCCAGAATCTGCCAAAAGGCTTGCTGCAATATGCGGATGCCGAGCACATTGTTGGTGGAAACAAAGATATTTTAGAAAAAATGGCGGCGGATATTGTAACCAATGCAAAAGTGCGGGCGGAAAAAACTGGTGCGTCGAATATAACAACAGAGGTTATTAAAGGCCCGGTTGCCCGCTCTATTGTGAAGTGTAGCAAGGACTGCAATGCCGACATGATCGTGATCGGCACGCGCGGAATGGGTAACATTGAGGCTACGTTGCGGGGCGGGGTTTCGCATCGTGTGGAACTGTTGGCTAAAGTTCCGGTTCTAAGCGTCCGATAAACTAACAATACCAAGAAAGTTAACTATGGCTCGTAAATCACAAGAATATGTCGCCCGCTTCCCTGAGATGACGCAGGAATGGCTGGATGGTCGCCGCGTGGAAGAGGTCGAATGCATCATTGGTGACATTGTTGGCATGTCGCGCGGCAAGGCGATGCCGTCGAATACTTTTGCGCGCGCTGACCGCACGTTCTTGCCGTTGTCGATTTTTTACCAGACGGTTTCTGGGGATTACGTCGATATGGAAATTGACGACCAATGGACGGAATCCGACATGGTTTTAACGCCGGATTATTCCACCGCTGTGGCCGTGCCGTGGTCCGATGATGTGGCGATTCAGGTTATCCATGATGTTCACGACCTCGAAGGAAATCCGATTGAGGTCGTTCCCCGGAACGTCCTGAAACGCGTTTTGGCGCTTTATAAAGCCGAAGGCTGGACGCCCGTTGTGGCCCCTGAAATCGAGTTTTACCTGACCAAACCTAATCTCGACCCCGCCAAACCGATTGAACCTCCGATGGGCCGCACGGGCCGCCGTGTGGTTAGCCGCCAAGCCTACTCCATGATGGCGGTGGATGATTACGGGCCCGTAATCGACGACATCTATGATTTCGCCGARGCYGTCGGRCTRGAGATCGAYACGATCATTCARGAAGGCGGSGCKGGCCAGATCGAGATTAACCTCGTGCATGGTGATGCGGTGAAACTGGCSGATCAGGTGTTCTACTTCAAACGTCTTATYCGCGAGGCTGCGTTGAARAACGAYTGTTTYGCYACCTTYATGGCYAARCCGATGCAGGAYGAACCCGGYAGTGCGATGCAYATYCACCARTCSRTTCTGGATGAAAACGGYGACAATGTATTCAGCGRTAAGGACGGCAAGGAAACYRATCTGTTCTACAATTTCATCGCCGGACAGCAGAAATATATCCCCCATGCGATCAGCTTTTTTGCRCCYTACGTGAATTCGTACCGCCGATTTGTGGCGTCAGGGTCTGCRCCGATCAATCTGGAATGGGGGGCCGATAATCGCACGACAGGTATCCGCATTCCAATTTCCAGCACGGCGGCGCGTAGGGTCGAAAAYCGYGTKTCYGGTATGGATGCGAAYCCGTATYTGGCGYTGGCGGCCTCGCTGGCCTGTGGGTATCTGGGCATGAAAAACGGCCTAAAACCACGCGCTGCCCAAACTGGCGAGGCGTATGAACARCCCCGCGCCATGCCACGCAGTTTGCTTGGGGCGATTGATTTGTTTGATGGGGCGCCAGAATTGGCTGAAATTCTTGGTGAAGAGTTTTGCCGCGTTTACAAGGCCGTCAAACGTCATGAGGCCGAAGCCTTTCTTGAAGTCATCAGCCCGTGGGAGCGGGAGCATCTGCTTCTGAACGTCTAATGGATTTACTAACCGTTAATGATCGCGCAGGCGAATATCCGGCGTCTTACTATACCGCGAGCGCGCAGCCGCTGGACAAATTTCCAGCGCTGTCTGGCGATGAAACCTGCGATGTTTGCGTTATTGGGGCAGGGTACACAGGCCTTTCCACGGCCCTGCATTTGGCCGAACGTGGCTATGATGTGATCCTGCTTGAGGCCCAGCGTCTAGGTTTCGGGGCGTCAGGGCGCAACGGCGGGCAGGTAGGGTCCGGCCAGCGGGTTGAGCAGGACGATCTGGAAAAGATGGTTGGCAAAGATCATGCCCATGCGTTGTGGGATATGGGCGAGGAGTCCAAATCCACGGTTCGCGAATTGATTACCAAGCACGACATAGATTGCGGATACAAACCGGGTGTTTTGCATGCGGAGTTGAAGCGCAAACATTTGCATCACACGCAAGCTTATGTCGAAAAACTGCAAACCGAATACGGGTACGAGCAGATCGAATACATGGAGGAGGCCACACTGCGCCAAGCGGTTGGCAGCGAGGCATATTGTGGTGGCTCCATGGATTGGGGCGCGGGGCATTTGCACCCGCTAAATTTCGCGCTGGGGCTGGCGCGAGCCTGTGTTTCTGCAGGTGTGCGGATATTTGAGGAAACGCGGGTAACCAGCATCAAACGTGGTGAACCTGCCGAAGTTAGCAGCGAGGGCGGCAAAGTTACGGCCAAATTCGTGGCGCTCGGAGCAAACGGGTATCTTGGCAATCTGGAACCGGAAGTTGCAGCACGGGTTATGCCGATCAACAACTTCATCGTTGCCACTGAGCCTTTGGACGAAGATATGGCTCGAAACCTGATCCGTGACGATGTGGCGATTGCCGACAGCAAGTTTGTGGTGAACTATTTCCGCCTGTCCGAAGACAACCGGATGTTGTTTGGTGGCGGGGAAAGCTATGGCTATAAATTCCCGAAAAACCTTGCCGAAAAAGCTCGCAAACCGATGCTGGAGATATACCCGCAACTGGCCGATGCGCGCATTGATTTCGCGTGGGGCGGGACACTGGGGATTACTATGAACCGCATGCCGGATTTCCGCCGCCTAACGCCTAACATTCTGTCGGCATCGGGGTATTCTGGTCACGGCGTGGCGATGGCAGCTTTGGCCGGGAAACTGATGGCCGAAGCGATCAGCGGTACGGCGGAACGTTTCGATATCATGGCGAATGTGCCAACGTCGCGGTTCCCGGGGGGCGCGAGTGTCCGCACACCGCTTTTGATTCTCGCCATGCTTTGGTTCAGCTTGCGCGACCGCATGTAACTTTCCGTCTACCTTCACGGTCTGTTCCACAGTTTGCACATCAAATGGTGGGGAATTGTAGAATAATCAACGTTTTTCATCTTTACGTCGGGGAAATAGTTGAAAGCGAAGGGTCCGTGGGGCAGTCTGCTGCGATGGTTTGTGCAGAATTTATGGTTTTGGCCTAACGCCAACGCCGCACAACCCAAAAAAATGAAACTATTGGAGGAAATACCATGAGCTATTTTGCCAAATCACTGGCAGCAAGCTTCGTAATTGCGTCCATCGCAGCAGCCCCTGTTTTCGCTGCAGCAACGCACCCGATAACGGGCGAAGAACTGGCTGATGATCAAACATTTACATATCGCGTTTTGGACGAGCACAGCTCTGTTGATCCGCAGATCGTTGAAGATGTGTCCGGTTCGGATATCGTCCGCGACCTTTTTGAAGGCTTGATGAACCAAGATGCCGACGGCAACTTGATACCGGGTGTCGCAACGGGCTTCACGACAAACGACGCGAAAAACGTTTACACATTTACATTGCGTGACAATGCAAAATGGTCCGATGGCAAGCCTGTCACCGCTGGCGATTTCGTATACGCATGGCGCCGCTTGGCGGATCCTGAAACAGCGTCCCCGTATTCTTGGTTCGCTGAAATCATGTCGATCGAGGGTGTAGGCCCGGTTCTTGCTGGTGAAGCAGATCCATCCACACTTGGGGTTACAGCCATTGACGATCTTACGCTTGAAGTACGTCTGTCGGCATCGTTGCCATACTTCGCGCTGATGACTACGCACAGCTCCACTTTCCCGGCTCCTGCTTGGACGATTGAAGAATTTGGCGTGGACTGGACGAAGCCCGAAAATATCGTTTCCAACGGTGCATATGTTCTGACCGAGCATATCCCGAACGAGCGTTCGGTGCGTGAGCGCAACACAATGTACTGGAACAACGATGCGACAATCATCGACAAAACAGTCGCGCTGGTTATCAACGACGAGAACACTGCCTTAACACGTTTCTTGGCTGGTGAGTTGGATCGTACAGAAGTTCCAACAGGGCAGTACCCGCGTCTGAAAGCGGAATACCCTGATAACGCGATCTCTTTCCCGCGCCTGTGTAGCTACTATTACACATTCAACTTGTCGGATAGCGGCCCAGAGGCGTTCAAAGATGTTCGTGTTCGCCAAGCGCTTTCTTATGCGATTGATCGTAACATCATCACCGACAACGTTCTTCAGGGTGGCCAGTTTGCGGCTTATACTTTCACACCGGGCGCAACTGCCGGGTTTGAAGTTCCTGATGTTCCTTACGCAAGCATGACACAAGCCGAGCGTGATGCGAAAGCGATCGAATTGTTGGCAGAAGCCGGTTACGGTGCTGATAACCCGCTGTCGTTCAACATGCTCTACAACACATCCGAGGGTCACAAGAAAGTCGCTATTGCGATGTCCCAGATGTGGAAACAGAAGCTTGGCGTAACAGTCGAGTTGGCGAACATGGAATGGAAAACCTTCCTAGAAGTTCGTGGTCAGCAGGATTTCGATCTTGCCCGTGGCGCATGGTGTGGTGACTATAACGAGGCGTCTACGTTCCTCGATCTGGTTACAACAACATCGGGCTACAACGACGGTAAGTTCTCCAATGCTGAAGTTGACGAGTTGATGCAGAACGCAAAAACTTTGACTGACGCGACTGCAAACTACACACGTGTAGAGCAGATCATGGCTGACGAAATGCCGGTTATCCCTGTGTATCACTACACAAATGTTTACATGATGAGCGATGGCATCCGTAACTGGCCTGTTCAAAATGTTGAGCAGAACTGGTACTCRCGCGAGCTTTATAAAGCTGCCGAGTAACGTCTCGATTTGAAACTGAAGCATCGCGCATACCTCGCGCGGTGCTTCGTCTTTTGTCAGTTCGGGACAATACGCCGAACGGAAACTTTCTCATAGGTTCGCGACATGCTTAACTACGTGATCAAGCGGATAGCCATTGCTATTCCTACGATGCTGATCTTGATAATTTTGTCCTTCTTGTTGATGCATGCTGCACCAGGTGGACCCTTCACATCGGAACGCCCACTGCCCCCACAAGTATTGGCTAATATCGAGGCGAAATACGGTCTCGACCAACCGCTTTGGCGCCAGATGGTGAACTACGTCTGGGGCGTGGTAACCCAGTTCGATTTCGGACCATCCTTCAAATATAAAGACCGCACGGTTAACGAGATCATCGCGCAAGGTTTCCCGATCACGCTGAAATACGGTTTCTGGTCGTTCGTTTTTGCCATTGGTGTTGGAATCCCGTTGGGCGCAATCGCTGCCATTCGCAAGAACACATGGATTGATTATCTGGCCGTTGGCGTTTCCATCGGTGCGCAGGTTTTGCCGAACTTCGTTATGGCGCCGCTGCTGGTGATAACGTTCACCCTGTGGCTGGGCTGGCTCCCTGGTGGGGGCTGGAACGGCGGTTCGATTGAATACCTGATCATGCCGGTCATCGCGCTTTCGACAAGTTATATGGCCTCCATCGCGCGGATCACGCGGTCTTCCATGTTGGAGGTGTTGAACAGCAATTTCATTCGCACGGCGAAGGCCAAGGGTTTGCCGGGGCGTACAATTTTGCTGCGCCATGCGCTTAAGCCCTCATTACTGCCGGTGATTTCATATTTGGGGCCTGCATTCGTTGGCCTTATTACCGGATCGGTCGTGATCGACATCTATTTCTCTACGGGGGGGATGGGGTATTTCTTTGTGAACTCGGCCACTAACCGTGACTATTCGGTGATGATGGGGATTACGATTCTGGTTGGCTTCCTGACCATTATGTTCAGTTTGGTCGTTGACATGCTTTATGCATGGATCGACCCCAAGATCCGGTACTAAGGGGCTGAAAATGATTGTAGCAGACAAAAACAAAATTGCCGAAATGGCGGAGAACCTGACTGGCCTTGATGCCGTTGATGGACGCTCCCTTTGGGCGGATGCGCGGCGGCGGTTTATGCACAATAAGGCGGCGGTTGTTAGCCTTGTTATTCTGACGTTGATCGTGCTGTTTTCGTTCATCGGACCATACTTTGCCGTGTGGTCAAACGAGGAAATCGACTGGGCCGTCATGGGGTCTGCCGCCACCCTTGGCATGCCGTCATTCGAGACTGGTCACTTTTTTGGCACCGATGATCTTGGCCGCGATATCTATTCGCGTGTGATACAGGGGACCCAGATTTCCTTGATGGTTGGCGTCGTGGGCGCGTTCATTGCCGTATCAGTTGGTACACTTTACGGGGCTGTCGCGGGCTATGTCGGGGGGCGCACAGATCAGATCATGATGCGGATCGTGGACATCCTGATGGCCATTCCGTTCATGTTCGTCCTTATCCTGATGCTGGTTGTTTTCGGGCGTTCCATCGGGATGTTGTTCATCGGTATCGGCCTTCTGGCATGGCTGGATATGAGCCGCATCGTGCGCGGCCAGACCCTGTCTATCAAGAACAAGGAATTCATCGAGGCCGCGCGGGCAACAGGCGTTTCGGGTTTCAAAATCATTACCCGCCACATCGTTCCAAACCTTTTGGGCGTAGTTGCCGTTTATGCAACATTACTGGTGCCGGGCATGATCCTGACGGAAAGCTTCATCTCGTTCCTTGGGCTTGGCGTTCAAGAACCCAACACCAGTTGGGGCGCGCTGATATCCGAGGGGGCGGGCACAATCCGTTATGACACCGAATGGCAATTGCTGTTCCCGCTGGCGTTCTTTGTGGTCAGCCTGTTCTGTTTCTATTTCATTGGCGATGGTCTGCGTGACGCGCTGGACCCGAAAGATAGGTAGTCGCATGAGCTTACTTGAAGTTAATAACCTGAGCGTTGAATTTGCGACACAAGACGGTGCCGTGCGCGCTGTTAACAACGTCAGTTTCAGCGTTGATGAAGGTAAAACACTGGCCATCGTGGGGGAATCCGGTTCGGGCAAAAGCCAGACGGTTTTTGCGATGATGGGGTTGCTGGCCGCCAACGGTAAAGCAACTGGCAGTGTGAGGTTCGAAGGGGACGAGGTTCTGGGGCTTACGGGGGATGCTTTGAACGCGATCCGTGCCCAGAAAATGGCGATGATTTTCCAAGATCCAATGACCAGCCTTAACCCGTATATGCGCATATCGGACCAGATGGCGGAGGTGCTGGTGCATCACAACGGCCTATCGAAATCCGACGCGATCAAGCAATCCATTCGGATGTTGGACGCCGTGAAAATCCCCGAAGCCAAGAACCGTATACGGATGTTTCCACACGAGTTTTCGGGTGGTATGCGCCAGCGCGTGATGATTGCTATGTCCTTGCTATGCCAGCCTAAATTGCTGATCGCGGATGAACCGACAACGGCGTTGGATGTGACCGTGCAGGCTCAGATTATGCGCTTGTTGGCCGAAATCCAAAAAGACTTTGGCACTGCCATTATTCTGATCACCCACGACCTTGGGGTGGTGGCTGGAAACAGTGACGACACCCTCGTGATGTATGGTGGCCAAGTGATGGAAGTTGGTACAACCGAATCTGTCTATGCCGCTCCTACGCACCCTTATACACAAGGCCTGATGAGCGCGGTTCCGCGGGTCGATTCCGAACTGGACAAGCTGGTCACGATTCCCGGAAACCCACCCAACATGATGAATATGCCCACAGGTTGCCCGTTCACGCCGCGGTGCCGTTTTGCTATCGAAAAATGTCTGAAAACCATGCCGGAACTTGTTCACAGCGGTGGCGATGCGGGCCATATGCGGGCCTGTAATGTTCCCAAGGAGGACTTGGTATGAGCAACGAAACCATCATGCAGGTCGAAGATCTGAAGGTCTATTTCAAGGTCACGCCGACAGGTGCGATGCCTTGGACTAAGCCGCATATTTTGAAGGCTGTTGACGGCGTCAGTTTTGATCTGAAAGCCGGTGAAACCCTTGGTATTGTTGGGGAATCAGGTTGTGGGAAATCCACGCTGGCGCGGGGCATTATACGGCTTATTCCGGCGGAATCCGGTCAGGTTTTGTGGTTGGGTCAAGATCTGCTGAAACTGGATAACAAGGAAATGCGGTCGCGTCGTCAAGAAGTGCAGATGATCTTTCAAGACCCGTTAGCCAGCCTTGAYCCGCGCATGAATATTGGSGAAATCATCGCCGAGCCGGTCAAAACACACCACCCAAAAACGCCCAAGGCCGAAGTCAAAAAGATGGTCGAGGAGGTGATGGTGAAGGTTGGTTTGCTACCAAACTTGGTCAACCGTTACCCACATGAATTTTCCGGCGGACAGTGCCAACGTATTGGAATTGCACGGGCTTTGATCTTGAAACCCAAGCTGATTATCTGCGACGAACCTGTTTCCGCGCTGGATGTTTCCATTCAGGCGCAGGTGGTGAACCTGCTGAAAGAGTTGCAAGAAGAAATGGGGCTTGCGTTAATTTTCATCGCGCATGATCTTTCAGTTGTGAAGCACATCAGCACGCGGATTATGGTGCTTTACTTGGGTAATATGGTGGAAATCGCCGATAGTGCGGACCTTTATAACACCCCGCGCCACCCTTATACGCAGGCGCTAATTTCGGCGGTTCCGATTCCTGATCCGTTGATCGAGAAGAACAAGGAACTGATCCTGATCAAGGGGGATTTGCCCTCGGCAATCAACCCGCCGTCGGGGTGTGTGTTTCGTACGCGATGCCCGAAGGCGCAAGACATTTGTGCGCGCGATAGGCCGGAATTTACGGATGCGGGGAACGGCCACAAGGTCGCCTGTCACTTCCATGACTAACAGGAAATCGGGCGTTAACCTTTGCGGCTAACGCCCGAATATTGCGGTACACAACCCGTACACAATGCGTACACAACACGTATGTACGTTTTGCGGCGCGGTGGCGTTAACCTTTAGGCTTCCATCGCTTCCAATTCGTCGATCATCGAGGCGATTAGCGATAGCCCTTTATCCCAGAATGTGGGGTCGGATGCGTCTAATCCGAAGGGGGCCAAAAGTTCTTTATGGTGTTTTGATCCACCGGCTTTCAGCATGTCGAAATACTTCTCTTGGAAGTCGTCGCCGCCTTCCTCGTAAACTGCATAAAGCGCGTTTACCAAGCCGTCACCGAACGCATAGGCATAGACGTAGAATGGCGAGTGGATGAAGTGTGGGATGTACGTCCAGAAGGTTTCGTAGCCTTCCATGAAATTGAACCCGTCGCCAAGGCTTTCATGCTGAATTTCCATCCAGATGGCGTTGATTTGGTCAGGTGTTAGTTCACCTTCGGCGCGGGCGGCGTGTAGGCGGCATTCAAAGTCATAAAACGCGATTTGGCGCACGACGGTGTTGATCATGTCTTCGACTTTGCCAGCCAGAAGGCGTTTGCGCGCGGCTTGATCAGGGGCGTTGTCCAGCAGTTTGCGGAAGGTCAACATCTCGCCAAAAACGGAGGCGGTTTCGGCCAAGGTCAGCGGTGTGTCGGCCAGCAGCTCGCCTTGTTCGGCGGCCAGAACCTGATGGACGCCGTGGCCCAACTCATGCGCCAAGGTCATCACATCGCGCTGTTTGCCGAGGTAGTTCAGCATCACATAAGGATGCACATTGGTCACGGTCGGATGCGCGAATGCGCCAGAGGATTTCCCCGGTTTCACTTCCGCATCAATCCAGCCTTTGTCGAAAAACGGCGCGGCCAGTTCGGCCATGCGCGGGTCGAAATCGGCGTAAGCGTCCATGACCATCGTGCGGGCCTGATCCCATGGGATGACCAGATCGTCTTCATCGGGCAGAGGGGCGTTGCGGTCCCAGACCTCCATCTTATCGAGGCCCAGCCACTTGGCTTTCAGCGCATAATAGCGGTGCGAAAGTTTTGGGTAGGCGGCGACAACGGCGTCGCGCAGCGCTTGCACGACTTCGGGTTCGACATCGTTTGAAAGGTGGCGCGAGGTTTGCGGCGTTGGCAGTTTGCGCCATTTGTCCTGAATTTCCTTTTCTTTGGCCAGCGTGTTGGTGATGCGCGCGAACAAGGGGGTGTTGGCGCTGAAAACCTTGACCAAAGCGCGTGCGCCAATCTCGCGGCGTGCGCGGTCAGTGTCGGACAGCAGGTTTAGCGTGGCTTCGAGGGGGAGTTCTTCGCCGTCGACGTTGAACGTCAGAGCAGCCATTGTTTCGTCAAACAGCCGATTCCACGCGGATGTTCCGACGACGGATTGGTCATGCAGGAACTGTTCCAGTTCGTCGGACAGCTGGTAGGGCTTCATTTTTCGCAAGCTGTCAAAGATCGGTTTATAGCGATTCAGGTCAGCGTTTGCGGCCAGCAATGCGTCGAGGGCTGTATCCTCTATGCGATTCATTTCAAGGCTGAAAAATACCAGATTAGCGGACATATCGGTGATCTGCGCCTGCATATCGGCCATAAATTTTCCGCGCTCGGCGTCTGTGGTGTTTTGGTAATACCGCAAGCCCGCGAAAGACATCACGCGGCCTGCAACCTGTTGAATACGTTCATACCTTTGCACACATTCCAGCATTCCGGCAGCGTCCAGATCACCCAGTTTACCTTGGTAATCCGTGCCAAAGGCTGGCCCCTCGGCGTCCAACCATTTCAGGTCCGCCGTGATTTCCGGCCCATCGGTGGAAGGGTAGAGATCATCCAGATTCCACTCCGGCAGCTCGCCCATATTATCGCTTGCGGTGGCATCGCGATTGTCGCGCAAAATCTGGGGGTGTTTGAACATAATGCTCTCCTGAATAATGTTTGTTTTTCTATAGATAAGGGGCTGTCGGGGTATGTAAAAGCCCCTAAAAATTCAAATCAACACTTACCGGAAAATGGTCCGAGGCGGCCAGTAATGCTTCGCGCATTTCGCGGTCCTTGAAACATTCTGGGTCATCGAACGGGTGCCATATCCGCCATTCGGCTTTTGTGGCTTTGTATAAATCCTGCGACAACATCACATAATCCAGCAACGCGCTTTGATAGCGGTGATGCTCGCTGATGTAGAATCGGCTTGTTGATAATGTCCATGCTTGATCGGTATCGCGCATTAATTCGGCGTGCGGTTCCACGAGGTTGTCGGCGGTAGGGCTGTCGTACCCCAGTACAATTTCAACACCGGAGTGGGCAAACATTTGTTTGCAACCGGGGAATCCGGGGCCGTCGTTGAAATCGCCCAAAATAATTAGCGGGTCGCCATTTTCCAGATGCTCGTTCGCGCGTTGGCGTATCCATATGCACTGCGCCAATTGTTTTCTACGGCTTTTGATACTTTGGGCGATTTCTTCTTTTTCGGTACTGGCACCATAGGTGGATTTTGATTTTGGATGTACGCCTATCATGCGAAAACGCTGGCTGCTGGCCAGATGTTCGACCTCTAGTTCGATCGGGGGTTTCGAGAATTCGAAGACTTCATCTTTGCCGTCAATGTCGACATCATAGCGGAATTTTCCGTCAAACCGTGGAGCTTGTGCGGATTTTGAACCGTTTGAAATCACGCCTTGGGGGTCATGCGAAACGCTGACCACGAAGGGGTCGTAAATCACGGCGAGTTCTTGGTGGGTATCGTTGGCATACCCCATCGCGGCTGCTTTTTGACGCAAGCCGAAATGCTTGGTGAATTTCTCCAAGGCTTTGACGGTGTTTTGCGTGCGTCCGGTATTCGGGGCTTCGACGATCAGCATGATATCCGCATCAACCCGTCGGATTACATCAGCAATGGCGGTTGCCTGATCTACACGTTTCACATCATAACGGCGCGACCAATTGCGATCTAGCAGCAAATTGTTGTGTTTATCGAACAAATCCTCGAACCATTCAACATTGTATGTCGCGATGCGCAAATCAGGCTGCCTCGTGGGTTTGCTGGATTTCGTCCCATGCATTATTAATGGTTATCAGGCGGGTATTGGCCAAGGCGATAGCCTCGGCAGGTAAGCCGCGGGCGATCAGGTTGTCGGGGTGGGCTTCGCGGACCATGCGTTTCCACGCTTTGCGCGCCGCGTCTAAATCTGCGTTATGGTCGATTTCCAACACCGAATATGGGTCAGGGGCCGCACCCGGCACATAGCGGGATCGCAGGCAGGTGAATATTTGCGGTGGTAGGCCGAATATGCGACTGACATCTTCGATGAACGCGTCTTCGGCAGGGTGGTAATGCCCGTCGGCCATAGAGATGTGGAACAAGCCCTCGATCAGGTCGTGCAGGATATCGCTGTCGTTTTCAAACATGCGGGCGATTTTGGCGGCGTAAATATCGTATCCGGCCACATCCGTGCGGGCGAGGTCAAACAGTTTGCCGGCTTGCGCTTCGTCTTCTGGCGGGATTTGGAAGACTTGCCGAAACGCGATGACTTCGTCGCGGGTAACTTCGCCATCCGCTTTGGCCATCTTTGCGCCGAGGGCGATGACGGCAATCGTGAAGGCCACGCTTTTTTCAGGGGGGCTTTTGAAATTTTCGAAGATCGCAGAAAGGCCTTCGCCTTTTGCAAGGGCGGACAGGGCTTCGGCGATGCGGGTCCATATTGACATTTTTACAGCCTAACAGATTGGCAGGAATGTGAAACCGAAGGTTGATAACATTCGGTTAAAGAATTTTTTGTAAGAATACCACATCCAGCCAGCGGCCAAACTTGCGGCCTGCCTCTGGAATGTAGGCGACTTGTTCAAAGCCAAGCGTCTTGTGAAAGGCGACAGCGATGGTGTTTTCTGCCGAGACGCTGGCGATCATCGAATGAATGCCGTTTGCCTTTGCGTGGGATTCCAGTGCTGTCAATAACGCCCGCCCGACACCGTTACCTTTGGCCTGTTCTGCCAGAATAACGGTGTGTTCGACCGTGTTGGCATAACCCGATCCGCTACGAAACGGACCATAAGTCGCGAAGCCCAGCAGGTTGTCGCCTTGATGTGCAACCAGAAATTCACGCCCAGCAGTGTGGCGATCCTTGATCATCGTGGCAACATCTGTGCGGGACTTTTCGACATTGTTGAAAGTTACCGTGGTGCCTGCGATGACAGGGTTCCAGATCGCAAGAATGGCTTCAGCGTCATCTACGCTTGCAGGCAGAATTTTCACGGTGTGGTATTCTAGCTGACGCAGATTGCGGCGAATGCCAGAAATACTATGGCCAAACCCAACCCAGCCCACGTGCATGTTAGCGAGCGGGAATCATCGGTATTGGTTGCCATTAACAACGCTTTGCTTTTGCTGGGAATCATCGAGACCTCCATCATTTTGATTAACTATACGTTAAGCAATGCTAGCCCCGCGGCTGCGTCGATTGCAAGCCACGTTTGTGCGACGGTTTTGTGAAGGCACAAAAAAACCGCGCCGAAACGCGGTTTTCCAGGGTGTTTTGGGCGATTAGCCGCCGATGGTTGCTAGAT
This sequence comes from Paracoccaceae bacterium, assembly GCA_002746395.1. Lineage (GTDB taxonomy): Bacteria > Pseudomonadota > Alphaproteobacteria > Rhodobacterales > Rhodobacteraceae > NORP23. The sequence goes on from NVXA01000003.1 coordinate 234,474, forward strand.
ACGCAATAACGTCAGCACGATCGGATTCGCGTTTCAAACCGGAGAACGACATTTTTGTGCCCGGTGCGAAGTCTTTCGGACGGGTCAGGAAGGCGTTCAGTTGTGCCGGTGTCCAGTTGCCACCAACAGCGACCAGCGCATCGGAGAATTTGAATTCAACGGAGGCAATACCGCGATCAACGATGCCGTAAAGGAACGGGCCTGTTGCATTCGCGCCATCTTCGAGTTTGTGGCAAGCTTTACATTTCTTGAACACTTTTTCACCCGAAGCGATGTCTGCAGCGGCGTAAACTTCGTCAAATGTCGGAGCCGCTTCGGCTTCGGCGTCGCCGACGTCAGATGTTCCACCCTCGGCAGAGGCCATTTCAGTCGCCGTTTCTGCCACTTCAATAACATAGGCAGCTTCGACACCTTCGTGGGAGCCTGAAGTATAGATCGTTTCCGCGCCCCATTTAACCAATAGGAAAATCAAGAGGCTGCCACAAACGCCGCCGACAATCTTTGTTGCTGTCATAGTATCCATAAGTGTTTTCACCTTGTCTATGGGCGGGGCCACGCCCCTGAATATTCTGTGGAGTGTTCTAGCCGCTTCCCCTATGCTTTTGCAAGGTGTAGAAGCGCGACGAAACGACCGATCTAGGATGTAAATGATGACAAATGGTATTTCTTTCCAAGGCGAGCCTGGCGCGTACTCCCATCAGGCGTGTGTCGAGATGTTTCCGGATATGGAAGCTTTGCCGTGCAATACCTTTGAAGGCGCGGTTGCGGCGGTCAAAGAAGGGCGTGCAAAATTGGCGATGTTGCCGGTGGAAAACTCCACATACGGACGGGTGGCAGACATCCACCATCTGTTGCCGGAAACCGGCCTGCACATCATTGGCGAACATTTCGTGCGGGTGCATATCAACCTGATGGTTGTGCCGGGCACTAAGCTGGAACAGGTCAAACAGGCGATGAGCCATACGGTTTTGCTGGGGCAGTGCCGGACGTTCTTGAAGGAACACGCGATTGCGCCGCGCACGGGTGTGGATACGGCTGGATCGGCCAAGCAGGTGGCGGAAGATGGCAATCCTGCGATGGCGGCGCTGGCGTCTGAATTGGCGGGGTCGATTTACGGGTTGGAGACGGTGGCCGCAAATATCGAGGATAACCAGCACAACACCACGCGCTTTCTGGTGATGGCGCCGGAACCCAAGCGCCCGACGGGTGAAGGGCTGATGACGACGATTGTCTTTCAGGTCCGCAACATCCCCGCCGCGCTTTATAAAGCGATGGGTGGGTTTGCGACCAACAGCGTGAACATGTTGAAACTGGAAAGCTATATGGTTGGTGGCAATTTCACGGCTACGCAGTTTTATGCGGACATCGAGGGCCACCCCGGTGACGCGGCGGTTGATCGTGCGTTGGAGGAGTTGGCGTATTTCACCACGCATCTGGATATTCTGGGCGTTTACCCGATGGATGGGTTCCGTAAATCTGTCAAATAGCAGGTATCGCSGTACCTAGGTSSGGTTGGYGCGATAGTCKCTGGCCAAGCGTTTGGCGAATTTTGTCATCTCGGATTTCATGCGTTTGTTAATGCGGCGSCGSGCCAGCCGGATTGTGTTGAACACCAGACTKGTYGCAAARCTGCGTGATTTGGCGACCACTTGCATATTYARCTGRCACGATGTGGCGYTGATCGGTTTGAYGGTCAGGGACAWMACCCCCTCGTATTTCATGCTGGAGGATTTATAGGACAAGGTGCGTGGCGGRATATATTCGCTTARCTCTGCTGCGAAACGGCGGGYGCGGCCACGAACGGGAACGGAGATATCCCARCGYGTACCGATRCGCACGGGCAARCGGCCTTGRCGCTTGAAGCTGAAWCCGGTYGGGCCGGAATGGTTTTCGAAYTTCTTGAAATCGGTGATRCGGGCGAAAACATATTCCGCCGGTGCATTTATTTCCTGTGTGTATTTGAACTGCATTCGTGCCCTATACCCTATCTGCCAGCCAACGTTCCAGTAGAAACTGCGCGATGGAGCCTTTTCTGGAGGGTAGTAATTCTGGATCGTTTCCGGCAAATGAATTGGCGAGGTCTTCACGACTTACCCATTTGGCGGATTCGATTTCGACGGGGTCAATCGTGAGGTCGGTATTCAGGGCTTCGGCGGTGCAACCGATCATCAGGGATGTTGGGAACGGCCACGGTTGGCTGGCGAGGTAGCCAACTTTGCCGATGCGCACGCCGGTTTCCTCGAATACTTCACGGCGCACGGATTCCTCAATACCTTCGCCCGGTTCCATATAGCCTGCGAGAAGCGAGAACATGCCTTCGGGCCAATGCGGGGAGCGGCCTAGTAGTACGTCATTTCCGTGGGTGACCAGCATGATAACGACGGGGTCGGTGCGCGGGAAATGCATGTGGGCGCAAGCAGGGCAAAGCCGTTGCCAGCCGCCTTGGGAAACCACCGTTGGTGCGCCGCAATTTGCGCAGTAGCGGTGGTTCAAGTGCCACGCGAAAATGCCTTTGGCGGTGGCCGCATCGCCCGCATCATCGTGGGTCAGGTCGGACATGATGGATCGCAGATCGATGAATTTTACCGTATCTGGAAGGCTGGGGTGCTGGTTGCGGCTTTCATCGCGAAATTTCATCATTTCGTCTTTATCGGCGTTTTCGTCCTGCCAAGATGATACGTCATATGCAAATCGTGGTTCACCGTTTTGGAGGCCAAGGAATATGGGGGGCTCATTCGCCACTTTCAGGATTTCGGCATCCATTGGTAGCCACGCAAGGCAGGGCGCGCCAGTGGCGTCAACCAGCGGCTTGCCGTGCCAGATCGGCAAGGCGCGCGCAGTCGGGTTTTCCAGCAGGTTGTCGTCGCCGCGCAGATGGGCGGCGCGGTCCAATGTGCCACCGGCAAAGGTGACGAGTTCGTTATCTTGCATGTGTGTCTCCTGTTTGGGAGGGAGAGTGCGATATGGCGCAGCCCAAGTCCATAGAACGCGGGTGGTTTTATCGGGGGGCGATCACACCGCGCTGTTGTGGATTCCAAGCGCGATGGCGATGTAAAAACAGACCGAGGCGACCAGCACAAAACCGTGCCAGATCGCGCGGGAGAATTTTAACGATTTCCAGACGTAAAAAATCACGCCAAACGTATATGTTAGGCCACCCCCAATGATTAGTGCGGTTGCGGCGGTGGGTAAAACCGGTATGAGCGACCATATAAGAATGACACTTAACCACCCCATTATCAGATAGAGAACCGTTCCAGATTTCCCCGGTGTGCGCCAGAAAAACAACTTTCGGATCACCCCGAAGACGGCCAATCCCCACACGGTGGCCAGCACCAGATAGGCCGATAAGCTGCCGATTAGCACCACCAATGGCGTGTAGGTTCCGGCGATTTTCAGGTATATCGCGGCGTGGTCAATGCGGCGGAAAACGGGGCGTGCGGATTCCCACGGGCTCATATTATAAAGCGCGGAGGCACTGAACGTCGCGATCATGGCGATGCTGTAAACGACCAGCGCGGCGGTTTGTCCACTGGTTAGGTTGCCAAAATTCCACAGCGCCAGAAAAACTGCGCCGAATATGGCCCCGAAAACACCAAGGAGGTGCATCGTGCCATCGGCGATGCGCTCGGAACGGGTATAGGTCGGGTAGGCTGGGTTTTTGCTTTGCATAGGGTTTAGATATGTATGTATGACTGAAATTAAAATGGTGACTACGGGGAAAGCCGCGAAATTGTGCGCTTTTGCAGCGATGAGGCCCCTTGCCATTACCCCGCGGGATTGTTAATTGACAATCGAGAGGTTGGCGCGGGCGAACGCCTCGCCAACCCGGTCAGATCCGGAAGGAAGCAGCCGTAACGAGTCTCGTTTGGGTCGTTGTCCAGCCTCTCACCTTRAARCGCCTGAATTGGAGGATGAATTTATGACATACGCAATCACCCTCCGGGCGTGCCGTTAGGCCCGTATGGCCGCATTTASYGCAAGCCCGATGAAATCARACCCCGCGCCACACGCYYGRGGTTCGCWWGAATTTTATCCAAGGCTTAAATCATAATGAACAATGAAWYRTTAACGCTGCCCGATCTGGGCTGGAGCGCYTTTTTCCAATCGCAACTTTCCATTGAGGAAGTTGAAACCATGCGCCCYTTGCGCGTGACCGAGGTTCATCGAAATTCGTTGGAAACCATGGGGGTGGAGGGTTCCATYCGGCTGCCTATGCACCGCGATYTGGTYGAACACGGCATGGCGGTGGGGGACTGGGTTTTAACCGAACAGGACAGCGTACAGGTYGARCGSGTGCTGGAGCGYAAAAGCCTGATCAAGCGTGGYTCKGCTGGGYTRGAGGCCGTGGCGCAGTTGATTGCAGCCAATGTYGACACGYTGTTTATCGTTTCATCCTGCAAYGCGGATTTYAAYATCGCGCGGCTGGAACGGTATATGGCGCTGGCCCATCAGGGGGGCGTTGAACCCGTTGTGGTGCTGACCAAGGCTGACATGTGCGATGAYCCGTCGGAATATATCGACAAGGCACGCGAATTGCAGAATGCGATTACGATTACGATTGATGCGACGGCGGCGGATGCTGTCGAACATCTGGCACCGTGGTGCGGTGTTGGGCAAACGGTGGCGTTGGTAGGGTCGTCGGGGGTTGGGAAATCGACGATTACCAACACGATGACAGGGCTGGATTTGCTGACGCGTGGTATTCGCGAGGATGATGCCAAGGGAGTGCATACGACCACGGCGCGGTCCATGTACCGGATGGTTACGGGCGGCTGGCTGATTGATACGCCGGGCATGCGGGCCTTGCGGCTGGTGGATGCGCGGCAGGCTGTGGATGCGGTGTTTGAGGATATCTCAGATCTGGCGTTGACCTGCAAGTTCAACGATTGCGCGCATGAAAGCGAACCGGGCTGCGCGATACGCGCGGCGGTCGCGGCGGGCACTTTGGGCGAGGCGAGGATCGGGCGGTGGCAAAAGCTGGTGCGCGAGGAAGATCAGGCGGTTGAAACTATCGCCGAAAGCCGCGCGCGGAACAAGAAATTCCATAAGGAAACAAGGGTGGCGCAGGGTATACGGCGCGCCAAAAAGGGGAAATAACCCCCGACCGTTGTGCGTTATTTTATCGTTAGGATTTCTGCTAACGGTTTCTTAAGCTTTGCGACTGACGGAACCGTGGCGTTTTTGTCAGCGTGGCCCACAACCAAAATCATCACGGGTTTTTCTGAGGGCGGGCGCCCCAACAGGCCGTTCAGGAATTTCATCGGGTTTGGGGTGTGGGTCAGGCAGGAYAGGCCTGCMKTRTGCAGYGCGGCGATCAGGAAACCYGTCGCGATGCCYACGCTTTCRGGGACGTAATAGTTTTTGAACTTGCTGCCATCGGCGAATTTGCCGTGGCGTTGYGCGAATACGATGATCARCCASGGGGCGGTCGTTAGRTGGGGTTTGTCSACGCCYGTGCCGAGGGGYTCKARSGCYTTGATCCATTCGTCGCCGCCACCACCKGCRTAGAACTTTTCTTCTTCRAYYTCKGCSGCTTCGCGGATTTGGGCTTTGATTTYGGRCGATTTYACGGCGACGAAATGCCAAGGCTGATGGTTTGCGCCACTTGGGGCGGAACCGGCGGTCAGGATGCATTCCTCGATMACGYTTTGGTCGACGGGTTGGTCGGTGAAATCGCGAACGGAGTGGCGTTTGCGCATGTGGGCAAGGAAATCAGCCGCGGCTTTTTGCATTTCCTCGGGTGGCATATCAATGTGGTCGGGTAGGGCGATCGGGTCGAACTTCAGGTCTTGTTTCGCGAACATCATCGCCTCCAGCAATACATTTTGTGCAAGTCTAGAATTTAGGCGTTCGAAACACCAGACATGTTCGCAACCAATGGGCCGAAAGGCGAGGCTTGGCCCAACGGGAGGGGATGGTGCATATGCCGTGTGCCGAAATCTTCTAACCTTACGGTTGATTGATTTGCTTGTTGTGCCTATTATTTGGTTCATACATAGAAACGGAGTGACATTGCCGATGTCTGGCCGAATGAAATACCTTTCGATACTATTGATGACGTTTCTTCCGTCTTTTGCCATGGCTCAAGACGAGGATGTAAATCCATACGCCGAATGTTCAAACGTTCTTGCTTTGCCGCCAGCAAATGCGCTGCCAGAAATGTCAGAGGACGGAACATACGGGAGACTGAATGATCGTCTCTTGGGGCCAAGTTTATTCGGGCAAAAATGTTCAATAGAACAAATTGCGAATTATATGGAAAAGGCAGGATGGAAATCAAAGCCTTCAAAAAATAGTAGCTTTTCTCCTCCATTTTCCAACCGTCAGTTTACAGCCGATAAAGCAATCCAATTTTGTTTGCCTGAGCGCGGCTTTTGGCGATTGATTTCACAGTGCCGAGGGTCTGCCGTGTTTTACTTTTTTTCTGATACAGTCACATGGATAACGATTGGCCCTCGGCTTCGGATCGGTGGGTAGATCAATTTGATTTTGAATTTTTCAAATTATTACAGCGCCAATACTGGGAGATAACCATGCCCATATATATTGAAATACACAACCTCGACAAACTCACTGGCTTGTAGATTCGTTTCAAACATTGGCCTGAGGAACTTACCACGCATATGGGGCAGGCGCTCGGCTGCGGTTATTTGGCAAACGCGTCCGGTTTAGCTTCGCGGGCCATGTGGTCTAGCACGGCGTTCACGAATTTGGACTCTTTGCCATCGGGGAAGAAGGCTTTGGCGACGTCGACGAACTCGGTTATCGCAACTTTGGGGGGGGTGGTTTGTGTCAGCAGCTCGGATCCGGCGGCGCGGAACAGGGCGCGTAGCGTTGGGTCGATGCGGTCTATGGGCCATTTGGCGACCAGTGCGCGGTCGGTCATTTGGTCGATTGTGGCTTGGTTGGTTACGGCTTCGCCAATCAAGGCGCGGAACAATTTCAAATCGCCTTCTGCGTAGGTGTCTTCGCCGATTGTTGCGCCGAAACGGTAGGTTTCGAATTCGGTTTGGATGTCTTCCAGGGCTTCGCCCAACGCCTCCATCTGGAACAGGGCTTGGACGGCGTAAAGCCGCGCCGCTGATCGCATTTGGCGTTTTTCTGCTTGCGTTGGTTTAGGCGTCTTTGACATCAGGTAGTCCCTTGATCCCCGTAGGCTTCACCAGCCATCAGGATGTGTTCGGAAGTCG
>NVXA01000021.1 GCA_002746395.1 Paracoccaceae bacterium
AAATCGGGCGAATGGTTCTTTCGTTTTGTCATTTTGAATCGTCTTTCTCATAAGTCGATCCATCTTAACTACTGGTCCGAAATCTTGCGACCACCTCTCCATGACCATCGGGTTTTTCATCAGCCCCACCGCAACCGAGCCAAGTACCGCAACAGACATCCGCCCGTCTCGTTTGGCGGAAATCAAAATAACCAGAAGACTGCCGAACACAATCAAATCAGTTGCCAACACAATCATTACCGGACCAATCGCGTTTGGTCCCATCAACAAAACCAGCATCGGTATCCCGAGAAACCCGACGTTTCCAATGGCAGCGGCTTGCGCCTCGATCACGGTTTCTTCCATCCCGATGCCCCGAAAAAGCGCAACGACGGTTGCAAGCAGATACACGGCCATCGTGCCAGACAGATACGCAAGAACCGATGGTCCATGAAATACATCGGGCAATGAAAGCGTTGCCGTAAAGCGAAAAATCATCGCTGAGAGCGCAAAGTAAAACACAAATTTCGTCAGATACGCTGTGGCCTCTTCAGTGAAAAACCGTCGGTACGCAGCTAAGTACCCCAGTCCCAAAATGGCGAAGAAGGGTAGAGTTTTAAGAAAGATGGCAAACATATCGTACCTGTAGCATGGCCCCTAAAGTATTGCACGAGGGCGGTGGTAGTGGGCGTTCTGGCGATCAGTTATTGCCAGCGTGCCAATGCGCGCGCACCGTTATCGTGCAGAATATCGCGGCGATCCTCATCCGATATCTTGGCATCCCTAACGGCATCCAGTTGCCATTCGCTGCGGTAAATCGGATTATCTGTGCCAAATAGGATGTTTTTAGCCCCGAAACACGCCACAGCAGCCGTAATTGCGATCGGCCCCATGGACGAGCAATCCACCAGAACGGGCGAATTTCGCACCCGCGCAGACGGTAAAATCGGTTCGTGGGTGCGCATTCTTGACGTGTAGTCCATCCGCTCCACCACCAAGGGCAACGTGCCACCCATGTTCGCGACATGCAGCGTAAAACCTTTATACTTATTGGTAAAATCGCCCCACAAAAGCGTCACCATTGCGGCCGCTACTTGATGTTGAATCTCTAATTGACGGCGCGCCATGACGCTGTCGGGGTAGCGGTCGGTTCCCGCAGCATCCATCGCCTCGGCCTCGTCAGGGCGTCGACCAGGGTGAAGGAACAGGTGTCCCCCCTCTTTTTCGGCCATATCCAAAAGCGGGCGAAGGGCATCTACACCTGCAATGGACAAGAAATAGTTGATCGGAATAATCGCGCCGAGCAGCCCAAGTTCGCGACGCGCCCGCCGGTATTCTTGCGCGGCCATGTTCATGTCATCAAACGGTAAAGACGCAAGCCCTGCAAACCTGTCAGGGGCATTCTTTACCGCCACAGCCGTGGCATCGTTGAACAGGGTTAGCAGCGGCAAAGCCTCTGCCGTTGGGCGACTATCAAGCCCGAACAGGCACGGTAGAGACAAAACTTGGGTTTGGATGTCGTGCGTATCCATAAAACGCAAACGCGCGCCAAGATCGCTGTAAATATCGTCGTATGGCAAACCACCCACGGGCATATGAAACTGCTCGCCCGTATCGCTCATGGCAATATGCGGAGGAGTTGAGCGTTTCCGCAAGGCATTCGCCAATTCTTCAGGCACCCAATGGGCGTGAAAATCTATGGTCATGCCAGATGTTCAGCGATGGACTTTCGGGTGTCTACTGCATCAAAGTACTGGCACGGTAGCACGTCAATATCCGTCGCCGTTATACGCAAAAACCGCGAGGTTGCGGGCATGTCGATGGAGTGCAAATCCCCCACGTTATAAAACCCTGCTGTGCCGGGGGTCATGCTGTAGGTCTTTACGGGTTTAGGCAGTTCCTCCCCCGCAGGAATAACCCAATCAGTCATCTGCGTATTATCAACGGCTTGCCCGTAGGCGGCCCAAGCAGATGCATGATCGTGCGGCGCACTTAGGATCGCGCCGTCGGGAATATGGGCGTAGACGTAAAAATCCAGATCGGGGTCGTGATAAAGCGTGGTGCGTCCGACTTCTAGATGCTTACCAAAATGCTGTTCGACAAACGCAGGGTTTTGTAAAATCTTTCGCATCGCATCGCAAACTTTTTCCAAAGCCTCCGTTGATTGGCCCTCTGACAGCGCGTCGCGGCAATCAGTAATCAGGTTTTCCAGCTCATACGTCATTGTTAACCCTTCCCGTTATACCACAACATTTATCATACATAGTATGCCAAAACGTTAGCACTTGAAATTCAGGAAGCACAACCCTCGGATGCCGGGTGGCCCCGTGCAATACTAATTCGGTTAACAAGATGAAGTGTATGAGGTTTTCTGCAACTGAATAATTCAACAAGGAAGGAAGTGCTTCAACCTTTTAGCGCGAGGTTTTCTCCACAACCTAACCTTGGGTCAATTTTAACTTGCATATGAAATAAGTGTTTGGTAAGTTTTTATTACCAATTAATTGACAGAGCGGGTAATCCGCCAATTTCTGGGAGGAAATTTCGATGACTGACAACCTAAACCGCAGAAAGTTCATGAAGGGTAGTGCACTTGCTGCAACTGCTGCCGGCGCAACGCTGGCATCGCCAGCGCTAGCACAGTCGGAAACAACTGTTCTGAAAATGCAGGCTGCCTGGGGCGGCGGCATTTTTCTTGAGAACGCACAGTCCTATGTTGATCGCGTAAATGCGATGGCGGGCAATGATCTACGGATCGACCTGCTTTCCGTTGGTTCCGTTGTGAAAACAAGTCAGATGCAGGACGCTGTTCACCGTGGTGTTCTTGATGCTGCACACTATGTACCAGCGTACTGGTACTCCAAATCCAAGTCGGCGTCCCTGTTCGGTACAGGCCCTTGCTTCGGATGGTCCTCTCAGGAAGTTCTGGGCTGGGTTAACTACGGTGGTGGTCAGGAACTGTTTGACGAGCTGATGGGCAACCTTGGCCTGAACGTTGTTTCGTTCTTCAACAGCCCGATGCCTGCACAGCCTCTTGGCTGGTTCAAAGAAGAAATCACTGACTCTGCACAAATGAAGGGCCTGAAGTACCGTACTGTTGGTCTAGCTGCCGACGTCATGCTTGAAATGGGCTTGTCTGTTGTTCAGCTCCCTGGCGGAGAAATTCAGCCCGCTATGAAGTCCGGCCTGATTGATGCGGCGGAATTTAACAACCCGACATCTGACCGTGACTTTGGTATGCAAGATGTAGCCAAATTCTATCACTTGGCTTCGTTCCACCAGTCGCAGGAGTTCTTCGAAGTTACGTTCAACAAGAAGAAATTTGATGGCCTACCAGCCGAACTTCAGGCTATCTTGAAATATGCTTCTGAAGCCGAGAATTCTAACTTCTACTGGAACAACACCAAGCGTTATGCGGATGATTTGACGCGCCTTCAAGACGAAAGCGGCGTGAACGTAATTCGCACTCCGGATTCGGTTATGGCTGATCAGCTTGAGGCTTGGGATGTTGTTGTTGATCGTATTTCAGGTGAAGACGACTTCTTTGCGCGTGTACTAGAGTCTCAGAAAGTTTACGCGAAGAGCGTTATGAAATATCTGAATCTCAACCAGCCTGACTACAAACTGGCTTACAAACACTACTTTGGCTAAATAGCCCACAAGTTCTTGTGATTTACCGAGGGCCGTGTTCGCGGCCCTCGGTTTCGACAAATTTCCAAAACCGGAGACAGACGTGACCAAGTTCATTCATTCAATTGAAGGCCTGAGTATCTGGGTGGGCAGAGCCTTTGCCTGGACCATTTTGATCTTGACGCTTTCTGTATCTTACGAGGTGTTCGTGCGCTATGTGCTGAACTCTCCGACCGTATGGGCATTCGACATGATGGTTCAGATGTACGGAGCATTGTTCCTGATGGCTGGCCCCTATGCGCTTGCACAAGATGCGCATGTACGCGGCGATGTGGTATATCGGTTATTTTCTGTCAGATGGCAGGCCCGTGTAGATTTCGTTCTTTACCTGGTATTCTTCTTTCCAGGAATGCTCGCTCTTTTCTGGTACGGTGCCGAGATCGCCTCTGACAGCTGGCGCTGGCAGGAAGTTAGCTGGAACAGCCCTGCGCGCATCCAGATATACTTTTTCAAAACTCTGATCCCTGTCGCAGGCTTCCTACTAATGCTGCAAGGCCTTGCTGAACTGGCGCGCTGCTGGATCGCAATGAAAACCGGTGTCTGGACGGAGCGTCTTGAAGATGTGCATGAAACAGAAGACCTGTTGATGCAAGAAATCAAAGACGCCAATTCCTGAACTGATTAAATTCTAATCGATCCAAACGAGAGATAACTATGACAGATCCTCAAGTCGCCATTTTGATGCTGACCCTGTTTATCGGGTTAGTATTACTAGGCTTTCCAATTGCATTCACCTTGCTCGCGATGGGTGTCGGTTTTGGCTATTACGCTTACTTCCAGGGCGGCATCGAAACCGTTTCGGACGTTTTTGAAAATAATGTTTTCTATCTTTTAAACCAGAATACCTACTCCGTGATGGAGAATGACATTCTGGTGGCCATCCCGCTGTTCCTGTTCATGGGATACGTGGTGGAACGTGCCAATATCGTTAACAAGCTGTTCTTCTCGCTACAAATGGCGGCACGGAATCTTCCCGGTTCCATGGCTATCGCCGCGCTGGTTACTTGTGCGGTTTTCGCAACGGCTTCCGGTATTGTGGGCGCGGTCGTGACCTTGATGGGCCTGCTTGCTTATCCGGCAATGGCCGAAGCCAAATATGACAAGAGCTTCGCAGCAGGTGTAATCTGTGCGGGCGGTACGCTGGGTATCCTGATTCCGCCATCGATCATGTTGATCGTTTATGCAGCTATCGCCGAGCTTTCACCCTTGCGGTTGTATGCTGCCGCGGTCTTCCCCGGGCTTATGCTCGCCGGTCTTTACATGGTTTATGTGATCGGTCGCGTTATGATGAACCCAAAAATCGCACCCAAGCCGCCTGAAGAAAACGTGCCTCCGCCACGCGAAATCTATCTGGACCTCCTTATATCGTTTGTTCCGCTGGTGGTGCTGATTTCGCTGGTTCTGGGTTCAATCCTTGGTGGTTTGGCAACCCCCGCTGAAGCGGCCGCAATGGGCGCAATGGGCGGGTTGGTTCTAGCCGTTATCTACCGCTCGTTTAGCTGGCAGAAACTAAAGGAAAGTGTATTCCTGACCGCCAAAGCGACCGCGATGGTGTGTTGGTTGTTCGTTGGCTCCTGGACGTTCGCCTCGATCTTTTCCTACCTCGGTGGGCATACAATCATCGAGCACTGGGTCATCGGCATGGATCTGGAACCTTGGCAGTTTCTGGTGCTCGCGCAGTTGATTATTTTCTTCCTTGGCTGGCCACTGGAATGGTCAGAAATTCTGATCATCTTTGTTCCAATCTTCTTGCCGATGTTGGACACCTTTGGTGTGAACCCCTACTTCTTCGCGATGTTGGTGGCACTGAACCTTCAGACTTCGTTCCTGACCCCACCGATGGCTATGTCGGCGTATTACTTAAAAGGGGTGCTAAAGGACGAGATCGAGCTGATGGATATCTTCAAAGGTATCATGCCATATCTAGGCATTGTGATCTTCAGTATGGTCTTAATGTATCAGTTCCCAGGCATCGCACTCTGGTTGCCTGACGTGCTCTTTGGCGAGTATATTCCGTGAGACAGCCGCAAGTAGCACCAAATGCTTTATCGGCGGTCGAGGCCGCCGATAAAATCCGCAAAGGCACACTTTCTTCTGTTGATCTGGTCAAGGCATGCCTTGCACGGATAGACGAGACTGAGGGCCAGCTAAAAGCATGGGCACATCTTGATGCCGCCCATGCGTTGGCTCAAGCTGAAGAAATGGATGCAATCCGCCGCGCTGGTCGCCCGATCGGGCCGTTGCACGGTATCCCTGTTGGATTGAAAGATATCATCGACACCGTCGATTTCCCAACCGAGCGTGGGACTTCGATATTTTCAGGCCGCCAACCGGATCGCGACGCTGCATTGGTGGAACGCCTGCGCGAAGCCGGTGCGGTCATACTTGGTAAAACCGTGACAACGGAATTTGCTTTCATGCATCCGGCCGAAACGCGTAACCCGCATAATCCTGACTACTCTCCGGGGGGATCTTCAAGTGGATCGGCCGCGGCTGTCGCAGCCTATAATGTTCCGCTGGCTATCGGCACACAAACCAACGGTTCAGTTATCCGTCCGGCGTCATTCTGTGGCACCTACGGTTTCAAACCGACACGTGGCGTGATTTCTCGCCGTGGCGTTCTGCAAACATCCAAGTCCCTTGACCAGGTTGGTGTTTTTGGGCGCACATTAGAAGATGTGGCCCTGCTGACGGATGTTATCGGCGGATACGATCCAAGTGACCCGCTTAGCTACGGCCGCCCTCGTCCACAAATGCAAGCTGGTAGCGTCGCGAATATTGGCGTGGAGCCGGATCTCGTGTGGTTCGATGCCCCCTATAATGATCGCTTGACTGAGGACGCCCGAAGCGGCCTTAACGAAGTCATCGATGCTTTAGGCGCACGGGTCGAGCGCGTAACAATATCTGAAAACATGTATAATTTGGTGGATGTGCAGCGCATTATTCACGAGTACGAAATCTGTAAACATCTGGAAAAAGAGTTCACGGAACATTGGGATCAACTAAGCCCCTCGATTCAACCGATTATCGAGCGTGGCCGCAAAATCAGCACCGCCCAGTACGACGATGCAGTGGGCGTCATGGCGTCCGGCAGAACCTATTTCGACGAGTTCTTCCACGACTACGACGCGATCATCGCGCCAAGTGCGGCTGGCGAAGCGCCGAAGTTTGGCAATGGAACCGGCGATCCGGTGTTTTGCACGATTTGGACGCTCTGCGGCTTGCCTACAGTGAACCTGCCTTTACTGGTTGGTGAGAACGGCTTGCCGGTCGGCGTACAGTTGATAGGTTCCATAGAAGAAGACGACCGTTTGCTGAGAACAGCAAACTGGATGCTAAATACACTTCAATCTGATTAAGATTGAAAACGGAGGAAGTAGAACATGGTTGGCAAAAAGATTAATTTCATACTGGGCTTGATTGCTACTGGCGGCTTGGTCGCTTTCATCACCGGACTGGCGTACAGTATTTCGACAGGTTTTGCGGGTTTTTGGGGCGGTCTTCCGTTCTGGATAATCTCGCTAACAGTGCTGGCGCTTGCGGTATACAACTTCTACGAAGAGACTATAAAAAAGAAGTAAGTCATGACGCAAAAACCTGTCCTGTGGATTACTCGAAAGCTTTCGGATGCAACGCTTGAGCGTGCGTCGCGTGATTATGACGTTATCATCAACCACGAAGACGGACTGCACACAGCCGATGAAATTATTGCAATGTCTGCCAAGGTCGATGCGATCCTGCCATGCCATTCCGAAATTTTTGATGCCTCTGTCACTGCTAAACTGGACTCAAGGGTTAAGATCATCGCTAACCACTCGGTTGGTGTGGATCATTGTGATTTGAATGCGTTGGCCGCGCGCGGCATTGTTGTAACCAACACGCCCGATGTGTTGTCTGACGCTACCGCAGATATTGCTATGCTATTGATGCTAGGTGCTGCGCGCCGTGCAGTAGAGGGTGACCGTTTAGTTCGATCTGGTGAATGGGACTTCTGGAGCCCCGCTTTTATGGTCGGCAAACAGGTTAGTGCTGCGCGACTAGGGATCATCGGTATGGGGCGCGTAGGTCAGGTTATGGCCAAACGTGCGCGTGGTTTTGATATGGATGTGCATTACTATAATCGCAGTAGGTTGGCACCTGACTTAGAACAGGGGGCCGTTTATCACGAAACCGTGGAGAGCTTGCTTGGTATTGCAGATTTCCTGTCCCTCCATTGCCCCGCAACACCCGAGACAACGGGTATGATGAACACTGCGAGATTTGATCTACTTCCTGATGGAGCCGTGTTTGTGAACACAGCAAGAGGAGCCCTCGTAGATGAAGACGCTCTCATCGCAGCATTAGATTCTGGTAAAGTAGCAGCAGCAGGTCTCGATTGTTTCTTAACGGAACCGGGGGGGAATCCTGCCCTATCCGCTTATTCAAACGTATTTATGTTGCCACATATCGGCAGTGCAACAGGCGAAACTCGGAATGCAATGGGTTTTCGTGCGTTAGATAATCTGGATGCATTTTTTGCCGGAAATATACCGAAAGATGCTCTGACTACTGTATAAACAGGTTTGGACCCATCGATGCAATATGGCTCGCATCAATGGTCATGAAAAGCATATGTTACGGTCAGTTTACTATTCTCCAAACAGCCGAATCTTACCCCGAGTTCCTAGGCGAGGAATCGTCTACTTAATAGCCTCGCCCTGATCAAAAAGATCATCATGGAGCTTACAATCGGAACTTGTCCGCTTGGTCATTAAAGAAAGACTCGGATAGATTTTGTTTAAGCTTCGCCAGCTTCCGGCGCCTCTACTTCCGTCTTGTTTTCTTCAACAGCCGTAGTGGCCTTTTGTGCCATCGACGTCAGATTACCTAGCGAAGAAAGGTGGGCATAGCATAGCTCCAACTCGTCCGATCGAACCATTTGTACCAGCGTGTCTGTCGGAAGTGCCTTTAGTTTTTCGCGGTTGATCCGAAAAAATCCGGAAAGCGAGGCAGTTTGTCCGTCGGCGAGGTTAAACTGAGCCTGTGCCTCCTCCAACAAGTCGTGCTCTTGCAGTCGTTTGCAGAACGCAGCCGTCCGTTCAAATAAGTTTTGGTACTCGCTAACGAAAGTCAGTTTGCTTTGCAAAAAGGTGGTGCGCTCACCGTCGGTGTCGAACAGGCGCTCGCCTTTTCCATCCTGATTGAAACCATCAAATTCTTCGTCAATGCAAAGGACGAAATCCTTTTCGTCTTCAGATCGGGAAAAGACGAAAGGGTAGCGGCGCAAAAAGGCCGGGATGTAACCTCCAGTCCAAATTCCGTCGTCATCGACGTTGCTGTTTTCGTTGTCCCGAATACCAAGGATCACGGAGGGAACTACAGTGTCACCGTCACCGGCGAAAACGATGGCATAGTCCTGCGCAGCGGTTAGGAATTCGGCCGCTAAAAGAGGCACCGAATTAACATCGCTAGCAAACTTGTAGTTGTCGCCCATTTTGACAGCCCAATCGCGGTGGCTGTCAGAAGATACTGGAATCGCGCGTTTATAAATCATTAGTTGCTTAGACATTAATACACTTAACTTTCTTTGAAGGGGCGACAATGCCCATGATTCGAATATGTTAGCCGATCAATTTTAGAATAGCGATAAAAAATCAAGCTTGGCCAATGGTCACTTGTAAGAGGTCGCAACGGATTGCTGCTTTGTCCGCCACTCTGTGTACCCCCTCTTAACGCTCTGTAGTACGCTTGCCTCCAGAGGTGGGTTGGTATGGTCCCGAAAAGGGCATTCTAAAGGCGCACAAACGAACTCAACCTCACCGCTGGGGATCTAACAAGGGCCTTTTATTATGACTATCAAAATGCTGCGAACGTCAGGCGGGCATAAATCATTGCCTTATCCTGATTTGCTACAACCTGATTAAGGGGGAAGCCTACGCCAACCTCAAACTTGGCCTTATCGGCCAGCGGATAAGCTACACCAGCGCCAGCCGAAACGAAGGAGACAACCTCAGGGAAAGTTGAATAAACTTGCCCAACATCGACGAATCCGTAGATGTCGATCCCTTCAGCCCATCCGTCGGCATCGACGGACTTGTGTGCTTCAAATTGCGCGAAATATCCGCTGTCGCCAGATGAGGCGCTGCTCGGGAACCCGCGCACAGTTGAGGGCCCGCCGATTTGGAATAGCAAGTCGCCCGGGATAAGCTCCGCATTGGTATATTGCCAAGCTCCGTTTGTCGTCAGCGCGATACCGTTTTCAAGCTGGTATGTGCCATTAAATGACCCAGTCCACAAAGTAACATCTCGCGTCGAGGCGTCAATAAAGTCTTCAGTTGCAGCGCGAGAAACATTCAGTCTAGTCGAGAACGCCATATTTTGGTTAGTGTAGCTTGCATTGATTGCCAGTGAATTTTTTTGCATCGCTGAATCAACCAGCGGCGTTGCATTCGAGAAGGAATCTGATCTCCCGTACGAGGCCCCACCGATCGCGAAGAACGACCATGTGGGTGAGACATAAATCGGATAGGTCAGCGTTGCGCCAAAGGATTCCGAACTGCCTCTGATATTGAGTGGTTCAGTCGGTCCAGCGATCACAGTGATGGCCGAACTGCTATAGGTCAGACCCAGCCGCGTCCCCGTTGGCGTGATCGGCGCGTCGTAGGACAATGTGCCCGAGGTGCTTCCCCCTGCCCCTGTTCCATATGCCAAGAAATTATCATCTACTGTAAGAAGACCGTATCGACGGAAAAAGAAACCAGCCTGCGCATCACCGGTTGATGGGATGCCCTCATTGTCGATGAAAAATGACAACTGATACTTCATTGGTTCAGTTACTTCCAGCACTAGGTCGGTTGTCCCGAACGCTGCTCCCGGCTGCAAGGACATGCGGAGTTGGGCATTATATACCTTGTTAAATCGGGTGATGTCCTCTGCGGCAGCGGGTACGTCCACGGTGTTGTTACCGGTCGTCAGCCGCACCCTTTCAAGAACAAAAGTATCGGGGACTKRMYYGYYYCCASTYWRCSSGASRSTSSMAAGYRWGYMYKSWWSSARYNTRTRSMWWRANARTWMCAKWGYWRASRGNTTTKCGRCKGNAAGWSMGCGCTTGCGGTAACTACACCTTTACGTGTGTAGAGGTCATTCACATCCTGCACGAGCTGCTGAATTTGCGAAAAATCAACCCTTTGCCCTACATAACGGGAAAGGATCGTGTCC
>NVXA01000004.1 GCA_002746395.1 Paracoccaceae bacterium
TGAAAGAAAAGTGGAACCAGTGAGATTGGCAGCCTGAATGAAACCATGATCCATCTTAAATTGGCTACTGACTGGTCGAAAATGTAGGACCACCTCTGGAAAATCTTGGAACGACTCCATTGTTGACGTCGAAATACTATCGAAATCTCTTTGGGATCATGCAAGTATTTATTACCCTTATAACTTGGGCACTGCGCTCAACGAAGTTGATGTCCCTAAGCATGAGTGTGCCATTTTAGGTCGAATGTTGGAAAAAACAGCGGTGATTAGCCACTTAGAGGTGATGGAAATTCCAAACCTCGCAAGCAATTTGACAGAAGACGAAGCATTTGAAATAAAGACCATAGCTCAATCATTATCTAACTGGGCATATATAGCTAGAAGGCTTTTGAAACTCAGTGAGGCAGAGCAAATCACAATTTGGAATTTGTCCTGTGTGGGCAAGATGGACATACCAACTTCAGCCTATATTCAAGAATTAGTTCCATCAGCAAAATTTAGAGTCGTAGATAATATTCTGTTTGTTCTAGGGAATATTGAACCTGGTTTTGCAAATGATCTAGCAAAACAAATTGCCTACAACAGTAACATTCAAACTATAGCCCTAGGTAGCGCTGGCGGATCGGTAATTGATGCACTTGAAGCCGGAAAAATGATACGTGCATTGAAACTTAATACTACTCTTACTGCAAATTGTTATTCAGCCTGTCCTTTAGTGTTTATGGGTGGGGTCAAACGGACGATTTGGTCCCCCTATCCCGAAATAGGATTTCACAGGATGTATTGGTCGAATGGAGTCGCCGTCGCCCCAGGAGATGATCTCTACTTTGATATTTCGAATTACGTCTCAAAAATGGGTGCCAATGAGCGCTTTGTATTGGCATCCATGTTTTCTGCCGAACCTGACAAAATGTTTGTCCCAGATGGGAATACCCTCTGCAATAATAACGTTGCAACGTGGGTGCAGCGGCTATGTTTTGGGGAATCTTATTGATAGCGTTGCACTGGGACCGCACACCCTACGGGTCGAAAATGTAGGGCGGGGTTCACCCCGCCATGTGCCAAAAATCGGTGGGGTGAACCCCACCCTACGGGTCTCGAAATCGGTAAAGGTTAACGCGGTTGTGCGCAAAAACGTACATACGCGTTGTGTACGGGTTGTGTACGTGTTGTGTACACGTGTTTTCGCCTGAAAACCCCAAAGGTTAACGCGTTATTCCAACACCATTTCGCTGATCTCGGCCCGCACCGAACTGTCCGTATCATCGCTGTCGGATGAAATC
Organism: Paracoccaceae bacterium; assembly: GCA_002746395.1. Classification (GTDB taxonomy): domain Bacteria; phylum Pseudomonadota; class Alphaproteobacteria; order Rhodobacterales; family Rhodobacteraceae; genus NORP23. Next base: position 1,284 of record NVXA01000004.1, read on the forward strand.
GCGATGCCCACCAACGCCTCCGGTGCTTCGCCGAAAATGCGGGTGTAATCGGCCACCAAATCAATGTTTTCGCGCGCCTCCCCCGTGCCCGCCCCGCGCAATATCGTGTAAAAACCACGGCCCTTGAAATATGGGCTTGGGAGTGCGATTCCATCCCCCTCTCCACCCCAAATATACAACAACATCCGTACCTTACGGTTTCGCAGCATCTTGGAAAGATCATCGCCAGCGTCCAGTTTATCCGCGCTTTTACGGTCCAGAAACATGAAGTAGATCGTGACGTTCCGGTCATCCCCACCCTTGCGCGTCAAGTCCGTCACGGGAACAGATTGGCTAACCGCCCAATTCCAGCTTGCCCGCGTCGCCCCAAACGCGCTTGACGGCAGCGCTTTATACGTCACCGAAGAACTGTTATCCGCTTGAATTATAAGGGTATTTCCGTTGTACCAATACTCCGTCGCGTTGATCCCCCGAAAGGTCAAATCCTCCCAACTCGTATCAAATTGAATGGGTTGCGCAAGGGTCGGCGTGGCCAAAATGGCAAGGGCGATAGCAAGATATTTCAACGTAGTCCTCCTGTTTTAAGGACCATGCCGATTTTCGCGAAACCAAGCAACCACCCCTCACGCCATAGTGAAGGATCGTGCCTTAAACCCAATAAAACATGGGTTTATTACGCGGTGGCAGCCTGTTCTTCCAGCGCCATCCACTCCTCTTCCGCATCCGAAAGCATCTCGTGACGCTCCACCAGCGCATCGGTCGCTTTCTGGAATTTCGCAGGGTGATCGGTGAACAGGTTCGGGTCCGACATAAATTCTTCCAGCTTGGCAATCTCCGCCTCGAAACGGGCAATAATACCGGGCAGTTCTTTCAGCCGGTTTTCTTGCGTAAACGTCAACCCAGCAGCTTTAACCGAAGGCGTTGATACATCAACTTTGCCCTTCACCTTCTTGGAAACATTTGCTTTTTCCGCCAAAACTTCCATGCGCTGTGCTTGGTAATCCGTCCAACCACCAGCATAAACCGTGGCCTTCCCGTCACCTTCCATCGCAATAGTCGTCGTCGCCACGCGGTCCAGAAAGTCACGATCGTGGCTGACCAGCAGCACGGTTCCGGCATAGTTGTCGATCAATTCTTGCAACAAATCCAGCGTCTCGACATCCAGATCGTTTGTCGGCTCATCGAGGATCAGCAGGTTATTCTCTTTCGCCATCAATTTAGACAGCAACAATCGCGCCTTTTCCCCACCCGAAAGCGATTTGATTTTCGCCCGCGCCTGCTTGTCCGTAAATAGAAATTCTTTAAGATAAGCAACGACATGCTTGGGTTTTCCGCGCACCATGATCTGGTCGTTTTTACCCGAAACGCCCAGTTCTTTGTCGTCCGTCAGGCTTTCCCATAACGTCGCGTTTGGCTCCAACGCATCACGATTTTGGTCGAACTCCGCAACCAACAAATTGGTCCCGATTTTGATCTTGCCTTCATCCGGTTGCACTTTGCCCAGCAGCATTTTCAGCAACGTGGTTTTGCCAACCCCGTTTGGCCCGACAAAGGCGATCCGTTCACCTCGCATGACGCGCAGATTGAAATCCTTAACGATCTGTTTTCCATCGTAAGCCTTTGAAACATCAGTCGCTTCAAACACCAGTTTGCCGGATTTCGGCCCACCGTCGAATTCCATTCGCGCGGTTCCAGTGCGCCGGATTTGCTCCGCCCGCCCCTGCTTCATATCATCCAGTCGACCAACGCGCCCGATGTTACGTTTGCGACGGCCTGAAATTCCCTCAACCGCCCAACGAGCCTCCGCCTTGATAAGGCGATCCAGCTTGTGACGGTTGAGGTCTTCTTCCTCAAACGTCTTGTCACGCCAATCCTCGAAATGCTCGAACCCTTTGTCGGAACGCCGCACAACGCCGCGATCCACCCACAACGTGGTGCGGGTCAAATTCCGCAAGAAAGCCCTGTCGTGGCTGATAATAACGTAAGCGCGACGGGTCTGTTTGAGGTGTTCCTCAAGCCATGCCACCACTTCAATATCAAGGTGGTTTGTCGGCTCGTCCAGCAACATCAGATCGGCGTCAGAGGCCAGCAATTTGGCCAAAGCCGCACGGCGACGTTCCCCACCGGATGCCTGCGCAGGGGATTGGTCGACGTTCAATTTCACGCCTTCCATCACCATTTCGACGCGGTAATATTCAGACGGATCCAAACCGGACGATGCGTAATCCCCCAGCGTTTCGTATGCGCTTAGATCAGGGTCCTGCTCCATGTAGGCAACCGCGTTGCCGGGGCGCAAGAATACCTCCCCTGCGTCGGGTTCCATGATACCGGCCATGACCTTCAACAAGGTCGATTTACCGGAGCCGTTTCTACCGACTAAACAAATTCGTTCGCCCTGATTTACCGACAGGTTTAAGCCTTCAAAAAGCGGGTTACCGCCGAAGGTTAGCATGATGTCGGAAAGGGTTAATATCGCTGGTTGTGCCATGCGCCCTCTATCGCCGTTGCGCATCGCGCCGTCAAGGCGCTAGGGTGTGGAAAACAGCAAGGATTCGAACATGACGCAGGCGCCAGTCAGCCGCACGATCGCCAACACCTTCTCGCCTCCGGTGATGGAGGCGCGGCGCTGGTTGGACGGGGTGGATTTCCCGCCTGATCGCCCGTTGCTGAACCTTTCACAGGCCGCCCCAGTTGACCCACCGCCCGCCGCGTTGCGCAATGCGATGGTTGCCGCCGTGGCTGAGGATGACAGCCACATTTACGGGCCAGTGTTAGGCCTTCCGAGCTTACGGGCCGAGATTTCCACACAATGGACCGCGTTATATGGCGGTGATATTGCACCAACGCAGGTGGCGATTACATCTGGCTGCAATCAGGCATTTTGTGCGGCCGTTTCCACGATTGCCAGTGCCGGTGATGCCGTTATTTTGCCCGCGCCTTGGTACTTTAACCACAAAATGTGGCTTGATGCGGCAGGCATAGAGGCCCGCGCGCTGCCTTGCGGTGAGGGCATGTTACCCGACCCAGATGCCGCACGCGCGTTGATTGACGGCAAGGTCAAAGCCATCGTTTTGGTGACGCCAAACAATCCGACTGGGGTGGAATACCCACGCGGGTTGCTGGATGCGTTTATGGAGATTGCCAAGGAACACGGGTTGGCGTTGATTGTCGATGAAACCTACCGCGATTTCCACAGCCAAAGCGGCGCACCGCATGATTTATTTGCAACGCGGGATTGGCCGGATAACCTTATTCACCTTTATTCATTCTCGAAAGTTTTCCGCCTGACAGGGCATCGCGTCGGGGCGATGGTAGCGTCGAGGGAACGGCTGGCCGAAGTGGAAAAATTCCTCGACTCAGTCACGATTTGCCCTAACCAGATTGGCCAGAAAGCGGCGCTTTATGGCTTACAGCACCTCTCGCAATGGGTGGCGGAACAGCGGGATGAAATCCTTAGCCGTCGCGCGATTTGCGAGGCTGGCTTTTCGGAGCTTCAAGGGTGGAACCTGTTGGGCAGCGGGGCCTATTTTGCCTATGTGGAGCATCCGTTCGATATTCCATCAGACGAGGTCGCAAAATTGCTGGTACAACAGCAGTCTTTGCTGATCTTGCCGGGTACAATGTTTCAACCTGTTGGAACAGACGGCACAGCCGAAAAACAACTGCGGATCGCCTTTGCCAATGCCGATAAAGAAGGATTGCGCGAAATGTTCAAGCGCTTGAAAGCATTTCGACCATAGCGGCCTTGTATCCCATCCACACACAGCCTAAAAGTTTCCGACGAATGCAACGAGCCTACAGGGACCATTATTATGTCAGCGGTTAAACGATCAAAGATATCCAAGTTTTTCTTTTTCTTTGTGCTGATGTTGTCCGTGCTGGCAATGGTCGGGTTTGGCCTGACGGGCCTGTTCTCGCAGTCGATCTCGGCGAGTGTGGCGACGGTTGGTAAAGTCGAAGTTTCAGCGGATGATTATTTCCGTAATCTCCAGAACGAAATCTCGTCCGTTTCCCAGCAGTTTGGCACGCAGCTTACTATTGATCAGGCTTTGCAGTTTGGTCTTGATCGCAACGTGCTGCAACGTCTGGTTACGCAAGCGGCGTACGAAAATGAAGCACTGCGTTTGGGGGTTTCGGTTGGCGATGAAACCGTCAAGGATGCACTTTTGGCTACCCCCGGCTTTCAAGGGCTAACTGGCACGTTTGACGCAGATGTTTATAAAGACGCGATCCGCCGCTCTGGTATGAGTACAGCAGAATACGAAGGGCTGCTTCGTGCCGATGCTTCCCAGCTTCTTATTCAGGCAGCCGTATCCGCAGGTGTAGGTTTGCCGGACGAGGCGACCTTGGCTATTTTTAACTATATCGGCGAGAACCGCGCCTTCACCTATGCCCGTGTTGGTGTCAACAATATCGCAGGCGCTGTTCCCGCCCCGACAGAGGCCGAACTGACCGCCTATTACGAGGCCAACCCCGAAGCCTTCACCCAACCGCTAACACGTCAGATAACATATATTAGCCTGACCCCGACGATGGTTGCCGAGACATTGGATATTTCAGAAGATCGCATTGTCGAGCTATATGAAGACCGCGAAGCTGAATACAACACACCCGCCAAACGTTTTGTTGAGCGCATCGTTTTAGGTTCTCAAGCCGATGCGGTCGAGGCCAAAAACAGCATTGATGCAGGTGACATGACGTTCGAACAACTCGCCGATGCCCGTGGTCTTGCTCTGGCTGATATTGACCTTGGCGACATAACGGCTGACGACATTAGCGACGCTGCCGCCGAAGTTTTGTTCGCCTCTGAGGAACCCGGTATTTATGGCCCTGTTGAAACCAACATCGGGCCCGCCATTTTCCGCGTGAACGCCGCAATTGCGGCCCTTTCAATCCCGCTGGAAGAAGTTCGCGACGACTTGCGCCGCGAACTTGCCATCGACGATGCAGGTTTCCGTATCGGTGATGTTGCAGACGAGGTTATAGACCTGATTGCAGGTGGTGCATCGCTGGAAGAAGTCGCTGCAGAAACCGATATGCAATTGGGTTCAATTGATTTGGCAGAAGGCCAAACAGATGGTATCGCTGCCTACGCGGCATTCCGTGAAGAAGCCACAGCGTCTGAAATTGGCGAAGATCGTGACATTCTTGACCTAGAAGACGGTGGCGTTTTTGCTCTTCGCGTAGACGGTATAACCGAAGCGTTCGTCAAGCCAATGGCAGAGGTTTCACAGGCAGTGTTTGACGGGCAACAGAATGCCAAAACGCATGAATTGATGTTGGAACGTGCGGAACAGATTGTTAAGGCTATTGGCGTATCTAATGGGGGGTCGTTACGTGATTTCGGTGGCAGCTTGTTATTGGAAGATGCGACACAGGTAACTCGCGTATCGACAATTCCAGACTTGCCACCCTCCGTGATTGATGAGGTTTTCGCGTTGGAAATCGGACAATCAACCGTTATTGAAGATGTCTTTGGCGCGGTGATAATCGAGCTGACCTCGGTCGAGCCGTTTGACCCAGATAATGAGGATGCCGCTGCAATTTTGGCACAGGTAAGCGCGCAGAAAAACCAACAGTTATCGCAGGATTTGCTCGCCTATTTCGGTGCCGCACTCGTTACCACGCTGCAGCCGACGGTCAATCAGGCGCGTATCGACTCGCTTCACCAGCAGCTAAATTTCAGTGGCAACTAATGGCTATCTCGCCGGAATTCAAACCATTTGAACGCGGGTATACCGACGGGAAAAATCAGGTTGTCTGGACACGACTGGTCGCCGATCTGGACACCCCTGTTTCGCTAATTCTAAAGCTGGCGCAAGCCAAAAAAGACAGCTTCGTGCTGGAATCCGTAACCGGCGGCGAGGTCCGCGGACGCTATTCCATCATCGGGATGAAGCCGGATTTGATCTGGCGCGCGAACGGAAACACATCCGAAATCAACCGCTCTGCCCGATTTGACGATACCGCTTTCGAGGCGGTGGAAACCGACACGCTAAGCGCCCTTCGCGGGATCATTGCCGAAAGCAAGATTGATCTGCCAGACGATTTACCCCCGATGTCGGCAGGGCTGTTCGGCTATCTAGGCTATGACATGATCCGCTTGGTCGAAGATTTACCAAATATTAACCCCGACCCCATCGGCGCGCCGGACGCCATGATGTTGCGGCCTACGGTTATCGTTATTCTGGACGGGATAAAAGGCGAAGTGACGGTTGTTAGCCCGTGCTGGGCAAACGACGGCCAATCCGCCCGCGCCGCTTACGCACAAGCCGCCGAGCGCGTGATGGAGGCCGTGCGCGACCTTGATCGTGACATCCCGAACGAGACACGTGACCTTGGCGCAGAGCCGTTCAAACTGGCCCCAGTTTCGAACCGCACCAAAGAAGAATATTTTGCGGTCGTTGAGAAAGCCAAAGATTACATCCGCGCCGGTGACATCTTTCAGGTTGTTCCCAGCCAGCGGTGGTCCCAAAAGTTTGACCTCCCGCCTTTCGCGCTTTATCGCGCGTTGCGGCGCACGAATCCGTCACCTTATATGTTCTACTTCAATTTTGGCGACTTTCAGGTGATCGGTGCCAGCCCCGAAATACTGGTGCAGGTGCAGGGCAAAAAGGTTACGATCCGCCCCATCGCTGGCACCCGCCCACGTGGCGCGAACGAGGCCGAAGATCAAGCGCTTGAAGCCGACCTGTTAGCTGACCCCAAGGAAATGGCCGAACATCTTATGCTGCTGGACCTTGGTCGAAACGACGTTGGCCGGGTTGCCAAAATAGGCACGGTTAAGCCGACAGAACAGTTTATCATTGAACGCTACAGCCATGTGATGCACATCGTCAGTAACGTCGAGGGGGAGCTTCGCGACGACCATGATGCCCTGTCCGCCCTTCTGGCAGGCTTGCCTGCCGGAACCGTTTCTGGTGCGCCCAAAGTGCGGGCCATGGAAGTGATTGACGAACTGGAAACCGAAAAGCGCGGCATTTATGGCGGCGGCGTCGGATACTTTTCGGCCGGTGGAGATATGGACATCTGCATCGCGCTTCGCACAGCCGTGGTGAAGGACGAAACACTGTATGTTCAGGCTGGTGGTGGTGTGGTTTATGACAGCGACCCGGAAGCTGAATATCAAGAAACGATCAACAAATCCAAAGCCTTAATGATGGCTGCGCAGGACGCTGGACTATTTGTTAATTTCCGTGGTGGCCAAAGTTAATTCCGCAAGATTGACGCAGACACTGGCGCGATTGTGACAGCCTGCGCCTTTTTACTTTCGAGCCAGAATTTCAAAGCGAATAACATATCAGGTGTTGCCTCGGCAAAGACTGTGACGGATTGTTTGTTCCCTATTTGCAAAACCAGTTTGTCCAGCTCCCTGACCACGGCGATGGTGCCGTTATCAGTATTTACGACCCGTGAAATATCGGTTGCCGGAACGCCTGCTTCTTGCGCCAAAACACCGGTGCGATTGAGGCCTAAACCGTTAACGGTCAAGATTGCATGCCCGCCTTTCGATAACTCGGCTAACAACACGCCCATCATTCTGGTGTCCTGATTTACGTTCCCGTCAGGGCCATCTAACACGCCTAACACACCGTCGATATTAGCAAGGGCCGCGGTAAGAAGCATCGAGACATCCGAAGGATTACCACCTTTACGAAGCCCTTTATCCCCCTCGCTTGGTAACAATAGAACAGCTTCGCCGCCATCGGCACGGTAGTTCGCAATGATGTCATTGGCATCGGGATTATTAGCAGCAACAGCCAGCGTTATCGGTGTAGTAAAACTTGTTAAAATTTTTGCTTGGTCAACAGTGTTTACGAGCAGAATGAACGACATCAATGGGCGCTCGCCGTCGTCAAAAAATTCAGCCGAGAATGTACTGAACGCTCTGTTCGGCACAGGTTGTTCAACTTCGACGGCGTCATCCGATGCAGATTCGATTGCCGGTATAAGTGTTTGACCAGCAAGCTCTACGCTTGCTGTTGGTGTCTCTGTCACTTCGGTAAGTGTTGGAGTTTCCGGAATATTTACGACTGCAGGTGCAGATTCCACAACCTCCTCGATAACATGGAGTTCTGATGTTGTGTCATTCTCGCCCGCCCCTGAACTGATTTCAGTACTAACAACAGGCGCCTGCGTTGTTTCTTCGACACTTGGTGTATCAGCGGCAACAGGCATCTCGATCGCGGCCACTGTAGGACTTGTAATAACAGGCGGTGTGCTTTCATTACTGCTAATCTGGATATCATTTGTCGGCATCGCGGCAATCTGTGGCGCAATACTTACCGGCGCGGCAGTTTCCGGCTCGATCACGACCTCTGGACTGGTGTTACCTAACGGTGCCGGAGTGGCTATAAGTTGCGTGGGCGTTGGGGCATCCGTGTTCACAAATATGCCGCTAGATGATTCCTCAAGATCGAGAACGGGCTGCGCGGGGGCAATATTCACTTCGGAAACGATGGTCGGTGCAGGGCTTGTGGTCACGATCAGCGGAAAAGCACCAGCCAACCCGATGAAAACCAGAACAATCAGGGTCAATCCGGCCAGTACACCGCGAAGAAAGCCACCTTTGGGCAAGATATTATTGTCGCCCATAGGCCATTTTCTCCAAAAAACTCGATCAGCCGTTCCAATAACCGTAGATCGTTGGTAAACGACTTTAACGGCGCTATGCGCACACTTCCACTATAATGTGGTCAGAGATATTACGAAAGACAAACGATGTTGTTACTTATCGATAATTACGACAGTTTTACCTATAATCTCGTCCATTATTTGGGCGAGTTGGGCGCGAACGTCGAGGTTAAACGCAATGACGAGATGGATGTGCAGGCCGCCATGGGCATGAACCCGTCGGCGATTATGCTTTCGCCCGGACCGTGTGACCCTGATCAAGCCGGCATTTGCCTGCCATTGGTTCAGGCCGCTGCGGAAACCAAAACACCGTTGATTGGCATATGCCTTGGCCACCAGACCATTGGTCAGGCATTCGGTGGCAAGGTCGTTCGGTGCGATGAAATCGTCCACGGCAAAATGGGGCAAATGCACCACACGGGTAAGGGCCTATTCAAAGGTCTGCCCTCCCCCTTTGAAGCCACGCGATATCATTCGTTGGTTGTGGAGCGCGAAACCCTGCCCGATTACCTTGAAATCACGGCGGAACTGGAAGACGGGACGATCATGGGGTTGCAGCATAAAGAATTACCAATCCACGGGCTTCAATTTCACCCGGAATCGATTGCATCTGAACACGGACATGCGATGCTCAAAAACTTTCTGGATATTGCAGGGGGCGGCAAATGAGCGAGCTTAAAGAATTCATCGAAAAGGCCGTTGATGGTCCGCTGTCACGTGCAGATGCAGAGGCGGCATTTAATGTGATTATGAGCGGCAACGCGACGCCCAGCCAGATCGGTGGTTTCCTGATGACACTGCGCACGCGCGGTGAAAGTGTGGATGAATACGCCGCCGCCGCCGCTGTTATGCGGGCGAAATGCTTGCCGGTGAATGCCCCCGAAGGGGCAATGGATATCGTTGGCACAGGCGGCGATGGTAAAGGAACGCTTAACATTTCAACCGCCACCGCGTTTGTCGTCGCTGGCGCAGGCGTTACAGTTGCCAAACACGGCAATCGCAACCTGTCCTCCAAATCCGGCGCTGCCGATGCTTTAGCGGAAATGGGCATTAACGTAATGGTCGGGCCTGATGTGGTCGAAAAAGGCCTGCGCGAAGCCGGAATAGGTTTCATGATGGCCCCGATGCACCACCCAGCGGTGCGTTTTGTGATGCCCTCGCGCCAAGAGCTTGGAACACGGACGATCTTTAACATCCTTGGCCCGTTAACCAATCCGGCGGGGGTTAAGCGACAGTTAACGGGGGCTTATTCCCGTGATGTGATCCGCCCGATGGCGGAAACACTGTTGGCGCTCGGGTCTGAAAAGGCGTGGTTGGTGCATGGCTCTGATGGAACAGACGAGATCACGATTTGTGGGGTTAGCTGGGTGTCAGCCCTCGAAGATGGCAAGATTGAAGATCGTGAAGTTCACCCCGAAGACGCTGGCCTGCCGGTTCACCCGTTCAAAGACATCATGGGCGGAACCCCTGTTGAAAACGCCGTGGCTTTTCGCGCGCTACTGAACGGCGAGCAAAACGCCTATCGTGACGCTGTGTTGTTGAATGCGGCTGCCGCACTGGTGATTGCTGACAAGGCGAATGATTTGAAATCCGGCGTTGAACAGGCCCGCGAGAGCATTGATTCCGGTAAAGCGCTAGCCGCAGTTAACAAACTGGCCGAAATCACATCGGCGGCAAGCAAATGAGCAACGTTCTGGATAAAATCAAAGCCTATAAGCTGGAAGAGGTTGCCGCGCGTAAGGCCGCTCGCCCGATTGCGAAAGTTGAGGCCGCAGCTAAAGCCGCCTCGCCCGTTCGCGGGTTTGCAGATGCGCTTAGCAAAGCTGCTATTTCAGGGTATGGCCTGATCGCCGAAGTGAAGAAAGCCAGCCCCTCCAAAGGGTTGATCCGCGCGGATTTCAACCCGCCGGAACTGGCCAAAGCCTATGAAAACGGTGGGGCAACTTGTCTTAGCGTTTTAACCGACACGCCATCATTTCAAGGCGCAGACGAATTCCTGATCGCCGCGCGCGCCGCCGTCTCCCTGCCCGTACTTCGCAAGGATTTCATGTATGACACCTATCAAGTGGCCGAGGCCCGCGCGATGGGCGCTGATTGCATTCTTATCATCATGGCTAGCGTCTCGGATGCGCAAGCCGTGGAACTTGAAGACGCGGCATTTGCATGGGGCATGGATGTGCTGGTGGAGGTTCATAACGCGGAGGAATTGGAACGCGCCAGCATCCTTAAATCCCCTCTGCTAGGTATCAACAACCGTAACCTGAAAACCTTCGAGACCTCGCTTGATACCAGCCGCGAATTGGTAAAACTTGCCCCGAAAGGCAAAATCCTGATCTCGGAATCCGGTCTGAACACGACTGATGACCTCGCTGATATGGCCCGCCACAATATCCGCTGTTTCCTGATCGGCGAAAGCCTGATGCGCCAAACCGATGTTGAGGCGGCCACTCGTAAATTATTGGAGCAATAAATGCCTGACCTGACCCATTTTGACGACAAAGGCGCGGCCCATATGGTCGACGTCTCGGAAAAGAAAATCACCGCGCGTGTGGCCGTCGCGAAGGGTAAAATCACGATGGAGCCGTCGACCTTGGCCCTGATCGTTGAGGGCCGCGCCAAGAAAGGCGACGTTCTTGGTATCGCGCGATTGGCAGGCATTATGGCTGCCAAAAAGACTCACGACCTGATCCCGCTGTGCCATCCACTGGCCCTTTCAAAGGTTTCGTTGGAGTTAACGCCAGACGTTGACCACAACTGCGTGAATATCGAAGCAACCGTAAAAACCACCGGCCAAACAGGGGTGGAGATGGAGGCATTAACCGCCGTATCCATCGCAGGCTTAACAATTTACGACATGGTCAAAGCTGTCGATAAAGCAATGGTGATTTCCGATGTGCGCCTTGTCTTGAAAGACGGCGGCAAATCCGGCCTGTTCGAGGCGAGCTAATGATTTCGGTATCCGAAGCCCTTAATCATATCTTCACACTTGCGACCAAACTGGAAAGCGAAACCGTTCCGTTGGCCCAAGCCGCTGGCCGTGTGCTGTCCAAAGACGTTTCGGCCCGCCTGACCCAACCACCGTTTTCATCGTCCGCGATGGATGGTTACGCGGTGGTTAACGCTGACGCACAAGCAGGCATGACCCTAAAGGTGATTGGCGAATCTGCAGCAGGTGATCGTTTTCAGGGCCGCATTAATAGTGGCGAGGCCGTACGAATTTTCACCGGTGCGCCCGTGCCTGACGGCGCGGATTGTATCCTTATCCAAGAGGATGCAATCCGTGAGGGCGGCACAATTACCGTGCGCGAAAACCGCGACACCAAGACATACATCCGCCCCGCTGGCGGGGATTTCAGCGAAGGCGATGTGGTGTCTGCCCCGCGAAAGCTGACCGCCTCAGATATTGCTTTGCTGGCATCGATGAATATTCCAGAAGTTTTTGTGACGCGAAAACCAATTGTGGCCCTGATTGCCAATGGTAACGAGTTGGTAATGCCCGGCGAAACGCCCGGCCCTGACCAAATCGTTTGTTCCAACAATTTTGGCCTGAAAGCCCTGCTGGAAGAACACGGTGCCGAGGTTCGAATGCTGCCAATCGCGCGCGATACTAGTGATAGCTTACGCCAAGTGATGGATTTATCCGCTGGCGCAGATCTGGTGGTCACAATTGGCGGGGCCTCTGTGGGCGATCACGATCTGGTGCATAAAGTCGCCGTTGATCGCGGCATGGCACTGAATTTTTACAAGGTAGCTATGCAGCCGGGAAAACCCCTGATGGCTGGCACAATAGATGGCATTCCGATGGTTGGGCTGCCCGGAAATCCGGTTTCCTCTATGGTTTGCGGCCACATATTCCTGCGCCCGATGCTTAACGTTATGTTAGGATTTGAGCCTGCGCCGCTCCCGCGCGAGATGGCTGTTCTCACGCGAGATGTCCGGCAGAACGGCAGTCGAGAGCATTATATGCGCGCAAAAGTCGAAATATCCGACAAAGGCACACAAATAACCCCTTTTGAGCGCCAAGATAGTTCTTTGTTAACCATATTAGGGCAATCAGACGCGCTGCTGGTTCGCTCGCCTAACTCTGCGCCGCTTGAAAAAGGCAGTAAGGTGGGGTTTGTGCGAATTTCTTAACAAATCCACAAGCAGTTGACACAAAACGAGAACACATGTAGAACTTAACGGGACTATTGGTGTTATTTTTTGGGTCGGAGACGGATATGCTAACGCGCAAACAACTTGATCTACTGAAATTTATTAACGAACGGTTGCAAAAAGAAGGGGTGCCACCGTCATTTGATGAAATGAAGGAAGCACTCGATCTCCGTTCCAAATCCGGCATCCACCGCCTGATCACTGCGCTTGAGGAGCGCGGATTTATCCGCCGCCTCGCGCACCGCGCCCGTGCAATTGAAATTGTCCGCCTGCCCGATGCGATGAGTGGTGGTGGCTTCACACCGGAGGTTGTGCAAGGTGGCCGTGTTGACCCACACCCCGCTGCGATTCCTGTTGAAATTAACGCACTCGAAATTCCGGTTATGGGCCGGATTGCCGCGGGTACACCAATTGAGGCTATTCAAGAAGTTTCCCACACAGTCGCAGTTCCTGGGTCAATGCTGTCGAACTCCGGCAAACATTTCGCGTTGGAGGTTAAAGGGGATTCCATGATAGATGCCGGCATCAACAATGGTGACGTTGTTGTAATTCGCGAACAGGCGACGGCAGATAACGGTGATATCGTTGTGGCTCTGGTAGAAGATCAGGAGGCTACATTGAAACGTTTCCGCAAACACGGCAGTTCCATCGCGCTAGAGGCAGCAAACCCTGCCTATGAAACGCGAGTTTATCGTGATGATCAGGTGCGGGTGCAAGGCAAGCTCGTCGGACTGGTAAGAACCTATTAACTAATATCCCCAAGGGCGATTTCTGGCGGCATCCCGGCTGTGTTCCAATATAGGTTTATTGTTGACAATGTTAATGGATATCGCACCGGATTTCCGCAKGGTGTTTTTGTCAATTATTAAGCAATTTCCAGATATATTTGACAAATTGGATATCACTAGAATTGTATTTTCTATGCAGTTAGTTGCAGCAATTGCAGGATCACCCTTCAAGTACAAATAAATTCGCCAACTGTCCGTTAATATGGAGGTGGCACTCTGCTTGTCGGCATCGACTCCCTCCCGTAAAAAAGATTCGTTTTGCGTGACGTTATCGCCGTCATTTTCAAGCCAAATTCTAATGGCGTAACCACTGCCTCGGGGTTTATTCACAACCCGCCCCTCTTCAGTCATAAGGCCAAACATTCGACCATCTTCGCTTATCAATATGGTTGGGCGCGTTGAGTTGGACCAAACGTACATAGTTAACACCAATATAATCACTCCTACTAACCGACCATTACCTTTCCAAAGAAATAGAATCAGCCCGCTGGCAACTATACCCGCCAACACCTTGGGTGAGGCTGATTGGACGCTCAGAATGGCCCCCTCCAAATTTGCGAAATGCTCCGCAATCACGAGGATTACTCCAATTCCTTTCCCCATCACCCAAAATGCGTAACTCTCGAGGCCTATTGGAGAAAGGATAAATGCAATCACAGCGCTGGGCATAACCAAAAGCCCCATGATAGGGACAGCTAATAGGTTCGCCGCAAGCCCATATTGCGATATCTGGTTAAAATGAAACGCCGAGATCGGCGCAGTTGCGGCCCCGGCAATGGCGGATGTGAAAAGCAACGCGACAATGGGTTTGACGTACTTCCATTTCTCACGTGACAAAAACCGCCAGACTTGCCGCTTATTCAACCACTCATAAGCGGAAATTAAGGCTGTAGTAGCTGCAAAAGACATTTGGAACCCCGCCTCCAGCAAGCTGTATGGTTTAATTAACAAAACGATAAAGGCAGCGAGCGCCACGGCACGCAATGTGAAGGCCGGTTTGTCGAGTATGACGGCGAACAGGACCACGGCTGTCATAATAAACGCCCGCTGCGTGGCCACACTAGCCCCGGATAGCATTAAATATCCCGCCCCCGCGATTATTGCCAAACCAGCGGCAAGTTTTTTAGGGCGGGTGCGTAAGGCGAAGTATGGGAATATTGCAAAACCGTACCTGAATACGGCAAATACAAATCCGGATAACATGCCCATATGCAGCCCTGAAATAGCCAGTAAATGGGCGAGGTTTGAAGCACGTAAACTGACTAGTATCTCAGGGTCAATATTAGATCTGTCACCTGTGATAATTGCAGCCGCGAACGCTCCGTTTTGCCCCTCGATACTGCGTTTGATTTTGGAGGAAATTTCCATACGTAAAGTGAACAACCAAATCCTAAAATTTGCGGTGGGTTCACTGAAAGCCGGAATTACCGGATTTCGTGTATACCCGACGCCACCAAGACGCATGAACCATGCCATACGCCTGAAATCGAAACCGCCCGGTTCAACCGGTGGGCTTGGGGGGGAAACGCTTGCCGTAACCGCGATGCGCGCACCTGCGGTAAGAGTGTCATCGGGAATGAAGCCATGCAATGAAAGCCTTATGCGTTCCGGCGTGTTTTCCTGTGCCATTTCCGGCAAGTATATCTGGTCAAGCAATACGCGGGGCGCGTTACTTGCCGAACGGTCCAACCCGACAATACGCCCGTACACCGGTCCATAGTAATGGCGTGTCAATATCGGAGCGTTGTAGGTGGCCGTGCGATAGGCGGCATAACTATAGCCAAGACATATTAACAAAAGCATAATCAACACCGCCGTGCGTATTATATACTGTGGTCGAATAAATGGCGCGGCGGACAGAGCTAGCCCTGCTATCCCTAGGCTTTGCATTGTTGTTGGCTCAGTCCCCGATGCAAAGTATATAGCAATTCCGAGGCCGAACATCACCGGCGTCCACAGCATCAACCGATGCCGCTGGTACTCAAAGGTTCGCGTTAAACTTGATATGATCACAGGCCTTGTTCTCCGCACCATAAATGGCCTAAAACCCCGTTGGTTCTATCCCCATTCTGGTTACCAAAAGGTTAATCCATGTCTAACGTCGTCACGCGCTTCGCCCCTTCGCCCACTGGTTTTCTGCATATAGGAAGCGCGAGGACTGCCCTGTTCAACTGGCTGTTCGCCCGCAATCAAGGTGGAAAATTTCTGCTGCGGATCGAAGACACGGACCGCAAGCGCTATACCCCCGAAGCTGTTGAGGCTATTTACGACGGGATGCGTTGGCTAGGCCTTGATTGGGACGAAGAGCCTATCAGCCAGTTTAGCCGCGTGGAACGTCACGCCGAGGTTGCCCACGAGATGTTGGCCAAGGGCGCGGCCTATAAATGTTATGCAACCAAAGAAGAAATCGACGCGTTTCGCACGACCGCGCGTGCCGAAAAGCGTCCGCCCCTGTTCCGTTCTCCTTGGCGCGATGCAGATCCGGCAACCGCGCCTGACGCGCCTTATGTGGTGCGCCTGAAAGCCCCGCGCGAGGGAGAAACGACGATTAACGATCAGGTTCAGGGCAGTGTCACATGGAAGAACGAGACGCTAGACGATATGATTCTGCTGCGTTCTGACGGCACGCCAACCTACATGCTGGCCGTTGTTGTGGACGATCACGACATGGGCGTAACGCACGTTATCCGTGGTGACGACCACCTGACAAATGCGGCGCGTCAAAGCATTATATATAAAGGTATGGGATGGGAGTTGCCAATTTACGCGCATATCCCCCTTATTCACGGGCCTGACGGTGCTAAACTGTCAAAGCGGCACGGCGCACTTGGGGTTGATGCGTATCGCGATATGGGATACTTGCCCGCAGCGATGCGAAACTACCTAGCGCGCCTCGGTTGGAGCCATGGTGACGAAGACTTTTTCACCACCGAACAGGCAATTGAGTGGTTTAGCCTCGACAAGGTAGGAAAATCACCTGCACGCTTCGATTTCAAGAAATTGGAAAACCTTTCCGGTCAGCATATCCGTGCGACAGATAATGCCAAATTATTGCAAGAAATCGAGAGATTTGTTGCGTCGCAACATATGCCTGAGTTAACGCCACGGCAGCGAGAAATGTTTATTGCAGGCATGGATGGCATAAAGGAACGCGCGAAGGTGTTGCCGGAACTATTGGAAATAGCTTACTATTTCCTTGGGGAGCGCCCGTTTTTACCAGACGAGAAGGCAGGACATTTTTTAACTACGGTATCCCGTGGTATGCTGAACCGATTGACTTCGCGCTTGCGAGATGCTACTTGGACGCTAGAAGAACTCGAGGCGGAAATTCGCGCTTTTGCAGAGGTCGAAGACCTTAAACTTGGCAAAGTTGCGCAACCTCTTCGGGTCGCTCTAACAGGGCGAACAGTGTCGCCGAGTGTGTTTGATATGATGGTGCAACTCGGCAAAGAAGAATGTATCGCACGGCTGGAGGATGCCTCTCGCTGATATTCGACCGGATCCCCGTTTCGAAGGTCAACGCTCGGTGTGCTTGCCAAAGTACAGATTGATGAAATGGGCCCGAGGGGCCGAATATGAGGTAGATAATGATATCGGATAGCAAAAAATCAGCAAAATTAACATTTGACGATCAGGAGATAGAACTTCCAATTTTCACCCCAAATCTTGGGCCAGATGTTGTCGATATCCGCAAGCTTTACGCGCAAGGCGATGTTTTCACCTATGATCCGGGCTTCACGTCCACGGCATCGTGTGAATCAGCAATTACATTCATCGATGGTGACAAAGGCGAGCTGCTTTACCGTGGCTATCCTATTGATCAACTTGCTGAAAAATCACATTTTTTGGAAGTTTGCTATCTTCTRCTATACGGAGAGTTGCCAACAGCTGCACAGTTGGATGAATTTATTCCGCGCGTGACCCGCCACACTATGTTGCACGAACAAATGGCCTATTTTTATCGCGGTTTCCGTCGTGATGCCCATCCGATGTCGATCATTTGCGGCGTTCAAGGTGCAATGTCGTCATTCTATCACGATTCCACTGATATTAACGATCCATGGCAGCGTGAAGTTGCATCGATCCGTATGATCGCAAAAATGCCGACCGTTGCGGCATGGGCCTACAAATATTCGATAGGCCAGCCGTTCATTTATCCACGCAACGATCTGGATTATGCATCGAACTTCTTGCACATGTGTTTCGCGGTTCCAGCCGAAGAATACAATGTTGACCCAATTGTTGCCCGCGCGATGGACCGTATCTTTACGCTTCACGCGGATCACGAACAGAATGCGTCAACCTCAACCGTTCGTCTTGCTGGTTCTTCGGGCGCAAACCCGTTTGCGTGTATCGCGGCAGGCATTGCTTGCCTTTGGGGGCCTGCGCATGGTGGCGCGAACGAAGCAGCATTGAACATGTTGCGTGAAATAGGCACCGTTGATCGCATTCCAGAATATATTGCGCGCGCGAAAGACAAGAATGACCCGTTCCGTCTGATGGGCTTTGGCCACCGCGTTTATAAAAACTTTGACCCGCGCGCCAAAGTGATGAAAGAATCCGCGGATGAAGTTCTGGGCTTGATGGGGATTGAAGACAACCCAACCCTTCAGGTTGCTAAGGAATTGGAGCGTATTGCTCTTTCTGATCCATATTTCATCGAGAAAAAGTTGTACCCGAATGTCGATTTTTACTCCGGTATTATTCTGGATGCTATTGGTTTCCCAACATCAATGTTCACACCGATCTTCGCCTTGGCGCGCACGGTTGGCTGGATTGCACAGTGGAAAGAAATGATCGCCGATCCAACACAAAAAATCGGACGCCCGCGCCAGCTGTATACCGGTGCGAAACATCGCGACTACATGGACGTAGAAAACCGCTAATACAAAAACGCCGGAGCAACCCTCCGGCGTTTTTAGTTATTATTAAGAAATTTCAAAACCGACTTCGCCGCCCGGTTTCCGGATGTATCACCACCCTTTCCCAATGCTTCCATTGCCTTGGCCGACACCGCGAGCTGTGCATCGCGGGCCTCAGCACTCTCCAACAAGTTTTTGACGGAGTGATAGATGTTTTCAGCCGTGCACTCTTCGAGTAAAAACTCCGGCACAGCGTTTGTATCCGTTAAAAGGTTAACCAGAGTCGCGGTTGAGACACGCACCATCCGCCGCTTGATGAACGCCGTGAACCAATGCATGTCATAGGCAATAACCATCGGTGTTTCGGCTGCCGCGAGTTCCAGAGAAACGGTTCCAGAAGCGGCCAACGCAACGTCAGACGTTTTATAACACGCCCGTTTTCTATCCTCGGAATCCTTTGAGGGTAGACTTGTTGGGTCGAGGATCGTGACATCAACGTCGGCAAAAATTTGTTTAATCAGGTCTACGCGTGATGCAACAGACGGGATTATAACCTTGAGGTCGGGATAATCGCGCCTTAACCTTTCGACAACTTCTCGGAAAACCGGACCTAACCTTGTAACTTCACTGGCTCGAGATCCTGGTAGAAGCGTTAGTAGCTGAGCATCACTAGCCATGCCCATTTCCACGCGAAACTCAATCGCTTGCGCGTCCGTTGCCTGTTTCTCAGCTGTGATGGGGTGCCCGACGAAATCGCAGCTCATCCCTTCGGCTTCCATGTAGGGTGGCTCGAACGGCAGAAGGGTTAATACATGGTTAACGAAGCGTGCCATTTTTGCCGCGCGTTTCGGCCGCCAAGCCCAAACGGACGGAGCCACATAATGAATGACACGCAGAGTTGGCAATCGAGTTTTGGCGCGCTTGGCTACACGAAAACAAAAATCAGGGCTGTCGATCGTTATCAATGCTGTCGGGTTTATACTTTCAATTGAATTAGCGGTCCCTTTAATGCGGCGCAATAGCTGGCGCATTTTGGGGAGAACCTCTGCGATGCCCATAACTGAAAGCTCATCCATCGCGAAGATACTATCCAGCCCTTGATCAATCATTAAAGGTCCGCCAACCCCGACGAAATTTATTGCGCCACCGTGTTCCGACTTAAGGCCTTGCATCAACGCCGCACCAAGCCGATCCCCCGAGCTTTCCCCCGCGATGATGAAGAATGTCGAGGTCTCGTTCATTCTTTGGGCCGAACCCATAAAAACAACTCAAGATCGTTTGCCAAAGAAACCGTTTCGGATCGGCGCAAAACCATCACACCACCGGCGTCGATTGCAACGCCTGACAGCCCAGCGTCATGCGCGTTGCGAATTGTATCGGGGCCGATTGTGGGTAAGTCCACACGAAAGTCCTGCGCTGGTTTAGGCGCTTTGAAAAGCACGCCTCGACCACCGGTCGGGTTAGGAGCATACCCTTCACGATTGTTTTTCACAAACTCCAGCATCGTGTCCGTGCCTTGAATGCTTTCCAATCCAAGGCAGAGACCCTGCCCAACCACAGCCCCCTGCCCGACATCTAAACGCCCGAGGCCAGTAACAATTTCAGCGGCACGGGAGGCATCAAATATGTCATCATCACTGGGTTTAATATTGGTTAACACACCAGCTTGCGGTATCAGGCTTGGTAATACGTCATGTGCCGCGCGAACGCGGAAACCATTAGTCTCGAAAAACCTGATGATGGAACTTAGGGTTTCATCATCGCCGCCCTTCATGGTTTCGCTTAGAATGATTGCTAATTCACGGCCCTTATCATCAAGCTTGCTTGGGTCAATACTTTCGCGATTCATCGCGCCAACGATCACAATTTCTAGGCAGTCAGCATCTTGCATTTGGCTGATCAGCTGACCCGTTTTTTCAAATATGGTCGGAATAACGGGATGAGTTGATGCCCAGACCAACGGAATATTTTCGAACTCCACAACGGCATACTTTCGGCCAGATGCCTGACATTCTTCGGCCAACAAGCGTGGAAGATCACCATGGCCAGCGATAATTGCCAGCCCGGTTTTCGAGTGGTCACCTGACGCGCCCATAACTAGTCGTTACTTTTGGGCAACAGAAAGGAGCGTGCGCTGTTGGCTAACAAGAACTCGACGACATCTGAAACCAACTCATTGTCGCCGTGTTTGTCTTGCGCTTTTTTCGCCCGTTCTTTGAGGGTGCCTTCGCCCTCAAATATTTCCGCGAATGACGTCCGTAAACCATTGATCGTGGTTTTATCAACACCGCGGCGCTTCAGGCCTATAAGGTTCAACCCGCCGAGGTTCGCCCGTTCCGACAGAGCCATACCATATGGAATCACATCAGAAACCACGGCAGCAAGCCCACCGATGATAGCGCCTTTGCCGACGTTCACGAATTGATGCACACCACTTAACGCGCCTATAATAACATCGTCACCAATCGTGACGTGCCCGGCCACAGACGCATGGTTCGCCAGAACAACACGATCTCCAACCTGCGCATCATGCCCGACGTGCGCGCCAAGCATTAACAAACAATTATCACCAATTCGCGTAATGCCAGTGCCACCCTTGGTGCCCGGATTAACGGTAACACCTTCGCGGATCATGCAGCTTTCGCCTATCTCAAGATAGGTTTTCTCACCCGCATATTTCAAATCTTGTGGTTGGTGCCCAATGGAGGCCGTTGGCCAAATGCGCGTTTCCGCACCAACCTTTGTGTGGCCCATGACCACGGCATGGCTGAACAGCTCGACGTTATTTCCAAGGGTAACATTTGGCCCAACAAGGCAAAACGGCCCAATTTTACAATTTGCACCGATGGTGGCCCCATCCTCAATTACGGCTGAGGGGTGGATTGTAGCAGTTGTATCGACAGACATAATCAGCCTTTGTTTTCATCTTCGGGTGGAACAATCATGGCGGTAAACTCGGACTCGGCGACGATTACGCCATTAACTTTCCCTTCCCCCCAAAATTTCCAAATTTTACCGCGTCCGCGAATGACTTTGACGTGTAACTCCAAAGCGTCACCGGGTTGCACTATTTGGCGAAACTTTACTTTGTCCATCGACATGAAATATACCAGCATTCCAGCATCAATCAGATTAAGAGTTGTGCCAACCAGAACCCCAGCGGTTTGCGCCATAGCCTCGACAATCAAAACGCCCGGCATAACGGCTTTATCAGGGAAGTGACCTTGAAAATGCGGCTCGTTAACCGTTACCATTTTGATGCCAACGGCACTTTCGTTTACACGTATTTCTTTAACGGCGTCGATCAGCAGAAACGGATACCGATGCGGTATCATGCGTTTGATTTCAGAAAGATCAGCGGATGTAGCTTCAGTCGCGGTGTCGGACATGTTTTATTCCCTTTCGGTGGCCAAATCCGGGTTTAGCTCGAAGGCCCGGTCGAGTATCTCTATTGCTTCCAGTGTTATATCCAAATTTCGATTAAACAAAAGAACCGATCTTTGATCAATGATAGCACTAGCCTGATATTTAGCCATTATTTCGCTTAGAAACGGAGCGGCTATGACAATAAAACGGCGGCGCTGTCCCTCGATGCTTTTCTGCATTTCTACATCTTTTGCAAGCTGCGATTCACGAGCGGCCTGAACACGCTTGTCAAAATCTTCGGAGAGGGTTCTGAATTCTTCAGGCGTAACCTCACTTCGGATTTCTGTTAAACGCTTTTCTTCGATCACAAAGGCATCACTGATCACGCGGCTTTCTTGCAGTAAAACAGTACGTTTTCCCGCCTGAATTAGCTGCATCGCTTGCCCAAGTTTGGAGTTTATAAACAGCCCCTCTTGATCCAACACCAATACGGGTTGCGGAAATACCGTTGGGAAATCGACTTGTGCGACGGATTGCGTGGCTAATAGCACAAGCCCTACCAGAAGCATTCCGAAGCGCCGAAGGTACATAGTTGGTGTTGCAATGAAGCCCAAAACTAGAACCGCGTAGAAATCGCCACGCTGAAGTTCTGCGTGATATCGTCGGTTTCATAAAGGATCGGAATGGCATAACTGAATTCTAGCGGCCCAAGTGGGCTGGACCAGAACAGGCTAACGCCCGAGGATGCGCGGATTGCCATTGCATCACCAGCGAAGCCAATCCCCCCCAAATCCCAGACACTGCCAGCTTCGGCGAATACGCCGCCATAAACACCGGCATCTTCACCAAGACCGATCGGGAAGCTGCCCTTCAATCGGACAACGCCGTAGTAATTGCCACCAAGCGCGTCATTGTTTGCAGTCGTAGTGTCACGAGGTCCTATCCCGCCGTTTGCAAACCCTTTAAGGGAGGTGCCTCCAAGGAAGAACCTATCCGTTACGCGGCTGTTGGAGCCATCTGTTGAAATAAGTGCGCCACCTTCCAGTTCAGCGGAGAGGACAAGATTATCATCGAAGAGGGCGGTGTACCCTTTAGCCCGAACCACGGTCTTTGAAAAATTCAGGTCCCCGCCCAAACCAGCGAAGCTTTCATCCAGAGAAATAACAAATCCAGATGTTGGATCAACACGCGAGTTTCGGCGGTCATACGTAAGCTTAACGCCTAATGACGATGTGATTTGTGGGCCTACCAGCGCATCGGCAGCAATAATTGGCGATGCCCCGCTAGCCACGTCTCTAATTTCGTCACTAGAAAGGCGATAGCTAAGTTGCATTCTTGTATTTTCACCAAGCGCAAAACGGACATTCGGCTCAATGCCAAAATTGGTTGTCTGGAAAGAGGATTCGCTGCGATCCGCGTTTCGGAAGTAGACACTAAATCCAGCGGATAAATCGCGGTCAAATAATGCGGGTTCGTTGAAGCTAAACGAAAACACTTGCGACGTTTCACCGTAACTTAGTTCTAACGCAAAATCCTGACCGCGCCCCAAGAAGTTGCGCTCCGAAAGACTAACCAGAGAATTGAACCCCGAGGTGGACGAGTATCCAAGTGCGAAACCTACACTACCAGTGGCAATATCTTGCACATCAACGTCAACAATGACTTTATCTGGCGAAGAGCCTTCGCGAACCGAAACATTAGTACCACCGAAAATCCCCAAAGAGCGAAGGTTTTCCCGTGCGTCGGCCATCTTACGGACGTTAAACGCGTCCCCCTCAACGAAATCAAACTGGCGGCGAATGACCCGCTCAACCGTTCCAGTGTTGCCCCCGATGTCTATCCGCTCGACGTAAACACGGCGCCCGGAGACCAACTCGAAGTTTACGTCAACAGTCCGTTCCGCATCGTTTTTCGTGAACTGCGGCGCAACACGCAGGAAAGGAAGGCCTTGCTTTACGGCTTCGGTTTCGATTTTTTCGACGACGTCATTCACATCATCAATAGAATACGCGCGGCCAGCCCTAATTTTAAGGAATTTGTCGAACGTATCCGTGCTTACACCATTGATTGACGACGAAATGGTTGCTTCACCAAACGTGTACTTGAAACCTTCGTTTATCGTATGGGTTAAAAAATATCCGCCACGATCAGCCGAGAGTTCAGAGGCAGAGGATAGAACCTCGAAGTCGATATAACCTTTATTGGTGTAAAAATCCGTCAGCTTTTCGCGATCAAGCGCGATCGTATTTGCATCAACGGTGTTTCCCTTAAACAAGAACGACAGGGCTCCTGTCTCGTTCGTTTGAACAATCCCGCGAAGGCGACGGTCTGAATAGGCAGAGTTTCCTACAAAACTGATGCGGTTAACACCAGCTATACGTGATTCTGTCACCTCGAACACAAGGTTAACACGACCTTCAGACACCGGAATAATCACGGGGTTAACGGAAACATCGACGCGGCCTTGCTGCGCATAAATTTGCGCAATTGTTTGTGCATCGGCTTGCGCTGTTAAACGGTTCAACGGACGGCGAACCGAAGATTGTATGATCCCCGCAAGTTCCTCGTCTTTAAGGTTTGTATTACCCTCAAAAGCAATGACGCTGATAGTCGGATTTTCGATAACCTTTATAACCAGTGTGGAGCCGGAAACCTGAAGCTCGACATTTTCGAACATCCCTGAATCRTAMAGGCGSCGCAMSACGYCGTTAATATCGGCWGGYGYTAGRTTTGYRCCAAAATTAACYCCCGCGAAGTCCCGAATCGTCTGGGAGGGAATCAGTTCATTACCAGYAACCGAGATCGAAGAGATAACCGCWGAATAYGCAGGYGTGGCRAAAAMCGYCGCTGTAAGYACGGGTGYYGCGATAGRAAKRCTTAGGAAAACRCTTGYAATACAAGRCTTTATAGAGAGKTTTYCAAGTAAYTTACGTTTCATAAAYATTCCGCCTATCTGCATCTRTCGACACGACGTCGANWMMAAAAAYACCGCTAAYACATCACAATCGCATTAAGTCGTTATATGTAGCAAATACCATTAATAACAGCACCATGGCGAGACCAATTGACATGAAASCYTGAATTGCTTTTTTYGAMGGTGGYCGGCCGCGCACGGCTTCGTAGATATAAAACACAAGGTGTCCTCCGTCCAACATCGGGATAGGGAATAAATTCAGCATACCTATCCCAGTAGAAATTATAGCAATCATCGTAAGAAAGCTTCTAAGACCCTGATTTGCCGACTCTTTTGAGGCTTGGGCAATTCCTATTGGTCCTTGCAAGTTTGAAGGGCTAAGATTGCCTAGAAACATGTGCTTTATGCCGTTCAAAGACGAGTCGATGAAATTCACCGTCTGCTTTGCGCCGATATAGACGGCATTCCACGGTGTTGGCGTTTCAGTTGCGGGTAAAAATGCGAAAGCGCCGTAAACACCAATCATCACGCGTTCAGTAAAACCACCTTCCCCGTCGGGGAATTCTCGCAGCACAGGTGTGATTGGCAGATCGAGGTATGCACCGTCACGCCAGACTTTAAGGTTTATCTCCGTGTCACCAGATGCAGCCACAATCACTTGTAACTCTCCAAAACTTGTAATTCTTTGCCCTGCAGCCTCCACTACAAAATCACCGGATTTCAGACCTGCCGCGCTGGCAGCTGACAACGGATCAACTCCGTAAACGCCGGGAATAAGCATGTAGGGTGCGCTGACAAGCCGTTCTTCACCATCACGCAACACAAGAATTTCCATGTCACCGGGTGTTTCCATTGCCAAGGTAATATCGATGATATCGCCGAAATCAGAAATAGCTTGCCCCTCGACCTCCAATATACGGTCATTAACTTTTAGGTCATAGTTAGATGTTGGCATGGCAAACAGTTCACCAACCGTTGGCTCATCAATCGTAATGCCCTGCCATGTAACCAGTCCTGCAAAAATAACCGTGGCCAATAAGAAGTTCGCAAATGGCCCCGCGGCAACCGTTAATGCGCGCTTATACAAGCGCGCAGACGGAAAGCTTCGGGCAACATCCACCTCCGACATCTCACCTAATGCCTCAAAGTCTGTTTCGCTGGCAGCACCTCTATCTCCTAAAAACTGGACGTATCCGCCAAGTGGGATTGCAGCAAGTTGCCATTGCGTACCGTGTTTATCCGTGCGTGACCAAATTACCGGCCCAAATCCTAACGAAAACTTTTCGGAGTGTATCCCGCTCCATCGTCCAACGATGTAATGGCCGTATTCGTGGACAAAAACGACCACACCCAACACTACGACAAACGCGGTAAGCGTTGACAAAAAGCCACCGAAAACGGGGATCTGCGAGATGAATTCCATGCTACCTCCGCCGGTTATTCCGGCATCCATTGTTGACCCATTTCACGGGCTTCTTTGTCGATGGCCATCACGGTTTCCAACCCCTCAAGGCTGCTCGACCGACCTGCCTTAACATGGAGGCTTTCAAGCACGGTTTCAACCAACTGTGCCATATCAAGAAAACCTATATCGGCGGAAATGAACCTATCAAGCGCGGATTCTTTCGCGGCGTTAAAAACTGCCCCTGCCAAGCCGCCTATTTCCAATACACGGCGCGCAAGGCGTAATGCCGGAAAGCGGGTTTCGTCCGGTGTTGCAAAATCCAGCTGTGATATTGTAGCAAAATCCAATTGCTTAACGGGTAACGGTGGTCGTTCGGGCCAGTTCAACGCAAACCCGATAGCACCGCGCATGTCAGGGGCGGCCATCTGGGCTATCACTGAATAATCATTATATTCAATCATCGAGTGAATGATGGACTGTGGATGTACGATCACCTCGATTTGATCGGCGGATACATCGAACAACTGGTGTGCCTCTATAACCTCTAACGCTTTATTGAACATGGTAGCTGAATCGATCGAAATGCGCTGCCCCATATCCCAATTGGGGTGCGCCATGGCCTGCTCAAGCGTTGCATCCGCCATTTGATCAGAAGTCCAATTCCGAAACGGGCCGCCCGAAGCGGTCAGAATAATTCGCGAGATGTCGCGATTTTCACCACCAGCCAACGCTTGGTAAATCGCGCAATGTTCGCTGTCCACGGGCAACAGGGTGCAGCCGGATTTGGCACAAGTCGCTTTGATTAATTCACCAGCACAAACGAGGCTTTCTTTATTGGCCAGCGCCAAGATACCCGCATGTTTCGCCATTTCTATCGTGGGGGCCAATCCAGCCGAACCAACGATCGCGGACATCGCCCAATCGACCTTTATCTTCGCGGCATCGCGCAGCGCATCCCCCCCCGCGGTGGCGATAATGCCTGTACCATCAAGTGCCTTAACCAAAGCATCAAGCAGTGAACTCGCGGCCGTAACGGCGATCTCCGCGTCCAACAAAATTGCCTGTTCGGCCAATAGCTTGATGTTGCGCGCGCCAGTTAAAACTTTGACGTCATAGACATCCGCGCCGCCCTGCCGCAGCAACAAATCGACAGTATTGCGCCCGATCGACCCCGTAGAGCCGAAAATGCTGACCGTTCGTCGCATTTAGGAAAGGCCTTGAATAAACGCAAACACCAGTGCCGCTGCCATAACCCCGTCGAGGCGATCCATAAGACCACCGTGCCCGGGAATTATATCGCTGGAATCCTTCACATCTTTTTGGCGTTTCAACCAAGATTCCAGCAAATCACCGAGTTGAGAAGCAACTGCAATGACAAAACTTATAACAAGCGAACGCAGAACAGGTTCCGGCCCAAACCACCCTAAAAGCACGCCTGCAATTATGGCCAAACACCAACCGCCAATCGTTCCAGCCCATGTTTTTTTGGGGCTAACAGCAGGCCACAGCTTTGGTCCGCCGATAATTCGACCAGCAAAATATCCGCCAATATCGGTAAGTGCGACAATCAAAACCACCCAGAAAACATCAAAAAGCCCGTGTTCCGGTGAAAGGAAAATCATCAGCATCGCCGTCATCGACGCGCCGATATAAAGCAAGCCAGATGACAGCCAGAACCAGTTTTCATGATCGCGTTTATACAAAGCAGCGGCACCAATAATCAGTGCAGCAGCGCCATAAATCCACCCATAGCTGAAGGTTGCATAGATGGATACGACAGCAGAACTGCCCATAATAGCCAGATCAATTTTCCCACGCACTTCTTCTTGGCGAAGCATTTTGTGGAATTCCCACAGTAAAACCAACGCGCCTACGCCGATAAAACCAATCGCCCAATATCCGCCCAGCCAAAACGCAGCAACGGAAATCGCGATCATAACAATGGCAGACAAAACACGTGTACCAAGGTCGAGGAACTTATTAGCCTTACCGCTCATTATATTTTCCTGCCCGAGGTGTTCAAACTAGACCTGCATGATTTCTTCTTGCTTCGTCTCAAGCGCCTTGTCGATATTCGCGATAGCTTTATTGGTCAGTTCCTGAATTTCATCATGCCAAAGTTTTTGGTCATCTTCGCCCATCGACTCTTTAAGCTTTTTCAAATGATCCATTCCGTCGCGGCGCACATTTCGCACCGCGATGCGGGCTTTTTCGCCGTACTGGCCCGCCAGTTTAGAAAGATCGCGGCGGCGTTCCTCATTTAATTCAGGAATAGGCAGGCGCAATGTCGTGCCATCCATCACTGGGTTCAGACCTAAACCGGACTGGCGGATCGCTTTATCAACCGCGCCAACCATCGTCTTGTCCCAGACATTAACGGAAACCATACGCGGTTCCGGCACGTTAATAGTTGCCACCTGATTAATCGGTGTCGCCGTTCCGTAGGCATCAACCAAAACCGCATCCAACATCGAGGCCGAGGCCCTGCCCGTCCGCAACGAATTAAAGTCATGCTTAAGCGAGTTCAGCGCTCCGGCCATACGTTTTTCCAGATCGTCCAGATCGACGTCTTCGATTTCATTAGACATAATTCGTCTCCTGCGGAATGTTCAACTAGGTTCTACGATGGTAAACTTGCCTTTACCATGCAAAATGCTCAAAAAACCGCCCGGCGCGTCTAACGAGAACACAATAATCGGCAAACCGTTATCCCGCGCCAGCGCAATCGCAGATGCATCCATAACTTTTAGATTCTTTTGCAATACCGTGTCGTAAGTCACGCGGTCATAATGCTTGGCGTCAGGGTTGATCTTGGGATCGCTATCGTAAATCCCGTCAACTTGCGTGCCTTTGAAGATCGCCTCGCACTTCATTTCAGATGCCCGCAATGTGGCCGCGGTGTCAGTGGTGAAATACGGGTTGCCCGTACCGGCGGCAAAAATGCAAACGCGCTTCTTTTCCAAATGGCGAACCGCGCGGCGGCGAATATACGGCTCGCAGACCTGATCCATTGGAATGGCGGAAATCACACGGGTGTGGATGTTTTCGGCCTCTAGCGCGCCTTGCATACCAAGCGCGTTCATAACGGTGGCCAGCATTCCCATGTAGTCGGCGGTCGTGCGCTCCATCCCTTGCGCACTGCCTTGCAGCCCTCGGAAAATGTTGCCACCTCCGATAACCAGACAAATCTCGACGCCTGTATCATGCACTTTCTTGATTTCTTTAGCGATCCGTTCGACCGTGGGCGGGTGAAGGCCAAACTGCTGGTCCCCCATCAATGCCTCGCCCGAGATCTTTAGAAGCACACGGTTATACGGCGGTTTGGTTGTAATATCCCCATCCGGCATCGCAAGAATCTCCTGTTTGTGATTTGCCGCAAGATGACTTAAAATTCCGATGAATTCAATGGTTAATGCTCCCCTTACTGGAGGAACACTGGAGTAGTCAGCGCGAGTGATCAATCAGCCTTGTTTACGATCGTTGGCTCAACAATAGGTTTCCCATTCTGATCAAAAAATGGCGTGTACTTCGTGTGTCCGGCGACTTTGGCCAATAAGACTTTAGTAACAACCCGCATCATCAACCGTTTCCCCGAGATGTAGCTGTTATTATGCGGCAGCTGACCGATRGCTGAATCGGCGGCTAAAACGCCTAGAACCGGCCCAAGGTTTTGATCACGTTGCCCTTGGTCATCCATGATATTATGGATGACTCCCACGAACGGAATCTTCGCTTTTCCGGTATTGCCAATCGGCGTGTTGCAGCATTCGGCGTACCAGCGATAGATGCCGTGTGGCTTAAGCCGCAAGCAGCGGACATGCTCAATACCTTGTGTGAATCTTATTTGCTTCGGGGAAGCTTGAAAAATGTCAGTGCCCCTGTTTTCATCCAGGATTGCGCCATCAAAACCCAAGT
This sequence comes from Paracoccaceae bacterium, assembly GCA_002746395.1. GTDB lineage: Bacteria > Pseudomonadota > Alphaproteobacteria > Rhodobacterales > Rhodobacteraceae > NORP23. The sequence continues at coordinate 31,323 of NVXA01000004.1, forward strand.
GCCGCGCGAATTCCTGACAATCCTTGCAGCAACAGATTAATCGCGTGCCCGATTTAGCTGAAACACCGCTGGCCACCCCTTGTACTGCACCACATTTACACTTCAACTTAACATCAACCATGTGCTTCTCTCCTGATTAGAGGTCAGCATATACGGGTATTGGGTATTGTAACTCAAAAAAAGGCGCCGCAACCACTGGTCACGACGCCCAATTCTGGAACGGGTTGGCTTAGCCACCCATAGTTTTAGCAACTTCAGCCGCGAAATCTTCTTCGACTTTTTCGATACCTTCGCCGACTTGAACGCGGGCGTATGAAATAATTTCAACGCCAGCGTCTTTGGCTGCCTGTGCAACAGTGATGTCAGGGTTCATGACGAATTTCTGGTTCAGAAGTGTAACTTCCTGGAAGAATTTTTTCATGCGACCTTTGATCATACCCTGAATAATATTGTCAGGCTTGCCAGATTCCTGTGCCTGTTCGGTCAGGATTTTTTCTTCACGCGCAACAACCGCTTGATCCATGTCAGCTTCAGACAAAGAGGCAGGGTTCGTCGCAGCAATGTGCATGGCTATCTGTTTGGCGATACCACTGTTGTCATTGCCTTTAACAGCAACCAATACACCGATCAGGCCAAGGCCATCAGCGGCAGCATTGTGAACATATGCAGCAACCGAGTCGCCTTCAACGCGCGCCATGCGACGAACCGACATGTTCTCGCCAATTGTGCCAACCTTTTCGGTCACGACTGCTTCGACAGACTTGCCACCAAGATCAGCAGCTTTCAGCGCATCAACGTCCGTCACGCCAAGTGCAACCTTGGTGATGTCGGAAACCATGCCCTGAAATTCAGCGTTTTTAGCAACGAAGTCAGTTTCGGAGTTTACCTCAACAGCAACACCAACGCCGCCGTCCACAGCCACGCCAACAAGGCCTTCAGCAGCAGTACGATCTGATTTCTTGGCCGCTTTAGCCAAACCTTTGGTGCGAAGCCAGTCAACAGCGGCCTCCATGTCACCATTAGTTTCGACCAACGCTTTTTTCGCGTCCATCATGCCTGCGGCAGTTGCATCGCGCAGTTCTTTAACCATTTTTGCAGTGATTGCCATCACAGCTCTCCTTAAGTATTTCGGCGCCGTAAGCGAGCTGGCCTAGACGCGAGGGAAATTCATATGTGTCTGCCGCCGGATATTACAAGCGGCAGACCTTAACCAATTGCCTTACTCGGCGGCTGGCTTTTCTTCAGCGGTAACTTCTTCAGCAACGGCTTCTTCAAGCGGTGCTTCTTCCATTGCGCCAAGATCAACACCGGATGCGCCAAGGTTGGCAGCCATACCGTCAAGCGCAGCACGCGCAATCAAATCCGTGTAAAGTGCGATAGCCCGCGCCGCATCGTCGTTGCCCGGGATCGGGAAATCAATACCAACAGGATCAGAGTTCGAGTCAACAACAGCAACCACAGGGATGCCTAATTTGTTGGCTTCGGCAATAGCAAGGCTTTCTTTGTTTGTGTCGATAACAAACATGATGTCAGGCGTGCCGCCCATTTCGCGGATACCACCAAGGGAGGCTTGCAGTTTACCCTGCTCGCGAGTCATCTTCAGAAGCTCTTTCTTGGTCAGACCTTCAACACCGGTTTCCAGACGCTCGTCCAGATTTTTAAGGCGTGTGATCGACTTGGAAATAGTCTGCCAGTTTGTCAACGTGCCACCCAACCAGCGGTGGTTCATGTAATACTGCGCGGAACGTTCAGCCGCATCTGCGATGCCTTTTTGCGCTTGGCGTTTTGTTCCAACGAACAAAATACGACCGCCTTTAGCAGCAACGCCTTGAACAGCAGCAAGCGCTGCGTCGAGCATTGGAACAGTCTGTGTAAGGTCCAGAATGTGGATGCCATTGCGCGAACCGTATATATAACGGTCCATGCGGGGATTCCAGCGGTGTGTCTGGTGACCAAAGTGAACGCCAGCTTCAAGCAATTGGCGCAATGTAAACTCGGGTAGAGCCATTGTAGTATACCTTTCCGGTTTAGCCTCAGCAGGGAGAAGGCGCCGATATCGGCCCCAACCGGTGGACGCTCAAGGATTTCTCCCCCAAGTGCCGCAACCCCGCCTGTGGATTTAAGTAAGCGCCAATTAGCTGACGCAGAGAGRGATTGCAACCCCCAGATCACACGTATTCAAGGGATTACAAARGMMAGGWTTTACCGTAAAGCARTGTTRCGAMGTATTTATGTAAGGACTGCGRAATGCCGGATGGAACACCTAYGCCCGTGCTGTGCATTGGCTCCGCTCTTTGGGATATTATMGCCAGTGCCAGTTGCGACATGCWGCCCGGAAATGAYGTSGCYGGARTTATCCGWCGYCGCCCYGGTGGYGTRGCYCTTAAYATCGCGYTSGCATTGGTWGAACGRGGGCAGCCMGCAGCGTTGCTKACCACYATCGGRAATGACGCGCARGGTGAYGARYTGATCGCCAAGCTGGAACTTGCAGGCGTTGATTGCCAATATGTRACACGCGTGGACGACCCRACCGACAAYTATTTGGCCATTGAAACCACATCCGGTGTGGTTTTCGGTGCCATCGCCGATTGCGCCTCGCTGGAAAAAGCCGGAGATCTGATTTTGGCACCAGTGCGCGATGGCCGTTTAGGAACGCCGAAGAACCCGTGGCAAGGGTCCGTTGTGATCGACGGCAACCTGCCGGTTTCCACACTGGAATCAATCGCAAAAAACCATGACTTTGACGCCGCGCACTTATCGTTTGTTCCTGCCAGCCCTGGCAAAGCAGAACGTATGCGCGCCGCCTTGAAAGCCCAGTCCGCAACGTTATTCGTGAACAAAGGCGAGGCGGAAATCCTGTGCAATCATCCTTTGGCCAATGCCAGTGATGCCAGCGAAGCGCTCTGCCGTCTCGGCGCACATAGGGCGATTGTTACAGATGGCCCTGATGAAAGCGCGCTTTGTGATGAAAACGGGGTGATTTCAGTAATGCCACCGCAGGTTAAGGCAAAAACGACCACGGGGGCTGGTGATGTTTTCCTCGCCACGTTCGTTGGTGCAGAAATAGCATCGACATTAGGGTTACGGGAAATTATGGAAACGGCAGTCAAGGCCGCGGCCGATCATGTAATGAAAGACACTGTATGAAACTCCCCCTCTCTTTTTCGTCCGAAGTTATGGCCGCAATGGCCGCTGACACGCCTATTGTGGCGCTGGAATCGACCATCATTACGCATGGGATGCCCTACCCTCAAAACATCGAAACGGCACGGATGATCGAGTCGGAAATCCGCGATCAAGGCGTAACGCCAGCAACGATTGCGATCATGGACGGGGCGATTCACATTGGCCTTTCGGATGAACGYTTGGARGATTTGGCGCAAAGYWCMGRYGTWTTRAARCTKTCCCGTGCMGATYTGGCWTTTGCYGTGGCGAACGRSMARACMGGTGCAACCACCGTGGCMGCRACAATGATYTGYGCGCAYCTTGCGGGYATCMAAGTMTTYGCSACGGGTGGYATCGGYGGCGTTCAYCGYGGKGCAGAAAAYACSTTYGAYATATCGGCAGACCTAGAAGAACTGGCCAAAACACCTGTGATCGTGGTCGGTGCGGGRGCGAAGGCAATCCTTGATTTRCCCAAAACCCTCGAAATTCTGGAAACRCGCGGTGTKCCTGTYGTGACMTTTGGYCAAGAYGAATTYCCTGCCTTTTGGTCACGCGCCTCTGGCCTGCAATCMCCMTTGCGCGCCGATAGAGCCGAAGAAATTTCCGCGGCCTACAATATGCGCGAAACGCTCGATCTGGAAGGCGGTATGTTTGTTGCCAACCCGATCCCGAAAGCAGACGAAATTCCAAGCGCTGAAATGGCCCCCGTTATCGAGCAAGCTATCGAAGAGGCAGCAGCGAAAGGTGTCGGTGCAAAATCGGTGACACCTTTCCTTTTGCAACGCATTTTCGAATTRACSGACGGGCGCTCSCTKACMTGCAAYATCGCSTTGGTRAAAAACAATGCAMWRCTTGCYACRMAAATCGCAAAAGCACTTAAATCGTAAAGGGTTATTGTTCTTGTTACCGACACTCCTTAAATRTCGTTAACAAGAACGGGGGAACACATGGCGCGTAAAAAGAAATTCACTAAAAAGATTACTCCTAAACCGTCGCTAATGCAGCGGTTACGGAGCAACTTTTTCACGGGACTGATCATCGTCGCCCCTGTTGTGATAACGATCTACCTTATTTGGACCGTGGTGACGTTCATTGATGCAAGGGTCGTACCACTCGTGCCTGGCCTCTATAATCCAAGCACATATTTGGGGCAGGAAATCCCCGGATTCGGCGTTGTGATTTTCTTAATTTCAACAGCTATTATCGGGGCATTGGCTAAGGGTTTATTCGGCCGCCAGATAATTCGGCTGTGGGAGAACCTGATTGGCCGAACGCCGATTGTGCGTTCCGTTTATAGCGGTCTGAAGCAGATCGTCGAAACTATCCTTAGTCAAACTAACTCAAATTTCCAAAATGCCTGCATGATCGAGTACCCACGCAAGGGGATTTGGGCGATTGCGTTTATTTCAACTGCCTCCAAAGGCGAAGTTTTGCAAAAAACCGGCGAAGATGAAATGATGTCGGTGTTTTTGCCAACCACACCAAACCCGACATCAGGGTTCTTGCTGTTCGTTCCGCGCAAGGATGTGGTGGTTTTGGATATGACCGTCGAAGATGCCGCTAAACTGGTGATCTCTGCAGGCTTGGTTGTCCCCCCAACCAAGGAAGAAATCACCGCCGGGGCTAAACCCGTTCCCGCCAAGTGATCATGGCACCCTTAGTGGCACCGGCCACAACAGGCTTTTTGACAGCGTTTGCCCTCATCCTTGCCATTGGGGCGCAAAATGCGTTCGTTTTGAAGCAAGGCATTGCGCGAAGCCACGTGTTTTGGGTTTGCCTGACATGCGCGGTATCAGACGCCTTGCTTATCACGGCAGGGGTCGCCGGATTCGGGCTGGTTGTTGCACAATTCCCGTCACTACCCAGAATAATGAGCCTCGGCGGGGGCGCTTTCTTGGTGGCTTACGGCCTTACCCGCTTTGTTGCGGCCTATAGAGGTGGTGACCAAATGGCCCTGACTGCCAAAGCCGCCCCTCTTGGTACAACGATCCTGATTTGCCTTTCGTTGACGTGGTTGAATCCGCATGTCTATCTGGACACGCTCGGGCTAATCGGTGCGGTGTCAACGCAATTCATCGAGCTGCCACAAAAGGTTGCGTTTGGTGTCGGTGCGGTCGCGGCTTCGTTCGTGTTTTTCTTCGGGTTGGGATACGGGGCTAGGCTCCTCGCGCCAATCATGCAGACCCCGCGCACGTGGCAAGTTCTCGATGTGATGATCGGCTTACTGATGTGGTATCTGGCATACGGACTGCTAACTAGTTAGCCGAACCGGATTCCCGCACGATTCGCTAGTTCCGCAATGATTCGCAATGATTCGCAATGCACCTTATACTTTTAGCTAAGTTTCGTGCGTGAACATTAGGGGGGCGGAATGTAAACATCTGCTTATGAACGCACTTTTAGGCCCAAACCCGTGTCATAATAGTAACAACTTAATGTTTGAATCGCGTTCTAGGCTGTAACTATACACATTCAAACAACTTTTTCGAAGTTTTACCTTGGCAGCGTGGCTTCTGGTGCTTATGTTAAACGTACTGCTCGATAGGTTTCTGCCTGTATGAAACCTGCCTCAATAACTTGCGCCCTCCTTGTGAGGGCGTTTTTTTTGTCTAGTGCAGCGATGTAACCCATAAAATCACCGCATCTTCCTGACTGATCGAAATCACATTATGCCCCATCATGGCGTCATAATAAGCGTTGTCACCGCGGGTCATCTCAACTGGTTCGTAGAACTCTGTGAAAAACGAAATGGTTCCGGTCAGTACATACATGAACTCTTCACCGTCGTGCCGAACCCAACCGTCGAACTCGTCAATTGAACGTGCGCGGACAGTGGCGCGGTAGGGCATCATCTGTTTTTGCGACAGGTCCGTGGCCAACATTTCGTGTTCATATGTGGTTGTGACCAGCGGTTTCCCTTCGCCAGATTTGGTGATGGAGCGCCGCGCCAAGACCTTATCCCCGCGCGGCGCCGTGAAAAGTTGCGGGATTGAAATACCCATGCCGGTAGCCAGTTTACGAACCGCCTCGAATGTCGGAGACATCTGATCATTCTCTATTTTTGACAAGGTTGATCGGGCTAGGCCCACTTGTTGTGCTGCTTGTTCCAGCGTCCAACCACGGGCTTTGCGCAAATCGCGCACGCGTTCGCCGAGGTTCAAGGGCGTGGCTTGTTCGCCCTCCCTGCCCGCGCGCGCGATTTTCAATACACTTGGTTTGGCATCCTGCATCGACTTACCCCATGCTTCCAGTTAAGTAGTTTTACGCGACGTTTTGCTTTGGACGCAAGGCGCGAAACCTGATGGAGCCGTTAATGACAACCCTAGACATAATTTCCGATCCAATCTGTCCGTGGTGTTACATCGGCAAAGCCAAACTTGACCGCGCGCTTGAGGCTGCACCAGACCACCCGTTTGAAATCCAGTGGCGCCCCTTTCAGCTTAACCCCGATATGCCAGCCGAGGGCATGGACCGTCGGGAATATCTGGAATGGAAATTCGGAGGGCGCGAAGGGGCGATCAAAGTCTACGGTGAAATTGCAAAAACGGCCGAGGCAACAGGTTTGGATATCGCGTTCGATAAAATTAAACGCACACCTAATACGCTGAATGCGCACCGTTTAATCCTCTGGGCTAAAATTGAGGAAAAGCAATCGCAAGTCGTTTCGCAACTGTTCAAACGCTATTTTTGCGAGGGGCAAGATATTTCAAACATCGACGTTCTGGTCGATATCGCTACGACCGTAGGAATGGACGGCGATCTGGTGCGTCGCCTTCTGGCCGGAGATTCTGATCTGGCCGAGACCATTGCAGAGGACAAGAAAGCCCGTGAAATGGGCGTTCAGGGCGTGCCATGTTTTATCATCGGGGCCAGTTATGCCGTTCAAGGCGCACAGAATACCGATACTTGGGCTGATATCATCGCCGAAATTGTCGAAAAGTCTAAAACCTAGTCAGCCAGTTTTTTCTGCCGCGCCGCCCGTAATTGCGCAAAATCATCACCAGCGTGATAGCTGGAGCGGGTAAGCGGTGTGGCCGAAACCATTAAGAACCCCTTACCGTAAGCGGCTTTCTCGTAGGATTTAAACTCGTCAGGGTCAACAAAGCGTTCCACCACGTGATGCTTGGGCGTTGGCTGCAAGTATTGACCAACGGTTAAGAAATCCACATCTGCGGCGCGCATATCGTCCATAACCTGCAAAACGCCTTGGCGATCTTCACCAAGGCCAACCATGATGCCGGATTTTGTAAACATACTGGGGTCAAGCTCCTTAACCCGTTGCAGCAAACGCAGCGATGCAAAATATCGCGCACCAGGGCGAACTACCGGATAAAGCCCGGGCACAGTTTCAAGATTGTGGTTGAACACATCGGGCCGCGCCTCGACGACGGTTTCAACTGCGTCAGGACCACATTTCAGGAAATCGGGCGTCAACACTTCGATCGTTGTGTCTGGGGCTTTGCGACGAATGGCGCGGATGGTTTGGGCTATATGTTCGGCCCCGCCATCGTCCAGATCATCCCGATCAACCGACGTGATCACCACATGCTTCAATCCCAGTTTTTCAACGGCAACAGCAACACGCCCTGGCTCGAACACATCAAGCGCATCAGGGCGCCCCGTCGCGATGTTGCAAAAGGAACAGCCGCGGGTGCAAATTTCGCCCATAATCATCATCGTGGCATGGCCTTGCGACCAGCACTCACCAACATTCGGGCAGCTTGCTTCTTCGCAAACCGTAGCCAGATTGTTTTCCTTCAGAATGTCGCGCGTCGCCTTATAACCAGCCGAATTGGGTGCTTTCACCCTGATCCAGCTTGGTTTGCGCAAAATCGGCGTATCCGCCTTATGTGCTTTTTCAGGATGGCGTTGAGCCTTGTCTTTAAGATCGCGCGTGGACATGATGCCTCCGTTCATTCTGTAATACTGTGGATTTATCCGATAATTTAGGGATTGTCTTTACCCAATTAACAAAAGCATAGCTGAAATACCGTTGATGCATGGCGGTACGACAAATATTTGAGTAAGCTGCGAATATGCGCCATAAAAAATCTATCCGCCACCGCGTCAGCACCTTTCAGGAATACCTTAAACAAATCGTTTACGGGGGGAATGACGGTATTGTCACCACTTTCGCAATCGTTGCCGGATTTGCCGGCGCGGGTGCTGACGGGGCAGCGCAAATCGGGGCTGTTGCCGTATTGCTGTTTGGCGTTGCCAACCTGCTGGCCGATGCAACCGCGATGGGGTTGGGCGAATTTCTATCGGCCAGATCACAACAAGACGTCTACAATGCCACCCATCAAAACGAGATTTATGCCATTACAAACGACCCAGCCAATAGCCGCGATACGATGATGGCCAACCTTTCAGCACGCGGCGTTAGCGATGAGGATGCCGCGCAGCTAACGGACGTTATGCAACGCAACCCCGAATTCATGGCGGATTTTCTGATGCAATACGATCTAGGAATGCCAAACCCRTCGTCCAGTTCAGCCAGTATGAACGGTTTGTTTACCTTTGGCGCATTTCTAATCTGGGGTTCRGTCCCACTGGTCCCTTATTTCCTRTTYGAACCRACACAATCRACGTTTCGTATGTCCGTGGCMGCYACSYTTGCKGCGTTAACMAGYCTRGGTYTRCTGCGCTGGAAAGTCACYAACGARTCYATGCTTCGRTGCGTTGGTGAAACCRTCGTGGTTGGTGGYATCTGCGCCKTGGTWGCYTTCGGGGTYGGCATGATATTCCGCTAACCCCGAAAGGKGTTATTKGTCSARMYKACGMAGKCGRCGMACCAAACTRGATGTATCCCASCGGYTTCCGCCCATRTTTTGTACATCCTTATAGAACTGRTCAATCTGCGCSGTTACTGGYAAAGAGGCCCCRTTGTTRTTSGCCTCSYCCAGACAAATYCCCARATCTTTGCGCATCCAGTCCACGGCAAAACCAAACTCGAATTCATCATCAAGCATGGTGTAACCACGGTTTTCCATCTGCCAGCTGCCAGCCGCCCCTTTTGAGATCACGTCAACAACCGCCTTGCCATCCAGGCCCGCTTTTTGCGCAAAGTGCATACCCTCGGACAGGCCTTGCACCAAACCAGCGATGCAAATTTGGTTAACCATTTTGGTCAACTGGCCAGCACCACTTTCGCCCATCAGCCGACACGACTTGGCAAATGCATTTATAAGAGGTTCAACACGGGCATAAGGGGCAGCATCGCCACCACACATCACCGTCAAAACGCCGTTTATTGCACCAGCCTCTCCGCCAGATACGGGCGCGTCGATAAAGTCGAAATCAGCCGCCTGTGCAACACCATATAATTCTCGCGCGACTTCTGCGGAGGCCGTTGTGTGATCCACAAACACAGTTCCAGCCGTCATCACACCAAAGGCACCGCCTTCCCCTGTTGTGATGCTGCGCAAGTCGTCGTCATTACCAACGCAGGCGAAAACCACTTCGGCACCATTGGCCGCCTCTGCTGGCGTCGACGCGAAAGCGCCGCCATGTTCTGCGACCCATTTTTCAGCCTTGGCCGTTGTGCGATTGTAAACCGTCACATCGTGTCCGGCAGCTTGCAAGTGCCCGGCCATAGGGTAACCCATCACGCCCAGACCCAAAAACGAAATTTTAGCCATGTTTCCTCCGATAAATTGCCAACAGTACGTTGTTAAGTTTTTTGTGGCCTGCTATCCACGCGGGGTCAAGGGCTTGTGGGGGAAAACCGGATGATAACGATATTTCGATGGATGATGTGGATACTAACCGCAGCTTTCGTATTAATATTGCTTGTCGGTGGTGGGGTTTACTACCTCGCATCTCGATCTATCCCTGATTACGACAGGGACCATGTAGTTCGCGGCCTTAACCGTCCTGTTGAAATCATCCGTGACACCTATGCTATTCCGCATATTTTTGCGCAAAACGATGCGGATGTGATGTTCGGGTTGGGTTTCAGTCACGCCCAAGATCGTTTGTGGCAGATGATATTGATGCGCCGCACCGTACAAGGCCGCTTGGCCGAAGCCTTCGGCGAGGACGCATTACCCACCGACGAATACATGCGCGCGCTTGACCTTTATACCATCGCGCAAAAGGCTGTAGCCTTCCAAACCCCCGAAACAATCCTGATGTTAGAAGCTTATTCTGCAGGCATTAACGCATTGATCCGTGATGTTTCAACCGAAGCACTGGGCCGTGGTGCCCCGCAATTTTTCATCGCGCCTAACCAGATTGCACCATGGCAACCAGCAGATTCCATTGCCTTGATCAAGCTGATGGCTTTACAATTATCAGATCAAGCCAGCCGCGAGGTTCTACGCGCCCGCCTGTCACTGGCTTTGCCCAAAGAACGGGTGTCTGATTTTTTCTCTGATCCAGCCGGCGAAGCGATTATGGCCGTGCCAGACTTTGCCAGCTTGTTTCCCGAAACCCCAACGGAATTCGCAAAAGCTGATCCATATATCTTTGACCCAATCCAACCAATTGATCTAGCAGGTGCATCCAACACATGGGCAGCCCTTGGTTCCAGGTCGGCCAGCGGCAGCACGCTTTTGGCAACCGACCCGCACATGCCGCTTTATGCGCCGGGGTATTGGATGGTTGCACGTTTGGAGTTTTCCGATGGTGGGGCGATTGGTGGTACTATCCCGGGTATTCCTGGAATTCTAATTGGCAGAAATGCGAATATGGGATGGGGAATTACGTCCAGTTACCTTGACGACCAAGACATCGTTGTCGAAAAGCTCAATCCGCAGAATTCAGACGAATACCTGACCGAGGACGGATACCTTACGTTTGAAACGCGAGACATACTGATTGGAATTAAAGATCAAGTCTCCGTCGCACGTCGCTTGCGTTGGAGCCAGAACGGACCGGTGCTGCCGTCTCATCGTTTAAATTTGGCGGCCATCACCCCTGCTGGTCATGTCGCGACGATGTCGTGGACGGCATTTGAGGAAGACGACCAAACTGTCGAGGCGTTAATGAATGTAATGCGCCAGCGGAACGTCGATGATGCTGTGGTCGAGATCAGCAAGATCGTTTCGCCGTCCAATATCTTCACGCTGGCTGACAAAGACAACATCCTGCAAGTTGCCGGTGGGCGCATGCCGGCCCGTGCCCCCGATCACCCGACGCAAGGGCAGATGCCCACCCCCGGTTGGGATAAGACCAGCGTTTGGGAGGGAGTGTTTCCCTTCGATACGAACCCGTACATCAAAAATCCTGAAAGCGGGATTGTGGTCAATACAAACAATAAAATTATTGACCGCGCCTTCCCCCTCCATTTCAGTTACGAGTGGGGGGACACGCAAAGAATTGCGCGCGCAACGTCACTTCTAAACGCGCGGGAATTCCACACACTTAACAGTTTCATGGAAATTCAGACGGATATTATTTCAATAACGGCCCGCAATCTTTTACCCCTGATCGCCCGTGATTTGTGGTGGACAGGGCAACCTGCCGCTACGGACAGCTTCGCACGTCGCCGTCAAGAGGCACTGGAGCTTCTGGCTAACTGGAACGGCGAGATGGGCGAGCATGACCCTGAACCCTTGATTTATGCAGCATGGATTCAAGCCTTGCAAAAACGCCTGATCGTTGACGAGCTTGGCAAGCTTTCAGGCGAACTTACTCGTATTAAGCCAGACTTTATCGAGGCAGTTTTTCGCAACGAAAAGGGGGCAGGCGTTTGGTGTGACATTCAACAAACCACCGCTGTCGAGACATGCCAGCAAATGGCCGAAGTATCGCTTGACGAAGCGTTGCTGCGCCTTGAGGAAACCTACGGCAAGAACATCGCCCGCTGGCGCTGGGGTACGGCGCATCAGGCCTTGCATACAGCGCAAGTTCTTGGTCGTATTCCCGTGGTGTCATGGTTCGCAAATATTCGCCAAGAAACGCCGGGGGGCGACAACACGTTGCTGCGCGGGGCCACGCGTGGAACCGGTAGTGCGCCATTTACCAACGTACATGGCAGCGGGTTCAGGGCGGTTTATGATTTCTCTGATCTCGACAGTTCAGTGATGATAATAGCGACGGGGCAATCGGGCCATCTGCTCTCACCGTTTTATGATGATCTTTCGGCGCTATGGCGGCGTGGAGAATATATCCCCATGTCGCTTGATCCAGAAGTGGCGCGCGGCGGGGCCGTCGGTATTACCCGACTAGCCCCATCACGTTAATCGGTAAACGCTTTTTCAATAACAAATTGCCCGGGCTCGGAATTTGATCCCTCTACCATGCCTGCGTCTTCGCAAATCTGTTTGTGTTCTTTAAGCATGGCCATGGATCCGCAAATCATTACACGATCAGTTTCCGGGTTCAGTGGGGCACCGGTAACCTCTTCGAAAACCCCGTTGCGAAGGCAATCTGTCATCCGGCCCATCCGGTCACTCGTTTCGCGGGTGGTCGTCGGGAAATAAGTCAACTTGTCACCAACAACTTCGCTAAGTAGCTCGTCAGATTCGATCTCCGCGATCAGAGCTTTACCGTAATCCAGCTCTTTAACGTCGCGGCAGGTTTGCGTTAGGATAACTTCATCGAACTTGTCGTAGGTTTCGGGGTCCCGAATAGTACTGGCAAACGGCGCAATGCCGGTTCCAGTAGAAAACATGATCAACCGCTTACCCGGAATCAAGGCATCATGTACCAAGGTGCCAACCGGTTTGGGCCGCATCACAATTTTATCTCCGACCTTTAGGTGCTGCAAGCGCGACGTCAGCGGACCATCCGGTACTTTGATTGAGTAGAATTCTAACTCCTCGGCCCAATTCGGGGAAGCAATTGAATATGCCCGCAACAATGGCTTATCGCCATTCTCCAGCCCGATCATCGCAAACTCACCGGATCTAAAACGAAAAGAATCAGGACGCTCGCAAGTGAAGCTAAACGTTTTATCCGTGTAATGTTTAACCGAGGTAACTTTCAAAAAAACCATACCACGATAAGCCTTAGGTAGTTCGTCAGACATAAAATATCCCTTAATCCTTGTTTGCACGCGTATAACGCCGCGTTTGGGCAGAATATAGCCCCTTTTTACCGGCTTCCGTTGACCTCGATCAATTTCCGGTTTATTGAGCATGCCTATGAAAGGGTAGCAATACGGTTACCCACGCCGCGCTGAATTTTGCGGCCATCTTAATCGCCGTAACAGACGGATAAACATGACTTCTTTTAACGATCTCGGGTTAGACCCGAAAGTACTTAAAGCTGTAGCCGAAACAGGCTATACGACCCCTACCCCCATTCAGGCCGAGGCCATTCCGCACGCGCTGCAAGGCAAGGATGTGCTTGGAATTGCGCAAACGGGAACGGGGAAAACCGCATCCTTTACGCTGCCGATGATTACCATGTTGGCCAAAGGTCGCGCACGCGCACGTATGCCGCGATCATTGGTTCTATGTCCGACACGAGAATTGGCCGCGCAGGTCGCTGAAAACTTTGAAACCTATGCAAAACACGCGAAGCTTTCGATGGCGCTGCTTATCGGTGGTGTCAGCTTCAAAGATCAGGACCGCCTGATTGACCGCGGCGTTGACGTTCTAATCGCCACACCTGGCCGCCTGCTGGACCATTTTGAACGTGGCAAGCTGATGCTTAACGGCGTGCAGATCATGGTCGTTGACGAGGCTGACCGCATGCTCGACATGGGGTTTATTCCCGATATCGAACGCATCTTCAAGCTAACACCGTTCACACGCCAGACGTTATTTTTCTCGGCCACTATGGCCCCTGAAATTACGCGGATTACACAAGAATTCCTGCACAACCCCGTACGCGTCGAAGTTGCCCGTCAGGCAACGACGTCCGAGACGATCACGCAGGCCATTTGCATGCACACGCCTTCCCGCAAGGATCAGGGACCGAAGGACAAGCGTGATATTTTGCGCACGTTGATCGAATCTGATGGCGAAGGTGTGACCAACGCGATCATCTTCTGCAACCGCAAACGCGACGTAGATATTGTTGCAAAATCTTTAAAAAAGCACGGTTTAGACGCTGCTGCCTTGCACGGCGATCTGGATCAGTCCTTGCGGATGAAAATCCTGAACAGCTTTCGCGATGGTGAATTAAAACTGTTAGTGGCATCAGACGTTGCCGCGCGTGGTCTGGACATTCCAAATGTCAGCCATGTGTTCAACTTCGATGTCCCGATTCACTCGGAGGATTACGTCCACCGCATTGGCCGTACTGGCCGTGCCGGACGCAAAGGTAAAGCGATTACAATTTGCCTACCTTTCGAGGAAAAATACCTCGCCAACATCGAGGCGTTGGTGAAACAAGAAATTCCGCGCATGGATAGCCCATTGAAAACTGAAACAACCGCGCCAAAGGCTGAAGAAAAGCCAGCGCGTCAAAGTCGACCTAAAAAGGTTACTGAAAAACCAAAGGTTGTCGAAACCGTTGAAAAACCAGTTGAAGCCCCAAAATCTGAAGAGCCTAAAGTTGAGGCACCAAAGCCAGCATCACGGGATAACAACAAGCGTTCAGACAACAATCGACGCCCTCAGCGTGGACGCGGTCGTGGTCGCGATAACGGGCCGTCGGTTATAGGTATGGGCGATCATGTACCCGCCTTTATGCTACGTGATTTGCGCGCCTTACAAGCGGCAGCTACACCCAAAGAAGTCGCAGAAGAAACACCGGAAGTGATCGAGGATCAGGTTGAATCAGCAGAAGTGGTTGTCGTGGAAACGCCTGTCGAAGAGGCACCCAAGAAACCACGCCGCCGTCGCGCCCCCAGAAAGAAAGCTGACGAGGCTGTGCAAACTGACGAACCTAAAGCTGAAGAAACTGTTGCTGAAGATGCGGCTGAAGAAAAGCCGGCGAAAAAGCCACGGAAGCGGCGGGTGACAAAAAAGAAAGAAGAACCATCCACCGAGGAAACTCCGGTAGACGAAACTAAAGCTGAATAAAAGTTTAACACAGATACAAAAAGGGCCTCGCATTAAACGCGAGGCCCTTTTTCGTTGCAGTCGCTTATTCAGCAACCAGTCGGTTAATCAAAACCGTACAAACCGGTTTCTTCCCGACGAGATCTTTGCAAACCTGATTGGACGTCCGCCCCACCAGTGCTTCGACAGCCTCGTCACTGTTCAGCGTTTTGTGGTTGGCCTTGGACAAAGCCTTGTCGATTGCCTTTTCCAACTGCCCGTCAATACCACCAGATATGCGCGGATCATTCGGCAAACCGATGGTTTCAACCCAAACACCGTCAATCATGGAGCCGTCTTCTTCAAGCACCAGCGACACAACCACATGCCCGCGCAATGCCATCTGGATACGCTCACGAACAATCCCGTCCAGCGCTCCGATCAACTGCTTGCCATCTAGGTATGTGCGCCCCGTTTCGATATGGTCCACAACTTTCGGCTTGTTAGTCAGGTCAATCATCGTGCCATTAGCAACAATCACCGCCTTGTTTCCGTGCGATTGCACCACTTCTGCATGTTCGCGAAGATGGCGATATTGACCATGCATCGGAATAACCACATCCGCCTTCATCAGCGCGTGCATCTGTTCCAGATCAGGGCGATTAGCGTGGCCAGATACGTGGTATCGCCCATCACTATCATCAATCACCGTCACACCTTTTTCAGCCATCTGGTTCAAGATATACGCGACAGAGTTTTCGTTACCAGGGATGGTCTTGGATGAAAACAGGAACGTGTCCCCGTCTTTCAGCTCCAACCCACGGTATTTACCGCGCGCCAATCCAGCCGTCGCCGCGCGCCGTTCGCCTTGCGAACCGGTGGCCAGAACAAACATCTGATTGCGGGGGATATCACCGGCATCTTCAAGGTCGACAATCGGTGGAAAATCTTCCAGAACACCTGTCGCGAAGGCCGCTTTGATCATCGTATCCATCGCCCGTCCAACAACAACGACCGAGCGCCCCTCGTTCGATGCAGCCTGCGCCAGCGTCTTCAATCGCGCAACATTGGAGCCGAAGGTTGTGGCGAAAACCATGCCTTTCGCAGTCTTCATTAGCGCGTGGATGTCCTTGGAAATATCTGCCTCGGAACGTCCTACGCTTTTGGAAAACACATTGGTGGAATCACAAATCAGTGCCTTAACGCCGCCTTTGGCAATTTCGGCCATCATCTCTGGGTCAAAAGGTTCGCCAACCAGTGGGGTCGGGTCAGTTTTGAAATCACCCGTATGCACAATCCGGCCAGCAGGTGTGTCGATCACAAGGCCCGAAGCCTCGGGAATCGAATGCGCTACGGGCATGAAGCCAACTTTGAACGGTCCTATATCGACCTGCGCGGGCCATACTGGCACCACGTTAACCAGGTCGGGGTTCTGCCCTGCCCGTTCCATCTTGTTCGTCGCAATCAAGGCCGTAAACTTGCGCGCGTATATCGGTGCCTTCAGCTGTGGATATAAAAGGCCAACGGCCCCGATGTGATCCTCGTGTGCGTGCGTGATGATAATCCCGTCAAGGCGGTCTGCCCGCGCGATAATATAGGACGCATCCGCCATGATCAGATCTACGCCAGGCGTGCTGTCCATGTCAGGGAAAGTAACGCCAACATCCACTAGGATATAACGTTCATTGTCTTTGGGGCCGTATCCGTACAGATACATATTCATCCCGATTTCGCCAGCCCCGCCGAGGGGAAGGTAGATCAAACGATCTTTTTTACTCATCTAATTTTTCTCTCTATTTAGTTCTGCGATCAACACGAGCCCGTGGATCGTCAATTCAGTATTAATAATTTCAAGGGCTTTACAGTCCTGCGCGAAAAGAGTGGACAATCCACCGGTTCCTACGACTTTCATTTTCTGGCCGCGTTCAACGGATATGCGCTTACATAGGCCCTCGATCAACGAAATGTAACCCCAGTAAATGCCTGATTGCATACAGCCAACCGTATCGGTGCCGATAACCTTGTCGGGTTTGCTGACATCAATATGCGGCAATGCCGCCGCAACTTCGTGCATAGCCCTTAAGGAAAGGTTAACGCCGGGGGCAATTATGCCACCCTCATATGCACCGTCGTGGCCCACAACATCGAAGTTCGTGGCCGTGCCAAAATCAACCACGATGACGTTGCCGCCATAAAGGTTATAGGCCGCAACGGTATTTGCCAGACGGTCAGGCCCAACACCGGTGTGTTCATCCACACGGACAGGCACTCCCAGTTCCACCTCGTTTCGGCGCACCACGACTGGGCGGCAATTGAAATACCTGTCAGACAGAACACGAAGGTTGAAAACCACGCGCGGAACGGTTGAACAGATTATTACTTCGGTAACCGCTTGCGTAATACCACGATGATCCATCAGCTGCTTTAACCAGACGAAATACTCATCGCCGGTGCGGCGATAATCCGAAGAACAGCGCCACTCGGCAATGAATTCTTTACCGTCATGCAGCGCGAAAACTGCGTTTGTATTTCCAACATCAATCGCAAGGAGCATTTAGCCCTCCGTTCCGAAATATATTTCCGCTGCGGGTAGATGCAGCAAACCTTTCGGGGTTCTTAAGACAATTGCCCCCGTCTCGTCCACTGTTTCGAATGTACCTACTTCGGTTCTGTCCATTAACTTTGCGGTAATAACTTCACCAAGGCGGGTGGCATGGTTCAACCACTCGGTACGAATAGGCGCGAAACCGTATTGCTGAAACTGCGTTTCCCAACGATCATAAGCGGCGGCGAGCGAGCTCAAAAACGCCTCCGGTTCTATCTCGGTACCAATTACAGACCGCAGGCTGATGGGTGCTAAAGCCCCATCCTCAACAAAAGAAGCATCCGGTTCATTGGCAAGGTTAACGCCAATCCCGATGCACAGATATGCACCAGATGCGTCGCTTCCGCTTTCAAGCAGAATACCTGCCAGTTTGCGGTTATTCAGCAGCACATCATTTGGCCATTTGAGGGAAAAGATATCCTCGCGCCCACACACCTCCACCAAGGCATCCCGAAGGGCTAGTGCCGCGATGAAGGATCGCAAGGCGGCCTGTTCCGGCCCACCCTCGGGGCGAAACAATAGGGATGCAGAAAAGTTGCCCTTACCGCTATCCCAAGGGCGCCCACGGCGTCCGCGGCTTTGGGTTTGCTCGTGCGTCAGAAACCAGATTGGACCGCGTGTGCCAGTGCTTGCACGACGGATAGCCTCGGCGTTGGTGCTGTCGAGGGTTTGAAACACTTCACGACCAACACCTTCGGGCCAATTACTACCCACCTAGTTTAACAGCGTTGCAGCAGCCATTCCGGCGATAGTTTCAACACCGAACATGTTCACGATCCCCAGCACCATCGCGCCCGAAGCCCCACCAAGGAAAACCCAGTGCAATGTCGACATCTTGCCGTTAAGTGCGTCACCCTCTTCACCGAAATACATCAGGAAGATGATCCGTAGATAGTAATATGCGCCAATCACAGAGGCTATCACACCTGCAATTGCCAGCCACGTAAGGCCGGCGTTTACAGCCGCCGTTAGCACATAGAACTTGGCAAAGAACCCGACCAGCGGTGGCAGGCCAGCAAGGCTGAACATCAGCACAGCCAATGCGGCCGCGCGCGCGGGTGCAACGCGGGAATACATGTTAAGGGATTTGATGTCGGTAATGGCTTGGCCGTCCCGCTCCATATTAAGGATGAAAGCGAAGACGCCGACGTTTGTAGTGACGTAAACCGCCATGTATATCAGCAACGCCTGCACGCCTTCTTCTGATCCGGCCGCAAGCCCCATCAAGGCAAAACCCATATGTGCGATCGAAGAATAGGCCATAAGACGTTTGATATCAGTCTGCCCGATCGCCGCGATGGACCCAAGGAATACCGATGCAAACGACAGGAAGATTAATATTTGCTGCCAATCGCCAATCGCATCGCCAAACGCATCATGCAGCAGACGGGCCATCATAGCCGCCGCCGCCATTTTTGGTGCGGTAGCAAAGAAGCCGGTGACAGGCGTTGGCGACCCCTCGTAAACGTCCGGCGTCCACATGTGGAACGGTGCGGCGGAAACCTTGAAGGCCATGCCGGTTACTAGGAATACAAGCCCGAACAACAGGCCAAGGGACATGCCCTCGTCCGCGATCACCGTGGTGATCTGGCTGAATACGGTTGTGCCGGTATAACCGTAAACCAACGAGGCGCCGTAAAGCAGCAAACCGGAAGACAACGCACCAAGCACGAAATACTTCAAGCCCGCTTCGGTCGAGCGCAGACTATCACGTCGGAACGCTGCAATGACGTAGAGCGATAGGGATTGCAGTTCCAGCCCCATGTACAGCGACATCAAATCGCCAGCGGAAACCATAATCATCATGCCGATAGTGGCCATGGTAATCAGGACGGGAAATTCGAACTTCAGAAGGTTATTTTTTTGCAGGTAATCTTTTGAAAGGAACAGTATAGACGCCGCGCCCCACAAAATCACAACCTTGGCGAAGCGCGCGAAACCATCGTTAACGACCGCTTCACTAAACGCCGTTTCAGTGCCCGCAGGTGCCATGCCGATCCAAAGGCCAACGCCAACGAACAGCAGTGCTGTTACCCAAAGGATCAGGCCGGATGTCGCCTCTTGTTTTTTGGACCACACACCAAACATCAAAGCGGCCATGGCGTAAACTGCCAATACCAGCTCGGGGAGAATTACGGAAATATCGTTGCTTAACATATCTTCACCCGATCAGTGGCTTGAGGCGGCGGTTTCAGCCGCACCAACAACAGTTTCAAAATTATTCACCAACGCTTCGACCGAGGGGCCGATGATATCCAGTACAAGAGCCGGGTAAATACCCAACAGCAGTGTGAACAGAACGAGCGGGGCTATGACCAACTTCTCGCGCATATCCATGTCAGCGATACCCTTTAAGCTTTCCTTAATCATATCGCCAAACACTACGCGGCGGTACAAATGCAGCGCGTAAGCCGCCGACAGGATCACACCGGTTGTCGCGCCGAACGCTACCCAAGTGTTAACCTTGAACACCGCGACCAATGTCAGGAATTCGCCGATGAAACCGGAAGTTCCGGGCAGGCCAACGTTTGCCATTGTGAACAGCATGAATAGCAATGCGTAGGTAGGCATGCGGACGGCAAGACCACCATAAGCTTCGATCTCGCGTGTGTGCATACGATCATAGACAATGCCAACGGAAAGGAACAATGCGCCAGAGATAAAGCCRTGGCTRATCATCTGGAARATCGCRCCRTCRAGACCYTGCTGGTTAAACGTAAAGATACCCATSGTYACGAAMCCCATRTGGGCMACGGATGARTATGCAATCARCTTTTTCATATCCGTYTGYGCCARYGCAATCAGCGAKGTCAGGATGATCGCSGCGACAGACAGGAAGAACACRAARTTCTGCATRATGTCRGAKGCMACAGGGAACATTGGYAAGCTGAACCGCAGGAAGCCATAMCCMCCCATCTTGATMARGATTGCMGCCAGCACGACGGAACCAGCKGTYGGYGCCTGAACGTGRGCATCMGGAAGCCATGTRTGAACCGGCCACATYGGCATTTTCACCGCGAAGGAGGCRAAGAAYGCCAACCACATCARGGTTTGCGCGCCRCCAACWATCTGGAAKCCAAGGACGGAAATTGTGCCGGACGAGAACTCATGGTTCAGAAGTTTAACAATGTCCGTTGTGCCCGCATCGTACCACATGGCGATCATTGCTATCAGCATTAGAACGGAGCCAAGCAGCGTATAGAGGAAAAATTTGAATGCCGCATAGATTTTGTCTTTGCCGCCCCAAATCCCGATAATCAGAAACATCGGGATCAGGCCTGCCTCGAAGAACACATAGAACAGAACCAAATCAAGCGACAGGAATACGCCGATCATCAATGTTTCCAGCAACAAGAAGGCAATCATGTATTCTTTAACGCGGTGATCAACTTTCCAGCTGGCACCAATAACAAGCGGCATCATGAAGGTCGTGAGCATCACGAATAAAATGCTGATCCCGTCCACACCCATTTTGTAGGTCAGGCCACCAAGCCATTCGGCCTCTTCAACCATCTGGAAGCCGGTGTCGGACGGGTCAAACCCTTGCAAGATAAACAGCGAAGCAATGAACGTAGCACCCGTTGCAAACAGGGCCAGAATTTTTGCGTTTTTGACGGCCATTTCGTCGTCGCCGCGCAGGAAAAACATCAAGACAATCGCGCCGAACAGCGGCAGGAAGGTGACGATGGAAAGAAGGTTATCCATATTAGTGCGCCCCTCCGAAAATGGCGAACCATGTAATTAAGCCAACAACCCCGAGGATCATCGCGAATGCATAGTGGAACAGATACCCCGACTGGGCCTTGGCGGCCGCGCGTGTCAGGAAGGGAATGAAGCCCATGGCGATCCCGTTGATGGTGCCGTCAATAATGGACCCGTCGAGTTTTTTCCAAAGGAAATACCCAAGGCGTTTGGCGGGGCGAACGAACAAGAAATCGTAAAGCTCGTCAAAGTACCACTTGTTCAACAGGAACTGATACAGGCCAGGGTTTCGTTTGGCCAACGCAGATGGAAGTGACGGATTGATTACATAGAACCAATAGGATGTCAGGAAACCGACCAGCATTGCAAGGAATGGCGAAACCTTGACCCAATTGGAAACCTCGTGTGCGGCTTCGAGAACCTGATTGGTTGTGTGGTTCACATAAACCGCAGGTCCAAACCATTCAAACACGTTTTTGCCAAAGAAATCCCCGTACCACATCATACCGGCGAATACGGACCCCAAGGCCAAAACTGCCAGCGGTACAATCATAACCATTGGGCTTTCATGTGCGTGATCGTGCGTATGTTTGTCGCCCTTTTCCTTGCCATAAAATGTCAAGAACATCAGGCGCCAGCTGTAAAAACTTGTCATTGCTGCGGCCGCAACCAACATCCAGAAAGCATATGTACCAACGCCAGAGCCAGCCGCAAATGTACTTTCTATAATAGCATCTTTGGACAGGAACCCAGCCAAACCAATATAGGTCAAGGGAATGCCCACGCCAGTAATTGCCAAGGTGCCAATCATCATTGCCCAGAAGGTATAGGGAATCTTTTTACGAAGCGCCCCGTAGTTGCGCATATCTTGTTCGTGGTGCATCGCCGTGATTACGGAACCGGCCCCAAGGAACAACATCGCCTTGAAGAATGCGTGTGTGAACAAGTGGAACATCGCGGCCTGATAAACCCCAACACCCGCAGCTGCGAACATATAGCCAAGTTGGGACATGGTTGAATAGGCGATAACACGTTTAATATCATTTTGCACAAGCGCGATCGTGGCGGCAACAAACGCGGTGCTTGCACCAACGACCGTTACAAACGCCAGAGTTCCCGGTGCATATTCAAATAGTGGCGACATGCGTGCGACAAGGAATACCCCTGCCGTAACCATGGTCGCGGCGTGGATAAGGGCGGACACAGGTGTCGGACCTTCCATCGCGTCAGGAAGCCATGTGTGCAAGAACAGTTGTGCCGATTTACCCATCGCGCCGATAAACAGCAGAAGGGTGATCGCTTCAGCGGCGTTTACATCCATATAAAGGAACGTGAACGACATGCCTGCCAACGCGTGGCCTTGCTCGAATATCTCGGAGAAATTGATGCTGTCGGTCATCATGAATATCGCGAAGATACCAAGCGCGAAACCAAAGTCCCCGACGCGGTTAACGATGAACGCTTTCATCGCCGCAGCATTTGCCGAAGGCTTGCGGTAGTAGAACCCGATCAAAAGATAGGAGGCAACGCCAACCCCCTCCCATCCGAAGAACATTTGCAGCAGATTGTCTGACGTAACCAGCATGAGCATAGAAAAGGTAAAAAACGACAGATATGCGAAGAAACGCGGTAGATAACTCTCGCCTTCTTTCCACTGTGGGTCGTCTTTCATGTAACCAATGGAATAGAGATGTACGAGGCTGGAAACCGTTGTCACAACAACCAGCATAATGACGGTAAGGCGGTCCACCCGGATGGCCCAGTCAACCGACAGGCTGCCACTTTCCACCCAGCGGAACAGTGCTATCGTTTGCACCACATCATAATCGCCAAAGAACAATATCCACGACAAGAATGCTGATAGGAACAACAGCCCTGTGGTCAGGTACATCGCATTCTTCTCGCCAATCATGCGCCAGCCAAAACCGGCGATCAGCGCACCCAGTAGCGGGCCAAAGAGAATAATCGTAGGCATCATTTATCCCTTCATCGCATTGACGTCTTCAACATCAATCGCGCCACGGTTACGGAAGAATACAACAAGGATTGCAAGGCCAATCGCGGCCTCGGCGGCAGCAACGGTCAGGATAAACAGGGTAAATACCTGCCCCACCATGTCACCCAGATAGGATGAGAACGCAACGAAGTTGATGTTAACAGCCAACAACATCAGTTCCACCGACATCAAAATAATGATGACGTTTTTCCGGTTCAGGAATATCCCGAAAATCCCGATAACAAACAACGCCGCCGCAACGGTCAGATAATGTTCTAATCCAATCATATGCCCTGCCCCGGTTTAACGTCTTTCATTTCATATGCGTCCATCGGATCGCGGTAAATCTGCTCAACAATGCTTTGGCGTTTCACGTTCGGGCGATGGCGCATTGTTAAAACAATCGCGCCGATCATTGCCACAAACAGGATCAAGCCCGCGGTCTGGAACATGAATACATAGTCCGTATAAAGAATCTGGCCCAAAGCCACAGTGTTTTGGATGTCTTCAGGCATTGGTGTGATAGCGGCGCGAAGGGCCGGTGCGTTATCGGCGAATATCCAGTTGCCAAAGACAATGCCCAGTTCCAGCAATAGGATTAGACCAATAGCCAAACCTAGCGGCAGGTAACTAGAAACTGATCCCCGTAATTCCGCAAAATCCACATTCAGCATCATAACGACGAACAGGAACAACACCGCCACAGCGCCGACATAAACTATCAACATCAGCATGGCTATAAATTCCGCGCCGAGCAGCACGAACAAAGCCGCCGCCGAGAAGAACGTCAAAATCAGCCACAATACCGAATGCACCGGATTGCGCGAAAGCACCACTAAAATTGCGGACGCCACAGCGGTGAACGCAAATAGGTAAAATGACAAGGTCACTATGACCATAATCTGTCCCTTCCTTCTTCCGCGTTAAGCGGAGTTATTTGCCTTAACGGTAAGGCGCATCCAGTTCGATGTTCCGCGCGATCTCGGCTTCCCAACGGGCGCCATTATCAAGGAGTTTCTCTTTGTTGTAGAAAAGCTCCTCGCGGGTTTCGGTCGCATACTCAAAATTCGGGCCTTCAACAATGGCATCCACAGGACAAGCTTCCTGACAGAAACCACAGTAGATACACTTCGTCATGTCGATGTCGTAGCGCGTGGTACGGCGACTGCCATCTTCGCGTGGTTCGGCATCAATCGTAATCGCCTGCGCGGGACAAATCGCCTCGCACAATTTACAAGCAATGCAGCGTTCTTCGCCGTTCGGATACCGGCGCAAAGCGTGTTCGCCACGGAACCGTGGGCTAAGCTCGCCTTTTTCATGCGGGTAGTTGAGCGTGTACTTCGGTTTGAAGAAATACTTCATGCCCAGTGCAAAGCCACTAAGAAAATCCTTAAGCAGGAAGTTTTTAACGACGCGTTCTAAAGTTACAGCCATTAGATCAGCCCCCCACTGCCCAGCGAGCATAGCCCGGGACACCATATTGCGCGAACGCAGCTACAAGAACGACCCATCCCAGCGACATCGGCAGGAATACTTTCCAGCCAAGGCGCATCAGTTGGTCATAACGGAAGCGCGGAACCAGCGCTTTGACCATCGAGAACAGGAAGAAGAAGAACAGCATTTTGCCAACGAACCATAGGATGCCGTCCGGCARMCCCGGGATTGGTGACARCCAACCGCCRAAGAACAGGATGGTCATCATGGCSGTCATRAACACCARYGCCATCAGCTCSCCWATCATRTARAGCAAGAACGGGGTTGAGGAATATTCCACCTGATAWCCAGCCACCAAYTCSGATTCCGCTTCGGGAAGGTCGAACGGTGGGCGGTTGGTTTCAGCCAAGGCCGACACRAAAAACAGCCAGACCATCGGGAAATGCGGTAACCAGTACCAGCTGAAAATTCCGTRGTTACCAGATTGCGCCATCACGATATCAGTTAGGTTCAACGAACCTGTCGAGATCAGAACKCCGACGATAATCAAACCWATYGARACCTCATAGGAGATCATCTGCGCGGCMGAMCGCARCGCCCCCAAGAACGCGTATTTCGAGTTCGAGGCCCAGCCWCCCATGATCACGCCATACACCTCGAATGACGAGATCGCGAAGATATAGAGGATGCCGACRTTGATATTGGAAACCACCCAACCCTCGTTAAACGGGATAACGGCCCAGACGACCACGGCCATAATGAACGTGATCATTGGTGCGAGGAAGAACACGATTTTATCCGCGCCAGACGGCACGATGACTTCTTTAGCTATATATTTGATGAAATCCGCGAAGGATTGCAGCAGGCCGAACGGGCCAACCATGTTCGGGCCTTTGCGCATCTGTACGGCTGCCCAGATTTTCCGGTCACCGTACATCAGGAACGCCAAGGCCACCAAGATCAGCACCACAACCAGCAGTGCTTGGCCAAGGATTACCAAGAAGGTTCCGAAATAAAGGCCGAATGTATCGATCATAAATTCCATGTCGTCACTCCGCCGCCATTGGTTTTTGACTTGTCGCCAGTTGTGCCAGCTCTGCCATCACGCTCGATGCGCGCGCAATCGGGTTGGTCTGGTAGAAGTTTGTAACCGCATTTTTGAACGCTCCAGAACCCAGTTGTTTAGGCTCTGCCGCTTTCCACGGGTTTTCAGGAACCTCGTCAATCGCCGCTAGGTGCGGGAAGTCCTTGAACATTGCTGCGCGCAGCTCGTTCAGCGAATTATAAGGCAACGCTTCGCCCAACTCCGCAGATAATGCCCGCAGGATTGCCCAGTTTTCCCGTGCATCACCCGGTGCAAAACCGGCACGTTGTGCCATTTGCGGGCGACCTTCGGTGTTAACGAATATACCGGATTCTTCGGTGTAAGCTGCCGCCGGCAAAATCACATCCGCGCGGTGTGCGCCCCGATCCCCGTGGGAGCCTTGATAAATAACGAACGGGCCAGCGTCGATATCCAGCTCATCCGCGCCAAGGTTGTAAATCACCTCGGCCTTGTCGAGCGCGTTGAGCATGCCACCCTCAGCCGCAAATCCGATGTCCATGCCACCAACACGCGCTGCTGCCGTGTGCAGTACCATGAACTTGGAGTTTGTGTTTTCGGTCAGCTTTTTGGCCGCTTCAAGAACCGCCTCGCCGTCTTTACCAGTCAAGGCACCCTGCCCGATAATCACAACCGTATTCATATCCTTGGCTGGGCCGATTTCCTTGTCTGCCAGCATCTGCAAAGCCGAACGATCATCGCCAACATAGGCATATTCGTACGTCAGGTCAGCCTGTTCACCGACAACACCGATCATCGCACCGTTCAGCCATGCCTTGCGAATGCGCGCATTCAGCACTGGTGCTTCAGTCCGAGGGTTCGTGCCGATTAACTGGATCATTTGCGCGTTGTCGATATCTTCAATCGTCGCCGTACCAACGTATCCACCCCGATCACCAATCGGCAAATAGGCCCCATCAACGCGGCACTCAACATTACCGTCGATCATACCTTTGAGGGCATACATCGCTTCGGTCGAGGCCAAATCGCCAGCAATCGCTGCAACCTTCTTGCCTTCACTTGCAGTTTTAATGGCCGCAAAAGCCTCAGCCCAACTGGCCTTTGCTAGCTTCCCATCAACCCGCACATACGGCGTATCGAGGCGCTGGCGACGCAATCCATCCCAGATGAAACGGGTCTTGTCGGAAATCCATTCTTCGTTCACGCCGTCATGGTTGCGCGGCACGATCCGCATAACTTCGCGGCCTTTGGTATCCACACGAATGTTGGAACCAAGCGCGTCCATCACGTCAATCGTTTCGGTTTTCTTCAATTCCCACGGGCGGGCAGAAAACGCATATGGTTTGGAGGTCAGCGCGCCAACCGGACACAAATCAATGATATTGCCCTGAAGATTACTGTCGAGCGTGCAATTCAGATAGGTCGTAATTTCGGCATCTTCCCCGCGCCCTGTCTGCCCCATCACGGTAAGACCGGCAACTTCAGTGGTAAAACGCACGCAACGCGTACAGGAAATACAGCGCGTCATCGTCGTCGCGACAAGCGGCCCGAGATCAAGATCCTCGACAGAGCGTTTCGCCTCGCGGCTACGCGAAAAATCAACGCCATAAGCCATGGCCTGATCCTGCAAGTCACACTCGCCACCCTGATCACATATCGGGCAGTCGAGCGGGTGGTTCAGAAGCATAAACTCCATGACCCCTTCGCGGGCCTTTTTGACCATCGGAGATTTAGTTTTAACAACAGGCGGTTGACCCTCTGGCCCCGGACGTAAGTCACGGACCTGCATGGCACAAGATGCAGCAGGCTTCGGTGGGCCACCGACGACTTCAACCAGACACATGCGGCAATTGCCAGCGATAGTCAGGCGTTCATGGTAACAGAAACGCGGAATTTCGATGCCCGCAACTTCGGCTGCTTGCAGAATGGTCATCGCACCATCGACTTCGACTTCTTGGTCGTCGATTATGATTTTTTTGAGGTCAGACATCGCCCTACTCCGCCGCAATCGAGCTTACACGGCCCGTTTTTTGATATTTAATCCGATCTTCGATCTCGTTACGGAAATGCCGGACCAGACCTTGAATGGGCCAAGCCGCTGCATCGCCGAGCGCGCAAATTGTGTGCCCCTCGACCTGTTTGGTTACGCTAAGAAGCATGTCAATTTCCTCAAGCTCGGCCTCGCCTGTTACCAGGCGGTCCATAACCCGCATCATCCATCCCGTACCTTCACGGCACGGCGTACACTGACCGCAGCTTTCGTGTTTATAGAATTTAGCCAACCGCCAGATCGCTTTGATAACGTCGGTGGACTGATCCATGACGATCACCGCCGCCGTGCCCAGACCTGACTGTTGCTCGCGCAACCAGTCAAAATCCATAATGGCGTCTTTGGCAATGTCGGCAGGCAAAAGCGGAACGGACGAACCGCCCGGAATGACCGCCTTAAGGTTTTTCCAACCACCGCGAACACCGCCGCAATGCTTATCGAGCAGCTCTTCCAGCGGGATCGACATGCTTTCTTCAACCACACAGGGGTTGTTGACGTGGCCCGAAATCCCGAAAAGTTTTGTGCCGTGATTATTTGGCCGCCCCATGGAGGTAAACCAATCCGCGCCGCGCCGTAAAATTGTCGGGACAACCGCAATTGATTCAACATTGTTAACGGTCGTCGGCGCACCGTACAGGCCAGCGCCCGCAGGGAATGGCGGTTTCATCCGCGGCATGCCTTTGCGGCCCTCAAGACTTTCCAAAAGTGCCGTTTCTTCACCGCAAATATACGCGCCCGCACCGTGGTGCAGATAAAGGTCGAAATCCCAACCGGACCCCGCCGCGTTTTTGCCCAGCAAACCCGCGTCATAGCATTCGTCAATCGCGATCTGTAAAGCCTCGCGTTCGCGGATGAACTCTCCGCGGATATAGATGTAACCAGCATTGGCGCCCATACCGAAACCTGCGATCAAGCACCCTTCGATCAGCGTGTGCGGATCATGACGCATGATTTCACGGTCTTTACAGGTTCCCGGCTCGGATTCATCTGCGTTGACCACAAGATAAGACGGACGGCCATCGCTTTCTTTAGGCATAAAAGACCATTTCAGACCCGTCGGGAAACCCGCGCCGCCACGACCACGAAGGCCGGAAGCCTTAACCTGATCGACAACCCAGTCGCGCCCGTTCTGGATATATCCAGCGGTTCCGTCCCAGTGGCCACGCGCCCGCGCGCCTGCAAGGCTGCGATCGTGCATACCGTAAAGGTTCGTAAATATACGGTCCTTGTCGTCGAGCATCTTACTCTCCTTCTTGGCGTTGCCGCCAAACCTTAAACAAAACAATCAGCGCCCAGGCAAATGCCCCTATGGCCGCGAAGTCTGCCAGAAACGCGAAACGCGTTGGAAGACCCAATTTTCCACCGATAAAACTGACCAACATCCACCCCAACATAGCCACCAAGATCACGATTGAGGCCAATCGTGTCTGTGCTTTTTGCTGGTCGGTACTATTGCTCACTTCAATCTCCTAGTTAGGCGTTAATAAACGTCGCCCTTGTCTACTTTCTTCGAAAACGCCGTGTCGCCACCTTCGGCCAACAGTTTTGCTTGGCCAACCCAATCATCACGGCTGACGCGACCCTTGAATTTCACAAGGTTATCATCCGCCCATTTAACCTCGGCCTCAGTCCAAGCGGCGATTTGGTCGTAATGCCAAACACCTTTGTCGTTCAAATCGGCCTCTAGTTTAGGACCAACGCCTTTGATTTTTTTCAAATCGTCGCCGCCACCTTCACGCGGACCGTCCAGCATCGTTGGTCCTTGCCCCGCAGCAGCAGCAGTTTTCGTTTTGGGTTTAGGCTTAGTGATAATCGGGACTTCATCACCCTGAATACGCTTGATGGTATCGCCAAGCGCATTTGCCAGCGCGACGGAGCCATTAGCGGCCTCGCCCGTCTTATCTTTCAGACTTGTCAAACCACCCAAAGGTTCAGCTGCGAACCTACCATTTTGCGGGCCGGGTGTCGGAACCTCACCGTTTTCAAAAGCTTTCAAAAGGTCGCGAAACTTTTCAGCGGTAAGGTCTTCGTAATAATCCTTACCAATTTGCGCCATTGGAGCGTTGGTACATGCGCCAAGACATTCGACCTCTTCCCAGCTGAATTTGCCGTCGGCGCTGATTTCATGCGCATTTTTGGCAATCACTTCTTGGCAGATTCCAATCAGATCCTCAGACCCACACAGCATGCAGCTTGTTGTGCCGCAAATCTGAATATGTGCAACAGAACCAACAGGTTTCAACTGGAACATAAAGTAGAACGTGGCAACTTCCAACACACGAATATATGCCATGCCCAGCATATCTGCGATAGATTCGATGGCGGGTTTTGACAGCCAACCTTCTTGTTCCTGTGCGCGCCATAACAACGGGATCACGCCCGAAGCCTGACGCCCCTCAGGGAATTTGGTTAACTGGGCTTCGGCCCACGCCTGATTTGCCGCGGTGAATGCGAAACTATCAGGTTGTTCTGAATGAAGGCGGCGTAGCATTAACGGTCTATCTCCCCGAAAACGATGTCAATTGTGCCAATAATGGCAGCAACATCAGCCAACTGGTGGCCGGTTGCGAGGTGATCGACGGCTTGCAGATGCAGATAGCCGGGCGCACGAATTTTGGCTTTGTAGGGTTTGTTTGACCCATCGGCCACCAGATACACGCCAAACTCGCCTTTGGGGGCCTCGACTGCCGCGTAAACTTCGCCGGCTGGAACATGGAACCCTTCGGTATAAAGTTTGAAGTGGTGGATCAATGCTTCCATCGAGGTTTTCATGTCCGCGCGCTTTGGTGGGGTTAATTTACCACGTGCAAGAACGTCTTCGCCCTTACATTCCCCAAGTTTAACAATGCATTGCTGCATGATCTTGATGCTTTCACGCATCTCTTCGAGGCGCATCAAGTAGCGATCATAACAGTCGCCATTCTTACCAACCGGAATCTTGAATTCCAGCTCGTTATAGCATTCATACGGCTGCGAGCGGCGCAGATCCCACGCAAAACCGGCTGAGCGCGCCATGACGCCGTTAAGGCCCCAATCAAACACGTCTTGCTTGGTAACGACGGCGATATCGACGTTGCGCTGCTTGAAAATACGGTTTTCAGTTAACAGGCCTTCGAAATCTTGCAAGAACGGTTCGAACTGTTCGGTCCACGTTTGAATGTCGGCAATCAGTTTTTCAGGTAAATCCTGATGCACACCACCGGGGCGGAAATAGTTAGCGTGCAGACGCGCGCCACAAGCCCGTTCATAGAAAATCATCAGGCTTTCACGCTGGTCAAACCCCCAAAGGTTTGGCGTCAACGCGCCAACGTCCAGCGCTTGCGAGCCGACGTTCATAAGGTGGTTCGCGATACGCCCAAGTTCTGAATACAAAACACGGATCAGGCTGGCGCGGCGCGGCACTTCAACGCCTGTCAGCTTTTCAATTGCCAAACACCAAGCGTGCTCCTGATTCATCGGGGCTACGTAATCCAGCCGATCAAAATACGGCAGATTCTGCAAATATGTCCGGCTTTCCATCAGCTTTTCGGTGCCGCGATGCAGCAGGCCGATATGCGGGTCAGCGCGTTCAACAATTTCGCCGTCGAGTTCCAGCACCATACGCAAAACGCCGTGCGCCGCAGGGTGTTGTGGTCCGAAATTAATCGAAAAGTTACGAACTTTTTCGTCTATACCAATAGTGTTACCGTTTGATCCGTCCATGTCTTAGGTGTCCTTCTTCTCGTCACCCGGCAGGATGTATTCGGCACCCTCCCATGGAGACATGAAATCGAATTGGCGGTATTCCTGTGTCAGTTTCACAGGTTCGTAAATACAGCGTTTCTCGACTTCGTCGTAGCGCATCTCGACATATCCGGTCGTTGGGAAGTCCTTCCGCAGGGGATGCCCCTCAAACCCGTAATCCGTCAGTAGGCGACGTAAATCTGGGTGGTTAGCGAACAGAATGCCGTACATATCAAAGGCTTCGCGCTCAAACCAGTTGGCACAAGCATGGAACGAGGTGATCGATTCAACTTGCTCATCTTCTTCGACCATAACCTTCACGCGGATGCGCTGGTTAACGACCATCGACAAGAAGTGGTAAACAACCTCGAAACGTTTTTCACGCCCCGGATAGTCAACGGCAGTGATGTCCACAAGTGTTGTGAACTGACAAGATGAATTTCCTTTTAGGAAATCAATGAAATCCAGCAAACCGGCGTTGGTTACAACAACCGTAAGTTCATCAAAATCAATCGAGGAGGATACAACCGCATCCGACTGTTTGGCCTCAAGTACAGCGGCCAGATCTTTAAGCGCTTCGCTCATATCAGCCCCCTACCTTGCAATCGTGCCAGTGCGACGGATTTTCCGCTGCAACTGCAAAAGGCCATACATCAATGCTTCGGCTGTAGGTGGGCAACCTGGCACATAAACGTCAACCGGAACAATACGGTCANNGCCTCGAACCACGGAATAGGAATAGTGGTAATACCCGCCGCCATTCGCACAAGACCCCATGGAAAGCACATAGCGTGGCTCCGGCATCTGGTCGTAAACCTTACGCAGAGCGGGTGCCATTTTATTAGTCAGCGTTCCCGCCACAATCATCAAATCGGATTGGCGCGGGGAAGCGCGCGGTGCTGTACCAAAACGCTCTAGATCGTAGCGCGGCATAGAAGTGTGGATCATCTCAACGGCACAACACGCCAAACCGAACGTCATCCAGTGCAAGGAACCCGTACGGGCCCAACTGATAATGTCTTCGGTTGATGTCAGAAGAAAGCCTTTATCGGCCAACTGGTCATTCAACGCTTTAGTGGCGAAATCCTTGTCACCACCAGCGGCATTCAACGCGGTTAATCCCATTCCAAGGCACCCTTCTTCCACTCATAAGCAAATCCGATGGTAAGGACTGCCAAAAATACGATCATCGACCAGAACCCGAACAGCCCCACATCCTTGAACGCGACGGCCCAAGGGAAAAGGAATGCAATTTCGAGGTCGAAAATAATGAACAGGATGGCCACCAGATAAAACCGCACATCAAAGCGCATGCGGGAATCATCAAACGGATTGAACCCGCACTCATAGGCCGAAGTTTTTTCAGGATCAGGATTTCGAACCGCAACGATCACCGCCGAGAGTGAAAGAACTATGGCCAACGCCACAGCCAATCCAAAGAAAATAAGAATGGGAAGGTATTCTAGTAGAAGGTCTTCCAAAATGGCACTCCTGAATCTGTATTAGATCAACGCAATTGAGTCGATTGAGGTTTACTCCTCGCCTTATTAGAGGTCAACAGACGGAGGCCTTGAAAGTATAAGAAACTATACAGTTATTTACCAGAAACTCCGCGTCTTGTGGCGCACAGCCCAAACGTGGCAGCTTCAGCAGCCTTATTTGCATACAAATGCATACCGCCAGGCAAGTATTACAGGTACTCCCATATTATTTCATTATGAAGCGTAATTATAACAAAATTCCGGCGAATTATAACGCTCAATCAAGCATCCGTGATTTCACGGGTTTGTGTGTGGATTAACAGCATGTCTATCGGCTAGCCATTCTATGTCGATTATCGGCACACGAATTAAAACTCTTAAAGGGGATATTATATGTCTAATACTGTACTCAAAACTGTTGCTTTGGCTAGCGCCATTGCTTCCGCACTCGTTGCACAAACAAGCACGGCAACTGCGGCTGGTGACAAAGAGAAATGCTTCGGTGTGTCTTTAGCTGGCCAAAATGACTGTGCAGCCGGTCCCGGCACAACATGCGCGGGCTCGGCCAGTGTAGACTATCAAGGCAATGCTTGGTCTTTGGTCCCAGCGGGTTCCTGCACAACTATGGAATTGCCTGCAAGCAGCGACGGCACAGCCCGCAACGGCTCGCTTGAAGCATTGGAACGTGATATTCCTGCATAACAATCTAGGGTTCGCGGCTTTGGACGCGAACCCATACCTGTTAAGGGGTCAAGATGAACCAGATTGCAAACACTATCCCCGCCCGCGCGGGTGTTGGATATAAACAAAAACATCTTGACGAAATACTGGCTGAACCTGACACAATCGGTTGGCTGGAAATCCACGCTGAAAACTATATGGGTGATGGCGGACCGCAAATCGCCCAGCTTCGCTATTTACGCGAACGCTTTCCTATTTCATGCCACGGTGTTGGCCTTTCCATCGGGTCTGAAGGGCCGCTGGATAAAGAACATCTTGCCCGGCTCAAAAAGCTCGTTGATTGGCTAAACCCTGCCCTGTTCTCTGAACATCTGGCATGGTCCACACATGATATCGGTTTTCTTAACGATTTGTTACCAGCGCCCTACACACAAGCGACGGTTAACACTGTGATTGAACACATCAACCAAGTCCAAGACGTCATCGGGCGACAGATGCTGTTAGAAAACCCCTCCGTTTACGTGATGTTTGAACAATCCACGATGAGCGAAATCGAATTCCTTACTGAAATCGTAACGCGAACGGGGTGCGGGTTATTGCTAGACGTTAACAATATTTATGTGTCGAACACCAACCAACAAACCTCGGCTGAGGAATACCTTTCGGGTTTTCCAGTTGAACACATCGGAGAGGTGCATCTTGGCGGCCATGATGCGCAAACCGATGATTTTGGTGATCCATTGCTGATCGACAGTCATAATGCCCCCGTCGTTGACCCCGTTTGGCACCTTTATGAGACCTTAATCAAACGTACCGGACCACTGCCAACATTGATCGAGTGGGATAACGATATCCCCGAATGGCCCGTGCTGGCACACGAGGCGCACCTTGCTGACGCCATCCTTAACCGTCAAACCAAAGCGGCCTGATCAGATGCAAACCGAATTCGCCAAGGGCCTGTTGGACCCAACCCTGCCCACACCCGAAGGTGTCATTGGCCCCAATGGGCGCGCAGCAGGCAAACGTTACGATGTTTATCGCAACAATGTTGTCGTCAGCCTGACGGAGGCATTGGCCGCTGCTTACCCTGTGATACAAACCATTGTCGGAAAAGAGTTCTTCGATGCAATGGCCGGTGTACACGTTCGTAAACACCCCCCGAAATCACCGTTAATGATTTATTATGGTGAAGACTTCCCTAAATTCTTAACGAAGTTCCCGCCTGCCGCACACCTTGGTTACCTGCCCGATGTGGCACGGGTTGAGCTGGCACGCCGCCATGCGTACCACGCCGCAGRCGCCGCCCCGTGTGCGCCAGAAAAATTGGGGAACCTCGACGGCACCAAACTTTACGACGCGCGGATCACCTTGCACCCGTCATTGCACATTATCCGGTCCCGTTACCCAGTGTTTTCAATCTGGCGCTACAACAGTACCGAGGACAAATCCCCAATTGGCGAGGCGCGCGAAATCACCATGGTCTCGCGTCCCGCTGACGACTTGATAATGCAAAACCCGACCGCAGGCACTGCGGTGTTTGTCGAATCCTTAAACACAGACCCGCTGGGCGTCGCCATGGACAAAGCCAAAGGGGCGCAACCGGAATTTGATTTAGCCGGAAACCTTACCGAGCTGCTTTCCGCAGGCTTGATTACAGATATAAATTAAAGGGACWCATAWTGCAGTTTATTCTTAACCTTCACGACCGTATTTTCACGGTAATCTCCAACATCCTTGGCCCGTGGTTCCTTACCACAGCTGCGCGCCTTACATTTACCTCGGTAACGCTGTTGTTTTTCTGGGCCTCCGGTAAAACCAAAATTGGTGACAGCATTTTCTCTCCTGCGTTCGGAGCCTACGCCCAGATTTTCCCGAAGAAGTTTGAATCCCTCGGCTATGATGCAAGCCTTATGTCTGGATTCGACACTCTGGTGGTACTGTTTGGCACATATGCGGAATTCATCCTGCCCGCTATGATCGCACTTGGCCTGTTCACCCGCCTCGCCAGTGTTGGAATGATCGGGTTTATCGCAATGATGAGTTTTGTCGATATTTACGGCCACAATGCTGATGCCAAGACCATCGGGGCCATGTTTGACCGCTTTCCATACGGGCTGATCATGGACCAACGACTAATGTGGGTATTCTTGTTGCTAGTACTTGTAATCAAGGGTGGCGGGCCAATTTCACTGGATTACATTCTTGCGAAGTTTCGCAAATGAAAAAGGGCGCGAATTAAACCGCGCCCTTCAAAGTTAACTTGTTAGATATCTTAAAAGTCGATGAATTCGATAAAATCGTCCATCAGGATAACCCACCAGTCGAGGGTATCTTTGAAGTTTGTCGCAGAAACACCGCCGTAAAGGTTAACGTCCATCTCAAGAAGCGGGTCACTTTCTTCATTGAGGTAAACTTTCACCCAGCGTTTTTCCAGATTGAAATCTTGAGCGCGCGTTAACGACATCCCGTCTTCCATATCGAAGCTGACGCTAAACTGCACATCGCGGCAATTGTCACCGTCTGTACAACCGTAAAAGTATACCACAAACTCATACCCGTTGGCCGAAGACGTGATCTTTGGATCGCCGACACCATCAATGCTGACGACAGCGCGATAACCCTCTTCTTGAATCAAGGCCGCAATAATGTCGACATCCGATGCATCAACCAGCGCCTGCGCATTAGCGCCAAGCGGGGCAAGAATAAGGGCAACAGCGGCCAGTAACGATTTCTTAAACATGAGATTTCCTTCAGAATTGAACAACATAATCCGCACGTTATCAGACGAAATATTAATGTGCTACAATATTTTAAGGGTAAGTGGCGCGGTTGACGGGACTCGAACCCGCGACCCCCGGCGTGACAGGCCGGTACTCTAACCAACTGAGCTACAACCGCGCATGTGGTCTTGCGACCGGGATGGCAATGGCGCGGTTGACGGGACTCGAACCCGCGACCCCCGGCGTGACAGGCCGGTACTCTAACCAACTGAGCTACAACCGCGCATTTGCCTTTTTAGCCACGGCATTAGCCTTGGCTGAGGGCGTTCTACTGTTGCACCTATGGCGCGTCAAGTGGATTGCGACAGGGTTTGAAATAATTTCCAAAACAGCTTGAAGCTATAGCAACTAGAGGTCGTATAACGGCTCAAATTTACAGATTTCGGAGAGAATCACGTTATGGCTGATAGTCTGGTATTAAAAATAGACGGAATGGACTGCCCTAGTTGCGCAAGCAAAGTAGAGGGTGCGGTTTGTTCGCTTCCGGGTGTTGAAAATGCAACGCTGAATTACACCAGCCAGAAGCTGAAACTGGAATTCCCCAACGCATCCGAACTTGAACCCAAAGTCACACGCGCAATCGAGAAGCTTGGWTACAGAATCGTCTCGCAAGACGCCCCCCGCCCCGCGCCGCAAACCTGGTGGCAAACCCGCAAGGGGCAGTTGGTTATTGCTTCCGGCACGTTGCTGGCAATCGCAACAGTTCTATCTTTCGCCTTACCAGAATACGCGTCTTACGTTTTTACCGCCGCAGGCTTACTTGCGCTGATTCCACTGGCTAAGAAAGCGGTGATGAGCGCATTGGCGGGGCACCCCTTCACCATTGAAACGCTGGTAACCATTGCCGTCATCGGTGCAATTTTCATCGACGAATCTGCTGAAGCCGCAATCGTTGTATTCCTGTTCCTGATCGGCGAGCTTCTGGAAATGATCGCCGCAATGAAAGCACGCCGTTCGGTGGAGGC
This sequence comes from Paracoccaceae bacterium, assembly GCA_002746395.1. Classification (GTDB taxonomy): domain Bacteria; phylum Pseudomonadota; class Alphaproteobacteria; order Rhodobacterales; family Rhodobacteraceae; genus NORP23. The sequence continues at coordinate 68,847 of NVXA01000004.1, forward strand.
ATTAGCAGATCTAGTGCCTAAAACCGCCCTTCTGATAATCGACGGGAGTGTACGCGAGGTTCCCGCCACAGCCCTCGAAATCGGAGACATCGTGGAGGTCCGCCCAGGCGGGTATGTTCCTGCGGACGGCGAAATCGTTGAGGGTGCATCCTCGTTCAACGAAGCCAGCATCACGGGCGAATCCATCCCCAAGAACAAAAACAGCGGTGACAATGTCTATGCTGGTTCGGTTAACGCAGATGGTCTGGTACGCGTTCAGACAACGGCGACCGCCGACAACAACATCATCGCGCGAATATTGCGGATGGTCGAGGAAGCAGAAGCCAGCAAATCCCCGACCGCGCGCTTTATCGACAAATTCAGCACCTACTACACCCCCGGGGTCATCGTGGTCGCGGCCCTGATCGCTTTCGTGCCACCACTGGCAGTCGGCGCAGACCTATCCACATGGATATATAAAGGGCTGGCGATCCTACTTATCGGTTGCCCTTGTGCATTGGTTCTTTCCACGCCAGCGGCCGTTACCTCCGGCATTTCCGCGGGCGCACGTCAAGGCTTGTTGATAAAAGGTGGCGCGGTATTGGAAGCCATAGGCAAAGTTACCCGCGTGGCCTTCGATAAAACCGGCACGCTGACACAAGGCACTCCGCAAGTTACGGATGTGCAAGCCTTTGGTGGTGACGAGCAGGAAGTGCTTAGGCTGGCAGCAGCGGTTGAGGCTGGCTCGTCACACCCATTGGCCTTGGCTATTGTTGAAAAGGCCGCGGGGCTTACAATTCCCGATGCGTCAGATTCAAAAGCCCTTCAAGGGCGCGGCGTACAAGCAATTATAGAAAGTAAAACTATCACCGTGGCTTCGCCCCGTTACGCCGAAAGCCTGGCGGAAATCTCGGATGCCAATATGCAAACGATCCATAGTCTTGAGGCGTCAGGCAAAACAGTTACGGTCGTTTTGCGCGACACCGAAGCCCTTGGGTTGATCGCGATCCGGGACGAATTACGCGAAGATGCTAAACGGGCAACTGCGCGTTTGGTCGAAATGGGGGTCATGCCCATCATGCTGACGGGTGACAATGCCCTGACCGGCAAGGCACTGGCAGATCAGTTGGGAATCAAGGTGAAGGCCGAGATGATGCCCGAAGACAAGTTGAACTATATTACCAAGCTCGCGAGCGAAGGCACAGTCGCAATGGTCGGTGATGGCATCAACGACGCCCCTGCCCTAGCAAGGGCCGATGTCGGTATCGCCATGGGTGGTGGCACGGACGTGGCTATCGAAACCGCCGATGCTGTGTTGTTGCAAGAAAAGGTTTCCGATGTTCCGGCCTTGATCGACCTGTCACGGGTTACAATGAAAAATATCTACCAGAACATCACAATTGCGCTGGGCTTGAAGGCGGTGTTCCTGGTCACAACCTTGTTCGGTATTACGACATTGTGGATGGCGATATTTGCCGACACGGGCGCCACAGTGCTGGTCACAATTAACGCGCTACGCTTGCTTAGGTACAAACCCAAAAGCTGAGGAAAACTCACGAGGGCTGCGGGAAACTGTAGCCTTCGTTTGGTGGGGAAATGGTGGGTGATGAGAGGCTCGAACTCCCGACATCTTCCGTGTAAAGGAAGCGCTCTACCAACTGAGCTAATCACCCATTCCGTGGGAGGCTGATAAACCGTATTTTCGAGGGCGGCAAGTGCTAGTTTACAATTCTACCCGCAATTTTCGGATTTTTTTGCACGCTACAAAATAAAACGGGCCGCCAGATTTCCGCGGCCCGTTTCAAGAAGTAAATTAGTGCTTAATGTGCGGTTGCGCCGCCTGCTGTTTCCTTGGTCGAAGCCAGCGCCGCAGCCTTGGCCGCCTCGACCTCCTCGTCCCATTCAATGGATTCGGGCATGCGGGTAAGGGCAATTTCCAGAACATCCATCACATCGGACACAGGAATAATTTTTAGGCCATCGGTGATGATATCAGGAATCTCGGTCAGATCTTTTTCGTTATCCGCAGGGATAAGCACCGTGGTAATTCCACCACGAAGGGCCGCCAGCAGCTTTTCTTTCAAACCACCGATTGGCAAAACATTACCGCGCAACGTCACCTCGCCTGTCATGGCGATATCGCGACGCACCGGAATACCTGTCAGCACTGACACGATGGATGTCACCATACCTACACCCGCACTTGGCCCGTCTTTTGGCGTCGCAGCTTCAGGCACGTGAACGTGGATGTCGATTTTTTCAAACTCTGGCGGTTTGATACCCAACGTTGTGGATTTGGAGCGCACGAAACTGGCCGCAGCCTCGATTGATTCCTTCATCACATCGCCAAGTTTACCAGTGGTTTTCATGCGGCCTTTACCGGGAAGACGCAGCGCTTCAATCTGCAATAGATCGCCGCCCACTTCTGTCCATGCAAGGCCAGTAACGACACCAACTTGATCTTTTTCCTCAGCCAGACCAAATTTGAAACGGCGAACACCAAGGAAATCAGCGATATTTTCGCTGGTAACCGTTACAGTTTCGGCACGCTTCATCACGATTTCTGTCACCGCTTTACGACACAACTTGGCAATTTCGCGCTCAAGGTTCCGCACGCCAGCCTCGCGGGTGTAGTACCGCACGATATCAAGCAATGCGTCATCCTGAAGGGTAAACTCACCCTTCTTCAAACCGTGACCTTTGATCTGCTTTTCGATCAGATGCTGTTTCGCAATCTCGGTTTTTTCCAGCTCGGTGTAACCGGCCAGCGTGATAATCTCCATCCGGTCCAGCAACGGGCGCGGCATGTTGTAGGAGTTCGCGGTGGTCAGGAACATCACATGGCTAAGATCGTATTCAACCTCCATATAATGGTCGATGAACGTGCTGTTTTGCTCTGGATCCAGAACCTCAAGCATAGCGCTGGCAGGGTCGCCGCGATAATCCTGCCCCATCTTGTCAATCTCGTCGAGAAGGATAAGCGGATTGATCGTTTTGGCCTTTTTCATCGACTGGATGATTTTGCCCGGCATGGAACCAATGTATGTGCGACGATGCCCGCGAATTTCGGATTCGTCGCGCACGCCACCAAGGCTGATGCGAATAAATTCGCGCCCCGTCGCTTTGGCCACAGACTTCCCTAACGAAGTCTTACCAACACCCGGAGGGCCGACAAGACACAAGATTGGGCCTTTCATCTTCTGGCTGCGTTGCTGCACGGCTAGATATTCAACGATGCGTTCTTTAACCTTTTCAAGGCCGTAGTGATCCTGATCCAGAACCGCCTGCGCTTTGTTCAGGTCTTTTTTGACGCGGCTGCGCTTGCCCCAAGGGATCGACAAAACCCAATCGAGGTAGTTGCGAACAACCGTAGCTTCCGCCGACATTGGCGACATGTTTTTCAGCTTCTTCAGTTCGCCATCGACCTTCTCTTTGGCCTCTTTAGACAGCTTAACTTCCGCGATGCGGTCTTCCAACTCGCCAATCTCGCTCTGGCCTTCTTCGCCATCGCCAAGTTCCTTCTGGATAGCTTTCATCTGTTCGTTCAGATAATATTCACGCTGCGTGCGCTCCATCTGGGTTTTGACGCGTGATTTGATCTGCTTCTCTACCTTCAAGACTGAAAGCTCGCTTTGCATCAACTCAAGAATTTTTTCTAGCCGCTGGGAAACGTCCGTGATTTCCAACAGGTTCTGCTTTTCGCCAATTGAGACACCAAGGTGTCCTGCAACGGTATCTGCCAGCTTGATCGCATCGGCGGCTTCTTGCACGGCAGATAACGCATCTTCCGGCACGTTTTTGTTCAAGCGTGCATAGCGCTCAAACGTATCGGTCACGGACCGAGAAAGTGCGGTTACCAAATCGGATTCAGCCTCGCCCTCTTCGACCAGCATGGCCTCGGCCTCGAAATATTCGTCATTCTCCAGAAACCGTGTGATTAGAACACGTTGTTTGCCCTCGACCAGAACCTTAACGGTTCCGTCGGGCAATTTCAGCAGTTGCAGCACGTTGGCCAAAACGCCGGTTTCGTTGATGGAATCGGTAGTCGGCTCATCCTCGCCCGCGTCTTTCTGGCTGGAAAGAAGTATTTGTTTGTCGTCCTGCATTACCTCTTCGAGGGCGCGGACGGATTTTTCGCGGCCAACAAAAAGCGGCACGATCATGTTAGGGAAAACAACAATATCCCGAAGCGGGAGAACCGGATAGGTAACGCTGTTTGAATCTGACATCGGTATTCCTTATTTCTGCAAAACACTCCGACCCAGTTATCTGGCGATAGCAGCGCTTCCATTGTTTCATATAACTTGGAGTGCGCCGCGCAGGGTTTCAAGAGGATAAATTAGATGTGGTCCGGTTTTGTTCCCGCATTATGCGCCTATTCACCCCATTCTCAAAGCACAGGGATATCGCCAATTTCGCGCCGCGCATAAAAGGCCGCCGCGAAATCATCAAGCGTTCCCCCTGCAATCGCCGCACGTAATCCCTGCATGAGTTCTTGATAGTAATGCAAATTGTGCCACGTCAGCAGCATGCTGGCGATAATCTCTTTGGATTTATGAACATGGTGCAGATACGCCCGAGAATAGCTCTGGCACGTCGGGCAGGTGCATTCTTCATCAAGCGGGCGTGGGTCATCAATGTGGCGGGCATTACGCAAATTCACCGCCCCCATCCGCGTTAACGCCTGCCCCGTGCGGCCAGATCGCGATGGTAAAACACAATCAAACATATCAACGCCGCGCTGAACGGCCCCGACGATGTCATCCGGTTTGCCAACGCCCATCAAATAACGCGGCTTGTCCGCAGGCAGCATCCCAGGCGCATAATCCAGCACATCAAACATGGCTTCCTGCCCCTCGCCCACAGCCAGACCGCCGATGGCGTAGCCGTCAAACCCGATGGATTTCAACGCCTCGGAACTTTCCTTGCGCATTTCTGGCAACGTACTGCCCTGCTGAATGCCAAACAATGCATGATCAGGCCGGTCGCCAAACGCATCTTTGGATCGTTGCGCCCACCTCATCGACATCCGCATCGAATCCGCCACAATATCCGGTTCCGCGGGGTACGGCGTGCATTCATCAAAACACATGACGATATCGCTGCCGAGCATCCGTTGAATTTCCATCGACCGTTCCGGCGTCAGGTTGTGTTCGGACCCGTCAATATGGGATTTGAATTTCACGCCATCCTCGGTCAGCTTGCGTAATCCTGCGAGGCTCATCACCTGAAAACCACCCGAATCTGTCAAAATCGGTTTATCCCAGTTCATAAATTTGTGAAGCCCGCCCAAACGCTCGATCCGCTCAGCGGTGGGGCGCAACATCAGGTGATAGGTGTTGCCCAAAAGGATATCAGCCCCCGTGGCTGCCACGCTTTCCGGCATCATCGCTTTCACGGTTGCGGCAGTCCCTACAGGCATAAATGCCGGTGTGCGGATGTCGCCACGCGGTGTGTGCAGCACACCTGTGCGGGCTTTTCCTTGTGTTTGGTTGATTTTAAACGATACGTTTTTCACTTATTTTCCTGACTTTTTGGGCTTACCGCGCGTTCAACCCCAAATTTGCCGCAGTTTCAAGCCCTGCCGTCATCTAGACGTGTGCATTCTTATACCCTATATGTTTAGTCAGGAATTCCGAAAAGGATTGAGAAACCATGAATGCCAACGCCGAAATGCCCATGGAGGGCACACCGCTAATCGCCCCGTCGACAACAGATCACCCCTTGTACGAAACCATCGTCGAGGCGTGCCGTACCGTCCACGACCCAGAGGTTCCGGTTAATATCTACGACCTCGGCCTGATCTATACGATCGACATCAATGACGAGTCGCACGTGGAAGTTAAGATGTCCCTAACGGCCCCCGGTTGCCCTGTGGCTGGCGAAATGCCGGGCTGGGTTGCGGATGCCATCACCCCGATTGCCGGTGTAAAAACGGTAAACGTCGAACTGGTTTGGGAGCCACAATGGGGCATGGACATGATGTCTGATGAAGCCCGTTTGGAATTGGGGTTCATGTAATGGCTGGCCTTGTTCAAAATCTGGTCTACCGCGTTAGCGTCTCGGCTATTGTCGGGGCGATTGTCGCCGGTGGTCTGATTTACCTGAACAATGATCGTGTGGTTAAATCCTACCGCGCCGAACAGACGACGCAGACCGAGCAACAGGGTATGACTAACAAAGCGTTAATGGAGGCGAACGAAAACCTAGCCTCTGCGATCAGCGCAATGGAAGCTGCCCAAACCCAACAATTGGCGGATTTTAGCAATGCGTTAATCGCGTTGGAAGCCAAGATTGATGCCATTCCGATGGCCTGGGCCGCTGACTATTCTGAAATAACTGACGCGATTTCCGCATTGAATGCCGATTTGAGCGCCAAGATCGAAGCAATAATACCCGCCGCACAGGAGGAAAACTGATGTTTGGAATTCCCGGAAAACAAGCCGTTACCATGACGGATGCCGCCGCCACGCAAATCTCCAGCCTGATGGGTGACGGAGAAAAAAAAGGCCTGCGGATCGGCATCAAAAAAGGTGGCTGTGCGGGCATGGAATACACCATGGACTACGTCGAAGAAGTTGATCCAAACGACGAGGTTATCGAATACAACGGCGCCCGCGTGATGATCGCCCCGATGGCGCAGATGTTCCTGTTTGGAACCGAAATTGATTACAAAGTTTCTCTGCTCGAGGCCGGATTCTCGTTCAAGAACCCGAACGTAACCGAGGCTTGTGGCTGCGGAGAATCCATCAAATTTGCAGATATGTAAAACCAAAATCCCTACAGGAGTATGAATATGCGTCGTAAAGTTGCCGCCGGTAATTGGAAAATGAATGGCCTGAAGGCGTCTATAGCTGAATTGGAGGCCTTGAAGGCCAGCAGCGCGGGTGCGACGTGCGACGTTATTATCTGTCCTCCGGCAACTTTAGTGGCAGCGATGGCCGATATATCTGGCGATATTATCATCGGTGGTCAGGATTGTCACTGGAATGAAACCGGCGCGCATACGGGCGATATTTCGGCAGAAATGCTGAAAGACGCAGGGGCCGGCGCGGTAATCCTTGGGCATTCAGAACGGCGCGCAGATCATGGCGAAACGGACGCCGAGGTAAACAACAAAACACAAGCCGCATGGCGTGCAGGACTGCAAGCTATTGTTTGTGTTGGTGAAACCGAGGCACAACGCGATTCAGGCGAAACRCTGGACGTTATCGGCGGRCAGCTKGATGGCTCCACGCCTGATGCAACTACGGCTGAAAATACCATTGTCGCATACGAACCCGTATGGGCAATCGGCACGGGCCGCACACCCACGCTTGAAGAAGTGGCCGAGGTACACGATTACCTTCGCGCTAAACTGGTCGCCCGTTTCGGCGACGAGATCGGAAACGGCATCCGACTGCTTTATGGCGGTTCCGTAAAACCAACCAATGCCGCCGAAATCTTTGCCGTTTCCAATGTTGATGGTGGCTTGGTCGGTGGCGCTTCACTAAAAGCTTCCGACTTCGCAGGTATTGTCGCGGCGGCTAACTAGCGCGACGTTGCTCCACCGCCGTGATACCATAATGGTCCGCCAATCTTTGCAAGGCTATTTTCAGAACAACCTTGCCGGATCGGGCGGACCACCCAAGGCGCTTTTCCGCCTTTTCCATACCCTCAAGAAAACAACAAACCCTTAACGCCACATCCGCCAATCCCGGCCCAAGGGCTTTCAAAGCCCCCGAAACCCGATCCCGCGCGTTCGAGGACCCCGAACATTCCGCCCCACCATTAAAGCCACCACTGGTGTTGGTCAAAAACCGATCCCAGTTTTGTGCGACACGCGGCCCAAGCTGCGCTTGCTCGAAATCCTCGCGYAAGCGTTCGCCWGCTTCCAGAAGYTCCGGCGAYAAATACATCGCRCCCGACTTGTCCTTTTTACGCGCCAACAACGTCAACGGGCTTTCCGCGAAATTAAATCGCACGCTCTTGCGGCCAGAACCGTCGTACATYTTMACRACMCGCTCGCCGAATTCTTTATGCTGYTCYTGAAACGGGGTSGTCGCRGYCTCCTCCYTGTCTTGCYKATCTTCGGCGATCATACGTTTCAGGGCGGTGCGMCCSGTCGCCGTAATGYTATACCGGCTSACCTTCCCCAATTGYTCACCGGMWATCCATTCCTTCAATGCAAACGCCCGCGCGAAACTGCGATCGACCACGGCAATGCGTGTCGGGCGCCCCKGCACGGTTTCCTTGAATACAGCGGCAACCTCCATTTGTGGAGCAATCAGAAGATATGCACCAGTTTCACAAAGGCGGCGCAAGATGCGGCGAGCGTGGCGTGCAATGTCAGCTTCAGTCAGGGATGCAGCTTTGACCATATGGTGGTTCTCCGGTTCGGTTTCAGGGTGGGTATTTAGGGACAAATCATTCAGTGCTTCGTCAACCAACGGATCATCGCGCCGTGATTCAAATTTTCGAACTTGCCGCAGTATTGTCGAAGCATGACACCCTTGAATGCGGGCCAACTCACGAATGCTTACGCCCATATTTACATGTATGAGGTATGTTTTGGCATGAACGGGAACCCAATCAGGGTGTGGGATACAGGGTGTTTTATCCAAACAATTTGTCAAAACTTTTAACTACCTTTTAGATAAATAGAGTGAAACTACCTAAGGTTGTTATTGTAAATTTTTAGTTAATTACGCCCGACAAGTGGGTGTATACGCTGCTGCGTTCGCGTGAAAATAAAATCACGCAACACCCGCTTGGGTTGTGCGACTGTGTGCTTAATAATTCTAATGGAGGTAAACATGCATCATTCACAAGCCCAGCTAAACGCATTGCAACGCCCTAAATTACTGATCCGTGCCGCACGAGCCGCGATTGGTGAATTTCGATGGAGTCGAAACCTTGAGGTGAAAAATATGGAAGCGGGCGGCGTAAAGCTACAACAGCTTTTCGATACATTAATGGAAGAAGAACGCCGCCTGAACGCAGAGCGTATTGAATGCGACGCAGCTTACTGCGTTCGCAAACACATACGCACCCTGACCGCGTTAATGGTTATTGCCGCAGGCCTGGCACCGCGACAACAAGCCGCCTGATATCAGCCAAACGCGTCTGGCATACTTTCTTTTTTCTTGGCTATGTAGGCTAGTAATGCCTCGTCTATAGCCGGATCAATTGCGGGCTTTTGATACTCATCAAGCATCTTTTTCACGCGCATATTAGCTAGTTGAACTGTGTCGTAAGAACCTTCTTCGTTCCATTGCTCAAAGGGTTTGTAATCAAGCACTTCGGTACGCCAGAACGCCGTTTTGAAATTCGCTTGGGTATGCTCGCATCCAAGGTAATGCCCGCCTGGTTGAACCTCTTCAATCGCGCCCATGGCCTGCCCGTTTTCGGATATATCAACGCCCGCAGCRATCGAGTGCAGMACGCCCAATTGATCCGCATCCATCACGAATTTCTCAAAGCTGGACACCAACCCGCCTTCTAGCCACCCACAAGAATGCAGCATGAAATTCACGCCGCCCAGCAGGGCCGCATTCAAGGTATTTGCAGTCTCATATCCCGCCTGTGCATCGGGTAGTTTAGAGCCACAAAGCCCCCCGCCCGAACGGAACGGCAGGTTCATACGACGCGCCAACTGCCCTGCCCCGTACAGAATTTTGGAAGCCTCCGGCGTGCCGAATGTCGGCGCACCTGAATTCATGTCGATCGACGTCACAAATGCCCCGAAAATAACCGGCGCTCCGGGACGGATCATTTGGGAATAGGCGATGCCGGCCAATGCCTCGGCCAAGACTTGCGTTAAGGTTCCCGCAACTGAAACCGGCGCCATTGCCCCGCCAACGATAAACGGCGAAATAATGCAGGCTTGATTGTTGGCGGCATACACCTCCAACGCGCCCATCATGATCGGGTCAAACACTAACGGCGAGTTAATGTTGATAAGGCTGGTCATCACCGTGTTGTCGTCAACAAACTGCTCACCAAACAAAATTTTGCACATATCAACCGAATCTTGTGCGCGAACGGGTTCGGTCACAGACCCCATAAAAGGTTTGTCCGTCAGCGTCATATGGGCGTAAAGCATATCAAAATGGCGCTTGTTCACGGCAATATCTGTCGGTTCACACACCGTACCACCGGAGTGATGCAGCCATTTGGACATGTGGCCCAATTTCACAAATTTCTGAAAGTCCGCGATGGTGGCATAGCGCCGCCCCCCGTCTAGATCACGCACAAACGGTGGTCCATAAACAGGGGCCAACACCAAGGTATTTCCACCAATCTCGACATTACGTTCAGGGTTGCGTGCATGTTGGAGAATACGGCTAGGTGCAGTTGCACATAGTTTACGGGCAAGGCCCCGCGGAATGCGAACACGCTCCCCTTCAACATCAGCACCCACATCGCGCCAGCGCTGCAAGGCCTCAGGGTTATCGACGAAGTTCACGCCAATTTCTTCAAGAACCGTTTCGGCGTTGTACTCGATGATCTCTAACGCCTCGGCATTCAGGATTTCGAAGTTGGGAATGTTGCGTTCAATAAACTTGGCAAATTCCAGTTTCGGGGCTGTACGCTCGGCGCGGCGGGCGGCACCGCCACCACGGGCACGGCGACGAGGGGGTTCTTGCAAGGCGGTTGTATTTGCCATTCGAATATCCTGAAAATTGGAGTTGTTACCCCTGAATACCGCGAATCCGGTTCTTTACCGTTCGACATTTCCGCCTCGAAAACATCCATCCGCGACATTTCCACGATCCGCTTGCGCGAATCCGCTGCGCGCAATAAACAGCGCCCTATGACAAATCAAACACATGACCGCCTTCTTATTATAGATTTCGGATCGCAAGTGACGCAGCTGATCGCGCGCCGCCTGCGCGAGAGCAATATCTATTGTGAAATCCATCCGTTCCAGAACGTGGACGAGGAATTCATTCGTGACTTCGCACCCAAAGCGGTGATCTTGTCCGGTGGGCCGGCCAGCGTACTGGACGAGGGTTCGCCTCGTGCGCCCCAAGGCCTGTTCGACATGGGACTGCCAATCTTGGGCATTTGCTATGGCCAACAGGTGATGATGCATCAACTTGGCGGCAAAGTGGAAAGCGGCCACGGCACGGCGGAATTCGGGCGGGCTTATGTGGCCCCTGCTGCCGATATGCCATTACTGGACGGCTGGTTCGCAGACGGGGACGAACAAGTCTGGATGTCGCACGGTGACCACGTTTCAGAATTGGCAGATGGATTCGCAGTTTACGGAACCTCGCCAAACGCGCCGTTTGCGATCACGGCAGACCTGAAACGTAATTTCTTTGCCGTGCAGTTTCACCCAGAAGTTCACCACACACCCAACGGGGCGCAGTTTTACAAAAACTTCACCGATCTGGCGGGTTTCACCGGCGATTGGACAATGGACGCCTATAAAGACCAAGCGATCGAAGCAATTAGGGCACAGGTTGGCGACAAGAAGGTTATTTGTGGCCTGTCCGGCGGCGTTGATTCCTCCGTCACCGCGATTCTTATTCACGAGGCCATCGGCGATCAACTTACCTGCGTATATGTTGACAACGGGTTAATGCGCAAAGGCGAGACGGACGAGGTCCTGACCATGTTCCGCGAAAACTATAACATTCCGTTAATCCATGCGGCTGAAGGCGAATTGTTTGTCAGCGCGCTAGAGGGTGTCTCCGATCCCGAAACCAAGCGCAAAACGATTGGCAAGTTGTTCATTGATGTGTTTGAGAAACACGCGAAATCAGTTGGCGGCGCAAAATTCCTTGCCCAAGGCACGCTTTATCCCGACGTAATCGAAAGCGTTAGTTTTTCCGGTGGTCCGTCCGTGACAATCAAGTCTCATCATAACGTTGGCGGCCTGCCCGAACGTATGGACATGAAACTTGTCGAACCGCTACGCGAATTGTTCAAAGACGAAGTGCGTGAGCTTGGCCGTGAACTCGGCCTCCCCGAGAGTTTCGTTGGGCGCCACCCCTTCCCCGGCCCTGGCCTTGCTATCCGCTGCCCCGGCGAGATTACGCGCCAGAAGCTAGACATCCTACGCGAGGCTGACGCCGTTTATCTGGACCAGATTCGCAAGCACGGACTTTATGATGAAATTTGGCAAGCTTTCGTGGCCATCCTTCCTGTTAGAACGGTTGGTGTTATGGGCGACGGGCGAACCTATGATTTCGCCTGTGCTTTGCGCGCGGTGACATCCGTTGATGGTATGACTGCGGATTATTATCCTTTCACCCATGAATTTCTTGGCGAAACTGCAACGCGGATCATTAACGAAGTCGAAGGGATTAATCGGGTTACCTATGATATTACCTCCAAACCTCCGGGAACGATTGAATGGGAGTAATCCTGTCGGGATATGTTGATGTGCCGGACGCTGACATCGCGCTTGTTGAAAGGCATCTGCCAACGCACATATCCCTAAGCCTTGCGGAAGATGGGTGCATTTCGTTCAACGTGCGCATAGACCCGACCAATCCGAACCGCTATTTGGTGGATGAGGAATTCAGCACCCAAGCCGCATTTGATGCTCATCAGGCGCGGGTGAAGGCCTCAGCTTGGGGGCAAGCGACAGCGCATCTGAAACGGCAATACAAAATCACCTAAGCCGCACGTATCTGCTTGCCAAAGGCAAATTCCGCTGCCACGTTCCGCCACATGGCGGATCAATCCCACCCTTTACGCGCTGGCATCTGGATGCTGGGCGCTGTGGCCTCGTTCTCGGCTATGGCTGTGGCGGGTCGTGAAATTTCGGTGGAGCTTAACACGTTCGAGCTGATGATGTACCGTTCTGCCATTGGGTTCATTATTGTTAACATTTTAGTCTGGAAGCTTGGCGGCTTTTCGCAAGTTAAATCCGACCGGCTTGGCATGCACCTGAAACGTAATATTTTCCACTTCACAGGTCAAAACCTGTGGTTTTACGGCATCGTTGTTATTCCGTTCAGCCAGCTCGTCGCGCTGGAATTCACCAGCCCTATCTGGGTTATCATCCTCGCGCCCTTCTTTTTGGGTGAGAAAATGACCAAACCTCGCGCGATCGCTGCGATAAGTGGTTTCATCGGCGTTCTAATTGTCGCCCAACCCGGAGTTATTACGCTGGGCGCAGGTCACGCAGCGGGTGCCGCAGCGGCGGTATTCTTTGCGCTTAACGTCATCTACACAAGACAAATTTCGCGATTTGAAAGCGTCCTTAGCGTGTTGTTCTGGATGACATTGATGCAATTTACCTTCGGCTTGGTGCTAAGCCTGCCGGGTGGCATTCCCATCCCCTCACCGGAGGGCTTCAAATGGGTTCTAATCGTCGCATTCGCTGGCCTAAGTGCGCACTACTGCCTGACGACGGCATTGTCACTCGCCCCCGCTTCTACGGTTGCGCCCATGGAATTCATCCGTCTGCCGGTCATTACGCTTATTGGCATGATCCTTTACGACGAACCCTTCGTTTGGGCCGTCGCAATAGGAGCACTGTTTATCTTGGGGGGTAACTTCATCAACATCCGCGCGGAACGGAAACCTAAGCCAGCATAGCCTTGATTGCAGCGCCGGTTTTGCCAAAATCCATCTGGCCCGTGTAGTTCGATTTAAGAACACCCATGATTTTACCCATGTCGCGAATAGACGTGGCACCAACCTCGGCAATTGCTGCTTTGATAGCCGCTTCAACCTCGGCTTCCGAAAGCTGCTTGGGAAGGAACTCCTCAATCACCTTGATCTCGGCGCGTTCACCCTCACCCAACTCAATCCGGCCCGCTTCTTCGTAAGCGGTTGCGCTATCTTGGCGCTGCTTGATCATCTTCGCCAGAATCGACAGGATTTCGGCGTCGGAGACCCCGTCAGGGTTTGCCTCGGATCTTGCGGCGATATCACGATCTTTGATCGCGGCGTTAACTAATCGTAAAGTGGACAAACGCGGCTTGTCTTTAGCCCGCATTGCGTCTTTCTGTGCTTCGGAAAGTCGCTTTCGCATGTGTGTTCGCCCTCCATAGGCGGTATAATTATTACAAGAGGCGGAATATACCGATTAAAATCATAAACCGCAACAGCTGCCAAAATAGCTAACATCCTGTAGTTGCAGTGCTTTTATCTTTTTCGTTTTGCTTGACCTTAAGGCCCTGTCAATCTATTTTCCGGAAAATTCCTAAAGGATTATTAATATGCCAAACTCCGCACCGTCCGAGCAGGCCCAGGCCCTTGCGCCTGATGCCAACGCCCACCCGACCGCCGTTATTGTTTTGGCCGATGGCCAGATATTTTACGGGCGTGGTTTCGGGGCCGAAGGCACAGCCGTGGCCGAGCTTTGCTTTAACACCGCCATGACCGGCTATCAGGAAATCATGACTGATCCGTCTTATGCGGGCCAAATTGTGACGTTCACCTTCCCGCACATTGGCAATACTGGTGTGAACCCAGAGGACGACGAAACGGGCAACCCTGTTGCAGAAGGCATCGTCGTTAAATGGGATCCAACGGAACCATCAAGCTACCGCGCAACGGAGAACCTGACCAATTGGATGGAAAAGCGTTCGCGTATTGGCGTTGGAGGCATTGACACACGGCGTCTAACCCGCGCGATCCGTATGCAAGGCGCACCGCATGTCGCGATGCAGTACCGCAAAGACGGTGATTTTGATCTGGATGACCTGTTAGCCAAGGCAAAAGGTTTTGCCGGTCTAGAGGGTATGGATTTGGCCAAAGACGTAACTTGCGCGCAATCCTACCAGTGGGATGAGATGCGCTGGGCATGGCCTGACGGATATCCTACGCGTTCGGAAAAAGGACACAAGGTTGTGGCGATTGATTATGGCGCAAAACGCAACATTTTGCGGTGTCTGGCCTCGGCTGGTTGTGACGTGACTGTGTTACCCGCAACGGCGACGGCTGAAGAAATTCTGGCACACAACCCTGAAGGCGTTTTCCTGTCCAACGGCCCCGGAGATCCGGTCGCGACAGGCGAATACGCCGTGCCCGCCATCCAAGGTGTTCTGGCCGCTGATATCCCTGTTTTCGGGATTTGCCTAGGCCATCAAATGTTGGCGCTGGCCCTTGGTGCAAAGACGTTGAAGATGAACCACGGGCACCACGGTGCCAACCATCCGGTCAAGGAACATACCACGGGTAAGGTTGAAATAACCTCCATGAATCACGGGTTTGCAGTGGACAGTCAAAGCCTGCCAGCGGGCGTTGAAGAAACTCATATCTCGCTATTTGACGGATCAAACTGTGGCATCCGCCTGACCGATCGTCCGGTTTTTTCCGTGCAATACCATCCAGAGGCATCACCCGGCCCGCAAGACAGCTATTACCTGTTCGAGCGTTTTGTTGAAGCCATGGAAGCCTAGGTTAACCGCCTGTTAAGCATACTGAATGTATCTTGGCGTAAATCAGCCAGGTATTCAGTATGTCCATTACCAATCTACATCAGTTCCCTATCGAGCCAGCTCCAAGCTGTCCGCCCCTCTCGCTGACCGTTAGTCTGGTACCCGATACGGGTAATATTCAGGTTGATCCAAATACCACACCAGTTGACGAAGATCCGCTGGACGGGGTAGGCCTTAACAAACACTTAACTGTCGAAAGATTAGAGGCTGCCCGCAATCTTTGCCCCGAAGAGTTCAGCTGCAGGAACTTTCGCATCGCCCCCTTCAAACCGGCATTCCTTATCGGCATAGGCTTTATATTAGTCAGCCTAGCGGCGTTCCCAGAAGCCTGGTTAATAGGAATTCTTGTCTGGGTAATGGGCGTCAATCTAGCAACAACAGTTTTACGACTGTCTGCACTGCTAGCTTGGCGAAGGGACAACCCGTTACCCCGCTGGCTGCCTGAAACTGCTACATTCGCTGGCGCAAAAAGGCATACGCTAAAAGTTACCATTCTCGTGCCCTTGTTCAAAGAGGTAGCGGTGCTGCCAAGCCTTATTCGCACGTTGGAAAGACTTGAATACCCGCGCGAACTGCTTGAAATTAAGCTTTTGTTGGAGGAGGTCGACACAGTAACAGCAAACGCCTTATCGCACCTGTCTCTGCCAGATTTCATTCAGTGCATAACCGTGCCCAAAGACTGGTTGCAAACAAAACCCAAGGCCATGAACTACGCCTTGCCCTATTGCACGGGGGATATTTTGGGGATTTACGATGCAGAAGATCGTCCAGACCCAGACCAGATACAAAAAATCGCCGATCATTTTTTAACCGCACCGGAAAATGTTGCTTGCGTGCAGGGGTACCTCGATTTTTATAACAGCCGAAGCAACTGGATATCACGGTGCTTTACTATCGAGTATGCCACGTGGTTCCGCGTCATCCTAAAAGGGATTCAGGCAATCGGGTTGCCGATTCCCCTCGGCGGTACAACCGTATTTTTCCGCCGCAATATTCTGGAAAAAATCGGCGGATGGGATGCGCACAATGTGACTGAGGACGCAGACCTAGGCATGCGTCTCGCCCGTTTCGGGTATCGTTGTGAAATGGTTAATACCACCACGTGGGAGGAGGCAAACAACCTACCCATAGCATGGGTACGCCAGCGTTCAAGGTGGCTAAAAGGGTTCGCCATGACGTGGGCTACGCACATGCGAAACCCTACTAAACTGTACCGCGACTTGGGCTTTACGGGATTTATAAGCTTTCAGGTAATATTGCTTGGCGGGTTAAGCGCGTTTTTGGCTGTGCCGGTTTTTTGGGCACTGTGGGTGGCAAGTTTTTCCACCACTTTTATTCCCTTTGACGTAATCCCGAATGCCCTGTGGTGGATATTTTCATTCATTTTGGTCAGCGGCCAACTGGTAATGCTAGCCGCAATATTCCGTGCTACAATGCATAAACATTTGCGCCACCTAATACCTTACATTCTGACGTTGCCACTATACTGGCCATTGGGAATGTTGGCGGCTTACAAGGCCGTGGCAGAACTTTTTTTCGCGCCGTTTTACTGGGATAAAACCTTCCATGGCCGTGGTGACGAGGATTAACCGTAGCTGAATTCTGCATCACCCAAAACGCCCATCGTTACGCGCAACGTGCCACTTTCAACCACGAAGGGCGGCATGTGCGTGCCGCAAAGCACCTTATCTCCTGCACGCAAAACCTTACCCCGTTTCGCCAAAATATTGGCAACGGTTGCGACGGCAAGTACTGGGTGCTGTGGGGCCGCATTCATCGCGCGCAGGATTTCTTTTCCGTCCTTATGCACAACGGTTTCGATGGCGCTGAAATCAACGGTTGCTGCGCGATTTTCGCCAATGACCAGGCCATTGTTAAAGATATTATTCGCAACAATGCTAGGTGGGTGGGTCAGAAGTGTCGGCGAGGCCTCGCGCCTGTCCATAACTTCAAACCCGGCGTGAAACCCTGCGATAAGTGGCAAAACCGTCTCTTCTGTCTGGCCGGAGCCGTGAATATCCTGACCAATCACAGCAATGATTTCGGGTTCGACGGCCAACTGCCTGAACGTGCCAACCGGAAACTGCACGCCAGACTGCTGCACCTGATCATCAAATATATGACCAACTGCGGGCGCGTTAGGCGATAGCTCCGCGATCTGCGCCGCGTTGTTCCACGCGATTTTGTAGCCAGCAATCCCACCCGTGTTTTCCTGTATTATCAATGCAACCGCGTATTGCATCGCGTATGCGGTATCAAAATCGGGTACTTGATCCGCAATATCTTCTGGCGGCAATTTGGCGCTAATTCTGTGGGCTATACTTTCTGCCAGATTCCTATTCAGCATTTGCGTCAGTCTTTAATCGTGTCTGATATGCCATGGAAATGTGCACTTTAAGTGCCGCGGCGGCGGCATCCCCGTCTCTATCCTCGATTGCTTTGACGATAATCGAATGTTCCTCCAACGCTGTTGCATCGCGCCCCTCGACAGCAAATGTTGTTGTCGCCATCAGTGCCATTGTTCGATGCACCATCGCCAGTTGCTGGATCAAATACCGGTTGTGGCTGGCAAGATGCAATTGCTTGTGAAAACGTCTATTCGCCCGTGAAAGCGCGTGTGGCTGACCCAACAGTTCCATGTCTTGCGTGACCATATCGCGCAACACCCGAACCTCTTCGGGGGCAGCGTGTTGGGCTGCGAGTCGCGCCGCCAACGACTCAAGTTCCGCACGCACAACATATAATTCCCCAAGCTGGTCATGATCGAGCGATGAAACCACCATGGAGCGCCCGTCGCGCACCAAAACAGATTGGGTTTCAAGACGCTGCAAAGCCTCGCGTACCGGCGTGCGGGAAACGCCGAAACGTTCCGCCAGTTCGGATTCCACCAGACGGTCACCGGGCAGATACACCCCCTCGTCAATTGCGGCGAGAACCAGCGAATAGGCGTCTTTGTTTTGTGTTGGCACGTCAGCCATCAGGGATATCCTTTGTAATTTCTTAAAGGTTACAATCGGGTAAAGAAATTCGCAAGGTTCCTATGACAGCGCCGTAATTAGCCAACCTGCCGTAGAAAACCGGATAACCCCATCGCGCAGCCTGCCCTGCATTTCACCCGCTAACGCATCACATACGGCCTGCTGCACATCAGGTTCCAAGTTTTTAAGGCGCGAACCTAGTGGCCCAACTTTCATGGCAAATTGAACGGCCTCCTCAACGGGGTTGGATGATGCAACGTCGTTCATCGCGAGGCTACCGTCGATATGACTGGCCTCAAGCGACCAACCGGATTGCTGTAATATATCGATGAAAACATGTTCCTCTGCCCATGCAAAAGGGCCGGGAACACCGGACGGGCTAGGCTTGGTTTGCGCATCACCCAGAACGGATGAAACCGCCTGCAACGGCAAAACCGCCCAATCGTTATGCGCAGCTGCGCGCCAACAAACCAGCACGGCCTTACCGCCATGTACCAGTTGATTGCGCAAATTTGCCCACGCCGCAACGGGATCATCAAAAAACATCATACCAAAGCGTGAAAAAATCAAGTCGAACGGTTCGTCGAAATTCGTAGTTGCAGCGTCACACAGAAGAAAAGTACACAGGCCATCCGTATCTCGCGCCCGCGCCTCGGCCAGTAAATCTTCAGATATATCAACACCGATAACCGTTGCACCAGCCTTTGCCAGCGCAATACTTGTCGTGCCCGCCCCGCACCCGATGTCGAGAATTCTTTTGCCGGAGATATCCCCAAGTGCGGCAATCCCTGCATCACCTAGCGGGCCTAACAGGCGATCATGAGCCTCGACTTTGTCTGCCCACATTTTGCCAAGCGAACCAGCCCAGTCTAGTTTTGTTGTCATTGCTCCCTCGATTCCCGTTGCCGTGGCACCTTGACCGCGGTAACAATTACGCATGCCTTATGATGCGTTCACACATGTAGATTATTGGGTCTTTGACCTCGATAACACCCTCTATCCACCTCAAGCACGGCTTTTCGACCAGATCGAGCGCTTGATGGCCGCTTATGTGATGCGAGAGTTGAATGTTGACGCACAAACGGCCCACGATCTGCGCAAAAAATACTGGAAAGAGTATGGCACAACGTTAGCTGGATTGATGCATGTGCATAATATTGATCCCGATCCGTATCTGCACGAAGTTCACCAGTTGGACCTAAGCAATATCATGGCGGTCCCCGCCCTTCGCGCCGCGATTTCCGCACTGCCGGGACGTAAAATCATTTATACCAACGGGTCGCGCGCGCACGGGACAGGCGTTTCGAATGCCCTTGGGTTGGACGGGGTTTTTGATGCAATTTATGGTGTTGAAGATGCTGGATATACCCCGAAACCTGATCACGCCGCCTTTCAAAAAGTCTTCGCCGCAGACGGCATCAACACTGAACGCGCCGCGATGTTCGAGGATGATATCCGCAACCTTGAAATTCCACACCAGATGGGCATGAATACCGTTCTGGTCGGGCCGCATGTGACCGCGCCGCACATCCAGCACCAAACCGAAGATTTGACGGCGTTCTTATCGCAACTGGTTAGAGGATAACATGGAGCGCATTGAAACAGACATTCTGGTTGCCGGTGGCGGCGTCGCGGGCCTATGCGCCACAGCAGCCTTCGCCGCTGCGGGTTTCGATACCATTTGCGTTGATCCGGTGCCGCCAGTCACGGACATTAACGCTGCGGGGGCCGATTTACGCAGCACCGCGTTTTTGCTGCCCTCTGTCGCGCTACTAAAGCAATCTGGCCTGTGGCAGCGGCTGGATGAATACGCCGCCCCCCTGCGGATCATGAGGATTGTTGATTCCGGTGGCGAAGACCACGGCATCCGCGAGCAAGCCAACTTTGACGCCCATGACATCGACCGCGAGGCGTTTGGCTATAAYCTTCCCAACTGGTTATTGCGCCGYGAAATGGTTRCCCATGTCGATGAACTRCSCTCTGCRCGCCTMGAATCTCCTGTCAAAGTKGAYCGCATYACSCCGCGWAYRARCGAGGCATTGGTGAAYCTTTCCGATGGSCGCCAAGTGCGTGCMAAAATGGTYGTGGCSGCAGACGGGCGAAATTCGCTTATCCGYGAACAGTTGGGRATTGAYGTWARAAGYTGGCGGTAYGGCCAAAAAGCYTTGGTTTTCAACGTTCGTTGTGAATATCCRCAYGAWAATGTYTCRACWGAAATTCACCGCTCCGGCGGGCCATTCACGCTTGTGCCATTGCCTGACCAAGACGGTGTGCATCACTGYGCYGTCGTTTGGATGGACACGGGGCCRAACGCRGAYRATCTGCAAAAAATGGACGAACCTKCTTTTAACGAAGCGTTAAACCTTCGCGCATGCGGAGTGCTTGGGAAACTGGAACTGGCCAGCAAACGGATCCTTTGGCCTATCATCGCGCAGCGGGCCTCGTATCTGTACGGCCCTCGAACCGCGCTGTTGGCAGAGGCCGCACACGTTATCCCGCCCATCGGGGCGCAGGGCTTGAATATGAGCCTCGCCGATTTGGCCGCGCTCGTTCGATTAACGACAGAGGCGCGGGATGCGGGCAAAGATTTTGGCGCGCCCGAAGTCTTAAAGGAATATCACCGCACACGTTGGCCAGATATGGCCGCCCGCATCAAAGGTGTTGATGTTCTAAATCGCGCTGCGATGGCCGAATCCCAGAACTTGCGTGATTTAAGGCGCGCCGGATTAAAGATGTTGTACGGTATGGGGCCGTTGCGAAAGGCGGCCATGAAAGCGGGCTTGGGGGCTTAAACCGCCGTTCCCGTGATGTTTTCTTCGGATAGCAGTACGTTCGATTCAACATTACCTACCCCTGGTAACGTCATGATTCTGCGTCGTAAAATTCGTTCAAAATCCGACAGGTCCCGTGCCACAACCTTCAGCCGATAATCGTAAACGCCCAGAACATGCTGCACCAGTTGTACTTCTGGAATGGCACAAACTGCGCGCTCGAAATCCTCGATACTGACGCGCCCCTTGGTCACCAGCTTCACGCCGAGATAAACAACCACATCAAACCCCAGCTTTTCACGGTCCAGAATGATGGAGCGACCACGGATGACCCCTGCCTCCTCCAACCGTTTTATCCGTCGCCAAGCTGCGGGTTGCGAAAGGCCGACCTTAACGCCTACGTCTTTCGCACTAAGCCCGCCATCTTGCTGTAAAGCCCGTAGAATCGCGTGATCTATATCGTCAATATCAACGATCATATGGGTAACCTCTCGGTGTTTTTCACTTCTGACACCAACATCAATGCCTCAATATCGGTGATATGCGGCAGCGCCAAAACGCCGGATTTATAAATCTCCTGATAGTGCTTCAAATCACGCGCCCGTACATCCATGCGGATATCCACGCGCCCCAGCAGGGTTTGAATGGCCTCGACTTCGGGAATTTTTCGCGCCTCGTTGATGAACTCATCAAACGCATTCCCTTGCGTTTTATCCAGCGTAATTCGCAAAAAGACCAAAACAGTGTACCCAAGTTTAACATAGTCAATCTCGACTTTGCGCCCTTTAATCACCCCCGCGGCCTCCAGCTTTTCCAGCCGCCGCCAGACAGGACCCGACGACATATTGGCAAGCGCGGCCATATCCGCCACAGATCGGGTCGCGTCGTCTTGTAAAAGCCGCAAAAGTTTACGGTCCACGTCATCTACCTGCATTACTTTTCCAATATTACAAATATTCGTGCATTGTTTTTTCGTATATATGGTGGATAAATTAGAAATTGAAGAGCGTATTAGATATTTTCCGCTATTCTAACCACAGAATTAATCCAGAAAGGGAAAACCCATGCGCGTATATTATGACCGCGATTGCGACATCAACCTCATCAAAGACATGAAGGTAGCCATCCTTGGTTACGGATCACAGGGCCATGCCCACGCATTGAACCTGCGGGATTCCGGCGCGAAGAACGTCGTTGTGGCGCTGCGCGAAGGTTCCCCTTCCCAAGCCAAAGCCGAAGGCGAAGGCCTTAAGGTTATGGGTATCGCCGAAGCTGCTGCATGGTGTGATTTGATTATGTTCACAATGCCCGATGAACTTCAGGCTGAAACGTATAACAAATACGTCAAAGACAACATCCGTGAAGGTGCGGCCATGGCTTTCGCCCACGGCCTGAACATCCACTTTAACTTGATCGAGCCAAAATCCGGCGTCGACATCATCATGATGGCCCCAAAAGGCCCGGGTCACACGGTTCGTGGCGAATTTGTCAAAGGCGGCGGCGTTCCTTGTCTTGTTGCCGTGGACACTGACGCATCCGGCAAAGCGATGGAGATCGGCCTTTCGTATTGTTCCGCAATCGGCGGTGGTCGTTCAGGCATCATCGAAACCAACTTCCGTCAAGAATGCGAAACCGACCTATTCGGCGAACAAGCCGTTCTTTGTGGTGGTCTTGTAGAACTGATCCGCATGGGTTTTGAAACACTGGTTGAAGCTGGTTACGAACCTGAAATGGCGTATTTCGAGTGTCTGCACGAAGTGAAACTGATCGTTGACCTGATTTATGAGGGCGGCATCGCCAACATGAATTACTCCATCTCTAACACTGCGGAATATGGCGAGTACGTTTCCGGCCCTCGCATCCTTCCATACGAGGAAACCAAAAAACGCATGAAAGACGTTCTAACGGACATCCAGAACGGTAACTTCGTTCGTGACTTCATGCTGGAAAATGCTGTTGGCCAGCCATCGTTCAAAGCGACGCGCCGTATCAACGACGAACACCAGATCGAAAAAGTTGGCGAAACACTGCGCGGCATGATGCCGTGGATTTCCGAAGGCCGTATGGTTGATAAAGAAAAGAACTAAGTTAACCACTTACTAACAGATGGCCCGCCCTGAAGAATTCGGCGGGCCATTTTCGTTTGCCCTTGGCAAACCGGCCTTTGACGTGGCATTCCTGATGCAACATCAAAAACGAGGCCAGCCATGAACCCGATCCACGCCCCCTTCCCGCTAAGCCGCTCGCGTCGCCTGCGTCGCACGCCATGGATGCGCAGTCTTGTGCAAGAAACGCAGCTAAGCGTCTCTGACCTGATCTGGCCGATATTTGTGCGCGACGGCGAAAACATCCGCGAACCTGTGGCTTCCCTGCCCGGCGTTGATCGCCTGAGCATTGATCTGGCCGTGCAAGCCGCAGAAGAGGCCGCGACGCTTGGCATTCCGGTCATCGCCTTATTTCCCTACACAGATGCATCTGATAAAACACCGGACGCAGCCGAGGCATGGAACCCAGAAAACCTTGTTAACCGCGCCACCCGCGCGATTAAAGCGGCCGTACCGGATATCGGCGTGATGCTGGATGTCGCGCTCGACCCATATAATTCAGATGGCCACGATGGATTGGTTCGTGACGGCATAGTCCTGAATGATGAAACGCTAGAGGCCCTCGTGCAACAAACACTGTCACAAGCCGAAGCGGGCGCCGATATTCTTGGGCCAAGTGACATGATGGACGGGCGCATCGGAATTATGCGCCAAGCACTTGAGGGAAACGATTTTCCCGATGTGGCAATCATGAGCTATTCGGCCAAATACGCCAGCGCATTCTATGGCCCGTTCCGTGATGCCGTTGGCGCAAGCGGCGCACTAAAAGGCGATAAGAAAACCTACCAAATGGATTTTGCCAATACGGACGAGGCCCTGCGCGAAGTCGCCAAAGACCTGTCCGAGGGGGCCGATATGGTCATGGTAAAACCCGGAATGCCCTATCTAGACGTGTGCCAGCGCGTAAAATCGCAATTCGGCGTGCCAACCTATGCCTATCAAGTTAGCGGTGAGTACGCGATGATTTGTGCGGCGGGGCAGAACGGATGGATTGATCAGGACAAAGCCATGATTGAAAGTCTGGGTGCGTTCAAGCGCGCCGGATGTGACGGCGTGCTTACGTATTTTGCCAATCGCGTGGCGCGGATGCTGCTGGATGAAGAATATTAACACCGTTGGGATTGGCAGGTTTCAGCCATCCGTATTAGTTTTTCTGGTAACGGATCTACGTGCGTGTTAAAATTCTCAAACAGGCAGAAGCAGTTATAAAAACAGGAGAATTCCAATGAGCAATTGGACAAGGCGCGGGTTTATCGCAGCAACTAGTTTGACGGCCGCATGCTCGGCAACCGGGCTATCAAAATCCATGAACCAGATTGATATGGACATCGACGCCGCCCGTGCGGATATGTTCCGATCGGTTCCCGGCACACAGCAATTGTCCAGTCAAGCAGCGGGAGTGCTGATTATCCCTGAAATTACCGAAGCTGGTCTGTTTATTGGCGGCTCCTACGGTGAAGGCGCGTTGCTTATCGGGGATGCAAAAGTAGATTACTTCTCGTTCTCCGCGGCATCCATTGGCCCACAAATCGGCGTGCAACGATTTAGCCATGCGCTATTTTTCATGACGCAGGAAACTCTGGCCGGCTTTAGAAATGCTGATGGTTGGCAGCTCGGCGTTGATGCGGAATTTGTCTACAAAGATGATTACGGCTCGCTTGGTGTATCAACTAACACCATCAACTTGCCGGTTTATGCCGTGGTTTTCCGGCAATCCGGTGCGATTGTTGGCGCCACTTTGCAAGGCGCCAAATATTCGCGTATTCGCCGTTAACTAAAAGTGAATGGCACGCCCGTAAGCGTCTAGCACGCTTTCGTGCATCATTTCTGACAATGTCGGGTGCGGGAAAACGGTGTGCATCAGGTCTTCTTCGGTGGTCTCCAATTGGCGGCCAACGACGTAGCCTTGAATAAGCTCAGTTACCTCTGCCCCAACCATATGCGCCCCTAAAAGCTCGCCGGTTTTGGCATCGAAAATGGTTTTAACCATGCCTTCCGGTTCGCCCAAAGCAATCGCCTTGCCGTTGCCCATAAACGGGAACCGGCCAACCTTGATATTGTAACCCAGCTCTTTGGCTTTCGCCTCGGTATACCCGACGGAGGCGACCTGCGGTTGGCAGTATGTACACCCAGCAATGCTTTCCGGTTTGATCGCATGTACTTTCAGACCCGCGATTTTTTCCGCAACCATCACCCCTTCATGGCTGGCTTTATGGGCAAGCCACGGCGCACCGGCGATGTCGCCAATGGCATACAAGCCCGGCACAGTCGTTTCACAATACTGGTCCGTTACAACGTGGGTTCGATCAATTTTTACACCAAGAGCCTCAAGACCGAGGCCTTCAACATTACCAACGATCCCGACCGCTGAAATAACCGTGTCGAATTCCTGCTGAATAGTTTTCCCACCAGTTTCGATGTACGCTGTAACCTTGCCTTTTGCACGATCAAGCTTTTTCACCATGGATTTTTCCATGATTTTCATACCTTGTTTAACGAATTGCTTCTTCGCTAATGCGGAAATTTCAGCATCTTCAACAGGCAATACGCGATCCATCACCTCGACGACTGTTGTGTCAGCACCCAGCGTATTAAAGAAGCTCGCGAATTCAATTCCGATAGCACCAGACCCGATAACCAATAGTTTTTTGGGCATATGTGGTGGATTCAGTGCATGCTTATACGTCCAAACCAGATCGCCGTCAGCCTCAAGGCCCGGCAATTCCCGCGCACGTGCGCCAGTTGCAACGATGATGTTTTTCGCGCTCAGCACATCGGTGCCTTTATTGGTTTTCACCGAGATTTTGCCAACGCCTGTAAGCGTCGCCTCGCCCATGATCACCGTAATTTTGTTCTTCTTCAGCAAATGTCCGACCCCGCCGGACAATTGCTTGGCAACCCCACGAGACCGTTTCACAACAGCGGAAAGATCATAGCCAAACTTGTCAGCCGTCAGCCCGAATTCCTTCGCGCGTTCCATCAGGTGAAAAACTTCGGCAGAGCGCAGCATCGCTTTGGTCGGGATGCACCCCCAGTTCAGACAAATTCCACCGAGGTGTTCACGCTCAACCACAGCCACATTCAGCCCCAGTTGTGCTGCCCGAATTGCAGCTACATAACCGCCAGGGCCAGCCCCGATAATAAGAATGTCGTATGAGGTGTCAGCCATGATCTTCTCCGATTTCTGGATTTAGTCTACCATTAAACCATTTCTGGAATATAGACCACCCACAGAAAATGAGAAGCTATTTATCCATGTTCTCAAGGGTAAAGCCATACCCGCCAGCATCAAGGTAAGCCACCTCTTTGGCTGTGGATTCACGCCCGAGCGCATCATTCCGATAAGGAAAGCGTCCGAAATCACGAATAACTTGCCGGTGCGCGCGGGCATGCAGCAGATTACCGGTCCCCGGCATACGGGTGCAAAACGCCCGAACGGCGGCATCCTGATCCATCAATGATTCCGAATGCATAAAGGGAAGGTAGAAAAACTGGCGCATGTCACCGTCGACCTGCTTGTCAAAGTTTCGCTCCAGCGCTTTCTTCGCCACACATAATGCCATGCGGTCAGATGCGAATGACGTCCCTTCCCCGCGAAACATGTTGCGCGAGAACTGGTCTAGCAAAATTATCAACGCAAGTGAGGATTTTGCCTCAAGCTTCCAGTCTGAAAACTTTCCGGCCACCGCATCATCCCATGCATCTTTATAGCGGGATCTAATCTTGTCATCGAACTCGGCAGAGACAGCATACCAGCCCTCCATGCCCGCGTCGGTCCAAAAATCGAGAATCTCTTCGGCCAGTTTATCCATACCGGCGACTCCTTTTGATGCCATTTTTCGCATGTTTGCATAATTTCAGAATATTCCAAGCGAAAAATTACTCCGGGGCGTCTTCATCCTCCGAAGCCATCTCGATCGCGACCTCTTGCGCCACCTCGGCAGCAATCGGCGAGGCTTGCGGAAGGACCGTTGCGTAGGCCGATGTTTCATCCACAGGTGTTGGGGCACGTTTGGTCGTACGGTAAGCAGCATAAACCGCAATCATAGACATCAGAATCGCCAAAATTACGAAAAAGCTGTTCGGCCCGAATTGCGTCATAGACCAACCAACGACGATGGGCATTCCAATTGCCCCGACCCCATTGATGAAAATAAGCCCACCCGAAGCAGAGGCCATATCGTCAGGTTCCAAGTAATCGTTCGTGTAGGCAATAAGAAGTGAATACAAAGGGTTGGCCACGCCACCGACGACAAAAGCAAGCGCGTATAGAACTATCTGGCTATCCGCAAATAAGGTGCCGAACAATACGGTCACGCCCCCGAAAGCTGTGAGGATCATGATCAATTGTCGGCGGTCCATTTTATCGGAAATCCAGCCAATCGGGTATTGCCAGATCATGCCGCCAAAATAGATCAAGCCAATGAAAATCGAGAGTTCCCGCACGCTCATACCCACTTCCGTGCCATAAACAGCGGCCATTCCGAATAGGGCTGCAAAAATCCCGCCAAGCAGAAATATGCCGACACACCCAAGCGGCGAAATTATGAACAACTCTTTAAGAGTCATGCGCTTGGTTGCGCGAAAAATTGGTGCGGCTGTTGAAGACAGCAAGATAGGTAAGAAGGAAAGCGAAACCAGAACAGACATCAAAACGAACAATGTGTACCCATTCACATCCGCAAAATTCAGCAACACTTGCGCGGCGACAATACCAACCATTTGGACAATCACATAAGCCGAAAGCGCCTGCCCGCGTGTCTCGTTGGTGGCAGCATCGTTCAGCCAGCTTTCAGCAACGACGTACACACCCGCGAAGCAAAACCCGACGATCACACGCATAAGCGTCCAAACGATCGGGTTTGGCAGGGCAGCATAAAGGATGAAAGCCGCGGAAATTAGGGATCCCAGGGCCGCGAATACGCGCACATGCCCCACGCGTCGGATTAACTCAGGTGCCATATATGACCCACCGAGGAACCCTAGAAAGTACCCGCTCATAACGTAAGACATGGTGGTCGGCGAGAACCCCTCGGCTGCACCACGAAGCCCGAGCAACGTGCCTTGCAAGCCGTTGCCGAGCATCAGCAGCATCATACCCAACAGCAGTGCCCAAGCGTTTTTCAGAATATAGACCATAGGTCGCCCTTAATAGAATCAGTGACCTGAATATCCTGACTCTACCGGCGAATTTAGTCCTGTAACGACACTTTTTATTCGGCTTTGTTCATTTCCTAAAAAGAAGCGAACTGTCGCCGTAAGAAAAGAACCTGTATCCGTTATCAATTGCATGGGCATAGATGTCTTTAACCTTATCATAACCAATCAAGGCAGACACCAGCATCATCAACGTGGACTTGGGTAAATGAAAGTTTGTCATCAACCCGTCAGCAATTTTGAATTCATACCCTGGACGAATAAAAATGTCGGTATCTCCGACCCACGGCGCAATTCCCCCAACCTGCACGGCGGCAGTTTCAATCAACCGCAACGCTGTTGTGCCAACCGGAATAACTCGCCCACCAGCCTTTAAGGTTTGGTTAATGGCATCAGCAGCCTCGTGGGACACCTCCCCCCACTCGCTGTGCATTTTATGATCTTCAATGTTATCGACCTTAACGGGCAGGAACGTACCCGCCCCCACATGTAACGTCACCTCGGTTGATTTCACCCCTGATTTATCGAGCCGCGCCAGCAAGTCGCTATCAAAATGAAGTGACGCTGTGGGCGCGGCCACTGCCCCTGATTGCTTGGCAAAAACGGTTTGGTAGTCGTCCATATCCTGCGCGTCAGCCGCACGCTTAGAGGCGATATAGGGCGGCAGCGGCATTGCCCCGATCACCCCGATTGCATTATCCAACGCCGCGCCGGATTGATCAAAGGTCAGCGTAACCTCGCCACCGCTTTTTGAAACGACGCGCGCGGCCAAATCGCCGAACCTGATAACATCACCAAGCTTTAACCTTTTGGCAGGCTTTGCCAGCGACATCCAAGTGTCCGCTGAAATCTTTTCAATCAGGTTAACCTCGATATTGGAAACGCCCGTGCCATGCGATGTTTCACGGGTCCGCTGTCCTGAAAGGCGCGCAGGAATAACTTTGGTGTTGTTAAACACCAACAAATCCCCTGCCCTGAGAAAATCAGGTAAATCCGACACCTTTGCATCCACAATCCCACCGTTCGCCACCAACATCCTAGAGGCTTGGCGGGGCCGCACTGGGCGCAGCGCAATCAGCGCCTCCGGCAGGTCGAAATCAAAATCATCAAGCGTATGCATATGGCTCCCTTACTTCAGGCCGCTGTAAACCGCGCACGCTGCGCTGAAAAGGGGTTTTGCAGGTTTTCTTTTCCACACTAAGCAGTATTCTACCAAAAACAAACGGAGAGTTTCATGCAAGCTGGCGATCAATTCCCTGATTTCACCCTTCCTCGCGACGGCGGCGGTTCAATGTCTTTGACCGACTTCAAAGGCAAAAAACTGGTGCTATTCCTCTATCCCAAAGACGACACACCCGGTTGCACGCTGGAATCGATTGAGTTCACCACGCAGGCAGATGATTTCGCCGCCGCAAACGCTATCATCGCTGGTCTGTCGAAGGATTCCGCTGCCAGCCACGATAAATTTATCAAAAAACACAATCTGGGTATGCCGTTATTGTCCGATGAATCCGGTGAACTGCTTGAAACCCTCGGCTGTTGGGTGGAAAAAACCATGTACGGGCGCACCTATATGGGAATTGAGCGCACAACATTCCTGATCGACGAAGCAGGCATTATTCGCCAAATATGGAACAAGGTTAAGGTGAAAGGGCACGTCGCAACTGTCCTAGAGGCGGTGGAGACCTTATAGATCGACCGATAACGATAGGCCAATATTTGCTTAGCCTTCAAAATTTTGGGCTTTTTAGTTGCTATATTCGGCACATTTTCCTATTCACAGTTAAGAATTAATTAACCGCCCCACGGGGCTGTCAAAATTGGGTGTGGGGCTTGATGTCAAGAATGTTTAAGGCAGTGAACGCATCACTCGCGCGGTTTTTGCCAGAGCAAACCCTGACACTAAAAACACGCGTAGATCAGCGTGAGCTAACGTTCACTCCACTTGTTCGCCTATTTCTATTGTCTGGGACCACACTCGCACTCGGCTGGTTGGTTATTGCCACGACCGCGACTATATCCAGCAGTTTTGAATCCGATAGCGCACAAGCCCGCAGTGATTCCCTACAAGATGCCTATGAATTACGCTTGGCCGAACTTGCCGCCGAGCGAGATGAGTTTGGCCGTCAAACGCAGGCCATGCAGGACCGGTTCACTTTGGCATTGCAACAGGTTTCTGCACAGCAAGACGAATTGATCGACGCGATGACCGTTCAGAACGAACAGGAAATTACGCTCTTTGCATTGCAGAGAAAACTGAACGGAGTAACGGCAGAACGAAACGCGGCACAAGCTGGCCTAGATGGATTCCAAGCCGAATTCGCCGCCAGCGCCGAGGGTGCTGGCCCGCGAGAATCGACGGAACATGAACTGAAACTCACCGTTAACGCGTTGAATTCGGTACTGGACGAGACATTGCAGACGCGCGATGCATCTATCGAGTACACCGAAACGCTGGAACTCGAAATCGAGAAAACCGCGCAACGAATAAGACTCGATGCGCAGCGGCGGGACCGTATGATCACGCAGCTTGAAGAAGCGGTTATGATCTCGTTTCAGCCATTGGAAGCCATGCTTAAAAGCACAGGGTTGGACGTGGACAGCCTGATCGCGAATGTCCGGCGCAACTATTCCGGCTCTGGTGGGCTTAACGGTGCGCTGGACGAGGCATCTTTTATTGGCATGGATGCCCCCGATTTACGTCTTGAAGCATTAATGCGGGATCTGGACACCCTTCAGATATACAACATCACATCAGCTAAACTGCCACTTTCAATGCCGGTTCTGACTTCCTTCCGGTATTCCAGCAGCTTTGGCCCCCGAAACGGAAAACTCCATAAGGGCGTTGATATGGCAGGCCCGATGGGCAGCCCTATATATTCGACAGGCGATGGCGTAGTAACCTTTGCCGGTGTACAAAACGGTTATGGTAATGTTGTAATGTTTCAGCATGATTTCGGTTTTTCAACCGTATATGCACATCAAAGTAAGCTTCGCGTAACAAAAGGCCAAAGGGTCGCGCGCGGAGAAAGAATTGGTGATATGGGTAGTTCTGGTCGAAGCAGCGGCTCCCATCTTCACTATGAAGTACGAAATGACGGCACCGCCGTTAACCCGATGGATTATATAAAGGCAGGACAAAATGTTTTCTAAACCAAAATCTGACGAGCCGACTTCCGGCGCAAAACCGACAACTCCAGGCGCAACGCCGGCCAAAACGGCCACACCTACGCCTTCTTCTTCTTCGTCGCCAAAGCCAAAACCGGCTCCGTCGATCATTTCGTCTGATTTGACGATCAAAGGCAACGTGACAACAACCGGCGACGTGCAAGTTGAAGGCACGATAGACGGCGATATCCGCGCGCATCTTTTGACAGTTGGCGAAGGCGCCACCGTTCGTGGCGAAATTATTGCCGACGACGTTGTGGTTAATGGCCGCGTTGTTGGCCGTCTACGTGGCTTGAAAGTACGCCTGACAGCGACTGCACGTGTTGAGGGTGACATCATCCACAAAACAATCGCAATCGAGAGCGGTGCACATTTCGAGGGTACAGTTCAACGTCAAGACGACCCACTTTCGGCTAAATCGACAAAACCGAGCGCTTAAGCCCGAATATATGAAACAGAAAGGGGTCTCGACGTGTTCGAGGCCCCTTTTCTTTGCTAAATGCGTCGTTTACGAACCTTCCTGATTGAAGTCGTATGTGGTTATCGGCTATGCTCAGACACACAAGATATTGGTGTTTTAGCTGAAATGGCCCGATTATGACCGACGACACAAA
The DNA here is from genome assembly GCA_002746395.1 of Paracoccaceae bacterium. Taxonomy (GTDB): domain Bacteria; phylum Pseudomonadota; class Alphaproteobacteria; order Rhodobacterales; family Rhodobacteraceae; genus NORP23. The sequence goes on from NVXA01000004.1 coordinate 101,008, forward strand.
GACCCCTAAAAACAACGGCGAACAGCCGAGCGATCGCTACGTTTATGGCGGACCGAGCATCTCCATCGTGGACGAGATGAAAACCTCGTACCTCGACTATGCAATGAGCGTGATTGTGTCTCGTGCGATCCCCGATCTGCGCGATGGCCTAAAACCGGTTCACCGCCGTATTCTGTATGCGATGTATGAAGCGGGCAATACCTTCGATAAATCCTATCGCAAATCAGCGCGCTCCGTCGGCGACACTATGGGTAAGTATCACCCGCACGGCGACAGCGCGATTTATGACGCGTTGGTGCGTATGGCGCAGGATTTTTCCATGTCGCTGCCACTTCTTGACGGGCAGGGCAACTTCGGTTCCATGGACGGCGACCGGGCTGCAGCCATGCGCTATACCGAAGTGCGTATGGCCAAGACGGCCAACTCGTTGCTGGCAGATATTGATAAAGATACAGTTGATTTTCAGGACAACTACGACGGCAAAGATCGTGAGCCTACGGTTCTGCCATCGCGCTATCCCAACATGCTGGTTAACGGCGCTGGTGGTATTGCCGTTGGTATGGCGACGAACATTCCGCCCCATAATTTGGGCGAAGTGATTGATGCGACGCAAGCGTTGATCTTGGACCCCGACCTCGATTCGATCGCGTTGATGGAATACATCCCTGCCCCCGACTTCCCCACTGGCGGGATAATTTTGGGCAATGCCGGGGCGCGTAAGGCCTATACCGAAGGGCGCGGGTCGGTTGTCACACGCTCCAAAACTTCGGTCGAGGAAATCCGTAAAGACCGCTTTGCGATTATCGTTCACGAGATTCCGTATCAGGTGAACAAAGCCACGATGATCGAAAAAATAGCGCATCTGGCGCGAGACAAAAAGATTGAGGGTATCGCCCACGTTCAAGACGAATCCGATCGTTTTGGCGTGCGCGTAGTGATCGAGTTGAAACGCGACGCAACGCCCGAAGTTGTGTTGAACCAGTTGTTCCGCTTTACGCCGATGCAAACCTCCTTCGGGTGCAACATGCTAGCCCTGAACAGTGGTCGACCAGAAACGCTGAACCTGCGCAAATTCCTGACCTCCTTCATCGCCTTTCGCGAAGAAGTGGTCGCACGCCGCACCGCCTTCGAGCTTCGCAAAGCCCGCGAGCGCAGTCATATCCTGTGTGGCTTGGCCGTAGCCGTTTCCAACGTAGACGAGATCGTGGCAACAATCCGCGCYTCCGCYGAYCCRGCAGAGGCSCGCGCCAAGYTRATGGATCGYCGTTGGCCYGCRCAWGACATCGCKGAATACATCCAGTTGATMGACGACCCMAGCCATAARATYAACGACGACGGCACCTATTACCTRTCCGAAATWCARGCYCGCGCCATTCTGGAACTRCGCCTKCAACGCCTKACCGCAATGGGYGTTCGCGAAGTCACGGACGAGCTGCAAGTGCTRGCTGGMAARATCACGGATTACCTTGAYATYCTGCGKTCTCGYGAMCGGATCATGAGCATYATYTCYGCCGAACTCGCCGAAGTCCGTGAAATGTTCGCCGTGCCACGCCGCTCRCAAATCATTGATTTTACCGGTGATATGGACGACGAAGACCTGATWGAGTCTGAGGACATGGTCGTGACCGTAACCAATTCCGGYTACATCAARCGCACMATGATWGAYGARTTYCGCAGCCARAAACGYGGCGGCAAAGGCACGCAAGGCATGAACACCAAAGACGAAGATTTCGTCACCCAACTGTTCATCGCCAACACCCACACGCCACTGCTGTTYTTCACAACCGACGGCATCGTTTACAARYTGAAAACRTGGCGCCTACCACCGGGYGGTCGAAATGCSCGCGGYAAAGCAATCGTTAACATATTGCCAATCCCGCAAGAYGCACAGATCGCCGCKATTATGCCCGTAGATGTTCCCGAGGAAGAATGGGACAACCTGCAAATCGTCTTCTCCACCTCCACTGGTGGGGTGCGYCGYAACGCGCTTTCCGATTTCACCAACGTYAAATCCAACGGCAAAATCGCSATGAAGTTGACGGAGGGCATGCGCCTGATTGATGCCCGCATTTGTCACGAGGAAAACGACTTCTTGCTAACAACCAAACAGGGCAAAGCCATCCGCTTCCCAGTCACGGACGTTCGCATATTCAAGGGTCGCGATTCCACTGGCGTGCGCGGCATTAGATTGGCCGAGGGCGACGAGGTCGTTTCTATGTCCATCCTGCGCCACGTTGATGCCTCACCGGACGAACGCAACGCGTACTTCAAAATGCGCCGCGCAGTCACTGGCGAAGAAAGCGGTGAAGTCGAGGCGGTCGACACCTCCATTTCGACAGAACGTTACGCCGAACTATCCGCACTTGAAGAATGGATCCTGACCATCACATCGGGTGGCTATGGCAAACGATCTTCAGCACATGAATATCGCGTTTCTGGACGCGGCGGCCAAGGTATAGCTGCCGCAAACCTAGGGCGGCGCGGCGACACTATCGTCGCCTCCTTCCCTGTGGACGAGGAAGACCAAATCATGCTGGCAACCAGCACCGGCCAAAGCATCCGCTGCCCTGTTTCCGGCATATCGCGGCAAGGTCGCGGATCATCTGGCGTGACGGTGTTCAAGGTTGCGGATAAGGAATCGGTCGTTTCCGTCGCATGGATCGCAGATCAAGGCGATGATGCGGAAGACGCCGAGSTTMTYGAGGAATAAAATTAGGGGCTGCATCGCGCGGCCCCTTTTCTTTTGCSCCCRCCTGCCCTAAATCCTGCTCATGACAAAACCTATACATATCATCGGCGGCGGCATGGCCGGATCCGAGGCYGCATGGCAAATCGCGCAAATGGGCGTGCCTGCCATCATCCATGAAATGCGYCCGAATGTTGAAACMTTCGCGCATCARACWCAAAATCTGGCCGAACTGGTKTGTTCGAATTCSTTTCGYTCRGAYGATGACGAAGCAAACGCCGTTGGCCTGCTCCACTGGGAAATGCGCCAAGCTGGTGGYTTGATWATCGAGATGGGCGATGCAAATTCTGTTCCCGCCGGTAGTGCCTTAGCCGTAGATCGCGAAGCGTTTTCCCAAGCCGTAACTGACCGCCTCGAAGCACAYCCGTTGGTGAAGATCGAGCGCGGTGAAATCGCGGGCATACCACCCGAAGACTGGGACARCGTCATCRTCGCCACTGGGCCACTGACGTCACAATCGCTCGCCGAAGCCGTACGGGATTTAACCGACGAATCCTCGCTTTCTTTTTTTGACGCCATCGCCCCGATCCTCTATGCCGAAAGCATAAACATGGACAAAGCGTGGCTTCAGTCTCGCTATGACAAAGGCGACACTGAAGAAGAGCGCACCGCCTACATCAACTGCCCGATGGACGAGGACCAATACAACGCCTTCATCGACGCGCTTTTGGCAGCCGACAAAACCGAATTCAAAGATTGGGAAAAAGACACGCCCTACTTCGATGGCTGCTTGCCGATCGAGGTGATGGCTGAACGTGGCCGCGAAACTTTACGTTTTGGGCCGATGAAACCGGTTGGCCTGACCAACCCGCACCACCCCCAGATCAAAGCCCACGCAGTGGTACAACTTCGGCGTGATAACGCGTTGGGAACGCTATATAATATCGTCGGGTTTCAAACAAAAATGAAGTACGGCGCACAAGCCGAAGTCTTCAAAATGATCCCGGGATTAGAAGATGCAGAATTCGCTCGTCTTGGTGGCATTCATCGCAACACATTCATCAACTCCCCACGTCTGCTAGACGACCAAATGCGTCTGAAAGCCATGCCAAGATTGCGGTTCGCCGGACAAATCACCGGCGTTGAAGGCTACGTTGAAAGCACCGCTATGGGTCTTTTGGCTGGTAGAATGGCCGCAAGTGAACGCCTTGGAAAAACCATAACGGCGCCCCCGAACACCACGGCAATGGGCGCTTTGATCAGCCATATAACGGGTGGTGCTGCTGCTAAAACTTTCCAACCGATGAACGTRAATTTCGGCCTATTCCCATTGGTGGACGGCGTAAAAGGTGGCCGTCGTAACCGCCCCGCACGCTACAAAGCCTATACGGACCGCGCCAAGGCAGATTGGAACGCATGGCTCACATAGAACGTTTCGCACCCTCACCTACCGGATACCTACACCTCGGCCACGCGTTTTCTGCCCTTACCGCATGGGACCATGCAAAGGCAGAGGGCGGCACGTTTTTGCTGCGAATCGAAGATAACGATCACACACGCGTGCGACCAGAATTTGAACAGGCCATTTACGATGATCTACACTGGCTGGGCCTAGACTGGCCCAAACCCGTTTTACGCCAGTCAGATAATATGAAGGCATACCAAACGGCATTATACCTTCTTAGCGCTTTGGGTCTGACCTATGCCTGCGAATGCACACGAAGTGACATTAAAAAGGCCCAACCGTTGCCAATATATGGCCCCGACGGGCAAGTTTACCCCGGTACATGTCGCAACAAAAAACTGACCAACACCAAAAATACAGCCATACGCCTTAACATGGCAAAAGCTATCGCGCATCTTGGTGGCGGCGACCATGTAAACCTGCTGTCCTTCACTGATATTAACGATGGTAGAAATGAACATTCCCTTAACGCGGACCAACTCCTGTCCAAATGCGGGGATATTGTTCTTGCGCGGCGAGACATCGGAACGGCATACCACCTCGCAGTTGTTGTGGATGATGCTGCCCAAAACATAACCCATGTAACGCGCGGCCAAGATTTGTTCGAGGCAACGCAAATCCACCGCATCTTACAGGTCCTGCTTGGTCTACCGACACCAATTTATCGCCATCACCGCCTGATCGTGGACGAAAACGGTAAACGTTTAGCTAAACGGGACAACTCCCGCGCGATCAGAAAATACCGCGAAGGTGGGGCCTCCCCGCAAGATATTTGTGAAATGGTTGGTTTAGGCAATGGGTAAAGACAACTCCACCTCGTCGCCCTCGCGCACAGCTGTATAAAAACAGCTTCGGCGATTCGTGTGGCACGCTGGGCCAGTTTGGCGGACAATCATTAACAAACAGTCACGATCACAATCGACGCGCAAATCAAGCAGCTCTTGTATATGTCCAGACGTCTCGCCTTTGCGCCAATAGTTTTGCCTTGAGCGCGACCAATAGGTCACGCGGCCAGTCTTTAACGTCTCGGCAATACTTTCGGCATTCATCCACGCCATCATCAAAACCTCGCCGGATTCATCCTGAGCTATAGCCGGAACCAATCCGGCGTCATTATATTTCAAAGAAGTGACATCAAATTTCGACATTTCTTAACCTTTCAGGTTTCCATCCGGTCCATCGCACCCTATCTAAATCGGAGCAACCGAAAAGCAAAGGGCATTGGTGGTGAGCAACTCTGATCTGATCAACCTATATTCGCAACAAATTTTGGCACTAGCCGCTGCGATTCCCAACACGGAGCGGCTGGATAATCCTGACGCAACATCCCAAAAACGTTCGCCGCTGTGTGGTTCAAACATCACGGTTGATCTAAACGTCACAGACGGCAAAGTTAGTGCATTTGGCCAAGACGTAAAAGCTTGCGCGCTTGGGCAAGCCGCCGCGTCTATTATTGGCGCCAAAATCATTGGCTGCACGTATGAGCAACTTAAATCGGCCCGCGATCAATTATTGGCGATGTTGAAATCCGACGGCCCAATCCCAGATGCTCCGTTTGATCGGTTGGAAGTTTTGCTACCCGCCAGAGAGTACAAGAACCGCCACGCCTCGATCATGCTATGCATCGAGGCGTCGCTGGAAGCGTTTGAGAACGCATAAAAAAACGCCGCGACCCCGAGGGGTGCGGCGAAGTAAGGCGAAATACGAGCCTGAATACATCAGATTTCAGAACATCCGAGGCTAATAGGATTCTGAACTACTCGCAAATCACAGGCGATTAGATAAAGGCAGGTAAAGAAAACCCTGCAATGATGATCACACAAATTGCTGCCAGCCCTAGGGCGTCCTCAAGCAATGTTCGTGGCGCCATCGCCGAAACATTTAATAAAATTGCAGCCATAATATGCATCCTCACAGGTTTGCTCGTGTTTGTTGCCTGTATGTTCTCTTTTTATTCTCATTTCGTCAAGAACAAATTAAGAACTTTGTGCCTTAGGCTACCAAAACGGTATTTCAGCCAACGGATAAAAGGCGGATTGCCTTGTCCTGCTCCATCAAATACAGCAGCGTTCGAACGGCTTGCCCACGTTCTGTTTCCAATTTTGGGTCCTTTTGCAAAAACATTCGCGCATCATCTTGGGCAATTTTCATTAAATCCGCCTGCACCTCGAGGTCTGCAACCCTGAAGCGCGGCAAGCCAGACTGCGCAACGCCCAACAAATCGCCTGCGCCCCTTAAGCGCAAGTCTTCCTCGGCAATGCGAAAACCGTCATTGGTTTCGCGCATTATTGCCAACCTCGCCTGCGCCGCTTCCCCTAACCGCCCGCTGTAAAGTAGTAAACAGGTCGAAGCCTCATCGCCGCGGCCAACTCGACCACGCAACTGATGCAGTTGGGCCAATCCAAAATGTTCTGCCTGTTCTATCACAATAATTGTGGCAGTTGGGACATCGACGCCCACCTCGATCACAGTGGTTGCGACCAGCACTTTTGTACGCCCGGCAATGAAATCCTCCATCGCCTTATCCTTTTCCGAAGGGCGCATTTGCCCGTGAACCAGCCCAACGTTCTCCTCGCCCAAGGTCGCCCGCAAGTGCTTGAAGCGATCCTCGGCAGCGGTCATCGCCATGACTTCAGACTCCTCGACCAACGGACAAACCCAGTAAGCCTGCCGCCCATCGGAAATAGCCGCGCGCAACCTGTCGACCACCTGATCCAGACGCCCAGCCGAGACCATAACCGTTTCGATCGGTTTTCGCCCTGGCGGTTTTTCATCCAGAACCGAAATATCCATATCCCCGTAATGCGCCAGCGCCAGAGACCTTGGAATCGGTGTCGCTGTCATCACCAGAATATCAACCGCGCGCCCCTTAGAACCTAAATCCATACGTTGCTGCACACCAAAACGGTGCTGCTCATCTATGATCGCCAAGCGAAGATCTTGAAAATCAACGTCTTTCTGGAACAACGCATGTGTCCCAACCATAATCTGGATATCACCGGATGCGAGCGCCTTCAGCTTCGCGGTTCGTTCCTTTCCCTTATCGCGCCCCGTTAACAATTCCAATCGCACGCCTGCAGATTCAGCCAATGGGCGCAGTCCAGCCAAATGTTGTCGCGCCAAAATCTCCGTCGGAGCCATCATCACCGCCTGCCCGCCAGCCTCGACAACCGCTAGCATCGACATAAGCGCCACCAGCGTTTTTCCAGAACCGACATCACCCTGAAGCAATCTGTTCATTCGGATTGGCTTGCCCATATCCGCCTGAATTTCCTCAATTGACCGCGTTTGCGCCCCTGTGAGACTAAACGACATTTTTTGCAAAACACGTTTTTGCAACCGACCGTCCCCATGGGTTTCAAGTCCTTTTGCCCGCCGAACGCTTGCACGCGCAATCGCCAATGTAATTTGATGAGCGAAGAGTTCATCGTAAGCCAAGCGCTCCCGAACCGCTGAACTAGCCGAAATATCCGCCAGCCCTTGCGGTGAATGTGCTTGCATTAATGCCTGCCGCCACTCGGGCCACTTACGTTCGTATTTCAAATTTTGATCTACCCACTCAGGTAAATTAACGGCACGATCCAACGCAGACCGCGTCGCGCGGTACATCAGTTTTTGGCTAATGCCTGCGGTTAACGGGTAGACGGGTTCAAACGGCGGCAAGGTAATATTTTCGTCAACACGCAAAATATGGTCCGGATGCACCATTTGTGCCAAACCGTCGAACACCTCGACCTTTCCGGAAACCAAACGTCGCTCACCCACCGGCAGGTTCTTTTGAACCCAGTCGTCACGGGCATGAAAAAATACCAGCTGAAAATCCATTTCGGCATCTTGCACCATAACGCGGTACGGCCGCCCGCGCCCACTTGGCCGTTGATGCGCACCTATTTCCACCTCGACCGTCGCAACAGCAGGGAAAACCAATCCCTTAAGGCTGGCGCGAGGGCGTCGATCAACACATCCATGCGGAAGAGTAAACAGCAGATCACGAGGTCGCTCAACCGCCATATTGGCAAAGTTTTGTGCAGATTTCGGCCCTACACCGTCCAGCACCGTAAGGTCGGCAAACAATGGAAACAGAATCTCTGGTCGCGAATTTGTCATAACCCTATTTCACGCGACATTTGCGTTGCGATCAACCAATAAGCGCCAACCATTCATCTTCGCTTAAAACTTTGACACCAAGATCCTCGGCTTTTTTGCGTTTGGATCCAGCACCAGGCCCCGCCACTACGATATCGGTTTTGGCAGAAACCGAGCCCGAAACCTTTGCACCCAAGCGCTCCGCATTCGCTTTTGCCTCGGCTCTCGTCATCTTTTCCAGCGTCCCCGTGAACACAATAATCTTACCGCCAACCTTGCTGCCTTCAATTGTCGGCGCAGTAACATCGGTAATCTGAAGGTGTTTCGCCAGATCTTCGAGCGCCGCACGCGTTTTTTCCTCGTGAAAATAGTCAACCAGTGCGGCAGCCATAACAGTTCCAACGCCATCAATCGCATTCAACGCATCCCAATCCGGCCCACTATGATCGCGGGCATTTTCCATCGCGGTATCGAAGGTATCCCACGATCCGTAATGTCGGGCCAGCGTCATCGCCGAGCTCTCGCCAACATGGCGGATACCAAGCCCATAAATTAGACGGTTAAGGGGGATTTTCTTTTTTTCCTTGATAGCATCAAATAGTTTTTGCGCCGACTTTGCACCCCAGCCTTCAAAGTTCTTGAGCTGTTGGAGGTTTCCCGAACCGATTCTATCGCTAAGTGTGAAAATATCCGCCGGGGCCGTGACCCATCCATCTTGATAGAAGGCTTCTATTTGCTTTGCGCCTAAACCATCAATATCAAATGCCGCTTTTGACACGAAATGTTTCAACTTTTCTACCGCCTGTGCAGGGCAAATCAAACCACCAGTGCAACGCGCGACCGCCTCGCCCTCCTCGCGAATGGCATCTGAACCGCACTCGGGGCAAACGCTCGGAAATACATAGGGTTCCGAWTTTTTGTCGCGGCGACTTACATCCACATCCTTGATTTTTGGAATAACATCACCGGCGCGATATACCGTGACCCAATCCCCAACCCGAATATCGCGCCCTTCGCGAATTGGATTGCCTAAACTGTCACGACCAGCAATATAATCTTCGTTATGGAGCGTTGCATTTGACACAACGACCCCTCCGACCGTTACAGGTTTTAGCCGCGCCACAGGCGAAAGTGCGCCCGTTCGGCCAACCTGAATTTCGATATCTTCGATAAAGGTTTGTGCCAATTCTGCAGGGAATTTATGGGCAATTGCCCATCTCGGCGTATTGGTTCGAAACCCTAGCCGCGCTTGCAACGCCAAATTGTTAACCTTGTAGACAACCCCATCAATATCATAGCCGAGCGTTGCGCGTTCACGTTCTATTTTCGAATAATGCACGATCAATTCTGCCGGGTTGGCACATATTTTCATTAACGAATTTGTCGAAAACCCCAAGCAGGATAGGCGTTGAATTATGCCGGCTTGTGTATCTGAAAAGTTTTCGGAAACCTCTCCCAAGGCATAAGCGAAAAAATGCAAGGGACGAGATTTTGTGACTTCACTATCGAGTTGTCGCAGCGAACCCGCCGCCGCATTTCTTGGATTAGCAAAAGGTTTTGAGCTTTGGGCAATCTGTTTTTCGTTCAGCGAGTCAAAATCCGCATGAGTCATGTAAACTTCGCCGCGAACCTCAAAGACATCCGGCGCACCTGTGATTTTTGCCGGAATATCCTTCAGTGTCAGCGCATTTACCGTAACATTTTCGCCTACCTCACCGTCGCCACGGGTGGCGGCCTGAACCAAATTTCCATTTTCATAACGCAATGACAACGAAAGCCCGTCAATTTTGGGTTCGGCTGTATATTCCAAAGGTTGGTCCGCGGTAAAATTTAGAAACTTCCGGATACGCGCATCGAACTCGATCACGTCGTCATCGGTGAAAGCATTGCCAAGCGACATCATCGCAATGGCGTGTTTTACCTTGGTAAAACCGGATGAAACGGGGGCACCCACTTTATCCGAAGGGCTATCGCTACGTTTTAGGTCAGGAAAAAGGGTTTCTATTTCCAAGTTTCGTTGTTTTAACGCATCATACTCCGCATCTGAAATCTCTGGTGCATCATTCTGGTGATACGCAATATCCGCCTGCGCCATGGCCTTGGCCAAGCGCTCTAACTCAGCAATTGCCTGTTCTTCGTTCAACAATTTGACTTCGGTTTGCGCGGCCATTCCATTCCCTTTTGTTACAAAAGGAATAGGCCGCTAACAGGCGCACGTCCAGTGGGTTCTATACCGCTATTTTGTGTTCCACAGGCATTTCCGCCGGATTTCGAAGAACATAGCCGCGACCCCAAACTGTTTCGATATAGTTTTCGCCGTTCATATTGTTTGAAAGCTTTTTGCGCAACTTACATATGAATACATCGATAATTTTCAGTTCTGGCTCGTCCATTCCGCCATACAAATGGTTCAGGAACATCTCTTTGGTCAGCGTTGTTCCTTTACGAAGCGACAGAAGTTCCAACATTTGGTACTCTTTACCAGTCAAATGCATTGGCTCATCGTCGATCGACACCGTTTTGGCATCAAGGTTAACCTTAATGCGACCGGTTTCAATAACCGACTGTGCATGACCTTTTGAGCGGCGAACGATTGCGTGAATGCGCGCGACCAACTCTTCACGGTGGAACGGTTTGGTTAGATAGTCATCCGCGCCAAAGCCGAAACCTTTGATTTTGCTTTCAGGATCATCCATGCCCGACAGAATCAGAATAGGTGTATCAATCTTGGCCAACCTAAGTTGCCGCAACACTTCATGCCCGTTCATATCCGGCAAATTCAAATCCAACAGAATGATGTCGTAATCATACAACTTGGCCAGGTCGATACTTTCTTCCCCCAAATCTGTCGAATAAACATTCAAATTCGCGCTAGCGAGCATCATTTCGATGCTTTTGGAGGTTGTCGGATCGTCTTCTACTAACAAAACACGCATACACAAATTTCCTTTTATAAAGCGGCCCCTACCGATCCTTCACACTATATTAGTAAAAAGGTTAACCAGAAGTTACCAACTTTAGGTTGAATGTAAACTCCCCTTATGGTTGTCGATATTTTTTCAAGTGCGTAACCCGTAATCCGCCGCGGCCATGCTCCAACATCGCGGATTGCCATAACTCGTACTCTTCCTCCGACAGGTTATACATCTCGCAGGCTTCCTCCAGACTAAGCAGTCCGGCAGTGACCGCCAGCACAACCGTAACCTTGCGCCGTATCACCCATCGCCGTGTCGATTTTGGCGGCAGATCACTGCGTGTTAATACAGTTCCATCCGGCAATTTGACAAAACTTGGTCCGTCAATTTTCTTAATAAGCATAATGCCCTCTCTCTTTACCCGACGCCAGCATCAGCCCTGCAAGTTAACCAGAGGTAAATGCGCCCCTTGTTAGTGTTTACATTTTTATTATATAGCAACCTATCTGACAGGAGCCTCCATGACCCACCCCGTAAACAGCCTTGGATTTGCCAAACCCGAAAGCGAAACCCGTGTGGTTGTAGCTATGTCCGGTGGCGTCGACAGCTCCGTCGTGGCGGCCAAACTGGCGCGCGAGGGCTATGACGTGGTTGGCGTCACCCTGCAGCTTTATGACCACGGGGCCGCACTGGCCAAAAAAGGTGCATGTTGTGCGGGGCAAGACATTCACGACGCCCGCCGCGTAGCCGAAGAAATGGGGTTTCCGCACTACGTTCTGGATTATGAGAACAAGTTTAAAGAATCCGTGATTGATGAATTCGCCGATGCCTATCTGGCGGGCGCGACCCCTGTTCCCTGCATTCGTTGCAACGAGAAAGTCAAATTCCGTGATCTTCTGGAAACCGCCAAAGACCTGAACGCCGACTGCATGGCGACGGGTCACTATATCCAGCGCTTTGAGGGCGACAAAGCCGAACTTCACATGGCCGCTGATCACACCCGTGATCAAAGCTATTTCCTGTTTACCACCAAACAGGATCAGCTCGACTACCTGCGGTTCCCGCTTGGGCATCTGACCTCCAAGGCCGAGACCCGCGCGCTCGCCGCCGAATTCGGGCTGGCCGTGGCGGACAAACCCGACAGTCAGGATATCTGTTTTGTACCAAACGGGTCTTACGCCGCCGTTATCGAAAAACTGCGCCCCGGTGCAGCGGACCCCGGCGACATCGTTCATATGGACGGTGAAATCCTTGGCCAGCATAACGGCATCATCCACTATACCATCGGGCAGCGCCGTGGCCTTGGCATTGGCGGGCGCGAACCGCTTTATGTGGTCAAACTCGACCCTGATACCAAACAGGTGATTGTTGGTCCTAAGGAAGCACTGGCAAAACATCGCTTTTCGATCAGTGAAATAAACTGGCTGGGCGACGAGGATTTCCAAACCGCTGCCGGAAATGGCTGGGAGATGCGCGTCAAAGTGCGCTCAACCCGCCCACCCAAAGCCGCGCGAATTTTCCCGACAGGGCCAAACAGTGCCGAAGTAGAACTTGAAATCCCCGAAGAAGGCGTATCCCCCGGGCAGGCTTGCGTTTTTTATGCCCCCGACAGCACCCGCATATTGGGTGGCGGCTGGATACAAAAAACCACTTGAACATCCGGCCAAAAATGACACTCTTCGTTTAACCACTTAAACGGAGTCCCCTCATGTCAAACCTCGAAGCTATCCTCGCCAAAGCTGACGAAAGCCAACCAGCCGCGCTTGAACGCCTGTTCGAACTGCTGCGAATCGAGAGTATATCGACCGACTCGGCTTATGCTTCTGAATGCGTAAAAGCCGCTGATTGGTTGGTGGCACAGCTTAATGACATTGGTTTCACCGCATCACGGCGTGATACAGACGGCCACCCGATGGTCGTGGCCCATTCGGGTGGCGAGGGACAGCATATATTGTTCTATGGCCACTACGACGTGCAGCCAGTTGACCCACTGGACCTGTGGGACCGCCCACCGTTTGCCCCCGCAATCGAAGACACCCCGAAAGGCAAAGTCATCCGTGCGCGCGGGGCGTCCGATGACAAAGGCCAGCTTATGACATTTGTGGAGGCATGCCGCGCTTGGAAAGATGTCACTGGTGATTTGCCCGGCAACATCTCTATTCTGTTCGAGGGCGAAGAAGAAAGCGCCTCCCCCTCCCTCGTGCCGTTTTTGACGCAGCATGCCGAAGAGCTGAAAGCCGATTTCGCATTGGTGTGTGATACAGGCCTTTGGGATTCCGACACGCCTGCCATCACCACCATGTTGCGTGGTCTCGTCGCCGAAGATTTCACCATCCACGCTGCCAACCGAGATTTGCATTCCGGCAAATACGGTGGCCCCGCCATCAACCCCATCCGCGTGCTAACCCGCATTTTAGGTGGCCTGCACGATGACACAGGCCGCGTGACGATACCGGATTTCTATGAAGGCGTGCCGCGCATAAGCAATTCTCTAAAAGCCAAATGGGATGCCCTTAACTTCGACACTGAAGGTTTTCTAAGCGATGTCGGCCTAACCACCCCCGCTGGTGAAGACGGGTACACTGCGATGGAACAAATCTGGTGCCGCCCGACATGCGATATCAACGGCATAAACGGCGGGTACACAGGCGAAGGTTTCAAAACCGTTCTACCCGCAGAAGCCCACGCCAAAGTCAGCTTTCGTCTTGTGGGCACCCAAGACCCCGAAGCCATCAGCGCCGCGTTTCGTAAATACATCACCGATAACCTGCCAGCGGATTGCAGCGTGACCTTCCATTCCGAAGATCGCGCCGCCGCCACTAACCTGCCCGTTGATGCCCCAGAATTCGCCCTCGCCCACAAAGCATTAAGTGATGAGTGGCAAAATGAGGCCATGTTCATCGGCATGGGCGGCTCCATCCCGATCGTCGGGCATTTCCAAGAAATCCTAGGCATGGATTCGGTGCTAATCGGGTTTGGCCAAGAAAATGACCAAATCCATTCGCCCAATGAAAAATACGATGTCCGCTGTTTCGAAAAAGGCACCCGCAGCTGGATTCGCGTCCTGCACGCGCTGCAAAGTTAAAGGCCAGCGGCGCGTAAAAAGGCGACCATCTCGTGGCCATGCTCCTCGATCTTGTCGATGGAGCCGTGGTGCGCGCCCGCAATCAACAGCGATTGGTCCTTGCCCGCCATATTGGCCTTGATCGCCTCGAAGTCGGAAACCGGCACGGCCTTGTCCGCGTCGCCATGCACCAGAAGAACGGGGCCGGAAACGGCTTTGATCGTCTCCATCGGTGCGATGTCATCGAACTTGTGCCCGATTAACATCTCGATATAGCGCAGCACAAGTTTGATAAGTTTTGCGGGCATCCGCAGTCGTTGCAGCCATCGTTGCATCAACCATTCAGGGTGGGCAAAACTGGCAATGCTGATCACTCCCGCGATGTCATCCCTTCGCGACGCCTCCAGCAACACCGCCGCCGCGCCCACCGAATGTCCAAGCAAAGCGACCTTAGATGTTTGCGTATTCGCATAAAGCCAGTCAACCGCAGCGCCAGCATCCTTGGCAAACTTCGGCATGGCCGAATGCCCATCCCACGGGCTTTGCCCATGGTTGCGCGCATCAATCAACAGCACATTCATGCCAGCATCATACAATGGCTGTGCCACAGGTAGCATAATTTCAGCATTCGCGCCCCAACCATGCAAAACCACCACGCTCGGTGCATCTGACGCGTCCGATGCCTCTAGATACCAGCCAAACAGGGCCTTACCTCGCCGGATAGGCACGCTGACTTGCCGGAAAACCATCCCGTGATCGCCCGGATCACGGGTTTCAATCACACGCGGTGCCTTGAAGCCGATATGAATGGCAAGCACAAAAACCGTGACCAAAACCGCAACGATCAACAGGTAAATCATAAATTAACGCCGTTTACGGCGACGTGGAGCCGCCATTTTATCCAGCCCCGCACGCAAAATTCCCGTCATCGGATGGTCCGGCCAGTTCGGCCCGTAATGCGCCAACATGGTTTTGATATGCGCGACGGGATCCTCGCTCGTAGGAACCCCTAAAGCCCAATCCAGAAATATTGGGCGGCAGGACACCTCTTCAATGCCTTCAATCCGGTACGCCTCGTATATCAGGCCGCGCGGATCGCACGCCAAATCACCCTTTTGCATCTCGTAAACTCCCGTCCAGACTATCGCTCAGCGCCGCAACGTCGCCAGCCACGGAGATATGCGTAAACCCCAGCTTTGCAAGAGCGTGCGGAGTGCCCAGCGGAAATGTCACAGAACCGCAATCCAGACCATGCGCTTTGGCTACCTTTGCCACTTTGGCGGCAGCCGCTAAGGTCACATCACTATCAATCAATACACCCGCATCCGCCGAATAATCGGACGGCCCGAAAAACAATTGCGTCACCCCCTCAACGGCGGCAATTTTTTCTATGTTCGCAAGCCCGGCAACCGATTCAATCTGCACGGAGACGAAACCGTTCGCATTCCAACTTTTCTTATAGCTTTCAGAATTCCGCCCCCAACCACTGGCCCGAACAACCCTGCGCGCGTCCCCTCGCGCGCCCTTCGGGGCATAATACGCCCGCGAAACAATCTGCGCTGCCTGCGCCGCAGATTCAACATTGGGCACCATAACGCCGCCTGCCCCAGCATCCAGAACCCGCTTGATCCATGCCTCGGTTCCTTCCGGCACACGCACAATCGCGCGAGCATGGCCCCCGATCGCCATCATTTGCACCTGCGCCGTTTCCACGCTCATCGGGCCATGCTCAAGGTCCACAACGATGAAATCAAACCCCGTTTGCGCCATAATTTCAGCGACCTGCGGGGATGGTAAATCCAGCCAACATCCATATTCAGGCATCATATTCTCCGTTCAAACCGTTAACACTTCGTCAATAATAGCCGCCATCGCATCGGCTGTGTTCCTTAACAAGACCTCTAACGCGGCAATATCGTCAACTTTTGCCACCTTTATCAACAAATCAAGAAACCCGCGCCCAGCACTTTCAGGATCAATCGGACCATCAACCGCCAGCCGCGCAACCTGTTGAATGCTCATGTATAAATTCAAAGCWACSCCGATTTYGCCAGCCTGCKCGTCTGAAACCCAACCGGCYGTAACCAGTTCCGGCAACATATCYGCCGGACGTTCCACYCCRGTTATCCCGTGCAATACCGCGCCCGTTTGCAACAACAGCTCGATGTCCATCAACCAGCCCTTGCCGTRYTTCATTTCCCACGGRTTGTCGGCCTTATCCTCGGCCAGTTTGGTCCGCATTTCCTGCACATCGTTGATCACCTTGGCGCGGTCATGTGGCTGGCAAAGRGCGGCGCGCATCGCATCCCGCACATCTGCYGCCAAACCTGCCCCGCCAGCAACRACCCTTGCRCGCGACARCGCCAGATGYTCCCAYGTCCAYGCCTCGTTCATCTGGTAYTCYYTGAAYGCYRYAATAGACGTCGCMACCGGCCCCATYCGGCCTGACGGGCGCAACCGCATGTCCACYTCGTATAACGCMCCTTCGCTSGTCGGAACYGTCAGYGCCGACAAAACYGCCTGYGTGAGGCGTGCAAAATAYGTKGAAACCGCCAACGGCCGATCCCCGGTGGARCTTTCMKCCCCTTCAGCATCATAAACCATGATCAAATCCAGATCCGACGTCGCCGTCATCTCGCGCGATCCYAACTTCCCCATCGCAATCACMGCCGCMCCCTTRCCYGGMGGCGGCCCRTAGCGCTTTGAAAARTTCTKACAAACGGCAGGGAAAAGGTTACTCAAACAAGCCTCGGCAACGTCCGAATAGGCAATCGCGGCCTCCGCTGCACCGGAAATTTGGCGCAATAAATGCACACCAATACGGAACTGTTTTTCCTTAACCCAACGGCGCGTAATATCGAGCGCGTCTTCGTAATACGCGGCACTTTCCATCTCCGCCTTCAGTTCGGCATTCAGGGTTTCCAAATCCGGCAAGCTGGCAAAGAAATCACTGCCAACGACTGCATCAAACACCTTGGAGTTCCGCCCCAAGTAGCGCGCCAACTCCGGTGCCGTGGCACAAATATCGACCAACAAATCCAACAACGGCGGGTTCGCCTCGAACAGCGAAAACAACTGCACCCCTGCGGGCAACCCTGACAAGAAAGCATCAAACTGAATCAATGCCTCCTCTGGATTGGCGGATTCCGCTAACCGAGACAGAATTTCGGGCTTTATGCGGGCGAAAATCTGACTGGCCCGCTCAGATCGCATGGAGGGCAACGTCGTCCATTTCCCCACAATGCCTTCGACAAATTCTGGCCGTTGGAATGTTGGCATTTCGGCTTCCGCGTCGTCATCACCGGCAAAAAACCGCTCCGTCAGGTCATGGACTTTTTGCAGACGCTCCTTGATCTCGGCCTCGAAGGCATTCAAGTCGCTCGCGCCACAAAACGCCGCCAAGCGTTCACGCCGATCAATGCGTTCCGGGATCATATGCGTCTGTGCATCCTCAAGCATTTGAAGGCGATGTTCTAACGTGCGGTGCGCGATATATGCGTCGTTCAAATAGGCCGCCATATCCGCTTCAACCCAACCGTTTTTCACTAACGCTTTCAAGGCTTTCAACGTTTCGCGTTGCCGAATTCCAGCATCGCGCCCCCCACTGATAATTTGCCGTGTCTGGGTGAAAAATTCAATCTCGCGAATACCGCCGCGCCCCAGTTTCATGTTGTGGCCGGGCACCGAAACCACACCGTGCAGGCCTTTATGTTCGCGAATGCGAAGCCGCATATCATGCGCATCCTGAATGGCCGCAAAATCCAGATACTTCCGCCAGATAAACGGCTTCAAGCGGTTCAAAAATTCCCAGCCCGCATCAATCGCGCCGGCACAAGGCCGCGCTTTGATAAACGCTGCGCGCTCCCATGTTCGCCCAAGGCTTTCATAGTATCTTTCCGCCGGTTCCATCGCCATGCACACAGCCGTTGAAGACGGGTCGGGCCGCAAGCGTAAATCGGTGCGAAAAACATATCCACCGCCCGTCACTGCCGACAGAAGTTTAACCATCCGCTGTGTGATTCTGATAAACCCTGCGCGCACCTCGCCGTAGTTTTCAGGGTCGTGCCGCGTCTCGTCAAACAGCACAATCAGGTCGATGTCGGATGAATAGTTCAGCTCCCGCGCGCCCATCTTGCCCATGGCCAAAACCACCATACCAGCCGCGTCTTTATCCGAGCATCCGGGCAGTTTCCCCCGCGCAATCTCGGCCCCTACCAGATACTCCAAGCTCACCTGCACCGCACGATCCGCCAGATCGGTTAACGCGCCGGTAACTTGTTCCAACGACCACAAACCACCCAAATCGGCCAACCCTGCCAACAAGGCCCCACGCCGTTTCGCAGTCCGCAAACTATCCGAAAGCATCTGAAAGCTATCACCCGAAATATCATTCAGAATATTGGCAAAAACCGCATCCAGATCGTGGAGTATTATACCCCGCATCCAGTCAGCCTCACGCCGCATCAACTGGTCCAGGTATGGGCTACATCCCGCCGTGCCCGCGATCAAATCAGCAAGGTTTTCAGGAACCCCGTCAAACATCGCCCGCGCCTCGGCCCCGCGCACAACATTATATGGAATCGGTCCAGCGGTTACATTTTCAAGCGTCGTCATGCGTCCAGAATGGCAGGTAATAGCAGCGGGTCAAGCTGCCTTATCGCCCCTCGTATTTCGGCAGGCGCTTTTCCATAAACGCCATAACACCTTCAAGGAAATCACGTGTTTTTCCGGCCTCGCCTTGCAACTTCGCCTCGACATCCAGCTGTTCATCCAACGAATTATCCAAGCTGGCGCGCAACGCTTCTTTAATAAGTTGGTAAGATTTAGTCGGCCCATTTGCCAAATGCGCCGCGCGTTCCTGTACAGTGGCGGCGAAATCATCGTCCGCTACGCACTCCCAAATCATGCCCCAATCAGCGGCCTGCTGCGCGGAAATCCGGTCCGCGAACAACGCGGCCCCCATCGCTTTTGCAAAGCCCATTTGACGTGGTAACCAATATGTTCCGCCTGCGTCCGGAATAAGCCCGATACGCGCGAACGCCTGCATAAAGAATGCCGATTTTGTTGCAATTACAACATCTGCCGCCAACGCCAAATTAGCACCAGCCCCCGCAGCCGCACCATTTACAGCCGAAATTGTCGGGATCGGGCAGTCGTAGATTGCCTTAAGCATAGGTTCATATTCTTCCTTCAGAACCCGTTCCAAATCCAAATCAGCCGCCGAAGCACCATCGCCC
This sequence comes from Paracoccaceae bacterium, assembly GCA_002746395.1. GTDB lineage: Bacteria > Pseudomonadota > Alphaproteobacteria > Rhodobacterales > Rhodobacteraceae > NORP23. The sequence goes on from NVXA01000004.1 coordinate 120,461, forward strand.
AAGTCCTGCCCTGAACAAAACCCGCGCCCTGCCCCCGTCAATACCAGCACGCGCGCATCATCACCAGCGCGACCGATTGCATGGGTGATATCTGCACGCATCTGCGCGTTCAGCCCGTTCATCACGTCAGGGCGATTCAGCGTAATCGTGGCGACGTTATCGGTGACCGTATAAAGGATTGTCTGATAGCTCATGGAATCTCTCCTGTTTCACGGAAACTTAGTGATTTCCGCAAACACCTAAAAGACCAAACGTGGCGTCAATCGGCCATCAAAGCATCAAGTTTTGCCTGTTCCTCAAGGCTTAACTTGTCATTAACACTTCCGTCGGTGTTCTTTCGTCGGATAAACACCACCGAAACCCAGCCACCTATCAACAACAGGATCGGACCGGCGAACCAAAGTATCGCATTGCTTAAGTTGAACACCGGCATCAGCAAAACGTATTCGCCGTACCTATCAACAACGAAATCTTCGACCTCCTGGTCCGTATCCCCGACAACCAGCCGTTCGCGAACCAACAAGCGCAAATCCCGTGCCAGTTCAGCATCTGAATCGTCGATATTCTCGTTACGGCAAACTAAACACCGCAAGCCTTTCGATATTTCCCGTGCCCGCGCCTCCATCACTGGATCTTCGAGTATCTCGTCCGGCTGTACCGCCATCAATGGCGTCGCTAGCATCAGAATAAATAACAGATATTTAATCATAATTCACTCCGCCGGAACTGCTGACATGGTGGTTTTTCGCGCAGCCGAGGCGACCCTATACCGTCTGTCAGAAATGCTAAGCGCACCACCAAACGACAATATAAACAGACCAATCCACAACCAGCTAGTGAACGGCTTGATATAAGACCGTACCGCCCAACTACCGTCAGACTGCTTGTCACCCAGTACTAAATAAACATCGCGGGACAGGCTTTTATCAATCGCAGCCTCTGTCGTCGGCATGCTTTGAACTGGGTACCTACGTTTCTCGGGGTAAAGCTTCGCAACCTCGATCCCATCCTGAAGCAACGTGAACTCGCCACGCGCGGCCGTATAGTTAGGTCCTTGAATACCGTCAACGCCATCAAAACGAACCTCGTATTTTTGCAAAGGGTATGTATCGCCGATCTCAACCGTCCGAATATCCTCGAATTCCCAAGCCATAATGGCCGAAATACCAAAGATCATTACACCGAATCCCAGGTGCCCGAACATTTTGCCCCAATCCGCCCGCGGCAGCCTCACCGCACGCCGCAAACTTTCGGACAAAGGTGCCTTACCAAGCTTCACCCGCACAGCAACATCCGCCATGGAGCCAACAATGACCCAGAACGCCAGCGTCAAACCAACAGGTGCCAGCAATCGCCCGCCCGTTTGCATCGACCACACAGTCGCCCCTAGCGCCACGGACAGCGCCGCGATGCCCCAAAGCGGCTGCATTGTGCGCTTCAGATTACTGCGCTTCCACGGCAACACCGACGCAATCGGCAAGATCATAGCCAAAACTACCATGAAAGGTGTAAATGCGAGATTAAAGAACGGCGCGCCTACAGAAACTTTTGCGCCGGTGAAAATCTCGGCCACCAGCGGCCAGATCGTGCCTACAAAAACCACCGCTGCAGCAACCGCTAACAGCAGGTTATTCAACACCAGACCACTTTCTCGACTAACCGTGCTAAACACCGCGGTTGAGCGCAATTGCGTCATCCGCATTGCATACAGCGTCAGTGCACCGCCAATTGCAACCGCCAGAATGCCCAGAATAAACATACCGCGTGTAGGGTCATTTGCGAAGGCATGCACCGACGTGATAACCCCTGAGCGCACAATGAATGTCCCGATTAGACTAAACGAGAACGCAAGGATCGCCAGCAAGACGGTCCAGCTTTTCAACGCGTCGCGCTTTTCCACCACGATCGCAGAATGCAACAGGGCTGTTGCCATCAACCAAGGCATAAAGCTGGAATTCTCTACTGGATCCCAGAACCACCAACCGCCCCAGCCTAATTCGTAATATGCCCACCAGCTGCCAAGGCCGATCCCGATTGTCAGGAAAACCCATGCCGCCAGCGTCCATGGGCGCACCCAACGCGCCCACGCCGCGTCWACYTTACCCTCGATCAGGGCCGCAATCGCGAAGCTGAACGCAACCGAAAGGCCGACATATCCAAGATACAAAAACGGTGGGTGCAGGGCCAATCCCATGTCCTGCAGCAAAGGGTTCAAACCCTTCCCGTCCAATGGTGGCTGCGAAAGGCGCAGAAACGGGTTTGATGTAAACAATAAGAACGCAAGGAATGCCGTACCAATCATCGCCTGCACGGCCAAAACCCGGGCTTTCAAGCTTGGCGGTAGGTTTCCACCCCAGATCGAAATAGCCGCGCCAAAACCTGTCAAAATCGCGATCCATAACAACAACGACCCCTCGTGGTTTGCCCAGACCCCGCTAACTTTATAAATCATCGGTTTGGCTGAATGGGAATTCGCTGCCACTAGCCGCACAGAAAAATCGGAAGTAACGAAAGCGACTGTCAGCATCGCAAAAGCAAAGCCAACCAACGCGAACTGAACAACGGCAGCCGGCGTTGCGAACCGCATCCAGTCATGCCAACCTCGCTGCGCGCCAATCAGCGGAACGATCGATTGTGCAATCGAAATGGTGAAGGCAATGATAAGAGCATAGTGCCCGAGTTCTGCGGTCATGAAACGAATCCCCTTTATGTCTAGCGGCCCATCATAGGTGATACGCAAGCATTATCAATTTTCAATGTCGTGATGATCCGTTATGTCGCCCCCCAAAGGGGGCAACCGGCGTTATCCCGCCTGACTTTTCAACGCCGCCCATTCAGAAAGGGCCGCATTTTCAGGAAAAGCCGCCGCTGATACCTTGGTTGGGGCCGATGGCTCATTAGCCGCAACACTAGGAATAATCATCGGCGTCGTCGCGCCCCGCGAATAGTGCAATTCCCGCGCCCCAAAGTAGAACGAGACCACTGCCCCCAGCAGCCACCACAAAGGATCCGGCACATACGCCAATCCCTGCATTCTGGTCGAAAACCCGTCAGGGTCGGCCATGGCGAAAGCAAAAAGTCCAACCGTACCCAAGGCCATAATTGGACGAGGTAATCTGTTTATCCCATTGATAAAACTGTTAAACCATCCATCATTAGTGTTCGAAAACTCCGCTCCATACTGCCCAAGCGAGGCCATCGCTTGCGCGCGAATGGCCAGCTCTTCCTTTGTTTTATTGACCGTAAACACCTCTGCAACCGTTTCAACTGCGCTGCCAACGGTTTGTGCCGCGTCGCCTATCCCTAACAATCTTGAAATCAACCCCATGCTGCAACCCTTTGATTATGTTCTGTATTTGTGAAATGGAACCGGCGTGAAATGAACTCCTCCGCCCGTGTTATCCATCCCCCTTTACCGCCATCTTTGCGGCGCGCATATTTACGCGAGGTGGTGCGATTATCCGCCAAACTATAATAGTAATTTCGCCGCGCAATCCCGTAAGCATCCGCCAAATGTGCAGGCGCAATCGCAAAGGCCTTGCTTGCCGCCGCCGCCGTTTTAGGGCCCAGTGCGCCATCGACAACCACCGGAAACCCGAACTTCGCCAGCAACCGCTGCAGTATTTTAACGGCTGCCCCGCCCGCGTTTACATACATATCGAAAACCGAGGCCTGCAAAACCTCCGGCAGCGCAGCTATGCCGGGCTTCACGAAATAGTGATCTTTGAAAATTTTAGCAGCACGTTCGCGGGTCAACTTGCGAACATCATCGACATCCACATCTCCGTCGCCGTCCACATCAATTCCCAGCCGGCGCATCGTGTGAATAGTCACACCAAAGTTCGTCGCCCCGCCGGAATCGTCGGGGTCGTTAACATATCCACCTTCACGGCGCAGAATATCGGATACTATGTCATCAATTGACAGCATCGCACTCTCCTTAACATTTCGTAAAAAATGCTAACAAGATTGCAGATAAAGGTTAAAATTTGATTTAAATATCAGAACTTTTGGGAGGTTCAATATAAACGCCCTGCTCTTTCAAGGCATCAACCACCTCTTTGGGCATGTAATTCTCATCGTGTTTGGCCAGAATTTCGGATGCAACGAATAAATCGCCCTCAAGCTTACCCATGGCAACCACACCCTGCCCCTCGCCAAACAAATCAGGCAAAATACCGGTGAAAGTCACGTTAATCACTTCGTTACCATCGGTTACAGCAAAGGTAATCGCCTTGCCTTCGCCTCGCACTAACGAGTCAACCTCTACCAATCCACCAACGCGGAACTTCTCATTTGGACCGGGGCGGTTTTCAACAATTTGCGTAGGAGAACGGAAAAACTCGATCCCGTCTTTCATAGCATACCCGATCAGCACCGAAGATGTCGCCAGCAGCGTCATTCCGACCAATATCAAACTAATTCTACGTTTTTTCTTCAAACCGGCCATTGGGTGCTCCTATTCCGTTAAGTGTAATATAACACATATTTCGAAAGTGTTAAGTGGGCTGTTCGGTCGCATTAGTAAGTTTTAACACTGCGTTAACCTCTGCTCCGAAAATAATCGCCACGCCGGTCAGGTAAAAGAACATCGCCAGCACCATCACACCCGTCAGCGTTCCGTATGTCACAGCGTAGGTCGGGACCAGCGATAGATAAATCGAAAATGCCACCGCGCCGAACAACCAAAGAATTAACGAAACCATAATACCCGGCCAAATACGCCGCCCCTTCGTGGCGTGGCTAGGTAAAATACGGTGCAGTGCGATTAGAAACAACACAAAGACCGTGACACCGAGAATAAAGACCAAAGCACCCATGGACGCAGGCAACGCTATATCCAGCCACCGCTCAGCCAATTGAAAAAGCAACGGCGTGAACACAACCGATACAGCCATAATCGCTGCCACCGCCGCCCCGAGGAAGACAAACGCCAATGAAATAAGGCGTCGCAACAGGAAACCGCGGGGTTTCGCAACATCATACGCGCGATCAAATGCCACCCGAAATGCATCGACCGCATTCGATGCCAGAAATATAGCCACCAGAATTGAAAGCGTCAGCACCCCTTGCCCACGGTCCACCAGAACCTCGTGCAAGACTGGTTCCAACGTTCGCGCAATGTGTTCGGGGGCGACCCGAAACAGCGTGTTAACCGCTTGTTCATTTTGTTCCGGCCCAACCAAAAGGCCGACCAGAGCCGCCGAAAAGATGAGGAACGGAAAAATCGCCAGCAAGCTTGAAAACGCGATGTATCCGGCCATCGCGACACCATCATCTTTGGCAAACCGCACATAAGCCGCACGCAAAATACGATATGCATCCCGCAGGCTGATCACGGGAATAACGGCGCCTGCTCCAACCCCATCGCTTCAGGCAAACCAAGCATAAGGTTAGCGTTCTGGAGCGCCTGGCCCGAAGACCCCTTAACCAGATTATCAAGCGCAGCAAACACCCGCACGCGTCCGTCAAGACGGTCAGCCACAACGCCGATATGGCAGAAATTTGAGCCGCGAACATGGCGCGTTGCTGGTGCCTGCCCAATCGGTAAAACAACCATAAACGGTTCATTTTCATAGGCTTGCATCAGCGTTTCATGAATTTCTTCGGCTTGCCCACGCACATACACCGTCGCCAGAATACCACGGTTGGCAGGCATCAGATGCGGAGTAAACATAACCTTAACATCGCGCCCCGCTACCTTGCGAAACTCCTGATCAAACTCGGATGTGTGCCGATGGACGGGCAAGCCGTAAGGGTGCGTGCCCTCGGACACCTCCGCGTGCAGCATGGCCTCTTTCGCGCCGCGTCCAGCACCGGAAACACCACAGAACATGTCTATGATGATGTCATCAAACTCAATAACCCCCGCCGCCAACAATGGCCGCAGCGCGTATTGCCCCGTGGCAGCGTTACACCCTGTTCCCGCAACCAACCGCGCATTCGCGATTTGGTCACGGTAGAATTCCGTCAGCCCATAAACAGCAGTTTTCTGCAATTCCGGCGCGTAATGCGGGTGACCATACCAATGTTCATACATCGCAGTGTCTTCCAGCCGGAAATCCGCTGATAGGTCAATCACCTTCAAGCTTGCGGGCAAATCCTTAACAATTTCTTGCGACATTGCGTGTGGCAGCGCGCAAAAAGCCAGATCAACACCGGAAAAGTCCACATCCTCGATCCGCGTAAGTGTTGGCAAGTCGAGATGACGAAGGTGCGGAAACACCTGCCCCATCGTTTGCCCTGCTTTACGGTCCGCCGTCAAAGCCACGATTTCCATGCCGTGGTGCCCAGCAATCAGGCGCACCAGTTCAGCGCCCGTATATCCACTTGCGCCCAGAATCGCGATTTTATGCGTATGTGTCATGATCTTAACCTTTATTGATATCTTGCGACTTACGTCAAAACGTCTGCGCAATCAATCACGCAGCGTTAAATGTCAGGGAATAACCCAAAAACCGCTCGGCACTGCGGCTAACCTCGGCCGGATCACCGGATGTCAGATAGCTAACGCTGCCACGGCTTACAAATCGCGGATGTCGTCGTAGATAATCTTCAAGACTGTCGGCCACGATATCCGGCTGTACCAAAATACGGGTCGATGCAGGCAAGGCAGCGCGAAACCGTTCCTCGACCAGCGGGTAATGGGTACACCCCAAAACAGCGGCCTGCGGATTTGGCAAGGTTTCCAGCAACGTCGCAACGTGCGCGTCAACCAAGGCCTCGGCCCCCAAGCTATCGCCCTCTTCAATCGCGGCAACTAAGCCAACACAAGCCTCGCCAACAACATTAACATCGCGGGCACGGAATTTCAGCTCGCGTTCAAACGCGCCGCTAGAAACAGTTGCAGGTGTCGCAAACAGCGCCACATTTTGCAGCCCTGTATGTGTGGGCGGCGAATTATCGCCCCAATCACGACGGGTCAACTCCTCGATCATCGGAACGAAAACGCCAAGCACGCGCTTGTCCGCCGCTAACCAGTTCACCTGCAAATCATGCAACGCCACAGCGGATGCAGAATTACACGCAAGGATCACCAGATCACAGCCAGCCTCAAACAAACGGGTGACCCCAGCGATCGTCAGGTCGTAAATCTCGGCATCGGTTTTGGAGCCATAAGGCGTGTTCGCGTTGTCGCCGTAATAGACAAACGCCTGATCCGGCAGCTTTTCCATCGCAGCCTTAAGAACGGTCAACCCGCCAAGGCCGCTATCAAATACACCAATTGCCATTATCGGGGGTTCCTAGAAATCAAAACCGTATTCGTTGTGATTAATCTTGTTTGACGACAGATCATAGGTCGAGGTGCGCAAAAAATCCATCATGGCACGCGGGTCTTTGATATAGATATCAAGTGCGTCATGACCCAACGGCTCACCAATTGCGACGCGAACCGGCCGGTTCAAGCGTTTTTTGAATTCGTTAATCAATAATGCAGTGCGTAACGTTTTGTTAACCCGCCCAAACATGTGGAAGCGGCGTGAGTTATATCCGTCAAAGAAAATCGGAACCACTGTGGCCCCCGATTTCGCAATCATCTTGGCCGAGAATGTCCGCCATTTAGGATCCATCGGCCGCCCGAAAGCCCTGCTTGGTGAAGAAACAGATCCACCGGGGAAAATGCCGACAGCACCACCTTGACCAAGGTAGCTAAGCGCATCTTTTCGCGTGTTCAAATTCAGCGTCATAGCTTCGCGGGTTTCATCAAAGCTGATAGGCAAAATAACTTCGTCGAGGTCCGCCGCTTTAGCAAACACACGGTGTGCCAAAATTTTGAAATCATCGCGGGTTTTTGACAGAATTTGCCCCAACATTAAACCATCAAGAATCCCGTAAGGATGGTTTGAAAGCAGTACAACTGGGCCGGTCTTGGGAATATTACCAAGCGAGCCAGACACTATATCCAGTTCCAAGCCGCACAAATCCGGCACCACATTCCAGAAAATATCACCCTGCGACATTGCTTTGTCATAGCCACGCACCTGACGCATAACGCGCATCCTGCCCGTCGCATTTTCTACACCACGAATAAACATCCGGCCACGCAGCGTCTTAGCCGTTGTCGAATAACTGATTTCCCGTGCCGCAGATTTTTGAACGCGCATCTATTTCCTCGTCGGTTTTCACAAGTGTTGTTAGATCAAGTAAGCTACGACATGTAAAAAATCCAGACCTAAGGCCATTTGCGCCCTAAGTTAAAGCGCCACACCCACTTAGGATCGATTTAAGCCATCACATCTCCACCTCTAAACGCTCAAAACAAGAAAGGCCCGCGTTTGCAGGCCTCTCAATGGGTGTTTATTGCGAAACCTTACCGACCAATCGCGAATACCCGTCCGCGCTCAACCGCGTCTTCTTCAGCGGCCAGTCCAAGCCAGCTGCTAACAACCTCGGAGATGCGGTTCGAAATTCGAACCTTCATCGTCTCACCTTCGGCATCTGCCTGCACCGCCCGCCAATAACCGTAAGCGAATTCATCGGCTTCTATCAAGCTTGGGCCGGCCAGAACTTCGCCGGTTTTCTGATCAACCACCTGAATTGTGAATTTCACCTTATGGATACCCCCGACAAGCGCGCGCGCGCGGGGAGTTAGGGAATGGAATTGAATCAGCGTAGCTTCAATAACCACAGCTCGATGGAGGTTTTCCGGAATCAAAGATTGCGCTGCATCTTCAAGCGCATCCGCCAAAATAACGCCAACCTGCTGTAATCGGTCGCCCTGTGGATCGCCGTGCCAAACGACATCAACGTCAGGTGCCATGATGTTTACTTCAGAAGTTGTCAGACTATCCGGCACCGTGACCTGAATGTCATGCACATGCCAATTTGTGCTTTGTGCAAAAGCTACYTYATYSGWAAARCTGGTATTKCGYGAYGAACAWGMYGCCARYRYYCCKAAMRYTGCAAAWMCAAATATRAYTTTAMTRAACTTCATAATWTTCCTCAYTATYCGCACYACACATAWCGCGTAGAMATTACNKAWTMAAAWMCWRYYSRYGSSRAWTACYAACRTATTAYGGCCYTTATAAGGCTCAAASGYYGYATCACAAANWAAAAAAGGGCACCCRAAGGCGCCCTTTCCAAAATATNRWAYCGAMGATYAACGYTTCGAGAACTGGAARCTACGACGCGCTTTGCGYTTACCGTAYTTCTTACGYTCAACAACACGGCTGTCGCGGGTCAGGAAGCCTGCCGCTTTCARCGCKGCGCGRTGCGATGGTTCRTAAAGCTGCAAAGCTTTGGARATACCATGCTTAACCGCACCAGCTTGKCCRGAWAGACCGCCGCCTTTAACAGTTGCCATCACGTCGAATTCGCCRGAAACACCAGCAACTYCAAACGGTTGACGCAGAACCATCTGCAAAACCGGACGGGCGAAATATTTRTTCATTTCGCGACCGTTAACSGTAACYTTACCGGAACCAGGYTTGATCCARACRCGAGCAACCGCGTCTTTACGTTTRCCAGTWGCGTARGAACGACCAAGRTCRTCACGTTTWGCTTCGGGYAACGGTTTGGCTTCWRCTTCGGCAACTACGGCTTCYGCAACYACGGCCTCTTTCAGGTCGTCGAGTGTTTTGATGTCATCACTCATAATTAAGCACTCCGCGTGTTTTTAGGGTTCATGGCTTTAACGTCCAGAACTTCAGGATTTTGGGCTTCATGCGGGTGATCGGAACCTGCATAAACRCGAAGGTTKGTCATCTGTGTTTTCGACAGCGGGCCGCCGGGCAGCATWCGCTGAATGGCTTTWACCATCACACGCTCRGGGAATTTRCCCTCGAGRATTTCACCAGCGGTGCGGAACTTGATGCCGCCCGGATGGCCTGTGTGCCAGTAGTAACGCTTGTCGCTACGTTTTTTACCAGTCATCTGCACTTTTTCAGCGTTGATGATGATAACATTGTCGCCCATATCCATGGACGGTGTGAAAGAAGGCTTATGCTTGCCGCGAAGGCGCATAGCAACGATGCTGGCAAGACGGCCCAGAACAACGCCTTCAGCGTCGATCAGTATCCATTTCTTGTCAATATCGGCCGGTGTGGCTGAGAAAGTTTTCATTTTGTCGATCCGTTTCGGAAATAATAATTCGATAAGGGGGTTCTAAGGGTTTTTAGAACACAGTCAACGGRCATAATTMRCCAAAAACTTAACAATTACAGCGCACTACAAATTAGGTATAATAAYACCCCATACTTAACGCGGTTTCGGAATGGAATATGTCAAATGTGCATGCGCAACGGCCTCATCGCTWCCTTCSGARAAYAACATCACATCCCCGACACTAAGCACCTTRCCCAGCTTTATCACCCGCGCTTCGGCAATAAGGTCTGTGGGYAACGGCTTGCGCATGAAATTAATCGAACAACTGGTGGTCACGGCCAGCGCCTCCGGCCCGATCATCGCCAGTGTTGCGATATAATACGCRCAATCCACCGCCGTGAACATCGCAGGGCCAGAAACCGTGCCGCCCGGACGCAGRTCWGCATCCGTGATCTTCATGCGCAATTTCAGACGGTAAGGTTCACTTTCCAGAATCTCGAACGCGCCTTTCATTTGCGGGAAAACCCGCGCAAGGAACTCGTGCATCTCTGGAATGGTCATTTTGGTGTTCATTGTCTCTTCCCAAATCTGTCTACTCGTGGAACTGTGCCGACAAACATATAAGGAGAATCCCGGATGTCCGACATTTTACTGCGCTCAGACGCCAATGCCGTTGCGTCACTAACCCTGAATGCCCCCAACAAGCTGAACGCCTTATCCGAGGAAATGCTGGAAGCGCTACAATCCGAACTGGATTCGATTGCGAATGACACCTCCATCCGTGCGGTTATCATCAAAGGGTCCGGCAAAGCGTTTTGTGCAGGCCATGATTTGAAACAAATGACCGCCGCGCGCCAAACAGAAGACGGTGGTAAAGCATATTTCAACGAACTCTTCGCAACCTGCGGCCATCTGATGACGTCGATCACCAAAATGCCGCAACCCGTGATTGCCCAAGCTCACGGCATAGCCACCGCCGCTGGCTGCCAGCTGGTGGCGTCGTGCGACATGGCCGTGGCCGCGCAAGGCACGCGGTTTGGCGTAAACGGCGTGAACATCGGTCTGTTCTGTTCCACTCCTATGGTGGCCCTCACGCGCAACATTCCGCGAAAACTAGCATTCGAAATGTTAACAACAGGTGAATTTATTGACGCAGACAAGGCGCTGGCCTTCGGCCTTATCAACCGTGCCGTCCCCCTCGAAGACCTCGACGCCGTGACACTAGCCTTGGCCGAGCAAGTCGCCGGGCAGCTCGGCGTTGCCGTTAAAATCGGTAAAGAAGGGTTTTATCACCAAGCCGATCTAAGCTTAGAAGACGCCTACGCCTATACCGGCGCGGTCATGGCTGAAAACATGCTGTTCCGCGACACAGAAAACGGCATCGCGGCGTTCCTGGATAAACGCCACCCTGAATGGGAACAGTAACCTGAGCGTAGTTTTACGCGCGTGAAATCTTTTGCTCAACCGGATAGCTAGCTTCAAACTGGGCTTTCAGTGTTATTACGAACAGCACCACCGCCCCTAATTGATGAACAATCGCAATCTCGACAGGTGCGCCGTAAATCACCGTCACGATGCCCAGAACCATCTGCCCGAACATCATCACCATCATCCAGTCAAAGCTGAACCGCACACCGGCCAACGCACTGGCGCGACTGCGCCACCATGCGAGACCGCCCAGAAAGAACGCTAGATAGCCCAATAAACGGTGGTTAAACTGCACCAACGCCGGGTTTTCAAAGAAATTCGTCCAGAACGGCGCATAATCAAAACTTTCAGAGGGCAGGAACTCCCCCGCCATGCTCGGCCACGTCGGAAAACTGCGCCCCGCATCAATGCCAGCCACCAGCGCCCCCAGCAATATCTGCGAAAACAGCACCACAACCAACAAGGTCGCAAGCGTCCGCAACCCGCCTTCCCGCCGCCGCCGCGCCTGTAACAGCTCTGCACTCTCGCGTCGAAGTGTGAACACAAACCACGCGATCAGCCCCAGAATTATGAACGCAAGCCCAAGATGTATCGCCAATCGGTAAGAGGCCACATCAACCATGCGCCCCGTCAATCCAGACGAGACCATCCACCAGCCAACTGCCCCTTGCAGCCCACCAAGCGCACCAACCCCGACCAGCCGTGTTGTCCAACCCGTCGGAATTTGACGCCGCAGCGCGAACCATAAAAACCCGAAGAACCAGAATATCCCGACAAAGCGACCAAGGAAGCGATGCCCCCATTCCCACCAGAAAATCCCTTTGAACTCGGCCATAGACATGCCGGCGTTCTGCAACAAATATTCCGGCGTAGCCCTATACTTGTCGAACTCAATCAGCCAAGCCGCCTCCCCCATTGGTGGAATCGTCCCTGTCACCGGTTTCCATTCCGTGATCGACAACCCGCTGTCCGTCAGTCGAGTCAAACCACCGACAACGATCATCAGTGCCACCAGCAAAAACAACCCCATCAGCCACACAGAAATCGCCCGCCGGGAAGGTTTACGCGCAGGCTTTGGTTTGGGCGCATCGACCTTATCGCCGCTCACATCTTCGAAAATACTGCGTGCCATCTTAATACCCCGTTAATCCTTATAGGTCGCTTTAGGCCCTTTGGTCGCCAACGCCTTGAATATCCCGTGCAATGTTCGCACATCCGCATCGGTAAGTGGAAGCCTTGAAAGCATGTTCCAGATGTTTTCCACCATCGAAACCCGCTTTTGTTCCGGCCAGAAGAACCCGATCTTGTCCAAACGGTCCTCAAGCTTCTCGCTTAACCGCTGCACCTCGATCGCCTCGGCGAACCGCGTGCCTGCCATCGCCACCACTTCGGCTGGTTGTGCATCCATCTGGCGGCGCCATTCATACGCCGTTAACAACACACACTGCGCGAGGTTCAGCGAGGCAAACGCCGGATTCACCGGAATGGAAATCAGCGCATTCGCATGCACAATATCGTCGTTCTGTAATCCGGCGCGTTCCGGCCCGAACAACACACCAACCTTTTGACCCTGCGCGATCAATTCCCGCGCATGCGCCATTGCGCGTTCCGGTGTCATCACCGCCTTGGTCAAATCCCGATTGCGTGCCGTTGTGGCAAAAACGAAGTTCAAATCGGCCACCGCTTCGGCGGTCGTTTCCGTCACTTTCACCGCGTCCAACACCCGCCCCGCACCAGATGCCATCGCAATTGCCTTGGGGTTCGGCCACCCGTCACGCGGTTTTACCAACCGCATCCGGTCAACGCCAAAATTCCACATGGCCCGCGCCGCGCCGCCAATGTTTTCACCCATCTGCGGGTTTACCAGAATGAACGCTGGCGTTGGCCCCTGCCAGCCCTCGTCTTTTGCGTGATCTGTACCAGACATGTAACTTTCCTTTTTTCCTGCGCGCGTGATACGATGCCCCGCAATCATATGCAAATGGAGATACCCAATTATACTTGCGATACCTCCATTGAAGAAATGCTGATAAAATGCAGTATACCAACGTATACAAAGCTTCCCTTTTGCATAAAACTGCGCTAAACAGCGCCCAACACCGAATCCATTGTAAGGAAACTCCATGACCAAAATCAAAGTCGAAAACCCGATTGTCGAGCTAGACGGCGACGAGATGACACGTATCATCTGGCACTTCATCAAAGACAAACTCATCCTGCCTTACCTGGATCTGGACATCAAATACTACGATCTCGGCATGGAATCGCGCGACGAAACGGACGACCAGATCACCGTAGACGCCGCCGAAGCGATCAAAAAATACGGTGTTGGCATCAAATGCGCGACCATCACACCTGATGAAGCCCGCGTTGAAGAATTCGGCCTCAAAGAAATGTGGCGCTCCCCGAACGGGACAATCCGCAACATCCTTGGCGGCGTGGTTTTCCGTGCGCCAATCATCTGTAACAACGTCCCTCGCCTTGTTCCGGGCTGGACAAAACCAATCGTCATTGGCCGTCACGCATTTGGCGACCAGTACAAAGCGACAGACTTCTTGTTCCCTGGACCGGGCAAACTAACGATGAAGTTCGTTGGCGAAGACGGCGCAGTAATTGAGCGCGAAGTTTACGACGCGCCATCCGCTGGTGTTGCAATGGGCATGTACAACCGAGACGATTCCATCCGTGATTTCGCCCGTGCGTCTTTGAACTACGGCTTAAAAATGGGCTGGCCTGTGTATTTGTCGACCAAAAACACAATCCTGAAAGCCTATGATGGTCGCTTCAAAGACCTATTCCAAGAAGTGTTCGACGCCGATTTCGCCGATAAATTCGAGGCTGCAGGTATCACCTACGAACATCGCCTGATTGACGACATGGTCGCCGCTGCAATGAAATGGTCCGGCGGTTTCGTCTGGGCCTGCAAAAACTACGACGGCGACGTGCAGTCCGATACGGTTGCGCAAGGCTTCGGCTCGCTTGGCCTTATGACATCCATCCTGATGACACCGGACGGCAAAACCGTCGAGGCCGAAGCTGCCCACGGCACCGTGACCCGTCACTATCGCCAGCACCAGAAAGGCGAGGCCACGTCCACCAACTCCATCGCATCCATCTTCGCATGGACCGGTGGCTTGAAGCACCGCGCCAAACTGGATGACAACGCAGACCTGATGAATTTCTGCGAAACACTGGAAAAAGTCATCGTCGACACGGTTGAATCCGGCGACATGACCAAAGACCTCGCGCTGCTTGTTGGCCCAGACCAGAAATGGCTAACCACCGAAGGGTTCCTTGAGAAAATCGACGAGAACCTGAACAAAGCACTGGCGTAAACGCGCCGCACAGCATTAAATGAGGGGCGGCCAGCACGGTCGCCCTTTTTTTTGTCGGAGGCTCCCATGCCCATCCACTACATTTATCTGCTACTCGCGGTCATTACCGAAACCATCGGAACCAGCGCCCTGCAAGCATCCGAACAGTTTTCAAAGTTCTGGCCCTCGGCTCTGGTCGTGCTTGCCTATGGTGCATCGTTCTACCTAATGTCGATGACCTTGAAATATATGTCAGTATCCATCGTGTATGCCATCTGGTCTGGCCTTGGCATCGTCTTCATTGGCATCATCGGCTGGGTCGTATTCAAGCAATCGCTGGACCTCGCGGCCATCCTCGGCATGGGGTTGATCATCGCAGGCGTCATCGTCATCAACCTGTTTTCAAGCAGCACAACGCACTAACAACAACGGTTAGGCAACAAATCCGAGGTGATAACCTGATCACCTTCGATCTCCATAAATGTACTGGCCGGAACCGCTGTCCAGTCTTCTTGCCCTATTTCAAGCGGCTCTGAAACCACCGCGTATCCGCCCAAGCTTTTGGATTTCCGGTAATACACCGTCGGCGCAAAGTTATCAGACGCATAACGCACTGCATAAAGCCGTTTACCATCCGAAAAAGCCGCGGCAAACCGCATATAGGGTGTTTCTTCGACCTCCCACGCCAAGGCTTCCAACTGGAATATCGTCGCCTCAATCGCCTTCTTTGGCGTTTTGAACAACCCGTTTCCAATCGCAATCAGAAACATCGCCTCGCTATCCGTCGCACCTTTGCGATGCGCATAAAGTTCATCGGGGATCATCTGATCGACCCGTTTTCGTAATTTATCATACCCGCCCATCTGGCCATTATGCATGAACGACCAGTTCTTATAGACGAACGGATGGCAGTTATTCCGGCTCGTCGCACTGCCCGTAGAGGCCCGCACATGCGCCAAAAACAGCGGTGACTTCACCTGCCGTGCCAAACTTGTCAAATTTGGGTCCGACCACGCCGGATGGGTCTCGCGATAAACGCCCGGTTCCACATGTTCGCCGTACCACGCCAAGCCAAAACCATCGCCATTGGTTTCGGTCTTTGCCTCATTTGCGCAAACACTTTGCGAAATTAACGAGTGTCCGGGCCGCGTCACCACATCTTCAATGAAAATTGGCGGTCCTATATAAGCTGCCCAGCGACACATGCTATGCCCCTTCGACAATCACCAGATCACGGTTGGAGTTTTTCAAGGCTATCGGTAAAATCGCCTGATACACATCGCAGGCGTAAAACGCCTTGGCCGTCGCCACATCTGGCATCTCGATCACGACATGGCGGTCCGGCCCGCYGCCCTCAAMCTGTTCGAACGCGCCAGCCTTGACCAGAAACTTGCCACCAAAACTTTCCGCAATCGCAACCGTCTGCGAAGCATATTCCTTATACGCCTCCAGATTGGTCACCTCGATACGCGCAATAATATAGGCGGCCATCTCTATACGCCCTCGACAAACGTATATTCACGATCCGCCGCAGGCAGGCCGTAAGACAAGGCTTCTTGGTACTCCGGTGAATGGTAAAACGTCTTCGCCGTTTCCATATCCTTGAAGCGGATAATCACGTTACGCGCGCGGCCCTTGCCCTCCATATGAACGCATTCGCCACCTCGTGCCAAAAACTCGCCGCCATATTTTGTCACCGCAGGCCCCGCAATCGCGGCGTATTTCGCGTATTC
Source organism: Paracoccaceae bacterium (assembly GCA_002746395.1). GTDB lineage: Bacteria > Pseudomonadota > Alphaproteobacteria > Rhodobacterales > Rhodobacteraceae > NORP23. The sequence goes on from NVXA01000004.1 coordinate 136,980, forward strand.
ATCCGCATCATTCACATCAATATGTACCATCGCATAAACAGCCATGCTTAACCCTCCAGTAACTTTTCAACGGCCATAATGGCCTGTTCAGAATTTTCAGCACTCGGCCCACCGGCCTGCGCCATATCAGGGCGACCACCGCCCCCCTTACCACCAAGTGCTTCGGCGGCAACGCGCACAATATCAACGGCAGAAATATCCCCGCACAGATCATCCGTAACCCCCGCCGCCACAGCCGCGCGATCACCAGTATCGGCAATCAACAGAACTACACCTGACCCGATCCGCGTTTTATGTTCATCAATAAAACCGCGCAAATCCTTGCCCGAAACACCACTAAGCACCTGCGCCAAGAACGGCTTACCGCCAACTTCCTTAACACTAACCTGCGCCTTGCCGCTGCCAGCCATCGCCAACTGTTTGCGGAAATTGTCCAGCTCGTTCTGCATCGTTTTGCGTTCATCCAACAACGCTTTGACGCGCTCCGGCAACAACTCCGGCGTGGTTTTCAGCACACCCGCCGCCGCATCCAGCGCCGTTTCGCGCCCGGAAATATACGCCAACGCGCCCTTACCTGTCAGCGCCTCAATCCGGCGAACCCCGCTGGCGGAGGCCCCCTCGGACACCAGCTTAAACACCCCGATATCGCCCAGATGTCGAACATGCGTACCGCCACAAAGCTCTAGCGAATAGGTGTTCTTGTCCAACCCTTTACCGCTGCCAGCCTCGATTCCCATCGAAACAACCCGAACTTCATCGCCATATTTTTCACCAAACAACGCCTGCGCACCCATTTCGCGGGCCTCGTCCGGTGTCATAATGCGCGTGGAAACAGCTGCGTTCTGACGAATATAGGTGTTCACCTCGTCTTCAACCGCTTCTAATTCTTCGCGCGTCATCGCCTTTTGATGACTAAAATCAAACCGCAAACGATCCGCTGCATTCAACGATCCACGCTGCGCCACATGCGCCCCAAGTGTATTCCTTAACGCCTCGTTAAGAAGGTGCGTTGCCGAGTGGTTCGCGCGGATCGCCCCGCGTTTTACCGGATCAACCTTCAGCTCAGCCGCCGCCCCAACCGTTAACGTGCCTTCAACAATCGTCGTCATATGGACAAAAACGCCGGTTTTTTTCTTCACATCCGTAACTTCGGCCCGCACGCCGTCCGCCAGCAACAGGCCACTATCGCCGACTTGGCCGCCGGATTCCGCATAAAATGGCGTCTGGTTCAAAACCACTTGCACGTTTTCGCCTGCGCTCGCGCTTTCCACCAAGGCGCCATCCTTGACTATCGCCAGAACCTGCCCCTCGGCCTCCTCGTCAACGTATCCGATGAATTCAGTCACACCGTGCTTGTCAGCCACGTCAAACCAAACGGTTTCATCCGCCGCCTCGCCGGACCCAGACCAAGCCGCGCGCGCTTTGGCTTTTTGCTCCGCCATCGCCGCATCAAACCCGTCTGTATCAACCGCAACACCTTTTTCGCGCAACGCATCTTGTGTCAAATCCAGCGGGAAGCCGTAAGTGTCGTACAACTTGAACGCCGTTGCACCGGGTAAATCTGCCCCATCAGCTAACCCGTCAAGTTCCGCATCCAGCAGTTTTAAACCACGATCCAGCGTTGTTTTGAACCGCGTTTCTTCGTGCAACAAGGTTTCCTCGATCCGGCTTTGCGCGTGGGTCAGTTCAGGAAACGCCTGCCCCATCTGCGCAACCAACGCCGGAACCAGCGAATGCATCACAGGGTCTTTCGCCCCCAGCAGGTGCGCATGCCGCATCGCACGGCGCATAATCCGGCGCAAAACATATCCGCGCCCCTCGTTAGAGGGTAAAACTCCGTCGGCAATCAGAAACGAGGTCGAGCGCAAGTGATCCGCAATCACGCGGTGGTGCATCTTGCCGTCTCCATCCGGATCCGAACTGGTGGCATGTGCCGATGCCTCGATCAAATCGCGCATCAAATCCGTATCATAATTGTCGTGCTTGCCCTGCAGCAACGCGCCCAAACGCTCCAGCCCCATGCCCGTATCAATCGAGGGCTTGGGCAGATCATCCCGATCGCCATTTTCCTGCTGCTCATACTGCATGAAAACAAGATTCCAAATTTCTATAAACCGGTCCCCGTCCTCTTCTGGCGATCCCGGAGGGCCGCCCCAAATGCTGTCGCCATGGTCATAGAAAATTTCTGTGCATGGTCCGCAAGGCCCTGTTGCCCCCATCGACCAGAAATTATCATCGGTCGGGATGCGAATGATTTTGTCATCCGACAATCCCGCATATTTCTTCCAAATTGCCGCAGCGTCATCATCCGTGTGATAAACCGTCACCAACAACTTGTCCTTGTTCAGCCCGTATTCCTTGGTCAGCAAATCCCAGGCGTAGGCGATGGCTTCTTCCTTGAAATAATCGCCAAAGCTGAAATTCCCCATCATCTCAAAAAATGTGTGATGGCGCGCCGTATACCCGACGTTGTCCAAATCGTTATGCTTGCCACCTGCGCGCACGCATTTTTGACTGCTGACGGCCTTGGTATAGTCCCGTTTTTCAAGCCCCGTAAATACGTTCTTGAATTGCACCATTCCAGCGTTGGTAAACATCAACGTCGGGTCATTGCGCGGCACTAGGGGCGAACTGTCCACAACCGTATGGCCATTCGCCGCGAAGCTATCAAGAAATGTGCTGCGAATATCATTCAAACTGGCCATGACTGTGTCCCTCTATTTTACGTTAAAAAAGGGTGTATCGCGCGCACGGTCTCCTGTCCACAGGGGGGGCATAAAAACGGGCCGCTCTTTCTTCAAAAGCGGCCCGTTAAACTGTTACTGATTACAAAAGCTAGTCTTCTAGAACGTCGCCATTCTTATTGGCGTTGACATCAAAATCCAAACCATGTGCAGCCCTGATTTTGTCTTCGATCTCCAGCGCCATTTCCGGATGATCCTTCAGGAAGGTCTTGGCATTTTCACGCCCCTGCCCGATCCGCTCATCGCCATAGCTGAACCAAGATCCCGCCTTGTCGACCAGACCAAGCTTAACCCCAAGGTCAATCAGCTCCCCACGTTTGGAAATTCCTTCGCCATACATGATGTCGAATTCGACCTGCTTGAACGGCGGTGCAACTTTGTTCTTAACCACCTTCACGCGCGTCGCATTACCAACGATTTCATCGCGGTCCTTCAACGCACCAATGCGGCGAATATCAAGACGGACCGAGGCATAAAACTTCAATGCATTGCCCCCTGAGGTCGTCTCTGGCGAGCCAAACATAACGCCGATTTTCATCCGGATCTGGTTGATGAAGATAACCATACAGTTCGAGCGACTAATCGCCCCTGTCAGTTTGCGCATCGCCTGACTCATCAATCGTGCCTGTGCGCCCACCTGATGGTCGCCCATGTCGCCCTCAAGTTCCGATTTCGGCGTCAAGGCCGCCACCGAATCCACGACAACAACCGAAACCGCGCCGGACCGCACCAATGTTTCCACGATTTCCAACGCTTGCTCGCCACCATCGGGCTGTGAAATCAACAACTCGTCCAGATCAACGCCAAGCTTTTTCGCATAGCTCGGATCAAGCGCATGTTCCGCGTCTACGAACGCACAAATCCCGCCTTTTTTCTGCGATTCTGCAAGTACATGCAGCGCCAACGTGGTTTTACCCGAGCTTTCCGGCCCATAAATTTCAACGATCCGGCCCTGCGGCAAGCCGCCAATACCCAGCGCAATATCTAAACCAATGGAACCAGTCGAAGTCGACTCGATATCCATCATTGCATTGTCCTGACCCAGTTTCATAACCGAGCCCTTGCCGAAGTTACGCTCAATCTGGCTAAGTGCCGATTCCAGCGCCTTTTGCTTGTCCATATCGCGTCTCTCGCCCATATCCAGAATATTTTTCGCTGCTTTAGCCATTATTTATTTCCTTATTTCACATCTTGCCTAGTCGAGCAATCACTGCTTATGTTCGCCTCTTGTTCTCATTCACTCAACATGAGACCAAAACGAGAACATTGCAAGATAAATTTTCAATGTTACATCTTTCTCTGTTATTGGTTACTGAATAGTAAAGGTCCGAATAATAATCTGGAAAATCGAAAATGTTAATTTCACTTAATAAAAGGTTAACATTCCTAGCCATGCCAAAAGCTGCCTCGACGAGTATCGAGATGGCTCTGTTCCCATATTGTGACATCGCATTCATCAATAACCCACGCGTCAAACACATCCGCTATCGGCGCTATAAACGCTTTATCCTACCCTACATTGACCAATCCGGCTTTGGCCCACTGGAAACTACCTGCCTGTTTCGCGAACCGGTCGACTGGTTGTTCAGTTGGTATCGCTATCGCTCACGAGACAAAATAAAGGCAAAACCGCAAAGTACGGCGAATATGTCATTTGATGATTTCGTCTCGCGCTATATGGACGAGGATGCAAATATTTTTGACATCGGCCGCACTTCTTTTTTTGTTATTGGTCACGACGGGATTCCGGCCGTAGATCATATCTATCGTTACGAGAACCTGCCTGCCTATACCAAATTTCTTGAATCACGATTTGAGGAAAAATTCGACTTGGAACATTTAAACGAATCTCCAAAGCGGGATTTCGCACTGTCTGCGCCATTAAAAACGCAACTGGAACAATTTCTGACCCCCGAATATGACATATACGAGGCCGCCCGCACGACCTAAGCCTCGATCTGCTCTTTCACTTTTTGCGTTAGCTCCACCAGTGAAAACGGTTTTGCCAAGAACGCCGCGTTCGGAATTTCCGGATCGCCGTCCTGAAAGGCATCCTCTGCATAGCCCGACACAAAAATAACCTTCGCATCGGGGCGAGTGCTTAACGCCTCGCGCACCCATGTTGGGCCGTTTTTGCCCGGCATCACCACGTCGGATACGAAAATATCGAACTCCTCGCCACCCTCAAGCATATCCAATGCCTCTTCGCCCGATGATGCCTGCGTCACCGTATACCCACGCAATGCCAAGGCGCGCGCGGCGAAGGCGCGAACCGGCGCTTCATCTTCAACTAAAAGAACACGGCCACGCCCCGTCTGGTCACTCTCGATAACTTGGGGGGCTTGTACAGGTTCGATCACATCTTCGGGTTCATCATTCACCGGCAGATAAATCAAAAACTGCGTCCCCGCCCCTTCAACACTATCCACAAAAACAAACCCGCCGGTCTGCTTAATAATCCCGTAAACGGTGGCGAGGCCCAGCCCCGTTCCTTCCCCGACCTTTTTGGTCGTAAAAAAAGGCTCGAATATTTTCGTGATTTTGTCCGCAGGAATTCCAACACCAGTATCGCGCACCTCCACAACGACATAGTCACCGGGGTGAACAACCGCGCGGTCGCGGCGCAATTCCTTTTGCAAGGTTTCGTTTCTCGTTCGAATAACCACCGTGCCACCGTCCGGCATTGCATCGCGCGCGTTCACCACAAGGTTCATAATAACCTGTTCAAATTGGCGTTCATCCACCCTTACGGGTTTCAAATTCGCGCCAGTTTCAGTATGCAGCGCCACCTTTTCGCCCAGCAATCGGTTCAACAAATGCGACAACTCGCACAGCGTATCATCCAGATTCAGCGATTTTGGTCGCAGCGTTTGCTTGCGTGAGAACGCCAGCAATTGCCCAATCAACGCCGCCGCCCTGTTGGAATTCTGCTTGATCTGATTCAAATCCTCGTAATCCGGTGACAAAATATCCGTGCGATGCAGCAGCAAATCCGCATGTCCCATAATCGCCGTTAAGATATTGTTAAAGTCATGGGCAATCCCGCCCGCGAGTTGCCCGACCGCCTGCATTTTCTGGCTTTGAACAAACTGGGCCTCCAGCGTTTTCAGCTCGGTTGCATCGCTCAGCACGGCCAACACCGTCGTTGCACCCCCGCGCTTCATTTTGGACATTGTAACCTGAATATACACATCCATCCCGTCGCGCCGGCACCGCGCCATTTCAGGTCGCCCAAGCCCGAACCCCTTCATGGTATCCTTCATGCGATCCCGAATGGAGCGCCCCAACCCCTCCACAATGCTATCGAGCGCTTCCCCCACCAGATCATCGCGCCCGATCAGCGCGCAGGCGGCAGCATTCACTTGAAGGATTTCGCCCGCCTCGTTCGCGTCGATCATCGGAACGGGCAGGTCATCAAATAAATCGTTTCCAATGTGGGTCGTCGTATCCGTATCGGGCATCAACGCCGTAACCACAGATTTACGTTGTTTAGCCAATGTCATCAGGAAATAAAATACCGCACTGCCAAGTGCTAAAGACGTAATGAAATACGCTGGCGCATATTCAAGATAGATCGATAACAACAGCAATTGCAGCAAAGCCAGCAAACCAATCGCGGCGCGGACGGTTGTCCAGTTTGCATTCACAAATGGCAGCTGATTGGTTTTTGTATCGGTTGACATTTAATCCCCGTGGAAAATCGTAACGCTAATCGCCACTAAACCATCCTAAGGGTTAATATTTCGTTTACAACCTATAAGTGTATATCGTTACACACACCGCAACCGCGCACAATAAAACCCGTCCCCACCCTGTACAGGGGTCAGTGACAGATCCTCCTCCAGTTGCCAGCCGGAATTGCGCGCCAGAAATGCGGAAACCTGATCCCCGTTTTCAACCGCAAGGATAGAACACGTGGCATAGGCCATCACGCCGCCTGCTTGAACGTACCGCGCGGCCTCGTCCAGAATTTGCGATTGCAGCGCGGTCACCTTATCCACAAACCCCTGATCTATGCGCCATTTAGCATCAGGATTGCGCCGCCACGCGCCAGTTCCGGTGCAAGGCGCATCCACGACCACAAGATCGCAAACGGGATTATTTTGGCGCAATGCCTCGCTGGATAAAACTTGTACGGTGGCCCCTGCGCGCCGCGCGCGCTCCGGTAAATCCTTCATTCGCCGCGCGTTTGCATCATGCGCCAACAACACGCCCTTACCGCCCATATCTGCCGCCAAAGCCAGCGTTTTACCGCCTCCGCCTGCGCAATAATCCAGCACCGTCATGCCCGCTTTTGCCCCGCAAAACGCCGCGACGGCCTGACTAGAGGCGTCCTGCAATTCCACCAGACCATAATCATACGCCAGACTACGCGCCAGTTTTCGCGGGTTTTGCGTTATCCGCAAAGCATTCGGGGCCAGCGCGTGTGGTTCCGTGAAAATCAAATCCCGCGCCAGCATGCGCTCCGCGTCATCAACCGTTGCCTTCAGGCGGTTCACCCGTAAATCAACGGGGGCGCGCGACGACATTGCCTCCATCACCGCAGGTAGATCACTACCAAGGGATCGCATCAGTTCGGGCAACAGAAAATCGGGGAAGTTGAGCGCAACGGGCAGCGACGCTTCAACATCACTCGAAAATTGTTCCGCTTCCAGCAGGGGTTCGGGCGCAAAGCGTTCGCCACTAAACAGGGCCGCAACATCTTCGCCAGCCTGAAACTGGTGTGCCATAACCAGCCCCCGGCCCGTCATCGCATCAGCCGCATGCGCCAACGAGCGTTTCTGACGTAAACAGTCAAACACAATATCCCGCACCGCCGCGCGATCCTTCGATCCGGCGTAACGGTTTTGGCGCGCCCAACGGGTCAACGCCCGCTCCGCAGGTTCCCCGGTCAGGATTTCATCCAACAAAGTGATGGCAGCAGAAAGGCGGGCCGATGGCGTCATGTTACCCTAAACCTTAATAATCACAGCAAGCCCACGCCCAAACCGATCCATGCGATCAGCAGGCCGATCAGCCCGACCAGAAACGCATTGAACCGCTTGCCAACATGGTTCGAGCCGACATGGATCATATGATGCACATAGCGCGAGGCGACGAATATCACCGCCCCGATTGCAACCGGCCAGTTCGCACTTTGCGTCGCCGCTGCAATCGCAACAACGGCATAAAACAAAACCGGTGTTTCAAACTGGTTAGTTACGTTGTTCTGGAATTGCTTAACTTGATCAGGGTAATTGCGCGTATCAAGGGCCACATCACCATAGGTGACCTCTTCGTTCACATGGCTTGCCACACGAACCTTTCCCATACGCACCAACGCCCAAAACGTCAACGCGACCTGCAAAAACACGGCAATCAGAGCGATTGAAAGTGGCGCCATTTATCCCATCCTGTAATTCGGGCTTTCGCGGGTGATCTGAACGTCATGCACATGACTTTCCTTCAACCCCGCGCCCGTAATTTTTACAAACGTGCAACTGCTGCGCATATCCGCAACCGTWGCATTRCCTGTATAGCCCATTGCCGCGCGCAAGCCACCAACCAATTGATGTAACGTAGCRCCYGCCGCMCCCTTATACGGCACCTGCCCCTCGATCCCTTCAGGGACCAGYTTTTCGGCACTAACTTCYTTYTGGAAATACCGATCRGCMGACCCMCGCGCCATTGCRCCCACGGAYCCCATGCCMCGATAAGATTTGAARCTGCGGCCCTGATACAAGATCACCTCGCCSGGTGCCTCGTCCGTGCCRGCSARCATRGARCCAACCATCGCRCARCTCGCSCCYGCCGCAATCGCYTTGGCAAAATCGCCYGACAGCTTGATGCCMCCRTCMGCAATCACATGATCGCCGGTTTTCGCGGCTTCCTCGGCGCAATCCATGATYGCCGTCATCTGYGGAACACCAACACCCGCMACCATCCGCGTGGTGCAAATSGACCCCGGCCCGATGCCAACTTTAATCGCATCCGCGCCTGCATCCAACAACGCCCGCGTGGCCGCCGCCGTCGCCACATTACCCGCCACAACCTGCACATCGGCGTTATACGCCTTAACCCGCTCCACAGCCACGGAAACCGAGGCCGAATGCCCGTGCGCCGTATCAATCACCACCATATCAACGCCGGACTCAATCAACGCACAAGAGCGTTCAAACCCTGCATCCCCAACGGTCGAGGCCGCCGCGACGCGCAAGCGCCCCATATCATCCTTACACGCCGACGGGTTCAAAACCGCTTGCTCCAAGTCCTTCAGGGTCAACAATCCGGTCAACTCGTCACGATCATTAACCACCAGCAGCTTTTCAATCCTGCGCGCCTGCATCAGGCTTTTGGCATCAGCGGGGTCAGCAGGTTCACGCAACATGGCAAGGTTGTCTGTCGACATCATTATATGCACAGGCGTGTTATCATCCGTCGCAAAACGCATGTCGCGATTGGTCAGAATACCAACGACCTTGCCACCCTCGGCCACAACAGGAAATCCGGTAATTTTGTACCGCTCCTGCATTACCTTGGCGTCTGCCAGCGTCTGATCTGCCCGTAGCGTGATCGGATTTTCGACCAGACCACTCTCAAACCGTTTAACGGCACGCACCTGCTTGGCTTGCTCGTCAATATCCAGATTGCGGTGAATAACCCCCATACCACCGGCCTGCGCCATGGCAATCGCCATCTTGGCCTCCGTTACCGTGTCCATCGCGGAACTGATTAACGGAATGTTCATCGAAATAGTTTTCGTCACTTGCGTGCGCGTATCCGCCGTCGTCGGCATAACGCTGGACGCCGCTGGAACGAGCAGTACATCATCGAAGGTAAGGGCCTCACGAATTTCCATGGATTCTCTCCTACATGGGGGTCGCTGTTGGCACGTCCCTATCTCATGAAGCGCACGAAAATGGAAGGGGGAAAGTGCGGAATTCGCAGCTCAGCCCTTTGTAGCCATCAAAAACCCACCACCAATCAGAAAACTACCGCCGGTATATCCAAAACGTCGCCTAGCGGTTTCACTTTGAAACACGCGTCGCGCCCGCGTCGCCATCAAGACATAAGCTGAAAGTACAAAGCCAACAATAATCGTAGATGTTGGCACCAAAATGATAAACTGCATCAACAGGTCAGCGTTCGGATCCATAAACTGGGCTAAAAAGGCCATGTAGAAAATGATAGCTTTGGGGTTCAGTATCCCTGTAAGGAAGCCAGCCCAAATACTGCTGCGCACCGCAACATCTGAACTGTCTAACGCCGTTTGCCGCGCTGTACGTATCTGGGCGACTCCGAGTAACACCATGTAAAAAACACCCGCCCATTTTACTATCAAGAAAAGTGTGGCGGAAGCTGCCAAAATAACGCCCACACCTAAAAGAGAAAACACGACCAGAACGACTCCGGCCATAACGTCACCTAATACGCACAGAAAACCCGCCCGCGTTCCACGCGTTAATGTTTGGCCTGTAACCATCAAGACACTTGGGCCAGGAATGATGGAAATTACGGTGTAAGCGACAACGAATGTCAGCCAAAGTTCGAAATCCATCACGCTCTCCTTGATATTACGCCACCGCCGCACCGGTCTTTTTCGCCAGATCACCGCGTATCCATGCGCTCGATGTCTTCCAGATGATATACAAAATCAAAGGTGTCCCGATAACCAGCCCACCGACAAGCCCCATCATGGCAATAATGCCCGCGCCCTTGCCAATGGCCAAAATCTGCAAGTTGGTGAATGTGGCGATAGGGAACGTGAAGCTGCCCCAAACAGGGTTCCAGCCACCTTTTGTCAACCAAGGCGCGGATATAAGAAGCCCGATGGCAATAACCCAAGCCAACCCGTAAAACAGATCATACGCCCATGTAATCCCAAGCTGCCCGAACCCCAGCGCAAACAGGCTGGTCGGGGCCAACACAATCGCAATGGAGGCGCGCAACGGCACTGGCGGGCGTACTTTGAAAAGCTTGAAGCCATACCCAAGCGTGATCGCGATATATGGAATAAGCGCCGCTATAAGCAGCCAGAAACTTGCCGTTACATAGCCAAGCGGAATACCGGCAATAGGGCCAACCGTCGGGCCTACGAACGCAAGATATTGAAAAGGCGAGAACATCCGCGCTTCAGGTGGGCCTGTAATAATCGAGTACGCCACCACCCCCGTCGCGATGTAGTAAACGAAAACACCTGTCCACCAAACCAGCGGCACCTGTACGCCAAGCGGCAACAACGCCGCCGCCAGCAACATGATCGCCATCGGGAACGCGGCAACACCGGCGCGCGCGGGCGGAACTTTCAGGTCCTCGAATATCACGCCGGGCCGCGCAATGACTTTGGCGACGAACGAAACCGCGAAAAACAGGAAGAACGCCGTGGAAAAGCCCAGCATCAAATCCCCGATTTCCTCGGGTATTGGCGTAACGCCGGACGCATTGCGCCACGCCAATGCCAGCCCCATAAAGCCTAAGGACACAGGGAAAATTGCGGGGGGCGTGCGGCGCCACAGATTTTGTTTGGTTAACACGGGAACTCTCCAGATTTTTTTATATATGTATTCTTGAATATGAAATAAAAAGCAACCCCTTTGTAAACCACTCCTTAACCATTGTTCTGTATAACGGATTTCACTGAGCGAGACGGGCCGCAAGGCTCAACGGGTTTATCGCGCCAATATATTTGTTAATTTACCGTTGCATTTATTCGCAACACCGAAGCACTAAACCGCCCAATCGTTGCGCCGCCTAAAGACCGGCATATGTCAGCAACATTCTCAAGGATTGGGCCTTGGCGCGGTATCCCCGCAGTCTCAGTTTTACAGGTAGTTTCTAACCCAAACCGCCGAAACCCAAGGGCAACCGCCCTCCCCGAGCATTATTAGCAGTTTAGGCGCGGGTTTCACCCGAACGCCTCTTTTTTCGTGGTGTAGGATAGGTTTATTTAGGACCGTGGCGATTGCGAGTATTGAGCATCCCACACTAGTTAATCGTTTTAATCGTTGACACATTCTTCAAACAATATTTCATGAATTAATTCGTCCTCAGCACCTAGCGCGGCATAATTTTGCATATAATTGTATACTCCCTTTACTGTGCGGCACAGTAAGTCGCTCTCAGAAGCACCATCAAACGCCGCCAAATTAAAGAATAAAAATTGCACCCTGCCCCCATCAGGACGAAATCCTGCATGAAGAGCAAAGACAGCGTCAGAATCTCTCGAAATTGTCTGGGTAACTTTTCTAAAAAATTCAGGAACTAATTCTAACTCACTCCAATCAGATAAAAATAGGACAAAATAATCTGCCTCGGAAAGTTCGTATGAGAAAAGATCGGCCTCAACAATTCCCAAATAATCTTCGCTGACCAACAGTTCAAAAAAACCGCTCGGTTCCTGCCAAGCCGCCATTCGCACTTTGTGGCCAAGAGCATCAGAAAATGTACCGTCATGTTGTGCAGCTTGCGGTGAGCTTTCTCCCGCTGTCACTGCAACTACTCCAAGGTTGGGTAGATAAAAAATTAGCCCCAAGGCTAGCGCAAAGGCCTTCATGACAGTTGCAACATGAACAGGATTCCCATTCTTACTATTCCACCAAATATGTAGCTAAATTGAAAGGTTCGTAGACTGTAATATTCAATTATTAGAACTACCTACCCCCGCCCCTTAAACCCCGTAGAAATCACGAACTTCTCGGAACTATCCGAACGACTTGCTGGCGGTTTAACATGCACGGTTTTCTTGAAGTTTTTCTTCAGCATCAACAGCATCTGTTCCTCCGCCCCGCCAGCCAGAACCTTGGCGACAAACGTGCCGCCCTCGTCTAGCACGTCCAGCGCGAAGTAAATCGCGGCCTCGACCAGCGCCATAATCCGAATGTGGTCCGTCTGCTTATGCCCACAAGCCGCTGCGGCCATGTCGGACATCACCACGTCCGCGTTACCGCCCAGCCATTCCTTAACTTTATCGTCGGCGAATTCCTCTAGGAAATCGAGAACGTGCAGTTCGGCCCCCGGAATCGGCTCCACTTCCTGCAAATCAATACCCAGAACCGTGCCGACCTTCTTGCCCTTACGCTCCCCCAAAGAATTCACGTTTTTCACGGCAACCTGACACCAGCCACCGGGCGCACAGCCAAGGTCCACGACCCGCGCACCGGGAACCAGAAAATGAAACCTTTCGTCCAATTCCTTGATTTTGAACGCCGCGCGGCCACGATAGCCATCCTCATTCGCGCGCCGCACATAAGGGTCGTTCAACTGGCGTTCCAGCCACAAGGTGGACGATAATTTGCGCCCCTTGGCCGATTTCACCCGAACCTTAAGATCGCGCTGCCCGCGCCCTGATTTGTTTTTCTCAGCCATCGTTTTCAAACCTGTTTTCCAGAACGCCGTCCGCATTCATCATCGAAAATAACATACCTTCGCGCAAGCCGCGATCCGCRACCCTAACCGATTCCGTCGGCCAKATCCGCARCAGCGTCTGCAATATCGCAGATCCCGACATAATCARRTCCGCGCGGTCATTGCCRATGCCGGGTTCCCGCCGCCGCCCYTCGGGGCCAAGCTCCAARAACCGCTCGATCACCACGTTCACRTCCTGCGCRCGCATCCGYARCCCATCAACYTTGTTGCGATCATAGCGCCGCAATCCCAGATGCATCGCGCCCAACGTCGTCACCGTGCCRGACGTGCCGATCACCTGCAATTTTGACAGGATCGCRGGGTCAACCAGATCGTGATACGGCGTGAATGCCTCCAACGCTTCYTCRAAATGRCAGGCCATCARGGCGAATTTCGCRCCGTCTTCCTGCACATCGGAAAAGCGTTGCATCAACGTCGCCACGCCCAAWGGCACSGAAATCCAGTCSACCACCCGCGCACCGGGCAGTTTGGCCGCCGCAATATCACCGGGGCGAAGGTTGATCATCGCCTTGATTTTATCCACAGGGGCAACCTCCGTCAGGTCCACCCAGACCAATTCAGTGGAACCACCGCCGATATCAACCACCAGCACATGTTCCGCCACCTGCTCCAACAAAGGCGAGCAACTGACCACCGCCAGCCGCGCTTCCTCCGCGGTATTGATAACTTCAAGGTTCAGGCCGGTTTCATTGCGAATACGGCTCATGAATTGCTCGCCGTTTTTGGCACGGCGGCACGCCTCCGTCGCGATAAGACGCGAGTTCGTCACACCCAGTTTTCGCAATTTACGCGAACACACATGCAGCGCCTGCAGGGTCCGGTTAATGCCCGCATTCGAAAGCGCGCCGGTGCGTTCCAGATCAAGCCCAAGGCGCACAGATTTAGAGAACGCATCAACAATATTGAAATGCGCCCCGTCCGGTTCTGCAATCAGCATCCGGCAAGAATTTGTACCAAGGTCCAGCGCAGCATAAAGCGGTTTTCGTGACAGCACAGCATTTCTGCCGCCCGCACGCCGCTTGCCACCCGATTTCCCCCTCGGATTGTGGGAATGACGATCCGTCATTATTTTCAGCCAATCTATCCCGCGCTCAGAATTCGGCGCAGTGTTTGAACTAAAGATAGAGCGGAACGGGGTTCAGCGCAAGCGGTGCTTAAGCAACGCTCGCCGCCAGATCGACACCAACGGCTTCAAACCCCAAGGCCCGACAGATATTGTAGACCAGATCGGGATTGTTGAGCGTATAGAAATGCAGATGGTCCACGCCCTCGGCTTGCAACTCGTCGCATTGCTCGGCGCAAATCGCGGTGGCCAGCACTTCGGCATCGTCGCCCGCGTTGCGAAACGCCTGATGCATCCAGTCCGGTACTTTGGCTTGGCACATATCGGCAAACCGCAGCATTTTGGTGAAGTTTTCCACCGGCAGAATGCCCGGAATGATTGGTGCGGTGATGCCTGCATCGGCGGCAGCATCGCGAAAACGCAAGAAATCCTCGTTATCAAAAAAGAACTGCGTGATGGCGCTACTGGCCCCTGCATCAATCTTGCGTTTCAGGTTTGCGATGTCGGCTTTCATATCCGCAGAATCGGGGTGCTTTTCGGGGTAAGCGGCCACGGAAATTTCGAAATCGCCAGCCTCTTTCAGCCCTGCCACCAATTCAGCGGCATTCTGAAAACCGTCCGGATGCGCGGTAAAATGGTCTTGCCCTTTGGGCGCATCGCCGCGCAACGCCACAATGCGGCGCACACCTTGGGCGGCGTACCCGCGCGCCACATCCAGCGTTTCAGCGCGGCTGGCCCCCACCACCGTCAGATGCCCCGCGACGCAAAGGCGCGCGCGGTCCTGAATGGTTTTGATCGCCGAAACCGTGCGTTCTCGCGTCGTGCCGCCAGCGCCATAAGTTACCGAAACATATTCCGGACCCAAAGGGGCAAGCCGTTCAACCGAACGCCATAGGCGCGCACTTGCTTCAGCATTATGTGGAGGGAAAAATTCGAAAGACAGACTCGTGGTCTGTGAGGTTTTATAAGTCATGTTGCGTCGGTCCATACCGTCAATGAGTTTTGCAGTGCCCTTTTTCATACAGTAAAGAAACGACTAATCAAGGATAAAAAACGACGCAGGCACGATCTGGTCTTGCGAAATGTCGCGAATTACGCCTTTGATGTCGCCGAACAGCGCATATGTATTCCTCAGGAACGCTACTGCGAAATTGAACAACCGGAGGGCCTAAAATGGCAAATGTAACCATAGTATACTGGCGCGATATCCCCGCACAGGTGATTTGCGGCAAAGGCCGTCGCGGCCATAAAATCCAGTTGCCAGAGAGATTCGAACAAGCGATTGACCGCGCCGCCATGAAGGTCGGTGCCAAAGACGCGGACGCTTATCTGGCCGAATGGCGCAAAGCGGCGCCGTATTCTGTCGAAGGTGACGATAAAGAGGTCGCAATCAAAGAGGTTGCCCGAATCGAAGCCGAATACGATCAGGACAGGATCAAAGCATTGATCGACAATGATGGCTGGACGTAACGGCCCCTCGGCATGAACTGGAAGAACCTCATGGCAATCCTGAACTTTAAGCGCAAAGCCCCTGCGGCCCCCGTTAACGACGGGACGTTAAGCAGTTTCCTCAACGGCTTTTCCATCGAGGTTATGCCCCGCACGGCGGCAAAAATCGAAGACTTCAGAAAGATTTTGCCCGAAGGTACCCGCGTGTATGTGGCCCACATCGACGGCACACCGATTGAGGAAATGGTCGAGACCGCCGCGCGGATCACATCCGAGGGTTTCCCCGTCATGCCCCACTTCCCTGCCCGCATCATCAAAGATGCCGCAACGCTGGAAGACTGGATAAAGCGCTACGCCGATGTCGGCGTTTCGTCAGCCCTGCTGCTGGCCGGTGGCGTCGATAACCCGCACGGCGATTTCAGCGATTCCATGCAACTGCTTGGCACAGGCCTGTTCGACAAACACCACTTTAACCGCCTACACGTCGCGGGCCATCCAGAGGGCAACAAAGACATTGACCCCAACGGTGGCGACGCCGCCGTGATGGACGCGCTGCGCTGGAAAAACGATTTCCAGAACCGCACGGACGCGAGCATGGCGCTGGCCACACAATTCGTTTTTGAAAGTGCGCCGGTGATCGCATGGGCCAACATGTTGCAAGCCGAAGGCATCACCCTGCCCATCCACATCGGGGTCGCTGGCCCTGCGAAATTACAAACGATGATCAAGTTCGCCATGGCGTGTGGTGTCGGCCCTTCCGTTCGCGTTTTGACACGCCGCGCCAAGGACGTGACCAAGCTGGTTATGCCGTTCGAGCCGACACAGGTTTTATCCGAACTGGCGCGTCACAAAGCCGCCAACCCGAATTTCAACATTGAATCTGTCCACTTCTTTCCGCTAGGTGGGATTAACAAAACAGCCGAATACACCGCCGCGCATGGCAACCCTGCCAGAATCAAAGCCCACGCCTAAGGACAAATTATGACCCGCACGATTATTGAATCCGCCTCCAAAACCGCCATCATCGGGTTCGATCAACCCTTCTGCGTCATCGGCGAACGCATCAACCCTACGGGCCGCAAAAAGCTGGCTGCCGAACTTGAAGCAGGCGATTTTTCGACCGTCATGTCCGACGCGCTGGCACAGGTGGCGGCGGGCGCGACGATCCTCGATATTAACGCAGGTGTTGTTTACAACTCCAACCCGAACCCGAACGAGACAGAACCCCCGTTGATGCAGCAAGTTATCCAGATGGTTCAAGACCTTGTGGACATTCCTTTATGTATCGACAGCTCGGTTCCCGCTGCGCTAGAGGCAGGGCTTCAGGTCTGCAAAGGTCGCCCCTTGCTGAACTCCGTCACAGGCGAGGAAGACAAACTGGAACTAATCCTGCCGCTGGTGAAAAAATATAACGTGCCGGTCGTGGCGATTTCCAACGACGACACCGGCATTTCCGAAGACCCCGACGTGCGTTTTGCCGTGGCCAAGAAAATCGTGGAACGCGCTGCTGATTTCGGCATTCCGGCCCATGACATCGTGGTTGACCCGCTGGTCATGCCAATCGGTGCGATGGCCACTGCCGGCCTTCAGGTTTTCGAACTGGTGCGCCGTTTGCGCATGGAGCTGGGCGTAAATACCACCTGCGGGGCCTCCAACATCAGTTTCGGGCTGCCAAACCGCAATGGCGTGAATGCCGCGTTCTTGCCAATGGCGATGGCGTCCGGCATGACCTCGGCCATTATGAACCCGATGCACTCGCTTGAAATGGACGCGATCCGCGCCGCCAACCTGTTGACCAACAACGACCCGCACGGCGGCGCATGGATCAAAGCCAACCGCGCCCCTGTTGCCGAGGGCGAGGGCCGCGAACGCAGTGGTCGGCGTCGTCGTCGCTAGTAACGCTTTAATCATACTTGTGAATTATCCGTGAATGCCTAGATATAGGGCGAACAATTGATGGATAATTAAGATGGCTAAGAACCTGTACGACGTTCTGGGCGTCAAAAGAGGCGCCTCGAAGGACGAAATCAAGAAGGCTTATCGCAAGCTGACCAAAAAACTGCACCCTGACCTTAACCCCGATGACGCAAAAAACGAGGAGCGGTTCAAGGCGGTTTCGGCTGCCTATGACATTCTGGGCAAAGACAAAAAGCGCGGCCAGTATGACCGTGGCGAAATCGACGAGAGCGGGGCCGAGAAAGCCCCGCAGTATTCGCAACAATACGCCCGCCAACCGCGCGGCCCACAAGGGCAAGCCGGATTTCAGGATATGGGCGACATGGGCGATATCTTCAGCCAGATGTTTCGTGACCGGCAAGCGCAATCGCGCCAGTCGTTCGCCGGACAAGACCAGCACTATAACATGAGCGTCTCGTTTATCGAGGCGGCCCTTGGTGGCAAAAAGCAGGTGCAAATGCCGGACGGGGCGTTAAGCGTCACCATTCCGCAAGGCATCGAGGATGGCAAAACCATTCGCCTGAAAGGCAAAGGCCAGCCCGGATATGGCGGCGGCCCTGCGGGCGATGCCCTGATCCAGATCACCGTGATGCCAGACCCCGTGTTCAGCCGCGATGGTTTGAACATCAACCTCACCCTGCCCATCACCCTTTACGAGGCCGCTTTGGGTGGCAAAGTGGAGGTCCCGACCCTGCACGGGCCAGTTGGCCTGAAAATTCCGAAAGGGTCTCGTACGGGGCAAACCATGCGCCTGAAAGGCCGTGGAATCGCGATGCGAAGCGGTAAAAAGGGCGACCAGATGGTGACGTTGTCCGTGCAAATGCCCGATAAAATCGACGATGAACTAGCGGCATTTATGGAAGGCTGGAAAACCACCCACGCCTATGACCCAAGGGCCAAGTTGAAAAACGCGTCTCACGCATAAAAAAGGCGGACCATCTGGCCCGCCTTTTCGCATAACCCAATCGGATTTACTTCATCATCGTAATCGCATCGGACGTGAACACATAATCATCCACACCGCTGTGACACGCGATACAGCCAACATCGGCCCCTTTGGCCACACGGCCAGCAAGTGCCATGCCTTTGGGGTTTTTATCCAACGAACCGTCCGGCAGGAATTTCGCCCAGAACCAGTCTTGGTTGTCTGCGTCATAGCCGGCCTCGCGGCGGAACATCACGGTGACTGCACCTAGGTGCTTGGCCGGATCCATCAGAACCTCGTCCTCGGTCACGCCTTCAGGGCCGTAGTTGCGYTTCACGATCAGATCRCCGGTYGTGCCGTTAATCGTGCCGGTCGAATAGAACGTCTGCAACATCATCCCGTGCGGGGCGATCCCCTCRTAWGGGTAGGTCTGGATCGMRTTTTCRCCCGCCAGATTGGAGGCTTCCATCACATCCCACAGCARCGCTGCGTAGGCGACATCATCCTCGGAACCAAATGGTGCCATMTSYTGCGCGGTTGCGGTYGTCATTGTTAACGMRCCMACYAGCGCCAAACCTGCAATAAACTTTTTCATCATGTCCTCCGTTTGATTTATGGCCCTACCCTAGCCCAWCRRAATACAACTTGGGGTAAACTGTAGAACACGCAATTTCACAAAACATGTGAGCCGACGTGATAAAATCGTGAACAGAGGTGTATTTTAAGCTGACCCACAAATGTGCAAACTGCGCGCAAATCAACCTTCGGAGGTCCCCTCATGCGTCGTTCCCACATTGCCGCTTTTGTCGCTTTAACCATGTCTTCCGCCCTGCCCGTGCAAGCGCAAAACGCTGATGCTGGCGAGCAGATATTTAGCAAATGCGCATCCTGCCACCAAGTTGGGGACGGCGCGAAAAACCGGATTGGGCCGGTGCTGACGGACGTGTTTGGCCGCCCCGCTGGCAGTTTTGAGGGCTATAAATATGGCAAATCCATGCTGTCTGCTGGCGAGGCGGGGCTGATCTGGACGCAAGAAAACATCGTCAGCTACCTGTTCAACCCCAAAGATTTCCTGCGCGCGTTTCTGAATGACCCGAAAGCCAAAGCCAAGATGACGTTCCGCTTGAAAGACGAACAGGATCGCCGCGACGTGGTCGCCTATCTTGCCAGCCTCACGGTCGCGATGGCCGCCCCGACCAACGGGTTTTGTGTCACCAACCAGTCGGAATTGACCCATGTTTTTGCCGTTGATGCGGGGGATGACGGGCGCAAAGTGCAAGAACTCGCCCCCGGTCAGTCGCTATGCACAACCGAATCCGACGCCCCCCAAAACGGCTTCGTGAGCGTCTTTGAAACCCTTGATAGCGACGAAGGATGTTCGCGCCTTATCACTGCGGGCCGCGTTGAGGGTATGATTAAATATTCGGATTTTGACCGCTGCGAATGGACTTCGAACTCCAGCTAGACGCAAACAATCGCTCAAAACGTCGTATTCGCCTTTCAATCAGGGCCGCAGAAATAGTATTACTCGCTGAAACAATATGCGAGATACGAAAAATGAGCGATGATCCTCTAGTCATATTCACCCCTTCGGGCAAACGCGGGCGCTTCCCCGTGGGCACACCTGTGCTAACAGCCGCGCGCAAACTTGGCGTTGATCTGGACAGTGTTTGTGGCGGGCGCGGGATTTGTTCCAAGTGTCAAATCACCCCGTCTTACGGTGAATTTGCCAAGCACGGCGTGACCGTGGCCAGCGATGCGTTATCGGACTGGAACGCGGTCGAGGAAAAATACGACACCCTGCGCGGCCTTCCCAAAGGGCGGCGTTTGGGATGTCAGGCAACCGTGCAATCGGACATTGTGATTGACGTGCCACCGGAATCCCAAGTGCATAAACAGGTCGTGCGCAAACGCGCCGAAGCCCGTGAAATCACGATGGAACCAGCGACAAAACTGTATTATGTCGAGGTCCAAGAACCCGACATGCATGAACCCTCCGGTGATCTGGAACGCCTGCAAAAGGCGTTGAAGGAACAGTGGGATCTGGATGTTGCGGGCAGCGATCTGCGGACGCTCCAACTGCTGCAACCCGCCTTGCGCAAAGGTAAATGGAAAGTTACCTGCGCGATTCACACCGGCGAAAGTGGTTCCTCGCATATAATGCAGGTTTGGCCGGGGTATTATGAGGGTTCGATCTACGGGCTGGCGATTGATCTGGGGTCCACGACAATTGCTGCCCATTTGTGCGATCTGCAAAGCGGCGAGGTCGTCGCCTCCTCCGGCATCATGAACCCGCAAATCCGGTTCGGCGAAGACCTGATGAGCCGCGTATCATACGTGATGATGAACCCCGGCGGCGAGGTGGAGCTAACCCGCGCCGTGCGCGAATCCATGAATGCGYTGATCGTGCAGGTCTCAACCGAGGCGGAGATCGACCGCGARCTGATYGTSGAGGCSGTGCTGGTCGGCAACCCCGTCATGCACCACCTGTTCCTTGGYATTGACCCYGTWGAACTTGGCCAAGCGCCCTTCGCTTTGGCAAGCTCGGGCGCGGTWTCGCTYTGGGCCAGCGAGGTGGATATGGTYATGCACCCCGAAGCSCGCCTYTATATCTTGCCSTGCATCGCGGGCCATGTGGGCGCGGATGCSGCMGCSGTGGCGTTGTCCGAGGCCCCCTATCGTTCCGACGATCTGGTGTTGATTGTCGATGTTGGCACCAACGCTGAAATCCTGCTGGGSAACAAGGACCGCGTGCTGGCCTGTTCCTCCCCCACSGGYCCKGCATTYGARGGCGCGCAGATTTCATCYGGCCAACGCGCCGCCCCCGGWGCGATTGAAAACGTGCGSATTGATGCGRYGACSAARGAGCCRCGCTTCAARGTKATCGGCTGTGATCTGTGGTCCAACGAGGACGGGTTCGAGGCCGCAACCCTTTCCAGCGGTATCACCGGCATTTGTGGTTCCGGCATWATCGAAGTKATTGCGGAAATGCGYCTYGCAGGGCTKYTRGATGCWGGTGGTCTGATCGGRTCWGCCGARCAAACSGGCACGGCGCGSTGCATCGTTGACGGGCGTACCAATTCTTATGTTCTGCATGATGCCACCGCCGATGGCGGGCCACTGATTACGGTTACCAACGGTGATATTCGCGCCATCCAACTGGCCAAAGCCGCGCTTTATGCGGGCGCGCGGTTGTTGATGGACAAAATGGGTGTAGAAACCGTTAACCATGTAACACTGGCAGGCGCTTTCGGGGCGCATATATCGGCCAAGCACGCGATGGTTTTGGGGATGATACCGGATTGCCCGCTGGAAAATGTGGTTTCCGCCGGAAATGCCGCTGGTACGGGCGCGCGGATTGCGTTGCTGAATGTTTCTGCGCGGCGTGAAATTGAACGGGTGGTGCATGAGATCGACAAGATCGAGACCGCKATTGAACCGAAGTTTCAGGAGCATTTCGTCAATGCCTCGGCCATTCCACATGCAAGCGACCCGTTTCCGCTGTTAAACCAACTTGTTGATATTCCTGACGTTTCTTTCAACGTCAAACAATCGGGCGAAGGTGGACGGCGACGCCGGCGGCGGTGAATTGAAAATCCTGCTCGGTATACCCATATTAAGGGCATAACAAAAAGAACGGAGCGAGCAGTGATCCGAGTTGCATCTTATAATATCCGTAAAAGTGTCGGGCTTGACCGCAAGCGCCGCCCCGAACGGATTGTCGAAATTCTGAACGAAATCAACGCCGATGTGGTGGCTTTGCAAGAAGTTGACCGCCGCACGGGCCTGCGTGAAACGACCATTCCGCGCGAAATGATCGAGGCCGAAACCGACCTGAAAGTTGTCGAAATCGCGACCCGTCCTGACAGCATAGGCTGGCACGGCAACGCCATTCTGGTGCGAAAAGACGCGGAGGTGATGGTGGAACGCCGTCACGATATTCCGGTGCTGGAACCGCGCGGCGCGATATCGACGGACATTTTCCTGCACGGCGAACATTTTCGGATTGTCGGGATGCATCTGGCGTTAATGCGCACCTATCGCCGTCAACAAATCCGTGCGGTAACCAGCCAAATTCAACGCCTGAACGCGCAAATACCGACGCTGATCATGGGCGATCTGAATGAGTGGCGCCCCGGTGGCAGCCTTGATGAGTTCGGCGACGAATACGCCATCGCCACCCCCGGCCCCAGCTTCCATTCCTCRMGRCCCGTGGCCTCGCTTGACCGGATAATTCTGCGCAATGATCTGGATTTACTGAAGGGGGCTGTGCATCACTCGGACCTGTCRCGGGTTGCCTCGGAYCATCTGCCTATTTATGCAGATATCAAGGTTTCCCAAAGCAGCATTGCCTGAAGMTCACTTCTTTTCRTCGAACAAMTTCTTGTTTTCGTCCACAAACTGGTCGATCAATTTGGCCAACCCRCCRAACCASCGCCCCTTAAGGTAAAAGAAMCCGGCAGCGGCCCCGACAAAGGCCCCGAATGTATCGACRATAAGGTCATACATCGTGTCCGCCAAACCSGATTTTTGCATGTTCARGCCRAAYATCTGATCCATGCCAAAYTCGAAAATCTCCCACAACACGCCGATGGTCATGGCATAACAAAATGCAAACCACGCCAARGCAATCGGYGGCGCAGCGTATCTATTGCCTCGAAACAGCATGAAAATCATAATGAACCCGATAAGTCCAAACCCGATAGCCGCACCACCGTGCATTAGCACATCCCACCACCATAAGCGCTCATAGAAATTACCGATCTCGCCCAAAAACAAGGTCGAATAGGTGAAAACGATGATTGCAGATGTGAAAAACACCGGGATTCGTACGTGATAGAACCGTTGAAATAACAGCGGAACGAAGGTTAGGGCGAAAGTCAAAACCGACACAAAAAGCGACTCCCAGTGGCGCTCGTAAATGGCGAAAGCCGCACCGCCGATTAGCAGCACCCAGATGACATAAACGACAATGCTATGATTTAAATTTCGCAATTCGCACCTCCTGCAGCAATGCTACGCCCTCAAGCGGCGGATTTGAAGCACAAACGCTTCCCTTTCGCCGCGCATTCGTTATACATCGCGGCACTGATAAATCTTAGGAAACTGGAACAATGACCTACAAGCCCAAAAGCGAATTCCTCCGCGTGATGGAGACCCGCGGCTTTCTGTCGGACTGCACCGATATGGAAGGCCTTGATGAAGCGCTAATGAATGGCATTGTTCCGGCGTATATCGGGTTTGACGCGACGGCCAGTTCGCTGCACGTCGGGTCCCTGATCCAGATTATGATGTTGCGTTGGTTGCAAAAAACCGGCCATCAACCGTTGGTTCTTATGGGCGGTGGTACGTCCAAGGTCGGCGACCCGTCGTTTCGCGCGGACGAGCGATCCTTGCTGGACGACGCCCAGATTGACGCGAATATTGAAGGCATTAAGAAAGTTTTCAGCAACTACGTGACCTTTGGCGATGGCGCGCAGGATGCGAAGATGCTGAACAATGCCGAATGGTTGGATAACCTGAATTACCTGACGTTCCTGCGCGATGTGGGGCGGCATTTTTCGGTCAACCGGATGTTAAGCTTTGAGAGTGTTAAGTCCCGTATGGACCGCGAGCAATCGTTAAGCTTTCTGGAATTCAACTATATGATCCTGCAAGCCTATGATTTCATGGAAATTAACCGACAGTTCGGGTGTTTGCTGCAAATGGGTGGATCGGATCAATGGGGCAATATCGTTAACGGTATCGACCTTAGCCGCCGAATGTCGGGCGCGACTGTGTTTGGCCTGACCTCGCCGCTTTTGACCACGGCGGACGGCAAAAAGATGGGTAAATCGCAGGATGGTGCGGTGTGGCTGAATGCCGACATGCGCTCCCCCTACGAATTTTGGCAGTTCTGGCGCAACACGCTGGATGCGGATGTGACGCGGTTCTTGAAGCTGTACACGGAGCTGCCGCTGGAGGAGTGCGAACGCCTCGGCGCGCTGGAAGGGTCCGACATTAACGAAGCCAAGATCATTCTGGCGAACGAGGTCACAACGTTGGCCCACGGTGCGGAAGCTGCGAAAACTGCGGCGGCTACGGCCAAGGAAGTGTTTGAAAAAGGTGGCGTCGGGGACGACCTGCCGACCATAACGCTTACTGCCAGCGATTTTGGWGAYAACGGCATTTCGATCGTGCAACTGTTCGTCAAATCCGGCCTAGCCCCTTCGGGYAARGAAGCCAAACGCACGATMGCATCGGGCGGCGCAAAGTTGAACGATGTGGTGGTGACGGATGCCGGCACGATGGTATCGGCGGATATGATTGCCGCGACGGTCAAATTGTCAGCCGGCAAAAAACGCCATGCTTTGGTGAAAATAGAAGGTTAACCACACTTTCATAATGTTGAATGTGTCGCACCCCGCCCTTCTTGTATTGGCGGGGTGTTACATTAAGTGAGTGCAAACAAACTATACCAGTTACACTCAGGACATTCCCATGAAACAAATCGCCTTAATCCTATCCGCCGTAATCCTTGGCCTAAGCTTTGGGTATTTCACCCACGGCCTTACCTTTTCGTCACTCGTGTGTCTGGTTGCCGGTATATTCCTTGTGACGCCCAGCTTGTTCAAGTTTCAGGTATCGGACGTGGCGATCATCAAGGATAACCTGCCGAGCGTCTTTAAAAACTTGTGGATCAATTATTTGCTTTTAACGGCTGTGGCGCTGGCCATCGGATTTGCAAGTCAGGACATCGGTATTGCCGCCGCGCTGTTCTTGCTGGCCCTTTTGCCCGGTGGTGGCATGGTGATGATGTGGATCAAACAAAGCGGTGCTAATGTTAAGCTCGGTTTTGTGATTTTCATGCTTAACCTGTTGTTGTTGCTGCCAGTTACGTTGATATTCGGGCAATTTCAGAACCTGTTTGGTGGCTGGTTCCCTGCACCGGATCTTACGGCAGTATCGGATATGAGCGCAGGTAACGGCGTTAAGCCCTTGGCGCCTTTCATGATCCTGATTGTGTTTCCGTTCATCCTCAGCCGTATTGCCCTTAAGTTTTTCCCCGGTGTGGTTACGTTTACCGGCAAGCATCAGCAGTTGATCTCCAAGGCGACAATGTTCGGAATTGTTTTGTACCTATTCTCCCTTTCAACAGCGCAACTGCTGTTCCAAGTTGGAATTATGGATTTGGTTAAAGCACTTGTCGCGACATCCGCGTTCTATGCCGTGGTAATTGCCGTTGCGATATTTGCGACTGATCTGACACCAAACGGGAAATCGGTTTTCTGGCATATCGCGACCCGCTATATCACGCTGGCGCTAATTCTAGCGGTGTTCAGCGTCGAGACATATGGTGCGACCTTTATCCTGCCGATTATGTTTGCCTATTTCATCCAGATCGGGGCCGCCGGTTTCCTTGCTGAGCGCGAGGGGAAAACAAAATCGGGCCAACCTGCTTAAGACTGGCCCGGCAGGGCTAACACCCTAGTTACCCAGCATCCATTCCCCGTCTGGCTCAAAGGCGTGGAACGCAAAGGCGAAGGCGACGTCGTGGATGACGTCTTCGCCAGTTACAGCGTCAAAGACGCGGATGCTGCCAATGTCGCGCGCATCAGATATGCGCCGCGCACCAAGGGCCGAGGCCATGCCGGATTTCCAGACGATCCGCACGCCTGCCTCGGTGATCTCTTCGGCCTCGCTTAGGCGCTCAAGGGGCCATGCGCGGTTGCCAACCGTCACGACACGCGCCAGTGGCGAGATGCCGAAGGGCGGGTTTTCACCCCGATACAGGAACGGTTGCGCGGATTGATCATAGCCCGCGTATGGGTTCGCGCCATACTGGCGGCGAAAATTAGTTGGCTGGTCCATAACTTCACCGTTGGGGTTGCGCGCACGAAATTCCCCCAAGGATTCCATCCAGCTGACAACTTGGGTCAATTGTTTTCCCGTCATATCGCCAACGATGCCCTCGCCGGTGAATTGCAGCCACCAGCTTTCGGTTTGGCGATCAAACATCACCATGTTGGAGGCCATCAGATTGCCGGACACTCCGAAATCCAGAACTTGCCCGTCAAGGCGGCGGTCAAATACCAGCGCGGAATTGCACAGCGGGCAGAAGGTTACCGCCACCGGAACATCACCGATCACGTCATTGGCAATCTCGTGCCACGTCAGATAACGAATGGGATAGGCCCGCGGGGCGACGCCGTCCATTTCAACGGTCAGAACCGGTTCGCGTTCGGAAAATTCGACATCCACGACCGGAACAAGATCAACGCTGCTTAACGCCGGAATGCCGTCTTTGCCCGGACCGCCGGACATTATCCCGCCTAAATCAACGGAGGTGTTGGTGAAATCTGTATCAGGCCAGCCGCGTATCAGGCTGGAAGACTGGGCGAAGGCCGGCAGCGTGATCGCTGACAGCATCAGGGTCAGTAAGATTTTACGGAACATAATGCTCCCTTTCCTGTTGTGTAGGTTTAACCTGCCAACAGAAAGACCACAGCGCTACCCCTGCTCACGTCAAGTTGAGCGAAAGAGAAAAGGGCGGAGTTTCCCCCGCCCTTTCAAAAACTGCTTTTATGGATCTTAAAGGTCGGATTTCACCCGAACCGTTGCCATATAGTCGGGGTCCTCAAACACCGAACCGTTCGCGCCGCTGTCACCGCGTTTGATCGCTTGAACAAACTCCATACCGCTGATCACACGACCGATGACGGTATATTGTCCGTCAAGAAAGCCCGCATCATCAAACATGATGAAAAACTGCGAGTTTGCCGAATCCGGATCGTTGCTGCGCGCCATGCCGATAATACCTTCGACATAGGTGATGTTCGAAAACTCGGCTGGCAGGTTGGGCAGATCTGAGCCACCCATGCCGGACATGCGATAGTCATATCCCTCTAGCTTGCCGAATTCCACGTCGCCGGTTTGCGCCATGAAACCGTCAATCACGCGGTGGAACACGATCCCGTCGTAAGCACCGGAGCGCGCCAACTCTTTGATACGCTCAACATGCAACGGCGCGAGGTCGGGGCGCATCAGGATTTCAACAGTCCCGGCCCCCTCGCCCGCGATTTCGATTACCAGAATATTTTCATCTGCGGAAACTGCAGCGGTGGTTTCATTGCCACCGACCACGACTTGCGTGGGTTTGTTCGCAAGGAACAAGTATCCACTGCCAAGAATGGCCAAAATGGCAATAAAACCACCAAAAAGCTTTTTCTGTGCTTTAGACATCTGCCGCAACTTTAACCGAGATCATACGATCAGGATTTGGTGCAGGCTCGCCGCGCTGGATTGCGTCCACGTGCTGCATGCCGTCAATCACGCGACCAAATACGGTGTATTGGTTGTTAAGGAAGTGACCAGCATCGAACATGATGAAGAACTGCGAGTTGGCAGAATCAGGGTTTTGGCTACGCGCCGCGCCCAGAACGCCTTTGTCGAACGGCAGGCTGGAAAATTCAGCAGGCACGTTTGGATATTCGGAACCACCTGTGCCCGCGGCACGTAGGTTGAAATTGTTTTCCATGTTGCCGTTTTGAACGTCACCGGTTTGCGCCATGAAGCCGTCAATCACGCGGTGGAAAGCGACGTTGTCGTATTTGCCTTCGCGAGTCAGCGTTTTGAAACGCTCAACATGCTTGGGGGCCACATCGGGCAGAAGCTCGATCGTGACGTTGCCGTCTTTAAGTTCGATGATAACGGTATTTTCCGGGTCTTTGATATCGGCCATTGTTGCCTCCTGATTAATGTTGTCAGGAAACTATGTCGCCTTCACCCGAAACAAAAGGGGTTGCGACAATTTTAGGCGAATTTTTTATGCAAAGCTTCGGCAACGGAGGCAGGCACGAATTTGGAAATATCCCCGCCAAGGCGGCAAATTTCCTTGACCAGTTTCGATGCAATCGCCTGATGTCCTGCGTCTGCCATCAAAAACACAGTCTCGATTTCCGCATTCATGACACGGTTCATGCCGACCATCTGGAATTCATACTCGAAATCCGAGACAGCGCGCAGGCCGCGGATGATCGTCTTGGCCCCAACATCCGTGGCGCAATCAATCAACAGGTTTTCAAACGGATGCACGACGATTTCGGAGCCGTTACAGTCGATCTTGGCGCATTCTTCCTCGATCATGGCGACGCGCTCTTCAAGGGTGAACAACGGGCCTTTATCGCGGTTGATGGCCACACCAATCACGAGGCGGTCCACCAGCGTGCAAGCTCGCGAAATGATGTCGCGATGACCAAGGGTCACCGGATCGAATGTTCCTGGGTACAAACCTGTGCGCATATACAAACTCCACTTTTGTGCAATGCAGCATTATTCTGCACCACCCGTCAAGAGGGTTTAAATATTTCCGGCCAGCATTTCTGCCATTGAGTCATTCTCGAACTGCACTTCCTTGATCCGTGCAGCCACCACATCCCCGATTGAAATGACACCGACAAGCTTGCCATCCTCCATCACCGGCATGTGCCGAAAGCGCCCGTCGCTCATCATTTGCATGACTTGTTGGGTGGTATCCGTGGGCGCGCAAGATTTAACGTTGGAGGTCATCAGCGCCGATACAAGATCGGTCAAACACCCCGAACCACTGCGACCAAGTGCGCGCACGATATCGCGTTCCGACAGGATTCCGTCAATCTCGTTACCAGCATCGCGCACAATCACCGCCCCAATTCGCATCTCCGAAAGCAATTCAG
The DNA here is from genome assembly GCA_002746395.1 of Paracoccaceae bacterium. Taxonomy (GTDB): domain Bacteria; phylum Pseudomonadota; class Alphaproteobacteria; order Rhodobacterales; family Rhodobacteraceae; genus NORP23. The sequence goes on from NVXA01000004.1 coordinate 166,215, forward strand.
CGGCGGCTGAAATCTTATCGGTTGTGGCCACGGAAATGATTTTTCCGATTTGTTTGGTGGAAAGGATATCGCGTACGAGCATGGTTTTCTCCCTGTTATTTTATGGTTTTATCGTGCATCACGACGCTGTTACCTGTCAAGTAAGCGCCTCTAGTCTTTGGACCTCAAGGCGGATTTTCTTGGCGAATACTTCGGCAAAGCGGTTCAAACGCTCCACCCGTTGGTCGTCTTTATGGCGGATCAGGTAAAAACTGCGTTTTAACGACAACTGGTCCGTCAGTATCTTTTTAAGTTCGGGGAAGGTCGGAATCGCGAAATCATGGACGATGCAAACCCCTGCCCCGCGCCGCGCCCAGTTCAGCTGTACCGAAAAACTGTTGGAGGTCAGGTCCGGCTGCAAATCCTTGCCTGCATCGCCTAAATAATCGAGTTCCTGATCGAAAATCAGATCACTGATATACCCGATCATGCGGTGGTCTTTCAGGTCCGCCAGTTTGGTGATCTTCGGGTGGGTTTTCAGATATTCCTCGCTGGCGGCCAAGTGCAGATGATAGTCCGTTATCCGCTGCACCGTCAGCCGCCCCGCTTGTGGTGGAGATACCGTCACAGCCATATCTGCTTCGCGTTTGGACAGGTTGAACACCCGCGGCAGCGCAACCAGTTGCACCTCCAACCCCGGATTTTCATCGACAATCTCGGCGCAAACTTGCGGTAAAAGGTAATTGGCGGACCCATCGGGCGCACCGATACGAATGCTGCCGGAAAGGACGTTGGATTGGCCCTTCACCTCGGATTCTGCGGTCAGCAGGGATTGTTCCATCATGCTGGCATGGGTCATCAGGCGCAGACCTGCATCGGTCAGATCGTATCCTTGCGGGCTTTTGGTGAAAAGCCGCGCGGTCAGGTCTTCTTCCAACCTTTGCACACGCCGCCCCACGGTTGCGGGGTCCATTTTCAAGGCCCGGCCCGCGTTTGACAGACTGTTAAGCCTTGCCACCTGCAAGAAAACCTTCAAATCATCCCAACGTAATTTACTGATGGACATCGCTACCCTTTGCATAATTGCACTATGTTTTTACCATATTGCCTCTATGAGCTGCAAAAATGCAAGGGTATGATCGCCCCAGACTTGATTCCAACGGGAGAGAACCATGAAAGAATTAACACATTACATCAACGGCGAGCATGTCAAAGGCACGTCTGGCCGTTTTGCAGACGTCAACAACCCCGCCATTGGCGAGGTTATCGCGAAGACGCCGCTGGCTTCACGCGAAGAAATGGACATCGCGGTTAAAGCTGCCGCTGCTGCGCAACCTGCGTGGGCTGCCGTGAACCCGCAACGCCGTGCGCGCGTGATGATGAAGATGGTAGATCTTCTGCACCGCGACATGGACAAACTGGCCGAGGCCTTGTCCAAAGAACACGGCAAGACCCTGCCGGATGCCAAAGGCGACGTGATCCGTGGCCTTGAAGTTGTGGAATACTGCATCGGCGCGCCGCAGTTGTTGAAAGGTGAATACACCGACGGCGCTGGCCCCGGCATTGATATGTATTCCATGAAACAGGCGCTTGGCGTCACGGCCGGTGTTACTCCGTTCAACTTTCCCGCGATGATCCCGTTGTGGATGTGCGCCCCGGCGATTGCGTGTGGTAACGCATTCATCCTGAAACCATCCGAGCGTAACCCGACAGTGCCGATCATGCTGGCCGAATTGTTTGAGGAAGCAGGCCTTCCAAAAGGCATCATGCAGGTTGTTAACGGCGATAAAGACGCGGTGGATGCGATTATCGAACACCCGACTATCCAGTCGATCGGTTTTGTTGGCTCCACCCCGATTGCCGAATATATTTACGGTAATGGCTGTGCGGCAGGCAAACGTGTGCAGGCATTTGGCGGCGCGAAGAACCACGCTATCATCATGCCGGACGCGGATATGGACAACGTTGTAGACGCGCTGATCGGTGCGGGTTACGGCGCGGCTGGCGAACGCTGCATGGCGATTTCGGTTGCCGTTCCAGTTGGCGAAGACACGGCAGATCGCTTGATCGCCGCCTTGGCCCCACGGGTCGAGAGCCTGAAGATCGGTCCTTACACATCTGGCGATGATGTGGATTTCGGCCCTGTCATCACGGGTGCTGCGAAGGACAAGATCAACGGCTTGGTCGAAAGCGGCATTGCACAAGGCGCAACGCTGGCGGTCGATGGTCGCGGGTTTAGCCTGCAAGGGTACGAGGATGGTTTCTTCGTCGGGGCCTCCCTATTCGACAACGTCACAACGGATATGGACATCTACAAGCAGGAAATTTTCGGCCCTGTTTTGTCGGTTGTTCGCGCCCAAACCTATGAGGAAGCCATTGGCCACGCCATGGACCACGAATACGGCAACGGCACCGCGATCTTCACCCGTGACGGTGACACGGCCCGCGATTTCGCCAGCCGTATCAATGTCGGCATGGTTGGCGTGAACGTGCCAATCCCCGTGCCGCTGGCCTACCACACATTTGGCGGCTGGAAAAAATCGGCATTTGGCGATTTGAACCAACACGGGCCGGATGCATTCAAGTTCTACACGCGCACCAAAACGGTAACGTCGCGCTGGCCTTCGGGTGCTAAAGAAGGCGCTAACTTCTCTATTCCAACGATGTAGAGCGGCCATTCAGACAATCGTAAATGCCCCGACCTGTTCGGGGCATTTTCATTTAAACTAAAGGCTTCCCAAAACTGTTCAGGTTTTCTATATTAACTGAACAACCATTCATTTCTATACGGAAACCCGGATGAACACTGCTTTGATAATATTCATTCTGTCTTTCATCGCCTTCGCGATGCTCAACAACTATTTCCTGAAGAACGATTATGAATACCAACGCCAAAGCAAAGAATACTCTTTATTGAGAGACCCACTGGGCATCGGCCGCTTTAAGCGACAGCCTAAGAAAATGCTCGCTCTTATGGCCGTATTATTCGGGCCGATCGGCGTCTACAAACTCGTCCTAACTCTGACCACAGGATAACCTCATGGATTTTGCACTTTCTGAAGAACAGCAGATGATTTTTGACATGGCCTATGATTTTGGCCAAGAAAAGATCGCCCCGTTCGCTGCGCAATGGGAAGAAGACGGGACCATCCCCAAATCGCTTTGGCCAGAAATTGCGGCCCTTGGTTTTGGCGGGCTTTATGTATCCGAAGAATTTGGCGGGTCCGGCCTATCGCGCCTAGATGCGACGCTGGTGTTCGAGGCTTTGGCCATGGCCTGCCCTGCTGTCGGGTCTTTCCTGTCCATCCACAATATGTGCGGCGGCATGATCGACAAGTTTGGCAACGCCGAGACCAAAGCCAAATGGTTGCCGGATCTTTGCACAATGGAAAAGGTGTTTTCCTATGCGTTGACGGAACCGGGCAGTGGCTCGGACGCCTCAGCACTTCGCACCAAAGCCGACAAAACGGCTGATGGTTACAGCCTGAACGGAACCAAGGCGTTCATTTCAGGCGGCGGATATTCCGATGCTTACGTGGTCATGGTGCGCACGGGCGAGGACGGCCCCAAAGGCATTTCTTCGGTCATAGTGGAGGCCGGCACAGACGGGTTATCGTTTGGTGCGTTAGAAAGAAAGATGGGCTGGAAGGCGCAACCAACGGCACAAGTGCAGTTTGATGATTGCAAAATTCCAGCCGATAATCTGATTGGCGAAGAAGGCAAAGGTTTCAAATACGCGATGGCCGGACTTGATGGCGGGCGTTTGAATATTTCGGCCTCCGCCCTTGGGGGGGCGCAAAATGCGTTGAACATTGCGCTGAATTATATGGGGGAACGCAAGGCGTTTGGCAAAACCATCGACCAGTTCCAAGCGTTGCAATTCCGCGTGGCAGACATGGAAATCGAGCTGCAAGCCGCCCGCACCTTCCTGCGCCAAGCCGCATGGAAACTGGACACCGGCGCGCCTGACGCCAGCAAATTCTGCGCCATGGCGAAACGGTTTGTAACCGACACGGCGTTCGAGGTGGCCAATGGGTCGCTGCAAATGCTGGGTGGATATGGGTATCTGTCCGACTATGGCATTGAAAAAATCGTGCGGGACTTGCGGGTTCACCAAATCTTGGAGGGCACGAACGAGATCATGCGCCTTATCACCGCCCGTACCTTGTTGCAGGAGCGTGATCGTGGCTGATATCGACATTCGCATTGACGGCAAGATAGGGCGCATCACCCTGAACCGCCCCGAGGCGTTGAACGCCCTGACCTATGATATGGTCCTGAAAATCGAAGACGCGCTGGATGCATGGGCGAATGACGACCGCGTCGCCCTGATCCTGATTGATGCCATCGGCGACAAAGCGTTTTGTGCGGGCGGTGACATTCAACAGATGTATGACACGGCGGCGGCAGGCGACTATGAATATGGCCGCAAATTCTGGCGTGATGAATACCGTATGAATGCGAAACTGGCCAACTTTCCCAAAGCCTACATCGCGCTGATGCAGGGGTTCACCATGGGTGGCGGTGTCGGGGTTTCGTGCCACGGATCGCACCGTGTGGTGTGCGAAAACAGCCAGATCGCCATGCCGGAATGCGGCATCGGGTTGGTGCCGGATGTCGGGGGGTCGATGTTGTTGGCGCAAGCGCCGGGACGTCTGGGCGAATATCTAGGCGCAACTGGCACGCGGATGAACACGGGCGATGCTATTTATTGCGGCTTTGCGGATTACTATATTCCGCGCGCTGATTGGGCGGAACTAACGGCGCGTCTGGTTCAAACGGGCGATTACGCGCAAGTCGATGCGATGGCGCAAACACCCCCAGCCAGCGACCTTGCGGCGCAGCAGACCCAAATTGATGCGGCCTTTGGCGGCGAGACAATCGCCGACATCCTGAACGGTTTTGATGATAGCGCGTGGTCTGAAGCGGCGGCCAAGGCCCTCGCACGTGGCTGCCCCCTTTCGGTCGGGTCCTGCATTGCGCTGATCCACCGTGTGCGAGGACTTCCGGACATCGCTTCGGTTTTGAAACAGGAATACCGCTTCACGTATCGCAGCGCCTCGGACGGGGATTTTGTCGAAGGGATCCGCGCCGCGATCATCGACAAAGACCGCAATCCGAAATGGAAAATCCCGACGTTGCGCGACGTGCGCGACATCGACGTTACAAAAATGCTGATGCCTTTGGGCGAACACGAGCTTAAACTGGAGGAACCCCACATGAAAATCGGATTTATCGGGCTTGGAAATATGGGTGCGCCAATGGCGCGCAACCTGTTGGCGGCGGGCCATTCTGTTGCGGCTTTTGACGTGGCTGGCGTGACTATCGAGGGTGCGGAAACGGCCAGCACGGCCGCACAAGCGGCAGATGGCGCAGACGTGGTTATCACCATGCTGCCAAACGGCGCGATTTTGCGAAGTGTGGCGAACGAGGTTATCCCTGCGATGAAATCCGGCGCCTGCCTTGTGGATTGCTCAACCGTAGACGTTGAATCCGCCCGCGCCGTTGCGAGCCAAGCCAACGCTGCCGGATTACTGGCGGTAGACGCCCCTGTTTCCGGCGGAATTGGCGGCGCTGAAGCTGGCACSTTGACCTTCATGGCAGGCGGYAGCGCGGCGGCGTTTGGCATGGCAGACCCGTTGTTCGATATCATGGGCCAAAAAGCGGTACATTGTGGTGAATCGGGCGCAGGGCAAGCCGCAAAAATCTGTAACAACATGATTTTGGGTGCAACAATGATCGTAACGTGCGAGGCCTTCGCCTTGGCCGATAAGCTAGGCCTGGATCGCCAAAAAATGTTCGATGTGGCATCTACCTCGTCAGGTTCTTCGTGGAGCATGAACACCTATTGCCCCGCCCCCGGCGTTGGCCCGACCAGCCCGTCCGACAATGATTACAAACCCGGTTTTGCCGCCGAACTGATGTTGAAAGACCTTAACCTTGCGCAACAAGCGGCCGAGAAAGCCGACGCCGCCACCCCGCTTGGCCAACACGCCCGCGACATGTACGCCGCGTTCGTGGATGGCGATGGTATGGGGATGGATTTTTCAGCCATGCTGCCGTATCTAAGCGCGCAGAAATACGACGGGTAACGATTCTGGGAACGAAAACGCCTCGAATACTCAAACGAAAAGAGGCACCCGCGCTATCGGGTGCCTCAATATCCAAATATATTTGGACTAAATTGTATGCTGACGCGCGCGCCTAGATAAGTCCGGAACTGGCCTGAAGGTCGGCTGCGGATGAATTGCCATCAGGAACGTCCAAACCACCATCAATCAAAGCCTGTTCGGATGCGGCCAAGCGGTCCAGTTCTAGCGGGCCAGGGTTATTCGTTGCTTCGAGGTAGGCCGTATCGTAATATGCCTGTGTGTCTAGTGTTATGGCTTGATTATAAAATTCATCATATCCAGAATTGGGAATACCTACTGTTCCCAGTTGAAAGGGAACAAACCCACTGTCTAACCCGTAGGGAATACCCGCGCTGGCAAATATATTGCTGAATGCTCCTGCGGTATTCAGTTCGTCATTGATTCCGCTAGACGCCGTCTGTACACCGCCGGAAACCAGCGCAATTACAGCCAGAGCAATGCCAACGATGGCAGCCGTCAGAACAACCCAGTCAACAGTTACAGCACCAGACTCGTCATTTTTAAACTGGGAAATAGCATTTAGCATATGATCATTACCTTCACGTTGAATTTACTTTCAACTTTATTATTCAGGTAATGTGTCAGGAGTTTGTCCAAAATTCGACATCTAATTTTTTTCGCAACTCCGGATTTATTGAACCCAACCCACGGCCCCAAAGAACCGTCCCCAAGAAACAAAACGCCCAGGCCGCGTGTGAAAGCAAACTTAGGGGCTATTCTGCGCACATATTACAGTTTCTCAGAATGAGACCGGGAAACCGTTCCGAGTTTATATCACAGGATATGGGCTTGTGGGTGTGTCAGCACGGCGCGGTGCTGGCACCTCATTCATTAAAGGGCGATTAGAGGCACAGCTCGTAAGTCCAAGCTTAGAGTTAATCATCGTCGCTATCGTCATCATCGTCGCTATCGTCATCGTCGTCGCTATCGTCATCGTCATCGCCATCGTCATCGTGATCGCTATCGTCATCGTCATCGTCATCGCTATCGCTATCGTCATCGTCATCGTCATCGTCATCGTGATCGCTGTCGTCGTCATAGTCGCTGTCGTCATCGCCAAAAATACTGCTAACCAATCCTCCAGCTTGCAGCCCATTATTGACCCTAACAGCCGCATTCTCAGCACCACCAGACACAACCACAGTAATCGCAACCGCAATAGCAACAATCCCCGTTAAAAGAAGGACCCACTCGCTCGTTACAGCACCGGATTCGTCTTTTTTGAAATTTGAGATTTTATTATGCATAGCGGCACCCTTCAGGTTGAATTAGCCCCCGACCTGTCTACCCGCTTAATATGGCAGCATTTTGTTCGAAAGCAGACATCATACTTTTCACATATTTTAGTTAATAATATGTTTCAGAGGCTTTCGATAATAAACACCACATCAATTGGCCAATAACGTCACGCATACCTCGATAAATCGCTCAACGCCTCGTCCGCGCGGGCCACACAGGCGCGGCCCTCTGCGATTGCCTCTTTCGCGCGGTTGAATTCCAGAATTGTGACATCATCGAGGATCACATCCAGCAGCACATGTGGCGGGTCACCGATTAAACGGCTGCGGCGGATTTGGGTTATCATCACATCAATGGAGGTCGCCACCACATCGAAATAGTTGGGCGCGCGCACGCCTTGCACCTTGCCAACCCCCGAAACCGCATCAACCGCCCCGCGCACCGCAAATGGCAGCGAGGCTTTTATGGATTGCCATGTCTCGTTCGGTTTTTCTTGCTCTGGCTCCCACATGACGTTGTACTTTTTTGCCTCCGGATTGACCGCAATCACAATATCGGCCCCCATGGCGCGGCACACAGAAACCGGAAGAGGGTTTGTGATGCCACCGTCGATCAACCAGCGATCATTACGCAACACAGGGCTGATAATTCCGGGCAACGCGATGGAGGCGCGCATCGCCTCGATAACGGACCCATCCCTGATCCAGACCTCCCGCCCCGACCGCATATCGGTCGCGACAGTTGCAAATGGAATTTTCAGGTCCTCGATCTGCTTGGGCATATCAAGGCTTTCAAAAAACCTGACAACGCTTTTCGCCTCGATCAAGCCGCCGCTAAGAACGTTAACGTCGATCATACTGGCGATCTTTCGGTGCGTGATCGACAGCGCCCATTTTTCCAACGCATCAAGCTGCCCGCCAACATACGCCGCGCCCACAAGCGCGCCCATGGAACATCCGGCGATATAATCCGGTACAATCCCGCGTTCATCCAACGCACGAAGCACCCCGATATGCGCCCAGCCTCGCGCGCCACCGCTTCCAAGTGCCAATCCGATTTTAGGTTTATCCATAATTTCCCGCTATGTCCTCGTCGTAAATACTTAAGACATGGTAAAAGTAATCCGGTATAATTGCCACCAAAACAGGGTTGAAACATGGTAAATATGAAATTTTACCAATCCATGTGTTATGTAAAGGCTCCGATTGCGGTTTGCACAAAGGTGAATGCATAATGAAAAACTCAAACGATCCCCGCGTACAGCAGTTTCTGGAAGAAGCACAAACAGCCGCACCGGAAAAACATGCGATTTTGCAAGCGGCACGGGCAGCTGTTTTCAAATGCGCCCCCGCCACAACCGAACGGTTTATCTATGGCGGCATTATGTTCTCACTTGCCGATGATTTCGGCGGTATATTTGCCAGCAAAAACCATGTTTCGTTCGAATTTGGCCAAGGGTATTTGTTTAAGGATCCTGATAAACTGCTGGAAGGCGGCGGAAAGTTTCGCCGCCACCTGAAATTGCGGAGTATCGAGGATCTAACCGCCAAAAACCTCGCGTATTTTATATCGCAAGCCGTGGAAAACGCCGGAGAAACATAGCTTCTCCCTTTCAAAAATACTCAAACCTGCCGCGTCGCCCGCCTACAACATATCCTTCAGATACACGCCAGTGTAACTTTCCTTGACTTTCGTGATGTCCTCAGGCGTGCCGGTTGCGATGATCTGCCCGCCGCCGTCGCCACCTTCTGGCCCTATATCAATCACATGATCCGCGGTTTTCACCACGTCCAAATTATGTTCGATCACAATCACGGAATTGCCCTGATCAACCAGCTCATGCAGCACTTCCAGCAGCTTTTTCACATCCTCGAAATGCAGGCCCGTTGTCGGTTCATCCAGAATATACAGCGTGCGCCCAGTCGATCTTTTCGCCAGCTCTTTAGACAGTTTAACCCGCTGTGCCTCCCCGCCCGAAAGGGTCGTGGCCGATTGCCCTACCTTGATGTAACCCAAACCAACGCGCATCAGCGTTGTCATCTTGTCGCGAATGCTTGGCACGGCCTTAAACAGCTCCGCAGCTTCTTCGACATTCATATCAAGAACATCTGCTATACTATTGCCTTTAAAGTATATTTCCAATGTTTCGCGATTGTATCGCTTGCCCTTGCAGCTTTCACATTCCACATAAACATCGGGCAAAAAGTGCATCTCGATCTTGATCAGACCATCACCCTTACACGCCTCACAGCGCCCGCCTTTGACGTTGAAACTGAACCGGCCGGGCTTGTACCCGCGCGTCTTTGCCTCTGGCAGGCCAGCAAACCACTCACGGATCGGTGTAAACGCTCCGGTATAAGTCGCAGGGTTGGAACGGGGCGTGCGCCCGATGGCGGATTGGTTAATGTCGATAACTTTATCGAGGTATTCCAAGCCTTTAATGCTTTCAGACGGGGCCGGAACCTGCCGCGCGCCGTTAAGGCGCATCGAGGCCGTCTTGAACAAAGTCTCGATTGTCAGCGTTGATTTGCCGCCACCCGAAACCCCCGTCACACAGGTAAACGTCCCCAATGGAAACTCCGCCGTGACATTCTTCAGGTTATTACCAGTCGCCCCCGTAACCACGATTTTCTTGCCGTTTCCTTTGCGCCGCTCAACCGGCACTTCAATCTTGCGTTTCCCCGTAAGATATTGGCCTGTGATGGATTTTTTATTGGCACACACCTGCTTCGGTGTGCCTTCAGCGATGATTTCGCCGCCGTGAATACCTGCGGCTGGCCCTATGTCGATAACGTGGTCGGCTTCGCGAATGGCCTCCTCGTCGTGTTCAACGACAATTACCGTATTGCCTTGATCGCGCAGGTTTTTCAGCGTCACCAGCAGGCGCCCATTGTCGCGTTGGTGCAATCCGATGGAGGGTTCATCCAGCACATACAGCACCCCTGTCAGCCCAGACCCGATCTGGCTGGCAAGGCGAATACGCTGGCTTTCACCGCCACTAAGCGTGCCGGAATTGCGTGACAGCGTCAGGTAATCAAGCCCCACATTCACCAAAAAGCCCAACCGTTCGCGAATTTCCTTCAGGATCGCCACGGCAATCTCGTTTTTCTGCTGGGATAGGTCGTCCGGCACTGTCAGCACCCAATCGAGTGCCTCTTTAATGGACATCTGCACCACCTGCCCAACGTGCAGCCCCGCGATTTTCACGGCTAAAGCTTCGGGACGCAGGCGGAAACCGTTACAGGCCGCGCAATGGCGATTGTTCTGGTAGCGCTCGAACTCTTCGCGAATCCAGTTGCTATCGGTTTCACGATAGCGGCGTTCCATATTCGGGATCACGCCCTCAAATGGACGGGAAATCTCGTAGACGCGACCGCCTTCGTCATAGCGGAACTTGATTTCTTCTTCACCTGAACCGCGCAGCATAACCTCATGAATTTTATCAGGAAGTTTAGACCACGGCAGCGTGCGATCAAACCCGTAATGGTTGGAAATCGATTCAATCGTTTGGCGTGAATAAGGCGATTTAGACTTCGCCCAATTCGCAATCGCCCCGTCCGGCAAAGACACGCTGCGATCCGGTACTATCAGGTTTTCATCAAAATACAGCTCCACCCCAAGCCCGCCACAATCCGGGCAAGCCCCGAACGGCGCGTTAAAGGAAAACAGGCGCGGTTCGATTTCGGGAATGGTGAAACCACTAACGGGGCATGCGTATTTTTCAGAAAACACGTGGCGCGCGCCGTTATCATCAGCGATTTCCAAAATCGCGATACCATCGGCCAAATCAAGCGCGGTGCGAAAACTATCCGCCAAACGCCCTTCCATCCCCGGCTTAATCACCACGCGGTCAACAACCACGTCAATGTTATGGCGAAATTTCTTGTCCAGCGTTGGCGGTTCTTCCAGATCGTAAAATTCGCCGTTAACCTTAACGCGCTGGAAACCCTGTTTGCGAAGTTCGGCAAATTCCTTGCGATATTCGCCTTTCCGGTCTCGCACGATGGGGGCCAGAAGATAGGCGCGCGTCCCCTCCTCCATCTTAGCCACTCGATCCACCATATCGGAAACTTGCTGCGCYTCAATCGGCARKCCKGTGGCAGGCGAATACGGCGTACCAACMCGCGCAAACAGCAGGCGCATATAGTCGTAGATTTCCGTGACCGTACCAACAGTGGAGCGCGGGTTTTTCGAGGTYGTCTTCTGTTCAATCGAWATCGCAGGCGAMARYCCGGCRATGTGRTCCACATCCGGYTTRTGCATCATATCAAGGAACTGACGCGCRTAGGCCGACAGGCTTTCAACGTAGCGCCGCTGCCCCTCCGCATAGATCGTRTCGAACGCCAAGGACGATTTMCCCGARCCCGACAACCCCGTGATCACCACCAGTTTGTTRCGCGGAATATCAATRTCGAYATTCTTGAGGTTATGCTCGCGCGCCCCGCGCACCTCGATATTYTTCARCTCGGCCATTTTAGCTCCTCTAATCCGTGCATGGTTTATAGAATCCGTGCCGGAATGCGAACGATAGATTGGGAACAAAACGAGATCATTGCAAGCAAAATCCCCATTTTTGCAAAAATACCCCCTAGACACATTCAATTTCTTGAATTAATGCTTGTGGCAAGTTGAAATTGAAATGGTAGACCTTATCTACCTGCACAACACGTAATCAAATGTTAGGAAATATCATGAGCTTCTTTAGCCGCAAACCAGCCGCACCATCCCTTTCGGCACTAGATGCTGTTACAATGTCAAAGAAAGATGAAATCACCATCATCGACGTTCGTGACATCTCCGAACTGGCGCAGACCGGCAAAGCGAAAAACGCGCATCACATCCCGTTGATGCTGCTACAAAGCCACGCAAACCCAAGCCATCCTGAATTCAACAAGGCGCTGGACACAACCAAGCCGGTTGCCGTTTATTGTGCATCCGGCGCACGTTCAGGCATGGCCGTTCGCACATTGCTGAAAATGGGTTTTGAAAGCGTTCACAACATCGGTGGTCTGGGTCACTGGCACCAAGCCGGTGGTCGGGTTGAACGCGCTTAACTAGCGCCCCAACACCTTCTGGACGTAGTCTTGCGTCTCTTTATACGGCGGGATGCCGCCGTATCTTGTAACAGCCCCCGGGCCGGCATTATAGGCCGCCAATGCCAAATCCCATGACCCGAAACTGTCATGCTGCTGGCGTAAATACCGCGCCCCACCCTCGATATTCTGTTGTGCATTCCATGGGTTCACACCCAGTTCCAGCGCCGTGCGTGGCATCAACTGCGTCAACCCGATTGCTCCGGCATCAGAACTGGCAACGGGGTTCCAGTTTGATTCCGCCGTTATCAAGTTGAAAAATATTTGCGACGGGATGTCGTATTGCTCAGCCATGCTCAGCGCATATTCGTAAAACCGCGAGGGCAACAATTCTTCTTGGGCTTGCGGCGGGATCGTCACCAACCGCCCCCGCAGCGCAAATAATTCTGCCGACATACCACTTGATTTGGAGGCTTCCAGCCGGTTGCGTTCGATAAAACTGTTGGCGCCCTGAAAGTTTAACGTCAGGGCATTAAATTCCTGCGCCAGCGGCGTTGTCGCCCAAACGCATATAATCCCAAGAACTGGTAATGTTGGCCGCATAACGTCTTCAACCCCGATTTATCTACCCCAACCTACCATACATAGAATTTTTTGCACCGGAAAATTAACGGTTTCTTAGCCTAATCGGTGGTCTACCTCTCAATTAATGGTTAATCTCGCGCGAATTCAGATTCGCACCAAGGAGAGTGTAATGGCAGGCAGTGTTAACAAAGTAATAATACTTGGAAATTTGGGGGCGGACCCTGAAATCCGCACTTTCGGCAATGGTGGCAAGGTTGCAAACCTGCGCATCGCCACATCCGAGCGCTGGCGCGACAAAAACACTGGCGAGAACCGCGAGAAAACAGAATGGCACACAGTCGCCATTTTCTCCGAAGGGTTGGTGCGCGTTGTGGAACAATACCTGAAAAAAGGCTCAAGCGTTTATATCGAGGGTAAACTCCAGACCCGCAAATGGCAGGATCAATCCGGCAACGACCGCTATTCAACCGAAGTTGTGCTGCAAGGTTTTGATAGTAAGCTCGTTATGCTTGGTGGAAATCAAGGCGGCGGTGGCGGCGGCGGCGGTTACGGCGGCGGCAGTCAGGGCAGCGGCGATTACGGCGGTGGTAATCAAGGCGGTGGCCAAGGTGGCGGCGGTGGTTACAGCGGCAGCAACCAAGGTGGCGGCGGTGGCAACCTAGACGACGAAATCCCGTTCTAAAACGAATACAAACCCCGCTTCGGCGGGGTTTTCCTTTGGGGTCAGCTAACGGAATATTCTGCGATCAACCCATCGACCACAGCCACGCATGCCTCGTGCGCATCGGCCCCACCCTCAACAGCGGCCTTATAATTCGCGCGCTGGCGATCAGCCGAATTCCCGTTCAACGTAATCTGCCGCGCCCGCGCCAACTCGCGCGAACACCCCAGCCGTTCCGCATCCTCGCCAATCAGGTCGATCAACTCTTCCATCAGCTCCGACATCGGCGCCAGTTCACCGCGCCCGTGGTCGATCAACTTGCCGCGCGCGCCGTACCGCTGCGCCTGCCAGCGGTTCTCCAAAATCAACGTTTGCGGATAAACCCGCCAGCGTTGGTTATTCTTGCGAAGGCGAAAAAGAAACGACATAACCGATTGATAAACCGCCGCAATCGCCGCGACATCATCAACCAGCGAACACACATCCGTCACCCGCTGTTCCACCGTTGGATACTTGGCGGAGGGGCGAACATCCCACCAGATCTTGCTTGAATCCTCGATGCAGCCCACCTTAACCAACTGCCCGACCATCCGTGTATATTCGCCGTATGATCCAAGAACATCCGGCAATCCGGTGCGCGGCAAGGCATCAAAAACCGTCAGACGGTAACTGGCCAATCCGGTATCCTCCCCCTCCCAATAAGGTGAGGAACACGACAGCGCCAAAAGATGCGGCAAAAAATACGTGACCTGATTCATCAGATCAATCCGCAGGTCTTCATCCTCGATTCCGACATGCATATGCATGCCGCAAATCAACATGCGGCGCACAGGCTGACCCAAATCATAGCGCAACGCATCGTACCGTTCCTTGCGCGTGTGGGTCTGTTCGCGCCACTTCGCAAACGGATGGGTGGAGGCCGCAATCGGCGCGTATCCAAACGCCGCTGCCGCCGCACTTATGCCCTTGCGCAATCCCACCAGATCATCTCGCGCATCTTGCACACGGCGGTGGGGCTTGGTGCCAACCTCGACCTGACATTGCAGATACTCGCCCGTCACCTGTTCGCCCAGCAAATCCGCACACGCCGCCAGAAACCCCGCATCCGGTTCCCGAACCAAATCGCGCGTTTGCCTATCAACAATCAGGTATTCTTCCTCGATCCCGAGGGTCAATGCCGGTTCAACAATCATAGCGCCTCCTTTTTACGCAAGCTTACCCGCTATTTTGCGAGCCGCAAGAAAAAGCACATCACGCCGTTTGGAAAATTGCTAGCAATTGGCAATTTAAGGTGTAAAATTACCCTCACCGACAATTTTGCGGATGGTGATGTGGTTACCAGCTCGGACATCAACGTATGTGCCGAAACCTCTTGGAATTATTTCTAGATAATTCGGCTAATAAAAGGGGTGCTGGCGAACGGCCACGCACCCTTTTTTGCGCCTAAAGCTGCGCCATAACTTCGTCGGAAATCTCAAAATTGGCTGTGACGGTTTGCACGTCGTCGTCATCTTCCAACGCTTCGATCAGGCGCATTATTTTTTCAGCCCCGGTCAAATCCAGCTCGGTTGATGTCTGGGGTTTCCAGATCAACTTCGTGCTTTCGGATTCGCCCAACTCGGCCTCAAGCGCGGTTGAAACTTCGTGTAAATCCGTGCTTTCGCAATAAATCTCGTGGCCGTCTTCCGTGGTTTCCACATCCTCGGCTCCGGCTTCGATCGCCGCCATCATCACGGTGTCCGCATCCCCGACGGTCAGCGGATAAGTCACCAAACCCTTGCGATCAAACATGAAAGCAACCGATCCGGTTTCACCCAGATTACCGCCGGATTTCGCGAATATTGAACGCACCGTCGACGCTGTGCGATTCCGGTTATCGGTCATCGCCTCGACAATCACCGCAACGCCCATCGGGCCATAACCTTCATAGCGAATTTCGTCGTAATTATCCCCGTCACCCGCCTGCGATTTTTTGATCGCGCGCTCAATCACATCCTTTGGTACCGAAAGCTTTTTGGCTTCCTTGACCGCCATCCGAAGGCGCGGGTTTTTGTCAATATCAGGGTCACCCATCTTGGCGGCAACCGTAATTTCCTTGGCCAACTTCGAAAACACCTTAGAGCGCGCCGCATCCTGACGCCCTTTACGGTGTTGAATATTCGCCCATTTTGAGTGGCCAGCCATGATAATCTCCGCAACAAAAACTACTTTTCGCCTGTATATGACAGCAAACTGCGCAGGCCTACCCCCAAAACTTCTCTTTTTCCCAAATACTCAAAATCCCGCCCTTAAAGCGGCCAGAACACCGGAATAAGCAGGCTGGCCAGCACCCCGATGGACAGGTTCAACGGAATGCCAATCCGCATGAAATCCGTAAACTTATATCCGCCCGGGCCATAGACCAGCGTGTTGGTTTGATATCCGATCGGGGTCGCAAAACTGGCCGAAGCCGCGACCATCACCGCCACCACCAAGGGCCGCGGATCAACGCCAAGTGACGCGGCCAAGCCAATCGCAATCGGGGTTACGACAACCGCCACGGCGTTATTCGACACCAGCTCTGTCATCACCGACGTCAGCAGATACACCCCCCAAATCAGCAGCGGCGCAGGCAGGCCCATCAGATAGGGTGCCAAAGCTTCGGCAATCAGCAGAACCGCCCCCGAACTTTGCAACGCCGCCCCGATCGCCAGCATCGCAAATATCAGCGCCAACAAACGCCCATCGACAAAACCGAACGCTTCCTCCGCGTCAATACAACGGGTCAGCAGAACGACCGCCACGCCAACCACCGCCAACGCGAAAATGGAGGCGACACCCAAAGCCGCAAGCAGCACCACACCAGCCAGCACACTGAACACAATGGGCGCATGACGGCGGCGATATGGACGCTCGGTCGGAACCGAAAGCTGAACCAATCGTTCATCCTGCGCCATCCGGTGAATGTCTTCCGCCACACCTTCCAGCAACAACGTATCCCCGACCCGCACGACAATATCGTCCAGTTGACTGCCAATATTTTGGTTCCGCCGATGCACCGCCAGTGGGTAAACGCCGTATCGCCGCCGCAAGCGCAAATCCCCCAAGGATCGCCCAACCAGCCGACACCCCGGCGATATCAACGCCTCCACCGTCGTGGTTTTGCGGCTCGATAATTGCTCCACCATGTCAACTTTGCGGCTGTCCTTCAGGCCCAGCAATTCATCGACGCCCGTGCGAAGAACCACGCGATCCCCCGCTTCCAGTGTCACACTGCCCAATCTGCGCCGCAGCGATTCATTATCGCGCAGCACATCAATCAGGCGCATCCCTTGCCGCTTGAAGGTCGCAACCTTCTGCACYTCTTCGCCAATCARRGRMGAGCCTTCCGGYACRGCCACYTCSGTGAAAAACTTCATCTGYTTYTTGTTAACYAAYAAATCCGTCATGGAATCGCGATCCGGCAATAACCACGGGCCGATAAAACGGATGTACAYCRYCCCAAAAGCCACCARAATTATCGCCAYCGGRGTGATTTCRAACAGGCTGAACGGCTCCAACCCYTGCGCKGTMGCAACCCCGTCTACCAGCARRTTGGTAGAGGTYCCGATCAACGTCARCATCCCGCCAAGGATCGCGGTATAAGACAGCGGTATCAACAACTTGGAAGACGAAATCCCCATAGTCGCCGCCAGCGACACCGCCACRGGGATCATTAAAACCACCACGGGCGWATTGTTCATAAATGCCGATGCAACAACCGTGAAAATAGCCAACGTCGCCAACACGATTTTAGGTTGRCTGCCCGCATAGCGCGAAACCATTCCCGTCAGCGCATTCAACGCCCCTGTGCGCACCAAACCGCCCGAAATAATAAACATCGCGGCAATTGTCCAAGGCGCAGGGTTGGAAAACACCGCCTGCAAATCGGCGATTGGCAAAACGCCAGATACCAGCAAAACAGCAACACCGCCAATGGCGACCACCTCCGTTGGGTACGTCTCGCGGATGAACAACACGAACATAAGACCAACAACCGACAGGCTGATAATGGCTGGCATCGGGTCTTGTGTCAGGAATTCGGGCAATGCACCTCTCCTATTCAGAATCGTGCGGTTTCACCAAAGCGATCCCGACCAGCATAAGCGCAAAAGCCATCCAGACCCAAACTGTAACATCGTGTGCGGCGGCTCATGCCTTGGCCTTTTCACGCGGCTGCACCAACAGCACCCCGATCAGCATCAGCACAAAGGCGGCCCAAACCCACATGGAATACCGCTCACCAAGGAACAACATCGACCAGACCACGCCCCAAGCCGTGACCAGATACGCCACTTGCGATGAAAACACCGGCCCTGCCCGCCCGATCAACCAAACAAAGCCGACGTATGCGCCCCAGTTCAGTAATGCGGCAATAAATATCGCCCATTCTTGCGCGCTCCACGGCTTGAACGGTGTGATAATCTGGTCAAACCCGATTGAAATAGGCACAGACACAATCAGCCCAACGACGGACGCCCCGAACAATATCTGCACGGGGTCCAACCCTCGCGGCCCATGCCACGTCATGAAGTTACCCTCGATCCCGTAAAACAGCGGCGCGAAAAGGGCCAAAAACAAGTACCCAACCTTGGAAGGGTCCGGCAGCCCCGTGCTTGGCCCCGCGATCATAACAATCGCCACCGCCCCGAAAGCCGCTCCCATAAACCGTATGGCCGAAGGTTTTTCATACCCCATCGCCAGCGATATCGGCATGGCAAACAGCGGCACCAGCGCAATGACAATCGAAATCACCCCCGCCGGTAAATGCGCCGTCGCCGTGTAGGAAAAATAGTTCGGCGCCAATGATCCAAAGAACGCAATGCCGATAAACAGCCACATATAGTCACGCGAAAACGGCAGCTTTTTACCCCGCCACAGCGTGATGCCGCCCGACAACACAATCCCGATCACAGATTGCCAAACGATAATGCCATAGGCCTGATACCCCGTGGACACCGCAATTTTGGTGATCGGAAACACCGCCCCCCAAACCGCCCCCATGACGATTAACGCCAGATACAGGTTGGCGTGGCGTCTCAATCGGTTGGTCCCGTTTGTGAAAGCCGCCCGCCAACGCGCACGGGCAGCGCCTGAATGGCTTTGCCGGATTTATCCGTTTCAATGAACACCCCCGACAGGGTCGCCTCCCCTTCCGCAGGGGTAAATCTGCCTTTCGACATACCCGTCACGAAGCGGCGCATCGGTTCCAGCTTTTCCATCCCGATCACACTGTCGTAATCGCCACACATCCCTGCATCCGATTGCACCGCCGTACCATGCGCCAAAATCTGCGTGTCCGCCGTTGGAATATGCGTATGCGTACCAACGACAAGCGAGGCGCGACCGTCCAGCCAATGCCCCATCGCCACCTTTTCCGATGTCGCCTCGGCGTGGAAATCAACGATCACCGCATCGGCCAAACCGCCCAGCGGCGCTTTCTTCAGCTCCGCATCAAGGGCCGAAAACGGGTCTGCGAACGGGCGCTTCATAAACACCTGCCCCAAGGCCTGCGCCACAAAAACCTTCTGGCCGTTTTGCGCGGTAAACATCCGCGCCCCGACACCGGGCGCTTTGGGCGCATAATTCAGCGGCCTAATAATCCGGCTGTCCTGCGTGATCGCCGTCAGCATATCGCGCTGGTCAAACGCATGGTCGCCCAGCGTAATACAATCCGCACCGGCATCCAGAATGCCCTGCGCATGCCCACGGTTCAGCCCCATGCCACCCGTGGCATTTTCCCCGTTAACCACAATAAAATCGAGCCGCCATTCAGCACGCAACCGCGCCAAATGCGTCGTAATTGCCTTGCGACCTGTGCGGCCAACGACATCACCTAAAAACAAAATTCTCATAAGAAAATTATCTACGCGCAGCACACCGCCAGTGCAAGCACCTTTGCCTTGACGCCCCGCCAGCTTGCCCATAAAAGCGGCGATGTTGCGGGTGTAGCTCAGGGGTAGAGCGTTTGCTTCCCAAGCAAAATGTCGAGAGTTCGAATCTCTTCACCCGCTCCATAAAAACAAGGGTTTTATTGTATTTTCGATCGTTCAATTACTGTCGTAAAAGGACAGGGAGGGAACGAAAGGGACACGAACCCCCCACACTCACCCACTCTGGACCCACTTTGTGTTCTTAAGACGTTCTACTATTTTTTACAGAGCATGGCTTTCACTAATTCAATTTCACCGCAGGCGACACCGGTGCAAACAGAAAACATATCATTTCGGTCAAATTCTTTGATCGAGGCCACATTCAGGGGTGGGGGGGTTGATATCAAAGGCTGAAACATGCAAGGTCTGGAAAAATGAAAGCAAATGATACTTGAAAATTATAGCCAACCATACATATTTGCCATTTTCTAAAATAGACGTTTTGGAATTGATATCTGCAAAAGGTGACATTCTGGATGCGGACGCATCTAAAATGGTAGAAACTACCGGCTTCAATTCTCTTACGAGGGTGCAAAATGAAAGCACGGATAATTTCATAAAATTAAGCGCCGAAAATTTTTCGGATCAATGCAGTGGTTCTGATCTGGCAGTAGACAATATTATCGTTGTTACCCAGTCTTATGAACAAAGATTGCCGAATATCAGCTCGACGCTTCAGGGATTGCTCAAACTCCCGACATCCACTTTTTGTGTAGATATCGTGGATGGCTGCAACGGATTCATTCGTGCTCTGACAATAGCAAACAAGATAACTGAAACTGGCATGAGAACGCTCATAGTTGGGGGCGATATTTACTCACCAATGACAAGACATGCGGCGTTAAGCACCGATATTCTGTTTGGAGATGGCTATAGTTTCACTATTGTCGAGCAAGACAATGAACCCTTCAAATCAAAGGTTATGACTGACGGCACCCGAGGCCATTTTATAAACGCCTCATACGAAGAGAATGTGTTAAATATGAATGGCGTAAGCGTCTTCTTATTTACTAATTCTGAAATTCCCAAATTGGTAAAATCTCTCGATTGGGAATTAGATCCCAGCAACGGACTCCCTACATATTATGCGCTTCATCAAGCAAGCAAGCTGATCGTTAATCAGCTGTCGAATAAGCTAAAACTAGATAATGGTGAGGTGCCATTTTTTAGCTGTTCAGAAATCGGAAACCTTGGTCCAGGTAGTATTGGGGCTTGGATTTCTGCTAATTCATCAAAGTTAAACACCAAAGCGAACCTAACTTGTCTTGGATATGGCGCTGGATTAAGCTGGGGTGTGGCAAGCCTTCAAATAGATTTGATACAAAATGGAGTACAATACATTGACGCCTGACAATAGAATTGCAGAGCTTAAGAAGCAAACAGCTGAAATGCTGGAGATTAGCGAAAGCGATCTTGAAAAAGTGAATATGTCAGATATTACTGGGTACGACAGTATGGGGAAAATAAATGTCAGCTTGATAATAGAAGAACTGTTCGAATACGAAATTGATTTCGACACCCTCGACAGCGCCGAAAAGTTCTCGGATATTTGCAATATTATAGTCGCAAAGGGTTAGCGTTGATGACAAAATTTACGACACGCCCCCTAGACGAAAACAACCTGGAGCTTGTTCGACACTGGCGTAATTTGGACCATGTAAGAACACGCATGGCAACCCAAAACCTAATTAGCCAGGAAGAACAAAAGGCATGGTTTTCACGCATTAACAAGAAACAAGCCGAGCACCATATCTATTCTTTGGGGGGCGTTGACATTGGTTCTGCAAACATTAGCGCAATTAGTACGGAAAATGGAACGTTTGAAGCAGGTATCTATTGCGGGAATTCAGAATATTTAGGGCACTGGGTAAATATTGCCGCTAGTTTATTCATTTACGATAGAGCATTTTATGAATTGGGCTTGACCCAATCAACTGCTATAATTCTTGATGATAATAAGGCAGCTCTCAATTTGAACAAGAGTTTGGGTTACATAAGTTGTGGCCGCCATTCTGGCCATATTGGAAAATATGTACTATCCAAGGACAACTATGAAGTAAATAGTCAGGGAATTAAAAAGGTTATTGCAAGAAATATGTTGTCAGATTGAGGCGGCTCTTGTTGTTACTCTGCCTGATTTTATCGAAAGTTACGAACTTAAACGTCAAATCACCTACTCTGATGAACCTTGGCGCAGGTCAGTTCTTAAGTTGACCGTCTCAACGTAATTGAATACTCGCTCTGCACCTTTTCCATCGCACAATGCGGCCGCTCTTTGAGACATTTGCTCTATCTGCCGGCAAACATCTGCCACAGCTTGAGGCAGGGCCCCGGCTGTGACCTCTGAAATATGTAAAGTAATCGCAGCCTTGTTGTTTGCGAGTATTTTCATTCCTGATAGCTGATTGTCTGCGACGGCGACGGCAACAGTGGGCAATCCAAGACAACAGCGTTCCCAGCTAGTGCCGCCACCGGCTCCGATGCACAAATCTGCTCCTGACATCCGAGATGCCATATCGGTTGCGTCGAGCGTTAGGGTCCAGTCAGGGTTTCCCGCGACTAACGCGCGAACACGATCAACCGATTGCGCCTTGCTCCCCATGACGACTTCAACCTGCAACCCGGTGCCATCCAATGCTTCAAGTGCCAACGGCGCTAGGCCAACCGCATCCATCATCCCCGGAGTAACCATGACCTTCCGCACGCGCCCATCACGCCGCGCCAGCGATGCCTTGCGAAATGCAGAAAATTCCGGGCGAAGCAATGCGTAGGCCGACCCATGCAACATCACGGGGGTTGGAAATTTTCTTCCTTCAGTTGCCAGATGTGCAGGATCCAGAACGATATCCGAACCCAGAGGTCGATCATCCAGATCGTCCAGCGCCAAAACCCGAATGTTTGGTGCTGCCGATCTGACCGCTTCAATCCACCGTGCGTCAAGCCCATAGTGATCCCACACCAGCCAATCGGCCCCTATCTTTGCAGCCACTTTTGCTGTCAGCGCAGCATCGGACGGCCAAGGCGCGGTGAGCCAGTTAGCATGTGGGGGGACCGGTTCTGTATCGTGAGCCTCGGGCGGTAGTTCTGTGAGGCTGTGGCCTTCAGCCAGAACCCTATTGGTCAAACTATCCGCATTAACAATGAAATGGATGCTATGGCCGCGCCGCGCAGCTTCGCCAGCTAGCGTCAGGCACCGCATTAGGTGCCCGCCGCCGATCTTTGAGCTTGAATCTGTCCGAAAAATAATGCGCATGCCTATCCTTCCTTTATCGTAGCAAACATTGCGGCTCGCCCCCGGTCTTTGACAGTGTAGATATCAACAGCCCGCTCCGGTGGCAGGATGCGGCCACGCTTTTGCGGGTCACTCGCTGGCGACTTCGGTCGGGGCTTCGAGCAGCGTAAGTAGGCCGAGAAAAGTTTTATTTGCAGCGCCAGTTTTATCGATGGTGAACCCCATGGCCGCGTCCGCCATTCGGGCTAAGGCAGCGGGATCCGCCAATATTTCTATAATTCGAGCTTCTAGATGTGCTGCGTTGGGCAGGCTTTCGAAAGCACCGGCTAGGCCCGCAGGCACGGCGGCAAAGTCGATGCCGAAGGTCGATGGCCCCATGACCACTGGCCGACCCAGCATCATGGGTTCGATGATGTTGTGCCCACCATGATCGACGAGGCTTGCCCCTACGAAGACCAGATCGGCAACGGAATAATACGCATTCATCTCGCCCGTGCTATCCCCAACCAGTACCTGCGTTTGCGGCATCGGCGCACTCATTTCGGGCCCGAGCGTGGAGCGCAATGTAGTATTGATACCAAGGGCAGAAAGTGCGTCTGACACTGATTGAAATCGCTGCGGGCTGCGGGGTGCCCAAATAACGCGAAGGCTCGAGTCCTTTGAAAGAAGTCTTGCAACCATTGGCACAAGAAGGGTTTCCTCTGCCTCGACCGACGACGCAATCATCAAGACCCGCTCTGCACCGCGCAAGTTTGAGCGTACGCTCTCGGCCATTAGCAGATGGATAGGGTCGATCACCTGGTCAAATTTCATGTCGCCAACAACGGACAAACGTGCCGGGTCAACACCAATGCGAAGATAGCGATCGCGGTAATCATCTGTCCGTGTGAAAATGTGGCTGAATAGGTGGTAAAGTGTAAGGAGATGACGGCGCACGCCACGGCCATCGCCGATTGATTTTTCCAACAGGTTTCCGTTAGCCATCACAATTGGAATGCCCTTGCGCGCTGTTTCAATCAGCATAGCAGGCCAAATTTCGATCTCTAGCACGACCAAAGCGACAGGTTTAAAGCGGCGCAGAAAAATGCGGACCGCCCAAAATAGGTCAAATGGAATGTAACATTGCTGGACGCCGCTGTCTTTGGTGAAAAGCCGCGCGCCCTCAGCGAGACCCGCGGGAGATTGATGGGTCAAAAGCACCTTAAAGCCCCCTGCCCGAAGACGTCGAATCAAAGAACTGGCGGCTCGTGTTTCTCCTAAAGAGGCCGCATAAATCCATACGGCTCTTTTTTGTTTTACCGCACCAAAGCCAAAACGATGTGATAGATTTTGCAAGTGGGCAGGCTCTTTGCGTGAGCGTAGCAACATCAGCAGAAAGAGAGGCGGCACCAATAAATGGGCAATTACCTGTTCGACCACATACACCACTCTCGTAGTGGAGGATAAGGCGCTAAGAGCCACTATTGTCTTTTTCATGGTCTTCATACCCTAAATTCAGCCCAAGACCCTTGGCGACCACTCTTGAAAATGAACGCGGGTCCAATAATAAGGATTAAGAGTTGGTTCTTATTTGTATTTAGACCTGTAAATACTTTCATCGATTTCAAGCATTTCCAGGAAATTTTACTCCGTTAATCTTCCGGAACGGTTCAATGCAAACGCTGCACTGGACCTGCCCCGCTTTAGTGCCGCTCCATGAACTCATTTAAGCTGCTATTCTTTCGAAAGCCAAGGGGCTTTTCCAACCTAATGCCGAATGTCTGCGACGAGGATTGTAGAAGCCGTTGATGTATTCAAAGATCGCCAGTTCAGCAGTGCTGCGGGTGTGCCACGGGTGCCGCCAGATCAGTTCGGCCTTGATGGTTTTGAAGAATGCCTCGACGACAGCATTGTCATAGCAAATTCCTTTACCGTCAAAACAACCCCGTCACCACTTCTCGATCGGTAATAATCAACTCCGAAGCTTCAGTGCTCTCACCAGACGAAATAGAATACTTCAACTTCACAGGCTCCATGTGAAACCCGCCGAACATTTCTCGGATCTCTGGCACATCATTGATCGAGAGAATGAACTTCCCCTGCAGGTCGCGCAGCAGATCCGCCATGCGTTGGAAGTCCGTACGCTCGAACATCAACTTGCCATAATCGTTGCCACCCCAATACGGCGGATCGAGGTAGAACAGCGTGTCAGGCGTGTCATAACGCGGGATCAACTCTGCCCAGTCCAGACTTTCAAACACCACGCCCTCGAGGCGCTCGTGCGCTGCATCCAGGATTGGTTCCATCCGGGACAGGCTAAAGCGCGGCCCACTGGTTGGAGCGACACCGAATACGCCTTTGACCTGCCCGCCAAATGCTAGGCGTTGGAGATACAGGAAGCGCGCAGCGCGTTCCAGATCTGTGAGATAGGAGGGGTTTTGTTTGCGCAAGCGCTCGAACTCGCGTCGCGATGTGATCTGAAACCGCATCACCTCCATCAACTGCGGGTAATGCCGCTGGAGGATCCGGAACAAATTTATGATCTCGCCATTCAGATCGTTGGCCACCTCGAGACGAGGTTGAAATCCACGCCGCAAGAACACTCCGCCCATACCCACAAAGGGTTCGACGTAAGCTTTATGCGGGATCACGTTGATCTTTTTGTTGAGTTTTGATTTGCCGCCCATCCATGGGGCAACGGGTGCAGCAGAACGCACTTGTCGCATTTAGAGAATACCTATCTAGTCGCACAACCCTCGAGGGTACGGGCGATTGATTCTTTTTGGGCAATCGGTGTGGCTGATGTGAAAGCTTGCCACGCGGTTAGGGCTGTTGACGCAGCCCTGCCCCCGCTTAAACTAGCAGGAGGCTTTAGAAGTCTATCGCTGGATATATTGTTTAAAAGGATACTGAATAAATGAACGAGAATTCGGAGTTTATCGGGGTGGAGTATCAAGAGGCCTGCAAAGCGTATTTTCACGGCGTTCTAATAGGCCAAAGCTTCTTGCGGTTGTTTATTTTGGTCCAAAGCATATTATTTTCTTCTTACATACTTTTTAAAGGTCTGGGTTTGATAATTACCGATTTCGGAATTGCGCTGTATGCGCCAGGAATGTTTGGATTGCTGCTGTCCGGAATGGTGTTTGCTTTCGCACAAAAATATGACCGTTACTTGGATATGATTTCAGAAAGATGCGCTGATCTTGAAGCAAGTTTCGACGGGAAGCTTTTTACCCGAATTCACAAAGTATCAGCAGGTTCAGTCGGATTATCTTCGACCAGCGGCGCTCGCGTTGTCGCAGTATTGACCAGAGCCTCGATCAGGCTGGAACGGCGGCTCTGCGAACTCATGATGCCAGCGCCTCCTTCCATCTCTCAACGAGTTCCTCAATCGTCGCCAACTGTCCATTTGCCTCTCTCAGCGCCGCCACAAGCGCCACAATTAGCAAAGCCACGTCACCAGCGGTTTCGCTAACCAGTACGGGCGTGTCGACCTGCTCAAGCAATTGTGGGGGGATTTCGACGACAACCGGCTGTTCATAGGGCTTACCGCAAGCCGAGATCAGAAATAGCGTCAAGAATAATGTCAGGCACTTCATCGTCAAATTCCTCGCTGTTTCTTAATCTGGATTCAGCTACTTCGCGCTGACGATCTAGGATGGATTGTCGCGCTGCATGAGACCTCAAGGCCTCTAGAGTTCTCGCTTTAGTTGCCGCGTCGTTCACCGCCGATTGCAGTCTGGCCTCTGTGGCCACAAGTTTGGTTGCAATTCTGCCTCGATCCCAAAAGAGACCAGCCGCTGTAATTGACACCACTGCCAGCAAGAAGACAGCGACGCGCAAAATCACCTCGACATTCCATCTGCATACGCAACCAACAAAAGGACCACCAAAATAATCGGAACAACGGGTGGCGCAAAAATCCACCACCATGAGATCGCGATCAAACTGGCCGCTTTGAGCGCAAACAGAATGACACTCGTAATTCCCATGGCCACAACAAACCAAATCAACCAGTCAAATGGCTCCATCTCTTTCAAACTTTTCATGCGGCTACCCCTTTCATAATATTGAGCGCGCGAAGTGCAGTTTCAAATTGCTCGGCGTAGCCAGCGATTTTTTTGGCCTTGTCATTGCCGTTCACGATCTTGCGCGCCTTCACATAATCAACCCGGTCGCCGTTGACGTAGTCTGCAAGGTTTTTTCCAGTAAACATGCCACCGATCATGCCCTCCCAAATGATTGCAGAAGCAATTTCCGGCATCACAGCGAGGTCCGGGTTATTCACGAGGTCGATTTCACGGCCTAGATCCATCGAGAGGCGGATCGACATGCGTGCATAATTTGCCAACCAGGTCAGCTGAACATAACTGCGGCCGTAATACCGAACATACTGGCCCCGCATGATCAAAAGCTTTTGCCCATAATCACGGCCGGACCCCTTCCCCAATTCATGGGTGAACTTGAACCGGCCGGTTTCATGATGTGCAGTAGCCAACACATAGGCTGTATGCTCGATCGAACGATTCCGCCGAACGGCTTCACCGACAAGCGCAATCAGAGGTTCACTTTGCCAACCCGGCAAAGTACCGAAATATAGTGGTTTCTCAACGACTTCGAAAAACGGTTGGTATTTCATAACTACTTATCCTTTCCAGGCTGATCACCTTTGCGAAACGCCCAGTCGAAAAATGCCAACGGGGATTTACTGAATTTCGAAGAGGCAACAAACAATCCGCCGAGCAGGTTGAACGCGAGAAACCCAAGCGTAAAACCGGTAAATCGATCGTACCCGTCAAAGCGCGGAATAAACTCGTAAACCACCTCATAGCTGTTGAAAGCCGTCAAACCGCTGCCGATCGCCACCAGCACCTTTCGCGCGAAGGATAAGCTTGACTTGATATAAGTGAGAGACATCATCCCGCCCGACATGCAGGCGAAAAAGACCGCCGCCGTTTCCAACATGTCGGCTGATAACAACCCGGTTGAAACAACAGAACCCGTCGCCCCCACCCCCAGGATCACCCCGACAGCCCCTTGTTCTGGCGTCATGTTTGTCTCCGATGTTTAAACATTAAAAAACCGCCCCTAAAGGCGGTTACTCTGCGATGGACGAGTTTACTTTTAGTCTGTTACCCAACCCACGCTTTTCGCATGGCCGTCACGGTTGATTTCTTCAAACGCCGCCGTAGCTTGATCATTTCTGGATCATCCCATCTGAAAACCTGTTCATCCAGCCACCATGCACGAAGCGCACGTTTTTGTTTGCCGCGCGGCAAAGTAGTAATTACCGCGTTTATCTCGTCTTCCATTGTGTCTGTCAGAAGCAACATGAACTCGCGGCGTGTGTGGGTGCAATCCATCGACGTGGGCGGAACAGGGTTGGGCCTCCATACACCACCAACCAAAACATCATCGCCTCGGTTTGGTTCTGTGGTACGGATAGCGCCTTTTGGCGGGCTTGTGTTTTCACCAAAACCACCCAAATAGTTACCATCCGTGTCAGCATAATGTTTGGTCATCCGTCCAGCTCCGCTCTTAAGTGAAATTTCCAGTACGCATTAGTTGGCGAGTACCTCGCCCCGGTTGTGTGGTTCAAAAACTGAAAAACCGCGCTGAGCGCGCCGTAACGAACGTAAAAATTCGTAGCATCCCAAGTTATAGAAGTTCCTTGCGCGCCCGTGCCGGAAAGCGTTCCCCCGACATTTATAGGCGAGTGGTGGCCAACAGTATAACCACCCTGTGCGATTATACATTCTAGAAGAATATCAAACCGGAATTTTGAAGAGGGTGTAATCCCCGCAAGACCATGGGCCATTGTAAGCAGGCCTGCGCTGATGATGGTTTGTGGCCCACTATTGAATACTTTATCCGAGGGAACCTGCTCGCCTATTATTTCCACCACACCAGCCACAGTTGGATATGTCGTATCATCCGTACCCGCGATGTTTATTGGGGATGTAGATTTTTTGACAACACCTGCGGCAAGGGCCGTAGCGAGAGGCAGATCAAAGAATTCCACACCAGCTTCACCCGCATTTACGCGCAAGAGTTTAAGCGCGTGACCCGTCAGTGGTGGCAAATCACCCGCTAGGGCAGCCGCCAAAATTTCGGCGTGCTTCGAATTAACATCCAAACCAAGCGCGTTTACTTGCGTTGTCCACGCCCCGATCGCTGCCGCCCACGCAGCTGCATCGAGATCAAATTGTGCTCCGCCCGCTCCACGATCTGGTGCGGTTGGTAATTCATCAACTGTAGGTACTACCATTAGCTAAAGTCCTTCAACTTCAATTAACCCGGTTGACCAATCTTCAAAGACCAACACTTGGGTATATGATTTATAAAAGCCGTAAATAATCAGGGCATATTCTGGACGTTCATCGCCGATCCAGACAGCCGGTGTTGCGCGAAAATCTTCCATTTTGCGTTGAACCAGTCGCGCTTTCGTTGCATCAACACCAATTGGAAAAGAAGCCAATCTCGAAAACCGTCGCTCCACAATATAAACATTGCCGAACCCATCACGGTCCTTGCGACTATAATCTAGAATTCCAATCTGTGCGCCCCATGCCACCGTCCCTATGATCGTCGCTTTACCTGCAACAATTTGACCAACCTTGATTGCTCCGGATCCAGTAATGTCGATTTTGTATTCTGTACCTGCCCCCAAATATGGCAGATTTAGAAACAAAGCTTCTTTTTCACGCACGACGCCTGAAAATAACCACGAATACCAACCATCAACTTCGTCCAAATTCACCAGGTCTTGATGGAAGCTATAGACAGTCGTACCAAGCGAAACTTCAATGTCGATAGCGTCAGCATCCAGACCAAAAAATGCAATGCCAGAAACCTCGCCAGCTGGCTGTAAGGTGTAGCTGATCAAATCATCGCTCGCGACCTGATTGGCAATCAATTTGTCAAATGCCTTCCAAATATTCGTGGCGCTTAACCGGGTCCAAATAGCGCCACTTGTATCTGGATCATTAGCGAGGTTCCCCGCAACCTCGCTAACATAGAGACTGTGTGTTGTAAGCGACATGACTACATCATCAACCGCATAAGAGGTGGCAATATCCCATTCCGGCGCGTCCGTTTCTGTAAGGTTGGTTGCGGTCAAAACAGTGTCTGTCAGCTCAATTGGTTCAATAATTTTCATGCTGGGCGCACCTCCGGCATTCCGTCGATATCCCATCGTTGGAAAAACTGGCGTATCTGGGCCAATGTTTGTGCCGACGACATGGACGCAGCAGCGGTTTCACCCTGCAAACGATCCATCCGCTCTGTTACTGTGACAACTTCACCCAATTGCACAACACCGCTACCATATGGTAGCGACCCAATTTCTGCACCGCGATTAAGCGCAGCCATTGTACGATTCATCTGTTCTTTGGTCGAGAACACATCGCCACCGAACTGCGCGTTCAGTGCCTCTCCAGCATTAGCGATCGATCCAAATACACTGGTAAACACCGGGGCAACCTTCAACAGTTCAGAATAGGCGGATTGGCCAGACTTTGACGTCAGGTCTAAGCCTTCAATGAGGTCGCGAAAACCTTTTGCAGATTTTGGCATTTCCAAATTCAATTTGCCAAACACTCCTGTAAGGGCATCCAATGCCTTTTGGCGTTTCTCCGTATCCGTAAAAAAGTTGTCGAAGTAGAATTCCGTTTGCGATGCAAATTCCTTCATCCCGCCAGCCGCTTTTTTAAGCGCCGCCGCTGTTTCTTCACCAGCCCGTCCAGTCCCCAAAAGCTCTACACCCGTCAGCTGCAAGCCGCTCTGGATTTTGGCAAAGTCCTCATTCGAAATCGGAGGTTTTCTTTTCTTCTTTTTAAACAGGGAAAACAGCGCCAGACCAATTCCAATTACTGGCAGCGCAGCTCCAATCGCTGCGCCAACTCCGGCCATGCCGCCCGCAGCCAAACCGCCACTAACACCAGCCGCCGTGGAACCAAAAAACCCGCTGACAGCACCACCAACGCCACCGGATGCAAATCCGGATGCGACACCCGCACCAACACCACCGAGTCCACCCAGCAAGCCCGTACCGGCGACAGCAGCGGTCCCCGCCGTGGCCGCAGATCCAAAGCTACCCATGAATGTTGCACCGACACCACCCAACAAACCTGATCCGGACGTCGCAGCCGATGCCGTCGACCCAACACCGGACCCGCCGACGCCAAGGAATATCATGATCTTGTTTTTCGCTGCGATCGCGATCATCTGCGTCAGCATAGATTTGAACGAACCAATCACCGCGCCGGTAAAGCCTTTGAAATCTTTAAAGCCACGGGCAACCCAGTCATTAAAGGCTTCTTTCACCTCACTAACAGCACCAACAAGCGGCCCCTTAATAGCATCAGCTGAATCCTCTGCCGCACCCGTTACCCCACCCAAACCTGCAGTAAGTCTTTCGCTGCCCTCAATTGGTTCGACCAAAACGCCGCCAAGAACAACATAACCGTCGGCGGCGTTCGCCAATGCGACTGTCAAAGTATCAATATTTTCATCAGTCCGGGCAAGTTGGTCCGACATATCCTTATCAGATTTAAGCAAATTTTGACGAGCGGTTAAGGCCGAGGCGAGAGAAAGTTGCAATTCTTCGAAGGCATCAGCGTTTCTGCGCGCCACAGCATCATTGTTCGGAAACCCAATCGCATTAAGCCCCGCCTGATACTCGTTGATTTGTCCAGTCAGTTTAGCATACTCATCCGAACCAAGTGCCAACGCGCGATGCTCGGCAATTATCGCTTTAACATTTTCGTTTCGCGCCAACGCCTCGGATAATTTTTCACGCGCCGCATCAATCGATAGCCGGGTACTGGTACCTAATACCGATTCCAGTATCTGGGACTGGGTAATCTCGTCACCCATAGCAGAAACAAGATTGTCCGTGGCTATCTGAAGATCAGTCTGAGGCCTTAAGAAGCCTTCGATCGCGACCCGTACATCTCCCATCTTGCTTGCCCAACCTGCAAGCAGGTTTGCAATACGCTCCATCGAAGGGGCTAAAATAGCGGCAATCTGATTGCCGAGACCGCGACCTGCCAGACCAAGCGCTGACACTGCATCGTTTGCTCGCTCAATGGCTTCAGCATCCACCTCACTCACGGCGACCCCGTACCGCTCCACCTCGTCGGTCGCACGCGCGATCGTCGCCGGATCCAGACGCGCAATTGCAATTCCGTTCCGGGTTCCAAACAACTCGCCAGCGATAGCACCCTGCTGTGCCGCCGGAATAAATTCGGCGATCGCCTCATTGATCGATGCAATACGTTCATCAAGTGGAAGCGCTGCGAGCGCCTCGGCTGATAGCCCCATGCGTTTAAGAGCGCGCGCAACCGGCCCGCCTGCCCCAGCAGCAACTTTTCCCAAACGAATGTTGAGCTGAATTGCGCCGGCTTCAAGTTCCTTAAATCCAACACCGGACAATTCGCTGGCGCGCGCCATAACCTGCACCGACGCTGTTGACGTTTGCAAGGATTGTGCAAGCTTCGCCTGCTCGTCGATCAAAGACAGGCTGCGTCTGGTCAAAACTGCCAATCCGCCTGCAGCCGCCACTGCTGCCCCAGCCATTGCAATTCCGGCATTCTTCGCAAACCGGCCCATACCTTTGTTGGCACGGCCAAGTCCTTTATGGAATTGAGCGCTATTCAGACCAAGATTTACGCGCAGCGCGCCAATAACAGCACTCATTTCTTTCCCCCATAATGTTCATGTAAAGCGCGGGCGCGCATCAAGAGTTCTTGCGAACCACTTCGCCGTTTCTCCCCCTCGACAAATTCATCAAGCGGGATCTCGTTTTTGAAGTACGGCAACATAGCCGTATGCCAGGCGACAAATTTTTGCTGCTGGAATTCGGCGTTAACGCGCGCTTGCGCACCGGCCATATGGATCAGATATTCGCGCGGCGTAAGCGACCAGAAGCCAGCTGGTGAAAACCCCGCCGCGCAATAGTTTTCAAGGTATTTTAGGCAGTCGAAGGCTTCTTGCCGCGAGGCTTTCCCGACGGTTTTTCTGGATCCTCGCCAACCTCTCCAAACAATCCGCTATTGGCCATAACCTCGGCGACCACTTCCGACAGTTTTTCCTGACCAAGCTGCTCACCAAGTTCGCCTGCATCCCGCAAACTGGCGTCAGGAAGGCTCTCCAACATCGATGCCCAAAGGACAGCACGAGAATCCTTCATCGACACCGACTGGGCCGCAAAATCGTTCAGATACTTGGTAAATATTTGCGTGATATTCTGGCCGTAGTGATCCTCCAACTCGCAAAATGAATTGAAAGTCAGGCATAACTTCAGGTTCTTACCTTTGAACCGTGCTGTTACCGTAACGCGTTTTTTATTCGACATTTCAGCCTCTCTGATTACTGAATTTCAGGGAATTGGATTAGGAGATGGCCGTGCTACCAGTTACGCGAATAGTTGCCTGCGCCTGTTTTTTGTCACCAAGTGGCACTGTAGGTTTATAGCCCTTGATAAATCCCTGAAATGTCCATTTTGCACCACCCGGAAAGACAATTCGCATCGCGCGTTTTTGTTTGCTGGCCTTAAGCGATGTCAACTCGACATCCGTGGCATTGCCCTGGATCCAGTTAGTATCAACGCTGCATTCACCGGGATCGGTTAGACCGCCGATAAATTCCTTCATTCCGCCAGGCGACTTCATGTGCGTCACCTCGACTTCGTCGGTTTGCTCGTCTGGCAACTCGATATTTGTAACCTCGATCAGAGGAACAAACACACCCGAACCAACTGCGTCTTCGACTTCAAATCCGATGTCGTAACCAATATCTGCGTCGCTCATTTTCATACTTCCTTATGATTAATAGTCAGGTCGATTGATGTTCGGAACAACAGCTCCGATTCCGTCTTTCCGGCGTCGACACTTTCGCGCCATCCGTCGATAAATATTCCCTTGAAATCCGTCGCGCCGGTGATGCCCCGAAACCCGCTGACGGCTTTTTTGAACGCGATCGCCAGCGCCTCGCCGTCCATGTCGGATTCGGCGTAAAGATCACACTGCACGCGGCTGAATTTCAGCGCGCTTTCCCCTTGGTAGGTGTAGTTTGGAATGTTGCTGATCAGGTGCAAAACCACGCTCGGAAACGGATCATCTTGTGGGCGCACCATCCAGTAGATCCGGTCATCGCATAGCGCGGCCAACCCAATGTCCGACAACATCAACGTCCGTAAGTCAATTTTCAATTTGTGCTACCTTCGCTTGGCGGCGCGCTTCGCAGCCCGTTTCGCGGTTTTCTCAATCTCGTCACCAAGTGAGTTCGATATGTATTTCAAAACGCCCCGCCCTTTTGCATCCCAAGCCGGGCGCATAAACGGTTGTGGTGCAATACTTCCAACGTTCTTGCCCGTGCTATCGACAACACGTGAAGCCGTTCCAAATTCGATCAAATGCGCTTGTGGCGACGCGCCAGCCCCGGCATAAACCTCGACCGTCGATTTGCCGTCTGCAGTCCGTCGCCGGTTCAGCGCCTTTTGTCGTTTACTGAGTTTGGTGGAGACAGCCAGACTGTCGCGCAGTTCCCCGCTGGCCACGGGAACATTTTCCTTTGCGGCCTCAATTACCGGCTTTAGCGCCTTTTTCCCGACGCGGCGCAAAACACCTTTGCCAGCCGCTTTCGAAAGATCCTGTAAGGCGCGCTCTAAATCCTTCAGACCATCGACGCTGACCCGCCCAGTGGTCATTTCGCCACCGCAGTTGCACTGATCTCAAGTCGGTGACGGCGTCCGATTTCTTTGATGCCATGAATGTCGTAATACCGCCCGCCATAACTTATCCGGTCTTTCACCGTTATTAGCGCGGCCTTGGCATTCCAATTGATCACAAACCGATCGGTAATCGTTGCCGAAGCTGCATCCGCACGAAACCGCTCGCCGTCCGAGACTGGCGTAACCGATGCCCAGGCTTTCATATATTCAGGCCACGTTTTTTTCGTCCCACCCAAGGGACTTTTGGTGCCGGTAAAGCGTTCAATCGCGATCATTCTGTCTAGACGTGCACCCGCCATATCAAGCCACCTCGCAAGGTCGCGCGTACCGCCGCTGCTTGATCAGTGTGTGAATGCCAAATGACAGCTTTGCAACCACCGCATCATCCACCGCGATGCCTGCCTCGAACCATTCTTTGACCAGCAAAATGACGGCCTGCTTCATGGCCAGTGGATAGGTTGCGTCTACATAGCCGACAGTTGCTTGAATTCTCAACGCCTTGTTACCCACGACACTGGAACGAAAGCCTTCAGGCACAACCAGAATTGGTTCATCAAATTCCGTGATGACCTTGAAATCTGCGGTCGTTAAATCCGCCCAAGCCCCGGCTGCATCGATGTAGGAAACTTTATCGAGAGCAATGACAGGCGCGACAGGAAACCACCAGTTGGTCCAATACCCTGCAGGCGCCATGAATTCAACGGGGCGGGACAGCATCAGTCTGCGACACGCGGTTTCAATAACCTCGATCGCAGCGCCAAGATATGCTTTGATCAAAACGTCATCGTCCGTTTCCGTGTCGATAATGTGAACGGCGCGCTTAAACTCGGCTTCTGTAACTGCCAAGGTTAGCGGATCTGCACCAATATATTTCACGATACTGCCCCTACCCTTTATTTAGAGCCCTGCTTTGGTGGTTTACCACCGGATTTTACGTCTTTGGTTGGCACAGGCTCCGCGTTTTTAACCGCTTTTTCACGCTCAACCAGTGCTGTTTCGCGCGCATCAAGATCGCCTTTTTGCACCGATAACCCGGCGTCACGTTTATCGAGCGCTGCGTCGCGCTCATCCAGCGATGCAGCGGCTTGATCAAGTTCATCGGATTTTGCCTTGATCTGAACCTCGGCGTCCGCGATGAGTTTTTCAGTGGCCGAGGTGTCCAACTTAACCTCGACAGTGGCAACTTTAACCTTGCCGCCCTGATACAGTTTCGCGACTTTTTTGACCTCGATCAGATCCTCGGCGACTTTCCGATCGAAACCCGCGATATCTTTGGCATTATATTTGCCCCAGCCCTTCGTGAACTTTACGACGATTTTAGACATACTCATGCCTCCTTAAATGTTTGAAAACTTGCCCCCGCCGAACGACGGGAGCAAAAAGCTGTTTTTGGATTAGAGCGTCCAGGCAACGCCGTTCAGACCGGCCAGTGCCGCATCATGACGCGGAGCCAGATCGTGTTCGGAAATTGCGCGCATCAACGTCAGATCATTCTGGAACGCCGAGACGGTATTTCCACCCACATCGACATAGGCTGCTTCCGACGACGAGCTGACGATGATCTGCATGCTGTCGCCAATCATCACCTCGTTAAAGTCGGCGAAATACACTTCGGTTTCGTTCACGCCAACCCCAAGGTTGTTTGGAATTTGCGACGTGGTTTTGATCGGAAATCCAAGCAACGTGCCGGACTGCGTGATCGATGGGAACACATATGCGCCAGACACCGGATCCTTTAAGCTCGCAAGGAAGTTTTTGGTAGCCGCGCGCATGATCCAACCACAAGACGTCATACCCACATCAGCATCTTCAACAATCGACACCAACGAGCGCAATGCCGCCTCGACGGCTGCTGAGCCGTTCGCAATAGCCAGCAGCCAGTTTGCAACCGGCGTCCATGTTTTCAGGCCGGTTGGCGTGTCGCCAGTCCCGTCACCGCGAATAAACGCCAGATCCTCGCGAAGAGCCATCACAGACAGAAGATCATCCCGCACCAAACCCGCCATGGCAGCGCTCGAGTGGCGCAGCAGCGAGTTACCGATCGGAACCAAGCTCGTCAGCTTTTTAAACGCCCGGTCGAGCGGTGCGAATGTTGGTTCGCTTTCCGTGGACTTGGCGTTTTCACCCGTGTAGGTCGCTGTCGCCGCCGTAAGTTGGGCGGCGTGGCGAAGTTCCCCGGCCGGCATTGGCACGGTGCGGGCACCGGACGCGCGAACCGCAACCTTTGGACGCAACAATTCAATCAGCTCGGCAGACTGGGCGCGCGGAATGGTAACGCCGCCAGCCGCATCCGTAGCCCCGGACAGTGCTGCAGAAACCGCCGTGTGGCCGTTCTTTTCCAGCAAAGCTACGGCTTTGTCGCGATCACCCTTAACGCTGGCAAGAGCCGCCACCATAAAGCCAGCCGCAATGCCTTTGTCCTTTGGATCAAGAGCAACGGCAGGAACGGTAGTTGTGCCGGTAGGTTCATCACCCGAGGACGCAACAGAGGCTTGCGCCGCCTCAACAGCCACAGCACGATCGACTTTAACGCTGGCAGCTTTGAAATCACCTTGAGCAGTTTCAAACGCGGTGACTGCCGCCGTCATCTCATCGGAATCAGCCGCCGTTTCGCCGTCTTCAAGCGCAGTAATGGCCGTGGCACATTCCTGCATCTGGTCTGCTGCAGCTTTGCGCTTGCGGCGGAGGTCGTCTAAATCAAACATCTTATTCTCCTTGATAAATTGTTGCGTCAACGCAACCGAAAGACCCCACCGCCAAGGTAGGGCAAATGAACACGACTGGATTTGCGTGATTAGGTGTGTGCGAGCGCCTGTGCGGCAGATGCGCGGGCGCTAAAAGCACGTGTGCCTTTGCGCGGTTTCATCGCGTATTGTGAAAAAACCCGTTGATAAAAGTCGGCGCGAACCTCATTGCTATCCGCCAAACCCCGCTCGATCGCCGAGAGGGATTGAAATGTTGAGCCGCCGTCTGCAACATCTTCTGAAACACTCAAGCGCGATGGCAAATCTGCAAGAGCGATGCCCCGCCCCTTTGAAACTGCTTCGTGAAACCGCGCCTCGCCTTCATCCAACCGGCGCTGGATTTCGGCCTTGCCCTCATCCGTTGCCGGATCCGGATTTTTAGCACGCGCGTGTGACGAGGCCATCTGGAACCACTGGTCACCACTCATATCGGTTGTGACATGACTGTTGCTGTCCACCATCGTTCCGATTGATCCAACCAGAGAGCCAGGCGTCATTGCAATTTCGGTTGCCTGACTGGCCAACCAATATGCTGCCGATGCCGCCAGAGGATTTACCAGCACATGAACAGGCTTGATGGCAGCTGCCTTGGCGATCGCCTCGGATGCAGACTCCAACCCGATCACCAAACCACCGGGGCTATCAACTTCAAGAATAATGGCTCCTACTTCTTCATTGGCGGACAGCTCGCCCAAGGTTTCTTCAATACCGTGATACGTCGACCAGCCAAGGTATTTTTCAAGCGCGAAGAAATTCGGTGTGAGCAGACCCTTGATCGGGACTACTGCGACACCGCGCGAAATGGCAAAGCGTTCGCCTCGCCCGACCATGGCCGCGTCCAGAGGAGCCGATGCAACCTCCTCTGGCAATTCTGTGGAGAGATATTGCGACGCATGAAGCGCTGACAATGCCAATGGCGATGCGCCCAACAACGCGGCAATCGTTCGTTTGTTCATTCCTTTTTTCCCTCTGGTTTTTCATCGTCCCGCGTCATATTTGGCGCTGGATTTAGTATGTCTCCGCCCTCAACCGGCTCAAGGCCTTCGATTTTTCGACCTTCATTGGGTGCCATAAACGGCCCGCCGATTGCCTTGTTCAGAGCCTCGTAACGCTCTTTTGTTGTGGATTGTAAAAGTGCATTAAAATCGTGTTTGAAGAACAAGCCATTGCGCCGCTCTTCCTCGGTTAAAATTCCGAGCATAAGTTGCGCCTCTACAAACCCGCCCCAATGCAACAGGCAGTCGGCTTTATAATCGATCGACTGCTGCTCACCATTCGCCTTCACACCGTATTCCAGCATTTGCAATTTTGAAGGCGGGACGCGGTATATTCCCGCAATCATTTCCCGATCGAATTTCCGGCTTTGCAATAACTGCTGATCGGCCGCTGAAATATCCAGGCTCTTGATATCGTCGTCTGATCCAATGATTGGAATCCCATTTGCATCCGGATCGCTTAACGCATTTCGAATTCGCTTTGCGTTTCGGGTGTAAT
Organism: Paracoccaceae bacterium; assembly: GCA_002746395.1. Classification (GTDB taxonomy): domain Bacteria; phylum Pseudomonadota; class Alphaproteobacteria; order Rhodobacterales; family Rhodobacteraceae; genus NORP23. The sequence continues at coordinate 204,998 of NVXA01000004.1, forward strand.
CCTCGTCGGAATCAAATGTGTCTTCCATTTTCAAAAACGCGCGGGTGGTAATACCAGATGCGGTTCGCGCCGCAGCCTCTTGTCCAGCCAGCGCAAGTCCGACGCTTTCGCCCGCTATTTCCAAAGGCGAGCGCCCCGTCCAGCCATCCTCGGCCATGTAGCGCAAATGGACCATTACACGTGATGGAACACGACGATAAACGCCAGCACCATCCTCAAATTCGTAAAAGCGTGAACGCCCGGCACGTAATTCCGTGCATCCATCTTGCCGGACTACATCAATCAAGGTGAGTTCACCTGCCCCGTCGCGCGGACCGTATGCATAAGCGCGACCACGTAAACAAAAGGCGTAAGCCAGAGCGTAGCGAGATACGATCGCAGGTACACCTGGCGAGCTTTCAACGTTTAACAAATACGATGCTGGATGATCACGCACGCGCTCCTCGTGGCCCTTGCTATCGCGTTGGTAAAGCTTAAGCGGAACCTTTGAAAGGTCACCGGCAATGACGTTACAACACGAAAACACGGTCGCATGTTTTTGCGCAATCACGCCGGTAACGCGTGGCAACGTTTTTACATTACTCTGCGATCCAAACCCAATATTGTTCAACCAAGATTGCGGCGATGTGACACCGGAAACGGGAGTGGAGGCCGATATTTGTGGCTCCAACTTTTGCGCCAATTCGCTTTGCCGGCGACCCAACACACGATCTAGAAAGCTCATACTGTTTCAATCTCCCTAGCTTTGCGTTTGCCTTCGCCCACGAGAGCGCGGCCAAGTGCCATGATTGCTGCAACCGCCGTATCAATACGGCCCGTTGATTTCTTTTTGTTCGGGCTAATATTCTCGGCCTTGTCCATATCGACATGCACGTTACTCACCGCCCAAGCCAGCACCGGATTTCCACCGTGGCGGATCTTGTTCTTAAAGGTCATTTCTTCAAATTTCTTCATCGGGTTAGACATGCTGCCATAACCTTGTCGATGTTCGACCATCGGGAAATGGCGCTTGTCCAGTTCCTTGGCCACGTAACTCATTCCCCACGGATCATAGGCCACTTCCTTGAGATCGAAGTGGTCTTTGATCCACCCCATCCGCTGGATGATTTGTTCTTCATCGATCGCCGCTCCTTTGTGAACCTCAAGCCAGCCAGTGTCGCGCCACTGCACAAACTCGCGGTTTTCCTTTTGCGCGCGCTGGATGAACCCCTTCGGCCCTGCAGGCAAAAACGTGTAGGAGATCAGATAGACCAGACCGTCAATTGGCACTGCGATCACAATCGCTGTGGTGTCTGTTGTTCGGGACAAGTCGATCCCCACCCAAGCTGGTCGCCCATAGAGCACTTCCGGATTGAACGGTTCAGCCCCTCTGTCCCAGATATCGCGCCCGATCCAAGTCTGTGCGCCCTCGGTCCAGAGGTTCAAATGAAGCCGGCGAAAGTTTGGCATGCCGCCTTGAATGGCGACGGCCTTGTTGTATATCTGTTCAAAATTCTCGCGCTTGAAACTCACGCCGAGATTAGGATTACCCATCATCCAGTTTTTCGGATCGCCCGGATCGCAGTCTTCAGCTGGCTCGGCAATATACCCGAAGAAGGAATCGTCTATCACATCGCCGCGCAAAACCTTTTCGCCGTACCCGCGCAGCTCACCACAAATCGAAACCATGTCGGCACCGGCCGTCGTGATGGCCCAGTCGATCGGCTGGTCGCGGCTGACCATCGAGTTGACGACGATCTCCGCCAACTCCCGATCTGTCCAGCGGTGAACCTCGTCTCGCGCCGCAAAATGCGGGTTGATACCGTCCGAGGCATTCCCGTCGCGACTCAGGCATTTGATGAATCCATCTGCATTTGGCGTGGCGATTTCTGACTGCCAGACATTCATCAGGCGCGGCAAAATCGGCGATTTTTTAATCATCCGCTTCAGCTCTTTGAACAACAGCCCGGCTTGATCCCGCGTTGTCGCCGCGCAGTAGCCTTGTGGTGCGGCCTCAGGTTTTCCAGTTAACGGGTTCACATCGAACAGCTGGGTGAACAGCATCGGCACGGCCGTGTCGGTCGTTTTACCGTTTTTCTTACCCACCTGGTGGTAGGTAGATTGAAACCTGCGCAGGCCGGATTCTTCTTTCTTCCAACCAAACACCGAGCCGTGGCGAAATTCCTGCCAAGGTTCAAGAGCCAAAGGTTTTCCTGCCATCGATCCGGTTGTGTGACAAATCATCTTTGAGAAGTTCAAGACGCGCGACGCGGCCTGACAGTCGAAATACAATCCCCGATCGGCTCCGGTTTCGAGATCCATCAAATGGCGCTCACACGCCAGGCGAACCAACTCGCCGGTTACAATGTCGCCTTCGACAACTTTTACCGCATATTGCGAGGTCGGGTGATCAATCGGATCCATTGAGCTGTTTCATCAGGTCATTGAAGAGATCCCCCTGACCCACGTTTCTGAACCGCGCCTCATCAATCGGTGACATGCCGAAGACCGCTGACAGCTGGCGCATCGTTGCCAGTGCATCTTGTCGCTGCCCCCATGCGGCGCGTTTTTTTTCCTGATCACCGTTTCTGGTCTTAACGCTGAAGTAGCTGCCGATCATCGCGATATCACCGGTGAAGCGAATGAAGTCGGCCACCGCCTCGCAATAGGCGGCAAACATATCAGCGTGCTGTGGCTCCAGGCGTTCCTTGGAAACTTGAATCGAGGCCAGGCGCTCCCAGACTTCACGCCCTTCGCTGCTCATAAAATCCGGTGCTTCAGGTATCGTTCTTCGGATGTCCCCCTTCATAGGGAGGACGTTGTCGAGCTTAGGTTTTGCTCCCTTCATTGCGGCCTCCTTTCATGAGCTGTCTATCCAATATCAGGTGGGCTTTTTTCCCCAATTCAACGCGCACAAAAGAAAAGGTTCTCCCGCCGGTCTAGGGCATCAGCACCTTAAAAATCAGATACCCCCCCTACCGAGATCCAAAGACCTCGCGAGCAGTTTTACGACTGTGACAAGGATGGCAAAGCGATTGCCAGTTCGTTTTATCCCACATTAGAGCCGGTTTGCCCTTGTGTGGAATGATGTGGTCGACGTCCGTTGCCGGGACAACCAAACCAAGTTCACCGCAGTCAACACATAGCGGGTTATGCTTCAGGTGCTTTATGCGAGCGACCCGCCAACGCTTCGTTCCGTAGAACTTCCTGTTGGCCTTGGCCTCGTCCGATAACTGGGCAGATGCGCGCCGCTTGTTCAGTTTTGCCAGTCGCCGTTCTTCATGTTCCGGACAATGCGACAGACCAGCGATTGCGATGTCGCCACAACCCGCAGCGACACATACTTTTCGTATCAATTGCTTACGGGATTTTATCCAGCTTGATTGCGGCCGAGGTTACGGATGCAGTAGCCGAATAGTCCACGGTGACCGTACCGTCCGCGTCACGGTACGCGTTGGCGAACGGTCCAATGAGTTTCTCAGCACCTGCGCCAACAGCGACAACGTGATCGGGAATTGGTATCAAGCCAGCGCCTGCAACATCAGCCTCTGTTGTAAAGGCCGGGATCGTCACGTTGATCGATGCACCGCCACCGTTTTTCACGTGCAGCATAAAGCGATCATTGCCACCGGTCTCGATCACATCTTGCGCGGCCACCGCGCTGAAGACAGCTGCCAGACCTGCTGGTGTTAATTTCTGAATAGTCATCGTACCCATGGTGTTCGCCCCTAATTAATGATGATGGAGTAAGAATCAAAAACGCCCAGACGATATCTCGCTGGGCGCATTTGTTGATTATGTCTTTAGGACTACATTCAGATGAACTAAGCGTCAACCCCCTTGTGTGGCCGCTGGTAGCGTCCGGCCACCATTTCACCAGTTCTGCCCAAAACTGGTTCATAGCCAATGTCTGCCATGCTCTGCACTCCATACGTTGCCGATACAATGCCGCCCTTACGATTGGTTCCCGCCATCCGGTCAAGACACTCGCAAAGAGCATTTGAAAGTTTGGTAACGTTTGGGCCGCCTATTTTCCAACCATGCACGTGCAGCACCTGTGATATCGTCTTGCCTTCGATGCACACCATATCGACCAACTTCCGCGCTTTGATAACAACGCGCTCACCGCGTTTCGATGGACGTACCCGACGAATTTCCATCGCCAGTCCATTACCAATCAGTTTGCGCCAGTGATCAATCTGCTTACCCTGATCGATCACGGCATCCATATATCCTGTTCCGTCGCCGCCGCCGCCACTGGGCATGCCCTCGACCGAGCTACAACGAACGCCAGCTGAAGCATGACGCTCGACAGAGTCCCGATAATCGCGCCCCATCTGGACTTGCGCATACGTGAATGGCGCGCCTTTCTTCTTTGAGGCCTTGTCGATCATCACATCAAACACATCGCGCTCTCGCATGGCTGACCGTCCATACGCACCGTGATCGATCGTCTGAAATTCCCCGTCCGCATCGAGATAGGTTTCAGCCGATCGGAACGGGATCACCCTGCCCCGCGCCGGTGCGATCGAGACCATCTCTGGCCCACACTCGTTTGGTGCCAGTCCTGCGGCTACAACTGCAGCCAGCCTCGTATTCTCTGCATTTCGCGCATCATGCCTGCGTTCCAACCTGCCAGCTGAAGCGTCAATTTTAGGAAGATCGTTTTTCAGTACAGTTTGGTCATTCATGCTGCTGCCCCTTTATATTTGCTGTCGATTATTGCCATGCATGTGCCATGTGCTTTTCGCCAACCATCCAGCCATTGCCGGTCCTGATCGCTCGCCCTACCCGCGTTGACGTTCTCTTCGATGCGAGTGCGCTGACCGGAGTTTCTGGAAGCGTTATCCAGTATCTGCTTCATGTCGTAGTCGCCTGGTGGCCTTCCGTTACGTTTCAAAAACGCTCGTAACTCCACGATATACCCACCATCAACGGCCCGCTGCCCTGGTGCTGATTGCAGGAACGATCGAACCAACCGGCTTTCACTTGGTGGTGGTTCTTGCAACGCGCGCGCCCATCCAGTGATTAAGGTTAGTGCCGGCCAATGATCTTTGTCTGGACCGCCCGCGTGTGTCTCGACCACCTCGGCTAAGGCGCACAAGAAACCTTCATCCATGTACGATAACCGCGCCATCAACCCGTCCAAAACTGATCGATGTGTGTCAATCGTCATGCCCTTTTTGCGAACCATCCCGATTGCAATCAGTGGATCTATCAGGTGTTTTTTCACCCGCTCTTTGCCTGCTCTTAGTTCCTCACCTTCCATGCCCTCTTCCTTTCTCTATGCAATCCCGACTTATCCACAGGTTCAATCTTCAGTTCCGGCACGATGCGGAAGTCTTTTCTTTTATATTTCGTTTCTTTTCCTTTCAGTGCGGCGACATCCCGACCGAATTCTGATATAATCTGGACAAAATCCCGCCATTTCCTTCCTAAATCCCGCCGTTTCCTTCCTAAATGTTTCCGCGGGAAGGATTTGGGAAACATTGTGCCAGATTAAATACCGACAGCTTCCATGGCAGCTTTCACCAATTCCGAGGTCCGGTAATCGTTTGGATAATGCTCCATCAACCAATCATCGATGCGCACTTTCACAGCTTCATTCGTTGCCATACGCGTGTGTCCACCGGCGCTGACTATTTGCGCCTCCAAGGCCTTGAGGCGCTTGCGATGTCGGCCCTTGGCCTGCGATGCCATCTTCTTAGTTTTCAAATTCAACGCCTTCTGTGCCATTTCCAGAACAACCGKATGGTGATAACGAACTTCGCCCTCACACAAACACGGCTCCCATTTGTGAAGCGGCGAAATCTCTCTCTTTTTCAGATCCTGCCATGTCGCCAGATCGAGACCCAGTAACGGTGCCAACTCTCGATCGTCCGTCGGCAGTGTTCCGACCGGCGCTTGGTTCTGTGAAATAAAGAACAGGTCCAATCCAGCCGACTTTACGTCCGGTGACGCCATCAAGCGGAACCTGCTGTTGAGCCAACGATTGTGATGCCACTCGACAAAGAAGTGAGATTCAAGTCGCTCGCTCCGTGGAATTGGATATTCCGGTATTTCACCCGCATCAACCAATTGGGGCGTTGAAAGTTGTTGGTTCATCTGGATCCTGCCGTTTCTGCCCGTCGCTGGCGATCTCTTACCCAGTTTGACTGGACCTGCGTTACAAACCGCCGCGCCGCGCGTGTGCGCGCCATAACGGCCCTGTCGTCTGCCTCGTATTTTCCGATCCGGTGCAACAATGACGGTAACGCCAGCCTGTGGCCCCAAGAGCGAAACTCCGCCTTGCCTCGTGCTTCGCATTCTTTGCAACAATACATCTGCCAATCACGGGACGGATCGAACTGTTTTGAACATTCCGGTAAGTAGCAAACACCACGCTTCCAATAAGGCGCAGCCGCCAGTTCAGGCGCGGCATACACCTGAAACCGTTCCGGCAATAAATGCCGTGTCACTACATCCCCACAGATAGGTTGGTGAATGGTCATGCCGCCACCGCTATGGTGTAGACGTTTACGGGCGGTCCCATGCGGTTGCGTTTTGTCCCATTAACCCGAATGTATCCATCACTGCGAAGCTGCAAAAGCAATAACCCAGCATAATGCGTGGAAATTCCAAGATGGGCAGCAATGTCAGAACTAGCAATCTGTATGTCACCTTTAAACATCGCGAGCGTCCGCGCCCTCACCGATCCGCTAAGATAACCAGAACGGCTATCATCACCGGGTGGCAGCTTAGCGACGTGATGCTTGGATTCTAAAAGCAACAGCAACGCCCCAAATGCCCGTTCTGCCCCAACTGTAATCTTTGGCTGATTAGCCGACCTTGGAGCATAGGCTGGAGTTATAATCATCGCCCGTCCCCCAACGAATACCTATCGCTCGACATCCCGAAGGCTTCCAGCTTTACCATAATGTCTTTTACCGCCCGCAGGCGATGGAAGCGTTGCTCAACCGAAATTCGGGAGCGTCCCATACTTTCGGAAATCTCCAAGAAATTCCGGCCGTCTGCCTTCAAAAACATAATCGCGTAGTCATCAGCTGGCGACCAATGCGGGTGCATGATCTCTACCAATGCTGCGCGGGTTTTTAGAAGCCTCAATGCATTGGGAACCCGTTCTACGCCTGGTACATTCAAATGCAGTCGTCGCGGTTGGTTGTTCATGCAGCCCCCTCCCTTTGCGTTCTGGACTCCAAAAATCCCACGGCGCGCCGTACGCGCTCGCAAGTCATTTTGAAAAACTCCGGTTTCTTTTCAATCCCGATCCCGCGCCGCCCGGTTTCCACACAGGCAACCATGGTCGAGCCTGATCCCATGAATGGATCGAGAACCAATTCACCGAGATGCGAGGAATTCTCGATATAGTGCGCCATCAGCTGCACCGGCTTTTCGGTAGGATGGCTGGTCTCGCGCGGTGCGTTCAACTTGAACGTCTGCATCGAGCCGCAATTATTGATGCGCTGCGCGTTGCCCTTCCAAAGGTACAGCGTGAACTCATTGTGCTTCATGTACCAACGGTTGCGGGTGGCACGGATCTTGTCCCAAGGCAGCAAATTGTGGAACTGGAACCCTGCCCCGGTAAACCCGCCGTGCGCTGCAAACAGGTTCTTGTCGTTGGTCATGATGTAACAGTCGGCACTGTCTTTGAGGGCACGATATATCGGGCCACCCATCTGATCCCATGGCACAATGTCCATAAGCTCTCCGTCGTTGGTGTATTCAGAGTGCGAAAACAACCCACCCATGACCTCGACAGCGTTTCCGCCGGAAGTCAGCAAGTACGGTGGATCGGAAACGGCCAGATCGGCCTTTTCCCTCAGCAGAGGCAGAACCTCCAGACAATCGCCAAGGATTATCCGGCATGGGCCGATCGTAACTTCCTTGAGGATGCCATTAGGGTTCATGCCGCCACCCCAAAAAAAGGGGCGCGGCTTCTCACGCCCGCGCCCCAGTCCAACAGGGAGGTCGGGGGGCACACATTTCGGGCAACCACGCCCCCCTCGGTATGGCTCTTTGAAGACAGTTGGGGAACCGACCCGCCCGTGTGTTTCGACGTCACGGTGTCTTGACGACCAAGTTTCACCTGCAGCAATAAGGTGCCGGACAACCGATTCGAAGTCAGTTGCCCAGCGAGTGAAGCCGCCCACTCACCAATAAATGAGCGGCACATGCAGCCAGAAAAGGAGTTTTCTATGGCTACTTCCAGACACCCCATCAATTTTGATAAGGGAGTTCTAAGCATCCCGTGTCCCCAATGTGGAAATGAGACCCAGAAAAGCATCGGATGGATTAAGAGGAAGGACGAGTTCATTTGTGCCGGGTGTAGTAACACCGTCACCTATGACGCAAATGTCCTCTTGTCCGGCCTCGACAGCGCCAACAAAGATCTGGACGCGTTTTCGCGCAGCTTCGGAAAGTTCGGGAAGTAACGCTTCAAATCTTGCGAAAGCGGCATTCCACGAACTCGGATCGGCTGATATTTTCACGGTTGCTATCATCACACCCCCCTCGCCTTCGCTGACAATGCGGCGCGGACGACAGCCGATGCGGCCATCATATCATCCATTTGCTTGATTGTTTCTCTGGCCTCATTGGGCGTGTAATCGTTCGGTAGTTTTGAGCGTTCGGACATTGCTTCTGAATGTGTGGCTAAAACACTCGAGAATTTTAACATCAATTCACTCATGTCAGCTCCGACTACACACTCGGTAGCCAGTGGAATAAATACCCCATGTGCCAGATGCGCGAAATGCTGGGCCAAAGGCACGGCTGAAGCAGGAATGATCCGGCCCAGCCTATCGAAATGATTAATACCTAAACCACCGGGGCGGTCGTCGTCACATGCAGTGGCGCGGGAAAGGTTGGCGGTCGACACTCCGATGTCGTCGCTAACGCATTCCAAACCACCAGCTGCGGATATTGACGCTTGCACCGACGACTGGATTGATCCGGGTCTTACTCTACGCATGGACAAAACCTCCATGTGATTTCCCGTGTGTATAAGACGTAGTTGTGCGAATTATCATCAAGCCGCCTCGTTCTGATTGCGGTTTTTGGGAGGATTGTCCGCCATGTATTGACGAATTTTATCCGCCGTTCGCATCGAGCAACTGGCGCCATTCAACCACGCAGCCCATTTGCTTCCGCTCATTCCACCACCACGCTGTATTACCGTGGTTGGCTGAATGCCAAACGATGCGGCGTAGACTTCAATCTGTTTCATGAATTCTTCCATGGCTATGTAAGTAGTTCATTTGTTCTATACTAGTCAAGAACATTTGAACCATATCCTACACGGTCAGTATTTGGCAAAATGTAACAATGAATGATGCAAAAATAACCGAACCCTTCCTGCTGAAACTCAAAGCGCGCATTGAGAGCGATCCGGACATAACTGTGTCTGGATTGGCAATCAAAGCGGGCCTTGGAAACAGTGCAATTCGATTGATGTTTAGTCGAAACGTCCAAAGCCTCCGGATTTCAACCGCTCGGCAGATCTGCGCAGCCCTTGGCACAACACTGGAAGAGTTTATGAGCGAGGCTCACACACCAGAAGAGCAAGAGATTGTTCGCCTAGTATCGCAGCTACCCGATCACCTCCGCCGCCAGTTATTAGGATACGGACAAGGGCTTCTTGTTTCCAAGGATCAGGCTGCGCCAAAATCCGGCGAAGACGAACAATAATTTCTTTTTCAGTCATATTAAGTTTCCATTCTATAATGCGACCCCTCGCACAACAGCAGCGCTGGAAACCTAACAACGTTGGAATTTTACTTTAAAGGATAATCCATGACTAAAGATTTTGATGACTTTGACAAAGACACACATGGAAACATCATCCTTCATAACGTTGTCTCCTCTGACTCTTTTTTAGCCTACGGCATGAACTGCGGCCTCAGGTTTTTGACTTGTCGCGATGCCGCGCACCATAAAGAAGTTCTAACTGGCGCTGCTGCGCCCGAATCCGTTCAGCTGATCCTGACACCCGATCAAGCAGAACTAATTGCGAAGGATCTGCTCGAAAGCAGTGCGCAATGTCGTCTGGTTCAAACCGAACCGAACTAATCATTTTGAGTTCGCTAACCGGCACACGCATAACCTACTCCTTTTCAGCCCCGCATCATGCGGGGTTTTCAATGTTGATTCCACATACCCGTCACATCAATGTAGTTCGTATGTTCTATTTATGTTGACATAGTTCAATTGTTCTACTAAATCAATATCCATTCGGTGCCACCGTAACCAGTAACCAAGCACATGTTCGGCACCGTCTAGCCCCTCCCCATTCGATGCTAACGCGAGTGGGGAGGGAACTTGGAAAGGATGGAACGTTGAGAATTATCACCCACAAATCCCAAGCCGTCGCCGACGCTTTGAAGATTGCCAGCAACCCCGAAACCTACGCTGATCAGCCCGGCCTGCGCTTTGTCGCATGGGCCACGCTGAAATCCGCGCGCGGCCAAACCATGCGACAACGCAACATCACCCCGTTTCGCGGAAAGCTCGGCCTGATTGCCCCTGTGCGGAGTGCCGCGCAATGAACCTCGATCTCCACAAAGAGCGCGTCGAATTGCTTGGCGTGTTGGAAACCCTCTCCCCCGAAGCCCAGTACGATCGCATGTTCGCCGCCGTCACCGACACGGGTGGTAACTGGATCGGCCCGAACAGCACTGGACGCACGAAGGCCACACACCAGGTCGAAATCGATTTGCTCGGCCTACATGCCACCGGTTCCAATGACGAAGAAGCCATCCACAACTGGATCGGCATCGTCCGCCGCCAAGTCGCAGAACAGGCGTTGGCATCATGATCATCATCGAACGGATCATGTGGGGCATGGGGCTTGGAATGTGGCTCTACATTATAGCCGAAACCAGCCGCGCCCTAATTTCAACGAACCCATACTGAGAAGCTCAACTGCTTCAAAACCACCAAAAGGAGAAATGCCGTGATGACCAATAGGAAATCCACCTCTGATGCCGGGACAATTGAACCGCACGACCCATACAAAATGCGGACACTGGAACAGATCCTCGCGCTGTTCGATGGCGGTGATTTTCTCGCCGAGGTTCTAAGCGGACACAAACAGCTGCAACTGGACCTGCTCGATCATAAGGCAGAACACGGCACCAAAGGATGCCAAGGCACCATGACGCTGCAGGTTAGCTACGCGCTTGGGAAATCCGGCGACGTAGCAATGGGCGCAACTGTCACCTTCAAACCACCGAAGAAACCGCCATCGAGCGCTGCAGCCTACATAAATGATGCCGGTGAATTGACGCTCTACAGCCCATTCATGGCGCGCATGCATCAGCCCGTTCGGGACGCCGCCTTCGATCCAGAAACCGGCGAAATTCGAGACGCCGACTAAACCTTAAACAAACCAAGGGATATTTCCTATGAAAGACGAATCTGAAACTACCGCTCACCCGCTGAACAACACGGCAGAAACTGTGCGCGATATCATGGCTGATTTCAGCCATCACGACTCGATCGAAACGCCGGACGACTTTGATCTTACGAAATCGCACCTGATTACCGTGCCGGACTGCCGCAAGGTCGAAGACCTGACAATCAAACACCGGGATGCGGCTCAATTCCTGAAACCAGCGCGTCGTGAAGGCACAGCAAAATTCGATGATCTGCAAAGCCTGATCAACTGGACCAATCGGTTTAAAGGCGACACATCGGCTCTATTTGCAAAACCGGACATGAAAGCCCCCACGCTGACTTGTGTGGCTGACTACCATGGAGAGGGCGCAGCGGATCAAACCACACCGACAGGTGACCCGACCGCACGGCACTGCCATCACCGGGCGATCTATGACTTCCCCCTGTCGGAAGAGTGGAAGGCTTGGATGGGCATTTCTGGCGAGCCGCTGGAAAAGGATGATTTGGGTGAATTCATCGAAGCCAACGCCAAGGATATCATGGACCCGACACCCGCAGTTTTGAAGGCTGTCGAGCATGACAAAAACGAAAATTGGGAAAACCGTCTAATCAAAACTGCCCAGCAGATCGAGGGGCGCTATGGCCAGCTGACGCAGCTGCTCGCGATGTCGAAGAAATTTCAGGTCTTCGAAACCAGCGATCTAAAGGTCAGCACCAACCGCGACGTTCTTGAAGCGCTGCGCCCGTTCGCAGCTGATCGTGGCATCGAGGTCAATCAGCTCTGCCGTAACCTGCTGGCCGCTATCGCAGATGACGAACTCGCTGACGCAATTCTCGATGATGCGCTGGAGATAGCATGATGGCCAATCAGAACCGCAAAATCATTCGCGAACTTGCCAGACGTTCCGTCGACAGCCTTCAACTCTCGGTGCTAATCACAAAAACCAGAGAGCAACGCATCGACATGGTCGAGGCGGTCTTGTCGCAAGAACTACACGATCTCGAATGTGAAATTACTTCTAAAAACAATGGTGAAAACGATGGTTGAAATCATCCTCATCTCATTCATGGTTTGGTTTTTCGGGGCTGTAATAGCGTTTGCGATCAATGGAATGCATTCATCGCTGCTGGGCCTCACACCAGACCCTGTGAATCAAATGCTCGCAGCCATTCTCTGGCCGCTATTTTTAGGTTGGTGGCTTTATGATTTGGTTAGGGGGTTGAAATGACCTCAATCCTACACGGGATAAACCCGAACAACGGAAGTTCTGCTTTTTACGCGCAAATAAAAGTACATGCCGTTAACCCGTCAACCGGGGCTTTCCTGCACATGTCAGGCAACGGCGAGACCAACAACCAAAACTATGCGTGGGCCGGAACCCAGGTCCAGTACGACAAACTTTGATGACAGGCTGGAACTCATGTAGAGAAAATCATGGGCCAACGCCAGCACCGTTAATAGCGGTCCGCGCGACAGGTGAAATGGGTGGATACGCACTGTATCTGGATTGCAGTCAACGTCGTAAAGCCACAGTTTAGCCCGACACCCGGGGCGCGCTAAACACCGGCCTGTCATCAAAGTTCGCCGCCATGAAATCGAAGGCACATAAGTGCCGATATGTGAATTAAGGAAGCAGATTTAACCCCATGAACATCGAACTCTTAACCCCCATTCAGGCGGCTGATCTACTAAAGGTCAGCACGAAAACGCTTGCGCGAATGCGGCAAACGGGGTTGAGATGTGTAAGATTGGGCCGATGTGTCCGGTATCGTGCCGATGATCTGCAAGAATTTATAGCTGCCAACATCGAGGATAAACCATGCCGTTCAAGAAACAAGGTAGCCCGTTCTGGCAGTATGACAGGTCGTTCAAAATCAACGGACAACATTATAGGGTTCGGGGCAGCACTGGCGAACGAAGCAAAACGGAAGCCCGTGCAGTCGAGGAATCGGCGGTAAGCGCCGCCCGCCATTCAGCCCTCTACGGAGACACAAAACCCGTTATCACACTAGATCAGGCGATCGGCACCTACGTCGCAAATGTATCTGTTCATCAACCCTCATGGAAAACAACCAAGAGCCTGGCCCAAGCGTTGCTCGGCGGGTTGAAGAAGAATACGGTGCTTCCGGACATCACCAATATGATGCTCACAAATTACATTGCAAAACGCCGCTCCACACTCGCAAATGCCAGCGTAAACCGTGAAATCCAGCTGTTGCGTCGCGTTCTGAATTACGCCGAGAAAAACTTAAGTATGCAAGTTCCTGTCTTGAACTGGGACGCACATATTCTTTCCGAACCAAAGGGTAGAGTTCGGGAATTAACAATTGACGAAGAGGGCCGGTTATTCGAGAACCTACGGACCGATCTGCATGCTTTCGTGAAATTCTGCATCACGGCCGGCTGTCGATCGGGAAGCGCCGTTAAACTGGAATGGCGGGACATAGATTTTCAACGCCGGGTTATTGTTTTTAGAATGATGAAGGGCGGCGAACACCATTCGATCCCGATGACCAACGCTCTTCTCGCACTTCTGGCCAACCAACCACGCAGCCCACATTACAATCAGGTATTCCTATACCCGCCACGCGGCAACAAAAACCGCCTACGCCCCATTACCAAGGATGGCTGGAAGAAACCGTGGAAGGAAGCTTTAACCGCGGCAAAGATCCCTGACTTTAGATTCCACGACCTGCGCCATACCGCCCTGTCGCGGATCACGCGCACTAACGGCATCGCAGCTGCTCAAAAGCTGGCCGGCCACGCAGACATATCCAGCACCGCTCGATATGCCCACGTCCAGATGGATGACCTTCTGATAGCAATGGAAACAGCAGAGTCCACCCACACTGGACCCACTCTCAAAGAGAAAAGCAGGCTATCTGGTTGATATAAAACGATCTACCTAAACAGACACTAGGCTTCCCAAGCAAAATGTCGAGAGTTCGAATCTCTTCACCCGCTCCAAATCCAAATCCCCATGCAATGATCACGCATTCGTTTACGCCGCGTCATCACGACCCCCTAGACGTTTTGCCCAAGTAAACCTATTTTGTGGCTCAGACAAAGGACCGCATGATGAATGACCAACGCATAGCCCTCGGCAAATTCGAACACCCAGACCTGACGGCCAAAGGCGAGCGCCGTGCGTCTGTCGCCCTGAACGGCGCTAAAACCCTGTGGTTCAACACTGGCACGCTTTGCAACATTACTTGCGTGAATTGCTATATCGAAAGCAGCCCGGACAACGACCGCCTCGTGTACATGAGCGAACCCGAAGTGTCCGAGTACCTAGACCAGATCACCGATCGCAACTGGCCCGTCACCGAAATCGGCTTCACCGGCGGCGAACCCTTCATGAACCCCGACATAATCGCCATGCTCCGCACGCCCCTTGAACGTGGGTACGATGTATTGGTCCTCACCAACGCCATGCGCCCGATGATGCGGCAACGTATGCAAGCGGGCTTGCTGGAATTGCTGGCGGAATTCGGTGACAGGTTAACGCTTCGCGTCTCGCTCGACCATTTTGACCACCGCCTGCACGATGCGGAACGCGGGGTCGGGTCTTACGACATAACCCTCCAAGGCATGCGTTGGCTGCGCGACAACGGATTTCGCATGGCAATGGCTGGCCGATCAACCTTTGGCGACAGTGATATCAGCAGCCGCGAAGGCTACGCCGTCCTGTTCAAATCCGAAGGTTTCGACATCGACGCCCAAAACCCCGCCATGACCGTGCTTTTCCCCGAAATGGACGAAACCGTCGAGGTTCCCGAGATCACCACCGCCTGTTGGGGCATCCTCAACAAATCCCCGAACGATGTGATGTGCGCAACCTCCCGCATGGTCGTAAAACGCAAAGGGGCCGATAAACCCGTGGTTCTCGCCTGCACGTTGCTGCCCTACTCCCCGGAATTCGAGATGGGCGAAACATTGCAAGATGCAGAATCCGACGTGAAACTAAATCACCGCCACTGCGCCAAGTTCTGCGTGTTGGGCGGGGCCAGTTGCAGCGTCTAATCACCGTAACGTGTTTTGATTGTTCGGCGAAGATTACTACAATTAATCACATCGCAACAACATTACCGGAGCCTTAAATGCGCTTGCCATTAACCATATTACTCGCCTCCCTCATCGCCAGTCCGGTTTTGGCGGATTCCCACGGCAATGATTTCGTTCACAGCCGTAAATTCAAAGGGCAAGTTTATGTGATGTACCAGACCCACATGTCGCTCTACACGTTTGCAAACGACGAGGTCGGCAAATCGAATTGCTACGACACCTGCGCCCAGAACTGGCCGCCTGCCCTGTTGGATGACGGCACAGCCCTTGGCGAAAATTATTCACTAATCCAGCGCACCGATGGCACGATGCAAGCCGCCTTCAGGGGCCAGCCGCTTTATCTTTACATCGGGGATGAAAACGTCGGCGATACCAACGGCGACCGCGTCGCCAACCTCTGGGTTTTAGCCCGCCCTTAAGTTTGGGGTTTACGACTGATCCGCTAAAAGGTTAACGCCAAGTGCTGCAAAAACGTACACACGTGTTGTGTACGGGTTGTGTACGTGTTGTGCACACGGAATTTCGGCGTTTTAGCCAAAGGTTAACGCGCCGCCAAAGCCTCGTTCAGCACGGTTTTCACCACGTCCATATCGACATTTTTCTCGACAAACGCATCACCAATGCTGCGCGCCAGAATAAAGGCGATTTTTCCGTCCGTAACCTTCTTATCCTGCCCCATTAGCGCGATTAACCCGTCCGCATCAGGCAGATCCCCGGCAATATCGGACAGGTCTTTTTTCATTCCCATCACCGCCAGATGTTGGCGCACGCGACTAGGAATTTCTTGCGAACAAACACCCATTTTCTGTGATAATTCAAAGGCTAAGGCACAACCAATCGCCACCCCTTCACCGTGCAACAAGCGGTCCGAATACCCCGTTGCCGCCTCCAGCGCATGGCCAAATGTGTGCCCAAGGTTCAACAGCGCCCGATCCCCGCGCTCTTTTTCATCACGCGCCACTATCTCGGCTTTCATCTCGCAAGACCGTTTTATCGCTGCGATCCGGTTAGCCTGATCGCCAAAAGCAAGCGACGGGCCGTTTTTCTCCAACCATTCAAAGAACTTAGCGTCTCCAAGCAAGCCGTACTTAACCACCTCGCCATACCCCGAAGTGAACTCCCGTGGGCTTAAAGTGTCCAAAACATCCGTATCCGCCAGCACCAATTGCGGTTGATGAAACGCCCCGATCAGGTTCTTCCCAAGCGGCGAGTTTATCCCCGTTTTCCCGCCAACCGAACTATCCACTTGCGCCAATAACGAGGTTGGAATTTGCACAAAATTCACCCCGCGGCGAAGGATGGCCGCAGCGAAACCCGCAAGGTCGCCAATCACGCCGCCACCAAAGGCAATCACGATGTCATCGCGCTCGACCTTTTGTTCAATCAACCATTCAACAACGACCTCTAAGCCATTCCAACTCTTGGTTTTTTCACCCGCAGCCATTGCAATAAAATTGCTTGAAATACCGGCATTTGACAAGCCGGATTGCAGTGTTTTCATATGCAAATCAGCGACCGTTTCATCGGTAATAATCACCACCTTCGGGCGTTTCAGGAACGGCATGATCCGCACACCCGCCTCGGCCAATAAGCCCGGCCCGATCGCAATATCATAGGCGCGATCCGGTAGATCAACCGTCAGGGTTTCAATGCTCATTTTTATCCTCGTTCCCACCCGTGGCTGACAAATGCCCAGCCTTCTCCAATGCCGCCACGATTGCATCCACGACAACCTCGTGCGGATCACCCGAAGCGCTGTCCACCATGATCTCTGCGGTCTCGTACAACGGATACCGCGCCTCCAACAGCTCGGTCAACACCCCCTTGGGATCGGCCCCGTTCAACAACGGACGACTGGCCTTGCCTTTGACCCGTTCCCACAAGGTTTCAAGGTCCGCGCTAATCCAGACCGAAACACCCGAAGCATCTATCATCTCACGGTTTTCATTGGATAAAAACGCCCCACCACCCGTTGCTAAAATGCAAGGTTCATCCGTCAAAAGGCGGGCAATAACGCGGCGCTCACCATCGCGAAAATACTGTTCATCAAAGCGTTCGAATATCTCTGGAATGGTCATATCGGCGGCGGCTTCAATCTCCGCATCGCTATCGACAAAGCGCACCCCCAAACGGTCCGCCAACCTTCGCCCCACGGTTGATTTACCCGCCCCCATCAACCCCACAAGCACCACCGTGCGGGTCAAACCGACAGCAGTTTCAGGCTTAGGGACATTTGACATTGATAAAACCCTTTTTGGGCGATTGATGATTTGTTAACTTCACGTTAGTTTCTACGGGCGCGATATGAAAGAGGGATAATCCCCGCAATCGTTGCAACCATGATAATATTACGAAAAGGCGAGGCCATCGCCTTTGATCGAAGGAGCAGGCAGAATGTGGCGATTGATTAAAGTTTTATTTTATTTGGCCGTGATAGGCGGAATTGGCATCGTCGGATACGCGATGTTTTTTGAGCTTCCAGCCCCCCAATCCGAAGTAAACCAGGCGATAACGCCCGATTTGGATTAGCGTATGCGATTGCTTTTGCTTGTATTTTCGTCAACACTTGGCTTCACTGCTTCAGCTCTGGCGCAGGCACCGTTAAGTGCGATTGACTGGCTTAGCGAAAGCATCAAAGACCCGCCAGCCTTCGAAATACCTGCGGAAACCGCACCACTCGTTGCGCCGTTGATTCAGGATATTTCCGTTAAAAAAGGGTTAACACCTGTTAGCCCTGACGCCATAGGCTTGTTGTCCCCCTCGTTAACCGGATTTTCCGCGGCACTCTGGGGCGATATGCCCGCCAGTGAAATTGCAGAACTGTTAACCAGTTTCCCGAACGAAGGCACACCGGAGGCACGGAGCCTGTTTCGCCGGTTATTGCTGGCCCAAGCCAACCCTGCGCCAGATGACCACCAAACAGGTCTGGTACTGCAAGCCCGTGTCTCGCGACTGCTAAACATTGGCGCGCTGGACGCTGCGGAGGCACTTCTTGGATTAACACCAGTTACTAACCCTGCGATATTCCAACAAAAATTTGACGTAGCAATTTTAACCAACCGTACCCGCGAAGTTTGTGACGCCTTGAAAGCCAGCCCCGCAATTTCTGATGATCTTAGCGCACGCGTCTTTTGTTTGGCGCGGGGTGGCGATTGGAACGCAGCGGCGATCACCCTGTCGCTTGGCGCAGGAATTGGCGCAATTGATCCCGCCCGCGAGGAGATGTTAATACGATTTCTTGACCCCGAACTATTTGAGGGTGAACCGGATCCGATCCCGCCAAACCCCATGGGCATAATGGATTTTGTGCTACGCGAGGCTGTACTACTGCCACGCCCAGCGGGGTTGATGCCACTGCCCTACCTTTACCGAGACATCGGGCCACGCGCGCCACTTCGCGCCAGAATCGAAGCTTCGGAGCGTTTGGTGAAGGCCGGATCGCTGCCTTCAAACCTGTTGTTCGCCGCCTACCGCGAGGGAAAAGCGGCAGCGTCAGGCGGTGTTTGGGGGCGTGCCAACAGCGTTCAAACCCTTGATAAAGCCCTGAACGAAGGAAGCATGGAAAATCTTTCACGTGCAATTACTGACACTTATAGTGAACTTTCGAACGCTGACCTATTAAATGCCATGGCCGAGGAATATGCCGAAAAACTGGCCGCGCTGGAGTATTCACCAGACTACGCTAACGCTCGGTTGCCAGTTTTGGATTTGCTGCACCTTGCGAATATCTCGAATGTTACGTGGGCTGAAGGGGCGGAACTGAACGGAAAACGACAGCTGGCATTGGCGATCGTTACACAAGCGCCGTTAATAATTGATCCGACAGGATCCGCGATGCAACAATCCATTGTTAACGGTTTGAACGGTCCCTTACCAGACAGCCCCGCCGCTGCGCGATTGCTGACTTTGCTTGAAGAAAACCGGCAAGGTCAGGCGATCCTTGCATCTTTGCGCTTGCTTTCAGGCGGAGCGCTGGCTGACCCCGAGGGGGTGAAGACTGGCCTCTATGTACTTGTTGCCGCAGGTCAATCCGAAGTTGCGCGCCGTATTGCTGTCCAAATTCTGCTTCTGCCTGTCGGAGGATAAGCCGTGCATCCCTGGTTGCCAATATTTCTGGAAGCCATGCAAGCGGAGCAGGATGCGGCCATCAATACGCTGACCGCCTATGCCCGCGATCTTAAGGATTTCATTGGTTTTCTAGAACGCAAAAAGTTAACGCCAGAAACAGCGGTTCGTGCGGATATCGAAAACTATCTGGTTGAGCTTGAGGCAGACGGCTTGGCCAAATCCACTCGCGCGCGGCGGTTATCTTCCATCCGGCAGCTATACCGTTTTGCTTTTACTGAAGGCTGGCGCAGCGATGATCCGGCGGCGCAAATCCGTGGCCCAAAACGCGGGCGGCATCTGCCCACCACGTTAAGCGAGGCTGACGTTGTGACGCTTCTGGATGCGTCCCGAAATTACGGGAAAACGCCGTTGGACAAGCTTAGAAACACCTGCTTGATGGAAATTCTGTACGCCACCGGCCTTCGCGTGACCGAGTTGGTATCCCTGCCCGCCGCAGCGGCCCGTGGTGATCCGCGCATGATTCTGGTGCGGGGCAAAGGTGGGCGCGAACGCATGGTCCCGCTATCTCCGCCTGCGCGCGAGGCATTGGCAGGTTGGTTGGTGGCCCGCGATGCTGATATGATGAAGAAACACGCGAAATCCCCGTTTCTGTTTCCTTCCCGTGGAAAAAAAGGGCATGTCACACGCGAGGCCTTCTTTTTGTTTATCAAAGACTTGGCGCTGGTTAGCGGGCTTGACCCCAAGGGGATATCCCCGCACACGCTGCGCCATGCCTTTGCCACGCATCTGTTGGCGAACGGGGCCGATTTGCTGTCCATACAGGTACTGTTGGGGCATGCGGATGTATCGACGACCGAAATCTATACGCATGTGCTGGAGGAACGCCTAAAAGACCTCGTCCTGAATAAACACCCGTTGGCTTAGGAACGGCGCATGCTAGGGGGCAAGGAGTCTTCGCTCGGCCATAATCCGGTGGTTAATGCTTCGTGATAGCCTTGTGTAAGACCTGCGTTTTCCATGGCTTGGCGCGCCGTTTCGAAATCATACGTCAAGCGGTGAATGCGGGGGGCACCATCCAAAACAACGAAGTTCGTGTCTGGTGAACCGTCATTGGGTGGCATCCCGATCGCACCTGCGTTAATCCATTGTTGTTGGTCAATATTTTGAATGAACGGAATACCGGAATGCCCCGCGATGATGGTATCCACCGACCCTACGGCCGCCTCCACAGCTTTGAATTCCTCGATAAAGGTCGCGGCATTTGAAACTGGCCAGATGAAGCGGCTAATATTCGTCGCGCCGCCATGGATAACAGCATACCGCCGCCCACCTTTGGTGAAAACGGCGATATCTGGGCAAGTGGCCATCCATTCTCGGCTATCGTCTGAAATCTGCGTACGGACATGAGCATACCACCCTTGCGCCAAAATCGAGCATTGCGAATTACCGTCAAACCCGCAGGCGCAATCGTCAGAACCTTCAGCCAGTTGTTTTTCGCAGTTTCCCGCGACAACGGTGCATCCAAACGTCCGCACGGCCTGAACGGTCGCTTCAGCGTCTGCGCAATAGGCCACCACATCGCCCGTGCAAATGATGTGCCCAGTGGGGATTTCCAGCTTTCGCGCCACATCTTTCAGGGCGTTAACCGCCTGCAAATTCGAGTACGGGCCACCAAAAAGTAGCATTGGAGCATTGAAATTGCCTAAATCTATGATTTTCAAGCCAATCCCCCGCTTGCAGATGCCCCTCTCAGACCCCATAATTGTAGATTGGAAACCTGCATTGCAAGGAGCTTATGTAAATGGAAGCCGCCACTGGCGAGATTGTTACTTGGGATATGGCACTTTGGGGCACGATTGGTGCTATCATTGCGCTGTTGGTGTTGTCTGCCTTTTTCTCGGGGTCCGAGACGGCCTTGACTGCTGCGAGTCGGGCCAAGTTGAATGGCATGGCCAAGAAGGGCAACAAAGGGGCGCAAAAAGCGTTGGACCTGACGGACGACAATGAACGCCTGATCGGGGCGGTTTTATTGGGAAATAACCTTGTGAACATCCTTGCGGCGGCCTTGGCAACCAGCCTGTTTACCATGCTTTATGGTTCCAGCGGTGTGGCTGTGGCAACGGTCGTGATGACCCTGCTTGTGCTGATTTTCGCCGAGGTGATGCCAAAAACCTATGCCATCACCAATCCTGAGTCGGCGGCGCAAAGTGTCTCGCCAATCATTGCGATTGTTGTGCGGGTATTGTCGCCAATCGTGAATATTGTGCGCCTACTGGTGCGGTTTTTCTTGCGTTTGCTTGGGGTCTCAATCGACCCTGACACCCGCATTCTGGCCCATCAGGAAATAGCCGAAGCAATTGTGTTACACCACTCCGAAGGAGGTGTGCAGAAGGATGACCGTGATCGTTTGCTGGGGGCACTTGACCTTAAAAACCGCGAGGTCGAAGAGATTATGTTGCACCGCTCCAACATCGAAATGATCGATGCGGCAGATGATCCAAATGAAATTCTGACGCAGGCGCTGCAATCGCCCTATACCCGTATTCCAGTGTTTAAGGATGAACCTGAAAACATTGTTGGCGTTGTGCATGCCAAAGACTTGTTGCGAACGGTTGATGCGATGGTACGTGGCACGAAGGAAGGCCTGCAAAGCCTTGAAGAATTTAACATTTTAGACATTGCGATGGAGCCGTATTTTGTACCTGAGACCACCTCGCTCGACGATCAAATGCGAGAGTTTTTGCGGCGTAAATCGCATTTTGCTTTGGTGGTGGATGAATATGGTTCATTACAGGGATTGATCACGCTTGAGGACATTCTCGAAGAAATCGTCGGCGAAATTGCCGATGAGCACGACGTGGACGAGGAAGAAGTCGAGCGCACAACGGACGGCGAGGTGATCGTGGATGGGTCAATGACCATCCGCGATATTAACCGTTCGTGTGACTGGTCGTTGCCGGACGAGGAAGCCAATACCGTCGCTGGCCTGGTGATATTCGAGGCACAGACGATCCCCACGGAAGGGCAGATATTTTCCTTCCACGGGTATCGTTTTGAAGTGCTTAGCCGCGAGCAGAACCGCCTTGCCAAGATACGCATTCGGCGGCTGGGTTAGAGTTTCTTAAAGAAGCTGCCAAGTGTACCGCGCCCAAGGGAGCGCCCCAATTGTGTGCCAAATGAACGAGCCAACGATTTAGCAAAGGCTTGCGTGGCCGTATCCCCACGCGAGCTGCGTTTTGTGGTGGGCTTGGATGTAGCGCGCGAATATTTCGTGCCACTGCCGTACCGCCTTGCGCTGGAAAACTCACGTGTGGCGGGTTCGTCTTCCGGTTCTTCCAATTCAGCGGCAGCTGCAGCCTTACGCTTGAGAATTTCAAAGGCGGAATCGCGATCAATCTTGGCCTCGTAAAGACCTGCAAGCGGGGAAGCTGCGATCACCGTGGCACGTTCCGCGTCAGAAATCGGACCAAGACGGGAGGATGGAGGCCGGATCAACGTGCGCTCGACAATCGAGGGCACTCCTTTTTTCACAAGGGTAGAGACCACGGCCTCCCCCACGCCAACATCGCGGATCGCCTCGACCGTATCAAAGGCGGGATTGGGGCGGAAGGTTTCGGCGGCCGCACGCAACGCTTTTTGATCGCGTGGCGTAAAGGCCCGCAGCGCATGCTGGAAACGGTTTCCAAGCTGGCCAAGAATATCGGACGGCACATCATCAGGGTTCTGCGTGATGAAATATACGCCAACCCCTTTGGAGCGGATAAGGCGCGCGACCTGTTCAACCTTGTCGATCAACGCTTTGGGGGCGTCGTCAAACAGCAGATGTGCCTCGTCAAAGAAGAAGACGAATTTCGGTTTGTCAGGGTCCCCAACCTCTGGAAGGTTTTCGAATAGCTCCGACAACATCCACAGCAGGAAGGTCGCGTAAAGGCGTGGGGATTGCATCAGACGGTCGGCGGCAAGAATGTTTACACGGCCCTGCCCGCCGGGCGTCGTAGCGATCATATCGTCCAGATTAAGCGCCGGTTCACCGAAAAACTGCAACGCCCCCTGATTTTCCAACACAATCAAACGCCGCTGGATTGCCCCGATAGAGGCCTTGGATATATTGCCATAGCGCAGCGTTAAATCGCTGGAGTTTTCGCCCAGCCAAACCAGCAGCGATTGCAGGTCTTTGAGGTCCAGCAAAAGCATGCCGTTTTCGTCAGCCATGCGAAAGGCGATATTTAACACGCCTTCTTGTGCATCAGTTAACTCCAACAGGCGGGACAACAGCAATGGCCCCATTTCGGAAATGGTTGTGCGAACCGGATGGCCTTTCTCGCCGAACATATCCCAAAACACGACGGGAAAATCCTCGTATCCGAAATCGTCGAACCCGATGGTACTGGCGCGTGATACCAGTTTGTCGTGCAGCTTATGATCAACAGAACCAGGAACGGCAAGGCCGGATAAATCGCCTTTCACATCGGACAGGAATACTGGAACGCCCTGTTTTGAAAAGCTTTCCGCCAGAATTTGCAAGGTGACTGTTTTGCCAGTACCAGTCGCGCCTGCGATCAGGCCGTGACGGTTTGCATACTTCAAAATCAAACTTTGTGGGTCCGCGTAATCAAGCCCGCCGCCACCAACAAATATCCGGTCTTTTTCCATGAAATGTCCTTTGTGAATATGTTGTTTCAGAAATAGCTTGGACAGCGCGATATTACCAGCTTTTAGACGTTCAGAAATAATGACAGCTTGCGTGTGCTGCTCTGGATGGGAGCTAATAGCTAACAATTTCTCTTTTTCACGTATGCTATACTTGAAACGTCAGAGTTTTTTGCCATTTGCTTTCACCAGAATATGCAACCAAAATCCGCGATCTTGTGCGTTTTATCTTTAGTTTTGGGTTTGGATTTCGGGCATCCGTCAAGGCCATTCTGGGGGTGACGCTTTCCGGCAAGGCCGTCGATACCCCCGTATGATACCCCCAAATCATCAGGATGTACTCCCACGAGGCTGGACAGCGTTGGACAAACAGTTGTGCTAATTCCCTTATATACTGAGAAAATTGGATGTCACAGGATTTAGAAAAACGGTAATGTGGTACCCGAGGCCGGAATCGAACCGGCAAGCCTTGCGGCGGGGGATTTTGAATCCCCTGCGTCTACCAATTCCGCCACTCGGGCACTTTGTGATCTGGCCGGTAGTATTATCCAGATCATGCCAGCAATCGCTTGCTTGGCCACCTGCTATCAAAAGGTTTCTGGCTGGTAAAGTGGAAACCGCTTATGAAGTGCGAAAATACTGCCTATAACCTTGACCTATGGTCGCTGGCATGTTGCATGGGGCCACAAACAAAACGGAAACCTTATGCTTCGCAGATTATATCAATGGACAATGTCGCTGGCTCAATCGCGTTACGCGTTGCTGATCCTTGCGGTAATCAGTTTTTTCGAGGCATCTGTCTTTCCGATTCCGCCCGATGTATTGATGATTCCGATGATCCTTGCCGCCCCCCGTCGTGCATTTTTGATCGCTGGGGTTACCACAGTAAGTTCGGTGCTTGGTGGTGCATTAGGGTACGGTGCAGGGATATTTCTGTTTGAAGAAATTGGTCGGCCGGTTCTTGATTTCTATGGCAAAACTGATGCGTTCGAGACGTTCAAATACTATTACAACGAACTTGGCGCGGCCATTTTGCTGTTGTCGGGCATAACACCCTTCCCCTTCAAGGTTACGACAATTCTGTCCGGCGCAACCGAGCTTAACTTCGGCTTATTTCTTGTTTTCACATTTATTGGCCGAGGGATACGATTCTTTATCGTGGCAACGTTGCTGTGGAAATATGGACCGGACATCCGGCATTTCATTGAGAAAAGGCTTGGGACAGTGTTTACAATTGGGCTTCTGGCACTGCTGGGCGGCTTCTTGATCTTATGGATGATATAATGACAAAATTTCAAAAAACAGCCCTACTGGCAGCGGCGGGTTCAGCGGGCCTAATGATTGGCGCACTGATCTTTCAATACGGCTTTGACATGGCACCTTGCAAAATGTGCATCTGGCAGCGCTGGCCACATGTGATCGCGATTGTGTTGGGGGCCCTTATTATTTTCATGCCTAACCGATTTATCGCCCTTCTCGCCGGCCTTGCCGTTTTGATTGGCGCCGGGATCGGCGTTTATCACGCTGGGGTGGAGCAAAAATGGTGGCAAGGCCCGACCGATTGCACAGGATCGGGCCTGTCCTTGAGCGATAACCTCCTGGATATGACAGCCTCTGTCAGCGTGGTGATGTGCGACGTTATCCCATGGTCCCTGTTTGGAATATCCATGGCGGGCTGGAATGCAATTATCTCGTTCGGGCTTGTCTACATCTGGGTTCGCGCGTTTCGCACGACCTAGTTCTCCAACTTCATATTGATGAATTGTAACGCCGTACCCAGACCATCCGGCGCAATACCGTGGCCTGTATTTTTGGATATGTGCGTGAACACCTCGAATCCTGCCTTTGCCAATGCATCAGCAGCTTCGGGCAATGCAGCAGGCGGAACCATATCGTCTGAATCGCCATGAACCAGCAAGATGGGCGGCTTGGATTTCATCTCGGCTTCCAGTAATTCCGGGTAAAGCAAACGCCCCGAAAACCCGGCAATTCCGGCAAACGGCACGTCGCGGCGCGGGCCAACGTGCAACGCCATCATTGTGCCTTGCGAAAACCCGAAAATGATCGTGCGCTCTGGCCCGACGCCTTCAATCACGGCAATCTCATCAAGGTAGGCGTTCAGCAATTTGATTGCCTCAACCTGCCCTTCCTGCGCGGCTTCTTCGGTTGATCCGTCCAGCCACGGGATCGGCGACCATTGATAGCCCATCGGATTATTCGCGCACCGTTGCGGCGCGTTTGG
Source organism: Paracoccaceae bacterium (assembly GCA_002746395.1). Classification (GTDB taxonomy): domain Bacteria; phylum Pseudomonadota; class Alphaproteobacteria; order Rhodobacterales; family Rhodobacteraceae; genus NORP23. The sequence goes on from NVXA01000004.1 coordinate 231,397, forward strand.
CGAAAGGAACGTGGTATTGGGCAGGTGTTCGGCCAGTGAATCGGCAATACCAATCAAATCGTTACCGTCCGAACCATAGCCGTGCAGGAAAATCACCAAACTATCAGCGTTTCCCGAAATGGCGTCTTTGCGTGGCCCTGTCAATGTGGTCATCGTATTCCCTCTCGTTCTTTTGCAACGCGGTAATACGACCATAACAAGCGGGCTGCAACCGATCTCCACGGCGTCCAGTCTTCGGACATTATGCGCATCGTTTTTTCCTTTGGGCGTTCATCTAGATCAAACAACATCTTTGCCGCCTCTTGTAGCGCCAAGTCACCCGGTGCGAACACATCTGCGCGCCCAAGGCTGAACATTACATAAATTTCGGCCGTCCATGTTCCGATGCCGCGAATGGCGATTAATTGGCGCATAACATCGTCTGAGGGAAGCGTGCGCAGCGCCGTATAATCCAGATCGGCGGCGGCCAAATCTTTAGCATACCCGATCTTTTGTCGTGAAAAACCGCATGCGCGGAGTTCTTCATCGCTGGCTGCCAATAACGGGGCTGGATCACACATCCCCGCCGCCTCCATTCGTCCCCAAATTGCATTGGCAGACGCGACGGAGAGCTGCTGGCTGGTGATCGCGCTTAATAATTCTCGAAACCCGTCTTTGCGGCGGCGCAACGGTAGTGGGCCACACATTTCCAGCGCTTTGGCAAAGCGCGGATCGTATGCTGCCAGCCATGCCGCGCCCTCCGTGACGTCCGCATCTGTGTTGATAATTCGCCCGATCATGCTGGCCTCCTCTTTTCATTAGCTTAGGTAATTTATTCACACGCAGCAAAAGTAATTTGGCGACGTTGCGTCTTATTGTCTTATCTACTGGAATTTGAATGTGTCGAGGAATAGAACAGCACACATGACCTATATAGATTCCCAAGCCATCGCGCGCCGAAACGTCAAAGTTTTGGTGGCCGCACAAGCCATTCTGGGTTCCCAGATGCCGATCAGCTTTGTGCTGGGGGGATTGGCTGGGCAATATTTATCAGCCAACCCGTGTTGGTCCACATTGCCGATTGCCCTAATCGTGTTCGGGTCAATGCTGACAGCGCCGATTATGTCATCAATTATGCAGAATTATGGTCGCCGCACTGGTTTCGTTATCGGTGTTATGGGTGGCATTATTGGCGCGGCCCTTGCTGCGACCGCGTTATGGATCGGCTCGTTCTCCCTGTTTTTGCTGGGATCGCTGTTCACCGGTATCTATATGTCATCACAAGGGTTTTTCCGCTTTGCCGCGACGGACATGGCCAGCGAGGAATACCAACCCAAGGCGATTTCATGGGTTATGGCGGGTGGTCTGATCTCGGCTATCATCGGACCGCAGATCGTGAAACTAACCCAAGGCGCGCTGGACCCTATTCCCTTCATGGGGTCTTATCTGGCGATCATAGCCTTGAACGTCGTTGGCGTTATGCTGTTCTTTTTCCTTGAAATTCCTACACCAAAAAAGCCGGACGCTGATGCACCACAAGGGCGGTCCCGGATGGATCTATTGCGCGACCCACAAATTCTGGTTGCCATGATCAGCGCGATGGTTGCGTATTCGTTGATGAATCTAGTGATGACCTCCACCCCGCTGGCAGTTGTCGGCTGTGGCTTTGAAACCGAAAATGCGGCCGACATCGTGTCGATGCATGTATTGGCAATGTACATCCCGTCGTTCTTTACGGGCCACCTAATCAACCGATTCGGGGTCGAACGCATTATTGCGCTTGGCTTGGTTATCCTCGCGGCGGCTGGCGCTGTTGCCCTTGCAGGCGTTGACCTCGGTAATTTCTACCTCGCGTTAATTCTGCTTGGCATCGGGTGGAATTTTGGGTTTATCGGCGGCACAACCATGTTAACAGCCGCCCATACCGAAGCAGAGCGTGGCCGTATTCAAGGCATGAACGATTTTGCCGTTTTCGGAATGGTAACCATCGCTTCGCTTAGTTCCGGCGGATTAATGAACTGTTCAGGCGGTTCCCCGCAAGAAGGTTGGATGGCCGTTAATCTGGCGATGATCCCGTTCCTGATGCTAGCGGGCGGCGCATTGATATGGTTCGTAATTCACGGCACGAAGCGGACCTAGGCGTCACCAGAGGCTGGTCGAACTGCGCCAAAGCAACGCCAACCTCTTTTGAAACTCCGAGGTTTCCAGCGGTTGGACAAGCGTATTTTGTGGCTGGACCTTAACCATTGTTAACGGAACACTGACTTGCCACCCCGACAGCATAGCCGGCACGGCAGGTTTAGGAATTTGGGCGCGTAATTTACGAGCTGCTTGAACTTTAGATAATGCGCTGGTGGAGATTTCGCGCAAAGCATCAGACAGGTTCTCAGGCACCCTCCCCCCCGCGACGGCATTACGGTCCAGCGCACAGGTAACTGGTACAGGATGCCGCCCCGCTGCGTATAGCGCGGGCAAGGCCCGCCACAGATTAGCGATACCAACTCCGTATCCGAAATTGGCCACGCAATCCAAATCCTTCGCGCCCAAAGACATCACGGCCAACCGCATCAGGTTGCCGGACGTCGCGTTGATATAGGCATCAAAGGCAGACATTCCCGAATGGCTTTCGCGATATATATCGAAACGCCTCGCTTCGATGATTTCAATAAACAGGGCTTGCGGCAGATTGTACTTCGCAATCATTTCTGCCAATGGCGCGACCACCTCGTGATGGCGCACGTTGCCCTTGTAAATCTCGTTGATCGTATCAAGCCACCATTGCAAGCGCATCTCCGCGATCATTTCTTCTTTGCTCGCCCAAGGTGCGCGGGCAACTTCCAAATTGAATGCGTAAAGCACAAACAAGCGATCCCGCGCGCCAACCGGGGCCGCCATTACTGAAAGGTAACGGTCTGGATCACCCGATTTGACCAACTCAGCGCAAGCGTCAATGCTCATGCAGGGGATGCCCCTTCGCGGATCAACTTCCAGTTAATCGCGTCAAGCAACGCCTGAAAAGATGCATCCACGATGTTGGCCGAAACACCCACGGTAGACCACCGCCGCCCCTGCCCGTCTTCGCTGTCGATCAGAACACGGGTAACAGCCTCGGTTCCGCCATTGGTTATGCGAACCTTGAAGTCGACCAGTTTCATGTCGTCGATCATCGCCTGATACGGGCCTAAATCCTTACCCAAGGCGCGTGACAGCGCATTTATCGGCCCTTGATCGCGGTCATCCGTATCTGAATGGCTTTCCGAGGCGCTGATAACACGCTTGCCCGCAATTTTCGCAACGACAACCGCTTCGGACACTGTAATCATCTGGTGCAGCGCATTTTGGCGGCGTTCCACGGTCACACGGTAGCGTTCGATTTCGAAGAATTTCGGCAGTTGGTCAAGAACGTTTCGCGCCAGCAACTCGAAGCTCGCTTGCGCGCTGTCATAGGCGAAACCACGATCTTCACGGGCTTTCACCTCGTCAAGGATTTGGGAAAGCGCAGGATCGCCTTTGGCCACCTTCAAACCAGCTTCGGCCAAACGCTTGCGAAGGTTCGATTGCCCCGCCTGATTTGACATTGGTACGAGGCGTTCATTACCCACCGTTTCAGGCGGGATATGTTCGTATGTCGTTGGGTCTTTCAGGATGGCGCTGGCATGCAGCCCCGCCTTATGCACAAACGCAGAGGCCCCCACATACGCCGCGCTAGCGTTCGGCACGCGGTTCAGAATATCGTCGAGCATTCTTGAAAGACGGGTTAGGCCGGACAAGGCTTCGACCTTCACGCCGATGTCGTATTTACTGGCGTAGGGTTCCTTCAGCAACAACGTCGGGATCAGCGTGACTAGGTTAGCATTGCCGCAGCGTTCGCCCAAACCGTTCAACGTACCTTGAATTTGCCGCGCGCCGGCATCCACCGCCGCCAGCGAGTTTGCCACCGCGTGTTCGGTATCGTTGTGGGTGTGGATGGCGACGTGATCGCCCGGAATGCCAGACGCAATCACGGCTTTGACGGCCTTGGTTACATCGTCAGGCAGCGCGCCACCGTTGGTATCGCACAACACGATCCAGCGCGCCCCTGCGTCGTAAGCCACCTTGCAACATTCCAGCGTGTAATCGGGGTTAGCCTTGAAGCCATCAAAGAAATGTTCGGCATCATAAAGCGCCTCGCGACCCAAAGTTTTGAGATGTTCAAACGAGCCTTTGATGTTCTCGACATTTTCCGCCAGCGTGATCCCCAGCGCGGTGGTTACGTGGAAATCATGAGACTTTCCAACCAGACAAACGGCAGGCGTATTCGCGTTGATCACCGCCGCCAGCACATCATCGTTCGCCGCCGAGCGCCCTGCCCGTTTGGTCATCCCGAACGCTGCAAACGTTGCGATGTTCAGCTTCGGCGCTGCCGCGAAAAAGTCGTTGTCCGTAGGGTTAGCCCCGGGCCAACCGCCCTCAACATAATCAATGCCAAGCTCATCGAGCGCCTTGGCGATGCGGGTCTTATCCTCAGCCGAAAAATCCACCCCGTGGGTTTGCTGCCCATCCCGAAGGGTGGTGTCGTAGAGATAGAGGCGTTCTTTAGTCATTCGAGTAACTCCCATTCTCCTAAATGTTCTGCTTTTACGTTCAGCATCCACCTAGTCTCCTCAGATGAATCTGAAAGCATAATGCCAATCAGTGCCAATGTGTCACGAATTTTGTCCGCCCGTTCAAAGTCTTTATTTCTTTTTGCAATTGCCCTTTCTTCAATCCAATATTCGGCTTTGGAAATAAATTCTTCGGTGGGCGTATCCGCTTCAAGTAACCACCAATGCCCCAGCTCCTCCGTTAGCAGGCCAATTACCTCTGCTGACGCCTTTAACCCGGCTGCATCGCCTGCGCTCGCCAAAGCATGCAGTATCGTAATCGCTCCTGCCGTATTCAGATCATCCGCCAAAGCCTCGACTATCATCGGGGATGGGCTGGGTGCAGACTCGACACCTTCGATCAACGCACGCCACTTTCGAAGCGTAGCGTCGGCCTCGGCAATCTTCTTCTCAGTCCAATCCATCGGCGAGCGATAATGCGTGCTTAGCAGAATAAACCGGATCACCTCCCCGGGAATGTCTTTGTCTAACAAATCCTTAACCGTAAAGAAATTCCCCAAGCTCTTGGACATCTTCTTGCCCTCGACCTGTATCATCTCGTTGTGCATCCACACATTCGCAAAGCCCCCGTCAGGATTGGCGCAGCAGCTTTGGGCTATTTCGTTTTCGTGGTGCGGGAATTGCAAATCTAGCCCGCCACCGTGAATATCGAAGGTCGCGCCAAGCAGTTCCAGTGACATCGCAGAACACTCGATATGCCAGCCCGGACGGCCACGACCCCACGGGCTGTCCCATCCCGGCAGGTCATCGCTTGAGGGTTTCCACAGCACAAAATCCATCGGGTCGCGTTTGTAATTCGCCACCTCCACCCGCTCGCCCGCACGCATGTCTTCCAGCTTGCGCCCAGACAGCGCGCCGTAAGCATCATAAGAATTCACGTCGAACAGAACGTGGCCTTCGGAAACGTAAGCATTGCCCTTCTCGATCAGCACCTCGATCATCGCTACCATCTGGGAAATATATTCCGTCGCGCGCGGCTCGTCCGTTGGGCGCAGCGTTCCTAGCGCCTCCATATCCTCGTGATACCAGGCAATCGTCTGGTCGGTCAGCTCGCGGATGATGGCCTTCAAATCGCGGGTGTCGCCGTTGGCTTTCATCTCGGCCGCGCGCGCGTTTATCTTGTCGTCCACGTCGGTGAAATTCCGCACATAACGCACGGCATAATGCCCATACTTGTGGCGCAGCAACCGGAACAGCGTGTCAAACACCACCACGGGGCGCGCGTTGCCGATATGGGCGCGGTCATAGACGGTCGGGCCACAGACATACATCCGCACGTTGGCAGGGTCGATTGGCACGAAATCCTCTTTCGTGCGGGTCTTGGTGTTATACAGTTTGATCTTGGTCATGGCTCGTTCCCGGTCGCAATATTCCCTGCGGCGGGCCTAGCATTTTGAAATCAATTTGAAAACAGAAAGACGCGCCGCGGACGATATGTCAGCAGATAATGCAAATCTCGATAATGCAAAGTTCGTTTTTCATGTGCGTTTTATGGCAGGTCGGCCCAACCAGATCAAGCCCCTAGCCGCGACGAACCATCCGCCCGATCTTTTTCGCCCTAGGCATCCACCATAAAAACAGTCCACTTAGTGAGAAGAACACCAATGAAAAGCTGGTAATGTCCGCAATCCACGTTCCGAAACGATTGCTTAGCCACCCACGCGTGTGCAAGGTTTTAAAGATCGACCCCCAATACTTTTTGCTATGCAAAAGTGTGCCATCGGGCGCATGCGTCTCACGGGTGAAACCATATTTGACGAAATAATGGCCAGTTGCACGGCTGACGATCACCTGCCCGGACGGCAAATCCATTATGTAGCTGGGACGGTCATGATAGGGTTTAGTGACGAATTTTGTGACCTCTTCGCCCGGCCAAATAGTTTCAGCTAAACCAAGCGCCGCGTCCCGCGTAACCTCGACCGGATTTGGCCATGTAGCGAACAGAGATTCGTCGTATCCAACGGGTGTAATGAAATTAATAATGGCTTTGGAATGGTTCATATAGAATCCGGTAAGCCCAATCATAAGAATCCATGGCAGCACAACAATCGCCAGCCATGCGTGTGATGTCCGCAGTGTTTTCAATACTTTCGCGCGCGTTTTCTGTTGCATGCTATCCTCAAAATTAGTTTATTTTTCCTGCCATAACATTTGCTAACTGTCAAAAAGATGACAGTTATTTCCACCGGTGTTTTTGCCGCAGTTTCACGTTCTAATCTGCCCTCTGAATAAGCGCCTCGCCCCTTGACCTTAGCCAAGCAGTTGCGTAAATGACGGCCTTCTACTGGGGAATAGGTTAACGGTAGACCCGCAGACTCTGACTCTGTTAGTCCAGGTTCGAATCCTGGTTCCCCAGCCAAACAGTCCGTCTCATATTACGCATATGTGTTTGGTCTGGAAATTTTCGTTATTTCCTTGAGTTACAACGTTGAAGCCACGCAGAGACGCGCAATTTTATGACCGGTGCCCCAAGTTTCCTCCATATAATCAGCGAAGGTCTGTTCCTCAATTGGCTCATATCCATAATACGCAACAGTCATTAGTAGTTCCCCTTATTGTAATTGATCAAGTATCCAAATGATTAGTGCCAAGCCAAAGGCGATCCCAAAAATCTTTGTCGACTCGCAAAGGTATTTTTTCTGATACATAGCAAAAAGTTTTCCATTTTTAGTTTTTGGAATGCGCTTTGGAAAAACATCAGGAAGAGACGAATAGCGCGTTCTGTCATCTTCATCTGGTAACAACTCCATTCGCTTTCGTTTAGTTTTTATAAGCAGCCGAACAGTAGTAAAAGTCATCAGAAACATTATTATTATTACAAGGAGCCCTTGAACAAAATATAAAGCAAAACCCAACATCTCAGCGATACGTCTTTCTATTGATATCAATAGTGTACATTGAGCAGAGAGGTGGTCCTACATTTTCGACCAGTCAGTAGCCAATTTAAGATGGATCATGGTTTCATTCAGGCTGCCAATCTCACTGGTTCCACTTTTCTTTCA